>NZ_JANQBD010000024.1 GCF_024722015.1 Paenibacillus radicis (ex Xue et al. 2023) | reverse complement strand
TTGTTTCGTGTATAGTTGCCATGAGTAGGGTTCCTTTCTTGGTGACTTCACTAATCCCGAGAATACCCTACTTTTTTGTTGCCTGACTAGGCTCCAAATTGTGGTACACAAACAATTTTACACCGTCCTGATATCCACCATTTCACCTATATTAGAGTTAGTTTTTCCAGTTAGATTGATTTCAGGCGATATCCACGCTGGATTAGCGTTACAATTTCCATCTATTTTCTTTCCTTCCGCAGCGGCCCCGACAAATCATGGTCTCCTCCAGATTGAAAGCAACCTTTGAACATCGCTTCTCGCTCCATCACTTAAGCAACATCCAAAAAGCTGCCGGATTCATTTTTGGATTTTCGAACCCCCACTCTGAGGGGAATTTCCCTACAAAAAAGACGCTTCCATTTCTGCTTACATGGTGGTTTTGGAGGCGTCTTTGTACATAATTTGGGACTGATCATTCACTGATACCCTTTTGGGACGGCCTCACAAACTCTTGAAACCTCCAATTCTCCTTAACTCAAATGCTCCAGACGGTAAAACCGAAGTGCATTGCCACCGAACAACGCTTCCTTATCCTGCTCGCTTATCGCTTCAGGCAGCCCTTGCTCCAGCACCTCAACCACCTGATCATAGCTTGCAGCTAACAGACATACCGGCCAGTCGCTTCCGAACATAACGCGGTCAGTTCCGAAAATACGCACAATGTGTTGGATGTATGGTGTGATTTGTTCCGGCTTCCAATGCTGATGGTCCGCTTCCGTCACCATTCCCGACAGCTTGCAGTAGATGTTACGGTACGAAGCTATCTCTACCATTTGGGTTGCCCATGGCTCCCATTGCCCTTCCATGATTTGCGGCTTCGCTATATGATCGATAACACCATGCAGATTCGGCACCGCCTTCAGCAGCTTCAGCACAGACGGCAGTTGATGTGAAAGCATCAGAAGATCAACCGGAAATCCCTCCTCGGCAAAGTACCTTAGAGCTTCTACAATAGAAGGCTGCAGAACCTCGTCTGCGTCTTCCATGGCTTGTATCATGACGCGAATACCGGCAAAAGAAGGATGCTGCTTAAACAACTGGTACTGCTCACGGTAATTGGGACTATGGAGGTCCAGCCAACCTACAACACCAGCTATCGATTCGTTATGTTCTGCCAATTCAAGCATAAATTCTGTATCCTGCAAGGTCGGCGCAGCTTGGACTACAATCGATTTATCCAACCCGTTCTTGTCCAAATGATCAGCTAAATCCGCCGGACCAAAATCTTTGTATATAGCCTTCATATCAGGCGAAATCCAGCCATAGTCGCCTCGCTCCAATTTCCAAAAATGCTGATGCGCATCCACTCTCATAGCAATTGTCCCCCAATTTCCGAATTGGCGGCCCCAGCAGGTACATGCTAAGGCCTACATCCAATTTATACCGTAAAATGGTCAAGAAGTATACCTTTCAGCGATGGAAATCGAGGGTTTAATATAGCAAACCTACTTGACGGTATCCTTTCCAATCATCTTGCTTCGAAGCCCTGAAAGCTTCACAGGACCCAACAAACCGGATAGATGGGACATACCGTCATAACGGTTTGCCAAGCTGTTAGTAACCTCAATTTGTAGTATATGCTCCCCAACTCCTGATGCAAGCGCCTCATTAACCTTAAAAACATAAGGCTTCCACATTCTCACGCCAGCTTCTTGACCGTTAAGCGATACCCGTACAAGCTCATGAGCATCTCCCAGACTCAATTCAATCGATTCGAAATCATCTGCTGCCGCTTCGGAAAGCTTAAATCGTTTCTCATATAACACAGTACCTGACATTTGCTGCAGCCCTAGCCCCTCCCACTCCGTCCATGAGCCAAGCTGCGTCAATTGCTGACTACCGAAATCTCCTTCAGCTTGCCACCCGACGGATAAATCAAGGAGCTCCACCACTTCTTGTTCCAATCCAGCTCTCTCCTCACCTTGCAAAGAGGTATCAATAACGAGCCACAAGCATTCTCGACGCTGCAGCGTCAGTTCTATCCCGATACCCTCTCCAGCATTGTTTCTAAAAGAGGCTGCCGCTCGAATAGCTCCCGACCAAGGGTACCAAAGCTCTGCTTTTCCTGAGAGGGGTGTATGCACAGCTCCTTGAAAAGCCTCTTCACCTTCGTTAACAAGCACATAGAAGTGTACTCCATCCTTCACAACATGGCTGATTCGAACCGAGCTGCATGCAGGAGTAATCACCATATCTCTCGTAATCATTCCATTCAATAGAGCAGGCAGCTTCTCCGTTTCGTCCAGACGGTAAAGCTTCCGTTCATTTCCCTTCGCTCCGGCGATGGACATAGGTTCGTCTTCATCCTTTGCTGCCGCTTCTATAACGAAGCCGCCGCGTTCAACAAAGCTGCTCAGTAAATGAGCCTCTTTGGCTCCGAGAATGCCACTGTCTTCTATTAATACAGCTTTATACTGCTGCTTCCCAATACTAATTCTTCCGTTATCTGTAAAAGTACATGAGGACAGCAGCTCTGTTTCGAGATAATTAAATTCAATCTGCTGTTCGAAAAGCGGTTTAACCGATTTCCAGGGCAGCGAGGTTGGACCCGCCAGCACAGCGAGCTCCGTTTGATTGACACTATCCGTCATTAACCAGCTCATCCGCTTAATATAACGGGCAAACTGCTCGTATTCCGACCACCATATGTTATTGGGTCCAACATCAGGAGGACGCTCATCCCGCCGAGAATCACGGATGGAATAATAAAATGCATGGGGAGAGATCATATTCGTTCCCCTGACAAACAGCCAATCCAAATACCATTTCATCTCGTCGGCCCTTAGCGACCAACCGCTCTCTTTGCCGCAAACCCCGAAGCATTCATTAATAACGCGCCGCCGTCCTCTATGACGAGCAGCATCCGATGCGCATTTGCCCATAGTACTATGCACGCCATCTACCGCTTTCCCAGCCTCAGGTGCAATATACCGCCACACTACATCCTGCCCCGGTATATGAAACCACGCTTGAGCTCCGATATCATCACTTGCTGCCGGATGTCCGGTTAGCGCAATTCCATGTTCCTCGCACCATTCATACAGCGGCCTATAGTAGCTTGCTGCTAATCGGTGATGTACGGATGTTTCGTAGTTTCTGCGAATCGCGGTTGTTCGTGTTCCGGCTTCGAACCAGAGGGCTCCAAGCTCCTTTTCCTCATTGCCTCCTGCCTTGTAATTATCAATAAACCCAGTTGTCCATGGCTTCAATCCTTTGATATGATTACGTCCGAGCAAATCAGGCTCATCTGTAAACATCGCGATAACCGTTTTGCCAAAATGTCTCTTAAGCTTCCGGTAATAGGCCTCATGCGTAAGTGTAATGAAGGTCTGTACCGCATCACCATTTAACAGATCCGCAGCAAGCGGTGCGTCAGCCTCTCTGTCATCTTGTCCCTCGTGAATCCCCCGTATTGTCCCCTTAGAGAAGGTGTCTATAAAAACGAGCACAGACCACTCCCCATCATCGGGCTGCTCGAAGATAACTCCTTCGCTATCATAAGCATCAATGATCTGGCAGTGCTCAAGATCAATCTCCTTCTCGGAGCGTTTGCGGACAGCTTGCACTGAAATTACTTTATCCCCTGGCGACAGCTTGAAGGAGATGTTCGTCAGTCCACTGCAAGGGTACTCAATCATTTGCAGACCACGGCTCGCATATTCAGGGTTAGCTTTAACAACCAGGCCATTAGCTGCACCAGACGGATACATCCCTTCATCATACAAAATTACCGTCATACCTTGAGCCTCTGCTTCCAAAACTGCCGCCTCAACCAACTCCATGAACGACTCTGATAAATAAGGCTGGCTTCTTGGAAGCCCCATCCTCGGATGGAGGACAAAGCCCATAACCTCTTTGGACTTTAAATCGTGAATTTGTCTAATCAGCTCATTCTTATTCAATTCATCGTTCCAAAACCAGAAAGGAATCGGAGTAAACTCATCTTGGGGCTCCCAAAAAACGCTTTTTAAATGTTCCATTATTTAAACCCTCACCTTCAGCTTCCGGCTTTGTTCTTGGAAATCATGTTTACTTTCCCGCCTTTATTCAACATAACAACCATTCTGCTTTCAAACAATCGGATTTTTTTGAAAATTGACCTCTCACCGCTAGCACTTTTTTGCTTGATATGGATTATATTGCTGTTAGCTCTGCAGATACCTATATAAATGGCTATATCTCAACGACTTGTGCCAATAGAACGCACCCATACAGAAATGCCCTTTACATGAGCCCTGATCAAGCGGCTTTGTAAAAGGCATCCCTTTTTTAATAAAATGAGAACTATGTACGTGCTCTTAAGCGGATTACATTCCAGGAAAGCTTCGGCAGATTTGCTTGGATATAGCCGTCCTTTGCTTCAGCGCCACCTTTATTATGAGGTACTACAGAATGCGGATGAGCAGCCGTATTGGTAGCTTTGATGTCGTCATGCTCAAGGACGATATGCTCGACAACCTGATAACCGGCGAATCCGCGAATATCCACATCCAGAAGCAGAGATGCTTCGGTATCTTTGTTTACGGCGAATACGGTAAGCTCTTCCGTTTCTTCGTTGTACACTGCAGTCGACTCCAGATAAGGCACATCCGTAAAATCCTTACTGTCATATTTAGGCGATGAAATGATCGGATTAAGGGCAACTCCTCTTCCATATACAGAAGCATGCATGTACGGGTAGAAAATCGTTTGCCGCCAAGCATCTCCTCCATTATCCGTCATAATAGGAGCAATAACGTTAACTAGCTGTGCCATGCAAGCGATCTTAACACGATCCGAGTTGCGCAATAAGGTGATCAACAGGCAGCCAACCAGCAGTGCATCCTCGAAAGTGTACACATCTTCCAATTGCGGCGGAGCGATGGACCAAGGCTCTATTTTACGGTCGGCAGCATTAGAGTGAAACCAAACATTCCATTCATCGAAGGACAGGTACATCGTTTTCTTGCTTCTCTTCTTCGCCTTAATATAATCGCAGGTCGCAATAATTTCTTTAATGAAGTAATCCATATCAAGTGAGCGCCCAAGAAAATTCGGCAGGTCATTGTCGCGGTTTCCGTAATAGGTATGCAAGGATAAATATTCAACATGATCATAGGTATGATCAAGAACTGTAGCTTCCCACTCGGCATAAGTTTTCATCGCCCGGTTGGAGCTTCCGCATGCTACCAATTCTATAGTCGGATCGACCCACTTCATAGCTTTCGCTGATTCCAATGCGATTCTGCCGTATTCTTCAGCGGTTTTATGACCAATCTGCCAAGGTCCATCCATTTCGTTGCCCAGGCACCAGGTTTTTATTTTATGCGGCTCCTTATAGCCATGCGCAACACGCAGGTCGCTCCAATACGATCCTGAAGGATGGTTGCAGTATTCCACCAAGTTTCTTGCAGCATCGATACCGCGAGTCCCGAGATTGACGGCCATATTAACCTCGGAGTTAACGAGCTTGGCCCATTCCATAAATTCATTCGTTCCTACATAGTTGGGCTCAACCGTTTTCCAAGCTAGCTCCAGTCTTGCAGGTCTTTCATCTACAGGACCTACCCCATCCTCCCAGTTATAGCCCGACACAAAGTTCCCGCCCGGATAACGGATAATAGGCACCCCAATCTCATTAATCAAATCAATTACGTCATTGCGAAATCCCTTTTCGTCAGCCTCCGGATGCCCCGGCTCATAAATCCCCCCATAAACGGCACGTCCCAGATGCTCGATAAAAGAACCGAAGATCCGTTTATCCACCTCAGCGATTTTAAAATCCTTCTCCAAAATCATCTTCGCTTTTTTCATATCAGCCATTAGTTCTACCTCTTTTCGACATTTATTTTATATTTTTATAAATCATTTCACACTTATGTATTTCATTTTATGAGATAGGATCCGTCTGTGTCAATACAAAATGTTTACGTTTGCAAGCAGCAACAACGAGCTTTTTCATCTTATTTTCCTACATACGTGAAACAACACAACAAACCTTACTTTCAAGCCAACTATTAAAGGCAAAAGCTTGCCCTTTCTTTTTAAGCGATTTTATTTTATAATTTTATAAAATAGTTTATGCAAATGAGGACAACCCTATGATCTATATAAAAGAACTGAAATCCGGCTTATCCATTTTCAAGGCACTAAGCTCGGACATCCGCATCCAAATCATTGAATTGCTCGCTACTCATGATTCCTTAAATCTCAATGATATCGCCGGCAAGTTAAATCTGACCAACGGCGCAGTTACGATGCATATTAAGAAGCTTGAAGAAAGCGGACTGATTGAAATCAATACCGCCGTAGGCAAACATGGCATTCAAAAAATATGCTATCTGAATGAAGATAAGCTGATGGTAGATTTAAGGAACAAGGAAAATAAAAATTTGTATGAGGTCGAGATCAAGCTCGGACATTACAGCGCTTATGAGGTACATCCAACCTGCGGGCTAGCCACTAAGGACAGAATTATTGGGGAGTTCGACGATCCGCGTTATTTTGCCGATCCCGAGCATATTAACGCCGAAATCATCTGGCTGACTAAAGGTTATTTTGAATACAGAATTCCGAATTATTTGAAGCCCAATCAACAATTCGAGGAGCTTCAGTTTATTATGGAGCTTGGCTCGGAGGCGCCTGGATATTGCAATAATTGGCCGTCGGATATTTATTTTCATGTGAATGATATAGAACTGGGGTTTTGGACAAGCCCTGGGGATTTTGGCGGTGAGAAAGGAACGTTCAACCCTGATTGGTGGCTGCCTAATTTGAATCAATACGGTGTGCTGAAAATGATCCGGATTAATCAGGAAGGCTCGTTCATTGACGGCCATAAAATTTCGGATACTACGCTTGCAAGCATTGGACTCGACTATAAAAGCGATATTAAGCTTAAGCTCTCCGTGCCCTCCAAAGCCAAAAATTTGCATGGTTTAACTATTTATGGAAGTAAGTTCGGTAACTACAATCAGGATATTTTGGCAAGAGTGCTTTATAAGTAGCCTTATTTCATTGAAATTGGAAAAAATATAGTAATTTTCACAAAAATTTTTGTGAAATTAATAAAATTGTCAAACTATTTTAAGGTTATTTTAATAATCGTAATATAAACTATTTACATATCCAAATATTAGGCGGGTGACTGGAATGAAATTGTTTATTACGATCCAAAATAAAAGCGTGCCTGTATACTCCGACGAGAAAAATAAAAAGAAATTTAATCTATTGATTTCTGCGCTAGATTCTAAATTGGTAAAAGGCAAACGTGCCATCAAAAAATGCCTTGATTCATTAATAAGCATTGAAATCGTTGGGTGTGAAGCCATCCTCCATTCTTATAATGAAACAGATTCGCTTGCCTTGTCTCTCTACTAAGAGAGGCTTTTTTTTTATTTACACGCTCATAGATGGTACAATCAGAGAATCATAAACAGACCAATGAGTTTATTGGTGCTTAAGCTAGGTGGAGTGAATCGATGATTAGATTACCAATTGAGCCGGTTCTGCCGGAAATAATAGAGGCGCTAGGTTCTTCATCCAACGCCGTACTAGTAGCCCCTCCGGGAGCTGGTAAAACAACCCGCGTTCCACTTGCACTGCTGGAGAGTCCAAGGTTTGCAGGTCAGCGTATTCTGATGCTGGAGCCGCGCCGTCTGGCAGCCAGGTCAGCAGCGCGTTTCATGGCCTCCGCCTTGGGTGAACAGGTCGGCCAAACCGTCGGATACAGGGTCAGGCTCGACAGCAAGGTTGGACCGGATACTAGAATTGAAGTCATCACCGAAGGAGTGCTGACCCGTCTTCTGCAGAGCGACCCCTCCTTGGAGGGTGTGGGTATCGTCATCTTCGATGAATATCATGAGCGCAGCCTGCATGCCGATCTGGGCTTGGCGCTTTGCTTGCAAGCACAGGCCGTTCTGCGCGATGATCTGCGCATTCTGGTCATGTCGGCCACGCTGGACGCGGAGCCGGTGGCGGCTCTGTTGAACAACGCGCCTGTTATCCGCAGCGAGGGCCGGATGTTTCCTGTCGAGACGGTATATCTCGAACGGCAATTGGAAGGCCGTATCGAGGCGGCCACGGTGCGCTGCATCGTCAGTGCGCTGGAAGCGCAGTCTGGCGATCTGCTCGTATTCCTGCCGGGAGCGGGAGAAATCCGGCGGACCGAAGCCCAGCTGCGATCGCTGCAGCTGGGTCCTCACGTGCGGATCGCTCCGCTGCACAGCAGCCTGCCGCAGGAGGCGCAGGATTTGGCGATCGCGCCAAGCCCTCACGGCACGCGCAAAGTCGTGCTTGCGACAACAATCGCCGAGTCGAGCCTTACCGTCGAAGGCGTGCGGATCGTCATCGACAGCGGGCTGATGCGTGTGCCCCGCTTCTCGCCGCGGACCGGCATGACACGCCTAGAGACCGTTACGGTCTCCCGCGCATCCGCGGATCAGCGGCGTGGACGCGCCGGGCGGCTTGAGTCCGGCGTATGTTACCGCCTGTGGACGGAGCAGGACGACAGGCGGCTCGCCGCGCGCAGTACGCCGGAAATGCTGGAGGCGGATCTCGCGCCGCTGGCGCTCGAGCTCGCCGCATGGGGCGCAGCACCGGACGAGCTGCTGTGGCTCGACCCGCCGCCAGCGGCCGCTTATGCGCAGGCGCGAGAGCTGCTAAGCCGTCTAGGCGCCTTGGCCGCAGACGGCACGCTTAGTGCCCAGGGTCGGCAGATGGCCGACCTGGGGATCCACCCGCGGCTCGCGCATATGATCCTCCAAGCCGTTCCACTCGGCTTGGGCGGTCTCGCGTGCGAGCTGGCCGCGCTGTTGAACGAGCGCGATATATTGCGCGGCGATACGGCCTTTGATTGTGATCTGCGGCTCCGCTTGGAGGCGCTCAAGAGTACTCAAGCCGCTGCTGGAGAATCCTCGTCGAAGGGGGGCTCTTATCTCGGATATTCCGTAGATACGGCAGCCTGCAAGCGTATCCGCGCTGAAGCTCAGCAATGGAAGCGAGCGCTGGGCATTTCATCTAATCAAACCTATGATGTGAATATGTGCGGACTGCTGCTAGCATTTGCCTATCCAGACCGCATTGCACAGCGAAGAACCACGGGACGCTTCCTTCTAAGCAACGGTCGCGGCGCCGTCTTCACACAGCAGCAGCCGCTCAGCAATGCTCCTTATTTGGTAGCGGCCGAGCTCGATGACCTTGGACCCGAGAGTCGGATTTATTCGGCTGCACCTATCGACCTTGATGAACTGGAGCTCCACTTCAAGGATCAGATTGAAGTGGAAGCGTTGATAGTCTGGGACAGATCCGCCCAGGCGGTTCGTGGACGCAGCCGGTCACGTCTCGGCTGTCTAATCTTGAAGGAAGCTCCTCTCTCTGCTCCCCATGCAGAAGATACACTTGCCGCGCTGCTGAGCGGCATTGCAGAGGAAGGGCTGGAGCTGCTCCCTTGGTCGAAGGCCTCCCGACAATACCGGGAGCGCCTAAGTTTCATGCATCTCCATGACTCCAGTTGGCCGGATGTTTCCGACCACGCGCTGCTGTCCTCGCTTAAGGATTGGCTCGGACCTCATGCTTATGGACTTAAGAGCCGTGGAGAGCTCCAGCGTCTGAATATAATCGAGATATTGGAATCCATGCTCACTTGGGATCAGCGCCGCGAGCTCGATTCCAATGCTCCAACGCATATTACCGTGCCCAGCGGCTCCCGCATCCCTGTCGATTACAGCGACCCCGCTTCGCCATCGCTTAACGTGAGGCTGCAGGAAATGTTTGGCCTACAGGAAACACCACGGATCGCCGGCAGGAATGTTCCGCTCACCCTGCATCTGCTATCCCCCGCACAGCGTCCGGTGCAGGTAACTCAGGATTTGGCCAGCTTCTGGCGAAATGCCTATTTTGAGATCAAAAAGGACCTCAAGGGGAGATACCCTAAGCATTATTGGCCGGATGACCCGCTTATTGCTATGCCTACTAGCCGAGTGCGTCCGCGTTCGTAGTCCGGCGCTGAGGGAAATTGAACAAATCTCTAGCACACTTATAAAGTCCGAAAATCTCATAAGAAAATTGGCTGTCTTAAAAGGTATACCTACTAAGTGAATCCCCTATAATCCATATAATGAGCAAAAGAACCTGCAAACTCCCACTACGAGCGGAATTGAAGGTTCTTTTGCGATTTCATATTTAGGATAAAGTGGTGAATGGAGTCTTGCAAAATATGTTGGGACAACCTCTTTTTTGAGTGCCAATCCAAGAAAGCGAGTGGTTGTCCTCAAGTATAAAGGCTCCAGTGGCTGCTAATAACCTATTCCATTGAATTTGTTCGCGGTTAGAACTATATATGCAGGAGCTTGTTCAATGGGTTGGAGCTGCTTCAAATGGAAAGTGAACCTCAATGAACCCTTTTCAATTAGTCTGCTGCCTATTAGTACGCCCTCATTAACCCCAATCATCAAAATTCAGTACCACGAACCTTGGAAAATATCATCGTATCTCTTAAAGCACCGTCAACCCCACATTTTTCACTGCGAAGAATCCCCTCTAGAGTAAAACCTAGACGTTGTGCAACTTGGCTGCTTCGGTTATTACGAGAGTCGCACCTGATTTCGATGCGATTGGCGTTCAGGTGATGGATAGCGTAATCAGTAATGCCATCAACAGCCTCAGTGATGTAACCCCGTCCGCTAAAAGACGTACGTACCCAGTAGCCGATTTCAAACTTCCTGGCTTCCCAATTTATTCGATGCAAGCCACTGCAGCCAATCAGCTGTCCGGTTTCCTTCAGTATCAGATGTAAGCGAAGATCCGAACGCTCCAAAAATTGCAGCCGGGAGCGACGAACGCCTGCCTCTGATTCTTCTATCGTTGAGAGGCTTTGAGCCCATGGCATCCAAGGGCGTAATTGTTCTAAGCTTTCATTGACCGCTTCGTTTACTGCTGCCCCGTCCTCCCATAATGGCGCTCGAATAATTAGACGATCCGTTTCGAAGCTCTCGGGAATTGAAATTAGAATAGGGTTAGAATCAGAGACGCCCACAAATTCCACCTCCGTGAAATGAAAATAGGTTTATGCCCTCTATTATGAAATTCCTCTACCATCCAGAAAAATGCTTACTCCCAAGGAAACTTCGTAATCAAATAATCAGCGAACTTTTTACTTTCTTCTCTGCGATGTCTTCTCACTTCGGCCCTGTATAATGCGGTCTCATGAAGCCTTTGTTCCTCTTCCGTTTCGGGCACAACTTGTGGTACTTGTACCGTTTTCTTATGTTCATCCAATGCGACGAAGGTTAAAAAAGCAGTAGCGGCTATTGCTCTTTCGCCATTCTGCAAATCTTCGGTGATAACCTTTACAAATACCTCCATCGAGCTTCTGCCAGTCCAAGTAACATAGGACTCCAAGCATACGGAATCTGTCGTCTGGATGGGCAGCAAAAAGTCAACGGAGTCGGTTGAAGCCGTCACGACGCTGGCACGGCAATGCTTGGAAGCAGCAATCGAGGCAATATCATCAATATATGCCATTAGTTTTCCACCGAACAAGGTGTTGTGATTATTGACATCCGTAGGGAATACCCTCGCTGTCTTGTAGCATCTTGATTCCTTGGCGAATCTGGTTTCCATCGATAGCACTCCTCTAAATATATCTTTTTTTACCGGAAAGTTGATTTCTAAAGTTTAATGCAATGAACCGCTGGAATCAACAATTTTTCTCAATTCATCTGCAATAATTTTGCTATAATGAATGAAAATCTAATGAAAGGTGGAGAACTCACAATGATTCAACGTCCTGATCCTGCTGAGCATGATCCCTATTACGAAAGATATATCCAGCTTGTTCCTTCAGACGATCTTTTAGCCCAATTAAGAAAGCAACTTACCGATACGTTGGAGCTTCTGCAATCCACATCCGAAATGAAAGCAAGCTACCGTTATGCTCCAGGCAAATGGAGCTTACGTGAAGTAGTGGGACATATGGCGGATACAGAACGTATAATGAGCTACCGTTTGCTTCGCGTCTCTCGTGGAGATGCTACTCCCATTGCCGGTTTTGACGAAGATGCCTATGCAAAAGCGGCTAACTACGAGGCTTATCCCATGCACAGTATTCTGGATGAATTCAGCATCGTGAGGAAGTCCACTTTATTTTTGCTCGAACGTATTACACCTGAGGCATGGGGATATTGGGGAACATCAAATAACAGCAAAATTACTGCAAGAGCATTGGGTTACATCATTGCCGGACATGAGCTTCATCATCGCAGCGTCATTCAGGCACGATATTTATAAAAAGAAACCGACTGCATCGAAATCAAGCTGGCAAGCGCGGCTGCGATCTTTTAGAGAACTTGTCGAGGTTGATTTGAAGCTAAGCATAATTCTTCGTACTTTATTGCTGTAAAAAGATCTGCTTTCTTAAAGGTTTTCAACCTTAAAATCAATGCCAGACCTTCCTCCCGTTATCGGCCTGTACATATTCCTGCAAACATGCAGTTATTTCTACCAAAAATTATTTGTTAAAAGGAAATAACTGTAATAGTGCATCAATTTTCATACTACGGGCTCCGGTTTCGTCCGTGTAAGAAAAAAAGATGCACTTTTGCATGAATTCAAGAAGACTGTCGGTAGAACGCTAAAAGGCTGTAGATATGCAGGTTTTGTGGTAGGTAATGGTTTCGACTCAGGGTTTTGATAGGCACTGGCCTCGGCTCTGGTTTTCTAATAGGCAATAGCTTCGGCTCAGGTTTTTGGCAGGCAGTTGCTTCAACTCATGTTTTAGTGCCCCCCATTGCTGTTCGTAAACACTCATCAAGCGCTGAGCTACATACGGAGCCGCAATAGAATGACTTCGTAAGCGCTGAATTCGGTTTTCGATTATTGGTAATGTAAAAAAAGGCATGTATCAAAAGTCATTTTCGGAATTTTGATGCCCCATTTTAAACCAATTCATACATGCAAAAAAACATCCCATTCCACTTTCATTGCGGTTGGGATGTTTGTTTACTATTTTTTTGGGACCGAATCATTCCGTTTTACCCTTTTGGAACAGCCCTCTTCTTTCTGTACAGCAATATTAAGCCAATTATTTGAGCACATAATCAGCGAGGACGCTTTGCAGCTCATAAATATTTAAGCTTTTATTAAACTTTTTGCTGACAGGCATCGGATTACCGCTTATCCAAATTTTCAACTCGGCATCCAAATCGAATGTGCCTGCCGTTTCAATACTAAAGTGTGTAATGCTCTTATAAGGATAAGAATGAAACTCCATCTTCTTGCCGCTTAATCCTTGTTTGTCGACCAAGATCAAGCGCTTATCTGTAAATATAAACAAATCGCGAATGAGCTTATACGCTTTTTCGATTCGCTCAGACTTGGCCAGAACATGCGCCATCTCTTTTTGAATATCATCTAATTTTATTTCTGAAGCGTTCCCCATTAAACTATCGAACAATCCCAACCTGTTCCCCACCCTTCTCATCCACTATTTCTCCGCAAAAACAGCATACCATATAATGGAATATCCAAATACCACTCATTCATTCCACAAAAAAATAGATGATTACCCTTTAAAGTGAACAACTAGCTCGATCAGCTCCGACCTGCTCCCAATACGGATCGGCGGACCCCATGTACCGTAACCTGATGAAACGATGGCATGCATAGCGCCTTTTTTTAAATAACCCCAATCCAACTCGAATATACGTCTTGTAATGTAATGGTTTGGACTCATTTGTCCCCGATGGGTATGGCCTGAGAGCATGACATCCACTCCTGCCGCGGCAGCCTTATCCAACCCATACGGCTGATGATCCATGAGTATAAGCGGCAATGATTTGTCCACTCCTGTTAACAATGCTTCCAAATCCATTCTTCCATCCGAACCAAACCGTTCAACAGCTTTGTCCTTCCGTCCGATAACATAGAAGCTATTATCAATCAGCACTGGACGATCCAACAGCACCTCGATGCCAATGGCACTCATCTGATTGACGAATTCCTTGATATGGCCTCCAATATACTCATGATTGCCGAGCACCGCATAAATACCTAGACGAGACTCCAGCTTTTTCATGATACTTCCCATATCTTGGCGGATAAACGGCTTAATATCATCATCGATAATATCCCCAGGCAGTAAAATCAAGTCAGGCTTCAATGAATTCATTTTCTCTACCAAGAGCTGAAGCTGCTTGTTGCCAACGATGGTTCCCAGATGAAGGTCGGATGCTACTGCAATTCTTAATTCTGTTCTATCGCCTGCGCTTTTGGGGATTGTTATCTCATATCGGCGAATAATCGGATTGCGCGCATTCCAGGAGCCCCGAATCATGAGCGCTAATAAAATTAAACCTGCTGCCAATCCAAGGACCGGTATATATACGGTCTTTTCAACCGATAACAATGCCATTACCCCGGCAGCAAGATCAATAAAAGGCAGCATTACAAAGCTAAACAGCATTATCGCGAGCCAATAGGCTCCTATCAATCTAAGAAAGCTGGATAGACCATGCGGCAGAAATTTTGACCCAAGTCTCCCTATCACATAGGAAAAAACAATGAGCCAAAAGCAAATCCAATAAAGCGGACCAGGACTGAAATGAAATACATATTGAACCCACAATTGTCCATGCCATCCGATGTAATAATTAATAAGCGCGAACACTAGTAAAACTATTGCTATGATAAAATAAAAACGCGGCTTCATCCTCTGCAGCTCCCCATGTATGTTGAAAAATTCAAGTCTGGTTGTAATCCTCCATTCAATTCTCCATTATTCAATTCTCATCCTTCAATACTCCTTCCTTATATCCGAAACAGCCCATTGTTCAAAAGGCTTCTTATAATCATGCGGCTTTAATTGCTTCATAAGTATGGAACGCTCTTCAACAGGCAATGCAATTTGCTCATAAATAAACTGGTCGTCAAAACCAATTGCGGCAGCATCTTCCTTACTGCAAGCATAATAGACCGCATCCGGTCTTGACCAATAGATAGCCCCTATGCACATCGGACACGGCTCACAGCTCGTATAGATCTCACATCCTGTGAGCTGAAAATGATTTAAATGCTTGCAAGCCTCCCGAATTGCCTGAACCTCAGCATGGGCGGTTGGGTCGTTAAGCGATGTCACAAGATTGCTTCCTCTGCCTATGATTTGACCGTCCTTTACAACAATTGCACCAAAAGGCCCTCCCTTACCTGTAAGTACATTATCTACAGCTAATTGAATCGATTCCTGCATTCTTTTTTCATTTTCAATGGTCATCAATAAAACCACCCTTCTATGCAAATTTGCCGATATGCGGTTTTCAGCCTGCTTTCATAATAAAGGAAACACGCTGCGTTTTCAAAGGCTATCCGGCCGTTCACAATATATTAGCTTGGAGAAACCTGTGTGATTGGAATATAATAAGGTATTCTGTGTAATTCGATGCCAGTACAAGGGGGAAAAACCATGTCAAAAGTACATTACGTGGCGGGAACGCCCAACGCATACATTCAAGAACCCGGTCTTATGAAAACTGCCGGAGAATGGATCGCCAAGTTCGGCAAGCGAATCTTTATTGTAACCGGCTCCAAATCTTGGGCAAGTGTCCAACCTCAGTTCACTGAAAGCTTGGCTTCAGCAGGAATAGAATATGAAGTAGTCCCTTACCAAGGGGAATGCTCTTATAATGAAGTATCGCGTTTGCAGGCAATGGTCAAACCGGAGATCGATTTAATTGTAGGCGTAGGTGCAGGCAAAGTGATCGATACAGCCAAAAAGCTGTCCAACGACTTGAATAAGCCGTTTGTTGCGATCCCAACTCTAGCCGCTCAATGCGCTCCGGTTACAAATCTGTCCGTCATGTATACGGATGAAGGTGTATATGTAGACTTCCCGGTGTTCTACCGTAACACCTTGCTGGTATTAATTGATACCGATGTGATCGCTGCCGCTCCCGTTCGCTATCTTATTGCCGGTATCGGTGATACTATTGCCAAATGGTATGAATCCACAGCATGTTCCACCGGTAAGACGCAGAACCTTCCGACCATTGGCGGCGTCCAAGCCTCCAAACTATGCTTTGATATCCTCCTCGCTCATAGTGACGAAGCGATCCGTGACGCTAAAGAGGGGGGATCCTCGGAAGCTCTGCAAAAAGTAATTGACGCTGTTATTTTATTCAGCGGCTTGGTTGGCGGCCTCGGCGAGGATAACTGCCGTTCCGCAGCAGCGCATGCCGTTCATAACGGTTTGACTACGCTGCCCGAGTCCCATCATGCATACCATGGCGAGAAAGTAGCCTATGGCATCATTACACAGCTGGTGCTAGAGAATCGCCCCGCTGAGGAGATTAATGATCTGCTTGGCTTCTACAAGCAGATCGGCCTTCCCTCCAAGCTGCGTGAGCTTGGCATCACGAAGACGTTGAATGATGAACAGCTGCGTGAGATCGCACGCGTATCTTTATCGCCGGACGGCACGATGGGCAATATGCCGTTTCCTGTGACAGCAGAGATGCTCATCGAAGCCATTAACAAGGTCGAGCAGTTGTAAGGCAAAGCAGAAATCACCTGTTACTGAAACAAACAAATAATACTCAGCTCACCAAGGTATACTAACCAATAAGAGTACCCGACAATTACAGATTGTCAGGTACTCTTATTTGCAGCATTAATGAAGTCCATCCCAACTAATGATTAAAAAACTTGTCACAAAGTATATGCTCGTCCATACAAAATACGACAAAACCTCTTCTTTTCCATCGTATATTTATTAGGTAGATTGATGTAAAATATCCAAATACAACCAGATCAAAATCTGAATGGCAGATATAGCATTATCAACCCACTATACTGGTATAGAACAGGAGATTAAAGATTATGAGAACTATTTATGAAAATTACAGAGGATTCATTGTGAGCCAGGACGACAAAAGATATCAAGCGACTAACCAAGAAATTAATATTAGCCACCATAAATTAAGTGAGGTTCTAAATACTATTGACAAATACGTGGAGGATAAATCGAATTAAACAAAAAAATCCCCGCTAATGGGGGACATCGACGGTTAACTTTACTTGAGCCCTTCCTTATCCATCTCATCGTCCAATAAATCGTCGCTTGTTCCGGAAAGTTTATAAAAAGGATAGCTTCCATATTCATTTGGATAATATCCATAATCATCACCCGGATGTTCCACTATGAAATAATCCTTAAGTAAAGATTTGATTTTCTCAAACATGAGGCAATCCTCCTTAACATAGTTGTTTTATGTTAAGTGTTTTCTAAATCATCATTTATTATACCTGTTTAACCTCTGCTGAAATGACTAAGGACCCGTCCTTAGTCAGCTTGATACCGACAAAGGATGGGTCCTCCAGTTAAACGTATTATTATAATTTTCTATATTTCGCAATCTCTTGTACATAGAGATCACCGCCATGAGCGTCATAAACTACCAGAACAGGAAAATCTTCAACCGTAAGCTTCCGAATCGCTTCCGGTCCCAAATCCTCATAGGCAACAACCTCGGCCGACTTCACCTTATTTGCCAGCAATGCCGATAAACCGCCAATTGCCGACAAACAAACGGCTTCGTACTTGACGCAAGCATCTTTTACTTCCTGGCTTCTAGGTCCTTTCCCAATCTTCCCCTTCACACCGTATTCATACATAGCTGGTGTATAAGGGTCCATTCGGGATGCAGTTGTAGGTGCAATGGACCCGATAATTTGGCCTGGCTTCGGCGGAGTTGGACCGGCATAAAAAATGATTTGATCCTTTAAATCAACAGGCAGTTCCTCGTTATTTTTCAACAATTCGATCATTCGTTTATGTGCAGCATCCCGGGCAACGTAGATGGTACCGTTGAGAAATACCTCGTCACCAGCTTTAAGATTCAGAGCCTTCTCCTTTGTGAGGGGCGTTTCCAAATATACTTTTGCCATCGCAAGAAACCTTCCTTTCCTTCCACTGCCTGAACAGGTTATTTAAATGACCTTTGAATTTTTGCGTGCTGCATGGCATTGAATGTTGACGGCTACAGGAAGCGCCGTAATATGGCAGCCGTATGTCTCGACAGCAACCCAAATCGCTGTATTGGAGCCTCCCAAGCCCTGCGGTCCGATACCGGTTTTATTAATATCCTCCAACAATTCCTTCTCAAGTTGGGCAATATGCTCCTCATGATGGAAGGATCCGACTTCCCGCAGCACAGCTTCCTTGGCAATCTCGGTCACCTTGTCAAAACTTCCGCCAATACCTACGCCAACTACAAGCGGCGGACAAGCTCTTCCTCCCGCAGCGATAATGGTATCCAGAACAAATTTCTTCACACCTGCAACACCGTCTCCCGGAAGCAAAAATTTCATAGCGCTCATGTTTTCACTGCCTCCGCCTTTTGGCAATACGGTCAGCTTGATCTGATCTCCAGGAACAATGCGGGTATGGATTACTCCAGGTGTATTATCATTCGTGTTTTTACGAAGCAAGGGATCGGATACGATTGAATTCCGCAAATACCCTTCCTTATAGCCCTTTCTAATGCCTTCATGGATAGAACTTGTGAAATCCCCGCCTTGAATGTGAACATCTTGACCTACATCTGCATAAACCACAGTTAGCCCAGTATCATGACAATAAGGACGGTCTTCCGTAGCCGCTAATTGAGCGTTCTCAATCAATTGATCAAGGATGCTTTTGCCTAATGGAGATTCCTCTGTCTCACTTGCTCTTTTAAACCCGTCTAATATATCTTGGGGCAAATAATAACAGGCCTCCCAGCACATCACTGCAATGGTATCGCGAATTTGATCCGTATGGATAACCCTCATATATATTCCCTTCCCTTCCATGGCTGTTTTTCAAACATCTGGCTTACAGTCGTAAAAAGTTCATACTTTCCATTCTAATGAATCACACTGTACTCCTTCTATCGTAAGCGCCTTCATCACTCTTTAATTTTAGCACAGCCCTGTAATACAAGAACGATATTTATTGCGGTTAATGATCCTTTCTATGCAATACTTGCTATCGATTTTTCTTTTAGGGCTGCAAAACAATTTGAATAACCCCCTGCATTGTCATAATCAGCCTAGGTTTTGTTCAGTAACTGGATGAATTTCCCTTCAGGCTTTTATACATTTCCGGGATATGCTAAAAAAGTCGAATTTATGGAGGTTACTATGAAAAAAGCAGCGATCATCCTCACACTAATAATATTGTCCCTGCTCGCTCCAATTCTGCTCCCAGCCTCATCAATGGCTAGTGAGCAGCCGCTGTTTAGTTTCGTCGTACTCAGTGATATTCATATTCAGTCTTGGGATAAGCAATCCCACCTCATGCTGAAAACAGCTCTAAGTGATATCCAAACGGTCTCACCTGATGCAGCTGCGCTTATAATGAACGGAGACTTGACCAACGGAATGCCAGCAGACTACAGACAGCTGAGCGATATGCTTAAGCAGCTTCCTCACCCGCCAGCTATTTATTCTTCTATAGGAAACCATGAATTTTATAAAGCATGGGTTAACGCATCGGGCAAATGGAGTGCCGAAACTTTTCCAAACGGTGAAACCGAGCATGCCTCTATTAACAGGTTTTTGAAATTCACAGGGGAAAGCAGCGTTTACTATGAAAAAGTAGTTCATGGCTATCACTTTCTGTTTCTCGGCTCTGAAAAATACTTGCAATCAAACCCTAGTAAGTCGGAAGCCGCTTATTTATCTCCTGCACAGCTCGGCTGGCTTCGTCAAACATTAGAGCACACACGGCTGGCTTCTGCGGAAACTGATAAGCCTATTTTCGTTTTTCTGCACCAACCGCTTAGCGAGACAGTTGCCGGCTCCGAATGCTGCGTTGATAACCAGGCGGTTGTGCAGGATCAGGAGCTTAGAAGCATATTATCCGCCTATCCCCAGGTCATTTTGTTTTCTAGCCATACTCATATGACTCTGCAGCTGTCAAAAACAATGATCCAAGATCATTTTACAATGGTAAGTACATCTTCCGTTCGACAGCCATGGACCAAGGATAGCCGCCGCGACAGCTACAAGACTCTCGATTCAGGAGCAAGCGAAGGGCTGTATGTCGAGGTTTTCTCTAATAAAGTACAAATTAAAGGACGTGATTTCTTTAAGCATAAATGGCTTACTCAAGCGCAGTTTACTATTTCATTTCCAGCTTTATGGAACTACCTGTCCCTATGGGCCCTGCCGCTGGTGTATGAGGCATCTCCAATATTATTTTCGTCCCCCGCTCCAGCTCGCTTTCAATTCGCAAACCATACTGATCCCCGAACACCATCTGAATCCGGCGGTGTACGTTAAGGATACCGATCCCGCCTTTTCTTCCTTTCTCATCAATCTCTCCGTCTGCTAACCGATTCGAGTTGACTTGCTCCTGCAAACGGATAAGCTTATCTTGTGCGATACCGATCCCATTGTCCTCCACGCTAATCCAGAAAACCTTCTCATCCATGCCTCCATCAATCTTAATCGTATGGTAATCCTCCAGACCATCAGGAAACGCGTGCTGGAATGCATTTTCCACTAGAGGCTGCAGTGTAAGTCGAACCATCTTTTGCAATAAAAGCTTCGGACTAACCGCTACATCAATTTCGAATTCCCGGTTGATCCGATGACGCAGCACAATAAGAAAGTACATAACATGCTTAAGCTCGTTAGCTACAGTAATTTCTTCCAAATTTGTTTGAACCGAATACCTCAGCATGTAGGCAAGTGCCTTTACTATTTCAGTAATTTCCTCGGATTCGCGAATAGATGCATAGCAAACAATAACCTCCAATGTGTTATACAAAAAATGCGGATTAATTTGCAGCTGCAAGGACTGGAATTCCGCTCGCTGCCGCTCCAACTGGATTTCCTGATTTTTCAAATCCGCCTGGTATGCCTTTTCTACCAGCTCCGACAGCCGATTGACCATTAAATTATAGCGCATCATCAGCTCAACGATCTCATCAATATGCTTGGGCAGCGGAATGATCGCCCAATTCCCCTTCTCCGTCTCCCGCATCCCTTGCTTCAAAATTTTGATCGGACCAGTAATAGAACGCCCGAATTGATAAGCTAATCCCAGAGCAAACAATAACGTGAATAAACCGACTATAATTGTTGTCGACCGGATGTTCTCAACCGGCTTGCGCTGCTCGTCCAATGGCATCGATACAACCAGGCTCCAACCTGAATAATCAGATTTCCTTGACATATAGACCCGCTGCTCACCGCTGCTATCATCTGTGAACATCGAAGAGCCCGCCTCAATGATCTTCTGTCTTAAATCATTGTTCGTGATGGTTCCTACTTGATCCGATTGTGGATGGTAAACGGTACGCCCTTTATCATCCATGATGAAAAAGTAGCCGTTCGGGCCGAGCTCAATTCCTTTCCATAATGAAGACAGATCTGCAGAACGGATTTCAATGGCCAGCACTCCTTGCGGCGATGGATCGGAGAGCCCCCTGGTTTGCCTTACCAAAGTCAACATTTGGTTCGATTGATTGCTCATAATACTATGATTTAAAATTCCTAATTGTCCGTTTTCCCTTGTGTTCTCCCTGAAATAATCCAATTGTTCCTGTGTTTGCGCGGCTGTAAAGGACGGCTGATCCGGTACCTCATTATAATAATACACGGCGTTACCATTAAAGCTGATCACATAGATGGCGGCAATCTCGGGGTTGCGGATAAACAGCGAATCCACACCTATCTCCTTGATTTGCTTACGGTATTCGTAAAACTCGTACTCATGCAGATTCCGTGGACGATCAATGAATTGCTTCAGCTCACGAATGGTTAACAACGAAACAATGGAGCGTGAATAAGCTTTAAGATACAGATCGGTATGATTAACTGCATTGGTAACGATTTGAGTCATTTGGTTTTGTACCAGAATGTCTAATTCTTGAGTAGAAGTACGGTAGGAAAATATGCCGACACTCGCCAAAGAAACAACGATGACGATAAAAAAGTAAATATACAGTTTACGGTATAAGCTTCTCTTTTTCATTTATCGGATACCTATGCCGAACCGATATTCGGAAGGCGAGACACCTACAATTTTTTTGAACGTTTTGGTGAAATGCGGGTAATCTTCGTAGCCTACCTCCAAAGCCACATCGACAATACGAATATGCGGGATTGCCAACAGCTCCTTTGCCTTTTCCATTCGCTTATGGATCCGGTAGTGTACGAAGGTCACTTGAGTCGTCTTTTTAAAAAGCGCGCTGAAATAAGTTGGTGTCAATCCCACCATCATGGCCACCTGATCAAGTGAGATTTCCTGGGATAAGCGGCTATCGATATAAGCTCTGGCTTCCTCCATCGGATCTTTGAAATTGCCGTTCCGTATCGCAAGCAGATCAGTCGCCAGCTGCTTGAGCTGGAACTCAAAAATGTCTAAAGCCTCCTTCACACTGCTTGCTGCCACATCCGTCTTGGCAAGATACGGTGAGAATCGCCGCGTCTGAAAACGTTTTATTAGCAAAACTAAGCAGTCCTGCAGCAGCTCATTGGTTTGTGCTAACGTCAAACCAGACGACAAGACAGTTGTCCTCCATTGACCGGTCAACCGCTCCAGCTCATCCATTTGCAGCGACCAAATGCTTTGCTCCATCCGGTCAACCCACTCCGCATATAAGGATACGGACACGTACCCCCGCACCATTTTGCGCGTTAATTTATCAAGCACCTCATGAATGTCCGATTTTGTAACCGGTTTCAATAAGTAGTGCTTCACACCGTAATCCATACATTTTTGTGCATATTCAAAATCATTATAGCCTGATATAACAATGGTTTGGATATGTTCATATTGCTCATGTATCGACTGGCACAAGCTTAATCCGTCCATTTTGGGCATTCGGATATCCGTTAGTACAATGTCAGGCGTCAGCTCGGCGATCAGCTTTAAGGCTTCGTGTCCATTCATCGCTGTCCGGATTCCTTTGAAGGCGGGTGTATAGGTTTGCACCATTTTAATAAGCCCTAAACTAATAATCGGTTCATCGTCTACAATGAGTATTTGCATAAAAATACAACCCCCTTCAACCATTCCATGTACATCATCGCTCTTGGCTTGATCATACTGCCTTGGGCAATTTTCTACAATAGAAATAGGTATTCGGAGGTTGTGTTTTTTTATGATTATTTTACAGAAAGATCGTAAGCTCCGTCCTTTTTATTAAAACGGTCCGTTGCTTCCTTAATGATTTCGTTGCCGCCCTTGCTCTTGTACTCCTCAATGACTTTAGGCCAGTCGGAGATCGGCTCCTTGCCATAAATCATTTTGACCATATGATCAATGATTAATTTGGGTCCAACATCCTGCTGTGGAGTGGCCAGATCAGGGAATTTAGCAAAGCTGCTTAGCTCGGGATTGAACCCTATGCCTGGAAGCCCTTCTTTTGCCAATACTTCGTCAAACGCCTTCAACGTATCCCTTCCATTGTCATCCATCTCTAATCTAACCTTGTTGTAGGTGGAGTCCTGAGCTCCCCACAATGTACTGCGGAAGCCTTCCTCCTCGTTTTCTTCCTTCGTCTTAGGAAATTTGTAGTTCACCTTGCCGTTCTCCATTGTATACGTATCCCCCTCGATCCCGAAGGTGAAAAATTTAGCCGCTTCATCCGTTGCCATCCAGTCGAAATACTTCACAATGCCGATAGCCGTATCGGGCTTAACATTTTTATTGATATAGAAGGAACGGACAACAGGCGTATAAAAGAAGTAACCCCCCTTGCCCTCAGGACCTCTAGGCGATGGGATGATATCTACTTTGGCTGAAGGCAGCACCTGCTGGTTATTTACCCTGAAACCTACAAGCCCTGCGGCATTGGCAGACCATATACCCGCTTTGCCTCCACTGATGTTCTTCGTATAATCGGTTGAGGAGATAGTCGCGAAGTCTTTGGCAATCAGACCCTCATCGTACATTGTCTTGTAAACTTGAAGCGCCTTCTGCATATTCTCCGAGTCAAAAAATTTCGGGACTACCTGTCCATTTTGCAGTTCGAATTGATCCTTGTAAGGCAGGACGTCGAAAGCCCCCAGAATCGTATCCGCATATTTGAAATTCTCCCGCATCTGATACGGATTCTCCACGCCCAGTTTTTTAAATGCCCTTAGAACGTTCAAAAATTCATCTACGGTTTTAGGCGCCGCCAAGCCAGTCTTCTCCAACAAATCCGTTCGGACAAAGGTCCCGCGCCGTGAAGGATTGTTCAAATAGTCGGGGATGCCATAAATTTTCCCTTTATACGATACTGCCTCCCACGCGGTTTTCGGAATTTTTTTCATCAGATTAGGCCCATACTGCTTCAGAAGGTCATCGAGTGGAATGAACACTCCGGCTTCAACGGAACCGGACATCGCCTTATTCGAAGGCGTACCGATATTACCTACTACATCTGGTATATCATTACCGGCGAACATGACACTCATTTTGGTTTCTTCGATAACCTTCACATCCAGAACCGTATTGGACAGCTCCCCTAGCTTCTTCACCCATTTATCGTTATTGAGATCCGGAATTCGGGTATGGTAGCCTGTATTTACTGTCGTTGGAAAGGTGATCGAAAATTTCGTAGGCCCTTTATTAGCAGCCGCCGCAGGCGCTTCAGCAGCCGGTGCTTGATTACCGCCAGAACAGGCAGCGAGACTGCTTACTGCTAATACTGCAACCAAAGAACCGCAGATTGCTTTTTTATTCCTCATGGATACCCCTTCTTTCAGCAAAATGTATGCGCTGTCATCCGTTGTTGACTAAATGACAAACCGCTATTACTGCTAATCTTAACGTAAGCAAGAATTGCATTAAATTGGGAATTTTATGTTGATATGTTATATTTTATGATTTCACAGAACCAACGAGCAAACCTTGAATGAAATGCTTTTGTAAAAAAGGATAGACCAGCATTATCGGCAATGTAGCTACAACAATAACAGCCATTTTGATACCTTCGGGAGATAGCTGGGCTATGAGCTCGGAGCTGATATCGGATTGTCCGTAATTATCCGTAAATACAATCTCCCTCAACCTTACCTGCAAAGGAAGAAGGGTCCGGTTGCTAATGTAATAAATCGCAGCTGAGTAGGCGTTCCAGTTGGAAACCGCATAAATAATTCCCATCGTAGCCATCGCCGGCTTGGATAATGGCAGGATGATATTCCATATGAGCCGCAGCTCGCCGCAGCCGTCTATTTTCCCCGAATCGAGCAGCTCACTTGGCAAATTCATAAAGAAGGAGCGCATAACAAATAAATTAAAAGCACTGATCGCCGTGGGCAGCATCAATGCCCATAATGAATTTAGCAGCCCAAGCTGTTTGATTAATAAATAATTAGGAATGAGAGGTGCGTGAAAAATAAGTGTAACCAAAATAAGAATGAGGATGATTTTTCGCCCATTATAATCCGGTCTGGATAAAGGATAAGCAAGCGACGCCGTTGCCGTCAAGTTAATAAGCGTACCAAAGCCAGCAATAATGACACTGTTGCGAAACGCATACCACATTGAACTATCCGCCAAAATAACCTTATAGTTACCGACAGTAGGGTCAACCGGCCAAAAGGACACTTTTCCGCTGTTAATGGCTGCATTGCTGCTGAGCGATTGCGCTATAACATGCACGATCGGAAGCATCATGCTTAGGCCAATCAAGATCATAAAAATAACATTAAACTTTTGAAAGCTTCGTTCCGCTCTGCTAATGATCAATATGCTCACCTCCCAAGCATTCTTAATATAGACCTTCACCGTTCACTTTCTTACTCAACGTATTTCCTATGGCGATAAGCATAAACCCGACCAATGACTTGAACAGCCCGATAGCTGTTGTATAGCTGTATTGCCGATCTACTAAACCCGCACGAAACACATAGGTATCAATAATTTCTCCATTCTCGCTGTTCAAAGGATTCAAAAATATGAAAACCCTTTCAAAACCGAAATCCAAAAAATTTCCGATATGCAGCAGAAACAGAATTGTAATCGTCGACATTATGCTCGGTATTGTAATCGAAATAGTCTGTCTCAGACGCCCAGCCCCATCGATAACCGCAGCCTCATACAAATCCGGATTTATTCCCGCTATGGCAGCCAAATATATAATGGTCCCCCAGCCGCTATCCTTCCAGACTCCAGCTCCTACAAGAATGCTTCGTATATATTCGTTATCTCCCAGGAAATAGATCGGTTCGATTCCGAACGTCCCCATTACATGATTGACGAATCCGGTTGTCGGTGAAAGCAAGCCTACTAGTATCCCGCCTACAATTACCCACGACAGGAAATGCGGCATATACACAACCGTCTGCACCACGCGTTTGAATATAACGATTCGGAGTTCATTTAAGAGCAAAGCCAATATAATAGGTACAGGAAATGCGAACACCAAATCATAAAAGCCAATCAAAATCGTATTTCTCAGTATAGTCAGAAATTCATCGTAAGCGAACATTCGTCTAAAATGCTCAAGACCGGCCCAAGGACTGCCGGATATCCCCTTAAAAATGTTATAATTCTGAAAAGCGATGACCGAGCCCATTAACGGAATATATCTGAAAATAATAAAGTAAAATATACCCGGAATTGAAATCAAATAAAGCACCCAGTTTATCGGCAGCACTATCGGCTTCTTGGGCATACGGGCTGTTAACCCGTATGCGGTTTGCTTTGTTGCCTCTGTTTTATTCCCCATATATTTCCTCACTTTCCAGCTTCATCTTCCTTATATAATCATACGTTGGAGAAACTCATGAATCCATGGAAATAGTTGCAGACGGATTGTGTTTTTTTATGTTGCAAGACCATACCTTTGCGCCGCGCTTTTATACAGCCATGCTTCTGCAAGCTGCAGTGCAGTATCCCGATTCAACCAGCCGGCTTCGATCTGCCCATACAGATATTCTCCCATTAGCCGCTTAACGAGTAATATTTTCCCGTAGCTCCATTCGATACACCTCGCATCCGAGGCAATTAGCGAGCATTTAATACCCGGCAGCGCTTCTGAACGGTATTGCATACAGTCACGATAAGTGCTCGCGCGGAAATTAAACCACCACAATCCTCCCAGATGAACATTGGGGAAGTTCCATGCAGCCTGAACGACATCGAGGTTGTTCATTTCCGAAGCCACAACTAGCTCAAACTTGCAGCTGTACCTTTCAAAAAGTCCGGTTAGCTTGAGAATGCGCGCAGGATCATTAACTGGAACCGCTGTCCCGCACCAGGAACGCTCTACGCCAAGAAATAATTGCAAAAACATTCCCTTACCTTCAAGCTCTTCGCAAATCTTATGCAGCAACCTCATCATGATCTGATCCTTCGGAATGCCGCGTGTTAACGGATACGTTTCATTGGCTCTGGCCTCATACTCAGGTAGGGTAGTCATTATACCTGTACAGCCCAGCTGCCGATAATCTTCCAGCAGCTTGCCAATTACTCCGGCAACTTCTTCAAAGGCAGAAGAAGGATCTTCGGCTTGCTGAATGTTCTTGATCCATCCGCCCAATCTTCCGTCAATACGAGGAATGAGCAGCGCGTTGCGATCCATCCCCTGAAATTCCGCATGCTCTGGAATATTGACGACAAATCCGCGGATTTGCAGCTTGTCCGCAACCTGCTGAGCCCAGCCCTCACGCTGGCTTGATTCACGTACAGCAGCATCAGCCCGGCGTACTGCAGGTTCATCCGACAGCTCGATATCATAAAGTGTTTTGAATACATGGGTAACGACCCAATTCATCAAAGTGTTTCTAGTCGCCCGATAAGCGGCAAGAAACTGAATGATCCTTTCTTCCTCCGGCAAATCCATCGCATCCGCTGGATAACCTGCAGCCTGAAGCTCCCGAAAAAACCAAAAGTAGTGGGCTATCTCCCAAAAGTCCTTAGCACACAGTCGGTCCCCTACCAGATGTGTGTGGGTATCCAATACAGCCAAACTGGCTACCTCATTCATGAATTGTTCCCTTTGCCAAGACATAGGCCCTCATCCTCTCCGTTGGACTCTTTTTAGTTTTCATTTATCCGCTTTTTCATATTAACTAAAAAATGAGCAGAGCTGAATTGAATAAATTATGGTGACTTGTCATCATTTACGCTGTTACACTAAAAAAACGAGTCTATCCGATAAGTCATGGACTTAAAGGACAGACTCGTTCGCATGATGCTCCTGAAGTGCACATTTTATAAAACCGCCTTATGTAATTCACGATTGCTCGGACTTCCAGCCTCAGGTATTATCTTCCGCCCTTTTCCATGCGGGATACATACCGGCGTACCGAAAAGCATATCCGTTCCGATCTCACACTCCATACCGTATACCTCACGAATCATCTCCTTGGTTACGATAGTCTCCGGTAATCCCTGAGAATGAATCCCTTTGTTATGGACGGCGATAATATGGTGTGCATATCGGCAAGCCAAATTCAAATCATGTAGAACCATCACAATAGTACGCTGTTCATTCTGATTCAAATCATAAAGCAGGTCCAATATTTCTACCTGATGCGCCATATCCAGATAGGTTGTCGGCTCATCCAACAGCAGCACCTCCGTGTCCTGTGCCAACGTCATGGCGATCCATGCCCGTTGGCGCTGCCCTCCTGAGAGCGAGTCTACGTCCCGATCCGATAAGTGCTCCAGATGTGTCACTTCCAACGCCCTTCTCACTTGAGCTTCGTCCTCTTCAGACCATTGCTGAAATAAGCTTTGATAGGGATAACGTCCCAATCGTACAAGCTGCAGCACGGTTAATCCCTCCGGAAGTACAGGCTCTTGCGGAAGTACAGCCATTTGCTTCGCAACATCCTTGGTGGACAATCGCGAAATATTGCGTCCATTCAAAAGAATTGCGCCCAGAGCAGGCTGAAGGAGCCTTGCAAATGAGCGCAGTAATGTGGATTTTCCGCATCCGTTGCTCCCGATTAGAATACTTATTTGACCCTGCGGAATTTGCAAATTCAGCTGGTTGATGATGGTTGTATCCCCATAGCATAACGTCAGCTGCTGCGCGGATAAAGTATAATCAGTCATGCTTACCTCTCCTTTCTGTCTCGCTGCCATGCCGAGCTCTATACTACACTTGCTTTTTCTTCACCTTGATCAACATGTATAAAAAGAACGGCGCTCCTAGAACAGCCGTAAAGACCCCTGCCGGAATATCCTTCGGCGCAAATAAAGTACGGCCAACGAGATCTGCTGTAACGAGAAGGATGGCTCCGACGGCAGCCGAGCAGACCAGGAGGACTCCATGGGAGCCGCCTACCAGCCTGCGGGATATATGCGGAGCCATCAAGCCGACAAAGCCGATCCCGCCAACGAAAGCAACTGCAGATCCGGCAAGTCCTGCCGCCGTAAATATAAGCGCAAATCGCTGGAGTTGGATACGTCCGCCTAACAATACGGGCAGTTCATTGCCAAGCACCTGAATGTTCATCCTCCGAACGAGGATGAACAAGATCGGCAGAAACAACAAAAACCAGGGGGAGAAAAACTTAACCGTATTCCAGTTGGCGCCGTAAACGGTTCCCGTTATCCAGATTTTAGCCTGGCTAAGAACCGCGATAGGACTGAAAATCATAAATAAAGTTTTTAGAGCCTCCAGAAGCGCCGATACGCCAAGTCCTACCAAAATCATTCGCATGGAAGAAACGCCTTTCTTCCATGCGACCAAATAAATGAATATCGAGACAATTACAGCTCCGGCGAAAGAAAACAACGGCATCCAGAATATGCTTATAGTTGCATTGAAAATGGCCAGAAATAATACCGCCATCATCGCCGCACCGCTTGTAATGCCGATGATATCCGGGGATGCCAGAGGATTACGGACAACCGCCTGCAAAATCGTTCCGGCCAGTGCCAAAGCCATACCAGCCAAACTAGCCAGAATGATCCTTGGCAGCCTAAAGTTCCAGATGATAGTAGTTTCCATAGCTTCACCGTTGGGCCCTCCGAACAAAATTTGCAAAGTTCTTAACGGCGAAATATAGAGGGTTCCGATACCTATGCTTGTTACCATTAGTGCAGCCAAAAACAGCAGGACGGATAAAAGAATCCATATCCCTTTCATATCAACAATCACAGAGAAACGCAAGCGTTGCGCTCGTATAGCGGCATAACGGTTCATTGCTTCTTCAGCTCCTTTCGGGCCAAATAAATAAAGAAGGGAGCTCCGATGATTGCTGTCATGATCCCTACTGGGACTTCCTTAGGAAAGGCAACGAATCGAGCTGAAATATCGGCTGCGAGCAATAGACATGCTCCCAATAAAGCACAATAGGGGATCACCCAGCGATAATCAATCCCTACCAGACTGCGAACGATATGAGGGATAACCAAACCAATAAAGCCGATTGGACCTGCCAGAGCCACCGAGCTGCCAGCAAGAAACACAACAATCAGAAGGGTGAAAAGCTTGACTCTGAAAGTATTCTGGCCAAGACCCTTAGCCACATCCTCGCCAACTGAGATAACGTTCATCGCTTGACCAAGAAATAGAGCGCATATGAAGCCTAGTGATATAAAGGGAAGCACCGGCAAAATTACATCCAGCTTGCGCCCGTCTACCGAACCTGCCAGCCACAGGAAAATATTGTCCAGTACACCCTCATTGGTTACGAGGATAGCCGTAGTGAATGAAGTAAACAGCGCTGACATGGTTGCTCCAGCAAAAGTCAGCTTAAGAGGTGTCAATCCTTCAAACCCAACGGAGCTGACCATATATACAGAGATGGCCGCTACTGCTGCTCCAAGTAAGGACATCCAAATAAATTCGCTCTGTGAGGTCAATGAAAACACTGAAAAACCGGTTACAATAAAAAATCCGGCTCCTGCATTAACTCCCAATATACCGGGAGAAGCCAGCGGATTTCTCGTCAAAGCCTGCATCAATGCACCCGCAATGGCCAGGGCTCCTCCAACAAGTGCCCCGACAATTGCACGTGGCAATCGAATATCGCGAATAATAACATGCTCGTTACTGCCGTTAAATGCGATGTAGGCATCTTGGAAAGTTGACCATGTCGTATTCGTATATCCATATACATTGCTCGCAAGGAACAACAATACGGTTAAACATAAGCAGGCAATAAATCCCGTTAGTTTGGCTAAATTGCTATGAAATATCATCTTTCAAACCCTTCTTATTAAACGAAATTCAAACCCGCATCCGGAATTCCCGAGCAGGATGCGGGTTTGCAGAGCTAGAGCTATTTCTATAAGCCTATTTCAGTAAATGTTTCGCTAACTCATCCACCAATAAATTGGCCGACAGGATACCACCGGACGAATTCCATACTCCGTCATTAACTTTGATGGCTTTGCCTTTTTTAACAACGTCCAGGTTCTTCCAAAGGGTTTCTTCCTGCCATGCCTTTTCTGTTTTGGTTGTTAATCCTTTATCATCTTCCAATGTAAAGTAGAACATAATATCCCCATCCGCATCTGGAATCCGTTCCTTGCCAATAATATCAGCGAATGTAGGCTTATCCTGAGCAGCAGGCCGCTTCAGACCGATTTGCTTAAGGATGCCTCCTGCAAACGTATCTTGATAGTAGAGACGAACCTTATCATCCAAATAAAAGCGCAACAAGGATACCTTGGTATTGATTTTGTCTCCCAGCTTTGCTTGAAGGTCTTTTACCTTGCTCTCAAAGGCTGCCAGCTGGTTATCGCCTTCTTCTTTTTTGTTAAGTGCTTCGGCATATGTTTTGAAGTTGATCAATGAGTCCGAATTAGTACGCTCCGAGAAAATGGTAGGTGCTATACTGGTAAGCTGTTGGTAGATTTTCTCCTGGCGAAGCTTATTACCAATAATCAAATCCGGTTTCAAAGCTGCAATAGCTTCCAGGTTCGGTTGATTCTCGTCCCCGACAATTTGTACCCCTTCCAATTTATCCTTCAAATGGTCATAATAAGGTTGAGTTCCCCAAGCTTTGACCATGCCAACGGGCTTGATTCCTAATGCCAAGGAGGCTTCAACAGCATCATTGACCAATATAACGACTCTTTTCGGATTCCCTTTTACCGTAGTTTCCCCCATAATATGTTTAACTGTATAGGGTGCGCTTGCTTCCGGCTGCTTGGCTGGCTCAGCAGGCTTCTGCGCGGATGCCGGAGCGGTCCCAGCGCTTCCTTGATTGCCAGAGGCTGGCTGTGGATTAGTGGCGGCACTTCCGCATGCAGATAATACCAGGGCCATTATAAATAACAGTAACCCTAATACCGTTCTTGTCTTGCGTTTTCGATTCATGTATCTTTCTCTCCCTTTTACAATGATAATGATTCTTGTTATCATCTAATAGTTTAAAGCATGGGTTAACTATCGTCCATGACCTGAAGTATCCGTTTTGTTATACAATTCTACCTTAAAAAAGAGCTAACGATTCCCATGGAGAGGAGCTAAACGCATTGTCCGTTCAATCGTCTGCCCACATGCAACGAACGCTATATTTACTATCATCCATTCGCAAGTTCAAGCGCTTGGATACCTTTACCATTCAGCGTAGAACAGTTCCTGTACCCATGCTTTGTTTCATTGCGAAAGGGAAAGGGACTTTGACCGTTAATGATGCCACTTATTCAGTGGAGCCTCTCCAACTCTTCTACTTCGCTCCGGGGATGACCTTGGAGGCGGCTTCGCGCGGCAAGGAGCTCGAATATTACCTCATTATTATTGAAACCGTAGCGGCAGCTAAGCGAAACAATCACTGGAAGCTTCAGAGCTCAATCGGGTTGCTTCACAGCCTGCCTGCCGGTCGTTTATATATTCAGGATGCCAAGCAGCTGCTTCAAAGAATAGACGAGCTTTACACTACAGTAAATAACCGGACAGTATCGAACCTTATAGACCCGGATTTGCAGCTGCAATCGCTCATCGATCTCATTGCAAGAGGTATCCGGCAAGAACCTTCAGACGGGACTCAGAGCAATGGAATTGATTCCTGCATCACTTATATGCACCAACACTTTCATGAGAAAATAACACGGGAGACGCTAGCCGAAATTGCCAAGCTCACTCCGAATGCCTTCTGCCGCAGCTTCAAACGGCAAACCGGAAGCAATCCGACTGATTATTTAAACACGATTCGCATCAATCAAGCCAAAAGCCGGTTAACGCCGGATTGCTCTATTAAAGATGTCGCTGTCACAATCGGATACGGCAGCGAATACTATTTTAGCCGAATATTTAAAGAGTCTGTCGGGATTTCCCCCTCCCTCTTTATCAAAAGAGAAAGGTTGAAAGTAGCTGCAGCCTCTCGTACTTGCTTTCATGACAACCTTGCTTCTATCGGAATGCCTGCGGCAGCAGGGGTGGATTGCTACAGATATCCTTGGATGGATGATGCCGAATACAACCGCAGATTAACCTCGCAGCTTGAACAATTGCGGCTTGTAAAGCCTGATTTGATTATCGGCGATTATTTTCATCAACCACTCTACGAGTCATTGAAGCAAATCGCCCCTACAGTCATTCTGGATCATCACCTGGACTGGCGTACTATACATATGAAAATTGCCGAACTCGTTGGACGAGAAAAAGAAGCCTTCCAAACGTTCCATCAATTAGATGAAAGAACTTTAGAGGCTCGAAATCAATTAAGTAAAGCTATGGGAAATGAACGTATAACTTTCCTGCAGATAATACCCCAGGGGATAAGAATTCAAGGTGCGGCCAATCATCCATTAAATGAACTGCTATACTCAGAGCTTGGACTCCATCCAGGCAGCGCCGTTCCACCTAATAAAATGAGGGATGAACTACTACCGGAGCAATTTCCACCCATGGAGTCCGAGCATCTCTTTATTAGCAAGTACATCGGTCATCCGGATGTTGAAGCTGTATTATCCAAGCTTCAGCAAACCCCTTCATGGAAAACCATACATGCAGTAACTGATAATAAAACTTACTTCACTCCAAATTGGCTGCAAACCAGTTGGACACCATTAGGGAGAAATCAGATCATTACAACTATGGTCAACCTGCTGTTGCGCTGATTCATTTTATTTAGAGTTATGATTTGATAGATCCGACCATCATCCCTTTAATGAAATGCTTCTGGAGGAATGGATACACCAGCATAATCGGGATTGTAGCCACAACGATTACCGCCATCTTGAGTCCCTCAGGTGAAACGGACAGCAGCAATTCGGATGATACGTCAGCTGAACCCAAGTTGTCCGTGATTACTATTTCACGCAGCCGTACTTGAAGGGGAATCAAATTTCTGCTGCTGATGTAGTAAATCGCTTGAGAATACATATTCCAGTTACCAACTGCGTACATGATCCCCATCGTCGCCATAACCGGCTTGGATAACGGGAGAACAACACTCCAGATCATACGGAACTCGCCACAGCCGTCCATTTTGGCCGAGTCAAACATCTCCGTCGGCAAATTCATGAAGAAAGACCGCATAACGAACAAGTTATAGGCACTAATGGCGCCTGGAATTATAAGTACCCATAAAGTATCGAGCATATGAAGATTTTTCAGGAGCAAATAATTCGGAATAAGCGGCGCATGGAAAATCATTGTGAACAGCACAAGTAAAAGCGCAGGTTTTCTATAAATATACTCGGCACGGGACAATGGATAGGCCAAGCTTGCAGTAGCGATCAGATTAATCAATGTACCGAACACGGTAATGATGACACTGTTTCGAAAAGAGATCCAAATGGAGGGATCCTTTAGAATCATATGATAATTTTCAAGTGTAAAGCCTATAGGCCAAAGCCCAACTGATCCGCTGTTAATCGAAACTGCATTGCTGAAAGATTGTGCAATCACATTTATGATTGGAAGAATCATAGTGAGTCCGATAACAAGCAGAAAAACCATATTAAATAGCTGGAACGCGCGCTGTCCTTTAGTTAAAATCACGTTTCTTGCCCCCTTTTGACTGAAATTAAGTTAGTATAGACCGTTTCCGGTTGCTTTTTTACTTAGCGCATTACCAAACATTATTAGCAATAAACCAATGACCGATTTAAAAAGTCCGATTGCTGTTGTATAGCTATACTGACGATCCAGAAGACCGGCACGATACACGTAAGTATCCAGGATTTGACCATTCTCACTGTTAAGCGAATTTAAAAATACATAAACCCGTTCAAACCCGAAATCCAAAAAGCTTCCAATGTGCAGCAGGAACAAGATTGTGATTGTAGGAAGAATTGTGGGCAGTGTAATGGATACCACCTGACGAAACTTGCCTGCTCCATCGATTTCCGCCGCTTCATAAAGATCCGGATTAATACCTGCTATAGCAGCCAAATAAATGATTGTTCCCCATCCGCTATCCTTCCAAATGCCTGAGCTAATCAGAATCGAACGAATATAGCTGTTTTCCCCGAGAAAATAGATAGGTTCAATATTAAAAAAGCCCAGTATGTGGTTAATGATCCCTGTAGTCGGAGAAAGCAAACCGATGATAATCCCGCCGACAATAACCCATGAAAGGAAATGCGGCATGTAGATGATGGTCTGTAAAGCTCTTTTATAGCCATTGAAACGAATTTCATTTAACAGAAGCGCTAGCAGAATCGGTATGGGAAATGCAAACACCAGATCATACATCCCGATCAGCAATGTATTTTTTAGAATGACGAGGAATTCTTCATAAGCAAACATCCGTTTAAAATGCTCAAAACCTACCCACGGACTACCTGTGACCCCTTTAAAAATGTTATAGTTTTGAAAAGCAATCGACGAACCCAGCAAGGGGATATATTTAAAAATGACAAAATAAAAAAGCCCTGGAATAGAAATCAAATATAAAGGCCAGTGTTTAATGACAAACGCTCTTTTTGCCTTCTTCGAAGTAAAAGTGTATACAGCTTGTCCTGAAGTGTCCGTTTTTGATGCCATGATTGTCTTTCCTTTCTTTCCACATAAATGTTTGATGGTCTCATCATACTATGAGCCCCTAGGTGAAACCATGGAGAAACTTCAATTGTACATGTGTTTTTCAACAATAGCGCCACAGAAAATGAATGAAAAAACCGGCTTTGTGTACGAGTTACGTTTGTACATCTGGAGGGATGGATGTGTGATTACGACCGCACACACGCCAGTACTGCACCTACGGAAGTGAAGGGCAATTGCGGAAGTAATTGTTCCTTTATCTCCTGAAAAGTCCAAAAATCAGAGTGATAAGGGAACAGCCAGTTCCGTTATCACTCTGATTTTGTGCATACATGGTCCAATTCGGCCAACATAACGGAAATCCCACTTCCGCTATCATCCCAGATTGGATGCGGCTGATGGAATAACGGAACTCTCCGTTCCGTTCAAAATCCTTTAGGGCTCATCTTGCGAAATAAATAGAGCACCCTTGGCAAGCTTATATTAGAAAGGACATCTCACTTTAGTGCTGTAAGGCGCTCAAACTCTCTTGGATGTTAAAAAACGCCTCCATCCCCACTTACCTAGTGGTTTTGGAAGCGTCTTTGTACATTGCTTAGGAATGCACTTCTTCGCTGATACACTTTTGGACCAGCTCATTTTTTACGGCAAGCCCGAACTTCAACTCGGTTCCAGTACGATTCTTTTCAAACACATTAACATATCGCCTTCAAGAGAAGCGGCGCCAAGCTTCAATACATACTCTCCTGCATGAGGAATACTAAGGCTGCCGATATCAACAACGTCAAAGTCATACCAGCCGCCTGTAGAGCGAATCTGCCCCAGAATATGAGCTACCCTCTCTCCTGTACTGCTGGAATAAACAGAAAGCTCGTAGCTGCCCCCAGCTGCCTGCTCATCCGCTCCATATTCTAAAGCTACCTTCCAATGTCCTATTCCACTGCTGCGGAATTTCCATGAAGCCTCATCGTCCAAGATTTTCCAATTAACAAGGTTGTCATGATCCTTTTTCCCTGTGTCATAACGTAAAGTTGAGCCCGCGATATGAGCATCGAATGCATCGAATCTATTCGGATAGTCCTGTGTGTACAATAGAGAAACCGAACTGGCGTCGCAAGCGCCAGCAAAATCAACGGCAAACACCGGAATGGTCGAAGCCATCAGCTCCTGCGGAACATCGATAACAATGTCCTCTTCGTTCTGACGATGAACCGGCAATGCCCTACGTTCCGTATCTGCTAGTGCGTAAGCTTTCAGAACAGCATTCCTTAGGCCTGGTACAACCAGCTTCCCGGACTGAGGCCATTCGAAGATATGAAGGTATAAAGTATTGTCTTTTATCGTGCTTCTTCCCCAAGGAGGTTTACCTATCGGACTCTTACGAGTACCGTATACGGCATCACTGTTGATTTGCATCCATGCCCCGATTTGTTCCAGCAATTCCACGGATTTGGGATCAAATGCTCCATCCCCGGTCGGTCCAACATTAATAACAAAATTGCCGTTCTGGCTGAGTACATCAATCATTTGCTGCAGCACCTCAACCGATGTCTTCCAGTTATGATCGGTAGCTTTATAGCCCCAGGAATCGTTGAAAGTAGCGATGGATTCCCAGTCCTCACGCGGAACCCTTACATGCGGCTGATTATCGGATGAATTGCCGTAATCCCCATAAGGCTCCATCCACACGCGGCGATTAACCAAACAATCCGGTTGTACTCCGCGAACCTGTTCCACGAAGGCTGTCCCCTGTTCAGCTGTAAGCTTATGACCGCAGTCAAACCACATCAAACCAATAGGTCCGTATTTCTCTAACAGCTCCTTTACCTGGGGAAGCGCGAAGCTGCTTAAATAATTCTCATATCGGCTGCGTTTATCTTCATCATCGATCCATGATGCCACATCATCATACGCACCTATATTCGCAGGGTAATCCCATATGTTTCCCTGTGAATCGGGATGATGCCAATCCATTGAATGGGAGTAATAAATACACAGCTTCACTCCTTCCTCGCGGCATGCATCTGCCAGCTCACGAAGCGGATCGCGTCCGAATGGCGTCCGCTGAACCATGTTATAGTCCGATACATCCGAATCGTACATGGCGAAGCCATCATGATGCTTTGCTGTATATATCAAGTATTGGAGCCCAGCCTGCTTCGCCATTCGAGCCCACTGCCGCGCTTCAAAGCGTTCTGCCCGAAATTCTGCAGCAATTTCTTCATACTCCCGTACCGGAATTTGGGCCCGGAGCATCAAATGCTCCGCATAGGAGGCCTGTACCTCCTGCCCTTTCCAAAAGCCCCCCTGAAGCGAATATAAGCCCCAATGTATAAACAGCCCTACTTTGGCTTCACGCCACCAAGCCATTCGGGCATCTTGATCTGCGCTTACTGTTAGTGCGGGCACGCTTTCTTGTCCACTATGTCCCGCATTATCCATTAAATCCTCTTGTTCATGCATCGGAATTCCTCCTAAGAGTTTCGCTTTAGCGAATCTTTCTTCGTAAGCATATTCTGAGTTTCGCTTTATTGAAATTTGCTTCGCAGCAGCAGCCTATCCTTCAACCGACTACCACCTTCAACCTTCTTTACCTTGATCTGAAGCAGGCATGATCATGATCAGTTTCGTTCCTCTATCCACTTGACTCTCAATCTGCAAGCCGTACTGCTCACCAAACACCATCTGAATTCTTCGGTGAACATTGACAATCCCAATGCCGCCAATCCCTTGGGAAGAGCCGCTCTCCTTATCAGCAAGCTGGTTAGTGCCTAGCTTCTCACGCAGTTCTTCGAGCTTCGCTTCATGAATTCCAACTCCGTTGTCCTCGACGCTAATCCAGAACGTATCCTTATCCTCGCCAGCATCGATTCGAATATAATGATAATCCTCCACCCCGTCGGCAAAGGCGTGCTGAAATGCATTTTCAATCAACGGCTGCAGCGTCAGCCGAACCATACTATGAAGCAAATAATCGGGATGAATGGCAACATCCACATCAAACTCCCTACCGATACGATGCTTGAGCACCACAAGATAGAACATAACATGCTTTAATTCGTTCGCTACTGTTATTTCTTCCAAATTGGTTTGTACAGAATATCGCAGCATATAGGCAAGCGCTTTGACGATTTCATAAATTTCCTTCGAGTCTCTAATCACCGCATAACAAACAATCGTTTCCAGCGTGTTGTATAAAAAGTGAGGGTTGATCTGCAGCTGCAATGATTGCAGCTCTGCCTTTTGACGCTCCATCTGACTCTTCTGATCACTCAGCTCGGCTTGGTACACCTTATCAACCAGCTCAGAAAGCCGGGTCACCATCAAATTGTAGCGGCTCATCAGCTCTGTTATCTCGTCGCGATGCTCCGGCAGTGGAATGGTGATCCATTTCCCTTGCTCCGTCTGACGCATGGCCCCCTTCAAGATGCGTATGGGCCCTGTGATAGATCTCCCGAAACGATAGGCTAGCCAAAGAGCGATTCCTAAGGTTAAACAGCCGATGACGATCGTCGTTGTCCGGATGGTATCGCTCGGTTTGCGCAGCTCCTCCACCGACATGGAAACGACCAGCCTCCAATTCCCGTAATTAGAGCGGCGGCTCATAAACATCTGCGGCTTATCGTCAATAACTGCGACAAACGCATTAGTGCCCGCCTCCAGCACCTGGCTTTGAATCTGGTCGGGTAAGCTTGCAGCTATCTTGTTTTTATCCGGGTGGTACACATATTTTCCATTCTCATCTGCTATGAAGAAGTAACCGTTCTCCCCCAAATCAATTCCCTTCCAAAGCTCCGAAAGCTCCGCGGCCCGTAATTCGACTGCAAGAATACCTTTGGGCTCTGTAGAGGAAAGTCCGCGAATCTGCCTAACAAGGGTTACCATCATATTTTGTTGTCCTGACAGGATGCTGTGGTTAAGTACACTCAAGCTTCCTTGACTGTCCGTATTAGCTCTGTAAAATTCCAGCTGCTGTTGAATTTGCTGCTTGTTGAAGGATTCGCCGATCGAATCATTATAAAAATACATTGCATTATTATCAGCGCTTATTATGAAAATATCAGCAATCTCCGGATTGCGGGCAAATGCAGGCTCAATAAGAAGCTCCTTCATGAGCTTGCGCAGCTCATAATAGGGATAACCCGTTTCTCCCTGGGGGAGATCAATGAACCGTTTGACGTAGTTACTATTCAATAACGACACCATAGACCGCTCATAATTGCGAATATACAGGTCTGTATGGTGTACTGCATTGCCTACCACCTGCGATAGCTGTTTCTCCACAATTTGGTCAAGCTCCCTGGAAGAAGTCCAGTATGAAAAAATACCAACGCTGGTCAAAGAAATCATAATGACAATCAAATAGGAAAGAAACAGCTTCGGGTATAAATTAAGCTTTTTCATTTGATCCCCAACGAAGCGCGGTATTCGGACGGCGAAATGCCAAAGATTTTCTTAAAAGTTTTTGTAAAATGCGGGTAATCGTCATACCCTACCTCTGCCGCGATATCCACAGTACGCTTATGGGGAATGGCCAGCAGCTCACGGGCCTTGTCCATTCTTTTATTAATGCGGTAACTGACGAATGTTTCACTGCTCATTTTTTTGAACAACGTGCTGAAATAATTCGGTGTAATGCCTATCATATCCGCCACTTCCTTTAAGGAAATATCAACGGACAAATTGTTGTCAATGTAAGCCTTGGCTTCCTCCATCGGATCCTTATAGTTGCCCCGGCGCACAGCCATAATATCCGTCAAAACCGTTTGCAGCCGTTCCTCAAATTCCTTAAACAGATCCGCTTTGCCGGAAGCCTTGAAGCCTTCAGCCAGATCAATGTTCAGAGGGCGGTTCTTCTCTTGAAACTGCTTTTGCAGCAGTACTGCTGCATCCTGCAGCTGATCCTTCAACTGCGGAGCGGATAAATGTGAGCAATGCTCTCTCCACTCAACCATAATTTTGGCCATTTCGTCCTCTTGAAGGGACCAAATACTGTGCTCTATCCGTTCAACCCACTCCACATAGAGGGATACCGGAATATAGCCCTGGGATTGGGATTTCCTGATGATGTTGAATACATCATGTAAATCCGGTGGTGTAACGGGTTTTAGCAAATAGTGCTTAACGCCATACGACAGGCATTTTTGTGCATAATCAAAATCACTATAGCCCGAGACAACAACCATCAGAATATGGGGATAGTTTTCATATACTTTCCGGCAAAGCTCCAAGCCGTCCATTTTGGGCATACGGATATCAGTCAGCAGCAGGTCGGGTTCAAACTGAATAATTCGCTCCAGTGCGTCAACACCGTTTACAGCGGTTTCGATTTGTTGGAATTTAGGCTCATAGCTTTGCGCCATCATCATCAAGCCGCTGCGAATTACCGGTTCATCATCTACAATTAACAATCTCATGTTGTCCCAAGCCTCCACCCTTCACGTTTGTCACTTAATTATAGAAACGTGCTCACATAGCCAATACCTTCTAATTATACGCTCAAAAAAAGGATTTGTCCGCTTGCAGGAACAAACCCTTTTTCCATTTCTTTGAACTAGCTGATGTTTTTAGTAACGATGGCTCCATTGCCTTTCTTGTAACGCTCAGTAGCTTCTTTCAGGATATCGTTGCCGCCTTTATTTTTGTATTCCTCGATTACTTTCGGCCAGTCTGAGATTGGCTCCTTGCCGTAAATCATTTTGACCATATGGTCGATGATCAATTTAGGTCCTACATCGTCGCCTTGAGGTGCAACATCCGGATATTTCGAGTACGCTTCAAGTGCCGGTACGAAACGGATGGAACCTAAACCTTCCTTAGAAACTACGGTATCAAAATATTTGATCATGTCGCGCCCGTCTTCTGTCATCTCTTCTTTGGCTTTATTGTATACGGTATCGTGTACAAACCAGAACATACCACGGAATTGGTCCTCTTCAATTGCCTCAGTTGCTGTCGGAGGCGTGAATTTGACTTTGCCATTCTCCATTGTATAAGTCTCGCCTTCAATTCCGAATGAGAAATATTTCTCAGCTTCGGGTGTTAGCATCCATTCGAAAAACTGAATAATCCGGATCGCTTTTTCCTTCGAAACTTTATTATTAATGTAATAAGAAGTATTAATGCTAGAGTAGAGCAAATGTCCGCCGAAATTTTCCGGTCCGCGAGGAGATGGAATAATCTCAATTTTCCCATCCGCTACCAAGTTCTTCAATTTGCTTCTATAACCTGCCAACCCTTGAGCATTGGCCGACCACATACCTACCTTGCCCGCTTCAATGTTTTTGTTATAATCCGATGAGCTGATAGACGCAAAATCTTTCGGGATCAAGCCTTCATCAAACATTGTTTTGAAGGTTTGAAGCGCTTTGGTCATATTCTCCACATCGAAGAATTTAGGTACTACTTGATCGTCCTTTACTTCAAACTGAGCAGGAAGCACATCATAGGCCCCCAGGATAGTATCTGCATACTTGAAGTTTTCACGCATTTGGTACGGGTTCTCAACCCCATTTGCTTTAAGTGCTCTCATAACCTTCAAAAAATCATCGACAGTTTTCGGTGCTGGAAGCCCTGTTTTGGCAAGCAGATCCGTTCTGATGAAGGTCGCCCGGCGAGAAGGATTGGATAGCCACGATGGAATTCCGTAAATTTTCCCGTTGAAGCTCGTTTCCTGCCACGCTTCCTTTGGGACCGCTTTCATTATGTTTGGAGCATATTGCTTGAGCAAATCGTCCAAAGGCATGAAGACTCCAGCTTCTACGGATCCGGACATCCCCTTGGTAGTAGCGCCGCCAACATTCTGGACTACATCAGGTATATCGTTGGAAGCAAACATGAGCGACATTTTTTGGTCAAAATCTTTCAATGGGATCATCCGGAGATCAAGATCTACTTTTGAAAGCTCCTCCAGCTTATTCACCCATTTTTCCTTGTTAACATCCGCTGTTTTCTCAGCATATTTGAATCCGCTTGTGGTCATTGACATGGAGAACTTTTGTACTTCATCTTGTTTGGCTGCGCCGCCAGACTTTTGATTCGTTTCTCCACCGCAACCCGCAACTGTGCCAGCTGTCAAAGCGAAGGCCAATGTGACAACCATCCCTTTTTTCATTAGTTTCTGCCCCATTCTCTATCGAAATTATCCGTTGTGTTGGATATATACACATCTTAACCTCCCTTTGTCCGATCAGGAATGTGTTTTTTACCAATCATGTTGTGTTTGTGTTAACAAAATACACTCGTTATTATTCCACCAAGTCCCTCCTTTTAATAATCCTGGACATAAATAAAGAACAGCCTTTGTCATAACAGCTTGACAAAAGCTATCCTCATTTGCAAGATGATAGTAATTATTGCTTGATGCAGCAGCGCTTAGCGCATGAAGTTTCCACCATTGATTTCGAAAGTTTCTCCTGTAATAAACGAGCTGTAAGAGGAAGCAAAATAAGCTACAATGCCGCTGATATCCTGCGGTACTCCACTGCGTCCAAGCGGAATGCCTGCAATGGATGCACGTTTGCCTTCTTCTGATGTAAAGGTAGCATGAAACTTCGTTTCCTCAATAAAGCCCGGTGCTATACAATTCACTCGAATGCCATTCGGTGCCAATTCTTTTGCCAGGCTTTTGGTTAATGTAAGTACAGCTCCTTTGGAAGCAGCATAAATGCCGGATCCAGGTCCACCGCCATTATGTGCAGCGAGTGAGCTCATATTGATAATCGAACCGGCTCCTCTTGCTTTCATACCAGGAATTGCCGCTTTTGTAACAAACACAGTGGACAGCACATTGACGTCCATTATTTCTTTGTACAGCTCATAGGTCATGTTTTCAATACTGCGTCTTTCCACCAAGTTGCCCGCATTATTAACGAGAATATCAAGACCGCCGCTGCCGAATGCTTTCTCAGCTTCTGAAACCAATCTTTCAATTTGCTCCAAATCCGTCAAATCCGCTTGTAGAACAACCGCTTCCCCGCCAGCTTTGCGTATTTCATTAGCCGTTTCTTCGGCGCCATCACGATTTCCCAGATAATGAACCACAACTTTGGCACCACAGCCGCCCAATTCCACAGCGATAGCTCGGCCAATGCCTCCCCCGGATCCGGTTACCAATGCTACTTTATTACTCAAATCAATCTTCATTTTGTTATTCCCCTTCCGATTTGTTCTGATTTCGTTCCAATTAGTACTTTCTACAATCCATATCGCTTTTAAAAGTAAGATTTGTTATACTTAACTTCTACAGTACCATAACATTCGAACTTTTTCAAACATAAATGTACCTTTTCGAACCATTGTAAATAAAAGCCGAAATCACGCCTGGAGTTGAGAGACCATGTTATCTGATGTCAGACATACTAAAATTGTAGAGTTTTTAAATAGCACAGGATCTATAAAAGTTTCTGAAATAAGCAAATCTTTGCAGGTTAGTGAAAAAACAATTCGTGAAGATTTGGAGAAGCTGGAGGAAAAGGGATTTTTGAAAAGGGTTCATGGAGGAGCCGTGCTCATTGATCATTCGGAATCTATGCTGCCCATTCACAAGAGAAGAACGAGACAATACGGGGAAAAGGAGCAGATTGCCGCTGCTGCTTACAAGCTCATAGAGGATGGGCAGGTCGTGCTGCTGGATGCAGGCTCTACTACTTTGGAGCTTGCCAAACTCATGCAGCACCGATCCCTTACAGTAATTACGAATGATACCAACATCGCTACGGCTCTAGCTGACAGCAATGACATCGAGCTGTGTATCCTTGGCGGTTATCGTAGAAAAAGCACGTACACGATCATCGGCCCCAGTGCTCTCAGCATGATGGGTGAGCTGAATGTGGATATCGCCTTTTTGGGATGTTCCGGAGTTGATCTGGAGAGAGGGTTGTCCATCTTTCATCGGGAAGAAGCGGAGCTGAAGAAGCGGATGATTAAATCATCACATAGAAAGGTTCTGCTTGCCGACCATACCAAATTCGGCCGGACGGCTCTTATTTCGTTTGCCGAACTGAACGAAATGGATACTTTAATCACCAACCATCAAACGGATGAAGCAATAATCCAAAGTATCCAGCATCTCGGCATTGAGGTTATTACAGGGCATTAGGTTGTTTAACTTCTCCTGTCAGAGTCATCACCCTATGCCCTTGAACAGCAAATAAGCGAGAAGGCTATTCCTTCTCGCCGTCTTGCAGTAATGGATACTCAATTCCCATTACTGTGAAGCACCGATTAGATGACTGCCTCCAACTAAATCAATTTTTTTTTGAACACCGCAGGAACCCCGGCATATAAGACTCCCCCAGGCACATCATCTTTTACAAATGCTCCTCCGCCTATCATCGACCAAGGACCTATCGTAATTTTCTCGCGCAGAGCTGATCCCGTACCAATAAAAGCGCCTTCCTCCACTGTGACATTTCCACTTATATGAACTCCCGGAGAAATCGTAGCGTAATCGCAAATTTTGACATCATGGGCTAAGGTTACACCGCTGTTAACGATAACAAAATGACCAATGTGGACATTGATCGTTAAGATGGTACCTGCACATAGGATGGACCCGATACCCAAGTGTATTTTTCTGGAAAGCTGTACTGCTGGATGCACAATGGTTTCTGCTAAAGAAAAACCGTAATCTCTCGTTTTCTGAACAAGCCTTTTCTTTAATTGAGGACTCCCGACACCAGCACAAACGACCTTTAATTGATCCCGCAGATGCATAATATCCGGCAAATCACCTAGCACCGGTATGTCATCAACTATTTGGCCGCGCATGTCCAACCTCTCATCGAGAAAGCCTACTACTTCATATCCAAGCAGCTCACATAGATGGTTAACCTCCCTGCCCATCCCTCCGCATCCCCAGATGACAAGCTGGTTATCCTTCATATATTAGCCCTCGCACAATTTTTTGCACATGGCCCTGGTTCATGTCTTCCCATAACGGCAAATTGATGATTCGCCTGCAGATTTGTTCTGTTACATGAAGAGATGTTCGATTGTAAGACTTGAATAGGGTCTGTTCATGGCAGGACGGGGCAAAATAAGTACGAGTTTGAACCCCCTGTGCGGCTAGCTTTTGAACGAAATAGGAGTTGATGAACTGCTCAGGACATAACAAAGAGAGGAAAGAATACGCAACACTCCCTCTTACTTCTTGCAGCCGCCATCCTTGCTCCAGCAGTCCTAGATGCTCTAGCCCTTCCATGTACCATTCAAAAACCTGCTCACGCTTTTGCTTCTTCAGTTCGAACACGTCGAGAGTAGCGAGTCCGATGGCAGCTGCGTATTCCGACAATTTACCGTTGATACCCATTTGTTTGGATTCCCGTTCTTCACTGAAGCCGAAGTTTGATGCTTGTCGTATTCTGTTGATCATCTCTTTATCGCTGCTGTAAATAAGCCCGCCCTCACCAATACCAAAGCCCTTCGTTGCATGGAAGCTAAAAACAACTGCGCCTGTAAATCCTTGACCAAAGTGGGTAGTCAGCCTAGACCCCACACTTGCCGCAGCATCGATGACTACGGGGATACCACGATCTTGCAGGGCTTGATAATAGCTGATATCCAGGTTGGTTCCGAATGCGGCATAGGGGATGACCACTGCGACTCCATCTCCCAGTCGAGTGATTTCTTTCTCAAGCAGCTCTTCGTTCATGCACCAATCCTTTTCGCATACATCTATAAAATAAGGCTCCAAGCCACACCACATGGCAGCAAGTGGAGTTGCGGCGAAAGTAAAGCTGGGCATTAAAGCGTATTTACCAGGGCGCTTTATTTGGGTAATAGCCAATATAAGTCCTGTTGTTGCGTTATTGACAGTTACTGCGCTGCCTTGACCTTCAAAAAGCTCTTGAATAAGACGCTGCTCAAACCATGTATTCAAGGCACCATAATTAGTGTAGGATCTTGAATCATCAATCTGTTTCAAATAGCCCATATAATCTTCTTTTACAACCAGCTTAGGCTTAAGAAAGGGGATCTCAAACATGAATGTTCCCACCTGCTTTATTATGCTTGGTTAAAGGTTCAGGATGTCTCGCAGTAAGAACACCTACAGCAATTATCCTCTTTATTCGATTCCAATCCCCAGGCTCATTCCACAAATAACAGGTAGGATCCCAATGAATATCCTTAAAGTTTTTGTGTTGATCATCCACAACTGTCACTCCCCATGGGCTTGCTGAATAATTGCATACAGCTTCAACTGTAATATTTTTACATGGAATCAGTATATGAATAAAAAACCTAGAGGACTCAGCAGATGTACTATTTGAAACCTTTTTTTCTAGAAATACGTAATAAAACAATAACAAAAATTTATTTCTGTAGGAAAATAACTGAAAAGGAAGTGATAATAATATGAGAAAATGGATGTTACTATTTTTAATTATTTCTTCCACGATGTTAAGTGCATGTTCTTTAATTGAGGGCGCGAGTAACTCATTAGACTATGTAAATCAAGCTACGGAACACATAAATAAATTGAGTAAATTTGCAGAACAAGCGCCACAAATGATTAAAGATGCTGCCTTGAATCCAGAAGCTAAACAGGAACTGGAAAAGCAATTAAACCGAATAAAAAAAGAACTGGAACAATTTAATCTGATAAATGCCCCTTCCATTGCAAAAGATATTCATCAACAATTGGTTGACAAAAATAAAGTATTATTACAAGAGATAAATAAAGCGGTGGAAAATGGTCATCTAACACTTGATAAACTCCAAAACTCACAAATAATCACTACAATTAATGATATAACGAGCTTACTCAATCGAATTAAAGATCTAGGATTGTAATCATAATGAAACGCCTCAGGGATAAGTACCCCTGAGGCGTTTCGAATATTCAATGGTGATTGGCTATTAATCTTTTAATGTTCCTAATAAACGTCTTGCGTCTCCATTTGGCGTGCTAACAATCTCGTAAACTTTGGCCGTAACCGGAGATTCCAGTGTATCTGCCGCATTATCGAACATAACGGACTGGTTACCGCTCATTAGACGGGTATCTCCCCCAAGAGAATACGTTTTGGAGCCCAAAAGCTTGCCATCTGGACCTTCCAGCTGGAATAATAGCTTCGGATTAGACGGATCAGCTAACACTGCATCCGTTGTTTTGATGTTTAGACCCATCTCCAGCTTATAGCTGTACCCATAGGAATTGGTTACCCCATTTTTTGCTGCAAAGTTGGTAATATTAAAGCTATCCATTTGCAGCTCGTAAGGATAGAACGAATATACATTACCTGCCTGATTCAATGTTTTTATCGTTACATTGACTTGGGCTATCGGCATTTTATAGGATTGCTGTGTTTGTGCTTGTTCAGACGCCGCTTGCCCTTGTTGTTGAACTTGCTGGCCTTGCTGCTCCATTAAACGGAAGGTGAACTGATTAGCTTCCTCAGTTTTAGGAACGATGAACGTGTACGTACCTACTGCACCCATGCCAGGAAGAACATCTTTTACCGTGCTTGCAATGTTTGTTCCGTCATAGACAGTCCCGTTACTGGATACAATATCTGCTCCCAAAACCGGCACTGGAATCGTACTGCTGCTTTTGTTGGTGAATTTGATCTTCGCTACGGCTGTTTTATAGCTTTGTCCGTCATTTTCAAACCAACCGAAATCCTGCAGAGCTACCTCCATTTGCGGATTCACAGTTTTGCTTAATGAATCTATAGCGATAGGCTTGCCAATTTCATATTGCGGCATACCTGCTCCCGTCTGCCCAGGACCAGGAAGCTTTACTCCAATCCTGCCTGTATAGAACTGAATCGGGGCATTCATTCCTTGCTGTAAAAATGAATGGGCGGAAAGAACATAAAAAGCGGTCAATTGAGCATCCGAGTCTGTTGTAATGGCATAATTAATATATTTTTGCTCTCCAGCATTCAGCTTAATAGAGGCCTGCTCAATTCTTTTCCCAACAAATGAACGCCCTTCCGCCTTACCGCTCAAAGTAAAATCAGGCACGGCTGCTGCATTTTTACCCGTGTTTTTCACTCTTAGCTGTATGATATAGGTCGGAGCTTGCCCGGTAAACTGTTTGGTTACGTTTGTTGCTGCATATTGCAAAGCGGAGGTTTCTCCCGGAATCGTGAATGCAGCACCCCAATTCCCCATTAAGGACGGCTCTTGGATGGCAGCATCAGCACCATGCCACACTATCGAATCAATTGGAGCATCGGCCAGTACCGTCTCCAGCTTAGGATACACTTCATCATCGACATGAACCCATAGCAGGTTGGTCAATTGGAAGTCTGTATTTTTATCAACTTGCGTCATATAGCTCAATTCCACAACGCTTTGGGGAGCAATAGAGACAGGTTTGTCTGAGCTTGCTTTAAGCGTATAAACCGTACCGTCCGAGGCTTTTACCCGAAGCTCATAATCAGGTATACGAACTGTTGAGCTTGAAGTATTGGTAAGCTTAATAGATGCTCCCAGTTGCCAGCCATTTGCCGTTTTTTCCTGCAATACGCCTTTAACTTGCGCCTGAGTGTTCTCTGTCAAATAATAGCTGGGCATATCAACGGCCAGTAGCTGTCCTTCGCCGGATACGCCTCCTGCTGTATCTCCACCCTTATTATCTCCGGATGCCGGAATATACTGCTGCTTCGCTTCGTATGAGGAGGTGACCAGCAGCTCACGGGTTGCTGCTGAAGTGCCTCCAAACGTACCGTCAACGGCTTTATCCATAAGCTTTAATTGGATAGCAAGAGCGGCATAACCTGTTGCCCAGCCAGAAACTGTATCGTCATTTACGCCCTGAATGGCTTTAGCTTCAGCTTCCTTATTCAATCCGCGGATCAGGAAAGCAGCAAGCTGCTCTTTAGTCACTTCTCCGGCAGGATTGTACGAATCTGCTCCGAAGCCTTCAGTGAGATTAGCCTTTTTAAGTGCTTCAATGTAGGGCAACGCATATCCGTTGGCAGGATCGTCCGCAAGCACGTCGCTGAAGCTGGAGATCTTTACAGACGCATCCACTGGCAATCCGAAGATCAAGGCTGCAGCCTTGGCGAACTGAGCGCGGTTCATTTTATCCTTCAAACCAAAGGTGCTGTCGCCAACTCCATCGAATATGCCCGCTGAAATCAAAGCATCGAATTTGATTTTCGATGCGGCATCCAAATTTTGCAGATCAGTAAAATCAGCAGATGACTTACCAGCACCGTAAGCGAAGGATGACAGCATGGAGAACGCTATAGATGCAGATAATAGGATAGATAGACTCTTTTTCATTATAGAATTCCTCCCAACTATTTAATCAAACAAGGTCACTTTGCGACTTCCACTTTTTGACCATCCTTCAACTGATGCTGTCCCGATATAACGACCTGCTCATCCGCTTTAACACCCTCGAGGATTTCTTGATTGGCTTCCTTAACCCTACCCAGCTTAACTTTACGTTTCTCTACTGTATCGGACTTCAGTATATACACGAATGTATCACTGCCTTCTCTTACTATGCTCAGGCTTGGAACAGCAAGCGCCATCTCTTCTTGCTCGCTAGTTAACTGAAGCTGCACACGGGAGCCCGGCTTGATAGAAGGATCTGTATTGGTTACCTCCAGTTCTATCGGATACATCTTCGTCTGTGCATTCATCATATCCGCCAAATAGGTAACCTTAGCTTTCTGCTTTTGAGACGGATTATTTGCAGAGTAGAATACCAGCTCCGGTTTGTTTCTTGCCAGCTTAGCAGCTGATTCAGTCAGCTCTGCTTTAATTTTAAGCTTATCCGTCTGCTGAACCTGACCAACCTTGCTGCTGCGGGAAATAGTCATTCCAACCTCTGCTGTCATATCAGATAGCACACCGTCAATAGTCGACTTTACCGCATAATTGTCAAGGGTATTTCCGGCATCCTGCACCGCGATTCGGGCTGAATCCACTTGTGATTGCTGACTGGAAAGAGCATTGGTGCTTTCCAATGAATTCAATTTATCCTGCACCAGCTCCAAATCTCGACGGGCATTATTCAGTTGAGTCTCTGCCTGATCAAGCTGTTTTTTGGTTGCAAGACCTGCATCATAGTCATTATGCATTTTGTTATAATCCTTCTCGGTAGTATCCAGCTGGCTTTGTGATTTGGCAACCGAATTTCTCATCTCGGTTTTACTGTTGCTCAAATCCTCTGCCGATTTCGCAAGAGCCTGCTGGGCGCTGTTCAGGGAGGATTGGCTTTTTTCCATTTGCAGAGCAATATCCTTAGTATCTATGCGAAGAATGACATCCCCTTTTTGTACCAAGTCGCCTTTCCTTTTCAATACCTCAACCACTTGACCATCTGCCTTAGGCATGACATCAACCTGGTTAACAGCCAATACATCAGCGACTTGCTCCTTGGGAGACCCCATGCTCTGCGAGCTGATCTTGGCAACCTTGATCGGTTTATTCTGCAGCTGTGCAGCAGCGGATTGCTCCGCTCCTGGTGCTGCTCCACAACCTGCTGCCACAACCGCTATGAGAATAAGAAGGCCCGCTGTCCGAGCGCCGTGCATTAATTTATTGTTTGCTTTACTTTTCTTCATCGCATGTTCTCTCCTTTACACTTCAATTGATTTCTCGGCTTTAGACTTGCGGTTAAATCTTTGACTAACACGGCCCTTCAATACCTCAATAAGCTCGTAAACAACAGGTACAACAATTAATGTCAAAATCGTGGAGGTTGTCAAACCACCAATTACAACTACTGCGAGACCTTTGGAAATCAATGTTCCTTTGGAAAATCCAAGTGCTAACGGCAGCATGGCTACAATCGTTGCTCCAGCTGTCATAATAATCGGTCTCAACCGGACTAATCCTGCTTCCACTAATGCATGCCGCACTGTATAACCTTCTTCACGAAGCTGCTGAGCGCGGTCAATCAATACAATAGCGTTGGTGACAACGATCCCGATCAGCATCATAAATCCTATCATTGAAGTGACGTCAAGTGATTGTCCGCTAATAAATAGTCCAAGCAATCCGCCAATTGCCGCTAGAGGCAGTGAGAATAATATAGCAAACGGCGCTCCGGCATTACCAAAGGCAAGAACCATTACGAGATATACGACAAAGATTGCCGCAGCCATTGCTACAAATAACTGTGTGAAGCTTTCATTAATATCTGCGCTCACACCCTTAACCTCGCGCGATACGCCATCCGGCAATTCAAGCTTGCCTAACTCGGCAGAGACCTTGTTGCTTATCGCTGATTTATTGACTGAATCAATTTTGGCCGTAATTTTCACGACTTGTTCTTTATTTTCTCTTTGCAAAGCTACAGGAGCTTCTACCTCTTCTATTTTCGCAACCTCATTTAAATAAACCGTTGAGTTGGAAGAGGTTCGCAATGGAATTTGACCTATTTTATCCATTGAGTTTTTATCTTCTTTGGACAGTTGAATCGTTGTGGTATAAGTTTGATTGTCAAATTGGATATCACCAAGCTGATCCTTCATAATCCAGCTGCGCGCTGCATCCTTAACCTGTGAAACCGTCAAACCAAGCGTTCTTGCTTTACTTTGATCAACATTAATCTGGACTTGAGTCTTCGAATCACTTAGGGAGTCTTCGACCTCGCTCAGCTCCGGAAAATCTTGAAGCTTCTGCTTCACAGCAACCGATGCTTGCTCCAGCAGCAATTGATTATCTCCTTTAAGTGAATAGGAGAAGTCCGTTGATGAAATACCGCCGCCTCCACCTGCCAATGTTTTAGGTGTAACTTCAGAGCCTTTAGGAAGTTCATATAAGATGAATTCCTTATAGTCCTTTTTCACCTGATCCGGATTTGCTTTCTCATTCACCTCAGTGAAAATTTCAGAAACATAAGCAACCTGCTCATCTTTTCCGTTATAGCCAACAAGGGCTTCTACGAAAGTAAACAATGGCTGACCATCTTTGTCCTTCGCTTCTTGCAGCATCGCTTCCAATTGCTTGGAAATTTGATCTGTTGATTCTATCGATGTCTCATAAGGAAGCTTAACCTCAAAATACATTTGACGTTCGCTCGTGCTGCCTGGAATGAAGCTTACGGCCAAGTTCGGAATGATGGCTGCCAGCGATACTACAAAGAGCAATCCTGAAATAAGCAATGTTTTGATGCGGTGGGACAGGCTCCATTTCAACACCTTTTCGTAAAAAACGGTAACTTTGCCTTTCTGCGTCTCATCATGATGAGGTATTTTCCCATTCCGGAGAACTAACAGCTTAGCCATCATAGGAATGACGGTTAGTGCTACCAGCAAGGAAGCCATCAATGCGCAGGCAACAGTAATTGCAAACGGACGGAACAGCTCCCCTACAATGCCGCTGACCATTCCGATTGGAGCAAAAACCCCTACAGTAGCAAGCGTCGAAGAAGTGATCGCCATAGACACTTGCTTTGTTGCCAGCTTGATTACTGATTCATTACGCTCCTGAGCTTTCTGCAAAGAAGCATATATATTCTCAATAACGACAATACTATCATCAACGACACGCCCAACGGCTATGAAAATACCGCCCAGCGTCATTGTGTTCAACGTTATTCCCAGCTGTGAAATAACAAGCAGCGTAATTAAGATCGATAGCGGGATCGAGACTAGAACAATTAAAGTCATTCTCACATTCCGCAGGAATACCAATATCATTAGGGAAGCAAGCAGTGCTCCCATAATTCCTTCCTTCAGCAACCCATTAACGGATTCTTTAACCTGATCCGCGCTGTTATATACCGATTTGAAAGTAATGTCAGGCATTGTTGTTTCCCATTTCTTGATCAATGCATCCGTTTCGTTAGAAAAATCAACCGCATTGGCATCACTTGTTTTAAATAGATGAATACCAAGCGCAGGTTTATTATCCAGGCGAGCAATAAATTCTGAATCTGTTATAGCTTGTACTTTAGCAACCTGATTAAGGGTTACCATACTTCCGTTACTAAGGGGAATTTGCATATTCTCCAAATTAAACAGACTGTCGATATCACTAGTTACCCGGGCCACCTTGGTGTTTCCGTTAAAATCGACCGTACCAATGGCTCCATTAGACAAGGTGCTCTTAAGTGCCGTGCTTACTTGTGCCGGTGTCAAACCAAAGCTCGCCAGCGCGTCTGCGTTCATTTCTATGTCAAGCGAGGTTTCCCGTGCTCCGATAGAATTGATATGGTCAATTCCATTTATCCCTTCTAAGCTCGGTTTGATTTGATCCTCATAGAGCTTATCCAGCTCAGTCTGACTCATGCCATTATCCGCATAAACAGCTAAATAATAAGCCGGAATCGATGCGAAACCGAAAGTGGATGCCTTAGGCCTGCCTGATGAGGCCGGCAGCTTTACATCCTGCACCAATCCTTCGATATCCTGCTTTTTCTTGTCTACATCCACGTTCTGCTTGAACTGGACTATGACGGTAGACATATTATCACTGGAAGTGGAGGTTAAATTATCGATCCCCTCCATATTCGCAATTTTATCCTCTATGGGCTTGGTTACTTCCGTCATGACATCTTTAGGCGATGCCTGATAAGTAGTAGACACTAATACAACCGGGAATGAAATGTCCGGCATATTTTCCATTTTCAGCGTTGAAGCCGAATAAATACCTCCACCGACAAGCATTGCGATAATAATTAACACCGCAGCTATATTTTTCATGGAGAAGTTCGTTAGCTTGTTCATTTGATTCCCTCCTCAGAGTTTTGCTTAAGCAAAACTTTTTTTCGTAAGCATTGACTAAAGCTTTGCTCTAGCAAAACCATACTTCAAAATTTCGCTAATCAGAAATATCTCTGTCTGTAACTATAATTCGGGAATATGAACTCAATATGAACTGAGAGCAAAGACATTAAAAAGAACCATGGATTTACCATGGCTCTACAATTTAAGTAATCTCATTCTATTTTAAGAGTATTACATCACACCAGGAAGCGTCACAATGAACGCAGCTCCTTTGCCCAGGGTGCTTTTTACTTGAATAGACCCCTGGTGCAATCTCACGATTTTATTAGCTATGGCTAGACCCAGCCCGCTGCCTCCTTGAGACATCGTGCGTGAGCGGTCCGCTTTAAAGAACCGTTCAAAAATCCGTTCCTGATCCTCCACCGAAATACCGATACCCTCATCCAAAATGGTAATTTCGATTTCATTAGTCGTTTTTAAGCTTGCCTTAATATGGATAGTTCCATTCTTAGGTGAAAACTTAATGCTGTTACTCAGCAGATTCGTCCAGACTTGATTCAGCTGATCTTTGTCCGAACAAATTTTAATGCTAGGCAGTTCCAGATCAAGTTGAAGGTTTTTGGCAGACCACTGAGGTTCGCTAGCTACTATAACTTGCCGAATTTGCTCATCCAGATCATAAGTTACGGGATGAAAAGGGTGGTGCTCGGATTCAAGCGAGGCAAGCTTCAGCAAATTTTCAGTTAACCTGGATAGCCGCTCACTTTCCGTTTGAATAATTTCGAGATAGCGGCTTCGATCCTCCTCCTCAATGCTTTTATTGCGCAATGCCTTGGAAAAACCTGAAATCGACGTTAATGGGGATTGAATTTCATGCGAGACATTCGAAACAAAATCCTGCCGCATTTGCTCGATTTGCTTCAACTCCGAAGCCATTTCGCCAAAACTTCGAGCCAGCTCACCCAGCTCATCCTTACGGCGCTTTGGCCACGACCAATTAAAGTTAAAATCACCTTTCGATATTCGCCTTGTCGCTGCTGTCATCGCCCTCAAAGGCTTGACCAGATAACGAGCCGCGATGAAAAAAATTACACTTCCCACAAGAAGAACGATAGCTAAGGTTGTTGTAAGCATCCGCCTAATAATGGATTCCCACTTACTAATACCAGATGGTTGGATAAACAATGCGTACTTTTCATTATTTTTTTCAAAGGGGATACCAACAAGCAGCTTCTTCCGATTCGAGCCGTCATCTGAGTGAATGATTTGGCCACTAAAAATTTTTTGACCATTGTGCACCTGATTTACCATCTGCTCCTGAATGGGTATGAAGTTATTTGCGTTCATTTTGCCGTACTGATTGAGCTGTCCTTTTCCGTCAAATAAGCTGATATGATAGGACAATAATACGCTGATGCTTGTTAAGTATACGTCTGCTTCTTGAACATTCAACTGACTGTATACATGGGCTATTTCCTTGCTTTGAGTCATGATATCTTCTTCTACTTCGTTGGAAATCTGTTCCCCAAAAATATAGATTGTGATGAAAAAAGAAGTGAAGAGCCCGATAATTACGGCAGTCAAGTAAATTACCACTACACGGAAATATAGTGTCTTGATCATAGTCTCTCCTCAAGCTTATAACCCAATCCCCGGATGGTTATAATCGTGAAGCCTGATGTTTCTTCCGGAAACCGTTCACGGAGGCGTTTGATATGGACATCGACCGTTCGGTCATCCCCGCCATAATCCATCCCCCAAATTTGCTCGATAAGCTGATTTCGGGTAAAGATATGACCGGGATGGCTTGCCAGCTTGAACAACAGCTCAAACTCCTTCAATGGCAACGTCATGCGCTCATCCCCACTAATAACTTCAAATTGCTTCCGGTTCAGTTGAACTGCACCGCATTGTACAATTTGCGAAGCCTCAATCCGGTATCGTTTCAATAATGCCTTAACACGCACTACTAACTCTATAGGATCGAATGGCTTAACCAGATAATCATCGGTACCCAGTTGGAAACCTTTTACCTTCTGACCCGTTTCACCTTTCGCTGTCACCATCAACAGTGGCAAATCAGAATAATATTTGCGCAGCTCAGCGCATAAATCCCAGCCGTCCATTTCCGGCATCATGATGTCAAGAACAACCATATCTGCCTTCGAAGCTTCCATAATATCCAACGCTTCCTTGCCGTGCGTCGCCTCCAAAACCTCAAAGCCTTCTTGCAGTAAATACATCTTTATTAATTCACGAATATGATTGTCATCATCGACAACTAATATTTTGGCCAACCCTGTCCCCTCCTGGCTATGTTCCTATCTCATTACCATATAATAAAAACCATGAAAAATAAACCTGCTCAAAAGGAAACGGCGGCTGTGAATTGTTATTTACATATTTACATGCGTTCTCTTATATAAAATTGGTATTGCCGCAGCTATAAGGATCATACCCATAAAAGCGGGTGCGCTAGACCCAAGTGATACATAGATTTGACCTCCAATGATAGGTCCAATCATTCTTGCTAAAGCCTGTATAGACTGGCTGCCTCCTTGAATCCTTCCTTGTTCACTAGAATCGACAGACTTGGAGAGCATCCCATTGAATGAAGGCCCAAAGATCGAATCACCAAAACCAAATATAAACATTCCAGCGATAAGAAGTGGGTAGAATGAGAATAAAGCCGATGCTGCAATAAGACTGTAGCCAATTATCTCCGAAACCATTCCAACAATTGCTATCTGTTTATCACTAAGTTTTTTCAACAGCTTTGGCATTATGAAACCTTGTGAAATGATATCTTGGAAGCCCATAATTGAAAACATAAGTCCGATTAGTGCAGGCTTCCAACTGAAAGTATCTATTGTAAATTGTGAAAAAACTGCCTGTAAAGATCCGTTGGGTATCCAAAGTAAAAACGCTGAGACAAATAGCCTTTTTAAGTTTTTCGTGGAAAGTACGTTTGCAAGCTGTGTAAATGGATTCAGTCTTACAAAGCTAATCTCTTTCAGTTTATTATTCTTGTCAAGGCTCTCAGGCATAAAAAAGTATCCATAAACAACATTCAATAAAGTTATTAATGCTCCAAAATACATGGGTGCAGAATAATCAAACTTGGCAAGTAATCCGCCTAGGGTTGGACCAATGACGGTGCCTACACCTACAACCGCACTCAGCCATCCAAAGTATTTGGTTCTCTGTTCTGGAGGAATGATGTCTGCAAAATATGCGAAGATAGTGCTTATGCTCCCACCTGTTATACCTTCAATTATGCGCCCAACAAAAAGTACCCATAGAGCACCTCCAATGCCAAAAACTAAGTACCCGATTGCAGAACCCAAAAGGCATACTAAGAGCAATGGACGACGGCCATATCTGTCGCTCAAAGCTCCAAGTGCGGGGGCCGCAAAAAACACGCAAACTGCATAAACAGACGTCAGCAGCGTAACAACTATAGCTTGTTCTCCCGGATTGCTTGTATAAGGCTGCACTAAGAATGGGACGACAGGTGCTATGATGCTGAAACCTATTCCGCAAAGAAACACAGAAATAAGACCGAATAATAAAGCATGTTTATCTACGGTTTGTTCTGTATTCTGTTCATTATGTGATCTAAATATAGACATTTAAATTCTCCTCTCAAAGGTTGCTGTATTGATTCCTCGGAAACAAATTTATCGTATTATAATTTTGTTTCCTTGTCAACAAATTAAACAGCAAAAATACAGCCCATTCTCAATAGAGTTGGGCTGCCTGTGGTTTCATATTCAGTATTCAAAATTTATTCCGACTTAATATCTATATCCCGTTTCTTTATTTCTGCATCCAAATGTCTGCTATACTTTTCCACGAAGCTAAGCATACTATCAAATTGTTCTTCGGTTACCTGCTCAAATACGGCTTTATCCCGCTCTTGAAACTCTTTGTGCAGGTCCTCATGGATTTTATAAATTACTTTCCCTTGGTCAGTAAGCCTAAAATAGATTTCTTTCTTGTTATCCGACTTCTGGTAGCTTTCGATAAGGCCTTTTTTTATGAGCTTCTTAGTCATTTTACTTATGGCACCGCGAGTCATATAAAAGGACTCCGCAAGTTTTGTCACGTTGGAATCCACATTTTTTTCAATGTATTCGATGCAATGTACTTCAGAAGACATGTAACCCTTAAGACTGTCTTCCATCTTATCCTTATTAAGCCAAACCATTTTGTTATATAAGTCCCTGAAACCTGTTAAGACCTGTTCTTTTTTGTTCATGGTTGTCCTCCCACCCGTTGGTGCATTAACAATATTATTAAAATAATTATTTTCAAAATGGAATTGACCTTGTTCCTCGGTACATTCTATTCATAGGAATAAAAAATGTAGGCGGGAAGCGAAAAAGGGATACATATTCCCCGCACGGAAAAAGGAATTAAGTTAATTATCTATGATATATTTATTATAAGCAACATGGCACGATAAACCATTCTACTACAAGATAAAAGAGAGTGCCTGGCAATTGAAACTTTTGGATACGGTAAGAAAAATGCTTTACGGCGTCCGTGGTGTACAATCTACATTGTGCGCTTTGGAGAAATGGCTGTGGGATGCGAAGAGATCACCTGCACATAACCTTAAACAACATTCCAGTACTGCATCCACGGAAGTGAAGGGCAATGCGGAAGTAATTGTTCCTTTATCACCCGAAATGTCCAGAAAACAGAGTGATAACGGAACTGCCAGTTCCGTTATTGCTCTGTTTTGAGCATAAATGCTCCAATTCGGCCAACATAACGGAATTCCCTCTTCCGCTATCGCCTCAGATTGGCGGCGGCAGATGGAATAGAGGAACTCTCAGTTCCGCACAAAATCCTCCAGGGCTCATCGCCGCTATCCATTTAAAAATCCTCATTGACCATGGGGTGCATTAAAATCTCTAATGTAGCTCATTCTAAGTAAGGCACGCAGGTTACTCGCTCATTCCTCATTCCTACGAAAAGCTTTCTGATAGAAACTCTTTCATTAAAGAACATTTCAATCTTAAAGACAACTTGTCCTGCAGGATAAATAGGGTACCCTCGGCAAACTTACATTAGAAAGGTACTTACTTTAGTGTTGTAAAGCACTTAAACTAAAAAAAACCTTAGCCAAGAATGGCTAAGGTTTTTTACATCGAATCAAAATTCTAATTATTTTACATTGACGTCGAAGGCAGCTGTTACTCCGCTTGGAGCAACTACATTCACTTTAAAGCCTGTAACATCACCAGTTGAACCATCGTATTTAATCAATCCTGTAGCAGGATCAACTTTGATCGCACTAGGGTTTGTGCCTACGATGTTGGAAATATAGAAGCTAACTTTCAGCACTTCATTGTTGTTATATCCAGTGCCATTAGCTTTGACAAGCATGCTGTCATTGCTTTTTGCTTCTTCATTCAATGTTCCAGGAGCATTTTCAGCTACAAACTCGCCTGCATATTGATCTTTTATTGTTATTTTTTCAGCTAGCTTAGCATCCCATACATACAAACCGTTACCTTGAAGATCGGATTGGCTAACTGTTTTACTTGATTTCTTAAGAGCAATCTCGCTTACAACTGGACCTTCATTTTTGGAATCCACATCAATACTCGAGCTGGCAATATCTTTTTTGCCGTCATAGTACAGAACTGTAAGCTTAGCTTTACCAGCCTTACCGCCTGCTATCCAATTTGTTTTAGTAGCTGTATCAACCACCTGTGAATCACTTGTTGAGATGGACACCACATTAGTTGGTACTTTTACTGCTTCAGAGCCGTCTTTTTTAGCACGAATTTTCACTTCTTTGGCAAATCCTTTGTAGTTATCATAGACGTTAGTTGCACCGCCTGCACCTGTTCCAGCATTCAAGTAATCTTCCGCTGCAAGCACGGTATTATTGGATTTGTCCAGATAAGCTTCGTAAGTCAGTTTGTTGTTGACATTGGATGGATCGAGCACTTCCATAGTAGTCGAAAGATTATTTACTTCCACATACTTTTTATCGCCGATTGTAACTAGTCCTTGATTGTCTTGTTTGTACAAGGTTGCTTTGAAGGAATAGCTTGCTGCTTTTGCATTAGCCCCAGCATAAAACTTGAAGGACTTATCAATAGCGGAATCAACCGTTTTGTCAGCAGCATCATGGGCAAGCTTCAAATCTTGAGTAACCGGTGTGCCCACTGTTGTCGGGTTAAGAACATATTTGCGAGCAGACGTATTGTTTGTTTCATCCGTTCTTTGCACGCTGGACAAGCTGGTTGCTGCCAAGCTTGCTGCATCTCCGGAATTAGCTGTCAAAGAATATCTAACCACATACTGATTATTGCTGTCATATTTCATTTCGCCGCCATATTGATCATAGAGCTTCAATTTCAATTCATTGTCAGCACCTGCGATCATATATTTTGCTGGCGTTGTGGAGAACTTAAGAGTATCGGCTTTACGCTCGTCATTAACGTTCAATGTTTTTTCTGTTCTTACCGCAGCATCATCTTTAAGCTGAACAGTGATGGTTGCAGACCCTTTTTTGTCAACGCTTTGAATAGCGATCATTCCTTTGTGCAGCCCGGAATTCGAGATTGGCTCACTAGCTAAAGTAATAGCACCACTCGCAAATACTGTAAGCTTGCTGCGGTTGTCGTAAATTTCTTGGCCTGTTAATTGATTGCCCTGCGCATCCTTAACAAGGATAGGAATGAACATTTTGTTATCTGTAGCTTCATCACCTGTAATTGCATCACCGTTAGTCAAGCTGTAGCTGTAAGTGCCGAAATCAATCTTGGATGGTGATTTGTAAGCTGCCACTTTAATGGTCTTGGTCACGGATTGAGACGAACCGTTAGCGAATAAAGAAACTTTAAATTCTTTCTCTGTATCAGCAACCGAACGCAGCTTCAAATCTGCCGCTTCATCACCAACTGCATTATCAACAAATGCTGCTGTTGAATCCCCTTCGTTACCTTTTTGCAAGTCATTATCTGTAATGGATACTATCACTCCGCTGTTAAGAGCATCTTTATCTTCAATGCGGAAGCCATACTGGTCATAAGCTTTAACATCCAGGTAAGCATATCCGTTAGCGTCAATGGCTTCAATCTTGTTGCCGGAGCCATTCAACAGATCGCCTGCTTCAACTTTAGAAATAATAGACTTGTCACCAATCGTGAACACTTTATTCACTTGCTTGTTGCTGTCTTTGTGTAAAACAGTAACGGATACATGGTCATCACGTTTCATATCATTAGGCAAAGTCACATAGAAAGCTTGCTCGCCACCGATAGGCGTTTGAGTACCTTTGCTTGTGTAGATGTCAAAATCACTTGCTGCCATCGAAAACTGTTTGCCGTATTGATTTGTTGCTTTGAAATTTATACGGATTTTTTCACCAGGATTATTCGGCAGAGTATCGCTGGTAGTCAGCAAATCGATTTTTTCCATTGTTTCTTTCTTGGTTTCAACTTCGGCTGTAGAGTTCTTTTCGTCCAGGTTTTTCAAACCGCCGAGTGTGACGCTCCATTTTTCATCGTCCAACTTAGCATCCAAAGTCAATACGACCGTTGTTTTATCGTCACTCCAAGTTGTTTTATAACCAGTTACAGCAGAACCGTTTCTTTTCAAATCCAATTTCAATTCAGACGGATCGTTAACTCCACCATTTAATTGAAGCGTGAATTCATTAGCATTCGTAGCTTTAAAAGAATTAATAGCATATAACCCGTTTTCAGGAGCTTTAACGTACTGCTGTTTAGCTGCATAAGAAGAAGTTACAAGCAGCTCACGTGAAGCAGAAGTCATTCCGCCAAACATACCGTCAGCACCAACGGCCAGCAATTTTTTCTCAATAGCTAGAGCCACATAACCTTTAGCCCAAGTCGAGACTGTTTTATCTTCCTTACCAGTTGTTGTTTTGGCTTGTGCATCCATTCCAAGACCACGTACCAGGAAGGCCGCCAATTGTTCCTTGGTCACTTCGCCGGCAGGATTATATTGGCCAGGAGCAAATCCGTCTGTAATGCCTGCTTTTACAATAGCTTCAATATAAGGCAATGCGTAACCATTAGCAGGATCTGTTGCCAATACATCGGTGAAGCTCGAAGTTTTTAATGTTGAATCTACATTTAAGCCGAACACCAACGCCGCTACTTTAGCAAATTGAGCTCGGTTCATTTTATCGGTTAAGCCAAAAGTGTTATCAGCAACACCATCAAAGATACCAGCCGAAATCATGGCGTCGAATTGCGCTCTAGTCGCTGCATCCAAATCTTTAAGATCGGTAAAATCTTTGGAAGTTTTGTCAGCTGCATTGGCAGCAAGTGCAACGGATGAGAACATCGAGAATGCCACGGCAAGGGACAATATCATAGATAGGCTTTTTTTCATATAGTTGTATTCCTCCATGTAGTTAGTTTTTTTGTTGTTTCAGCTTGTTTCCGGTCAAAATGGACAACACAAAATGCCTCATTCTCCTAATTGTTCGTCAAACGGACAATCAACAAATGCGGCTGCGGCTTTTCTTTTCTTTAATTCATGTGGCTTGCTTGCTACCTAAGTGAGTATACTATGAATCTATCAACCAGTCATCGATAACAATTTCCCAACGCTGCCTTACAGTGGAATTTCAGTAGCAGTCATACCAAAGCACCTCATTATTCTAATTGTTCATCCTGCAACAATCATTCAAATGCGGCGGCTATTCTGCTTCGTCGGATATTGTCTTCGGCAACTCGTCTTGCTCAGCTTGTGTTGCTCGCTTGCTACGAGAATGAGTATACTATGAATCTATCAGCAAAGTCATCACTAACAAATTTCCAATGCTTCCAACACTGATAATAGCATTAAAAGTTAAGTTACACGGAATCGCCCTGTTCATTTATCACCTCTATATATAGAAGATACGCAAAGTCCAATTTAAGAATCCTTGAAGAATGGGCCTTAAGCGTGAGCATTCGGAAGATAAACACCTATTACACAGCAATACCGGGGATATCAAACGATATCAAAGGGAATACAACTGCTACACCATGCTTAGTGCGGGTGAAATAAACAAGCAAGCGAAGTATAATTAGTTTTTGGAAACGATTAAATTTACAGGATGTGGATGCCATTGAAAGCTCAAACACTGCTCAAAGATTACATGAAAGCTCATTGGTTAATGTACATAACGGCAATATCGTTCATGGCGTCAGCCAACATTATTCAATCTTATTACCCCAAAGTACTTGGAAATTTCACCGATCATCTGCAGGCAGCAGGAATTACTCAAGCCATTATAAAGGAGTACAGTCTCATCTTGCTGGCAATCGGACTTGCGTACGGAATATTGTTCGGGGTAGGACAGTATACGGTGATGCGATTAGGCCGCAGGTTTGAATTTCACACAAGAAGAAAGTTATTCAATCACTTCACAACATTGAGCGAGAGCTATTATTCGAAGAATGGCGTCGGCAGGCTGCTGAGCTTTGTAATGAATGATGTAACAGCTGTGCGTGAAGCTATGTCGATGGGCTTAAACCAAACCGTTAACTCCGTCATTCTACTTATCTCAGTCATCATAATGATGGTTATAAGCAATATCCCCCTCTATTTAATTGCAGTCTGCGTTCTCCCTCTTCTGATCATCCCTTTTGCCGTTATCTACTTCGGCCCATCGATTCGAAAACGATCTACCAAGGTTCAAGAATCATTAGCAAAAATGACGGAATCGGCTGAGGAACAGTTCGGTGGAGTCAGGGTGACGAAGAAATTCGCAGTTGAACCGATTATGAGAAGCCGTTTTGGAAAAACAGTCGATCAAATTCTCGAAAATCAGCTTCGTTTAGTAAGAATAACATCGATTTTTCAAGCTTTACTGCCTTTCTTAGGTGCCTTATCTCTCATTATTTCTATTGTATTTGGCGGATACCTGACTATTCATAATCAAATCACGCTAGGCAATTTTGTTTCATTAACGCTCTACTTAAGGATGATGGTGAACCCATTGCAGCAAATTGGCAACGTTATCAATGCTATGCAGCGGGCCCGCGCCTCTCTCGATCGTTTGAACAATCTGTTATCTGTACAGCCGGATATTGTCGAGTCCCCGACAGCAAAAGCGTTGAATCTGCAAAATACAGACGTACATATGAAAGGTTTAACGTTTGCATACCCTAATTCAACCCAAGCTGCGCTGCACAACATTAATTTAACCATTCAGCATGGCAAAACTTTGGGCATCATCGGAAAAACCGGCAGCGGGAAAACGACACTCGTCAAGCTTCTGCTTAGGATCTATGATCCGCCGCAAGGAACTCTTCAGTTTGGAAATGAAGACATTCATAACGCTACATTAGAAAGTTTGCGCAATCAAATTGCTTATGTACCACAGGACGGTTTTCTATTCAGTACAACGATTCGTGACAACATTGCCTTTTACAAACGTGACTCTTCACTTGAGGCTGTTGAATTGGCTGCCAAGCAATCACAGATCTATGATAATATTCTGGAGTTTCCCGATCAGTTCGAAACCAAGCTTGGAGAAAGAGGCTTCACTTTATCAGGCGGACAAAGGCAAAGAAGCAGTCTGGCTCGGGGATTTATAAAAAATGCACCTATTCTCATTATGGATGACAGTGTAAGCGCCGTAGATGCGGTCACAGAAACTAAAATTATTGAAAACCTGCGATTAAGCCGCAAAAATAAAACGACCATTATCATCGCTCATCGAATTAGTGCTATCAAGCATGCGGATATGATTGTCGTGCTGGATGAAGGCAAGATAGTACAGCAAGGGACACATCAGCAGCTGCTGGCAGAGGACGGCATCTATGCTTCCCTATATGCTATTCAAGAGGAGGGGACCCGATATGCCGAAGGACAGTAACAAGACTAAGCAAGAGGAAGAAATCAGCAGCGGCTATCATGTCAGTAAGGAGAATCGACGGGCTGCCTTTCGTTTTACGCTGGGATATGCAAAACCTCATCGTTCCAAGTTTATTGCGATCTTCTTCTGTACACTGCTCGCCATTGCCGCGGATCTGCTGCAGCCCTACCTGGTGAAGATTGCCATCGATAACAATCTACTGACGGGCAATAACGACTTCAGCTTCTTGCTGATCTTAGGCGGCATTTATTTAGTATTAGCGATAACCAGCTTCGGCTTCACCTATTTGCAAAATAATTTGCTACAGTTCACCGGTCAAAGCATCGTCGCGCGTATCCGCAAAGATTTGTTCGGGCATATTACAAGGCTGAATATGTCTTTCTTCGACCGGTTTCATAGCGGCAGCTTAGTCACCCACGTATCCAGCGATACAGAAACATTGAATCAATTTTTCAATCAAGTGTTCCTAAGTCTGATTCGCGACGGTATGACCTTAATCTTTATCGTTATTCTAATGTTTCACCTGGATCCGGTGCTGGCCGGCTACAGTATGATAATACTTCCGATTATTGCCTGTATAGCGATAAGCTTTCGCTCCTATATGCGCAAAACGTATCAAATCACCCGCACACGGCTGTCCCGATTGGTTGCATTTGTAGCTGAGAATTTAGCCGGCATGAACTTAACCCAAGCGTTCCACCAGGAAAAGGAACAGGAAAATCAATTTATGGACCGCAATCGAAGCTACTTCAAAGCTAATTTGCGGGAAGTGCGTACCAACGTGTTTTTCAACCGCTCCTTCGATGTTTTGAGCAATCTGTCTGTGGCATTTTTAACGTATATCGGCGGTATGGCGGTGTTTAACCATTCGATTGAGTTTGGTGTGCTGTATGCATTTATCACCTATATTCGGCAGTTTTTTCAGCCGATTAACAACATATCCCAGCAATGGAGCACCCTGCAGTCTACTACCGTATCTATGGATCGGCTGTATAAGCTTTTTACAATCGAGCCAGAAATTAAAGATGACAAATCACCTGCACAAATTGATCTATCAGCTGTGAAAGGCCGCATTGATTATAACCATATTCAGTTTGGCTATTCCGATGATAACACCGTCATCTCTGATCTCGACCTTCATATTGAACCCGGTGAAATGATTGGAATTGTCGGAACGACCGGTGCAGGAAAAAGCTCGCTGATGAGCCTGCTCTGCCGGTTCTATGATGTGAGGGAAGGCAGCATCCAAATCGATGGGTCCGATATTCGCAGCATCCCGCAAAGCACATTGCACCGTATGATCGGTCTTGTCCAGCAGGAGCCGTTTCTGTACTCCGGCACTATTATCGATAATGTCCGGCTTTTCGATGAAAGCATTACAACCGAACAGGTTATCGATGCCTGTACCTTTGTCGGCGCAGATGTGCTCATTTCCAGACTGAAGGACGGCTATAATACGATGCTGTCGGAACGCGGGAGCGGCTTGTCCGCCGGAGAACGACAGCTAATCTCCTTCGCAAGAATCGTCGTGTTCCAGCCCAAAATTCTTGTTCTGGATGAAGCGACAGCTAACCTGGATTCACAAACCGAGCAGCTCGTGCAATCTGCATTGCAGGTCGTATCGGAGGGCAGAACCACTCTTGTTATCGCCCACCGATTGTCGACCATTATGCAATCCGACCGCATCATAGTTATGAAGCAGGGACAAATCGTCGAAGCCGGCAGCCACCAGCATCTGTTGGATCTGCATGGCTATTACGAACAGCTGTATCGCTACTCTCAAGGAAAGCATATACAGGGCGCTTAATCCGGTAAATCGCATCAGTAAGAACCTGGAGGTAACCTCACCGCCAGGTTCTTTTCTGTGCGCCCCCAGATCACTTGTACATGAAGTGGGAGATAATAGTTGTAATCACGAACATATACTCTTCAATCGCGCTCACAGATTGGCTAATTCTGCGATACGTCGGTTAGCATTTCCTTTGTAAAGACCGCCATGATAGCAAATAACCGATTCAACATCGTAATTGGTGAGCTTCTTGATCGACAAAGCGGCTAAGTTCAAATCATACGTATTCCGGGGCACTGATCCATGCAGCTCCCCATCAACTATGACCAAAGCATCCGCTGCGATTAATGTTTTACTACTTTTATGATATAGGGAGATATGCCCGGGAGTATGACCAGGTGTGTTAATGACGGTTATCCCCCCGTTGTATGGCAATTCCTCTCCATCTTCAATTGTTCTGTCCACGCTCGCCTTGGGCGGATTTTCCAGTACGGCTTTAAAGGCAGTACGCCACTCCTCAGGCACATTAGGAGGTAATGATTGCAACGCCTGAGTAATAGCCTCCGGTGTTATTTTCACCTGCCGTTTATCCCCCTGTATATAAGGCTTCTCCACTTCATTCGCCAGAACCTCAATTTTTTGCGATGATTCTTGCAGAATAGCTGGCAGGCTTCCGATATGATCCAGATCTTGATGGGACATAATGATTTTGTTAAGCTTCTTGAAGGGTACCCCTGCCTTCTCCATCGCCTCAATAATTAATGGCATTTGGCCAGGAAAACCAGTGTCCACCAAAACAGCCGTATCCTCGTCCCAGATCAATGTTGGGTGAATAACATCCATCTTCCCCATCACAGTTGCTGAAATCTCTAACATCTCTACTCCGTTGGCGATTTTCATCCTATACCTCCATAATGGTTGAGTTATGTTTATAAACCTTATCATAACCACAAGGGGATTTAATGTCAAAAAATATTTTATTATATCATGCTTTTATTGTTTTGTCAATATGAATATTTACAACTAACCATTTAATGGCATTCTGACGATATTTCATACTTTTGAAATTGTATATAAATTTTATATATGCAAAAAAGTTCACCCCCCCATTTACAAAGGAGTGAACTGGTTTATAGGTCTTTGGGCGGCCAAAGAGTATGTACTTTCAGATTCTTGTTTCACATGCTATATTCGTTATACATACAGACCCAATAACTATTAAGCCGCCTTGGTATCGTTTGTTCCTGTAATTCGTGCAATCGGGAACACTTTACGCACCGGGATAACAATCAACGCAGCAACAACCGCTTTAACTGCATCGCCCGGTAAATAAGGATAACATCCTTGAGCCAGAGCCTTTTGCAAGGAATAGTTTGCAACATGGGCAAGCCAAGGTACCCCGGAAACATACAGCAGCAAAGAACCAAACAATTCTAAAACAATAAATAAAGATACAAATGCCAAGGGCCCTTGACCTTTAATACGTTTGGCCGCCCACCCAATCAGCAAAGCCGCAAAGGGATAAGCCCAAATAAATCCGCCGGTTGGTCCCAGAATCAAAGCCAGCCCGCCGCTTCCATGAAGCAATGGAATACCTATAGCGGTTAATACAACAACTAATGCCATGCTGAAAAATCCATACAGCGGTCCCAATACAGCGCCGGCCAGCATTACAGCCAGATTTTGCATACTGATAGGAACAGGCGTAAATCCCAAATGGATGTTCAAAAAGCTCGATACGACTAGTAAAGCTGCAAACAAGGCGCTGAACACCATACCACGCAAACTCAATTTCATTTTCATTGCATAATCTCCTTTTATTTGTTAACCTAATTTGTGAGTCGTTAGTTGACAATTGATATTCTAGCATAAACCAATCATATAGAAAAGAGTAAAATTCAATGAATTTCGGAGAACATTTAATTAAGCTTGAACATGTTTCTTTTGCCTATGCATCGGCCGAGAAAGCGCCAGCCATACTGCAAGATGTTAACCTGACTATACGCCGGGGAGAATGGGTCGCCATTGCCGGGACCAACGGAAGCGGTAAAAGTACATTGGCTAAGCTGATTGCCATGCTGACTCCCGCAACATCCGGTGAACTCAGCTTTAACATACCCGAACAGCCTCCGATTCAGCTTGTATTTCAGAATCCCGATACGCAAGTTATTGGTGAGACGGTTTATGAGGATGTATGCTTCGGGATGGAAAATTACGGTATAGCTGAACCTGAGATTCATCTGAGAGCCCAGACAGCGCTCCAAAAAGTTGGCCTTGAGGCTCTGGCCGACAGACCGGTTGCTGAGCTCTCAGGAGGACAGAAGCAGCTGCTTGCTATTGCCTCCTGCCTCTGTATGAATCCCCCTGCCCTCCTGTTCGACGAAGCTACTTCCATGCTGGATCCTCGGTCCCGTCATAACATAATACAGGTAGCACAGGAGCTTCACCGTGAAGGAAAAACCATTATCTGGATTACTCAATGGATGGATGAGCTCGCTTGGGCTGAACGAGTGGTAGCCTTGGACCAAGGTAAAGTAGCATACAACGGGTCCACTCTGGATTTCTTCTACCAAACAGACGAACATAACCAAAGCTTCTGTGACCGGTTGGGGTTCGCCCCTCCCTATACGGTTCAGGTAGCTCTGTCCTTAGTAAATAAAGGCTTTAAGCTTGACTCTTTGCCGGTAACTCCAGCCGAGCTAGGGAAGATAGTGAGTGTTCACTTATGATAAACGTTGAGCAACTAACTGTGGGCAAGCCGAATAGCAGCAATAAAAATAATCGTTCTGAACCCGGGCCTATTCTTACAAATATCAACTGCCGCTTGCAAAAAGGTACCGTTACACTCATAGCCGGACAAACCGGCTCCGGAAAGTCAACCTTCTTGAACGCAATCGCTGGATTGATCCCGCTGCAAGCAGGCACTATTTCCTATGATGGTAAATCCTTATGGAACGGCCAACGGATGAACAACGCTATTAAATTCAAGATGAGCGTCCTGTTCCAATACCCGGAGCGGCAGCTGTTTGCCGAGAGCATCCGCAAAGAATTCTTATATTCCCTGCGCCCTCTGCGTTTGTCTAAGCAGGAGACTGCCGCAAGAATAAACGAAGCAATGAATCGAATGAAGCTTCCAGAGGAGCTTCTCACCGAATCCTTTTTCACCTTGTCCGACGGACAGAAACGTAAGGTAGCTATCGCTACAAGCCTAGCAACCAAGCCGGAATGGCTGCTGTTGGATGAGCCTACGGCAGGCATCGATCCTTTAAGCATTCCTCATCTGCTGGAAGCTATTGATATCCATAAAAGGGTTGACAAGGGTGGTATCATCCTCGTCAGCCATGACCTTGACACCTTCCTTCCTGTTGCGGATCGTGTGCTCGTGATGCACAAGGGCACCCTAGTCGCTGATTTGACTCCGAAGGAGCTGTGCGACAATCCGGGCATCCTTGTTAAAGCGCAGATAGGTCTGCCTACATCAGTCGAGATTGCTAACATTATGCTGGAGCTTGGAATACCATTATCCGGAACGTCAATAACCCCGGATGAGACCGCTGACGCCATAATCCGGCAAATCCGTCAGCGCTCCACAGCTTGCGAATCACTGGAGCACAGCTCGACTACAAGCTTGCCTTCAGCCGACCCAGCTTACATGGTTTCGAGAGAATCTTCGATAACGGATCCAACAGCTGATACTATTTCAACGCCCGCAGCGAATGTATCACTAAATCCTGAATCGACAGCACCGTCGGCAAAAAGTATTTCATTTACATCCATCCTTTCAACAGCTGTGCAACAGCTGCATCCTATCACCAAATGGCTATTTTATTTACTACTATCCAGCGGAATCTTAATTCAAGATCAATGGTACGGTATTGGTGCCGCTGCAATTATCACCTGTATTTGTATGTACTTATCAGGCGCGCCAATCGGTGCTTTACTAAAACCTGTGAAGCCATTCCTGTTTTTTATCCTTATTTCAGCTCTTATTTCCGGGCTTACTCTAACCTTTTATCCGGACTCGATAAAGCTTGCAGCAGTTGACTTTTCAATAATTTCAGCAGCTCAAACTACTAAGCAATTATCCATATTTCTGTTGATCATGGTGCTCGGCATTTTATTCGCTCTTACAACAACCGGATCAAAGATGCAGCGCGGGCTCGAACAAGCTTTTTCTTTTCTGGAGTATTTTCGCATCCCGGTTGCTGCCTTTACCTTCTCCGCCTCTCTGCTCTTGAGATTCGTTCCCATACTATTTGCAGAAATAGAACGAATTTCGCTAATCACTAGAGCCAGAGGCAAAGCGAATGTAAAGCAAGGCTCCATAAGAGTACGTGATGCTCACGTATTCATGATTCCATTGATTCTATCGATGATGAAGCATGCCGAAGATTTGGCTTTTGCCTTGGAAGCGAGAGGGTATCGTGTGAAACGCGTCTCGCGTTTATCCTACAATAAAATCCCCTTTCACCTCAGAGATCTGTACACCCTGACAGCAGGCTTCCTATTACTAGCTGTTCTGATCTTTTGCGATTGGTAGAAGCTCTAAATTTAGATAATAATTTTTTATATAGTATATAAAAACATATAAATTTACTTTATCATAAAATTGGAGTATGCTTAGATCACTAAGATTAAGAGGTGACTACAGTGGCAAAAGTAACAGGTTTGGATGGAATTGTAGCAGCAGAAACGGATATAAGCCTCGTTGACGGGGAAAAAGGACATTTGGTTTACCGGGGATATTGGGCCAAGGAGCTGGCTATCAGTAAGGAGTATGAAGAAGCCGCTTATTTATTGTGGTTCGGTTCTCTACCGAATCAGGAGCAGTTGGAAGCTTTCACTTCGAATTTACAGATGAATCGTGTGCTCCCGGACTTTATCAGAAATTTATTAGACGCACTTCCTGCCTCAATGCCCGTCATGAATGTTTTGCAGACGGCAGTAGCAGCCATGTCAGATGATTTTCCCAGCTGGCCTCCACAGGTTGAGCAGGCTGTCTCTTTGACTGCACTGCTCCCTACCTTGATTGCTTACTGGCATAGAAAACAATCTGGGCTTCCCTGTATAGCGCCTGATAAGAGCTTAGGGCATACGGCCAACTTTCTATACATGCTGTCAGGAACACTGCCTAACCCTGCTCATGTTAAGGCATTGAATGCTTATCTCATCTTGGGCATGGAGCATGGGATGAATGCATCCACGTTCGCCTCACGCGTCGTTCTAGCGACGCAATCGGACATGGCTTCCGCTGTCAGCGCAGCAATCGGCGCGATGAAAGGCCCGCTTCACGGCGGCGCTCCGTCCGAGGTCATCGCCATGCTCGATGCCATCGGAACGAAGGACAACGCGGAAGCGTGGATACGTCAAGTGCTTGAGCGGGGCGAGAAGCTCATGGGCTTCGGCCATCGCGTATACAAAACCAGGGACCCGCGAGCTGAAGCGCTTCGTCAGGTGACGGAGGCATTGTCCGGCAATGACCCGTGGTTCGATCTAGCGGTTCATACGGAGAAAATCGCTATTCAGCTGCTTGAGGAATATAAACCAGGCCGCAGGCTTTATACGAATGTTGAGTTTTTTGCGGCATCCATCATGCGGGCTATTGCGCTGCCAACCAGCTTGTTCACGCCTGCCTTTACAGCAGCTCGCATCGTCGGCTGGACTGCGCACATTCTGGAGCAAGCAGAAATCAACCGCATTTTCCGTCCCCAATCCATCTACACAGGACCGATGCCGGAGCAGCCCTAACATCTCATTTAACAAGAGCAACGCCTTGTTGCGTCCAGTAATGAATCCACGGAAGTGAAGGGCAATGCGGAAGTCATTGTTCCTTTATCAGATGGATAGCCCAAAAAACAGAGGGATAACGGAAGCGCCAGTTCCGTTACCCCTCTGTTTTTATGCATAAATGTCCAACTCGGCCAACATAACGGAATTCCCACTTCCGCTATCTCCTTAATTTAGAGCCGGCTGATGAAGTAGCGGAACTTTTAGTTCCGTACAAATGCTCCAGGGGCTCTTCGCAGCGCCCCCTTCTCCAAAAATCTATTTTTTGATCGTCCTGACACCATCTCTGTTGATGAGATTTTTGTTCCCGATAAAATTATTGTCTGGATGGGGAACTTTATCGCAAGTGAATGGTCTTATTTTATAGAGGTGATACAAATTGGAGCCGCATTACTTAAATTATTTGGCATCCGGCTACGACAGAAACGAGGTATTGCGCGACCTGATGGTTACTTTCGGGGAGGATGTATGGAATTTCGCCTATTTCCTGACCCAACGTGCCGATGCCGCGGACGATATTTCGCAGGAAGTTTTTTTGTCAGCCTATAACCGGCTCTATTCATTCCGCGGCGAATGCAGTGTGAAAAGCTGGCTTTTGACCATCACAAGAAATAAATCGCTGAATTATTTGAAAAGCTCCTTCATTAGAAAAGTGACTCTTATAGACACTCTTTTTTCATACAAAGATACCTCTCCTTCAGCTGAAAAAGTAATATTTGACCGATTAGAGTCCCAAGAGCTCTGGATGGCAGTTATGAAATTACCGCGCAAATTCCGCGAAGTCCTAATTCTAGATTATCATTATGGACTGGCAATCAAAGAAATCGCTGAGCTGCTCCAAATCACAGAAGGTACTGTCAAATCCCGTTCATTTCGGGCCAAGAAAAAAGTATCCGTTCTGCTCGAAAATAACAGCAATGAGGTGTGAACCTATGGATCCAAATAAACCGGATTGGACGAAGCATATGACTCCCTCTCCTTTTTCGCAGTCTCATTTTACTAAAGAACTAACGAATCAGATCATAAGAAATGTACAGAATTCGAGGCGTACAAGACGCTTCCCCATAGCAACAGCCCTTATCTCATTGACTTTGGCCGTGCTATTCTTTTTTGGAATATCCCATTTAAACAACTGGCCTCAAACCCAAGCAGCTTCTTTTTTCAAAAAAATGACCAAAGCTCCAATCGATCGAACTGAATATTACGAGCATGGGAAGCTGTTGTTTGCCGTTTACCCTGAACCTGAACTAACCGCGGGCAGCCTGGCTGGGTATATTTTTCATTTTACGGCTCCTTTCGAAGAACTGTATGGAAGGACGCTCACCATTCATGCCATTCATATAAAATCAGGACTGAAGGTCACTGTGGTAGCCCCTTTCGAAATTACTAAGCCGAGCAGTGGTTATAAAGGTTTAGAACGGTTTGGGACTAATTTCGCGCTTCCCTTAAGTGGTGCATGGCGTTATGTCGTTGAGCTTGATGAAAAGCAGTACGGCGATGTAGTGTTAACCTTGAAAGAACCTTTGCCTTACATCGATAACCGTTTGCTTGAAACCATTGTTGTGGAAGTAAAATGAGATGCCAAAAACCAAGAATCTCGCTTCGAACTAAAGCCGATTCTTGGTTTTTCTAATAGTCTAACTCATTGGAATTTTCATATATACCGCGGTCCCATACCCTTCCTTGCTTCGAATAACGACACCGTAATCCTCACCGTATGCCAGCTTTAACCGCTTATTCGTATTCCTCATGCCAATATGCTCTGAATATTCCTTTTCATTATCAAAGTCGTTCCGAAGCATCTGTAGAGTATCCTTATTCATGCCAAGCCCATTATCAATAATGCCTATATGCAGCTCAGTTCCGACGGCCTTAATTCTTATTTTAATATAGCAGTTCTCTTCCTTTTCCTTAATTCCATGGTAGATGCTGTTCTCTATAAAAGGTTGAAATAACAGCTTCATCACACGGTAACCGATGATCTTCGGATCATAGTCCCATATAATATCAAACTTGTCCTCATACCTGTATTTCTGGATCTCGATATAGCTTTTAAGGTTTTTAATTTCTGTGTTTAATGAAACCAATTCCTCTGGATTGGTCAGCGAATATCTTAGAATCTCCGATAAATTATCAATGATTTTCGTCACCTGGTTCGGCCTGCCAGTCAGTGCGATGGTTTCCCAATTAAGCGTCTCCAGTGTGTTGAATAAGAAGTGGGGATTTATTTGAGCTTGCAAAGCTGTCAGTTGGGCGACTTGTAACTTATAACGCCTTTCGGAAAGCTGTATTTTCAAAAAGCTCTGTTCAATAAAAGTTTTCAGGATGTTCTGAATGATATACCCATACTCATCCTTAACCCGGTCGGGAAGCGCTGGAAGCGGACTTCCATTTTCGGCTGAATCGATGATATGAATAATATTCGATATTTGTTTGTATCTGATTTTAGTGAAATAAAAGGCAAGCACAAATCCAAGCACAAAAGAGATAAGCAGCAGCAGCACCGTTATTTGGATAATAGTGAAGGGCACCTGATACAATGCCCGTTGCGGTACAATGGAAATATATTTCCAACCATATCTGGCTGAACTAAGCTGTGTAACAATATAAGCCTCTCTTGCAGCATTGACCGTATAAAAGGCTTGCTCGGACTTGTTGATACTCTCCAGCTTTAAATCCTTCAAGTAGTCCGGCTGCTTGTCGCTAAAAATTATTTGATTATTTTCATTCACTACAAGAATGCTTTGTTCGGGAAACGTAGATAACGACTTCAAAATATTTTCAATATAAGCCGGTAAAATATTAAGCACAATCACTCCATCGATAGAGTTAATTCTTTGGTAAATCGTAACGATTTTAGTCGGGATCTGCTCAAAAGCAAATGGTTTAACTGTCCTGGGTTCAATCCAAAGCTTTACATTCGCATCTTGCTTAATAAATCGATCGAACCATTCCTTATCATAATAGTTATTGAGCTCAGAAAGCCCTTCCTTGGAAGAAATGAACCGTCCCGTATCGTTAGGCAAATAAATGTAAAAGGAATCGATATACGGTCTGGCGTTGGCGGGGGCACTCAGGAAGCTTTTCAGAATCCCGTAAGAGATTAGCTCCTCATGGGATAATGCATTGTTTTTCATAATGGAGCTAAGGGCTTCTATAATCTTAAAATCATTGCCATACACAAGGCTCATCGGATCCGTTTCACTTAGAATCAGTTCAATATTTTCCTTCGTCTGCTTGAGTAAATTAACAGAGCTTTTATTTATATCCTCCTTAATATAATTCTGGGTGATGAGGATAGAGAGCGTTCCAAGAATAATAAGCGGAATAAGCAGCGGAAGAAAAAACATGGAAAGATGCTTAATAAAAAACTTCGTTTTCATTCGCTTACCGGTGGTGAATCACGAAATTCCCTGGGGCTTTTGCCGTAGTAGAGCTTAAATGCCCTGGAAAAATTTTTGGCGTTATCATAACCGATGAAGCTTCCAATTTCGTATGTTTTATAGGTAATATCTTTTAGCATCTCGGCTGCTTTCTCCATCTTTACGGATATGACGTAGTCCGAAAAATTTTGGCCCGACCATTTTTTGAAATACTTACTCAAATAATACAAGTTCATATGAAACAACCCTGCCACTTCCTCCAGGGTCACATCCTTATAATGCTCCAGAACGTAGGATTTGATCGCGGCAATCTTCTTCTCGTGATAACCCAGTTCCTCCGTGTTTTCCTCCGCCACTTCCTCTACCAAAGGCGCAGCGGTCACAGCCTGGCCTTGTAGCAGCGCTTCTCTCGACTGCTCATCATCCAGCTCATCCTTGATCCTTGAGAAAATTTCCAGCAGCTCCTCATATTTGGTGGGCTTGATAATATAGCTTTTCACACCGTAGACCAAAGCCTTTTGCGCATAATCAAATTCCTTATAGCCGGTTAAAAACACAATCTTCGTTTTACTTTTTCTGCTGTGCAGCTCTTGGGCAAGCTCGACTCCGGTCATGACCGGCATTTTAATATCGCTAAGAACTACATCCACATCATGCTTTAAAATATAATCTAGGGCTTGCCGCCCATTCTTGGCCTCTGCAACTATCTCGAATCCTATCTCATTCCATGGAAAGTAATTGCATATACCGTTTCTTATTTTAGTCTCATCGTCAACTACTATCAGTTTATACATCGTTACCCTCCCTCTTGCGGTATAACAAAATCATTTTATTCGAAGTCTATTCGATGTAGATACATTCGTGTCTCTGCTGTCAGCTTTCTGCTATTATAGAGTATCGAGAAATCGCATACAACCTAATGACAAATAATGAAATCAAATGACAAATTAGACACCCTTCACACTATGAAATAGCAGTTTATTTCAGACAAATAATCAAACCTTTTATCAAATCAGATGGATTTTATGGTCCAAGTTTCATTGATATAATAAACCTGCAAATGCTTACAACTTGTAAATTCGAACAAAAAGGGGATACGAATATGAATCATATGAATAAGCAGAAGAAGCTATGGAGCTCGGCCATTGTCATATCTTTACTTTCAGCAAGCATTGTCGGATGCAGCAGCGGCTCAACGCCAGCTCAAGGCGACAGCGCTAAAAATTCCGATCCTACTAAACCAGTTACCCTGAGATTCGCATGGTGGGGAAGTGATTCACGTCACAAAGCTACTCTTGATGTCATCAATCTGTACAAGCAAAAAAATCCTAACGTAACTATCGAAGCTGAATATAGCGGATTCGATGGCTACGAACAGAAAATAAAAACACAGCTTGCTGGTGGTACAGCACCCGATATCCTCCAATTGGATCAACCATGGCTTGCGGAATTAACTAATGGAAACGAGCTTTTACTTGATTTAGGCACTCAGAAGAACTTGGATTTGAGCAAATTTGATGCTACTTACCTAAAAAACTTCTCCACCTATAATAACAAAGTCGTCGGCTTGCCAATGGGAACTAACGGACGCACCATAGTATTCAACAAAACTTTGGCTGAAAAGCTGGGCATTCCCTATAATCAGGCTTGGACTTGGGACAACCTGCTGGAGGAAGGAACGAAGCTTCATGCAAAGGACAGTAAAATGTTCCTGATGAACTCAGACTTGGGCGTCATTCAGATTATGCTCGCATCCATGCTAAGACAGAAAACCAATGCACCTATGGTCAAGGATGATAATACCCTTACTTTTACGAAAGAGCAGGCCACTGAAGCTTTTGACTGGATTCAGAAAGCGTTCAAGGCCGGCGTTTTCCAGCCACTGGGTGAAAGCCAATTATTTGCCGGCAAAACCGATCAAAACCCAAAATGGATTAATCAAGAGCTTGTCGCTATTGAAGGCTGGAGCAGTGAAGTTATTAAATTCAAGGACACGCTGCCAAAAGGTACTGAGATCGAGTCGGTATTGCCTGCAGCCTATAAGGATTCCAAAACCGGTGCTGCTGTTATCCGTCCTTCTATGGTTGTCTCTGTTAATAAAAGATCGGAGAATCAAGATGCTGCAACTAAGTTTGTAAACTGGTTATTGACGGATATCGAAGCAGCCAAAATACTGGGCGATGTAAGAGCTGTACCTGCTTTGGAAACTACGAAAAACGCAGTTGTAGAAGCTAATAAATTGGATAAAAATGTGGCAAAAGCTGTTGATTTGGCTTCCAAGAGCCAAGCGATTCCAGATAACGCTATATCCCTAAACTCACAGCTCATAGATATCGGCAAGGATATCGTTCAAAAGGTTGCTTTTGGTAAAACCTCTCCATCCGATGCTGCTGACGAACTAATCAAACGATATACGGATAAATTAAAAGAATTGAAAAAGTAATCTGTACCGTGTTGTCCGGAAACTGTTACAAGTGCCGCTGAGCCTCAGCGGCACTTCTACTTCAACAATGCATAAGTAAGGGTGATAAAATGGAAACACTTCGATCCGCTGTGAAAGTAAAAAAGAAGTACCAATATATCGGTTTGCTCTATATCAGTCCATGGCTTTTCGGATTTCTGTTATTGGAATTGTATCCTTTTCTTACTTCCTTCTACTATTCATTTACTTCATTCGATCTGATCAATCCGCCAAAATTTATTGGCTTTAAAAACTATATCGATATGTTTACCAAAGATGACATGTTCTATCAATCCTTAAAAGTCACATTAATTTATGCTATTATCGCCGTCCCGGCCAAGCTCGCCTTTGCATTATTCGTAGCTGTAGTTCTGACTGCGAAGCTCAAAAGCGTCAATATTTTCCGGACCGTCTATTACTTGCCCTCCATATTAGGCGGCAGCGTTGCCGTTGCCGTGCTGTGGAGATTCCTGTTTATGAAGGATGGAATTATTAACAACCTTACCGCTACACTTCATATTCCAGCGATCGACTGGCTTGGGAATCCCAGTATTGCACTGTACACCATCTCTATGTTGAATGTATGGCAGTTCGGTTCCTCCATGGTTCTTTTCCTAGCCGGCTTAAAACAAATACCTGGTGAGCTGTATGAGGTCGGTCGAGTCGAAGGCGCCTCCAAAGTACGGATGTTCTTTTCCGTTACTCTTCCTTTATTAACGCCGATTCTTTTGTTCAATTTAGTTATGCAGATCGTTAATGCCTTTCAAGAATTCACCGGTGCCTTTGTTATACTGCCTGATGGGGGACCGCTCAAATCCACTTATTTATTCGGGATGAAATTGTATGATGAAGGATTCAAGTTTTTGAAAATGGGCTATGCGTCCTCACTCTCCTGGGTGTTGTTTGCAATTATTCTGGTTTTCACAGCACTCGTTTTCAAATCTTCCTCTTACTGGGCCCATTATGAAGACGGAGGTGATAAGCATTGAGTTCAGAAAAAGTTAGAAATACCGTTTCATTCGTGTTCATGTGTGTATTCGGGCTCATTATGATTTATCCCTTGCTATGGCTGTTTACCGCTTCATTCAAAACGAATGAGGAAATATTCGGATCACTCAGTCTGCTGCCAAGTCATTTCAATTGGGACGGCTACATCAACGGTTGGAAAGGCTCCGGGCAATATTCATTCGGTCTGTACTTCCTGAACACCTTCAAGCTGGTCATTCCAACCGTGTTTTTTACCGTTGTATCTAGTACTATAGTAGCTTACGGCTTTGCCAGATTTACATTTCCATTCAAGAATGTATTGTTCTCACTCATGATCTCCACCTTAATGCTTCCAAATGCAGTAGTTATAATTCCTAAATATATAATGTTCAAAAACTTTGATTGGCTGAACAGCTACTTGCCATTTATCATCCCGGCTGCACTCGCCACTCACGCTTTCTTCATATTCATGCTTGTTCAATTTTTTCGTGGACTCCCAAGAGAGCTTGACGAATCCGCGAAGATGGACGGCTGCAATTCGTTTATGATTCTGGTCCGCATTCTACTCCCGCTGTCCAAGCCGGCACTAATATCAGCAGGGATTTTCCAGTTTATATGGACATGGAATGACTTCTTTAATTCATTGATCTACATTACCAGTGTCAAGAAATTTACCGTTGCGTTGGGGCTTCGAATGGCGCTCGATAACTCGACCAGTGTGGCCTGGAATCAGGTGCTTGCTATGTCGGTTATCGCTATCATCCCTTGTATATTAGTTTTCTTCTTCTGCCAAAAATACTTCGTGGAGGGCATCGCCACCACAGGTATTAAAGGGTAATCAACACTCGTTCACGATGATTAAATATCAAAAACCCAAGAATCAGCTTCTACACGAAGCGAGAATCTTGGGTTTTCGCATTTAATAGGTTTACTTCCGCTTCCGCCTTACTCTCAATGCTTGTCCAGCAAAAGAGGGGTTGCTTATCCCAGCGTCTTCTCACCGGGCTTCCAGTTAACCGGGCATAGTCCGCCCGCTTGAAGAGCTTGCAGAATGCGTAGCGTCTCTTCCACGCTGCGGCCTACGTTCATATCCGTTACGACCTGATAGCGAACTACGCCTTCAGGGTCGATAATAAACAATCCGCGATGTGCAGAGCCCGAGGCTTCATCCAGTACACCGTAGGCTCTTGCCGTCTCCTTTTTGAAATCGGATGCCAATGGATAATTGATAGAACCAATTCCCTGCTGATCACGTGGTGTTTGAGTCCATGCGCGGTGTGTATAGACACTGTCCACCGAAACACCTACTATTTCGCAATCCAGATCTCTGAAGCTGTCGGCATGATCACTGAAAGCAATGATTTCTGTAGGACATACATAAGTAAAATCATAGGGCCAGAAAAACAGCATCAGCCATTTGCCGCGGTAGCTTTCCAAAGTAACATTTTCCTCTAATGTTTCCATGTTCAGAGTGGATGGAAGGTTGAAGGATGGGGCCTGCAGTCCGATTTTTACGATTTCTGTTGTTTGTACTTGTTGAGTCATTAGTGTAGTCTCCTTCCGTTCTTATTGAGCCAATGCTTTTTGGATGCGAGTAGTGTTCATGCCTAGAATTCGGGTGTCACCGATTACTGTTGCTTGAAGCTCATCAATAAATGCGTCGTTGGTATCAATATTTCTTTCTTCAAAGGCAATGCTCTGTTCATTTAAGTACTGCTTAAGCTGCTTGCAATATGTGCAGGTGTTGCTGGAATATACAATGACTTGGGTTGCTGTTGACATGGCTTATATCCTCCTAAAGTTTTTTAAATTTAAACTAAATCTAATTTTCTTCTAAAGTGATAGTAACATCTTGGGACGCTATTCATCATGAAGGTTTGATGAAGTTATCATGAAGATTGCATGAAACCCTTTTTAATCAGAAATTCGGTAACCAACACCTCGTATGGTCGCGATATATTTCGGCGTTTTGGGGTCGTCCTTCAGCTTTTGTCTCAAGCTTTTTACATGAACATCAACCGTATTGCTGCCGCCAAAATATTGCTCTCCCCATACACGATCCATCAGCTCCTGCCGACTAAGCACCGAACCTCCAGCCTCCAGCAGCGCCTTTAACAAATCAAATTCAGTTTTCGTAACATCAATCCGTTCAGAGCCTACATAAACTGCAACTCTTTTGTAATCGACAGTCAGATCTTTTACCTGAGCTTGATCGGACCGCTGTCCAGGCTGCCTGTTGCCCTGAGCAAGCATGGAATGAACCCGCTCAAGCACCTGCTCGATCGTGCTGCTCTCCCAGCTCATGACCGCCTCTGAATATGAGGATTTATCCGCTTCATCTGACGAGAGATTCTCTTTATTTACAAGTCGCAACGTTGGAACTCCATGGCTTCGCATCAGCTGCGGAGCTGCTGAAGCTCCATGTTTGGTTTCTTTGGATAAATCCACAATCATCAGGTCGATAGGAAGGACAGCCAACGCTTCTTCGTCCCAATAGCGAAAAACAAGCACATCGTAGCATTTGATCGTCAATTCCCGCACAAGCTCATGCAATGAATAAGGAAATGGACTAATGATTACAATACGATGTGTAGTCTCGCAATAATCCCCAATTGCCGGTTCTGGGAGAGTTGGTCGAAATAATATAGAATCATTCAGCGGTGAGCTCAGTTCCCTTTCCCTTTCTTTTTGCATACCGGGCACACTCCTTTCACCAAAACATGCTGCTGCTCAATCGTATAGCCTGTTTCAGCGGCTACTGTGTTCAGCCATTCCTGCGGTACCTCAGTAAACACCTCGTCTACTCTGCCGCATACTTTGCAAACAATATGCTGGTGATCCTCGGTACAGGCATCGTATCGGCTGGCATCCCCGTCCAGCTTCAGCTCACGGATCATGCCTTCTTCCGTCAAATAACGTAAGGAATTGTAAACGGTAGCGTAGGCTAAGTGCTGTTCCTTCTGCTTCAGTCGGTCAATAACCTCAGCAGCTGTTGGATGATCTTTGCTCTCAGCCAAAATATCATAAATCGCTTTGCGCTGTATGGTAAGCTGCCCTTTTCTGCTCATAAAAAGCCCTCCGCAACTTCAATGTATTTAGATTAAGTTTAAACTTATATTCAGTCTAAGTCAATAGCAGGTAAACAAAGAAGGTACTGCTCTAAAAGTCATTTTGAGGCAGCTTATTCTTAGATGTTCTCAGTGAAATACAGAGATGAGATCGCTTTCCAACGCGCGCTAATCGTTAGGTTCTGGTTCTCGGTTCTCGGTTCTCGGTTCTCGGTTCTCGGTTCTCGGTTCTCGGTTCTCGGTTCTCGGTTCGGTTACGGCATTGCATGGCAGTCTGGCGGTCTTCATGCATTTATCGGGAAAATGTCACGTTAATTGCTCCGAAAATAGCGTTTCTAGCCCTTTAACTGGAATTTCTCATGCTAATTCTACGTATTTTGGCGGATATTGGCCATATCACCCATATTAGAGTTAGTTTTTCCAGTTAATTTGATTTCAAGCGATATTCAGGCTGAATTAACGTGAGGATTTCCATCTATTTCCACCCCTTTCCTTCAGCAGCCGCCCGAAGATCCTGGTCTCCCCTAGATTGAAAGCAACCTTTGAACATCGGTTCTCGCCCCATCACTTATGCAACATCCAAAAAGAGGCTGTCGCAATAGTCAAATTTTGGATTTTTGGATGCTCGCCCCCCACTCTGATCAGAATTTCCCTACAAAAAAGACGCTTCCATCCCCACTTACAAGTGGTTTTGGAGCGTCAATAGTTTGGGACTGATTCATACACTTACACCCTTTTGGGACAGCCTCCTTAGGAGTGGCAGTCCCAAAAGTCATTTTTGGATTTTTGGATGCTCGCCCCCCACTCTGATGGGATTTCCCCTACAAAAAAGACGCTTCCATCCCCACTTACAAGTGGTTTTGGAGGCGTCTGATTCATTCACTTACACCCTATTGGGACAGCTTCCTTAGGAATGGCAGTCCATTGATTCCAGCTGTCAGCTCATCATTATTAGGCAAATGAATGCTGTATACTTACTTCTTCAAATGTGTGTCGAGAAACTTGAGCATAATCGTATAAAAGTCCAACTGATTTTCATAGCCGCGGAAGCCGTGACCTTCATCCTCTTTAATCATATAAGGGGCATCAATTCCACGTTGGCGAATCGCCATAACCATCTGATCCGACTCTTTCTTCTTTACTCTCGGATCGTTGACACCTTGTGCGAACATAACTGGAGACTTGATACGATCCACATGCAAAAGTGGCGAATAGTCTTCCATCATTTGTTTGTCCACCCCTGGATCCCCGACTTGCATATACAACTTCTTTTTGTCCCAATAAGGAGGCATGGTTTCAAGAAAAGTAAGCAAGCTGGAGGGGCCCATAAAATCAATCCCCGCGGCATACAAATCCGGTGTAAACGTCATCCCGGCAAGAGCGGCATAACCGCCATAGGATGATCCATAAATAGCTATGCGCTTAGGATCTGCAGTTCCTTGCTTAATGAGCCAATTAACACCATCCGTAATGTCATTTTGCATGGCTTGACCCCATTGCTTATTGCCTGCGTTGAACAGAGCTTTTCCAAAACCGGTTGAACCGCGGAAATTCATCTGCAAAACTCCATAACCCCGGTTAGCCAAAATTTGCACTTCTTTGTCATATCCCCATGAATCGCGAGCCCACGGTCCGCCATGCGGAAGAATGACAAAAGGAAGGTTTTTGTCCCCGGCATTTTTGGGCAAGGTCAGATATCCCCTTATAGTCATACCGTCACGTGCCGTATAAGAAACCGACTTCATTTCAGCCAGTTGATCCACTTGAATCCAAGGCATTGTATCCTTAACTTTTTTTATCGTGTCGTCCTTACGGTTATATTGATAATAAACACCTGGAGACCTGTCACTGTAAACGAACAAATTCACCTTGGATTCCGGAAGCGGATTGCCTGTTATAATAAATTGCTCTCCGGGAAGCTTTTTGGCAATAGCCTGATTCAATTGTTCGAATTCCTTATCCAGGTAATGGTAGTGCACTTTATCGGTTTCATATTTCACTGCCAGAATAGCCTGTTTTTTGTAGGAGATTACGATATCAGTCACGTCGGCTTCCGGATTTTCATAAACCGTTTCACCTATTGATTTCGTATTCAAATTATATTTAACCAACGCTAAAGTATTTCTTCCAATATCGCTTAGTGCAAAAATCTGAGTTTCATCGAAAGAGAACATTATAGGTTTGAAGCTGTCCCCGAATTTAACATCCAATATCGACTCAAATTTACCTTGAGCGGAGCTGCGATACAATATTTTCGTATTAATGCCATCCTTTGCAACCGCTAATCTGGCCTCGCCATATATATCCGTTAGCCATTCGGTAATGTTTCCAGGATTCTCTGCTACCAGTTCCATCTTACCCGTCTTCACATTCAAACGCTGAACATCAAAAACAGTACGGTCCCGATTATTAATGCTGATTAGCATATCGCTCTCATGACCAGGCAAATAAGACAAAGATTCCATAATATCCGCACGTATATTGTCATAGGGCGTTAAATCCTTATCCTCTTTACCGTTAGGATTTACGGAATGCACGTGATTATCCTCCAAACCATGTGCGCTCGTGGTATAGACGATCCTCTCATTATTGAACCAAAAAAAGTTCTCAATATCCCGATCCTTCATATTCGTAATGCGATAATCCTGCTCTACGCCCTCTTGATCCACATAGATTTGCAGGTGACCTTCGAATTCCTCTACATAAGCGGTCATCTTACCATCCGGTGATGATTGAATTCCTCTTGTTTTGGATTTACGCAGGAAGTCGCTTAACGGTATTTCATCCTTGCCCGTCTCTCCCTGTGAGATAGCACGGTTTAAGAATAGCACAAGCTGAGCACGGGTTACTCGGCTCTTCGGTAAATATTCCAGCTGATCGGTAATTAAATGCTGCTTTAAGCGAACAACATCCTTGTAATGACTCTCCCCAATTGATGATTCATCCTTAAACCACACATTGACTCCGTTTTCCTTCAGCTTAAAGGCTCTTACCAACAAGCTGGCCATTTGTTCACGTGTCAGAGGGGCTTCCGGGTTAAAGCGTCCTTCGTCACCTTCAACAATCCCTTTTTCCTTAAGCGAATTAACCGCATACGAATAGACGCTGCTCTCAGGGATATCTGTGAATCCCTTTAATGACACTGGCTCCTTTAGCTTCAATGCTTTGCTTAACCACAAGGCTGTCACCCCGCGCGTAATTTCACTGTCCGGATGAAAAAGACCGTCAGAGCCGCCTTCGATGATCCCCATTTGAGCTAGTTTGGATATTTCTTTACTTGCATAATGTTTTTCCGTCACATCCGCAAAGCTCTTGGCAGCTGTTTCTGCATGGGCGCTAATGGGTACCGTCATAATCGTAACTAAAAATAGCATGGATATAAATAATGATAATTTCTGCTTCACTTATAACACCCCTAATCATAGTATCCATAGCCATTTCAAGAGCAAGCATCCAAAGTAGGGTTACGCTTCGAGCTCCCCTCTTTTACTCGCTTTGTTAATCTTTTTATATTGGAAGGCCAGCATTGCAAAATGAACAAAAAATACACCTGCAATAATATAGAACACAATGGAAATGCCAAAGCTGCTCGCAACCAAACCTCCGAACATCGCACCTGACACGTTCCCCAAAGAGTTAGCGCTTGCATTATATGCAAAAATGCTGCCCTGGAGTCCCATAGGGGTCAAGCTTCGCAGCAAGGATGAAATCGACGGCACCAAACCTCCTACACATAAGCCGGAAATAAAGCGGATACCCATCAAGCTCCACGGACTTGTTACACTCGCTTGAGGAATGTACAAGATGGCAATCAGAAACACGGAACAGAGCAGAATAGGAAGATGACCGAATCTGTCCCCCAATTTTCCCAGAAATGGCGCTGCGATGATTGTCCCCAATGCGCTTGATGCAAATATCAAACCTGCCATAATTTCAATGTGGTTCTCAATATGCATGCTTTTGACATACAAAGTAATCATCGGACTAATGCTCTGAAAGCTCGCAGCTATTAAATAAGTGGACACGAATAAAGTCAATATTATAGGAGATTGCTTAATCACTTCGCCCAGCTGCTTTTTCTTGGGAGCATCACGCTTTTCAATCCGGACTGGCTCAGCCGATTTCTGGAACCACCGTAATTTGAACTTCGGATACACTTTTGTTTCTTTAACACCGACAATCGCCAATACCGTTGCAATCAAAATAAATAAGCCTGTGAAAAAAAAAGAATTACGCATTCCGAGCCACTCCGCAAGTATTCCGCCAATCAAAGGTCCAAGCAATTGTCCAGCTACTTGTCCTGTTTGCAGCATACCCAGCGCTTTGCCGACCTCTTGTTTAGGGGCTTCAATTGCAATCAATGCGACAGCACATGTGCTGAATCCTCCCATCGTCCCAAACAAAGCTCTGAGGAGCAGCAATTGGATCGGCGTATGAACCAATCCCATAGCAGCAATGATGATCGCAAGGCCGAAGCCTGAACGGACCATCGTCAATTTCTGCCCATACCTGTCCGAAAATTTCCCCCAGAAAGGAGATACAAGTGCAATCATTAGATGATTGACCCCGAAAATCATGGCTGACCATAGTGCAGCCTGCTTAACGTCATGAATGCCAAGCTCCTGAACATACAGCGGCAAGAAAGGAATAATCATTCCAATACCAGCCGAGCAAAAAAAGCATCCGAACCATAAGATGTAAAGATTGCGCTTCCAAGTTTCCATTCGAACTTTCCTTCTTTACTGGTAAATTGTGTACTTGTCCACTGTATGCACAAAATAAAGAAGCGTCAAGAGGAAAAAGTTTATTTGGACGCGTTTTTAAGAAGAAGCTTTGCTGCCTCAACCTTCGTTAAGCCAGATGCAGCATAGGTTTGACCGTCAGCCTGTTTCATATTCCGTATAGCCTCAAGCTGTGCAGCTGTTGCCGGTTGAAATTTGATTAATGCATCCAAATTGTCATAGGCTATCTTTCTTGCCAATGCCTTATCTCCCAATTCGTCTATTAAACGGTACATCCCCTCAATCGCTAACTCCTCGCTCTTCAAGCCATAGCCAGAGTCCGTACTAAGCATAAACCTGTCCGGGAACTCTTTCATCACAGGAATAAAGTGCTCCAGCTTGTTAGAGCTCTCAGGATTGAAAACTGTAAAACCCGCAAAAAAATCCGCATATAGATTGGGATGCTTCTGCAGCAGCCGCCGTATATTATCAGGTGAATTATAGGCATTGGCATGTGCGAATATAAAATTCGTATGAGGGTAAGCTTCTAATGCTTCCTCCAGCTGATATATGGGCCCGCCAGATGGAGGATCAATGTGTAAAAGCAAAGGAGCCTTGTACTGCGCGGCTAACTCGTATATTTGCGGTAAGAAGCCATCCATCGGATGGTCTGTTTTCCAAGGAACATTCCTAAGAGCAGGAGAATTAACAGAAGCGGCTGCAATTTCTCCAATACCGAAATAGCCCTTTTCCAAATTTTTCTTGACAACCTCGAGACTCGAAGCATCCTTCAGGTTAATACCGGAGAAGAAGGGGATTACAAGTTCAGGATACTCTTCATAGGCTTTCCAGGCTGTTGCATCGGTGTCTATAGCACTTGGATCGGAAACATTACCGAACAGAACAATTCGGTCGATGCTCGTTCGTTTCCACGTTTCCACCATTCGCATATAGGCGTAACCGCCAGCGTCATGATTATGGGCGTCAGCCAGAGGCAGCTCGCCATATTCTTTTACCAGATCAGCCAGACTCTTGCTCGGTTTCGTAGACTGGGGCTTCGCTGGCACAGGATTTGCCTCTTGGAAGGAAGTATCGCCCGAAACCGGCTGCTCTTTCCCGGAATTGACAATAAACAGCTCTCTTCCTACTACTATTCCTCCAACCAGCACAACAACAGCGGTTAGACCTAGCACAGCCTTCTTAACTAACATAGCCACCACCCTCTTTTTTTTACATATTATTACATAATAATCCAGGTAGAGCCATGCTGTAAACAACATTTATACAAGACCGAATAAAACAACAAGCAGATAGCCTAAGCCTGATAAAAGCACAGATCCTATAAGCCCTGCGACAAATGGTCTCAACCCTAATCTGCGGAAAGAAAGTAGATCCACATTCAGTCCTAAGCCCGCCATTGCCATGGCAATTAGCAAATAAGCTGCCGTTATGACGTGATTCGTTACCTCTGTAGAGATGATTCCCAATGTGTTGACGCCACTCATTAAGAGAAACCCGATAATAAACCATGGAATCGGAATCGCTCTCCAGCTTGTTTGGCTTGTAGCACCAGATTGTTTGTTCTCCAAACGTTTGGCCCAAATACTAATGAGAATGGCTGCCGGAACAAGACAGGCTACACGGGTCAGCTTCACAATCACTGCCATATCTACAGCGTCCTTCCCGCCAGGGGCAGCTGCTGCAATTACATGAGCAACCTCATGCAGAGTAGCTCCTGAGAAGACGCCATATCCAGAAGCCGAAAGTCCGAGAAACGGATAAAGCAGCGTATAAAGCAATGTAAAAATTGTACCCAAAATCGCCACAGTTGCTGCACTTATAGCTGTTTCTTCATCATTCGCCTTGATCTGCGGCGCAATAGCTACGACCGCCGCTGCTCCACAGATGGCCGTCCCACATGCAGTGAGCATACCGAGCCTCTGCTCTACTTTTATAAACCGGGCAATGCCGTAAACTATAAAAACCGTAAATACGATGTTAATCACACCAACAGCCAGCACCTTCGGACCAGCATGAACTATATCAGCCAGGTTAAGCCGCATTCCGAGAAGAATAATGCCAAACCGCAGAAGTTTTTTATTTGAATAGGAAATACCAGGCATCAATTGTACCGGTACCCCGATCAACGCACGCCATACAATACCGAGCAGAATTGCAATGACCAGTTGACCCATGATACTTAAATAAGGAAAACCGGACAAATACTTGGCCGTAACTGCAAGGAGCAGCGTGAGACCTAAGCCTTGAGCGAAGCCGAGTCCTTTTTTTATAGGGTTAAATGGATAAGTTTGTGCTTGTGTCTGTCCCATAGTGAATTCACTCCTTTAATATATGGCTCCACTATAGAACAGCTAAATAAGGAAGTGAAATACTTATCTGCTATTAGTATCATCAGAAATACTAATGATTGTTCATTGTTCTGAATAAGGTTTAAAGCTACAATGTGAATACTGTATAACCGGGGCTCAACAAGGAATAAAACCGAAGATTAAGGCGGAGGAATAAGTATGATTGTAGAAACACTGAAAGTATTTGTAACGGTAACCGAGCAGAGCAATTTCTCCCGGGCCGCGGAGCTGCTTAATCTTTCCCAGCCTGGAGTAAGCTTGCATATTCGAAATCTGGAGCAGGAGATGGGTGCCAAGCTGATGCATCGTTCCCCCAAGCAAGTAAAATTGACGGAAGCGGGAACCCTATTATATAAAAATGCCAAGCAAATTTTATCTCTATACGAAAATGCGAAGCAAGAAATCCATCTGCTGCAAAATGCCGTAACCGGCTCACTTAAAATCGGCGCAAGCTTTACTATAGGAGAATATGTCATGCCGCGGCTGTTAGCCGAATTTACAAGTTTATATCCTCAGGTCGACATTCAAGTGAACATTGGCAATACGGAAGAAATTATCCAAGCCGTTCGCATCAATGAACTCGACCTCGGTCTGGTGGAAGGCCATGTGACCCAGTTCGATATCGAGGCCATCCCCTATATGAAGGACGAAATGATATTAGTCGCTCCACCCGGGCATCCGTTATCTTCCCTTCGCATAGCAGAGCCATCAATGCTGCAGGATCAAGTGTGGGTTCTAAGAGAAAGCGGCTCAGGGACCCGAGCGTTCAGTGATGCATTCATACATGATGCCGGTCTCTCCGTCAGGCGATCCTATATTTTTAACAGCAGCCAAGGTGTGAAGGAATCCGTTGCTGCCGGGCTTGGGATCGCTATTTTATCACGATTGGTCGTGCGCAAAGAGCTCGAAGCCGGTGAGATTATCGATGTCCCAATTAAAGAAACAAGCTTCACACGGGACTTCCTGATGATTCATGGCAAAAAAATGCCAATAACCATGGCGATGAAAATGTTTGTACAAAAGCTGATCCCCTCTTCCCCTGCGTAAGTATCCTGTAGGTTTATCTCTCTGATTCTCCACTTTACAAAATCGAATAACTCGTATAAATTAAAAGTAACAGTTGTTATATTATAACGACTGTTACTTTTTAAATTCGGAAAGGAGCAGCTCGAATGAATCTTTATGTAATAACTGCAAGCTTTCTAGGTACAGCAGTCGAGTTTGTGGAAGCCCTTACAATCGTATTGGCTGTAGGTGTAACGAAAGGCTGGCGAAGCTCGCTTTCCGGCATGGCTCTTGCCATCCTGCTGCTGACAGCACTGGTCGTGCTATTCGGAGTCCCATTAATGAGCTACGTGCATGTCAGCGCCTTTCAGCTTGTCATCGGGATATTAATGATGATGTTCGGGATGAGGTGGCTACGCAAAGCCATATTGCGGTATTCCGGCCTAAAAGCATTACACCTGGAAAATGAAGCGTACGAGGAAGAACTAACACGCCAGAAAAAAGAGGGAACGGCTACCAAGCGGATGGACTGGTTCGGCTTTACAACAACATTCAATATTGTTTTGTTAGAAGGAATCGAGGCTATATTTATCGTTCTTACCTTAGGTTTAGCCGCTAACGAACTCAGTTCAGCAGTTCTTGGCAGTGTCATCGGGATAATTGTCGTCATAATTGCCGGAATACTACTTAGGAAACCTCTCGCAATGATACCGGAAAACACAATGAAATTTGTAGTTGGATTAATGCTTAGCAGCTTTGGTATTTTTTTGGTGGGTGAAGGTGTCGGAGTCGAATGGTGGCACGGGGATGTGTCCATATTAGTTTTGATGGCCGCCTTACTGCTCGTATCCATTCTAAGTGTGGGTGTTCTGCAGAATCTGCAAAAACGGAGGGTGAGGAACCGTGAAAACAGTGCTTCAAACCATTTTGGGTCTTATAATTGATGATTGGTGGCTGGCTATCGGCATCCTTCTATCCATCACGGTTACAAGCATATTCATTTATAATAATTTCAGCTCCGCGGCTGGCGCATGGCTGCTAGCTATACTTACCCTGCTAACACTACCGCTTAGTCTAATTATGGAGTATCGAAAAAAAATGCGTTGACACCTATATATAAAGAGCAGCACCTGCCGCAAAGGCTGGATGCTGCTTTTTTGGATATATGGTATCATTAGGGTTAAAACAGAATGGAGCATCTTCTATGAAGTGGATTATTTTTATTTACAAAGTCCCCCCGCAGCCTACTAAATATCGTGCCTACTTGTGGAGAGAGCTCAAAAAATTCGGATCGATTTATCTTCAAGACGGGGTCTGCCTGCTTCCTAATTCCGATGATGTCCACTTGTTTATAGGAGCATTAGCTGAGAAGGTTCGTGAATTCGGAGGTCAAGAATCCACCTTTTTGTCCAATACATTCTCTACCGAAAAAGACCAGGAAATGATCGAGCAGTTTAACTCGGCCCGTACCGAAGAATATAACGAGTTGATTCCAGGGATCAAACGACTGCAAGGCTATTTCGAAGAAGAAGAAGCCTGGGAGTTCGATGATGAACAACTCCAACGAGTACGGGAAGAATTTCAAAAAACGATACGTCAATTTCAAATAATTGAAGCTCGAGATTATTTTGAAGCTGAGGCGGGACGAAAAGTCAGGCTGCTGCTTGATCAATGTAGAAAACAATTGCTCCGATTTTAAGCCCTTATTGTTTGCCAGTCCCTGTCTTTCGTTCACACCATGCATATAGTGCATCGTACATAGGTATTTGCAAATTAATTTTCTCGTGGTCATCGATCCCTAAGTAATGAAAACCAAAGGCAATGGCACGCAAGCCTGCTGACTCCGGAGTAATGTCAATGTCTATGGGAATATCAGCTCCATGGATAATTGATCCCATCATCACCAATGCCAGATTGTTGGTTAGCTCATACTTGATTAGCATCGTTTCAAAGCTGCAGCTCCCAGAGTGATGCCCCAATTCCACCCCCTTCATATCAAAAGGAATTCCGTCCGTTATGGCTGCAGGATCCGTATCATTGGGAACGAATTCAAAAATCGCTTCCGGATCAATAAATTTCAATATTAGCCATGGACATGCCACACGTTCAACATTCGCATTCTCTCTCGTTACCCATTTCACTCCGAGTCACTCCCTGCCCTATTGAATTCTTTATACGTCTGTCTTAGATTATAGCCTGTTAACTGAATTAACACATTAGTTTTTAATAGCAGCAATACGAATAGGAGCTTGCCGAAGCAAGCCCCTCAACGATCTTATTCATTTTAAACATTACCAGCCGAAATCCAGCGTCTTCCCAGTTTCAGCATAGGTCTTAACATTGCTTAGTATCATTGGCCAGCTCTGCGAGGCATTGCTGTAAGATGGATGGTTAGCTGGCCATTGGTCATTAACGAGCTTCAACTTGGTACAATTTCCAACCGTCTCCAAAGTAAAGGTTACTCTGGTCTCAAGCTGCGCATGATTTTCCCTATAAGATGGCCCCGGATGCTCCGTGCAACTCATTTCCTTATGGATCTCATACTTCAGAATGCTGCCATATACATGAATCGTCTCATCACCATCATTACCCGGACCTACATATTCGTAAGGAGCTCCCTCTTCAAAAGTAGATCGGATCACACATCCGAAAAAGGTTTTGCGTGTTCCTTCCGGCGACACTAAAGCATCCCATACCTTTTCTATTGTCGCATCAATGTAAAATTCATATTTCAGTTCTGCATTTTCCATATTACTTCCTCCTTGGTGTTTGTTTCTAGCGAAACTAGCAACATTGATTGTTTGCGAGATTTTCTATATGTTGCTAATATGAATTATAGATATTCATTCCAGTTAAGTATTGTAAAAACGCGACAAGCTGCTAGTTACGATTAGGACAACTCACAGGAGAAGAAGGAGTAACCACATATGAACTCAAATGCTCTGAAGCCTAGTATGGGTGTATTGAATTTGGTAGAAGGCGAAAAGAAATTCTCGCTCTCACGTTACGCTCCCTCGGGGGATGTTGGTTTTTTCGTCAAGCACTTCTGGATTGTAAGCTGGGGTTTAACCGGCCATGATCCCTATAATCAGGAAATTGTTCCTAATCCATGTGTAAATCTAATCATTGAACCTGACAAGACAGCTATATATGGCGTTGCGAAAAACAAATACAGCGTTATCATTCAGGAAAAGGGACGCGTTCTAGGTGTGAAATTTAAGCCGGGAGGCTTCTATCCATTCATTAAACAGTCAGTCTCTCAGTTAAATGGCAATCCTTTGGGGATCGAAGGCGTTTTTGATGTGGAGGCTCGAACTATAGAGCATACAATTCTCAGCCAACAAGATGACTTCAGGATGGTTGAGCATATCGAACATATAATTCGGCAAAAGCTTCCGGCGAAGGATGAAAACATTACTCTAATAAATAGAATCATAGATCAGGTTGTCGAAGACCGGGAGATTACTAAAGTGGACCATGTTAGTCAACTGTTCAACATTAACATAAGAAAGCTGCAGCGATTGTTTGAACAATACGTCGGAGTAAGCCCAAAGTGGGTCATCAAGCTGTATCGACTGCAAAATGCTGCTGAAACAATGGATCTCGACCAAAATTATAATTTGGTGAAGCTGTCGACAGATCTCGGATATTACGATCAATCGCATTTCATCAAAGATTTCAAAAGTATTATTGGTAAAACTCCTGAGGAATACACCCGTAAACACCAATAAATTACTTGTCTCTGAAAATGAAACCCGCTTTTGAGCCAATTAGCTCAAGCGGGTATTTTGTTTGCTGTTTTTTCTGTGTAAAAGACTGAGCAGTCATTCACCAAATAATATTCATCTTTATTTTGTATGAAAAGGTAGCATTTGGTTTACTATAATTAACAACTTTATCAAGGGTTTTCAGCCCAATGGGGGATCATCATTTGTTCAAAAAACTAAATAAATGGCTGAGAATGAACCCTGCTCAGGGTCGTGAACAGAAGAAGCCTGCCAATAATGACCAGAAACAGCAACAACTTTATTCAAGTTTGCAGCCTAATGAAAAGATGCTCCGTTCGATTTATACCAAAAGCTCGGATGTAGTCTTTCGCTCCTTTTTAATCGGTGGAAAGGTTAAAGCTATTCTGATATATATCGATGGCATGTCTGACTCCGAAGGCATTGAGGAGAATGTTATTGCGCCATTGATGAAGGAAGAGTCAGGAGCAAACACCAATCTCAAACAGCTTATCGAACAAAAAATATCAGTATCTCAAGCCAATGAATTCAACACATTCTCATCTTGTATTGACTATCTTTCTAACGGGAATCCAATTCTGTTATGTGATAATGAGCCATCTGGTCTTGCACTAGGATTAACCAAATGGGAAAAACGCGGAATAGAGGAACCTACGGCTGAGGTGGGGATCAGGGGGCCTCGTGAAGGCTTTACAGAAACACTGCGTGTCAACACCTCCCAATTGCGTCGTATCATCAAGAGTCCAAGCCTTAAGATGGAATCGATGAAAATCGGCGATTACACTCAAACGAATATCGTTATCGCTTATATAGAGGGTCTTGCGGATCAAACGCTGGTGGAAGAAGTGAAAAATCGGCTTCAACGTATCCGGATCGACGGTATACTGGAGAGCGGCTATATTGAAGAACTGATTGAGGATACCCCTTTCTCTCCTTTTCCTCAGCTGCTGAGTACCGAACGCCCGGATGTGACCAGCGGCAGCCTGCTCGAAGGAAGGGTAGCCATTCTGGTAGATGGCACTCCGTTTGTATTAATTGCTCCTGCAACCTTCTTTTCCCTCATACAAGCCGCGGAGGATTACTACCAGCGTTTCATGATTTCCACAGTCACACGCTGGCTGCGTTATTGTTTTCTATTGATCTCTATCCTGCTTCCATCCGTATATGTAGCCATTCTTACTTTTCATCAAGAGATGGTGCCCGGAGCTTTGTTAATCAGCATGGCAAGCTCACGGGAATCGGTTCCCTTTCCGGCGTTGGTCGAGGCTTTGATCATGGAAATTATATTTGAAGCACTCAGGGAAGCAGGCGTTCGATTGCCCAAGCAGGTAGGCTCTGCCGTCAGCATAGTCGGAGCGCTCGTCATCGGTCAAGCATCCGTACAAGCCGGCCTTGTCTCAGCACCTATGGTTATGGTAGTTGCCATTACCGGCATCTCTTCCTTCATGGTTCCACGTTATATCGCTGGGATAGCGCTGCGAATGCTTCGCTTTCCATTGATTCTTCTCGCGGGTACACTTGGGCTTCTTGGGATTATGTTAGGTGTTATCGCTATTGTACTTCATATGTGCAGCTTGCGGTCTTTCGGTATCCCCTATTTATCCGCGGTTTCGACTCCAAAGCTGGCTGAATTCAAAGACGTCCTTATTAGAGCTCCTTGGTGGATGATGAATACACGTCCGCGTTTAACGGGGGAGTACAACAAGTATCGGCAGGCATCCGGTCAAAAACCGGGTCCTGAAAATGGGGAGACTTAATCCATAGAGGGGGAGATGTAGATGCTGGAGAAAGGGAAAATTTCAGCCTTCCAAATGGGTTTGCTCATGTATCCCGTCATTTTGGCCACTGGCTTTCTTTCTCTTCCCGCCATTACAGCCCATTACACCCAAAATGACATATGGCTGACGCCCCTCATCGCATCTGCGACCGGTTTTGTAAGCATCTATACAGCAACCCGGTTACACGAGCTGTTTCCTAAACAAACAATCATCCAGTATAGCGGACAGCTGATTGGAAAAATACCTGGAAAAATCGTTTCCATGATCTACTTTCTTTTTCTGACACATACAGCAGGAACAATCACCAGACAGTACGCAGATTTTGTCACGGGTACTTTTTTATTTAGAACTCCACTGTTGTTGGTCATCCTCTCGATTCTTCTGCTCGCAGCCTTTGCAGTTCGCGGCGGGATCGAACTAGTAGCAAGGAGCGCAGTGATTCTCGTACCTATCTTTATTTTGCCGATTTTTATCCTGCTGCTTCTTTTCCCGGATCTGGACGCCAAAAACATTTTCCCTATTCTAAGCGGCGGGTTACTCCCTGTAATTAAAGGCGCAGCAGCTCCGCAGGCATGGTTTAGCGAATATTTTCTGATCTCCTTTTTCCTGCCCAACCTGACAGACCCAAAGAAAGGAAGGAAATGGGGGATCATTTCTTTGAGTGCCGTCGTATTGAGTTTGACTTATATCAACCTGATTATCTTATTTTTACTTGGTCCGGACATTGCGAATAAAATCTACCCCCTATTGGTTGCATTCCGTTCTATAGGCGTTGCTAGTTTTCTAGAAAATTTAGAATCGCTGCTGCTGGTGATGTGGGTGGTCGGTAATTTCATTAAACTCAGCGGTTTTTTCTATATGGCTGCTCTTGCGTTTGGCCAATGCTTTGAATTGTCAGACTGCCGTCCTATCATCTTTCCACTTGGACTTCTGATTGCTATCACGAGCCTGTGGGATTTGCCAAGCTTACCTGTAATGGAAGAATTGATCCGCTACGTAGCTCCATTCGAGCTGCCGACAATGCTAACCCTCATTCCGCTGCTATTGCTTATATTGGCTGTATTACGCAAAAGAAAAGCGACTGCTGGAGGAGATTCCACCCCATGAGAGCGTTGATGAAATTAGCAATGTTAATCCTGCCTTTCCTACTGCTTGGAGGCTGCTGGGATCGAACAGAGCTTAACGATTTATCGCTTATTACTGCATTAGCCTTCGACAAAGTGGAGAACAACATGATTCAGGCGACAGCGCAACTTATCATCCCACAGAATCAAAGCGGGAGTGGAATGATGGGAGCTGGGGGGTCCGGTGGCGGCACAGCCAAAAAAACAACCATAAGTTTTGAAAAAGGGTTTAATATTGCAGACGCACTATCCAAGCTGCAACGTAAAACTACCCGTAAGCTGTTCTGGGGGCAATGCAAAATATTTATTATAAGCGATACATTGGCAAAGAAAGGGATTCACGAGCAATTCGACTTTCTAGTACGGCATCCTCAACCCAGAGAAAGAGCTTATATGTTTGTCAGCAAAGGAAAAGCAGCGGATGCTCTGGAAGTGTTTCCAAGCGTTGAGCGATCTTCTTCGGATGCGCTCCGGAAGTTATCCGACCTGCAGACCGGATTCAAGATAACGTTAGAGCAGTTGAGCCAAATGTTAAGAGGAGACTCCCAGGCAGCCGCCCTTCCGATCGTTAAGATTTTGCCGCCGAAAAAGTCGGCAACTGATCCTCTGCAAACCATTCCGTATATAATGGGAATCGCAATTTTTAATAAAGATGCAATGATTGGGGAGCTTTCAGGTAAAGTAACGCGGGGGGTGATGTGGGTAAGAAATGAAATCCAGGAATACACGGTTACCTATAAAACCGATGAGACCGAAGGACTCGTGTCTTTAAACCCTGTCAAAGCCTCTGTTAAACTAATCCCGGAAATTGTTGGAGACCAATGGATGATGACTATAAAGGTGAATACAGAAGGTGATATTGTTCAAAACAGCACCCTATTGAATCCGTTAAGCCCAGACCTGTTAATACTGCTGGACAAGGCATTCGCCAAAGATGTCAAAGAACGCATCCTGCAGGCTACTAACGAGGTTCAGCATAAATGGAAAGTAGATATTTTTGATTTTGCCAAGGAATTCCACAGAAAATACCCCAAGCAATGGGAAAAAGAAAAAAATAATTGGAATGAGTTATTTCCAAAGGTTGTCGTGAAGGTTGACATTCAAGCTCATATACTCCGACCCGGGCTAATCAACTCACCGGCGGGAGTCCCTATGGAAGAGGTGAAGGGTCGATGAGATGGGGATTTTTCTGGATGGTCACAATAGCTGTGATGCTTATTATATGGCTGGAATGGTCCCAGCTTAAATCCAAGCCCACAAAGGATAAGCTCGTATTTATATCGCTGCTGCTTCTCGTTTGGCTGCTGTCTATGCTGGATTTGCCAAATACGCAGGGACCAACAACTTTATTACGTTTCATTTTCAAACCATTCCGGCCACTGCTTGAAACATAAGCCTCTATTTATAACCATGATGAAACACTCGACTTGCCCAATCTGAGGAAGAATGTCTGATTTTTAGTTGACCTGAGCTTTCCTTATACACAACAGATTTCTCAGGTACGTCTTGCCGGTAAAGGGTGGCACCAATTCCAACGGATACCCGATCGCCGATATGGCATTCGCCAATGATGGAAGATCCCGGCAGCATAGCAACTCTCTGTCCGAGCACAGGATAATGCCCCTGATGGTTCCCAACCGTGCAGCCTTGAGCCGCGACAAAAAAATCGCTATAGGCAGCTTTTCCAAGCACCGTCCCCGTAGTGTGCAGCAGCAAGAAGATATCCGGCAGCAACGTGTCGTACATGCAGCTGAAGCCATGCAATGCTTTGTTCAAGTAAAATAATTTGTTGGCAGCCGCTTCATTCTGTGTTAATTGCCAAACCGCATTAGACAGAAACCATAGGTATACAGCATACTGGTCCGAGTGCAGATGGTTCAGATTGGGCTCCCCCTCCTTGCTGTAGCCCGTTAATGTGACATGCCGAAAGCAGTAAGCGGTTCGTTCAATCGCCTGCTCGAATGCGGGCTGCAGCTCTTTAAGCTTGAGGACGCGGCGATCAGGGAACATATTGTTCAACTGCCTCAGGGTGTAGGCTGTAAATTCGTTATACGGCAACGACAAGTTCACGTTAACCTCCTGCCTTTCCCAAACCTTGTCGTTTTAACTCTTCAGTACACTCTGCGATCAATCCCCGAATGAGTGCTTCACTGTCTGGATTTTCGTAACCCATTTCATTATGAATTCGTGTGACGTCTATTAGTGGAAAGCAAACGGTCCGAGCATCATCTGCTACTGAGACCTGGCAGCCAGTAAGCTCTCGAATCCACTGGGAGATGCTCCTGTTCGACGTGTTTATGCCGCTCGCCACATTGTATACCCCCGATCCATCCGCTTGCGCGATGCTAATAAGCAGCCTCACTACATCATCGATACCGATGTAATCCTTAGCTGTATCAAGGGTCGTGTGCAAAGTAATGTGCTTCTTGTCTACCGCATCATGGATGAGCGAATATAGAAAATTACCAGAATTGTAGTCATCACCGCATACATTCGATACTCGGGCGATTTTGACGTTCTTCCGTCCTGAATTCAAGCAGAGTGATTCACCCGCGAGCTTGGAGAGATGGAACAAATGATCTCGATGATGGGGATTGACCAATAAGGACACCTGTTCATTGGAGGTAATATTATCCATATAAATGCGGGTCGATGATACATAAACGAAAGAATCGAAGGCTGCTTTTTCAAGAAACTCCCCAGCCAAACAAACATGCGCTTTCATCGTGTCAAAGGGCCTTTGCCGGAAATCTGAAGTTACTCCAGCACAGTAAATGACATGTCCGAGTGATTGCTGAAACACTGTTGGGTCATCTCTCTCTGGAGCGAAGCATTCCTTCCCTTGGCTGCGTAAAGCGCTAACTAGATGCCGACCCATAAAGCCTTGTGCACCAATGACTGTAAATAACCCCGATGAATTAGTATTCATTGGCGGTACCCTATCCTTCTTGAAGGTACACCCACATTGATCGAGTAGGGCTCAAGCTCTCCCTTGATCAGGGATTGTGCTCCCACGACACAACCTTTCCTCAGAAATGCGCCGTCAAGAATAACCGTTCCTGCACCAATCCATACATCATCCTCGATAACGATTCCTCCTTTACTCGGCATAAATCGCTGCTCTATAATCGGCAGACTGCTTGAACGATATTCATGATTCACTGGTGCAAGCGTGCAGTTTGCGGCGATCAGCACCCCACTACCGATCCATACTCCATTGCCGCTATAAATAACCGTACCTGAGTTGATATAGCTGTTACTGCCGATTTGCACATCCCCCGTGCCGCCAGCAGGCTTTATTTTTACAAACGAGTCTATCATCGCTCCGTCATCAATGAATATGCGCGTCCCTCTCACTGAATCTTCAATATCAGCCAACGCCGATACATGTGCTTTATCAGATATAATCAGCACTACTCCGCTCCCTCCCTCCATAGCTCGAACTGCTGATCCCTGTCACTTATGATGAGAGCCTCCATAGGCAGCCATTGAATACAAAACGCTGGATCATTCCATCTAACACCACGAGCACTTGCAGGTTCATATCGCTGAGACAGCAAATAAGTCAGCTCCGTATCGTCTTCGAGTGTTTGAAAACCATGGGCAACCCCCTCCGGTACATACAGCATACTGCGATTTGCTGCAGTTAGCCGAATGCCGAGCCACTGCTTATAAGTTGTTGATTGGGGTCTAATGTCCAGTATGACATCATAAACCGCGCCTTTTGTACAGCGTATCGTTTTCGCTTCAGTGAATGGAGCCTCCTGATAGTGCAGCCCTCGGATCGTACCTTTATACCAATTATAAGATATCCCGCACTGGACCACGTTCGTATTTAGACCATACTGAGCGTATTCATCCACACACCAGGAACGAGCAAAAAATCCGCGTTCATCGTTTGACGGCTCGATATCAATTACATAAGCGCCTGCAATCGAAGTTTCAGTAAATTTCATCTTTACCACATCTCAATCTGTGGAATCCATACGGCACATTGACCGCCCCAATCTCGAATATAGGATAGCTGTCCGGCAATTTCTTGTTTAAGATTCCACGGCATAATTATGACAATATCCGGTTTGGTCTCACGAATATATTCAGGAGGAAATATCGGTATGAGCGACCCAGGCAGGAGCAGCCCCTGCTTGTAGGGATTCCGATCCACAACATAATCCACCATCTCCTTGCCGATACCGCAATAATTAAGCAAGGTGTTGCCTTTGGCCGGCGCTCCATATGCCGCGATTTTGCGACCAGCATTTTTGTGCTCAATAAGAAATTGCCATATATTCCGCTTGGTATGAGCCACATTTTCAGAAAATGCAAGATACGTTTCAATTTTCCGGAGACCTGCCGCCACCTCTTGCTGAAGCAGGGTATGAACGCTCTGTCCAATCATTTTAGACGTATCTCCTACATGCCCTGCATATATGCGCAAGGATCCGCCGTGAGTATCCAATACATCCACATCGAATATGGCCAAACCATGTATGGCAAACAACTGCTGCACTGTGTGCAAGGAGAAGTATGAGAAATGCTCATGATAAATAGTATCAAACTGATTATGCTCCATGAGCTGCAGCAGATGCGGGAATTCCATTGTTAGTACGCCTGTATCTTTGAGCAGCGTCTTCAAGCCGGCTACAAAATCATGAAGATCCGGCACATGAGCGAGAACGTTGTTGCCGATCAGAACATCAGCCTGCTTATGCTCACAAATAAGTTGGTGAGCGAGCTCCATTCCGAAAAACTCCATAACTACAGGAATTCCTTTGTCCAATGCGGCGGCGGCTACGTTGCGAGCGGGTTCAATGCCAAGCGTTCGGATACCGGATTGCTGGAAAAATTGCAGTAAATAACCGTCATTGCAAGCAATTTCAACAACTAAGGGACTTACGTCGGAAGAATCGGTTGTTGGATCAATAGAGCTAGTAAAGCTTTGTAGAGCAAACCTGTCGATCATCATTTCGGTGTAATTCCGCGCATGCTTAAGCCAGCTGTCGGAGAACGAGCTAAAATAAGCATATTCTCCGAAAATGCTCTCCGGGGGCTCAAATTGTGCAAGCTGAACAAGGAAGCAAGCTCCGCATACATAGGCGTGCAGCGGATAAACCGAACAAGGTAGCTCGGATTCTTCTGGCTTCAAATAATGATTGGAGAACGGAGACATCCCGAGATCTACGAATGTATGGATCAACGGTTCCCCGCATAAGCGGCATGGTCGCAGCTTTATTGGAGCACTCATCGTGCAGACTCATCTCCTTCTCTTGACACAAAGATGGAATTCAGAGATATTTAACAAATTTCTATTTCAGGCTTGTAAGTTCTTATAAACTTCTATTTGCTTAAGAGTCATTTCACGAACGCTCTTGCCATGAGCATAAGCCTGATACCAATCGGCTGTCCAGCGAATGGCCTCCTTAGTGTCAAGCAGGGGTCTCCAGCCAAGCCTGGTTCTAGCCTTAGAGCAATCCAATACCAACCGCTGCGCTTCATGCGGCTTTGGATCGTTGAAATCCACCATATTATCTCTAATAGGCGCTGCTGCTTCCTTTATTGCATCTTCTATCTGCGAGCTTGGAAGCTCCTTTTCATCCCAACTTGCAAGCAATTCACGTGCAATTTCTCCTACGGTTAACGGCTGAGCGTTATCCGGTCCGAAATTCCATGCCTGCCCAAGCTGATCTCCTGCGGCATACATTCTCTCCGCTAGCAGCAAATATCCTTGCAGCGGGTCGAGCACATGCTGCCATGGTCTGACAGCTAACGGTTCCCGTACCTTCGGAGTTTTTCCGCTAAGCAAGCTGCGGATCAGATCGGGTACTAAGCGATCCTGCGCCCAGTCTCCGCCCCCAATAACGTTGCCGGAACGGACAGTGGAGAGTGCAGTAGGCGTCCCTGCGAAAAACGATCGGCGGAATGCGTCCGTTACCAACTCCGCGCATGCTTTACTGGCGCTATAGGGATCATATCCGCCCAGCTGGTCGGTTTCGCGGTAAGGCCATATCCATTCGCGGTTTTCGTAGCATTTGTCGCTCGTCACAATGATCACTGCCCTTACTGTAGCACCACTGGAACGGACTGCCTCGAGAACGTTTGCTGTCCCGACAACATTCACATCGAATGTTTCGACCGGCAAGCGGTATGAGGCTCGAACCAAGGGCTGAGCTGCCAGATGAAAGACGATGTCGGGACTGCAACGCTTCATGGCTGCGTTCAGTCGCCGTGAGTTACGTATATCGCCCTTAACGGATACGATTCCATCGGCTGCGTTTGCCAGTGAAAATAAATTGGGATCTGATTCTGGCGATAAGGCAAATCCTGTTATATGAGCGCCCAAACTTTGCAGCAACAGCAATAGCCAGCTTCCCTTGAACCCTGTATGTCCGGTTATAAACACCTTTTTCCCCTGCCAAAAGGACATCTTTACCACACCTTCCAAGGGGCTTTGGAGGATGACCACCATTCTTCCAGCAGCAGCTTATCCCTCAACGTATCCATTGGATGCCAAAACCCATGGTGCCGAAAACCCGCCAATTGGCTGCTAGCCGCAAGTCGCTCCAACGGTTCTAACTCCCAGATAGTCGCATCCCCCTCAATCAGATCAAACACATCCGGCTCCAATACAAAAAAACCGCCATTAATCCAGCTATCTTCCCCCTGGGGTTTTTCCTTGAATCGGGTAACCAAATCGTTAGTAAACTCCAACGCTCCGAACCTGCCCGGCGGATTAACCGCTGTTAAAGTGGCCAGCTTGCCCTGATCCCGATGGAATTGAATCAATTCGTTAATATTTACATCACTGACACCATCACCATAGGTAAAACAAAATGTTTCATGGCCTACAAACGTTTTGACACGTCTGAGCCTTCCCCCTGTCATCGATTCCGATCCTGTATCTACTAATGTTACCTTCCACGGTTCGCTCTGGTTGTTATGGATTTGCATTTGATTAGCTGCGATGTCTATCGTGACATCCGACCTATGGAGAAAATAATTGGCGAAATATTCCTTGATAACATATCCCTTATATCCGAGACAGATTATGAATTCGTTGATTCCATAATGCGAATATATTTTCATAATATGCCAAAGTATCGGATTGCCCCCGATCTCCGCCATCGGCTTGGGTCGCATAGTTGTTTCCTCACTCAGTCTTGTGCCGATTCCCCCAGCCAATATCACCGCTTTCACCTGACAATCGCCTCCTTTATACAGGGGACAGCTAGCGTTAAACTGCTTATACTGCTTCCGTTACAATAACCATCTCGGATACGGATAAAAGTGCATGGTTAAACATTTCATGAGTTTTGGGTATTTTTTCCATTTTATTGAAGAGTTCCGTTAGTTGAGGCTGTACAGGATCTTGAACAAACAGTATTTTTCTTACAGGCAGCTTGTTGCTTTCCAATAGTAAAAGAAGCGGTTGAAGATGGAAAAAAGTATTAGACAGCTGCGTCTGAAGAAACGGTGTTCTGTCACTCAACCAACGTGCGATTTGAAGGTAATGCGCTCCATTCTGCATCTTGAACAATAATAAGCCCCCACTGCACAGCTTGGAACGTATGCCATTGATTATGCTGTCAATCTGGTGCCGAGGATAGGGCTCTAATCCGCCTTCTAATAGAATCACATCGTATAAAGCTGAATCCTCAAAATCCTTCAATTCAGTAAGCAATCCATGCTTAGCTGTTTCTGAAACCGAAAGCAAATCCACCATGTATTTGCTTTGATCTGTATAATTGACAATCGTCGTTTGCTCAAATCCGTTTTCCCGCAATTTATTGCGTAGCTGCAGCGGCGTGGAGCCGCATTTGGCATTAATGCCAAGTATGCGGACAGCTTGAGGAGCCGTCCCAGAACGCTGCCTTTGTTGCTGTATGCATTCCGTCGCCGTATCCACCAGATGGATATCAAAACCTGTATCCTCCCAGGCATCTATTCCATATTTATCACGGAAAATTTCACGGCTTACCTCAAGAGATTGATGCTGCCGCTGTTCCTCCCCCACTGTGACAGAGCCGAAATGATGAGTGAAGGTGTCTTTTACAAATATCAGCTTGTTTCCAGCCCTGCGAATACGAAAACTTATATCGTCATCAGCGAATTCCCCATAAATGAACCTTGGATCAAAATAACCTACCTGCTTAAGTAGCTCCGTTCTCACCATCAACACACAGGGCAGGAGCCGAACTCTTTCCTCCCACATGTCAGGATTCGAAATGTTATAGCTCTCAGCAAACCGCTGCATCTCTTCAAGATCAACTGCATTGGGGCAAATGATCCGTTGATTGTTCGATACTGAATCGGCTCCCGGTGAAACAAAACCAATCGTTGGGTCGGATTCCATACAGATTAGCAAGTTATCGAGCCACCCTTTGGTAACAATGAAGTCATTGGAAATGCAAGCCGTGTACCTTCCTTCCGCCACCATCATTCCTGCATTAAAGCCGTTAACAGGGCCAACATTTGCAGCGAGAGTTACCTTCTTGTGATTAGGCAATTCGTTGAAATAAGCTGCTGTCCCATCCGAAGAACCATTGTTAACGGTAATCAGTTCTATTGGAAGATGCATTGTATAACGGTAGATGCTATCCATACATTGCTTGGTGTATTCCAAATGATTGTAGGCGAGCACAATGATGCTGACTAGCGGTTTGGATGCCCTATCAGTCATTTCATTCGTGCTGGACAACTTTTTATTTATATCATCTATACACTGTTGGATTTCAGTTCTCTTATTCTCGTCTTCCGTCAATTCCATTGACCGTCTATACAAGCTTACAGCTAATACGAATTCCTTCTTTTGGAAATATACATTGGCGAGTTTATAGAAGAGATCAAATCGCTGATACTCGAAACCGATGGCTTCAACCAGAGCACGCTGTGCTTCATCAAGCTTGTTTTCGAGCATATGGATCTCTGCTTTCCATAAGTAAATGTCTGCATCGCGTGGGTGGAGTCCTTGGAATTCGCGTATTAACAGCTTGGCAATATCCACTTGACCTGCATCGAGCATTTCTTTGATTTTTTTCTTTACTTCCAAATGAAGTCATCCCCAATCATCTGTTCCTTTTTTCCTATGAGTCTTCAAAAAGCAGCGTTATAAAAGGGAACTTTTTGAACGACCTCTATAAAATTACCAGCTTTCGTATACAGTAATTCCAATATATGCATGGAAAGATGAGAAGTGAGTCTATGCAGGGTTCCAAGAAATGAAAAACGGGCGATGAAAAACCATGGCAATAGTGGTTTCTATCCATGCAAGGGTCTACCCGTAAACGTAAGATGAAGAAAAAAGAAAGGAGTGGACTTCATATGCCAAACTTTGCCGTTTATAATACAGATCCCAATCAGCTGCAAACCTTGATATTTGGGAGCGACGGAACGAACACTCTTGCGCTTAATACCGACTCCACAGGCAGACTTAATATTGGAGATGTCAATACAGTAACAGCTGTCATGGGGGCAACAATTACTGGTGGTACTGTTTCGGCAACCATTGTTGGTGGCACGTTGAATGCGGTGCAAGCGGCTACTATTATCGGCGGTACGTTGAATGCCGTACAGGCTGCTACCATTGTTGGCGGTACTCTTAATGCTGTCGAAGCCGTCACTATTGTCGGCGGTACTGTTTCCGCCACCATTCTCGGCGGTACCGTGTCGGCTACCATTGTCGGCGGGACGTTGAACGCCGTGCAAGCCGCAACTATTGTTGGCGGCACGCTCAATGCTGTGCAAGCGGCTACTATCGTTGGCGGCACGCTCAACGCTGTCGAAGCCGTCACCATTGTCGGCGGTACTGTTTCCGCTACTATTGTTGGTGGTACGTTGTCAGCCACCATTCTTGGCGGCACGTTGAATGCTGTTCAAGCCGCAACTATTGTCGGCGGTACGCTCAATGCTGTGCAAGCGGCTACCATCGTTGGCGGCACGCTCAACGCTGTCGAAGCCGTCACCATTGTCGGCGGTACTGTTTCCGCCACTATTCTCGGCGGCACACTTAACGCCGTCCAAGCTGCTACTATCGTCGGTGGTACGCTCAACGCCGTACAGGCTGCTACCATTGTCGGCGGTACGCTCAACGCTGTCGAAGCCGTCACCATTGTTGGCGGTACTGTTTCTGCTACTATTCTCGGCGGTACCGTTTCGGCTACCATTCTTGGCGGCACACTTAACGCCGTGCAAGCGGCTACTATCGTCGGCGGTACGCTTAACGCTGTGCAAGCGGCTACCATTGTCGGTGGCACACTCAACGCTGTCGAAGCCGTCACCATTGTTGGCGGTACTGTTTCTGCTACTATTCTCGGCGGTACCGTGTCGGCTACCATTCTTGGCGGCACACTTAACGCCGTGCAAGCTGCTACTATCGTCGGCGGCACACTTAACGCTGTGCAAGCTGCTACCATTGTCGGCGGTACGCTCAACGCTGTTGAAGCCGTCACCATTGTTGGCGGTACTGTTTCGGCCACTATTCTCGGCGGTACCGTTTCGGCCACCATTCTTGGAGGCACTCTCAACGCCGTGCAAGCTGCTACCATCGTTGGCGGCACGCTTAACGCTGTGCAAGCTGCTACTATCGTCGGCGGTACTCTCAACGCTGTCGAAGCCGTCACCATTGTTGGCGGTACTGTTTCGGCCACTATTCTCGGCGGTACCGTTTCGGCTACCATTCTTGGAGGCACTCTCAACGCCGTGCAAGCTGCTACCATCGTTGGCGGCACGCTTAACGCTGTGCAAGCGGCTACTATCGTCGGCGGTACTCTCAACGCTGTCGAAGCCGTCACCATTGTTGGCGGCACTGTTTCGGCCACTATTCTCGGTGGTACTGTGTCGGCAACCATTCTTGGAGGCACTCTCAACGCCGTGCAAGCTGCTACCATCGTTGGCGGCACACTGAATGCTTTGCTCGCTGGCACTGTTTCCGCCACTATTCTCGGCGGTACCCTCAACGCCGTGCAGGCTGCCACCATCGTCGGCGGCACACTGAATGCTTTGCTCGCTGGCACAGTTTCCGCCACTATTCTCGGCGGTACCCTCAACGCCGTGCAGGCTGCTACTATTGTCGGCGGCACGCTCAATGCATTGCTCGCTGGCACTGTTTCCGCTACTATTCTCGGTGGTACCGTGTCCGCTACCATTCTTGGCGGCACAATTACAACGATATCCCAAAATAATTTCAACCAATTCAGTGCACTTGGCGTTACAGTAAGCAGTACAACTTATACGCCAATAGCTTCAGCATCGCTCAACCAAAGCTTATATCCTTACAAGGTATACTCCTATCTCATCTATAACAACAGCGGCGCCGCTACCGTCAATGCACGAGCAGAAATTAGCTCGGACGGTGTACGTTGGATTGTCGATTCAACTGTGACCGGTTTGTTAACAGGCGGTCTCGTTCTGACACCGATTAGATTTGCTAAATACACTCGTGTATCGCTAGCAATGGCATTACTCGGAACGGCTACTGTAGACGTTTATCTCGATGCACAAGTATAAACATAATTCATAAAATAGAGGATGACACCCGTTATCCTCTTTTTTTGTATTCAATTGAATGGGTCTCATTAAGCAATTATATAAAAAGTAAAAAAATGGAGATGTTGCGTGTGTCTGAGCTTGCTGTTCTTTCACTTATCGTTGACAGTAAGAAGCAAACTCCCGATCCAGGTAGCCCCTATCCTGTGATTGCCTTTGATCCCGAAAGTGGTGCAACCTGGAATGATGTTAAAAAGCAAATTATGCAATCGGGGGCCCAAAAGGTATTGCTACAATTTTCCAACGAGACGATCGATATACCGGCTCATAACTGGAATCACATCGATTATCAGTTCCGTCGTTTCCATCGGCTGTACGATTCTGTCGACATCATCACATCCGTTTCTCCTTTAATATTCATCGATCTCTTTGCCCCCCTCCCCTTACCTGGCCTTAGCATCGTTTCGAGGGAAATTAACTTTGATGAATATGGCTGGAAAACTACCCGACTGCTATACTTTTTCGATACACATAATTGGGATCAACTTGAAATCATGCTTAGCAAAAATAACTTGCACATAGATGATTTATTTGCCCTCTCATGCCTGTATGAGCAAACGAACCGTTTTGAAGAAGCCTATGCAGCTAGCCTAAAAGCTCTTACTTTGGAAGAATCAGCTCAAACTAATGATCGCCAACGGAATGGAACACCTCTCTCAGAGCTTCCTATCCCCGTGACACAGGACCTTCCAATGTTTGATCCAGCGAGGTTATGGTTGGCCCATGGTCTTCATGCAGCGAGGTGCAACCGTAATGAGGAAGCCGCTACCGCCTTCCGGATGTCCTATGCAGAGAATCCACACATGGACCCGTTATACTATTGGGCAGATGAACTTATACGGCAAGGCTTCTCACAAGAAGAAGCAATCATACCTATAGTGAAATGGTTGGAGACTGATCCAGATAAAGAAGAACGGTATATTCGCCTTTTACACCGTATTGGCTTATTTTCAGCGGCGCTTAAATCTCTGGAACAAATAACAACGGCATCGCATCATCAGATTACCCGCATCTACTTTGATTGTTTGATCCAGGTTGGCAGAATTGCTGAAGCTGCTCTGTTGTTCCATGAACAGGATGAGGCATACAAAAAAAAGTATCCGACGGATGCACTTTTATACAAAATACTGTTAGCTGATGATAATCTATCTGCTCTGATTTCGCCGCTTGCACAATATGAGCTTGTAGCATTACAGGATCGTGCTGTCTCGATTCGTCTATTTAGCTATGCGGAAACACTTCAAGGCTATATTAGTGAGCCCTTATCGCTCGCCTTCACCTTGTTTCGGAATGGTTATGTCATGCGTTCCGCTACCCATTTTTTACAAGCATTGAAAAATAATACGATGGTTCAGGACGGTTACCGATGTTTAGGAGAAATACTGTATTATCGTGGCGCCTATCAGCAAGCATCCGAGATGTTCGAATATTTGCTCTCGCAAGCACCAGATAACGCTGCTCTGCGCACTGCTTTGGCACTAGCCTGCTTACGTCAAAGCGAGGTGCTGCTTAAGGAATCCATGTATATTTTTCCTTCTTCTGTTTTCTTGCGCGAGGAGTCGGAGAAGGTTGGAAGCGGGATCAAGAGGATGGAGCAAAGCGCAGCTATTACTCGCTGGAAGTGGGCAGAGAGGACAAATTTTCATGGATAAACCACTCATTTCCCTCTGTATGATTGTCAAGAATGAAGAAGATTGCATCGCCCAATGCCTGCTAAGTGCAAGGACAGCCGCCGACGAGCTCATAGTGATGGATACTGGATCAACGGACCAAACAGTTGAGATAGCCAAACGAACCGGAGCTGCAGTCCATATTCGTGAATGGAAAAACGACTTTGCTGCTGCTCGCAATGAATCCATTAATCTCGCCTCTGGCGAGTGGATACTCGTGTTGGATGCCGATGAAATACTGGAGGAAGGCCATGGAGCGCTGCTGCGCGAGGTAATCGCTAATTCACCCGATGCGGATGGATTTTTCGTGCGAATAGTTAACTTCATAGGTACAGAAGCCCAGCACGCAGGATCATCCGTATCAGCTTCACTGCGTTTATTTCGCAATAAACAGGCTTATCGTTATGAAGGAAGAATCCATGAGCAGATTGTTCAACCTATTCTATCAGCAAATCCGGCAGCTAAACTGCTTTATTCTAACATTCAATTAAATCATGGCGGCTACCTGCCCGAGGTTGTTCAGAAGAAAAATAAAGTACAGCGCAACATGGATCTGCTGCTTCAGGAGCTGGAGAACACTGATAGTGAGAGCTTTCACCGTTACAACCTTGGTGTAGAATATATGCGGGCAGGCGACTATACATTAGCGCAAGAACAGTTTTGCCTTTCCAGAACCGTAACAGACTGGAGAAAAACGAGCTTCGGTCATGTTGTTGTGCTCCGCGAGGTGAACTGTCTGCAAGCCCTTGGCCGTTGGGAGGAAGCTGCCGATTTATGCCGGGTTGCCGCTAGTGATCTCAACAATTATCCCGACTTATTTTTCACACTCGGAAGAATTCATTATCACCTGCGACAATGGGAACAAGCTGAAGAAGCCTTCCATAAAGCACTGGAAATCGGTGAGTCACCGCCTCAGTATACGTCCGTCAGTGGTGTCGGAACTTATAGTGCCAGCTTTCATCTCGGCAAAACCCGTGAACAGCTGGGAGATTACGATGGAGCAGTGCAGTGGTATGCGAATGCACTTACGTTCAATTCAGGCTTGCTTTCACCCTTTTTACGACTGATCAGTCTGCTTGCTCGTCTTCATAACGCCAATGGCATCACTAATACGATGGAGCGGCTGTTTCATTTGGAATCGCCTAAAACCTGGTGGAGTATTGCGCTTTCTTACTATCAGCTAGGACTGTATGAACAAGCGACGGATATTTTGAAAAACAAACCTATGCCCGTAGAAAAGCGAGAGGAACGGCAGCTGCTGCTCTTGCGCTGCTACCTTCTACTGCCAGGAAATCGTGCCCCAGGCTATACGGGTGTAGCAGCCAGGCACAAACGAACAGTGAGGAAGCTGTTTTACATGGCTCTTGTTCGCAATGATGACAAGGCTGCAGCACGATGGCTGCAGCGTTTGGAACAGGAAAGAGCACAACGATTGAAACAGAAGCAAGGAATTACGGATAAACATACTAACGAATCCTTTGATAGCTCAGATTCTGCAAGCGAGCTTGTTTTGAACCTGCATGCATACTTGCTAAAGGAAAGAGAGCAGCATGTTATTCCTCTCCATCTTCCTGCTTCGGCGTATTCCGCACTGTGGAGCGAATTGTACTTTTTGTATATACTAGCCTCCAATGAGCATTTATTCGCTTTGCAAACTCAAATTCAAACCTATTGGCTCCAACTCCTGACGCTGCTGCCCGATCCTCTTCAACGCTTGAAGGGACGTTATGAGCTTATTAAATGCGTTCATGTAAGAATCTATCAGCTGCTGCAAAATAAAGATGGCGATCTTGAGTATGCTGCTCTGTGGAATGATGTGAAACCCCGATTAATGACATTAATCGATGATTTGCTCATGGAGGAGGTTAACTGATAATGCCTAGAGTATCACTGTGCATGATCGTTTGTAACGAAGAAGAGAATATCAAGCAATGTTTGACTTCAGCAGAGCCCTATGTCGATGAAATCATTGTCATTGACACCGGATCCCAAGATCAAACCCCAAACATAGTTGAGCAGTTCGGAGCGCAATTGTACAGAATGAAATGGAACGATCATTTTGCAGAAGCACGGAATTATGCAACAAAACGCGCAACTGGAGACTGGATTTTGGTGCTTGATGCTGATGAACAGCTGCTGCCAATAGATTTCGATCTCTTCAAAAGCTTGCTTGCTGATGAGACGGTGTCAGGCTACTATGTACTGATACGAAATCATCGCTCCGATGTGTCTGATGATTATGAAACCGATTTTGTATGCCGTTTATTCCGCAATCTCCCGAACATTTCTTACCAAGGGCGAGTTCATGAGGATATCGGCGTGTCGCTTTCCACAGCTTATCCCAAGCTCGCCATCAGGCGTTCAGGGCTGATTGTATCCCACTACGGATATTCGCGTATGGCGGAACACGCGAACAAGAAAACTGAACGCAATGTTAAGCTGCTGGAACGCGCGGTTCGTGAGGAAAGCGATCCTTTTTTTTACCGATACGCAATAGGAGTTGAATCATTTTTGCAGGAGCACTACCAGAGGGCTGCTGAAGATCTCGCCCCGCTTCTTCCGAAGGTACCTCCAACAACAGGCTATGCCGCTGATCTGGCCTATAAATTAGCTTACTCCTATTGGCGCTCAGGCAGGAACACTGAGGCACTTCAGGCAGTGAAAACAGGACTTGTCCGCGAGCCTTTGTATGCCGATTTACAGGAGCTTCATGCCGTATTGCTGCTCGAAGAAGGTCGTCCTGAGGAAGCCCTTCACCGACTTACCCAATATGCCAAGACAGCCACCTTCACCGAGGAAAAGCAGGCAGAGCGAGCAAATTATTGGTTGGGGCTTGCCCATCAGCAGCTTGGGAATTGGCAGCAAGCCTTGCTGTATCTTGAGAAATGTCTGCATACAACAGCTTATCGTGAACAAGCGAAACCTCGCTGGCTCGATTTGGCTCTGCTCATTTATCCGCTTACAGAGGTGGAATCCAGACTTACAGCAGCACTGCATAGCTTGGAAGAGCTTGCAATTCCTATCTATTTAGGCAGCTACGTAACGAAATGGGGATACAGCAGCCGAATGCTGCCATTACTGGAAGGGCTGAAATTGGATGGAACAAGCGAGGATTTACAATTGCAAGAATTAGCTTTTTTCTACGCGATCATGCTAGCGCAGACAGGTGAGACGGAGAAGTCTTCGGAAATTCTGCATCAGCTCATCCACAAAAAACCAGAAAAACATCTGCTTATTTACTTGTGGGCACTGCAGAATGCCGGAGGCGAATCACTGGTTCAACTCAACCTTCTATATGCCTTTCGTGATACTGAGCCTGAGCTTGCCTCACTTGCTGATAGGCTGCTTCACGGAAATCCATCGCTCTCCCCTGCGCCAAGTGTACAGCTTTTGGAGCAGGCAGCGTATGCCATGCTGATGATGAGAGCATGGTCCGGCTTTCAATTAGTTTGGCAGCACTTGCACGGAATTACTACTGAAGGTAGGCAGTCCGAGCTGCCAAAGGCTTGGCGTCCCGCCATCTACCAATCCCCGGCACATATACGCGAGATTATCCTGCAGGGTCACTCTCCTGAAACAAGCAGATATGGTGAACGGCTCTTTGGGGCTCAACTCGCGTACTCTCTAGGGAAGAAGGAGGAAAGCATCCGTCTGTTTACTCAATTAAAACAAGATTTTCCTCAACGACTCGAACCCCGATTAGGTCTGTATGGCGTTGGGATTGGATCAGATGAATGCGCATCCTATCTCTTTCTAGTCGACCTCTAAGAGGTCGATTTTTCATTTATGCGGTTATCCCTGAGTTTGCGCCTGAAAATAAATATCGAGCATGGTCGGTTGATCCAGTTGCTGTGATTTGACACTGAATCTTGTAAATTTCAAGTATCGCATAGGAACGATGGCTTGAGTTGTTCCAGCTGCGACAACCATCTTGGAGTCCTGCATGAAATCCAGTCCATTAGGGCTGATTTCCACCTTTACCTCACTCGCATGATTTCCTCGATTGACGATAGAGTATGTGTATAATTTTAACAAGGACGAATTGACCAAAAGTGATGGCTTCCATTCATTCTCAGTTGTTACCCCCAAGCGCTCCTGCTCGATGAATCTCGTCCGCTGTACATTCACACGCAGCTTCTTGATAATCGGGCGGATTGGCTTGCAGCATTTTTTAATAATGATGTATTTATGCTTTCTGTATGTTTTCTTTTTGGGAAACAGTTTTTTCTGACTCATGCAGCGATGCGAATATTTCTTCTTACGATGACAGCAGCAAGAGGTAAGCGTCTTTCTACAGGCGGTATATTTCAGTGCAGGCACCCAAACTCACCTCCGGTTTTGTAAGATAATTACCAATATATTCGGCTATCCTACATTTAGCAACGGCAGTTATCACGTCCCCTCAGCATCGTTTCCTCCTAGTAAGCCGCACTTTCTACCTTCAGAGCATAAAACTCCTTAATTACACTCTCAATCGGCGGTTCTTGTAAAGTCATGTCATTAACCAGGCTGCTCTAGTTCAAATGATTTATATACACTCAAGAGAAAGTACAGACATATCCAACTCGAGCTCAGCAGTATAAACCAACCGCTTATTGCCATGTTGGACTTCAGAATTTTGGATAATTTGCGTAGGACACTGGTTCTTTTGTTCGCAAATCAAAATATAGCGAGCCATCTCATCATAAAAATCATTCTTTCGAAAAATTGGATGATTAAATTCGGACCTCAGAAGAATCGAAAGAAGATTCAAATAACGTCTTCCCACTCCGCTTTATTCGAATCCATCGCCCTACCCAAAACCTGCAATAATACAGTCTTTTGACCATTTTTTCAGGAGTTTCTTGAATTCCTGCAAATGTGCATCTATTTTTATCATTGTTAGCTGTAACCAGACTTTTTATATGAAATAACTGTAATATCGCACTTATTTTCCTCATACTAACAATATTAGCAATAAATAACTGCACAATTGCAGGAATTTGTACTTGCTGATGATCTGAAAAGGAGGAAAGAACTGATATCGAGGTTAAAATCTATAATCATCCTCTAGAAGACTACCTCCATGCCTCTATTCATCGAACTACCAAAAAAAATTGAACATCCTATCTCCAAATAAACCAGTTATAATTACTTTCTCCGGTATTTCGACTTTTTCAAAAAAAGACCTTTCAATAAAAAAGGCAGATTCCCCGCAAGGAACATGCCATCTTCGTTAAGTGTATCTCAACCACTACAAAGGAGCGTTCTTGTCTTTCATCCCCATTGCAAAACCTTCAAATCCAAGCTTATTATAATAGGGGATATTCTCCTCCGTACAAAGCAGTTGAATATGAAGCTTGCTCTCTCGACCCTTTTCCACTAACTTTCGAATCATTTCGCTTCCAATTCCTTGGTTTTGATAATCCGGATGAACAACTAAACCACAAATGTACGCATTAATCACACCATCTGAAACGATGCGGCCCTTACCGATCAACCTATCCTGATCATAAGCACAAATAACATGCCAGCTTTGAACTAACGCTTTATATAACAGTTCCTTGGGCAGCATCAAGTAATCATTCCAACCAACAGTGTCGTACAGTGCAAATATGCAATCGGCACTTGGAATTTCATTAGTATAATGAATCTCTATCTTAATCCCCCCCTTTCTTCACTCCCCAGTCCCAGAATCTATGCTATCCGAGGCACCGTAAAGCTCATAATCCCAATAGGTCCGGCTTTGGTTACGCGTTACGTTCATGACCGTATTCCCATCCACCTTAAAAAGATCATAACGATAACCTTCCACGTAAGCTTGGTATGGAAGATCCCCGCCATAGTCGCTGTACAGCTTTTTGACAGCCAACTTCGTATCCAGGGAATAGGTACTGGACAATGGTGAATGAACCTTAATGATCAACGTCCCCTCCGCTGTTCTCGGATAGCCGAAATGTGGAACCTCCACTTCCGCTCCTTGGAACAAGTCATTCACGATTGAAATTTCCCCGCCGGCATTTATAAGCAAAAGCTTCCAGTCCCCGCCTACCACCCAATGGGTTCCATCTGCGTTACTCCATGACCCACGAATAAGAGAAAAGGGTAACTCCGTAGCTGTTCCTTCTCTAATCAAATAACTAAAATGATATTCACGCGAAGTACTAAACCTGCCTTTTACAGGAATATCAACGTTAATTTGTAGCGATAAAAGGGTAAGCTTTTCGCTCAATCGGTGCGTCAGAGCACTGTATGTAACCCCATTATTAGTTTCCCCAGGATAAGAAGCAAAAAGCGTCTGATTTTCAAGAAGATACTTGGTTAAGGAAGTAAGCTGTACATTTTGAAAGTAAAGAGCATCCTGCTTTCGTTCCAGCACGGTATCACCTTCGTATTTCCACATCCACTGCGATGCATTCTCGAACAGCTTACCGGCTGTTTTCCCATTAACCCACTGCGGCGGCTCCTGAAGAGACTTGGCAATTTTTAAATAGCCATATTCGTTGTTTTTGAACATCTGATTCCTAATGTATAAGTAATTTTCATCATCATATTCGATCCTGTCGAATTGCCGGCTCTGTTCGGTTGTAATGGTCAATCCGGCTGTATCTTCCCACTGCAAATTCATGTGAAAAAGGTCGTGAGCGAAGCTCCACGTCATTGGAAAGTAAGTGATGTCGCGGAATTGCAGCAGCGGAAACGGTTCTGTTTCATTCGCAATTCTCTGACCGTAGATAGTTACGGCAAAGGGAGCAATGGATGCGTTATAATAAGCACCCGCACGATTGGCGACAGATTCCACCTGACTCCATTTCTCTTTGCCCGGCAGCCCTTGCGAATAACCTGGAACAATGGATAGCCCACTGCTCTCATCCCATGTATAAGATAGCCCCAGAGCCCGAGCTGCGTTCCAAGTAAGTGGAAAGTAGGTAATGTCCTTATACGTAACCAAGGGATACGCGCTATGTGATTGGTCAATCCTTACTCCGTCCAAGGTTACTGTAAACTCTGGTATGCTGACTTGGACACGTTCTGCTTGCGCCTGCACTGGCTGCTGCATCTGACCTAGCAACATAAGGAACAAACCAGCTGTAAGTAATATTCTCCACATCTTGACCCCTCCTGAACAATAACATGTTAATTGTATGACGTTGGTCTTAAAGAATAGTTGCTCTTTTACAAAACAAATATAAAAGGAGCATGCCTTCAAAGGGCAGCTCCTTTTACGTTCATTTATTAAAACCGTATAAGCAATCGACTTAACTAGTCACTGCATTTAATGCCTTGCGATGCATCCGTGAAGTCGCCCAAACGAACAAGAGCATAAGTAATGCAAATCCGACCAACACCCACAGCGACCACGACACCGACAGCTTATCCATACACCAACCCGTCAACAGCGGAAGCGTTGCACCACCAATACCGCCTGCAGCAATCAGCACGCTCGTCGTACGCTCCTCCGCCCCTGGGAAGAAGCTGTTTGCATAAACCAAAGCTATTGCAAACATGCCTGACATTGCGAGCCCAAGTAAAATGATGATTCCAAAGGCAGATACGATGCCCGTGGTTAGCGCCAATCCGGCAACTAGTACACAGAAGCCGGCACTGCCGAACAGCAGGTAGCGGGAATAACCGATTTTTCGTGAAAAAGCTGCTGCGAACAAGCGGCCAATTGCCATCGCTCCCCAGAAGCAGGTTACCGATAATGCTCCAATTTCTGAACTAGCTCCAAGGTTCTCAACAAAGATCGACGGCAAAAAGTTTGCCAAGCTCATCTCGCCGCCTACGTACAGCAAAAAGATAAGAATAAAGAGAACGAAAACGCCCATCGAACCCTTACGAACCTTCTCTATAACTGCAGTTGGTTCATAACCGCGCTGCATGCGTTCACGTAATCCTCCAAGCGGCAGAAACCACCAGAGAAGAAGCATACATACGGTGAATAGGCCTAACGTCAAGAACGCCCCTCTCCACCAGCCTTCAGCTATAAACATAGAGGCCAAGAGCGGCATCACTAGCGCACCTACTCCGAAAAACACTTCTACACGAGCCATCATCGCCGCCTTGCGGTCTTCCTCCGCGGCTTGCATAATAAGCGCCCCAATGACAGTCTCAATCATGCCAAATCCGAATCCGGCAAAGGGTGCGACCACCAATACCACTCCCCAAGCCGGCAGCATTGCGAATACCAACTCAGCAGCGCTTAGGAAACATAGAGACAGCAGCAATGCTCCTCGTTTACCGAGCTTAGTCGACCACCATGGCCCCGACAGTACACCAATCAAGAAACCAACAAACTGTAAAGAGATCAATTGCCCGCCCGCCGTATAATCTTTTCCGTAAAAAGCCAGCATATCAGGCAGCAGCGACCCTATCACTACATGCGCCAAACCGATTAAAAAGTAAGATAAACAGCCCATCCATAAAAAAACCTTCACTTATCAATCCCTCATTTACACGTTGAATACGGATGTTTCCGACTTTTATTACTTTAAATGAAATGTCTGAATACTACAAGTCGCCGGGCAAATAAAAAGTTCCCTGCCGATCCTTCTAAAGTATCATCCTCAAGCTTCAAACCAGTATGGGCTTATATTCACCGACAAACTTATATTGATAGCTGTTATCTATTCGAATATATCCCAATATTTTACTCCATCTGTCTCGATGCACTAAACTTGATTGATTTTTGTTATCCATATTTCCTTCTGCAACAAGCAATTCATTATCATGACAAGACAGCACAATGCCTATATGGTCGTGAGATTCGTTGGACAGCAGCTTTTCATAAATAACGATATCGCCCCTAGCCGGGGAGAAGCCTTGATCTTGAACACTATGAAAAAAGTTCACATCAGGAAATTGGGCCCATTCAAGCCACGCTGCTACGCCTGCAAACCTGCACACACTATTAGGAAAACGGATCGGCAATAATAACCCTGCTTTTCTGCAACAGTAGTATACAAAGGCAGCACACCAGCTTGCTTTTAATTCTTTATAAATATTATCGCCTGTCCAATAAAGACATATATCACGGTAATCTTTATCCGAAGGAATCCCTATAATCCCTTTTGATGCGAGTTGTTCCGCCCAGTCTGCTAATCGCTCGCACCTATCACCTGACACTTCCATTGGCGTACCTATCCCTTGCTTATCCTGTTCAACTTTAAAATCATTGAGAATACCTAATTCATTCAGTAGCTTTCTCAAACGTTTTGCATGTTCAAAACTTACTTTAGTACCGTTATTATAAAAATATTGCTGCAGTACTTGGGCATCCTTGACAATCTCATCATATTCATTATGTATGTTAGCTTTATCACTATGATAGAATACCGCACAAAGGATGATCCTTTGCTCCTCTTTTGTGAAAATATCCATATCTCTTAAAATTGGTCTTATCGCCTCGGCACCATTTTGATCATGAAACTCTTCAATACCTGTCATAAATAAATAGTAATCATGCAGCAATCCTGCAATAGCAGCTATATGTTGCTGAAGGCCTCTTTTTTGCGCCAACATTGAAGCGTAGCTCGATACACCATAAAGCTGCAGATAAGCATTACGCCTTGTTTCTCCATTTGTTATTTTAAGCAGCTTTTCATCGACAACCGCCCTCACACTTTCCAACTTCTGGTAATTTTCAATGTGAATATTAACCCCTCCTTTACACAACCCATATTATACCATTTTTCAGAAAACTGAAGCGTATATTTTCAACCCGACTGACCTTTACTTAAGTAAACACAAAAAAAGAGCTCCCTCGAAAGTTAGCTCCTACATTATATGGAGTCAAATCAAATCATGTTGGTTAGCTGCTTCATAATAGTATCATACTGCTCCATCGTAATTTCCTTCATACATACCTGACGAATTAATTCCTTCTCTTGTGAACTAAACACCACATCATCTAATTCCCAGGATGAACTGATTTCTTGAAAGCTTTTCTCAAATTCATCTCTTGTCATGTTATTCTCTCCCTTGTGGGGGTAATCCCTGGATGTACGATCTATGGTGAATGGTGCTCTAAAGGGCCTATATATACTACTTCGAAAGGAAAATTCAAATTAAGTAGGTATAAGCTCACAAAACGTTGTTTTTTTCCAATAAAAAAGGAAACACACCCATCGGCATGTTCCTTATTTGTGTTCATTCGACATTTAATTTGCATGATCAATGACCTGCTGGTGGGGAAATACTAACAGTTTACCATCCGATTCCATCCAGAGCACGAAGTCCATTGTATTAATCCGTTCCATGGCAGCAATGAACTTGGGGGGATTCTGTACCTTCAAGCTGAATTTCAGCTGCAAGGTCGGCTTCTCTCTGCTGTCTTCGGACGAGTCGGTCTCGGAAATCATTTTGACGTTAATGATTTGAATGCCCTGCTCGCCAAAGGCTGATGCCAGCTTGCCAAGTACACCTGGATTATCAAGCGCCTTAATGGTAAGCTCGTGATTTCTGCGATGGCGCATCAAATATTTTTCCCATTTATTAAGGACAAATAGGCTGATTAAAACGAGCATGGTCGTGTAAAACGCCGCAAACAGAAATCCCGCTCCCACACACAAGCCAATCGCCGCTACCACCCATACCGATGCCGCTGTCGTCAAGCCGCTGATTACTGATCCATTGCGTAGGATGGCTCCTGCTCCAAGAAAGCCGATGCCGCTGATTACTTGCGCAGCAAGGCGTGCTGGATCAATCCGTACATTAGGCTCATTGACATATTCGGAGAATCCATAAATGGACAGCAGCATAATAGTAGCTGAGCCCAAGCAGACCAGAATGTGGGTACGAAAGCCTGCAGCATGGTTATTCCACTCGCGCTCCATTCCAACGGCCCCACCGAACAGGACCGCCAGCACCATCCTTAGCAGCAGCTCCCCATGGGAAATTGTCCATAAAGTTGTAGTTCCCATCGTGATAGTTCACTTCCTTTAGCTAAAGTAAATCGCATTCGTAAATCCAATCATAGTTCGCACATTGCAAAATACTCCGTACAGCTCGCCACGCAGCCAGCGGACGCCAGTCACATCCAAGGTCAGATCCGCTTGCGGCTGCCCTTGCGTTAATTCCACAACAGCAAGCTCTCCCAGATTGCTGACAAGCTTTAGTTGCAGCAGCTGCTCCGGCAGCTCCCAATGGCCTGCTCTCGCGGTGAAATCTATGCCAGCCGTTACCTCAAGCTGCATTCCGTCTCCCTCGCGGAGCTCAATAGTATCGCCGATGCCTGCCCGCGTACCATCGCTCCCAAGCACGCTAAGCTGTGGAAGCGGTCCCATCGACACAGCGACATTGCCTCGCCGTAGAGCATCCAGTGCTCTATGGACTAGGCTCAAGCCATCGTCTTCAACAGCTTCATCTTGAATCCCTAGAAATGTCGCCGAGATCGGATCCGTCACCGGATCGGAAACATGCCAATCCCGGCCACTTGTCGCTGCAATCCGGTGCCCCCGGTTTAACAGCTCCGTCCACATTGCGAAGGCGCGGGCATTATTGCGCTGTATTGAAGGAAATAATCCTGACCATACTTCAATATAATCAACCTCATTCCAATCTGACACTTCAAATTCCCAGAAGCAGCCCGTACACATCGGACTGCCGACACGGAATGGATGGGCTACTCCTACTAGTCCCCCCTGACGGTGAACCCCGTCAATTCCCCGATGAATATGAAAGGGGCTCAGATTGCGCCAATCTACATATTCCTGAATACCAAGCGTGAGCATATGTCCGAAGAATGTAGTCCATTCAAGTCCAGGGATCACTTCCACTCCGGACTCTGCTACAATCTGCTCTCGGTTTGCGAGTCCTGTCATTGTATTATGATCTGTTAAGGCAACGCCACGCAGTCCTAATGCATGTGCCGCCGAGACAAGCTCGGCCAAAGATTGTTTGCCATCGCTGTGAAACGTATGGCAGTGAAGTTCAAATGGCAGCCATTTAGTCATTGTATGTCCCTTCCTTCCCAGACATGCATCCTGTACCGGCATTGCTCGGTAACTACGCAATGAATGTTGATCATGATGCTTAGCTGCCCCCGGGGAAATACTCCAGGTACCAGCCCCGGCGAAGCTTCCTCGGCTGTAATAATCAGATGCTGTACAGGATCATGCCGATGTCCCGCACCACGAAACCCAAATTCATCATCGAACGACAGTGTAAGCAAATTTTGCAACGGCAAAAAATTTCGCCAATTATCCGCATATCCTTTGCGATGCTCATCTAGTATGTATTGATTTAGTCCTTCCATTATCAACTCTTGTGATTTCAATTCATCATCCAGTACCTTAGGCTCGTAAGCAAATTCCACGTGAAGCTCCCGACATTCCCGATGCAGATGCATCGTGTAAGTAATATGACTCTTGGAGCAGCACGGAGTTACCAAACCCTCCACTTTCAATAACGTATTCATTGTCCGTCCCCCCGCCATAAAGTTTGTCTTGGTTGTTCTTTCGTCACTGTGACCTCAGCAGAACTGCGAATCGGCTGCTGGGGTGCGTAATCTTCATCGAGAAAAAAACCTTTAAACTCAGGAACCATAACGGACTCTTCCCCATCTGGCAGCCATACTGCGCAAATTTCTTCTATATCGTTATAGCAAGTCCCGGCAGGAAGCTTAACCGTTGTCGAAAACTGAAAGTAAGGTCCATCATAGGCACAGCGGAATTCACCATATCTTAGATCGCCAAAGCTGCCTGAAAACCACCCTTTTACTCCCTTGAGCTTAACTTGAATATCTATAGACGTTTCCTTCTGTGGATTTTCCGTCACCTTGGCCGATTGAACATATAAGTAGTTGCGCAAATCGGTTAGCTGGAACGAGTTGTTCACAACCGGTTGTTCCATAGAATATTGGCGCAGCATTTCCCAGGCCGTTACCTGATAAGTAAACGGAAAGGCATCCATAACCCGCTCTCTCGGCTCAATCTGCTGATTCCATTCATAAACAGCAGGCAGTAGAAACCGATACCTGGATGTGATTGTGTCATGCACCATTCCGTTGGTTGTTGCATTCTGAAGCACTGGATGCCCTCCCAATGCTGTACTGCCCTTAAATTCACCTGTAACATGCTCAGGCCCTTGAAAGGTAGCTTTTTGCACTTCGCCTTGTTCATCAATCTCCACACGGTACACCCATTCAATATCTGTTGTACGCCCCCACTTACTCATCAGCAGAGGTGTAGGTGTCCCTTCATCCTCATGGGAAAACATCATTTGGTACTCGATTGCTTTTCCACTTTCCAAAGGCTCTATACAATAAAACATCAGCAGCGGAGTATCCGTATATCGTCCCTCGTAAGGGTGATACACATTGCGCCCGTATATGACTGGAGTATGCTTATAAATTTCGAACAGCTCCGAATTTTTTTCTGTAATTATCTTCACATCAACCGATTCAATATAGGCTTTTTTCACCTGCGGGGAGGAGATATCCGGATTAAAAGCAAACCTGAGCATATAAGTACCCGGTTGCATATAACCCAATAATCTTGTATAAGTTAAAGGCCGATTCCCATAAAAGAGAACGCAGTCCTGGTTATATTCCCTCTCTACCCATATACGCAGTACAGCTGATTCATAGTCCGCCACACGCCAATCGCTTTCCGATTTGGCTAACAAATCAATTTCTACAATTCCAGGCTCTGCAATCTGTATTTCCATTCTAAAATCCGCGTTCGCATTGATTTCCTTCCAACCCAAAGCTCCAGTTGATACGATAGGCTGCTTCATCTTGTACTCCCTCCTAAAAGCTTCGCTTTCGCGAAACCAACCTCATCAGCGTTATGTATGCTCAAGCATTTAGAAAAAAGCACCTTCCCTTAAAAGCTTTACCTTTTCAGTAAAGTCCATCGAAGGGAAAGGTGCATGTTCAGCTTTAATGCGCTGTCTTATCGTCTTTAATCATCGTACGAATATAGAAGTACCCCATCAAAGAACAAAGGATGAACATAAAGACAGCGTTTGCGCTCGCGAGCTGAGTATCCTGATAGACTGAAAATATTTGACGCATCGCTACGCCCAGCACTTGCGGTGAGTTCGGTCCAATCAAGAACGGTGCCGTAAACCCGCCAATAATACCCATGAAAATAAACGTAACCGCAACCCACATCGTCCGATAGGATAAAGGAAGTATAAATTTGAAGAAGATCTGTAAGCGGCTTGCCCCGATGTCTTTAGCACTTTCAATGATTGCGTTAGGTATACCGGCAAGCGCAGAGGTGAGCAGCATCGTCGTGAACGGGATATTGAACCACAGGTTAGCGAGAATGATACCCTTATAATCGAATATGATTTTGGGCAATGCATCATTGCCGAATAACAATAAAATACGCGACAGCCAACCATGATTCCCATACATATTAATGATTCCGTAAGAAGCAATTACTGAAGGGATAAACATCGGGATCATATACATTCTTTTAATTCCATTCACCAGCCGACCGCCGCTAAATCGCATGTATACCGCTAATGCATAGCTAATCAGCAGCACCATGATGACAGATATGATAGTCAGCTTCAAGGTGAACGTAATGTTGTTAACACTCACCTTGTCGGTGAACAAGTAGAAGTAATGTGCTAAAGTGTAGCTGCCTTTATCGTCCTTAAAGCTCTCATTAATAGCGAGTATGATCGGTATGATAACTACGAAGCATAGAATAAGGAAGGATGGGATTACTAGCAGCAGCCCGAAAATCCCTTGTTTTATGTTTTTACTCATTGGCCAGCAACATCCCTCTGCCAGCGTTTCTGGATCTCTTTACCCAAATCACCAATGCTGAATGTACGGTATCCGCCGGCAACATCCTTAAATTTGTCTTTCAATTCCTGCGGCATTTCCGTCCATTTGATACCTGGATAGCCGTACATTTTGTTGACGATGACACTCTGAGCTTCAGGAGTTAACACATAATCCAGGAATGTAGCAACCGAATCCGGATGCTCCGACAGCTTCGGAACCATCAGGTAAGTCGGGCCACCCGTAAAGGAAGGATCGATTTGCACCAGCTTGGTTGTATCCGGCAGCAGCTTCTTCGAAGTCTGCTCCAAAGCCTGGTCGGACCATGCCGGTATGATATCAACTTCACCGTTAGCAAGCAGGTCTAGCGTTCCTTGATTTTTCTTAGGATAGACGCCTTTTTGGTACATGAACGGGTGCAGCTCCTTCAGCAGCGCAAAGCCTTGATCCCATTTTTGTGCGTAAGATGGATCAGAGCTGACATTAGCTTCCGGTGGAAGGAAGTTATAAATCGCTGTTTGTACAAAGGAATCTCCCGAGCCCCCTGTAGCAGGATCATTATAAGCAAACCGTCCTGGATTTTTGCGTATCCAATCATAAAGCTCGTTAGCTGTTTTTGGCGGTGTTTTTACTTTTGCGCTGTTATAGGCCAAAATTACTGCGGAAGCACGATATGGAATCCCCATATTTTTTACATTACTCATTTGCTTTTCTTCGATTTTACTCAGATTAGGAATTTTTTTTGCATCCAAAGGAGCCCACAAATCTTCCTTAGTCCCCTTGATAACATCACTTAAGCTGCTCTCGTACAGATCGATGTTACCGGATTTCTGGTTTGCTTGCTTCGCTGCAATAATACGGTCCACGGTAGATTGCCCGCCTGCACCGGAATCAATATGAACCATTTTTACTTTAATATTCGGATATTTCTTTTCAAACATTGGAACAACAACTTCCCATAAATCCTTAACATTTAATGAACCGGTAAAATAAAATGAGAACTCGTCTTGCTTCCCTTTGTCTCCACCGCTTGATGATGCCGGTTTATCGCCTCCGCTGCCACATCCCACTAGAGCTCCCAGTACCATTACCGAAGCAAGAGCCATACTTAAACGCTTTTTCATAAGGTTCATTGATTAATCCTCCTTTAGAGTTGTGCGCCAGCGAACTCTGGCATATTGACCTTGAAATATGAATAAGTGGTTTAGGCTGACTTATATGCAAGCACTTTGGAAAAAGATATCCCCGTAACTTGCCCCGGAGATAAATCCTTTACAGCATCACGCGGTAAAAACGCTTTCAAAACGCCTAATTCCGTCTCAAGCGACACTTCGGCATAATGTCCCAGTATCATGACCTGATGAATTTTGGCCAATAGTCCCTCGTCGGGCTGTACAAATACAATATCCTCCGGTCGAATAGCTACTGTAACCTCACCGCTCAACTGCCGTGTATTAGCATATTGCAGTCGGTTCATATGTACCTGGCTCCCATCCGCATTGCCTTTAACGAAATTCATTTTACCGATAAACTGGGCCACGAACAGCGAACTAGGATTATCGTATATTTCCTGAGGGTTGGCTTCCTGCTCGATATTCCCCGCATTCATAACGATGATCCGATCGGATATCGAGAGCGCCTCCTCCTGATCATGCGTAACGAAAACCATCGTTAACCCCGTACTTGCTTGAATATCGCGCAGTTCTTCACGCATCTCGTGACGCAGCTTCGCATCGAGCGCTGAGAAAGGTTCGTCTAGCAGAAGCACTGCGGGCTCCAGTAAAAATGCTCTCGCTACCGCTATCCGCTGCTGCTGCCCACCTGATAATTCACTCGGAAATTTCTTCTGTGATCCGGGAAGCCGGACCAGATCCAGCACCCGCTTGATCGCTTCTTCGATCTCGGCACTGCTTTTCTTCCTTATTTTCAAGCCAAAAGCCAAATTGTTGTATACATTCATATGCGGCCATAAATTATAGCCTTGAAAAACCATCGCAGTAGGACGCTTTTCCGGCGGAAGCTTTAATACACTTTTGCCTTCGATTACGATATCTCCTGAGTCCGGTTCAAGAAACCCGCCAATACTCCGAAGCACTGTCGTTTTCCCGCAGCCGGATGGGCCGAGCAAAGTAACCAATTCTCCCTTGTTAACATTCAGAGAAATATTCGATACGCCTTCTCCAGTTTTATAGCGTTTCGTGAGGTTCTGTATAGATAGCTGGATCATAGTTCCTCCTTAGAGTTTCACTTTAGTGAAACTTACTTCGTAAGCATTAACTTTAAAGTTTTCCATAGGAAAGCTGACTTCGTAAGCATTACTGAGTTTCGCATTAGCGAAACTTACTCCCATTACTTCATTTGGAAACCGCTTGACATGACATCGGCCGTTACGAATCTTTGTGCAGCCAGCAGCAGAACGATTGTCGGCAGTGTCAGAATGATAGAGAACACGGCACCCGCTGTGCTGGGATAGTCTGAAATAATCGAATACATGACAACCGGCATTGTACGAAAATCAGGAATACCAACAAGAAACGTACCCTGTGCTTCATCCAAGGAATGCAGAAATGTAAAAATCGACGCTACCATAATTCCAGGCAAAGCCATGGGCATCGTAATGCTCCAAAATACCCGGAACGGGGTTGCACCAACATCTCTGGCCGATTCCTCCTGTGCTTTATGTACATTGCGAAAGGCCGATGAAGGGATCCAGGTCATAAACATTAATGTATTTACAATATGAATTAAAACAACGCCTGCAAAAGTATTCATCAACCCAACCTTGTAAAATAAAACAGCGATGGAAACGTAAAGCCCCATTTTCGGGAATGCATGGGTTAGCAGAAACGAGAATAAAAACCATCGGCTAAGCGGGAAGCGAATTCTTGCAAATGCATAGGCAGCCGGTATGCAAATGACGATGGATAAAGCGGTTACAACAGTGGCGATTAAAAATGAGAGCCCAATTGATTTGACCACCTCATCCTTGGAAAGTACAAACTTCCACCAATCCAATGACCATGACTGCGGTAAGACTGCCGGGTACTGCCATTTCCCTGTAAACGCTAACAATAACAGATTTAGTAAAGGTCCCATAAAAAAAACAGCAAAGATGACGAGAATAATAAATTCGATCAACTTCCGTTTACCTTGGGCTTTGAAATACCACATCATGCGTGCTCAATCTCCCCTTTCAAAACTTTCACAATCTACATAGGTTAAACCGGTTTAACAGATTGTATATTGGGGTAAGCGGTTAACCTAATGTATCTAGATTATTAACAATTTATTCATATTTGTCAACTATATATTGTTAGCAATGGATACTTTTGTTTGTTAAAAGGACTAAGCAATAAATAGTTGACAAATACGGCTATACATTCATGTTTCTGTCAATTGGTCTGGCTTTCGCTCAAGTTCGCAAGCTGATGCTTTTAAACAAAATTCAGGTTTTCAGTGTAAGGAAACGGCAACGGAAATAATAGGGCAAGGACTTCCTTCAGTTCACCCTGCTCGGTCATTGCAGGTCCATTAAACAAAAGTGTCGTTGCCCCTCGGTGCCCGATAGTTAAGGATTCACGCTTATAGCTAATTTTATAACCGTTATTGGTTACCGCCAAGCTTAGTTCCGCCAGCCTCTCCGCACCAAGCTGCCGCAGCATATACGGCTGCAAGGAATTCCACAGCCCAGGGAAATTAATCATACGAATCGTGCCCGGAATCGTGCTTTCAGTAAAGGTGCAGCCCGCCGAAGCCAGCTTCTCCGATAATGCGGCTCTTTCCCCCATAACAGGAATATGAAGCTCCTTTGGACTTAAACGATCGATAATTTCATGAAGCAAGCCGGTGACAGCTTCGTCACTGCCCCCATATTCCAGAACATCTGCTGTAAGTACCCCGTCTTTTTCCAATAGAAAGTACGCCATATAGCCGATTGCATCACCGCTATTTGTAAAACTCATCCAAACATGCTGCTCCGCACTTTCGTTGCTTGCAACAGCAGCGCTGCGAATAAGCTGGTTCAATTCAGCCTCTGTCCTTTTGTAGTAAGCTTTCTCTGCTTCCATTAACCTAATGATTGCAGGCTGATCACGCTTCTCATCATAGGGCCGTATAATTGCTTCGTTTGCTCGATCCAGCTCTGCCAATTCCTCAATGGAACGAACGGTAAAGCGTTTAACTGCCCCTACCTCCAAGCAGTCATTTCTGAGATAAAGCCCGCGTGTTCCGGATATTAGCAGCAGCTGAGCGCCTTCCTCCGCACATTTATTTATGCTTCGTTTAACGAGCATATCCGCGAAGTTTCTCCCTCTGTAAGCTGTATCCGTACAGACAGCCCCCATGCTTACAACAGGAATGGTGCAGCCAACGATCGAAAGCTCCGATTTCAATAATCCTACCAACGTCGCTGGTACTCCATCCTCCTCTATGATTAACAGATTATTTGCATTCTCTTTGGAAAAAAGCATGGAGTAAGCCTCTCCCATCGAGGTTTGTCCCGGCTTGCGAAACGTACGGTCGGCCAGAGCTACTAGTACTTCAATTTCATCCGGTTTGGCTGATCTGGATACGGACATGGTATTCCTCCTATTCATTATGTTCTCACGTCATTCCCGACTTGCAATCGCTTACAAAATCAATAATTTCTTAAAGCTCTATTACCAATTGAGCACCAATGCGCGAAAGGCTTATCCGCTTGCTCGTTATTATAATGGAAGTTTGTTGGAAAAGGAAGCTGTCTTCATAAAGTTTAGTCGGCTTCCATTTATCTATAATTCATCCTGTTTCAATCTCCCCCAAAAATATTCTTCACCTTATTGCCTACTGCTTTTAGGCTGCGTTATACTTAACAGAGACTTTAGGGCAAGCGCTTACCCCAATTCGTCCATGAAAGGATGCATTTCATAGTATGAAGACGATTTCAATAAAAGGGCTTTATAAACCATGCGGTCAGCTCATCATGGGCAGTGATCATTTCAATCAATCGCAATTCGGTCTTGCCAACAGCTTACTTGATAAGTTTACAGCAATGGGCGGCACTACCATCGATACAGCCTTTCAATACGGTGATGGTGAGAGCGAGAAAACAATCGGCAGATGGATACATGAAAGAAATAACAGAGAGCAGGTTGTCATCCTGACCAAAGGCGCCCACCACGACGAGACCGGCCATCGCGTTAACCCGCAATCCATTACCCATGATTTGAACATTAGTCTGGAGCGGCTCCAAACCGATTATATTGATCTGTATGCACTGCATCGTGATGATCCGAATGTGCCGGTCGGCCCCATCATCGACATTCTCAACGAGCATCTGCTGGCCGGTAAAATCCTTGCGCTTGGTGCTTCCAACTGGTCGCACCAACGTATCCAGGAGGCTAATGATTACGCACAGCAAAATGGTTTAACGGGCTTTACATTCAGCAGCACTAACTTGAGCTTGGCTAAAATGATTGAGCCCCGTTGGGCCGGCTGCGTCCCGGCCGACGAAAAGACCTGCCAGTGGCATCAAGCGACAGGCATGCCTTTGTTATCGTGGTCTTCCTTGGGCGCCGGATTTATGGCCGACCGATTCTCACCTGAGCATCGAGAGGATGAGGAGATGGTTCGCACTTATTATAGTGAAGGCAATTGGCAGCGCCTTGAGCGAACCCGGCAGCTCTCAAAGGAGAAGGGAGTGCCTTCCGTGCAGCTTGCACTGGCTTATGTGCTTAACCAGCCATTCCCTACCTGCGCACTAGTCGCTGCCTATGCACCCGAGGAGCTTGATTCTAATCTGGCCGCAGCCGGCTTAACATTAACCCCGGAGGAAGTGCGCTGGCTGGAGTTCGGAGAAAAATAATTTAACTCTTCACCTTAAAGAGCTTGGCCAGATCACCAGAGAATTGCGGTCTGCTTCTGCCCCCAGCCTTCGCAGCAGCTCAGCAGCGTCGGATTGCAGAATAGGTATATCATTCCACTTATCGATTACGAGCTTTCGCGTATTTGGAACCTTCAAGTACGCGGCAGCTACTGATCGCAGCAGCTCATATAGCTCATCCTTACCGGGAGTCGATTGATTAGGTGCTATGTCTTTCCTTTCAACACCTTCCAGCCGATCATACATAGTAAAAATACGCTTACCGCCGTTTTCAAGCCATAGCTGCCAGCGTCCTCCCTGGATGACCATATCATTTCCTTTTTTCCTCGCAAACGAAATTCCCTCTGCGTCAGGCCATTTAACAATGAGTCCAAAAGGATTGGCAGGATCTGTGGAAGGCAGTACAATCGTGTGCAATTCTGTGTCCCATTCACGGGTACGAAGATTTTCCACCTGATCCCTGGCCGAGAACTGCATCGTCTTCACGTCCTTGACCCAGAGCCCCCTAGTCAGCATTCCCCAGTTTTCCAGCTGCTTCAAGGCAGCATAAACCTCATCCCATGACCACGGAAGATGCAGTGCCGCAAGCTCCTTGGTCAACAGACCATACCCGCCTAGCAAATGCTTGATCCATGCTGACAAAGCCTCTTGGGGATTATAAGGTTCCTTCAGTGAATGAAGAGCATACCATCGGCCAAGACCGGATTGGAAGCCTTTGCCCTTGGAGGGCTTAGCAGATTTCGTGCCCCCGTTCAACCGAAGAGGCGCGAATTGATCATTGGATACTAATCCTCGCCAGGCCAGGGCAAGTAAGTCTGCCGTCAGGTCCGATGGAATACTTCCCGTTTCACGGCTTAGAGACGAAAGGAAGCTGGCTCCTTTACGTGTTAACAGCTCAACCAGCGGCTCAACCTCTTCCCCATTGTGCTTTTGCTCCCCCAGCTCCAGAATCGGTGCGTAGAGCTCCTTGCTCTCTGTCAGGAAAAAAGCGATGCGCCCTTCTTTCTCGTCCGCTTCTTTTCGACCCATCCATAACACTTCCCCGCCTGCACACAGCCGGTCTAACATTTCCTTGCGGTAATCCGTCAAACGAAGTGGAAAAATGGAAATTTCCCATTGAGACAACGGGAGGAAAATACCCTGCAGCTTCGCAATAACTTCCCTGAGTCCCTGTTCACCACTAAGTCGCATGTGAGGCAGAACATGCTGTAGCGCCATCATCCGTGAGCAATAACTGACAGGATCGACTGGCTCCGAAGCCTGCCTCAGGGCAAGCGCCTGGGAACGAGCTTGACGGGCGGCCGCCCTGCTATTAATCCAGACGCGAACGCCCTTTTCATGGGATAGAGAGGCTGCCACCGTGTTAGTTGGTGGAGCAGCTTCAATCCGACCTTCCGCTTCCCACTGCTGCAGAAGCTCCTCAATTCTGTGTGAATTCAACCCGTACCTTTGCTTTAATTGTTCTCCGGTAAAGCTAGTCTGCCGATCCACATATCGAGTAAGGATGAACCGGTCGGCCAGCGGTGCTTCTCCCAGAAGCGCATATGTATCTGCTTCATCAGCACAAATCCAATAAGACGATGAGCTGTCTCCTAGATAGATGGGGCAGAACCGTTTTTCACACTTCAATACATTTAATAATTCATCCCATTTGTTGTCGGCAACCTTTGTAGACAGCTCGGCTTCAGTATGTTCTCCACGCCGTTTCAACAGACTGAATAATTGTTCAGCATTGTGGATTGCCGGCTCTGCAGCCTGAGCTTCAGCCTCCAACCGTTCATCTCCCTGAGAAACAACATCTGCGACCTCCTCTCCAGCCTGAGTAGACTGATCGCCAAACCATTTCCCCGCCAAAGATCGGTCGATTCCCATTAAACGCGTCTGTACATCCCGCCCGACCGCATCCGATTCATATATTTGAGCGTTGATATAATCAGCAAGAAACAGGACAGCAAACGGAGATGGAAAGGCAGCCTGCTTGACACTTACCTCCAGCGCTCCGGTTTCGATCTGCTTCAATACAGCTCGCACACCCTCCACATCCAGCTCTTCATACAAGCACAGCCTAATAGCTTCACCTATAAAAGGGAACTGCTCCGCATAAGGCAGCGATTCTCTAAGAAGCGCCTCGCTGCGCAGCCTTTTTTGCCAAGCCGGCACACGGCTGAAGCTGCGCGACAGCAGCAATGAGGTTTCGGCCAGACGGCGAAAGGCTATGCCGAATTGCGGAGAGGAGGGAACCGCTTGACGAAGCAGGTCTTCCAACCGGTCCGAGGTCACCTCTCGGATTAGCGGCAGCAGCCTAGAAGCTTCACCACTCCCTCCGTCTGCAATAATAAATTCTATTCCATTATCCTTGGCATTAGCGTAAATACGGTAAGGCAAGGAACGTTCGGCATGAAGCTTGATCGCGAGCTGCCACGTCCGGTTAAATGCTCTTCCGAACCAGCTGTGAATAATGAGATGATCCTGCTTGAAGTCATCTTGAAATTGCTCAATAACAATTCGACGATGCGTCGGCAGCTCAGAGACAGCTTTCTGTGAATGGATCAGCATCAGCAGCTCGTCAGCAGCATGTGCCTCCATGAAATGCGAATCCATTAACCATTGTATAGTCCGCGACTTCTGTTCCTTTTCAAGCCGCTCCTCTACATGCTCCAGGAAGCTTCCGATCTCAGCGGAGAAAGCAGCCGATCTCCCTTGCCCTTCTCCCCGCCAAAACGGGATTTCGCTGAACGTATTCCCAGACTCCTCCACCACATAAACGCGGTCGCTTTTAATGGATTGTATTCTCCATGAGCTTGTGCCCAACTGAAATACATCCCCGACCCGACTCTCATGGATGTATTCTTCATCCAATTCCCCCAAATGAATGCGGCTATCGGCATGGTGGACAGGATAAGCGCTCCCTCGAGGAATGGTTCCTGCACCCATAATCGCAGTCATCGCCGTGGAGCTTCGCCTAGTCATGAGACCGGTTGACCGATCCCAGTCTATTAACGGGCGGACAAAAGGATAGTATCCCGAGAGCACCTGAAGCACAGCTTCCAGACGCTCCAGAGGAAATCCATGATAGCCGTAACTTCGATTTAGAGCTTGCTGCAGCTGCGGCACGGTGAGGTCATCAGCAGCGACCATCGCAACGATCTGCTGGCACAGTACATCCAGCGCATAACGCGGCACTTGAATCTCCTCGATTTCCCGCGCCTCAATACTGCGCGCAAGCACTGCGCATTCCGGCAGCTGCCCGCGGGTGCGTGCCACTATTACGCCGCGGCTTTCATCGCCCACGGAGTGGCCCGCCCGGCCAATCCGCTGAATACCCGCTGCGGCGCTCTTGGGAGAATCGATCTGCAACACCAGATCGATATGCCCCACGTCGATCCCTAGCTCCAGCGAGGAGGTGGCGACAAGACAGCGAAGCTCCCCTGCTTTGAGCGCTCCTTCCACCTCAAGCCGCTGCTCCCGGGAAATACTCCCGTGATGCGAGCGTGCCATCTCATAACCGACGTGTTCGTTCAGCCTTAATGTCAGTCTCTCGCACAGCCTGCGGTTGTTCACAAAGATTAACGCTGATCTGCTGTCCTCTATCAGCTTCATAATATGCTCGGTCAGCGGTTTCCAAATTGCTTCCTGCTTGTCCTTTGTGATCAGCGCTTGCTCAGGCAAGGTCACCCGAATGCTGAATTTCTTCTCCATCCGGCTTTCTATGACCTCAACAGTCCGCTCTGCATCAGCTTCCCAGCCTCCCAGAAACCTGGCTATCCGCTCAATCGGCTTCTGTGTAGCCGAAACTCCGATGCGCTGCGGTGTGGCACCAATCCAATCGGTCAGCCTTTCGAGCGTTACCGATAAATGCAATCCTCTGCTATCCGCCGCCAAATCATGAATTTCATCCACCACACAGAAAAGAACCGTCTTCAGCATCATTCTTCCTTTGGGCGAGGTTAGCAGCAAATAGAGCGACTCCGGGGTCGTTACCAGCACATCCGGCGGATTACGCAGCATGGACGCTCTAGTGCTCTGCGAAGTGTCTCCGGTCCTGACACCGATGGTAAGCCCGCTCCATCCTCTGCCCTGTTCCTCTGCCAATCGCTTAAGCTCAGCCGCATATTCGATCACATGGTGGTGAATATCATTATTAAGCGCCTTCAATGGAGTTATATACAAGAGCTTAACCCCACGGGTAGGAGCTTTCTCATCTTCGGCTTCTTTATCCTGCAAAATCCGGCTTAAACACGGCAGCAGAGAGGCCAATGTTTTGCCTGAGCCGGTAGGAGCCGCAATTAATGTATGCACTCCACTCTGTATCGCCTTCCATGACCGTACTTGAACATCTGTCGGATGGCCGAAACGATCACCAAACCATTTAGCAATCAGCGGATGAAAGGCACCCGTCGTATCGTTCATGATAAGAAATCTCCTTTGCTTAACTGTAACTACGCAGCCTCTATACAGCCCGTAAAAATAACCGATCAGGATATAAAACACAGTATACCATATTATGGAATACAAACTTAAGCGCTGCGAAGAGCCCCATTTTCTGAATCAAACGATTCATGCATGGACCGGTTATGCCTGTACAGCTATTTAGCAAGTACCTACTGTATTCGTAAGTTCCTTACGAAAACTTTACTGATATCCATATGCATGCCATACTTTGGTAACTGCTTATGATATTGCAAAACTTTAAGGAGAGATTATTATTTTACAAAAAACACATAGCGTTGCAGGCCTTGTGGCTGCAGAATGCGTACTTCTTCATCAAAATGTGGCTTTTTTATCCTGGGAAGCATTCGGAGCTGTACTACTGGGTTGTTTGGCTGGGCCATTAGCCGATGTGGACAAACAGGGTTCAACCATGGCCAAAATATTATTCCCTTTGTCAGCGCTCCTTCGGATTCTAAAAGTACGTCACAGAACCGTAACACATTCCTTAATCTTCATTATGATTTTATGGCTGATCTCCTCTCCGCTGCCCGCTTTGTATCACTGGGTATTCATCACTGCCTATGCATCACACCCTCTTATCGATCTGCTCAATGAGAAGGGAGTACAGCTGTTCTGGCCATTGAAATTTAAAATTCGTTTGCTCCCAAAATTTCTGGCTATAGATACCGGATCAACGGGTGAGACGTGTTTTCAATGGATGCTGCTTGGAGTCAGCTTATGGATTCCTTTTTCTACCATTGAATTTTGAATCCTTTCTTTACATTTTGTTACCTCAGGTTGATTATTGCTGCAATTCTGGTTCATCATTCTGCTTCTTTCGACTCAATTTCTGGATAGACTGCTGGAAAAATGCAACATTTTGCATTAAAAGGAGTCTAATCTTGCATGCTGTAAAAAAGTAAGCGCTAGTTCTGCCCGCGCAAAACTCTTGTGAATCGGTTCGAGGAGGTTTTTGCCAAAGCAAAACTTGAAGGAGGTGATGCCATCTAAATAGGGTCATGAAGTGAGTATGCCGTTGAGCCTGCCGAAATATTTTCCCGTCCCTTTTTATAATATTACAGCATCTACGATTAATTTTTCAGAGGTGAACAATGAAGTTACGGTTTGTATTTACACTATTATTTCTGCTGCTGACAGCCCTTATGCTGCCCGTCATGGCGTTTGCCGCTCCTCAAAACTCCGCAGACGGGGTGCCTTTATTTTTTAACGGAAAACAATTAAAGCCAGAGGTCGCTCCGCGAATTATTAAGGATGTGACCATGGTTCCCATACGAATTATCGCTGAAGAGCTAGGCTCCAAGGTGGAGTGGAATCAAGCGGCTCATAAAGTTATAATTATGAAAGACTCTATGAAAATCGAAATGGTAATTGATCAGCTCTCAGCAACCGTGAACGGAGTTACCAACAAACTGGATTCAGCTCCTCTCCTGATCGAGGGAAACACTTTGCTGCCAGTCCGTTTTATTGCTGAAAACATGGGCGTCGAAGTAAATTGGAATGATGTGCAGCGAGCGGTTTATTTACAGGAGAAGCGCGTTTCCCCAGGGGACAAGCCATCCCCGGTTAATCCCGACACAGCTCCCACCAATAAACCTTTGCCCGTCATTAAAACCATTGAGATGACTACTTCCCAATTATTAATTAAAGCAGACTCCGGTGAACTGAAACCCACCCAATTTACTTTGCAAAACCCTAGACGGATCGTTGTCGATATTCCCAACGCTGTATTGGATCCGTCACTTTATAAAGATCAGGCAAATAAAAGCGGAGAATCGGTTTCCAGTAATGTTTACGTTGCCAATGTCCGCTACTCATTGTACAATGTGAATCCCGGTGCCGTTCGCATCGTGCTTGATATGAAGGAGCCCATGGACCTTAAGTGGGAAGCCGGACTCAACACAGCCGCGCTTGCCGGTGTTTTACAAAAAGGAGCCAAATATAAAGTTGTCATCGATCCGGGCCATGGTGACCAGGATCCTGGAGCCAAAGCTGTCAACGGAAGCACGGAAAAGGAATTTAATCTTTCTATGGGACTCAAGGTGTACAAGCTGCTGCAAAAAGAGGCACTGATTGAACCTTTTCTAACACGAAATGACGATACCTTCGTCCCTTTGGATGATCGCGCCGAGTTCGCAAACAGCCGTAACGCCGATCTGTTTGTTTCCATTCACGGCAATAGTTACACTTCAGCCTCAACAGGCACAGAGACGTACTATTACAAATCCGATAGCGATTTATTTGCTCAAATCATGCATAAGCATTTAACAGCGGCGACTGGTCTTCCTGACCGAGGAGTGCGTCAACAACCCTTCCGGGTGGTTAAAGCAACTAATATGCCTGCTGTGCTGCTGGAGGTAGGTTATCTGTCGAATGAGCGTGATACCGCCCTCATGTTCGACGAAGCCTTTCAGGATAGGGTCGCGCTCGCGATCGTAGCAGGAATTAAAGAACAGCTCAAGATTCAGTAAGCGGAAAAAAGGTGGTGGAATCGATGCAAAAGCATACAATTCGCGGTTTATTACTTATTGGAGCAGTCGCGCTTGTCTTGTCAGGATGCGGACAAAAGCCGACAAGCAATGGAACAAAGTCACCAGCCTCCGAGCCTCCGGCAACCGGCAGCCAGACGACTCCGCCTTCCAACGTTGACCCGACAACTGCTGAGAAGGACATGATTCGTCTCACTATTAAAGCCTACTATGGTGATGAACAAGCAGCAAAGCTGGTGGAAAAAGAAGTATCCATCAACTACAAGGAAGATAAGGATAAGTACACGGCTGCGCTATGGACTTTGAAAAAAGCTCCTCCAGGCAGCAATTTGATTCCTTTGGCTGACGCGTTAGGCTTTAAATCCGCTGTACTGAAAGATAAACAGCTTACAGTGGACCTGACGGTTTCAGGGGAGGGTCGTCTTGGAGCTCCAGGTGAGGCCATGCTGTTGGAGGCTCTTCAGAAAACATTATTTCAATTCTCTGAAGTGGACTCCATCGATATTCTAGTAGACGGCAAACCTGCCGAATCGCTAATGGGCCATATGGAGCTGCTTCATCCGATGAAGCGAGGAAAGTAATCAACATTTTGTTTTAGAGTAACCGTCAGGATTCAATTCTGACGGTCCTTTTTTGTGTAAATAAGAATTTATATGTTAGGGGCTCCCCGCAAAGTATCTGAATCAATTTCGAAGCAAGACCCCACTTTGTGGGGATATTTTGTGTAAAATCATACGTTTGTGTGTGGGGAGGGATGTGGGATTACGGCCGCTGTTGAAGTCGTGTTCTTTAAAAATTGAACGGCCTTGCGACGATATGAATAAAACCTGTAACCCCCTAGCACGATTATTTAAGTAAACCTATCAAGTGCTTTTCATTTACAGACGACTAATCTTCCCTTTAGTTGAAGCATAGCGGAAGTAATTGCTCCGCTATGGCATGTAAAGCATACAAAACCGAGAGATAACGGAACAACTTCTTCCGTAATCACTCGGTTTTGTGTTCATTGACCGCCAATTTAAGACGATAGTCGAGTAGGCGGGGCCTTTCCTTCTCACGGATTGTGCCCCTTCCCCCTCACAGATCCGTAAGTGCGCAATTAACGCATACGGCTCTTCATTTCATCGTTACAGGTCGACTGGCGAACAGGTTCACATAAATTTTTGGCAATGGTAAAGGATGACACAAGAGGAACATTCCAACCTTCTCTCCGGTAAAACCTTTCTTTTGGCTTCTTCTGTTTCTCCACTTCTTCATAAGGTTGAGTACCCTCTTGTAGTACTTCCATAAGTACCCGTAGTTATCCGAGACA
>NZ_JANQBD010000023.1 GCF_024722015.1 Paenibacillus radicis (ex Xue et al. 2023) | reverse complement strand
ATTTCCCCATGCGACTTCAACCTCCTGTGGTAGGGTAGGTATAGATTGAAGCTCTTTGTCAGGTGCTTCGTATCTTCGATAGTTGCTGGGGATTTCCCTTCTTTAGTGGATTATATTACACGCCAGACTTTATAAGTTTTCAGCGGAGCTGAAGAAGTCTGATATTGCAAGAAAAGTTACAACTTAGACACGAATGTCTCTTCCTCGAAGAGCTTCGATCAGAAGGTTTCTTATAAAATTGGGAGTATAGCATAGGTATTACAGTTGTTTTTTATTCCGTTTCGCTGTATACTAGCAAATGCACTCAGGAAAGCTTGACAGACAATCGCTGGTGAGAAATCACGAGAGGAAAGTCCGGGCTCCACAGGGCAATGATGCTGGATAACGTCCAGTCAGCGCGAGCTGAAGGCTAGTGCCACAGAAATGGACCGCCGATGGCGTGGGGTTAAACTCACGCACAGGTAAGGGTGGAACCGTGGTGTAAGAGACCACGAGGAGATATGGTGACATATGTCCTGGTAAACCCCATTTGGTGCAAGACCTAATGGAACGCACGTCTCCTTGGAGACAGTCTCTGCCCGGGACGCGTTCGGGTTGGTCGCTGGAGCCAAACGGCAACGTTTGGCCTAGATAGATGATTGTCGCTTCAATGGTGGGAGGGTGGTACCCGATACGACCACTGGAAGTACAGAACCCGGCTTATGCGCAAGCTTTCCTAACCAATGAAAAACCGCCCCTCAAAGGCGGTTTTTTTGCTGCGCGGATGTGTTATTAATTAAGCTGTTTGACCATGCTGCTTATTTTGAATATTTGTCATGAAATAAATCCAAAAACCTCTGGGTCCAAGAGGGATTATCCAGACTGACGTTTTCATGAGCTTTTGTTGTTTCATTCACTCCCTTGGCGCTTTTTAAAGCAGCCGCCACATCAATCAATCCGTAGCCGAAATAATTGTCTTTTCCTTTTGGGCCAACATCCTGAGCGGTGTCGCGCATGATTTGCATCACTTCTTGGTTTTTCAGCGCCGGATTGACAGAACGGATTAAAGCCGCTAAGGCAGTGACATGTGGACTGGCCATAGAAGTGCCTGACAAAGCTGCGTACTGATTATTAGGGTAGGTGCTCGCTATACTTACACCTGGTGCCGCAACATCAATGTAATCGCCATAATTGGAAAACGAGGCTTTGTTTTTATTTGCGTCTGCAGCGGCAACTGCGAACACCTCGGGATAAGCTGCCGGAAAACCGGGACGATCTGTATTATCGTTGCCGCTGGCAGCAATCAATACTACATCATGATCATAAGCATAGCGGATAGCATCATGAAGGAAATTGGCATCTGCATAGTTACCCAAGCTCATGTTGATTACTTTGGCCCCGTGATCTGTAGCCCATATAATTCCTTGCGCTACGGCGTATGTGCTTCCCGCGCCGGTTTGATCCAGCACCTTTATCGGCATCACCCTGTTATACCAGCTCATCCCGGCAACACCCAGGTTATTATTAACGATTGCACCGATAACTCCGGCTACGTGAGTCCCATGCCCGACATCATCCAGCGGAAGAGCTCCCGTGTTGACAACGTTGATTCCTTCTATGAGCTGATTTTTTAAGTCCGGATGATTCATATCAACCCCGGTATCAACTACAGCGACGATAACATCCTTTGAGCCCTTGCTTATATCCCACCCTAATTCGGTTTCGATTAGCGGCAAATTCCATTGATAGCGGCGGTACAATGAATCATTGGGTGTGATGGTTGAAGTATCTTGAACAGGTGTTACAGGTGACTCAGCAGAACCTGAAGGCACGGTAGTATTAGTTAAATATAAAAAATGCGGCTCCGCGTATTCGACATTCCATTTTTGAAAATAATTCATCAATTGTTTGGCTTCCATATGCTCGGACTCAAAAACATACGTATACCCAAGCTTGTGATGCGGTCGTGTCGTTCTGATTTCCGACTGGATCTGGGCAAGCTCAGCTGGTGTAGGCTCTTTTTTAAAGCGTACAACGACCTGATTGACCGTATAGTGGCTTGTACCTTCGTTTTGCTCGGGATGATCGACTTTTACATCCTCCAAAGTTCTCGAGTCTACGGACTCGACTTTATATTTGCCTTCATTAGGATAGGTAACGATACGCAAATTTTTTAATTGGTGATCTTCAACATGTTTGACTATACTTTGCTTAACTACACCAAGAAGTCCGGAGCCAGCTTGAGTCGATGGAACCCCGAGCACAAAATAGGTTTCTCCGTTACTTGATAGAGCAGGGGATTGATAACTGCTTCCGCGGTCGGTTGCAGCCTTCGCTTTTCTCAATTCAGGAACGGCTACAGTGCGGGTTTCATCGTTAAGCCCTCCTACACTGATTCCATGATCTACAGACTGCTCTGGAGTTACCCAGATTAGCTGCTCCATATGAGGATGCTCTTTTTGCAGCTCCTGCAAGCCTTTCAGCTTTTCAGCGGCAGACTCCCCATTTTTTTGCAGCAGCATTCTTTGGAGCTCCAGACTGCATTGGCTCCGGCATAAATCGGCGGTCAGCTGCATGTCTTGTTTAAGTGTGGCGTGCTTCATTTGCATTTCAGCTGTGGGTGATAAGGATAAACCTTCATATTGCGGTTCATTCCCGCCTCGGGGGAACAACAGTGTGCCTAAAGCAATAACGAAAACAAAGGTTAAAACATATTTCCACATTGAGCAAGCTCCTCTACTTTAGAAAATGAATAATGTTAGGGTCCCCGCCGCCTTTTTTTTTATCAGATCAGAATTTGTTAATTTTCAACGAATCTTTTCGTTATATATTGCGTATTACTTTTAGCCGCGTTTTGTGGTAGGATGGTAAGAGATTTGTATTTCCATAAAAATAGGCGTTGTTGATTATAGGAGGTCCTTAGACATGGCAGTGTTTAATGTGAAAAATGTATGTGAAACGACTAAAATTAAACTAAACGAAGCAATTGTGAAAATGGAAAAGTTTTTGAACGAGCATTCATTGCAACAGCTTAATTCTGAAGTTGATGCTGCAATGGAGGATTTCTACAAAGGTTATTTGTCCGATACGAGACACCTTCTGGTTTTCTCTGAGGTTGCATATGAAAAGCTTGGTGTTAGCCTGCGTCGTCCGACTTTTAATGTGGAATATGCGGAAAAGGTATTGTACGAGGTATATCATAGTTGCGTTAACAACTTCTTCTATCCGAAGAACGAGTGTTATTCAGAAGATGGCCGTTATGCTTACACAGGTCAAGATGCCATTCGTTTTCGTAAAAAGCCGGTGCGCGAAGCACGTGATTTGACTATTGAGCTTTCCAAAATTTTTGAAAATCTTCGTGAAGAGCTTGCTTATTATGAAACAGACTACATTACGCAAAAGCGTATGCAGGGCGAGCGTGTGTAATTTCCAATAAGTTATTGGCAAAAAAGAGATGCTTTGCGGCATCTCTTTTTGTTTAAATGGAGCTTGCGACGGAAGTTTTCTATGAAAAATCTAGGGGGCTGCGGATGAAGGGGAACTGCTCTTTTACAAGTCGGCAATTGGCATTGACAAGCAAGCAAATCATCAGGTTGAACCAGCATCCAAGCGGAGGTTACGCAGCGAGTCCATTATTTAGCCATTATACGTTCAGTTGGCTTCGTGACGGCAGCTTTATTGCTTATGCTATGGATGTAGCGGGAGAAACTGAAAGTGCAGAGCTTTATTATCAATGGGTGAATCAAGTTTTATCCCGACAACAAGGGCATGTGGACTATCTTCTGCAAAAACATGAGCGTGGTGAAACGATAGAGCAGCATGAATTTCTAAATACAAGATATCATTTGGACGGCCGTGATGATGATCATTCAGAATGGGGTCATTTTCAGCTGGATGGCTATGGAGCGTGGTTGTGGGGCTTGGCGGAGCACTGCACAAGATTGGGGCTAACTGTTATACCTGAGCGTTATCAGCAAAGTGTTGAATTAACAGTGCGGTATTTATGCGCTTTTTGGAGACAGCCTAATTTTGATTGCTGGGAAGAACGAAATGATCAGCTTCATCCTTCTACTCTTGCGTGTATCTATGGAGGTCTGTCGGCTATTCGGAATTTTACCGGGGATGCTGGGCTTGATGGGATTTGCGCTGATATTCGTCGTTTTATACTTGATCATGCGGTACATCCGGAAGCTGGGCATTTTGTTAAAAGTATACGGCCCACTTCAGACAACGATCGTTACGAACTTAGCTATGATGGGGTAGATGCAAGTCTGCTATGGTTATGTGAGCCATTTCATGTATTTGCTCCCGACCATCCAATCATGGCTGCAACTATTGCCAAAATTGAAGCCGACTTAAAGACGGCTCACGGAGGCATTCGACGTTATTGTACAGACGAGTATTATGGGGGCGGAGAATGGATTCTGTTGACTGCATGGTATGGTTGGGTTTGCCATCATGCGGGCAAGGACACGGAGGCAGGACAAGCACTACAGTGGATTATCGATCAATCGGATGAGCTCGGAAGGCTGCCTGAGCAGGTGCCCCACGCTCTGACTGAGCTGCACACTTACGAACAATGGGTAGAAAGATGGGGGACTCCTGCAATGCCATTATTATGGTCTCATGCCATGTACCTTGTCCTTAATTCCCAGCTGAACGGATAGCATAGTGAGCTTCATTACCGCGCAAATTAAGTTAGGGGTGATGAAGATGCCAGACGTAAAATGCAGTGTAGCCAATTGCGAATATTGGTCAAAGGGAAATAACTGTTCGGCCACATCTATTGCAATTGATGTGGATCAACACGCAAATGCTGATTTTGGTTCAGAATTTGCAGAGGATTTTAACGGCCATAAGGATGCAGCGTCAAGTGCAGGCAATACTTGCTGTCATACGTTTAAACTTAAGAAGTAACTCTGTAGCGGGAGGCTTTACCCATGAATGAACAGAATCGCATACAGCCAGGGGAGCATCCAAAGGATTCATATCATTTTTCAAAAGAGCAGCTTTCTAAAGAAACAGGACATGACAGTACAGAAGAATATGCGGCCGAACTAGCCGTGCCTTATGCTGAGCCTATGCAAGCTCCGATTGAAAGCAGAAGACCCGTTCAATTGTCGGCAGCAGAGGATGGGCGAACACAATCGCATGGCAAATGGCTCGGGTATACAGCTTTAGTACTTGGAATCTTGTCCATGTTTGTTTTCCCGACACTGCTTGGATCTATTGCTGCGCTGTCGGGTGTTATCACCTATGTTCAAGGTAATCGCGCATTGGGCATATGGTCGGTTATTCTTGGACTTATTTCATTAGTAGGGTATTTTCTTCTTGTTCCGTTATATGCTTAGTTTGTATGCAAAAAGCAAGCCCTCGGGCTTGCTTTTTGCCATGTCAGGAAAACACTGCTAAAAAAAACTGGCTGACAAACCCAAAACAGTGTACAATAATGGTGAAACTGTGAACAGGGAGAGTCTGTATTCCATGAACATTGATCCAAGAACCATTAAGGAATTGCTGCAGCTGCAAATGTTAAATAAGATGGATTCTATTCTTGGAGGATCATCCGCAGGCAGTGAGGCAAACAAATCAGATTTTTCGGACCTATTTAATAATATATTAGGACAAGCTGCAGGTGGCAAATCAACGTTGGACGGCACTTTACAGAAGTCCGTCGGGAAAGCCTCATTGAAGCCATTGAGTATGAATGCGGCATTTTCTTTTTCCACGCCTAATCGTTTAAACAGTGAATTGAATAGATCAATGAGGGCATCCGAGCTCGATCCTCTTATTGTGGATGCCAGCCGGCGCAATGGCGTAGAGCCAAGTCTTGTGAAAGCCGTTATCCACGCGGAATCGTCCTTTAACTCTCAAGCGGTTTCGAAGGCTGGAGCCAAGGGGCTGATGCAGCTGATGGATGAAACAGGCCAAGGGCTGGGTGTTACCAATCCGTTCGATCCGACACAAAATGTTCGCGGTGGAACGAAGTATTTATCCAGTTTACTTCAGAAATACAAGGGAAATGAAGGGGTTGCATTAGCAGCTTACAATGCAGGCTCTGGAAGAATGGCTCGGTTGGGCATTACTAACGATAATGAATTAATGGAAAAGATGCATCTGTTGCCGAAGGAAACACAGGATTATGTAAGTAAAGTGTTGAGGCTTCAGCGTGAGTACCAAGCTTAAGCCCATTTAAATAAACAAGACCTGCAATGAGCCTCTGTACTATGGAGCTTAGCCGGGTCTTGTTTTTGTGAGGAGAATGTTATGTTATATTTGGATTACGCAGCTACGACACCTCCCTATGATGAAGTAGTGGATACGATGGCCGAAGTGATGAAGAAACATTTTGGGAACCCATCCTCCCTTCATAAGTTGGGTGTTGAGGGTGAACAGCTCGTTAGTCAATCAAGGGCTGTCATTGCCAAATGTATGCAGTGCCGTCCAGATGAAATTATATTTACATCCGGTGGGACAGAAAGCAATAATCTGGCTATTCAGGGAACCGTTCACCGGTTTCGTCACAGAGGGAATCATATTATTACTACAGCTGTAGAACATGCTTCTGTCTATGATACCTTTAAAGCCTTGGAGAGCCAGGGATACCGGGTCACCTACTTGCCGGTGGACGCTACCGGTGCAGTAAAGCTCGATGAAATGGAGCTAGCATTGGCAGAGGATACGATTCTGATTAGCGTCATGGCGGTTAATAATGTAACAGGCCGTATTCAGCCTATCGAACAGATCGCGGGCATGCTGAAGCGGCTTCAATCCAAGGCATTGTTTCATGTAGATGCTGTACAAGCAGCCTGTAAGCTGCCTCTAAATCTTGCCGAGCCAAGGATTGATCTGATGTCCTTCTCCGCACATAAGGTGCGCGGGCCGAAGGGGATCGGATTTCTGTATTGCAGGCAGGGGCTGGAGCTGCAGCCCCTTCTGTGGGGCGGGGGGCAGGAAAATGGTGTACGTTCAGGAACGGAGAACGTTCCGGCAATCGTCGGCATGGCCAAGGCGATACGAATGGCTACAGACCATCAGGAGCGGTTTCAAGAACATACAGCGCACCTGCGTCAACGTTTTATTGCAGGGATTAGGGAAATCCCGGAGCTGCTTCTGAATGCGTCCGTTCATTCTTCGGATATGGCATCGTATATTATGAACTTTTCGTTTCCAGGCTTGAGGCCTGAAGTACTGCTTCATTCTTTGGAGCAGCACGGCATTTATGTATCCTCCGGGTCTGCATGTTCTTCGGGGGCCACCAAGCCGAGCCGTGTGTTAAAAGCTATGGGCTATGATGATGCCCGAGCAGCTGCCGGAATCCGTATAAGCTATTCTCTTGAGCATACCTTGGAGGAAGCGGATTATTTTTGCCGAATATTAAAACAAGTTGTGGATCAATTGAAACAAACATCGACATCGCAGCGAAGACGGAGGTAACGAATGAAACCAGATTTGGTTGTTCTCCGATTAGGAGAGCTTGTATTGAAAGGTAAAAACCGTCACAGGTTTGAAAAAGCCGTGTACGACCAAGTGAGAAGAGTTCTGCAGCCCTTCCCCGGGCTAACCTTTAACCGTGAGTTCGGCAGAGTTTACATACACATGAACGGAGAGTCCTTCCCATTACTTGCCGCAAGGTTAGAGAAAGTACTTGGGCTAGGATCGTTCAGTCCAGTATATACGACTTCGTTACAGCTGGAAGCGGTTCAGGCGACGGCCTTGGTCGCTATGCAAGCAATTGGTACGGTACCGGCAACGTTTAAAGTGACCGTTCGCAGGGTTAATAAAAGCTTTCCTTATGACTCTCAAGAAATGAACAATCTCGTTGGAGGCTATGTCCTTCATGCTACTCCCGGGTTGAAGGTAGATGTAAATAAGCCAGAGGTTGAGCTGAAGGTCGAGCTTCGCGAAGAACAAGCGTTGATCTATTCTCAAGTTTTTGAAGGGGCTGGAGGCTTCCCATTAGGAACCAATGGGAAGGCGATGCTCATGCTGTCAGGCGGCATCGACAGTCCGGCTGCGGGCTTCCTGGCGCTTCGCCAGGGGCTTAAGCTTGATGCAGTGCATTTTCACAGCTATCCCTATACCAGCGAGAAATCACAGCAAAAGGTGAAGGATCTCGTTAGCAAGCTGACTGAATATGCAGGGGACATTAGGCTTCACCTAGTTCCCTTTACGAGTGTGCAGACCAAGGTGCATTCAGCCTACAATCAAAATTTGCTGATCACCATTTTGCGCCGCGCAATGTTTCGAATTACTGAGAAGCTTGCTGATAATTATAGTGCTTCCGCTATCGTTACCGGTGAAAGCTTGGGACAGGTGGCGAGCCAAACACTTGGAAGCATGAATGTCATTGGGCGGGCTGTCGGGCTTCCGGTTATTCAACCGCTGATTTGTATGGAAAAACAGCAAATTATAACGATTGCTGAGAAGATCGATACATTTGCCATATCCATCCTGCCGCATGAGGACTGCTGTACGTTGTTTCTGCCTCCTTCTCCAAGCACGAATCCTAATCTGCGTGTTGTTGAGAGCATTGAAAGAAAGATGGACTGGCTTGAAACGGAATTGGATGAAGCGGTTAAACAAACGGAAACGATTTGGATTCAAGCAGAGGGGAAATCATCATTCGCTTCATTCTTTTAGAATAAAAATTCATAACCTTCTGTTAAGTCGGAAAAGCTTAATGAGAAGATAAAAGTGGGGGTTTATAAAAGATGTGGGATTGGTTTCTATTGTTTTTGCAGATTATGCTAATTAATATTGTGCTCAGTGGAGACAATGCCGTAGTTATTGCACTTGCAAGTAAAAATCTGCCTATCGAGCAGCGTAAGAAAGCTATATGGTGGGGAGCTTTCGGTGCAATAGCTTTACGTCTAATATTGACGGTGATCGCTGTCTATATTTTAACCGTTCCTTATATTCAAGCTGCCGGCTCCATATTGTTGATCTGGATTGCTATTAAATTATTGATTGACGATGATGGACATGCTAATGTCAAGGAAGCCACTACTTTAGGCAAGGCGGTCTGGACGATTATTGTTGCAGATTTTGTAATGAGTCTGGATAATGTGCTGGCCATCGCCGCCAAAGCCGAAAATGACTTGACTGTAATTATTTTGGGTATAGGCTTGAGTGTTCCGATTATTGTTTGGGGAAGTACATTGGTTATGAATCTTCTTACAAAATATCCTATTCTTGTGTTTTTAGGAGCAGGTATCCTTGGTTATACTGCCGGCGAAATGTTCGTAAAGGACGAAACGGTATCTCATCTCATCCTGGGTAACACACCGCATTGGATCGTACCTGTAGTTTGTACAATTGTCGTTATTGGTGCTGGATTATTGAAAAAAATGGCAGGCGGACCGAAGCCAAAGCATTCCTGAATTGTCAACTGCTTGTTAAAAGGATGTAAATGGATCGTTAAACTTGTTGTATTATCTTGCGTTTTCTGCAAAATTCGCGTATACTAAGCGTAAATGTCAAGCGTCGGCGCTTATGTCCGGCGCTTGTTTTATGAACGGACCCCGGATTTCTCCCTGACTGGAGTATGCCGGAGAGTCTAATAAGGAGAGGTAAGGGAAAACATGCATTCAAGAGATAAGATACGTAACATTGCAATTATTGCTCACGTCGATCACGGAAAAACAACATTGGTGGATAAATTGCTTCAACAGTCTGGAACATTTCGCGAGCACGAAGCTGTACAAGAACGCGCAATGGACTCCAACGATTTGGAACGGGAACGCGGTATTACCATTCTGGCTAAAAATACGGCGATCAATTATAAAGACTACTTGATCAACATTGTGGATACTCCTGGACATGCCGATTTTGGTGGAGAAGTAGAACGTATTATGAAAATGGTTGACGGCGTTCTATTGGTCGTTGACGCATTTGAAGGCACAATGCCGCAAACGAAGTTTGTATTGCGTAAAGCATTGGAGCAGAACTTGACCCCAATCGTCGTTGTTAATAAAATTGACCGTCCCAATGCACGTCCATCCGAGGTTGTGGATGAAGTGCTTGATCTCTTTATCGAGTTAGGCGCCAATGATGAGCAGCTTGAATTCCCTGTTGTTTACGCCTCTGCTTTGATGGGCACATCCAGCATGGAATCTGAGCCTGAGAAACAGGATCCTAACATGCAGGCGATTTATGAAACGGTTGTATCACATATTCCTAGTCCTACAGAAAGCATCACAGAGCCGCTTCAATTCCTGGTAACTTTGATGGACTACAATGAATACTTGGGCCGTATTGCGATTGGACGCGTGAACCGTGGCGTTGTTAAGCAAGGTCAACCGATTGCTGTTATTAACCGCGATGGCGTTGTTAAACAAGCTCGTATTGAGAAGCTGTTCGGCTTCGTAGGCTTGAAACGTATCGAAATCGAAGAAGCCGGCGCTGGCGACATCGTAGCTATCTCAGGAATTAAAGATATCAACATTGGTGAAACAATGGCTGATCCTGCAAATCCTGAAGCATTACCGGTATTGAAAATTGACGAGCCTACCTTGCAAATGACTTTCGTTGTCAATAACAGTCCTTTCGCAGGACGCGAAGGAAAATGGGTTACATCTCGTAAGCTTCGCGAGCGTCTATTCAAAGAGCTGGAGACGGATGTAAGCTTACGTGTTGATGAAACGGACAGCCCGGATGCATTCATCGTTTCCGGACGTGGTGAGCTTCACCTAGGTATTCTAATCGAGAATATGCGTCGTGAAGGTTTCGAGCTTCAGGTTTCCAAACCGGAGGTTATCATTAAGCTGATTGACGGTCAAAAAATGGAGCCTTTAGAGCGCCTGATTATTGACTTGCCTGAAGAGAGCATGGGATCCGTTATGGAGAGCCTTGGAACGCGTAAAGCGGAAATGGTTAACATGATCAATAACGGCAGCGGTAATGTTCGTTTAGAGTTCCTGATTCCAGCCCGCGGCTTGATTGGTTACAGAACTTATTTCTTGACTTTGACACGTGGTTATGGAGTAATGAACCATGCGTTTGACAGCTACGGAGCTTATTATGGCGCTGGAGTTGGTGGACGTCATGAAGGCGTACTGGTTTCAAGCGAAACAGGTACCTCTACTCTATACGGAATTTTGTCTGTTGAGGATCGTGGAATTTTGTTCCTTGAGCCAGGCGCAGAGGTTTACGAAGGAATGATCGTTGGAGAGCATACTCGCGATAACGACATCATCGTTAACATCTGTAAAGAAAAGCAATTGAATAACATCCGTTCAGCAGGTAAAGACGATACAGTCAAAATGAAAACTCCTCGCTTGTATTCATTGGAGCAGGCGCTTGAGTATTTGAATGATGATGAATATTGTGAAATTACGCCGAAGTCGATTCGTTTGCGTAAAAAGATTCTTAACAAAAGCGAGCGCGAGCGTGCGGAAAAAAATCGCAAAATGGCAGCGTCGAACGTATAATGATATTTACCGGAAAGCTCTGATGATTCAGAGCTTTCTTTTTAAAATTATTATGTAATCGCAGGAGGTTACTTATTATGACCGAATGGTTTCGCGCCCATCCGTATATTGCTTATTTAATCATATTTGTATTAATTACATATGTTTATAATAAAGTTTTTAAAATGCGCAAGCTTCCTATATTGAAGGAAGCAGTCGTTTATTTGCTGCTTGGAGTAGGTGCATTTATGCTTCTTCTGTTTCAATTAGGAGCGTTGCCCATTATCCCGAGCTTGGCCGTAGCGGTTGCTCTGATGTTAATGGTAAGAATTCGATACTTCTTTCAGGAGCGGACCAATAGAAAGTAAAGAAGGTTGAGGTGAACCTGTGAGCAGTCTTTGGCTAACACCTATCGTTATTGATGAAAAGGAACAAATGGTTACTTTATTAAAGGATCGATTGGAGCTGCGGCCTGCGGAGATAGCAGACCGTTTTCTTGCATTGCTCAAGTCGGTTCACCCCCGCTTGCTTGTGACCTTCAAAGCAAACTTAATGCTCAGCGAAGAGTTTGAATTAGCCTGTGGTGTTGATGAATTGCCGTTCGAGCTGGCAAGCGAGGGGCCGGTTGTCTTTGGACAAGGGGGACTGGAGCTATCTCATTGTGCACAAGCTTATTTGGACAGGCTCCCAGCTGTTAAAGAAATGGATGATTGGCTCAATATTGCCGCGGCTAAGATTGCTGATACAAGAGAAGACGATATTATTCATCAATGGGTTCATACGATGGTTAGGTGGCATAAGCAAGGATATGCCGTCACTCTGCTTAAGGAGGAGAATTAATAGTGAGGCTTGAGGATGCCCTTTTTAACTGGTTGCAAATCAAGATAGTAGCTGAGGCTAGACAAGATGATCATGCCGCAGAAGAAACCAGACTTTTTTTTGAAGAGATTATACGTGATGATCATGCGGTGACAAGTTTTGAAACAACCGAGGATGAGACCATGGTTCATATTCATTATGAAGTTGAGGGCAAGCGAAAAAGGCTTATGTTTGATAAAGAATCTGTAGAGCAGCTGCTTCATGATATTAATTCCAATCCAAAGTATAACAATCAATGACAATTGACATAACTAGCTGAATAATCAATAAAATATAGTATCAGCAATGGAAGGGAGTGGCTTAAGTCATACATATGTCTATAGGATGGACATCCACAACTGTCTGTGGTTGCAGAAACATACCTGTGTTATAATATAGTCATCGACACAGTACTATTCAAAGAAAATAACGCAGGAGGGGTAGCCATGGCAGAAACGATCACACTACTGCCGGAGCCATTATTTGCAGCATTGCAAAAGGATTCATTTGCGCTTTTAAGCACAATTGATTTCGAATCCGGGGCACCAAGCATGAATGCCATCTCCTGGCTCTACGCCAAGGAATCGGGCACCATTCGCTTTGCTGTGGACCAGCGTTCACGCATTGTGAGCAATATTAAACAAAACCCGCAATTGAATCTTACCTTTGTTGGAGCAGGGTCGGTTCATGCCATTTATGGCAATGGTCGACTAGTTACGGATGCGCTTGAAGGCGTGCCGTTTAAACTGGCTTGCTTTGATATTGATATCTCAGTAGTGAGAGATGCGATGTTCTATGGAGCGCGTATTTCCTCTGCCCCAGAATATGAGAAAACTTATGACAAGCGTGCAGCTGAAAAGCTGGATACGCAAGTTTTTGAAGCCATGAAGAAAGCCTAGAATGTTTTTGGATTCTAGGCTTTTTCTCCATATCGAAAATTGTCAATCGTTATAGGTTAGCATTAGGCATTTGTGGCTCTTTAGCGGAGGGGGCTGGTTCAACATCTCGCGGCATTTGAGGAATGATTCGTCCTATAATTTCCGACATTTCCTCTGCAAAACCTCTAAACGGTCTGCCATTACGTATATTATCTCTTACTTTACCAATTCTTGCTGCAAGATCAATATCCGCCGTCACAATAGCGTCAACGCCGTAAGGATCTTTCTTCAACGCTTCTGCTACTGAGAGCTTAATAGTCCCTACTTTGGCACGGTCCATTTCTGGAGGCAAATTGATCCCAACTACCGCTGTGTTACCGAAAACGACGCATTTGGCGCTTTCTACCTGTGGTATGCTGGTGGCTATTTGCTCCAAACGTTCAGAGACGGCCCGAGAATCGATAATTTCTTTTTTCTGAGGTGCCGTTTGTTGGACCTTAATTTGTCGATTTGCATCATTTGTCGGAGAGGGGGAAGCTCCATTCTTTGGTGATTGGGTACAACCTACCAAGACGAACAACAGCAGGAAACAGTAGACAAATATTCTCATAATTGATCGTTCCTTTCTATCCCTTAATTGCTTTGGTTAGTTTGTCCTTGACTGTGTATTCCTATGTATAGCGACAGCCAAACACCAAACCTGGGAGGGACTCATATGAAAAAAATCTTTGTACTGGATACTAACGTGCTCTTACAGGACCCGAATGCGATTTACGCTTTTGAGGATAATGAGGTGGTCATACCTGCTATTGTGCTGGAGGAAATTGACAATAAAAAGCGCAATGCGGATGAACTCGGTCGCAACGCCAGACAAATCTCACGGATGATGGATGGTTTGCGAAACCAAGGCAGATTGTTTGAGGGAATTGATCTGCCGAATGGCGGCAGGCTCAAGGTTGAATTGAATCACCGAAGCTTTGCGAAGCTTCAAGAAACGTTTGCTGAGGGAACTAATGATAACCGTATTTTGGCGGTAGCACTTAATTATCATATGGAAGAACAGGAAAATCCGAATCCAAGACCTGTTGTGATGGTAAGTAAAGATACGCTTGTCAGAATCAAGGCGGATGTGCTTGGTTTGACAGCTCAGGATTATTTAACCGACCGGATTGTCAATATGCCGGATATGTATATGGGTTATTTAACCATTCACGCCCATCCTTCCGTAATTGACGAATTTTACACTTACCGGTATTTAAACGTTAACTCGCTTCATCTGGCTTACCCGCTAAATCCTCATGAGTTTGTTATTCTCAAGGATGAGATGGGGACGTCCAAATCGGCCTTGCTTAAGGTAAATGCGGATGGCAAGAAGCTTGAGCCTTTATTCCTTAGCAATGATCCTATATGGGGAATCGGGGCCCGGAATGCACAACAGCGTATGGCGCTAGAGCTGCTGCTCAATGATGAAATTCCCATCGTGACTTTGACAGGGAAAGCAGGTACAGGGAAAACTCTGCTAACCTTGGCAGCCGGTTTATTGAAGGTGGAAGACGAGCGGAAATATAAAAAGCTGTTGATTGCCCGGCCTGTTGTACCAATGGGGAAAGATATTGGCTACTTGCCGGGGGAAAAAGAAGAGAAGCTGCGTCCTTGGATGCAGCCAATCTATGATAATCTTGAATATTTATTTGATACAAAGAAGGCCGGAGATATTGAAAAAATATTGGCAGGTCTAGGCAGTATTCAGGTTGAGGCTCTCACCTATATAAGAGGTCGCTCCATACCGGGGCAATTTATCATTATTGACGAGGCTCAAAACTTATCGAAGCATGAAGTTAAAACGATCGTATCAAGGGTTGGCGAGGGAAGTAAAATTGTGCTGCTGGGCGATCCGGAACAAATTGATCACCCTTATCTGGATGCTTCCAGCAATGGTTTGACCTATGTTGTAGAGCGATTCAAGGCTCAAAACATCAGTGGGCACATTACGTTGGAGCGTGGTGAACGTTCACATCTGGCACAGCTCGCGGCAGATTTGTTGTAGCTTTTATAAAAAGCGCAGCAGTAAGGGGATGAACCCTTTCTGCTGCGCTTTTTTTGACCATGCTGATTGCCTAACGTGGTTATTACATAAAAGGACTTGTCGGATGATACATAGGGGCTTAGAAAGGCTTACAGGGGCTTAGGAAAGGGGCGAAGCTCACAATTATAAGCTTGAGCAATGCGTTTCATTAGTTCTTCAAATTGCAGGTCGACAATATAAATGACTTCTTCTTGCGGAATGGAAGCAAGTAAATGCTCCTCGAATTGCTGAAGCGCTTGAATTGGCTCTGCTGCCGGCTCTACATGATGAAGAGTAAATAAGTAGACCGACTCGGCGTAAACATAGCTGAGTCCGGAACGGCTGACGAAACCGTAATCTGTGAAATCAGGCCGCGCAGATACTGTTGCCGGAAGGAGCAGTAAATCCATGTTTTCATAAGGGATTTTATATTGTTGCATAATAGGGTAAGCCATTTCTCGCTCACCAAGGGAATCGAAAATAAGCAATTCTTTGTCGCGATCGAATAAGGGGGCTTTTGCTGCTAATGCCTTTACAATTTGAGCATAAAAGCCGGGCAGCTTGCCATCCGGCATGTCCATTAACAGAGCTGGTTTAAGAGCAATAGTCATTTTTCAATTCTCCATTGTCTGATATTTTTTACTAGAATGGATACTGCGAATATTATAAAGCCAGCTTCAGCATTAAGCTGAGCTTGCCTTCTTCGAGCTTAACGCCAGTTACGAGTAAAAAAGAAGCTATCGATTGCGGATAAATCCCCAAATCGATTTCCTTTTCCATAGCATCTATAGTAGTTGCCGGTAGATCAAAGCCATTGAATTGAAGCTGTTCGATACGAAAACGCACGAAGGTTTTTCCCTTAGGTTCGTCTTTTACGGCTAATTCATACTTACCTTTAATGAGGACCTCCATCCCGTCCTGTGTACCCGTTGTTATGACTTGAGAGTCAGTGAATCGAAAGGTCATATTTCGAAACAGCTCATTTTTGCTTCGTAAGAAGCTGTTTAGTTCTTGATCGGTAATTTGAAATGTATATTGAAATCCATTAACAATTAAATGGTTGTTCTTACCGTCTTTAGAATCGGAAATAATTTCGGGAAGCTGCTTCATAGCTTGCGCCAATGCTTGAAAGTACATTTTAAAAAGCGGTATGCCTTTATTTTGCCATTGAACGGTCAGATTCGTCATCTGCTGCAATATTTCGGCTGCCTCGGAATGTTTGGCCACATCTTCATCAAGCTGCTTCTGAAGAAGAATTAATTTCTCTCGCTGGGCTATATAACGATCTTTTGTTTGAAGCAGGGCAGTCTTGGAAGTGGTGAGCGATTTAGAAAGCTCCTGAAGCTGCTTTTGATTATCCGTATACCGCTTCAACGATTCACGATCATTACGGACGATCATCTGTAAATAATCAAAAGTTGTAAGAGCGTCCTTGAAGGAGGAAATAGAAAACAAGAGCATCCAGAGTGAATCTCGATCTCCCATATAGTAAGCCCTCAGCACCTTTGCTGCATGGCGCTTAGTATCTACTGAGAGGGCTTGTTGAGCTTTGAGCTCCTGCTCGGCAGAAGCAAGCTGAAGAATAAGGCTTTTCTCCTGCTTCTCAATTCGAGCCAGCTCTTGATCCACTTCGAATACAGTAAGACTCTTTTGCAGCAGCAGCTTAGTTTCTTCCGTACTGGCAGCGAAAGCAGGCTGGTAGTGGTATAGTCCAATGGCAAGACAAAGGATGAGACAAATGGCTTGTTGAAAAGGTCTCATCAGAATAGGTTCCTCCTAAGTGAACGGCTATAACAGATATAAGATAACATTATCACAATTTTATGATAATAATGAAAAAAAATACTTCTTCGCAAGAAGAAGTATTTTTAAAATTCAAGAACAGAGTCTCTTACGGCCCGAGGTTTAGTTGGCTTTCTTCACAGCAGGTGCCTGCTTGGTAAGCTTCAGCAGCTCATCGAGTGATTTCTGCTTAGCGGGGATGTCTTTTGTGAATGCCGGATTTTTATTAATCTCGGTTAGGGATTGGGTCCAGATGATACGATTATCGTTGGTGCTTCCGTTAGCTGTGAAACTTAAGCTCCATTTCTGCTCATGAATATACCCGTCATTATCAATTAGCATGTCTATGGTTGTAGGTGCTTTAAATTTCATTTGCTTCAATGCGGATTGCCATGAATCCAGCGAGGCGCCGGAAGCCAAGCCATTAGTCTTCAACAGCTCTAACAGTCCTGGGAGTGATTGATCCCAATAATCAGCAAACGCTTTTTCATTCTTGGAGTTGATATCAAGCGTAATACGTTTGGCGGCTGTACCATCGGATAATGTGACGGGTTCCTTGGTAGACTGCAGCCAATTTGCATCAACACCATTTAATAGCTGTTGATTAAGAGCGGCGGACAAATGTCCTGTGTTTTTTAAAGGCTCCGGATTACTGGAAGATGAAGCTGGGTTCTGCTTCGCCTGGATGGGCAGCATCATATATTCGTCATCTTTATTTAAAGCTGGCATATGGAAAAACAATTTGCTATCTTTAATGAGGACAGGAATGTCAATGACGCTTCCCCCGGCAGGTGTCACTTTAAGATTGGTTTCCAACTGGGAGGTCGGTTCAAGAGCGCTTATACCTGTATATTCGATTTTACTGTCCTTTAGTATAGCGAATAGAGCGGCGGCAAAGGGATTGGCTTGTCCAAGCAATGCTGCGTCTGCTTTCAGCTCAATTGATCCGGTGAAACGATAGTTTTTGATTTCCTCTTGCTTGTTGACAGCTTGAAGTAGGTCCGCTTTGATTTGCTTATAATCGGTACAGCCTGTTACAAACAATACCAAGGCAGCGGATAATAGTGATGCTCGTGCGGTAAATTTCCATTTGCTTACTGCCACAGCTTTGTTCGGCTCCTTCCAAATTTACAGTATACGTATGTTTACTGAGTTGGTCGTTCCAACACTCCATCTATTATAACGAGAACATACGGCTTTGTCTTTAGTGAAAAGGAAGCATCTTAAACACATACGGTGATTAAACTATCAATACGCATATATAAGGAAGGCGGGTAGACAGAGTGCAGGAGGATACAACTTTAGTCGGAATAATACGTCGTAATATTGAAAATAGCTCCGGGCTTGCCATTCCATTTCGGGATTACATGGAGCTCTGCTTGTATCATTCTGAGAACGGCTATTATATGAATAATAAAGATAAGATAGGCCGTAACGGCGATTTTTACACCAGCGCAGCTATCGGGGGCTTGTTTGGAGAAGTGCTGGCAAACTATATGGCTAGTCAGGCAGGGCAATCGCCCCCAGAACAACCGCTAATAGTAGTGGAATATGGGGGCGGCACCGGTCAGCTGGCCAGACAGCTGCTTGACGAGCTAAAGGCAAGTGCTGAGACGCTCTACAAGCGATTGACTTACATTTCCGTGGAAGCAAGCCCTCATCATCGTGCAATACAGGAGGATAGGCTTGCTGAACATACGGAAAAGGTTCAATGGATGACAGAGCAGGAATGGTTGGGATTGGGTCCATGGGACCATGTTATTGTATTCTCCAATGAACTTTTGGATGCATTCCCGGTACACAGGGTGCGGGTTTTGCAAGGAAAGCCCTATGAACTATACGTTGAGTGGGATGAGGAAAAGGGCTGCTTCCGTGATAAACTTCTGCCGCTGTCAGAAGGGCCAGTGTTGGATTATATAAGTAATCAGGGAGTAGAGCTGCAGGAAGGGCAGCAGCTTGAAGTAAATTTGGAGGCCATTGCTTGGATTCATCGGATCGGTCATTCGATTAGACAAGGGCAGTTGGTGACAATAGATTATGGGGACCGCTCAGATGAAATCTATGCTGCACATCGAATGAATGGAACATTGATATCTTATCGCAAGCATATGGCTCAGGATAATCCTTATATGTATCCAGGGGAACAAGATATTACGTCACATGTTAATTTCAGCAGCTTAATTAATGCAGGAACTGCAGCAGGGCTGAAGCAAGTGCAGTTTATAACACAAAAGCAGTTTCTGGTAGAAAACGGATTGCTGCAAAAGCTTCAGGACACCGCGTCGCCTGATCCTTTCAGTCCGGAAGCTAGACGGAATCGAGCGGTTAGGCAGCTGCTGCTGAGTGATCAGATGAGCGAGCTGTTTAAGGTGTTGATACAAAAAAAAGGTGAGCTGCCCTAGGCAGCTCACCTTTTTTGCAAACCATTTTGAATATTATACGGACATTTTGAAGAAAGACCAGTATGTAAAACCGGTGAACGAGAGAAACATGTACCCCCAAAAAAGCAATATGTAGGTACGCTCGGTTAATTTCAAATATCCTAATAGTACGAAGATAGCTGTTTGGGCAAAAAAGAGCATAGCCATCGGTATCATTTCACCGGCCAATGCCATTAACCCTATAACTAGCGTCCAAAAGCCAAGAACGCGAAACATGCGATCCATTTCCGAACCCCCTCTCTGCCTGCACTACTTTACTATTGACCATTATACCTGTTGCAACATGCACTGTAAATGTCAAATCCGTGACGAAATTCATACATTTTGCGACTGTTTTCAAATGTCTTATTACAAACTAATAAAATTAACCTTCAACGCTTTCTTTTGTAGGTTGCCCTATTGTCTAATAAAGCATGTATGAGTCAATTGAAAAATGGCAATACAAAATAGTAGAAAACGATTCTATGAACTCTACTATGGGCATAATGATTAAGTAACGCAACATTCCATGCCTTACTTTCGATAGATGAATGGATGAGGACAACTGATTACCCAGGGGTTAGGAGGACTGCTATTGTATGACAGCCATAAGACAAGATGCTTGGAGCGATGAGGACGATTTAATTTTAGCGGAGGTGACCCTACGGCATATTCGTGAAGGCAGTACACAATTATCTGCTTTTGAAGAGGTAGGCGAAAAAATAGGTAGAACTGCAGCTGCTTGCGGGTTTCGATGGAATAGCTTTGTGCGTAAAAAATATGACACTGCGATTCAAATTGCTAAGGCACAGCGTCAGAAACGGAATCAACAAAAAAAGCATTCCGCATTTGCAGCCGTATCGGGTAACGTCTCGGTGCTTGAGAGTGTGGAGACTAGCAAGTTGAATGATTCGTTCTCTGAGGAGTCTATCTCCATCGATGCTGTCATTCGTTTTCTTCGTCAATGGAAAGGCAACTATCACGAGATGTCCCGCCATGTCCGTCACTTGGAGAAGGAATTAAATGAAAAGCAAGAGGAGCTAGACCGCCTGCGAGGCGAAAATGATGTTTTAAACAAGCAGGTCAATGAAGTGGAAACAGATTATCGTGTTGTTAATGATGATTATAAAGCGCTTATTCAAATTATGGATCGAGCTCGTAAGCTTGCTTTTCTCGTTGAGGAAGAGGATGAAAACAAGCCGAGATTTAAAATGGATGCGAATGGCAACTTAGAAAGAATAGATTAAGAGAAGCTCTGCAGGCATTTAGCCTGCAGAGCTTTTTATTTGCCGAAGGAGTTCTTTACGCACTAAGTATGAAGCAGGGGTACCCTTTTTAAGCTTTCAACCATATTTGAATTATTAAAATCTTTATGTAACCAATGATCGGATGAGTTCCTTTATATATTCGGAAGCTGGAAGCAGCTATGTGCCTTGAAAGGTCCTGAATGGAACAGAAAATTCCGTTATTTAATCTGCCGCTTCCAATTTTAGGCCATAGCGGAAGTCGGATTTCCTCTATGTGGGGCGAATGATGAATACTATGCACAAAAGCGAGAGATAACGGAATTAGTTCTTCCGCTATCTCTGTGTTTTTTGTGCTTTCCATATTATAGCGGAACGATTACGTCCGCTAATGCTTCGACTCATTCATATTAGTCGCCACTAAAGAAAAGCGCTTGATATGTTCACTTAAATAACCGGTTCTAGGAGTTGCAGGTTTCGTTAATATCGGCGCACAGACGTTCACTTTCCGATGTGATATCAGCCCCATCCTTAATCGCTTCCTATGTGGTTATAGGGATGGGGGGATCCTGAGGTGCCGCCGCAGTTTAGGTGCGAAGCATGTGATGGAGAGATGTACCCGGAGTATACTACCAAGGGGTACATGGCTATGAATACCGCCTGAGCGATAGGTTAGGAGCAGCAAAGAAAGAGGTAGCATAAGGCAGCAAAGTAGAACCGTAAGAGGGAACGGGTGTGGGATGGAGGAGTGATAGCGTCCGCCCTGGTCGTCACCTCCAGTGACTGCTCGGGTATGCAACCTACCTTTGAAGCTCGTGATCCAACCGCTGCAAGCCATAAATTCAAAGGGAACACGACTTCAACAGCGGCCGGAATCCCATACCCGATTCCCTCCCAACGCAGAAACGTAAATCGTACACCGAGGACCTGGCCATCGGCCAGGGTTTTCTTATTATCCCGAAGGAGTAAGTTTCAGCAGAGCTGAGCCATAAGGAATAATGCTTTCTAATGTGTCCCGCTGTTTTGTATACTAGGAGAAAGAACAGTTGTGAAATGGAGATACCAAATGAAAATAAGAGTTATTGGAGCCGGGGCAATGGGGATGCTGGTTGCCTCCAGGTTGATTAGGGTCAGCGCTGAGGTTGAACTTGTTACCAGAACAAGCGAACAGGCTCAGCTTATTCGTGAGCAGGGACTTCTTCTAACGACAGGGATAGGGACAAGCCCTTCGAATAACAATGAGAGGGATACCTTCAAGATATCGCCGAGAGTGTTTTCCTTTGAGGAAGCAACGGCTTACGCAATAACTGATATAGAGACGAGCGAGCTGCCGGATATAGTTCTGCTTATGATGAAGCAAACGTCAATTACCGGGGAGTTGGCTTCTGCAATCCAATTGCAGCTAAGGAAGCCTACTTCGCGGCTCGTTTGCTTTCAGAACGGAATAGGGCATATAGAGCTGCTGCAGCGGTATATTCCCCAAGAACAGCTGCTTATAGCTGTGACAACAGAAGGCGCATTGAAGCATTCGCCGCGTCATGTGGAGCATACAGGAAGAGGAATGACCTGGGTTGGCGATGATTCTAATGGAATACGTACGAAAAATGACAAAGGTTTAGTCAAAAACTTTAAAAACCTTTTGAATAATGCAGGATTCACGGTGAATTTGTCGAACAACATCACTAGTAAAGTTTGGAATAAGCTTCTGATCAATTCAGTAATCAATCCTATTACCTCGATTCTGCAAGTCCGCAACGGTCAGCTGACGGATCTTCCTGCATCTTATGCACTCATGCGCTCACTATTTGATGAAGGAGTCGTGTTAGCGGACAAGCTTGGTATTGAGCTCGCTAACGATCTTTGGGAGCAGCTGCTGGAAGTTTGCAGAAAAACCGCTAATAACCAATCTTCGATGCTGCAGGATGTGCTGTCTCAAAGACGGACTGAAAACGAGGCGATCACGGGTGGCTTGTTAGCTAAAGCGCGGGAAACAGAGGTTGAAATGCCTACTCACAACACCATGTATCTTTTACTCCAATCCATTGAGCAACAATGGGAAACAATATAAGATAAAGCAGGTGGTCTGCTTGAATGGTTTTATATCCGTACTAAATACGATTTATACATTTTTAGCGCTAGTACCGTTTGTGTCTTTTTTTGCTGCGTGGGGTATTGTTTATTGGGTTACTGGAGATAAGAAGCGGGCTACTCATTTTGCTATTGATATAACAACCTTGTTTTTAATCGGCTCTGTTTCACTGATGACCCGTCAGTTGTTCGGCACTGGATTTGGGCTGTGGTTTGTTTTGCTGCTCTTTTTGATCGCGGGTGGTCTTATTGGCAATATGCAGAACCGTATGAAGGGAAAAATCAATTTTTATAAAATCATTAAAAGCCTGCTAAGGCTGGGATTCGTTGTTTTATCCGCGTGCTATGTTCTGCTGCTCTTCATTGGCATAGGCAAATATATTATTTCAAGCTAAAGGGGATTATTGGATTATTATGAATGTACATAATTTAATGGAAGATATTGTGAAAAGCTGCTTGAAGGATTTGTTGCAGCACCAGACTCATCTAAGAGAGTTGGATGAGAAGCTGCAAGGCGATATTATTGCGATTGCCTTAAACCAACTCCCACCCAAATATGTATCTACAGACCGAGGTGAGGTGTTTGCAAAAACGCAGCTTCGTTCCCAGGTTGAAACGGATGTATACAGGGAACTGGCTAATGCTATTGAAAAAGTTTTGAACTCCAGCCGTCCTTCTGAATTGGAAAAATGAACGAATAATATTTTGAAATTATGGGAGCCTATGTATAGGCTCTTTTTTTTATATGTCCATGTAGAGGGATTGTCAAATAATAACACTAGAAATAATTGACCAATGGTTGTATAGTACTTCTTTGGAAAGCGATTTCACATTGGTTTCTATTTTTCGACCTAATAATAGCAAGATGTTATCTTCACATACTCATTAATGGAGAATGTTGAATTTACCATATAATTACATATCGATCTGGGAGGGTACATTTAATGAAGTTTAACAAATTGCTAGTTCTGACTGCAGTAACAGCGATGCTAGGTACCGCTGTTGTTGGTTGTTCAAGCAACAGTCAAAATAATGCAGGGGGCACCGATGGCAATAAAGCTCCTGCGCAGGAGATCAGAATTAATCTTAAGGCGGAGCCGCCTGCATTGGATAGCTCGATTGCAACAACTAATCCGACTTTTACCATTATCAATGCTATTAATGAAGGGCTATTTCGTTTGGATGCCGAAGGTAAGCCGCAGCCTGCTCTTGCTAAAGCATTGCCAACGATATCTGCAGATGGTTTGGTTTATACGATTGCACTACGCGACGGTTTAACTTGGGCTGATGGCTCACCTTTGACGGCGGGTGATTTCGAGTTTGCTTACAAGCGTACGTTAGACCCGGCAACAAAAGCGAAATACGCTTCTATGCTGGCTTGGATTAAAGGTGGTGCCGATATGATCAAAGCCAAACCGGAAGAGCTTGAAGCGAAGAAGGCAGCCCTTGGCGTTAAAGCAAAGGACGATAAGACTTTAGAAATTACTTTGGAAACGCCGAAAGCTTTTTTTACAGACCAGCTTTCGATGCCGATCTTTTTCCCGCAAAAGCCTGATTTCGTAAAAGCCCAAGGCGATAAGTACGGTGCAGATGCCGATAAGGTCATTGGAGCAGGTCCCTTTAAGTTGGAAAAATGGGATCACGAGCAGCAGCTTGTTATGGTCAAAAATGATAAATATTGGGATGCAGCGAATGTGAAGCTGACGAAAGTTACCGTAAATGTTGTGAAAGAGACAAGCACATCCTTAAATATGTACGAAACGAATCAGGTGGACCTGACGGAGCTGGTAGGCGATCAATTTAAAATGTACCAAGGGAAGCCCGATCTTGCTCTGAAAAAAGAGTTCGTATCCTCCTATGTGATGTTCCAGGTTAAAAAGGTACCGGCTTTTGCTAATGCGAAGGTTCGTCAAGCTCTAGGTATGGCTATTGATCGAAATGCTTTGAATGAAGTTGTGCTTGGAGGATCTTCAATCCCTTCTACGGGGCTGGTTCCAGGAACGGTATTGGATGGTAATAAGCAGGAATTCCGCAAGGTAGCCGGCGATACACAACCTAAGTTTGATGCTGCAAAAGCAAAATCATTGTTAGCGGAAGGTTTGGCAGAGTTGAAATTGACAGCATTGCCTCCATTTAAACTGACTTCCGATGATACAGATACCTCCAAGAAGACAATCGAATTTATTCAAGCTCAATGGAAGCAAAATTTAGGTGTAAATGTAACAGGCGAACCGCTGCCATTTGCACTGCGAGTGAAAAATATGCAAGAGGGTAACTTTGATACACTTATTGGTCTGTGGGGCGCAGATTATAACGATCCAATGACGTTTCTTGATATGTGGCTCTCTGACAACAAATCATTCAACTATATGCAATACGAGAGCAAGGCTTATGATGATTTAGTTAGAGGTGCGGACAAAGAACTCGATCTAGCCAAACGTTCCAAAATGCTGGTTGATGCCGAGAAGCTCCTAATGAGCGATGGACCTTTGTCTCCGCTTTACTTCCGTACCAGACCTTATGCAAAGCGGACAAGTGTTGAAGGCTTACTCTTGCCGGCTATGTCCAAGGAATGGGAACTGAAGTGGGTTTCGATTAAGTAATAGAGCAGCAGTGAGTTTGTTAAACTAAGTAGATCAGGCCGTTCTTTATTTTAATGGAACGGCCCTCCTTTTCTAATTCAATTCAATTATTGGGAGGTGTGCGATGCTTCGCTATATTTTGCGCCGTCTTATCTATATGGTTATAACCTTGTGGTTGATTGTCAGCTTTACGTTTGTTTTGATGAAAAATTTGCCGGGTGATCCGTTCGGTGAGGAATCGCTTAAGCTTACCGTTGAGCAAAAAAAGCTGCTATACGCACAATATGGTTTGGACAAGCCGGTTTGGGAGCAATATTTGAAATATATGAACAATGTGATTCACGGGGATCTGGGTGTTTCTTATGCATTTCCTACCCGCAAAGTCACAGATATTATTGCACAGGGGTTTCCAGCATCACTTGAATTGGGGCTCTGGGCTCTTGTTATCGCCATTATTGTCGGTCTTATTTTAGGGATCATAGCTTCCTTAAACCACAATAAAGGATGGGACATCGCGGCTATGTTTACTGCAATCGCAGGAATATCTATCCCCTCATTTGTTTTGGGGCCTCTGCTCTCCTATTATATTGGCGTAAAACTGGGTTGGCTGCCCGCCGGAATGTGGACGGGTGCTTCAAGCAGGGTGTTGCCTTCTATTGCGTTATCGCTAGGAACAATAGCCATCTTAGCCCGTTTAATGCGTACTTCGATGCTGGATGTTTTGAATCTGGATTACATTAAAACCGCCAAATCGAAGGGATTGTCGCAAAGGGCCATTGTTGTGAGACATACTCTTCGCAATGCCATTCTACCGGTTGTTACAGTGCTTGGTCCTGTATTTGTTAATTTAATTACGGGTACGCTTGTAGTAGAGCAAATCTTTGTTGTGCCTGGGCTTGGGAAGCATTTTGTGCAATCGATTTACTCCAATGACTATACGATGATTACGGGATTAACTATCTTTTACTCGTTTCTCCTTGTTGTCGTCTTGTTTTTAACGGATATTTTGTACGGTTTAGTGGATCCTCGTATCCGGTTGGCTAAAGGGGGCAGTAAATAATGCACGTCTCAAAAGAGCAATTCCAACCTATCTCCAAAGAGGGAGTTGGTCATGAGGTCATTGTCCGCCCTTCGATGACCTATTGGCAGGATGCATGGAGAAGACTAAAGAAAAATAAGTTGGCGATGTTCGGTTTGATTGTAATGATTGTTCTGGCTGTGCTAGCGATCTTCGGGCCAATAGTTACCCAGCATGATTATGCAACTCAAAATTATGATATCAAAAATCAGCCTCCTTCTTCGCTGCATTGGTTCGGAACCGATGATTTTGGACGAGATTTGTGGGTACGCGTATGGTGGGGGACTCGGATATCATTGGCTATTGGGCTAACGGCCGCATTGCTTGATCTGGTCTTTGGTGTATTGTACGGGGGGATCTCTGCTTACTATGGAGGCCGAATTGATGACATTATGCAGAGATTCATCGAAATCATCTACTCGATTCCTTTTTTATTAATTTCCATTCTGTTGATCATAGTGATTGGGCCTGGTTTTATGACAATTATTATCGCTTATGCGATTACAGGATGGGTGCCCATGGCTCGGCTTGTTCGAGGACAAATTTTGACGCTTAAGGAACAGGAGTATGTGCTCGCGGCGAGAACGCTTGGCGCTGGGGGTTCGCGAATTATTCTAAAACATCTTGTGCCTAATGCGCTTGGTTTGATTATCGTGCAAATAACGTTTATTGTACCATCGGCTATTTTCACAGAAGCTTTTCTAAGCTTTATCGGATTAGGGATCAGGGTGCCGCTGGCCTCACTTGGTGCACTTCTGTCAGATGGAGCAAGCGCCATACGCTATTACCCTTACCGCGTTATTTTTCCGACTGTTGTATTTAGTTTTATATTGATGAGCTTTAACCTGCTTGGGGATGGATTGCGCGATGCACTTGATCCGAAAATGCGGAAGTAACACTATAACAACTCAGCTAATGCTTGTGAGGCTAGATTTTGCTAAAACAGAAGCTCGGTTAATGCAAACGATGTAAGCTTTTACTGGTGTAAAAGCTCTTAGGAGGTGCCAAATCATGAGTAAACATATATTGCAGGTCAAAGATCTGCGTGTGTCTTTCAACACCTATGCCGGAGAGGTTCAAGCGGTGCGTGGCGTTTCCTTTGATCTTAAGAAAGGGGAAGTGCTCGCGATCGTAGGTGAATCAGGCTGCGGGAAGTCCGTTACTGCACAGACTATCATGAGGCTTATCCCAACTCCGCCCAGCGTAATCAAAGGCGGTTCCATTAAATTTGATGAAAAGATGGAAATTACCCGTTGCTCTAATAAAGAAATGGAGTCCATACGCGGCTCGGAGATGGGAATGATCTTTCAAGATCCAATGACATCGCTCAATCCTACGATGACAGTAGGCAAGCAAATCACGGAAGGCTTAATGAAACATGAGAAGATCAGCACTTCCGAGGCTAGAAAACGTGCTGTCGAAATTTTGAAGCAGGTGGGCATGTCCAATCCTGAGGGCCGAATGAATCAATATCCGCATGAATTTTCGGGCGGGATGCGTCAGCGTGTGATGATCGCCATTGCACTGGCTTGCAGTCCTAAGCTGCTAATCGCGGATGAACCAACGACGGCTCTTGATGTGACCATTCAAGCGCAGATTATTGATTTAATGAAGAAGCTGTCCGAAGAAACGGATGCTTCTATTATTGTCATCACTCACGATCTGGGCGTCGTGGCGGAAATGGCGCAGCAAGTTATCGTTATGTATGCGGGAAAAGTGGCGGAGCGGGGGACGGTCAACGAGCTGTTCTACAGACCTCAGCATCCTTATACTTGGGGGCTTCTCCGCTCTGTACCAAGGCTGGATCAGGATACGGACAGCGAGCTGGTTCCGATTCCGGGAAGTCCGCCTGATTTATTCGCTCCTCCCAAGGGCTGCGCATTTGCTGCCCGTTGTCCATATGCGATGCAGGTTTGCCTGGACATTGATCCGGAGCACTTCGTCGTTTCGGAGACTCATTCAGCTGCCTGTTGGCTGCTGCATCACGATGCTCCGGAAGTCGAAAGGCCTATAGAAGCGGGAGGTGTTTCCCGATGAGTAAACAACCGATATTGGAAGTGCGGAATTTGCAAAAGCATTTCAATTTGGGTGGAGGAAAAATATTAAAAGCCGTTGACGATTTGAATTTTACAATCGACCGCGGCGAAACCTTTGGCTTGGTAGGGGAATCAGGCTGTGGGAAATCGACGGCAGGTCGAACCATTATACGGTTATATGAAGCAACCTCCGGCGAGGTGCTATTCAACGGCGAGAATGTCCATGAGCTTCGCGGACGAAAGCTTCAAGAGTTTCGTCGTCATATGCAAATGGTATTCCAGGATCCTTATGCATCGTTAAACCCGCGAATGACTGTTGGCAATATCATTGCTGAAGGTATCGATATTCATAATCTACTCAGCAGCAGTAAACGTAAGGAAAGAGTATATGAGCTGCTTAGGGATGTAGGATTAAATGAGGAGCATGCAAGCCGCTTCCCTCATGAATTTTCCGGGGGTCAACGTCAACGGATTGGAATTGCCCGCGCATTAGCTATCGAGCCGCAATTCATTATTGCTGATGAGCCGATATCCGCATTGGATGTCTCGGTACAGGCGCAGGTTGTTAATTTATTCAAGAAGCTGCAAAAAGATCGCGGACTCACTTATCTGTTTATTGCACATGATTTGGCGATGGTGAAACATATATCCGACCGGATTGGCGTTATGTATTTGGGCAAGCTTGTTGAGGTAACAACCTCGCAAGAGCTTTATGCGGAGCCGCTCCATCCATACACGCAATCGTTGCTGTCGGCGATTCCGATCCCGGATCCTGAGCTTGAACGGACTCGTGAACGTATTATTCTCGAAGGCGAAATCCCGAGCCCATTGAACCCGCCAAGCGGCTGTCCGTTTCGAACGCGCTGTCCGAAGGTTATGCCGCAATGTGCAGAATCGATGCCGCCGTTTATTGAAGCACAACCCAATCATTATGTAGCCTGCCATTTATATAACTGATTAAGAGCTATAATAGAGAGTACAGGCATTTTACACAGCTGTACTCTTTTTTTATATGAAAATCAGGGAATGCCTTTTGACGATTTCCTCTAACATGTGTACAATCATAAGGGTAGTTATTTTACTAAAAAAAAGCGAGGCGGCTTCCATGTTGAAAGTAGAATCGATTCATTGGAAATCCAGCCAGCCTTTGACAGAGGATTATATTCGTCATTATGAATTGGTTGAAGCCTTGTTTGATTATAATCCATGGGATGCATCCTCTTGGGAAGAACGTGCGGGATGGTTGGACAACGAGCGTCAATTGAGTGCCGACCGAGGAGAACTGGCAGCGGCTTTATCTCTGTACAATAAGGAGATAGGCAATGCTCCGGAGGCTTTACAATCTATCAGCCTGCTTAATAATGAGCGGACGCTTTGTATCGTAGGCGGCCAACAGGCCGGATTGTTTACGGGACAGGCACTGGTTATTTATAAAGCCGTTACACTCATCCGCACTGCAAAAGATGCTTCTGCCAGGTTGGGGCGTCCTGTCGTGCCTGTTTTCTGGATTGCTGGCGAGGACCATGATTTTGATGAAGTGAATCATATGTATTACTTGTCACAGGATGCGCAGGTCAATAAAATTAAGTTAGAGCATCCTAGCGGTGTTCGAAGCTCTGTAAGCCAGCTATTGATATCCGGGAAGCAGTGGGAAGAAGCTTTGGAGCAGCTGGACGCTTCGTTGATTCCAACTGAATTCAAGGCAGAGTGGATGAGCTCCCTTCGGACCATTGCTTCTAAATCCCGAAGCCTGGTTGACTTTTTTGCCAGGATGATGGCGAAGCTGTTCGGTTCACATGGACTAGTCGTAATGAACTCCGATGATCCGAACCTGCGGCGTTTGGAATCCTCCATGTTCCGCAAGCTGTTGGAGGAGCATGAGGCTATACAGGCTGCTGTACATAAGGGGAAAGAAAAAGTTGAATCACAGGGGTATTCATCCCAAGTTGAACTACAGGAGCGCAATGCCAATTTATTCGTCATTGACGGCGATGAGCGAATTCTGCTGTATGCCGATGAAGCCTCAGATGGCTTTACCGACCGCAAGCGGGAGCGAAGCTATTCGCGTAAGCAATTGTTAGATTGGGCAGAGTCAGCGCCTGAACGTTTAAGCAATAATGTAATGACGCGTCCGCTGATGCAGGATTTTTTATTTCCTGTGCTTGGGACTGTGCTTGGGCCGGGTGAGGTGGCTTATTGGGCTTTGACACGTGAAGCCTTCCGCCATATAGGGATGAAGATGCCTGTCGTTGTGCCCCGAATGGAGTTTACTCTACTCGAAGGCATAGTTCAGAAGAACATGGTCAAATACGGCCTGTCATTGGAGGATGTCCTGTATCGCTTGGAGGAAAAGCAGCAGGAATGGCTTCGGGAGCAGGACGCTCTGAAGCTCGATGAAAAGTTTGGTCGTGTCAAGGAGCAATTTAAAGACAGCTACCAGCCCTTGGTGGAGCTGATCTCAGGTATCAATGCCGGGCTTGGCAAGCTGGGCGAGACGAATATGGGGAAAATTCTTGAGCAGATTGATTTTCTTGAGAATAAGGCTGCGGATGCCGTGCGCACTCAGTTTGACTCATCGCTTCGCCAGTTCCAGCGAATAGGGTTGTCCGTATTGCCTTTGGACAAGCCTCAGGAGAGAGTGTATAATATACTAGCCTATTTAAACAAATATGGAACAGGTTGGTTATACGAGCTTTTGGACGGCGAGCTAGAACCGGATGGGATGCATAAGGTCATTTATTTGTGATTCAACGGACGGGAACGTCCATTCATTTAAATACATATCTATAGGAGGATTTTTACATGAATACAAAAGAACGCAGCATTGTCGCTGACTTGTCATTGGCGCCAGAAGGTCACTTGAAAATTGAATGGGTTAATGCCCATATGCCGGTTTTGAACCGTATTCGTGAGCAATTCGAAAAAGAACAGCCTTTCAAAGGGCTAAAAGTAGCTATCTCGCTCCACTTGGAAGCGAAGACAGCTTACTTGGCCAAAGTAATTAAGGCCGGTGGAGCTGAGGTTGCTATCTGCGGAAGTAATCCTTTGTCCACACAAGACGATGTTTGTGCCGCATTGGTAGAGGATGGAATCACGGTGTTTGCTAAATATAACCCTGATCCGCAAGAGTATAAGGAATTGCTTATTAAAACATTGGAAACCGAGCCGGATTTGATTATTGACGATGGCGGCGATCTGGTTTCTGCCTTGCATTCGGAACGTAAAGATTTGCTTAAAAATGTACGTGGCGGAGCTGAAGAAACGACCACTGGCATTTTGCGCTTGAAGGCTATGGAAAAAGACGGCTCCCTGCAGTTCCCGATGGTTGCTGTAAATGATGCATTTTGCAAATATTTGTTCGATAACCGTTATGGTACTGGGCAATCGGTTTGGGATGGCATCAACCGTACAACGAATCTTGTTGTTGCTGGTAAAACGGTCGTTGTTGTCGGCTACGGCTGGTGCGGTAAAGGTGTGGCCATGCGTGCGAAGGGCCTTGGTGCCAATGTTATCGTAACTGAAATCGACGCTATTAAAGGCGTTGAGGCTTACATGGACGGTTTCGCAGTAATGTCGATGAAGGAAGCTGCAAAGGTTGGCGATTTCTTCGTAACCGTAACGGGTAACCGTGATGTCATTCGTGGTGAGCATTATGAAGTAATGAAAGATGGAGCTATTCTATCTAATGCAGGTCACTTTGACGTGGAAGTCAATAAACCGGAGCTTGATGCGCTATCCGTCTCGAAACGTACAGTTCGTCGTAATATTGAAGAATACCAGCTCAAAGACGGACGCAAATTTTATTTGATCGCAGAAGGGCGTCTTGTTAATTTGGCGGCAGGAGATGGACATCCGGCTGAAATTATGGATATGACCTTTGCCTTGCAGGCAATGTCTTTGAAATATGTTAATGACAATTACAATGAGATTGGCAAAAAAGTTGTAAACGTGCCTTACTCATTAGATGAGCAGGTAGCTCGCTTTAAGCTGGAATCCCTCGGTACTTCAATCGATTCCTTAAGCGATGAGCAAAAATCTTATTTGGACAGCTGGACTGAACATTAATAATCGGTAAATGGAGAACCTTTCCCTGATATGACAGGGGAGGGTTCTTTATTTGTTAATTGTTAATATCATGCAACATCCCCATATTTTCACTCGTTTAGATAGTAGTGCAATGACAAAGTTGTCTATGCGCTTGCTGCACGAGTATGATTCCAAAATTTAAATTGGGGGAATCCGAATGAAACATGTGGGGGTCGTAGCAGGAAAAACGACAAAAAGAGAGAGACAGAGGCTGCAAAGAAATCTGAATGGCCTTGCTATGCTTGCATTGTTGGCAGTGGTTTTATCCGGTTGTGGAGCTATATCGTCATCCAACAAGGATGCGGCTGCAACGAGTTCAGCTCCTATGGCAGAAACGGCTATGATGGATCAGAAGAATAGCATAAGTAATGAGGCTGCGCAGGGAAACTCGGCTCCACAAGCAGCGGGTTCCTTGGCCAAATCGGAAAGCCTGTCGACCGGATCCAAGCCTGCTGACAGCTTTAATGGCGGGATATCGGCAGAGCCAAGCGCGGTTGACCGTAAAATTATTTACAAAGCCAATCTAACCATGCAGGTGGAGAAGTACGCGGAGGCACAAGCGAAGATCGAAGAGGCGGTAAGCCGGTCGGGCGGTTATGTTTTGCAGTTTAGCGAGAATGAGACCTCCTACGAAAAAAGTGGGAGTTTTAGTATTAAGGTTCCCGCAAGCGGCTTCGGTTCTTTGTTAAGTCAAATCGAGAAAATAAGCCCGTCCGTTAAGAAAAATATGCAGGGGCAGGACGTTTCTGAGGAGTTTGTAGACTTGACCTCCAGACTTAAGGCGAAGCAGGTTGTGGAAAGCCGGTTGATCGTATTTATGGAAAAGGCTGTGAAAACCGATGAGCTGCTAGCCTTTTCCAATGAGCTGGGCAAGGTTCAAGAGGAGATTGAACGGATCAAAGGACGTATGAGGTATTTGGAGCAAAATGTAGCCTATTCAACGATTGAAGTTAGAATGGCACAGAAGCTGGGCACAGCCGCAGTTATACAGGCGAATGACCGCGGGCCATTGTTCCAACGCGCGGCAGAAGCGCTTAATGGCAGTGCAACGGTGCTTTCTGTCATTTTTCAATGGCTAGTCGTAATAGTTGCCGCTGTGCTGCCTGTTGCTCTCGTTCTGAGCATAATTGGCATCCCCATTTGGCTGCTTCGGCGGTCGAAAAAGAAAAAGCTGGTCGAACTTCGTAAAAAGCTGACAGCGGAAAATAGCGAATCGTTAACTACAATGTCAGATAATCCTTCTTCAAACGATAGAGCTGAATAATTATTTTTCGGAAATCCTGCTAAAAAGCAGGATTTTTCTGTTTTGTGGAGAATTTATTCTATACAAGTGGTGGGAAGTGGGGTAAAGTGGTGAAAAGGGGTGAAGATTCTTATGTTCATGGGCGAATACCAGCACAGCATCGACGATAAAGGACGTATGATTGTGCCGGCTAAGTTTCGTGAATCTCTAGGAACATCCTTCATCGTGACCCGCGGTTTAGATCAATGTTTATTTGTTTACCCCATGGAAGAATGGGCAGTATTGGAGCAGAAGCTGAAGGCTCTGCCCCTGATGAAATCGGACGCTCGGGCGTTTACACGCTTCTTTTTCTCCGGTGCAACAGAGTGTGAACTAGATAAGCAGGGCAGGATGAATTTGCCGAATAACCTCATTGAGCACGCTAAGTTGGAAAAGGACTGCATTGTTATTGGTGTTTCTAATCGGGTTGAGATTTGGAGCAAGCAAATGTGGGAATCCTATTCCCTACAATCGGAAGAATCGTTTAACGAAATTGCCGAAAAGCTTGTTGATTTTAACTTTGATCTATAGAGAAGCAGCCTAACAAACACAGGAGGACAAGCAGCATGTTTCATCACGTTACGGTATTAATGGAAGAAGCAATAGAAGGTTTGAATATTAATCCAGATGGTATTTATGTGGATTGTACACTAGGAGGAGCGGGACATAGCTCCGTAATCGCTTCAAGGTTAAGCGAGAAAGGCTTGTTAATCGCCTTCGATCAGGATGATGCGGCACTTGCCAATGCAGAGATCAGGCTTGCTCCTTACATGGACAGGGTGAAACTGGTGCGAAGCAACTTCCGCTATCTTGAGCAGCAGCTGCGCTTGGAACCAAGAGCAATGATGAATGGTCTGCCTCAGGTGGACGGTATTTTATTTGATTTAGGGGTTTCCTCTCCTCAGTTAGATGAGGCAGAACGAGGCTTCAGTTATAACCATGATGCAGAATTGGATATGCGGATGGACCGGAATTCGGAGCTTACGGCCAAAGAAATTGTCAACCATTGGACCGAACAGGAAATTGCCAAAATCCTTTTTGAATATGGAGAGGAGAAGTTTTCAAGACGAATTGCCGGAAAAATTGTGGCAGCCCGTGAGAACGCTCCTATCGAGTCAACAGTTCAATTGGTTGAACTGATCAAGGAAGGTATTCCTGCCGCGGCAAGACGTACTGGACCCCATCCCGCTAAACGAAGCTTTCAAGCATTGCGGATAGCTGTTAATGATGAATTGGGTGTATTTGAGGAAGCGTTAGAGCAAACCATTCGTTGCTTGGCGCCTGGAGGCAGAGCGGCTGTTATTACATTTCATTCCCTGGAGGACAGAATTTGTAAGCAAACGTTTGCTAAATATGTAGAGCGGTGCACATGCCCGCCGGGATTCCCTATGTGTGTTTGTGGAACAAAAGGTGTTGTGAAGCTAATTAATCGCAAGCCGATAGAATCAGGACCTGAAGAGCTGGAAGCTAACCCTAGGGCTAGATCAGCTAAATTAAGAGTTGCACAGAAACTATAGAATCCTATTAATTAATAAATCAAACATCCCGAAGAGGAGGACATAAGGAATGCCTGCATACATACATGGAAGTCTGGCCGTCGAGCAAAGGACCAATCAGAAGGTCACCGTTAAGGAAACGAAGAAAATTGTTTACCGCAACAAATCGCTCCCCGTGCAAGAAAAGCTGCTATATTTGTTCACCATGCTTATTTGTGTCATTGTAGCAAGCTTGATCATTTGGCGTTATGCGCAAATTTATGAAATGAACACTAAGATTATGAAGCTCGAAACCGATATTCAGATGCTGCAGGCGGATAACAGCGTGCTGAAGCACAAGGTTGAATCCTTATCGAATCCCGATCGTTTAAGACAGGAAGCGTTAAAGCTTGGAATGGTTCCGCCAGAAGACAAACAAATCAGCAAGGTGCCAATGAAGTCAACAGAAACGCAATCAAAAACGACAGCATCGGCAGTCAACGAGAAAAAAGTGGAGACGACTACTCCGTAATCATAAGAACGGGAGAGAGGAATCGACATGTACAAGAAAGTAAAGTTGAGATCATTGCTAATAGGGGGGGTATTTACCCTCTTTTTTGTTGCTCTTGTAGGTAGACTGTATTGGGTTCAGGTAGTGCAGGGGGCCGGATTATTGACGGAAGCACAGGCCAGATGGGAGACCGAAGAAGTGCTGCGTCCTGTTCGCGGCATGATAGTCGATCGCAATGATAAGGTGATGGCAGAGGATGCGCCCGCTTTTACAATTGCATTAAACCCCAAGATCATTCAAAGCAAGCATATAGAGAACCAAGTGGTTAAAGGGCTGGCAGCTATAATAAAAACTTCGGAAGAACCTACCGCAATAGCGGCTTTAGAAGATAAGATCCGTTCCCGATTAAACAAAACGCGTCAGGACGGTACCCTCTATCCTCAAGTGGAGATTCGTAATGAAGGCTGGAAAATAGACGCTGAGGTGGCCGATCAGGTACGCAAGCTGGTTGAGGAGCTTAAGGTTCAAACCTCTACCAAAAATGTAGGCATTTATTTGCAAAAGGAACAGAAACGCTTTTATCCTGGCGGGAAAATGGCTTCCCACTTACTCGGCTATAACGACAAGGAAGGCAAGCCGATAATGGGACTCGAAACATTGTTTGATAAATATTTAAAGGGTATTCCAGGCAATCTTAGCTATGAAAAAGACCGTAATGGTGTTGAGCTCCCCGACGCCAAAGTTGATTACAAGCCCGCAGTAGACGGCAGCAATGTAAGGCTGACAATTGATAAAAACATCCAGTTTTACATAGAGAGCGCTCTGGAAAAGTATTACACCAAATATAAGCCAAAAAGCTTGACGGCAATCGCAGTTGATCCTAAAACAATGGAAATTCTAGGAATGTCCAGCTATCCGAACTTTAACCCTAACCACTACTGGGAAACTAGCAATCAATCCGATTTTATTAATCATACAGTTGCTTCACAATATGAACCTGGATCCACCTTCAAACTGGTCACTTTGGCCGCTACAGTGGAGGAGAATCTCTTTGTTCCTACGGACTTTTACCAATCGGGCTCGATTCAAGTGCCTGGACGAAGGCTGCATGACTGGAATATTTCTGGTTGGGGTCAGATTTCCTATCTCGACGGATTGAAACGTTCAAGTAATGTTGCTTTTGTAAAGCTGGGCGAGAAATTAGGTCAATCAAAATTGTCGGATTATATTGAAAGATTCGGTTTTGGAGCTAGGACGGGAGTTGATCTCCCTGGCGAGGTTCCGGGAATTGTGAGAATGAAATATCCGGCTGAGTTTGCTACGGCAACCTATGGTCAAGGTTTGACGGCTACAGCTATTCAACAAACAGCTGCTTATGCGGCGATTGCTAACGGTGGCAAGCTGATGTGGCCTCATGTGGTGAAGGAGATTTTTGATCCTAAAACCAAACAGCCTATACAAACCTTTGAGCCAAAAGTCGTCCGTGAGGTCGTTTCAGAAAAGACCGCCAAACAGGTGAGTGAATATTTAGAGATGGTTGTAAACGACAAAACAATAGGTACAGGTAAAAATGCTTATATTGAAGGATACCGTGTTGCTGGTAAAACAGGGACGGCTAATAAAGTTGATCCTGGGGGCAAAGGGTATGCAGAAGGCAAATGGGTTATTTCCTTTATTGGTTTTGCACCGGTAGAGGACCCGAAAATTCTTGTTACCGTTATTGCAGATGAGCCAGATCTGAACGGGGATTTCCATGGAGGCAGTGAGGTGGCTCCCCCTATATTCAAGGAAATCGTATCCCAAACGCTGCGCTATATGGGGGTTCCGTCTTCCTCGCAGCAGATGAAAACAACCGATAAAGAAACGAAAATGACTGTGCCTGATTTAGAAGGTTTGACGGTTGAACAAGCGAAAAATACGATGAATAAGTACGGCGTCACCGTTGAATCAGTTGGAAAAGGAGCCAAGATTATTGACCAAACTCCTTTGGCGGGTACTGAAATTGGATCGACGCAACGAATTTATGTAGTAATGCAGGAAAGTGAAGATATATCGGTACCTGATATGACCGGCAAATCATTAAGAGATGCACTGGAAGTGTGTTCATTTATTAAATTGAAATGCCAATCTGTTGGGGAAGGTTATGTGGCCTCCCAGTCCTTGTCTAATGAAGGGGATAATAAGCTGCTCATCCTCCAGTTAAAGCCATATCAAGAGCTGATTCAAGTGCCGACTCCAATGGGGCCTCCTGCGAAGTCCGATAAAACATCGGATAAGTCTGCGGATAAGGCACCAGAGAAGACGTCAACCGGCAAAGCTGATAAAACGGATAAGAAAGACGCTGTCCCCCCGCCCAAAACAGCTGCCCAGCCGGCTAGATAAAATAATAGAGGCCAGTCGATATTGAGAAATAGCTGTGGATTCTGCGAATTTACAGGACAGCTTGTTCTAACCCCTGTTTGTCCCGAATAATCTGGATATGAAACTATCTATGGGCTAGTCCGGCAGAAAGCTGCCGAAAGACTCTAGAGAATCCATTCGGGAGGGGATCGAACAGTAATGAGGGCATCGAATGTAACAGTTCGTCGTCGACTATTCATTGCATTGATTGTGGGAACGTTTCTGTTCCTTGCATTGATCGTGCGGCTTGGCTATGTACAAATTTGGATGGGGCCCGAGCTTTCCGACAAAGCAGAAGATTCATGGAGGCGTAACATCCCTTTTGCAGCGAAAAGAGGAGAAATTGTTGATCGGAACGGCATACAGCTTGCCTACAATATTAGCTCGCCAACTGTAATGGCGATCCCTGCCCAAGTAAAGGACCCGCAGTCTACGGCTGCTCAATTGGCTTCCCGACTGCAGGTGCCGCCAGAAACGGTACTGAAGCAAATTACTCAAAGGCAATTAATTGTTCGTATTCAACCGGGTGGGCGTAAGATTACGCAGGAAAAGGCTCAGGAAATTCGTGCTTTGAACCTACCTGGCATAGTAGTTGCTGAGGATAACAAGCGCAGCTATCCATTAGGCAGCCTTGCAGCTCACATTCTTGGTTTTACTGGGATTGATAATCAAGGTTTGACGGGCATAGAATTAAAATATGATAAACAGCTTACTGGAATTAATGGAAGCATATCTTTCTTATCGGATGCTGCGGGACGACAGATGCCGAATTCTTCGGACACTTATTCTCGGCCCCTAGATGGAATGAACCTGCAGCTGACCATTGATAGTCACCTTCAATCGGTTCTGGAACGAGAGCTCGATCAAACGATGGTGAAATATCAGGCCAAGCATGCTATTGCAATCATGATGGATCCTAACAACGGTGAGATTCTAGCGATGGGGGCAAGACCCGGCTACGATCCGGGCAACTTCAGGGACTTCCCTAAAGAAAGCTATGACCGCAATCTTCCGATCTGGATGACTTATGAGCCGGGTTCTACATTTAAGATCATTACATTGGCAGCGGCATTGGAAGAAAAGAAAATAAAGCTCACCGATCCTTTCTACGATCCAGGCTCGATAGAGGTCGCTGGTGCAAGGCTTAGGTGTTGGAAGCGCGGGGGACATGGCAGCGAGACTATGCAGCAGGTTGTAGAGAATTCGTGCAACCCGGGTTTTGTTGTTATGGGACAAAAGTTAGGCAAGGAAAAACTGTTTGAATATATATCGAACTTTGGATTTGGCAAGAAAACAGGTATCGATCTCGGTGGCGAAGAGAATGGGATCATGTTTAAGCTCCCCAAGGTTGGACCGGTTGAGCTGGCGACAACCTCGTTTGGTCAAGGTGTGTCCGTTACACCCATTCAGCAAATTACAGCTGTTTCAGCTGCAATTAATGGAGGGAAGCTTTATAAACCTCACGTTGCCAGAGCTTGGTACAATCCGATTACTAGCGAGAATGCAGAAACGATAAAACCGGAGCTAGTGCGGCAGGTTATCTCGGAGCAAACCTCCAAGCAGGTCAGGGAAACATTGGAAAGCGTCGTAGCTAATGGTACGGGCCGCAATGCGTTTATAGACGGCTATCGTGTAGGTGGTAAAACGGGTACAGCCCAAAAGGTAGTGAACGGTCGTTACTCGGCAGATGAGCATATTGTTTCTTTTATAGGATTTGCTCCTGCAGATGATCCGAAAATTGTTGTTTACGCAGCTGTGGACGATCCACAAGGTCTTCAATTTGGAGGTTTGATTGCGGCGCCGCTGGTCAAGAACATTATGGAGGATGCTCTCCGCTATATGAAGGTACCGCAGCGTAAAGATCAATTGAACCGGAAATATGTATATGGAGATACTCCGCTTGTAGAGGTTCCTAGCCTGATTGGGATGAGTGTCACCGAAATTTACGAGGACCTTAACTCTAATTTCGTCCTGGCCAAGTCGGGAGTCGGCAAGTATGTTGTGAATCAAGTGCCCAAAGCTGGTACTCGAATAGACCAAGGCTCAACCATTCGTGTTTATTTATCGGATAAGGAATCGGAGCCCTCGCAATAACGAAATAATTAAATATTGGTTTTTGAAAAATTAGGCTTTTCATCGGAGCTTTTTTTGTCCATAATAGATACCATGTGTAAAAAACGGAGGGGAACCCATGCAGCTAAAGGAACTGGCTTCCCGGCTTACGGCTAGCCGTATTTCAGGTGATGGGAGCATTAACATTACAGGTATCCAGATTGATTCCAGAAAAGTGAAGCCTGGTGATTTGTTTGTATGCGTTTCGGAAAAAATCGGCATTAAAGACAGACATTTATTTGCAGAGCAGGCTGTGAGCAATGGCGCCTCTGCATTAGTTGTGGAATATGACGTGGAAAGCGATGTTCCTAAGTTATTTGTGAAAAATACTTGGGATGCCTTGTCCATATTGTCCTGTCATTTTTACGAGTATCCGAGCAACAGCATGAAGGTGATTGGAATTACGGGTACGAACGGTAAAACAACAAGCTCGTATTTGCTGGAAAAGATACTGAGTCATAACGGATTTGTAACTGGCTTGATGGGAAATATTCATGTCAAAATCGGTTCTGATTATATAATAAATCATGAAAATAATACGCAGGATGCGCATAATTTACAAAGAAATTTCCGGAAAATGGTTGAACAAGGGACCGATTATTGCATTATAGAAGTTTCATCTCATGGTTTGGATATGGGCAGGGTGAAGGGCACAAAATTCAGAACGGGTATTTTTACAAACCTGACACAGGATCATCTGAATTATCACGGATCAATGGAAAACTACAAAGCAGCGAAAGGTTTGCTGTTTTCAAGGCTAGGCAATGAATATGTTTCTGATCCGGATGAACAGCGGTTTGCTGTTTTGAATGCGGATGACCCGGCATCCGTAGATTATGCCAGATTGACGGCTGCACAGATTGTAACCTATGGCATAACTAATGAAGCTGATGTCCGCGCTGACATGATTAAGATGAATTCCAAAGGAACGAGCTTCCGCTGCACGACCTTTCGTGGTACACTCGATTTCCAAACGCATTTGATCGGCGAGTTCAACGTTTATAATTCGCTGGCGGCGATTACTGCTGCTTTGCTGGAAGGAATAACCTTGGAGTCGATCAAAGAAAGCTTGGAATCCATTGGTTCCGTTGAGGGGCGGATGGAGGTAGTAGATGAAGGACAGGATTTCCTGGTCCTTGTCGATTACGCTCATACTCCCGATGGGCTGGACAATGCATTGTCTACCATCAAGCAGTTTGCAGAGGGCCAAATTCATTGTGTATTTGGCTGCGGTGGTGACAGGGACCGCACTAAGCGCCCGGTTATGGGTGCTGTGACGGCGCGTTACAGTAATCACTTATACGTTACCTCTGACAACCCGCGAATGGAGGACCCACAGCGGATTGTCGAAGATATAGAGCCTGGCATTGTGTCTGCGGGTTTTTCCAAAGACAGCTATGAACTGATCGTTGACCGAAAAGCTGCTATAAAAAAAGCCATTGCAGCGGCATCCCCCAAGGATGTAGTATTGATAGCGGGAAAAGGGCATGAAACGTATCAGGACATCCAAGGGATTAAGCATGATTTTGATGACAGGTCAGTGGCCAAGGAAGCGATAAGGGGACGATACCGTGATTAAACGAACCTTTGCAGAGGTGTCTGCCATGTCATGCGGGACTGCTGCAGCAGCGGATTACGATGGCAGCCTGCTAATTCAAGGTGTGTCAAAGGACACCCGGACACTTCAGCCCGGCAACCTGTATGTGCCATTAATTGGCGAATCGTTTGACGGGCACCGGTTTCTTGATGATGCAATCGCTAAGGGAGCTTCGGCTTCTCTATGGCAAAGGGACCATGAGCTTCCGCCTCATTCTATTCCCTTTATCTTAGTGGAGGATACGTTAGCAGCATTGCAGCAATTGGCCAAAAACTATCGCTCGGAGCTCGACATTCGTATTGTTGGTATAACAGGGAGCAATGGCAAGACGACAACCAAGGATATGACAGCTTCTGTTTTATCGACAACTTTCAAAGTGCATAAAACATTAGGTAACTATAACAATCATATCGGTCTGCCGCTTACTTTGCTTCAGTTGGAGGAGGATACGGCTGTAGCAGTGCTTGAGATGGGGATGAGCGGCCGGGGGGAAATCCGGTTCTTATCGGAATTGGCAGAGCCTGAGGTTGTTGTTATCACTAACATAGGTGAAGCACATCTTTTGCAGCTAGGCTCCCGTGAGGAAATCGCAAGAGCTAAGACCGAGATTTTAGCAGGTTTACAGCAGGATGGAACCTTGATCTATTTCGGTGATGAACCCCTGATCGATAAGGTGCTGCCCGAATTGCAAGCAGCAGACGGTATGAAAGCTCACCGTTACGATCGTGTTAGATTTGGTGCTAGCTCTAATAATGAGTGGTTTCCAGTGGAGACGAAAACAGATACGGCGGGTACCCATTTTAGATTAAATAGGATGGAAAGCACTGAGTTCTACATCCCGTTGTTAGGCTTTCATAATGTAATTAATTCGCTTGCCGCTATAGCGGTGGGAGTTCATTTTGGAGTCCCGTCAACTGCAATAGCCGATGGTCTCAAAAAGAGTGTCATGACAAGTATGCGAATAGAGTTAATGAAAGCACCGTCAGGTTTAACCATTCTTAACGATGCGTATAACGCAAGCCCTGCATCCATGAAAGCAGCTTTAAAGCTGCTGGTTGAGTTAACAGGCTACAGCCGTAAAATCGCTGTGCTGGGCGATATGCTGGAGCTGGGTGATCAGGAGGTGGAATTTCACCGGGAAATCGGACGGATACTGAATCCTAAAGAGATCGACCGTGTCTTCGTGTTCGGGCAGCTGTCCGAACACCTTGCAGACGAGGCATCCCGGAAGTATCCGCCAGGTAAAGTAGTTGTGTTCGATGACAAGAACCGTTTGGCGCAAGCGTTGGCCTCCTTTACCGCATCGGACGATATTGTGTTGGTAAAAGGATCGCGCGGCATGAAGCTGGAACAAGTCGTTGCACTGCTGCAGCAGGTATAAACATTTGAGCCATTCCAAACCCTCCCCAAGCGTTTTGCGCAGCAAAGCTGATTTCGAAAGCTGAGGGAGGGTTTGGAATGGAGGTATGTGCAATAAAGTTGGGAGGACAAAACCGTGGATTTTAATGTGGTCATGATTGCTTTGGGGGCGGCTTTTGTGCTGGCTGTCATCATGGGGCCATTATTTATACCTCTTTTAAAAAGATTGAAATTCGGTCAACAAATCCGCAGCGATGGACCGCAAGGCCATTTGAAAAAAGCTGGTACGCCAACTATGGGCGGAACGATTATTTTACTTGCACTGGCGCTTGTTGTGCTGCGGTTTGCCGATAAAAGTATTGATACGGTTATCCTGCTTGTTGCCTGTTTAGGTTATGGGCTGATAGGCTTCTTGGATGATTATATTAAGATACTGCTTAAGCGATCACTGGGACTTACGGCCAAGCAAAAATTGATGGGACAGCTGATTGTTTCTGTTATCGTCTGTATATTGCTTGCTCAGCTAGGTCACAGCACCGATGTAAAAGTTCCTTTTATTGATTATACGATCCCGCTCGGATGGTTCTATTATCCGTTTGTCGTTATAATGATGCTTGGAACCTCCAATGCTGTGAATTTTACAGACGGTCTTGATGGACTGCTGGCCGGAACAAGCGCTGTAGCCTTCGGTGCATATGCGATTATTGCCTTGAACACTACACAGCCGGATGTAGCCATCTTTTCTGCTGCGATGGTAGGCGCGGTGCTTGGGTTTCTCGTATTTAATGCTCATCCAGCCAAGGTATTTATGGGTGATACCGGTTCGCTTGGTATTGGCGGGGCATTAGCGCTTGTAGCCGTACTGACGAAATCCGAAATATTGCTTGTATTAATTGGCGGCGTGTTTGTAGTTGAAGTGCTGTCCGTTATTATTCAAGTCGTTTCTTTCAAAACAAGAGGTAAAAGAGTGTTTAAAATGAGCCCGATTCACCACCATTTTGAATTGGTAGGCTGGTCTGAATGGCGTGTCGTCATTACATTCTGGACGACAGGCATCGTGCTGGCGATAATCGGACTTTATCTAAATGAGGTGTTGTAGCAGATGAATCATCCCCGGGATTATAAGAATGAACATGTGGTCATATTGGGATTGGCGCGCAGTGGAGTGGCTGTAGCCAAGCTATTCCATGAATATGGTGCTATTGTAACTGTAAACGACAAAAAAGAGCTCAACCTATGCCCTGAAGCCGATGAATTAACGGCTCTGGGTATTTCTGTTATTTGCGGCAGTCATCCGGCTGGCATTATTCACGAAGGGGTGAAGCTGGTTGTTAAAAATCCCGGCATCCCTTATACTATAGAACCTATCGAGTCGGCACAGAAGCTAGGTATAGAGATCGTAACTGAGGTTGAGGTGGCTTATCATGTTTGCCAGGCACCAATGATTTGCGTTACGGGCTCTAATGGTAAAACAACGACCACTACCTGGATCGGATTAATGCTGGAGGCAGCGGCGAAGAAGCCGATTGTTGCCGGCAATATCGGCCGTGCATTAACAGAGGCAGCTCTTGAGGCTGGTTCAGACAACACGATGGTAGTAGAGCTAAGCAGCTTCCAGCTTAAAGGCACCCAAAATTTTCGGCCCAAGATCGCTTGCTTGTTGAATGTATACGAGACACATTTGGATTATCATGGAACGATGGATGATTATATTGCCTCCAAAGCAATGCTGTTTGCAAACCAGACTTCGGAGGATACGGCGATATTAAATTGGGATGACCCTGTTTGCAGACGTATTGCAGATGAGGTGAATGCCTCCGTACTCCCCTTTTCAATTAAAGAGGAGCTTGAATATGGATTATTCATTCAGCCGTCTCTAAGCGACAAGTCCATTCCAACGACCGGGAAGCAGTTGGTTTATCGCGACCGGAAGGGTCTCTTACATAATATTACCGCCGTCTCCGAACTAGGGATTCCCGGCAGCTTTAACATTGAGAATGCGTTAGCAGCTTCGTCTGCTGCCATTACAGCCGGAGTTCCACTGGAACTAATCGCTCAGGTCCTTCAAGACTTCCGTGGCGTAGAGCATCGGTTGGAATACGTCGCAACGAAAGACGGCGTATTGTTTTATAACAATTCAAAGGCTACAAACGCAACCGCTACGATTAAAACTATCGAATCCTTCGAAGATCAGGATATTATCCTGATTGCAGGAGGTTTAGACAGAGGTTCGGATTATATGGAGCTGCTGCCTGTGTTTAAAGAGCAGGTCAAGGGGCTTGTCACTTTGGGTCAAACCAAACAGAAAATTTTGGATGTAGCCATTATGGCAGGCATGAGCCGTGTGAAAACGGTCGATACTGCTAACGATGTGCAGGATACGATAGCTGAGGCGGTACGCGAGGCAATGGCTATGGCCAAGGCTGGAGACGTTGTGCTGCTTTCGCCGGCGTGCGCCAGTTGGGACATGTTCCCTTCCTATGAGGAAAGGGGAAGAATGTTTAGGCAGTCCGTGCATAACCTGTAAAAGGGGGGCATGCATACAAGCCTACCCTACCATTTTGCAAGGGTTGAGGTGGCATGTATGGTAAAAGCGCGGTCTGCTCCGGATGTAACGATGTTAATGTGTACGCTGATGCTTCTTGGCATTGGTGTCGTGATGGTTTACAGCGCCAGTGCGGTGCTGGCTTTTCACGAATTCAACGATTATTACTACTATTTGAAAAGGCAGCTGCTGTTTGCTGTTCTAGGCGTAGTTGCGATGTTCTTTACTATGAACGTAGATTACTGGGTCTGGAAAAAGTACGCGAAAATCGGATTGATTGTTTGCTTCATTTTGCTCATTGCCGTACTGATCCCTGGTATCGGGGTCGTTCGCGGAGGTGCGAGAAGCTGGCTTGGCATCGCATCCTTCGGGATTCAGCCGTCTGAGTTTATGAAGATTGGCATGATCCTGTTTTTATCCAAAATGCTTTCAGAGCAGCAAGATAAAATCACACTTTTTACCAAAGGGCTTTTACCTCCGCTTGGACTTGTTGGACTGGCCTTTGGCTTGATCATGCTCCAGCCTGATTTGGGCACAGGAGTTGTGCTAATTGGCGCGACACTGCTTATCATTTATACATCTGGGGCGCGAATGCTGCACTTGTCTTCTCTTGGCCTTTTAGGTTTGGCTGGTTTTGTAGGGCTCATTGCAGCAGCTCCTTATCGTCTGCAGAGAATCACTGCGTTTCTTGATCCGTGGCAGGATCCGCTTGGAGCGGGTTATCAATCTATTCAATCGCTGTATGCCATCGGACCGGGTGGTTTGGTAGGCTTAGGCCTCGGTATGAGCAGACAAAAGTATAGCTACCTTCCTGAGCCGCAGACCGACTTTATTTTCTCGATCGTCGCAGAGGAGCTAGGATTCATTGGAGGCTCCTTCATTCTAATTTTATTCATGCTGCTGGTTTGGCGTGGTATGCGGACGGCTATTACGGCCCCGGATACGTTCGGAAGTCTGCTGGCAACTGGTATTGTCGGCATGATTGCGGTTCAGGTAATTATTAACATCGGCGTTGTCATCGGGATGTTCCCTGTAACCGGAATTACGCTGCCACTGATAAGTGCGGGAGGCTCTTCATTAACGCTGATGTTGACTTCCATCGGCATTCTATTAAATATTTCCCGCTATGCGAGGTGACAGAATTGAAAAAGATTGTTTTTACAGGAGGCGGTTCTGCAGGTCATGTAACTCCGAATTTGGCTATCATTTCGAAGCTGCAGGCTGCAGGCTGGAACGTTCAATATATCGGCTCCAAAGATGGAATAGAACGTGAAATCATTGAACATGCGGGCATTCCCTACCATCCCATCTCATCAGGAAAACTTCGCCGATATTTTGACTTGAAAAATATGAAAGATCCTTTTAAGGTGATCAAAGGAATCGGAGAAGCGTACTCGCTTCTTCGGAAGTTAAAGCCGACGGTTGTTTTTTCCAAAGGTGGATTTGTTTCGGTACCTGTTATTTTGGCCAGTTGGTTAAACAAGATACCAGTAATAAGTCATGAATCGGATATGTCCCCTGGATTGGCGAATAAAATATCCATTCCTTTTGTAACACGCATATGCGTCAATTTTCCCGAATCATTGAAGTATATCAAAGGTGGGAAAGGTGTCTGCACCGGTCTGCCAATCCGCGAGCAAATAACGAAGGGCAGGGCCTTCAAAGGCTATGCAATATGCGAGTTTCATAAGCAAAAGCCGGTACTTCTTGTGATGGGCGGAAGTCTGGGTGCGCAGAAAATTAACAGTGCCGTTCGTGAGTCGCTCGATTCCTTACTGGAGCAATATCAGATTGTTCATATATGTGGAAAAGGGCAAATGGATGACGCCTATAACAAACGGCGCGGATACAAGCAATTCGAATATATCAATGAAGAGCTGGCTGATATTTTGGCTATGACCGAGCTGGTAGTTTCACGTGCGGGTGCTACTTCGATATTTGAATTTTTAGCCCTCCGTAAGCCCATGCTTCTTATCCCTCTCACAAGACAAGCTAGCCGTGGGGACCAATTACTTAACGCAGAGTCTTTTCAAAAGCAAGGCTACGCACAGGTAGTTTTCGAAGAAAATTTGACGGCTGCCTCTTTAATTAAAGGCATTCACGATGTTTACAACAGCAAGGAACAGATGGTTGATCGCATTCGATCGGCTAAACAAACGAACGCGACCGATTTGATCATCAAATTGATTAAAGAGAACAGTCTTTAAGCAGCCGTCAGCGAATCCCGAAGGGACAGCGCCACTTAGCAGGAAGTACCGAATCAAGTTCAAGCTGAGAGCGTGTCCGTCAGGACGAGATGTAAAAGTCCCGCACTTAAGCTCAATTGTCAAGCAAATCCCAAGGGGACAGCGCCACTTAGCAGGAAGTACCGGATCAATATCAAACTGTGAGCGTGTCCGTCAGGACGAAAGCGTTCCTACAGGCAGGAGATCCAACGTAAAGCGTGTTCCGCAGGAACGAAAGCGCTCCTTGCACGCAAGCAACTAAGGAACACTGCGGGTGTCCAGAGGGCGGCTGCCCTCGGAGCCCTCCCGGCGGGGAGGGTTTGGGAGGGGACTATTTTTGGGCGATTGTCACACTATTTCCGATATTACATAAACTACACTATAACCGTGACAGACACCCGTTGAAGCAGCAAACGGCAGATGCGAGAAGTAAAGCTTAATTTAACACTTGCATAAATGCTCGTATTGTTCATTTCGGTTCCGGCTTGAAGCCGGTATCGGAAGCCCGAAGGTTCTGTGAAGGAGGTTTTCCCATGCAACAGGTCATTACACAATTGCAAAGCGGCGCATTTGGTCCATATTATTTGAACGCACCGCTAGCGCCTCATACAACTTGGAAAATAGGTGGTCCAGCCGATTTGCTGCTGGTACCGCAAACCAAGGAACAGCTGATTGAGGCTGTCATACTTCTGCATCAGCTTCAGGTACCTTGGACCATACTGGGGCGCGGATCCAACCTGCTGATTGCTGATAAGGGGATACGCGGAGCTGTTATTAAGCTCGGTTCCGCGCTTGAGACACTTCGATTTGAAGGCGATGTGGCTTATGCCGGAGGAAGTTATTCATTTATTAAGTTCTCTGTCATGGCCGGCAAGGAAGGATTGACTGGATTAGAGTTCGCTAGTGGGATTCCAGGAACTGTGGGAGGCGCCGTCTACATGAACGCCGGGGCTCACGGATCAGATGTGTCACGCATACTCATACAAGCTGAAGTGCTGCTCCCGACAGGGGAATTGGTGACTATGCAGCAGGCCGATTTTGAATATGCCTACAGACATTCAATACTGCAGGAACAGTCGGGTATCGTGACCGAGGCAGTTTTCCAGCTGCAATTTGGCGACCGTGAGGAAATTGCAGGGACTTTGGCCTCGTACAAGGAACGCCGTTTACGTACTCAGCCTTTGCAATTGGCATGTGCAGGCAGTGTCTTTCGCAATCCGGAAGGGCATTTTGCTGCAAAGCTCATTGAGGAAGCAGGATTGAAAGGCCTCAAAATCGGAGGTGCGGAGGTTTCGCTGCTGCACGCTAATTTCATTGTCAACACCGGGCAAGCGACAGCTCACGACGTGCTCACCCTCATCGAACAAGTGCAAAACACCGTATTTGCAACATACGGAGTTAAGCTGGTTCCGGAAGTTTTGGTGATTGGGGAGCGGTAAATCGGAGGTGGGACTTTGGAAAAGTTGGTTATCGAAGGCGGGAGACCTCTATCGGGAGCCATCAAGATTCACGGAGCGAAAAATGCAGCGCTGCCCATATTAGCAGCTGCAATGATGGCGGAAGGCACGGTTCATATTCAGAATGTGCCCAATCTGTCGGACATCCAGGTGATGCTAGACATTCTTCGCGCACTAGGGTGCCGCACCGGGCATGTTGGTGATACGGTAACCGTCAATACGTCAACAGCGCATTCGTTTCATATCCCGGAAGACCAGATGAGTCAAATGAGATCATCGATCTTTTTAATGGGACCGCTGCTGGCTCGTTTTGGCAAGGTTCAAGTCTATCAACCTGGCGGTTGTGCTATAGGTGAGAGAAAGATAGACTTGCATTTGCAAGGGCTCTCTGCTTTGGGAGCAAGAATCGAGGAGTCCGGTAACACTATTGTTTGCACGGCACCGGAATTGAGAGGTGCTGAAATCGTACTTGATTTCCCAAGTGTAGGCGCTACAGAAAATATAATGATGGCTGCTTCTATGGCAAAAGGTCTAACTACGATTTCGAACGCTGCTAGAGAGCCGGAAATACAAGACTTGCAAAATTTCCTGAATGCGATGGGAGCCAATATAATTGGAGCCGGAACTGACACAATAACCATTGAAGGCGTGTCGGAATTAACTCCTTGTACTTACCGCATTATTCCAGACCGCATCGTGGCAGGAACTATGATGATCGCCGCTGCGGTTACGCGGGGGAATATAACGCTGGAGAATGTTTGCGCGGGCCATTTGACCTCCGCCATCCATGTTTTAAAGCGTGCGGGTGTTCAAATAACAATTGACGGTGATATAATGAATATAAGTTGTCTATCAAGGCCTAAACCGGTCGACCGCATTGTTACCTCCCCACATCCGTCATTTCCTACCGATCTGCAATCGCAGGTTATGGTGCTGCTCTCTTTAGCTGATGGTCACAGTATATTAAAAGAAACTGTTTTTGAAGGCAGATTCAAGCATGTCGATGAACTGACGCGTATGGGCGCAGATATTCGGGTTGATTTAAACTCGGCGTTTATAAGAGGGGTGCCGAGATTGTACGGGGCTACCGTGGAGGCTACTGATTTACGTGCTGGAGCCGCACTTGTTATAGCAGGATTGGCTGCTCGGGGTACGACAATTATTGAACAGATTCACCATATCGATCGCGGCTATGACCGGATTGAACATATGCTGTCCTATTTAGGCGCGAGCATTCACAGGACTACGCCTGTTCCAACAGAGTAATTATGATATACGTAATGATAGAAAGTGAATTTATATACGTATTTATCCTTAATTCCTTTTGAACACTGCCGCTTATATCCCTTTCTTTTTTGGAAGGGGATGTTTAGCGGTTTACATAATGTAAGTATATAGATCCAATACTGTGTGCGTTTCATAATGTGAAAATAAGTGTAATAACTATTTTATTGACTTGAGTTTTTATTTTGCCGGAAGTCAAAAAGGCCAGAATATGCTTACGAAGTAAGTTTTTGCCTACGCAAAAACTCCCAGGAGGGACAACCTTGCACGCAGAAGAAAGACTGCCTGTCATTCAGAAGCCGAAAATAAAAAGCCGCAGCAGTAAGAGGCTGCTTGTATTTTTATTTCTCTTTTTCATTACGCTTTTGTGTGTTTTGTTTTTTCAATCCTCCTTTAGCAAAGTGTCTTCTGTAGAAATTCAAGGTCAAGAATTACTGACAGCCGAAGCGATCGGACAAGCCTCTGGGGTTAAAGCTGGAGATCATTTCTTTTCCATTTCCTCATCACAGATCGAAGATCGTGTCAAAGCTTTGAAAATGGTTCAGTCAGCAAACGTATCCAAGCACTTCCCTGGAGTTATCCGCATTGAGGTTAAGGAGTTTCCCAAGGTAGCCTATCAATTCGGCGAAAACAATCAACCACAAGCCATTTTGGCAGACGGCAGCGTCATCACAGTTTCCAATGAAGTGAACTTCATACTGGACAAGCCTATTCTTTCCGGGTGGGCTAATAACGAAGCTATGAAAATTAAGCTGTGTCAAGTATTGCAGGAAGTTCCCTTATCCTATTTGACGGATATTTCGGAGATCAAGCCAGAGCCATCCGAATCGTATCCGGACAAAATCAAAATGTACACACGATCCCAATTCGAGGTTATTACAACGGTGGGCTATCTTCCAGAGAAGCTTAAATACTTGGACTCTTACATTGCCAACTTGAAGGAAAACAAGATCAATACGGGTGTATTAAAACTGCTTGAGGCCGATACCCACGCTCCTTTTGAGTCGGATGCCAAGGGGGCATCCAAAGATTCAAATAACAAGAGCAATTCTGGGAAAGGTGCATCATCAACAGAGAACAAGACACCTGCGGGGAATTCAACCCAAGATCCGAAGAAGGATTCATCCAAGGATGCTTCTAAATCATCGTCTGTGAAAGATAATAAGGGTTCTGTCAAAGAAATCCCGAGAAATTGATAGTTTATACACTACTCAAGCTATAAAATTAATGATAGAATTGTTTCTATGTATATTTTGTTCTTAATAAGATGAAAAATCTTTTCAAAAAAAGAGGGAAATTCCCAATCATGTTGAATAAGTACAAAGGCTTTTATTTCTACAAAGCTCATATCTATTATAAGTCACAGGAGGTGCCACAGGTTGAGCAGCAATGACATCATTGTTAGTTTGGACATCGGTACATCCAAAGTTCGTGCTATTATTGGGGAAGTCGTTAACGGCGCCATTAATATAATAGGGGTTGGATCAGCCGACTCGGAAGGTATTCGTAAGGGAGCCATTGTAGATATCGACCAAACAGTTCAATCTATCCGCAGTGCGATTGATCATGCGGAACGGATGGTTGGTATTCAAATAGCAGAGGTTTACGTTGGGATTTCCGGGAATCATATCGCATTACAATCCAGTCATGGTGTCGTAGCCGTATCTAATGGAGACCGTGAAATTGGAGATGAAGACATTGAACGCGTAATACAAGCGGCCAAGGTCATCCCTCTAGCTCCGGAACGAGAAATCATTGGCGTAGTTCCTAACCAATATTTGGTAGACGGCTTGGATGAAATTCATGATCCTCGCAGTATGATCGGTGTTCGTCTTGAGGTACAGGCCACTATTATTACTGGGGCAAAAACTTCCATACATAATTTGCTTCGTGTCGTTGAGAAAGCAGGAGTGAAGGTTTCAGGGCTTATTCTAATGTCTTTAGCCTCTGGTCATTTGTGCTTATCCAAAGATGAGAAAGCAATAGGAACGGTTCTGGTTGATATAGGAGCGGGCCAAACAACAATCGCCATTTTTGAACAAAATAATTTGGTGGCTACATCTACGTTACCTATTGGCGGAGAATATATTACTAATGATATTTCCATTGGACTTCGAACTCAGGTTGATATCGCTGAGAAAATCAAGCTTAAATTCGGCTGCGCTGTTATAGAGCATGCGGCGGCGGATCAAGTTTTCAAAGTAAACCGGATCGGCAGTAATGTGGATAAAGAATTTTCGCAAGTAGACTTGGCCAATATTGTTGAGCCACGTGTGCAAGAAATCTTTCATTTGATTCAACTGGAAGTTCAAAGATTAGGTTTCTTGGAGCTTCCGGGAGGTTATGTATTAACAGGTGGAACAGTTTCCATGCCAGGTGTACTGGCTGTTGCTCAGGCAGAGCTGGCGACCTCAGTAAGAATTGCCGTCCCTGACTTCATAGGTGTACGTGATCCTTCTTATACAAGCGGTGTAGGTATTATTCAATATGCTTATAAATATCTGAGAGCCTCCAGACAATCGTCAAGCGCGGTTAAGAAAGTATCGGCCAACAAAAAGGTGACTTCATCCAGCGGTAGTAGTAATAGCAGCGGCAGTGAACAAAAACCTTCGGTAATGGAACGATTTAAAAATTGGTTGAGCGAGTTTATTTAAAGGTACACCTAAGGCGTGAAGCTTAACGAGGGGGAAGAGGTAGGCTATGTTTGAATTTGATATGGACATGGATCATTTAGCCAAGATAAAGGTTATTGGTTGTGGCGGAGGCGGCAGCAATGCCGTCAACCGAATGATTGCCAATGGTGTTAAAGGCGTAGAGTTTATTACAGTAAACACAGACGCCCAGGCTTTGCATACATCGAAATCGGAACAAAAGCTACAGATTGGTGATAAATTGACTCGTGGTCTAGGAGCAGGCGCTAATCCTGAAGTAGGGAAGAAAGCGGCTGAAGAATCCAGAGAGTTGATTTTTAATACACTTAAAGGCGCAGACATGGTATTTGTTACAGCAGGTATGGGTGGAGGTACCGGAACCGGTGCAGCACCCGTTATTGCCGAAATTGCAAAAGAGTGTGGAGCGTTGACTGTTGGAGTTGTTACGCGTCCGTTTACATTTGAAGGCCGTAAGCGTGCTGCTCAAGCAGAACAGGGAATTGCTGCCCTTAAAGAAAAAGTTGACACGCTTATTGTTATTCCCAATGATCGTTTGCTTGAAATTGTTGATAAGAAAACTCCTATGCTGGAAGCGTTCCGTGAAGCGGATAACGTTCTACGTCAAGGGGTACAAGGTATTTCTGACTTGATCGCCGTACCGGGCTTAATCAATTTGGACTTTGCCGATGTTAAGACCATCATGACCGAACGCGGTTCAGCGTTAATGGGGATTGGTGAAGCTTCTGGTGAGAATCGTGCTGCGGAAGCGGCTAAAAAGGCAATTCAAAGCCCGCTGTTGGAAACTTCCATCGACGGAGCACGGGGTGTTCTTATGAACATCACGGGCGGTGCAAACTTATCACTTTACGAGGTTAATGAAGCGGCTGACATTGTGGCTTCGGCATCTGATCTTGAAGTGAATATGATCTTTGGAGCGGTAATTGATGAATCCTTTAAGGATGAAATCAAGGTTACGGTAATTGCTACAGGTTTCGAGCATAAGGCTATGCCACAGGCTCCTGCACGCAAACCGGCAGGCAATCATAGTCAGCACCAGCAGGTATCAGAGCCTGCGGATAATCGAGTTAACAATTTGCGTCCATTTGGCAGCCAGCCTTCTAACGATCAATTGGATATTCCAACGTTTCTCCGCAACCGCGGAAGAAGCAATTTGGATAAATAGTACAAGCACTTATAAGTTCGTATATTAGAATCCCCTGCCGGTTTAGTTGAACCGGTCAGGGGATTTGTTTTTTTTCAGACTTCATAAGCTGGTAATCTACATGGATGGGGTTGGTGCGGCTTGTGCTTGATCTTGAACTAAAAAACAGGATCGATCATGATGATCCTGCCCCTCTCTACTCCGCACTATAGCGCGTGAGTGGAAGCAGCGACGGAGGGAGAGGGGGGGGCCGGAGAGTTTACGAGTCTCCTTGAAGCGGTGTTCCCACTACCTTGTCTAATCAAAGGAACACCGCTTCAAGACAGACCGCAGGCATCCCCCTTCCCGCAGGAGCTATTGCTTCCACTCACGCGCGGCCCCCCCATTATTTGACAAAAATAGTTACGCCTAATCGGCAAGTTTAGACAGACTTTGGAATAGTATTACTATATACTTGTCTCATTCGCGGTAACCTAGCAATAACTCAGGAGGTAATAGAGGGAATGATTGTATACCTCGATATCATTTTCCTCGTAAATGTGCTGATTGATGCCGCATTGTTATGGACAACAGCAAGATCAAGAAAACTAGTGTTTCGTTGGTGGAGGCTTGCTTGTTCCGCATGTATAGGTGGGGGTTACGTAGTTTTTATGTTTTTTCCCCCGCTATCGTTTTTGTTTACATTCGGAGTCAAGTTTGTATTATCTCTTCTCATGCTGCTTACAGCGTTTGGATTCGGAGGTATGCGGTATTTTTTAAGTAATGTTGGCGCTTTTTATATGGTCAATTTTGCTGCAGCAGGAACGATCTTGGGTGTGCATTATTTTTGGATGTCTTCTAGCGACGTGATGAACGGAATATTGTTTACCCAATCCGGTGGTCCGGAACATGAATTACAGATTGGACTATTATTTCTGTTTATAGTGTTGTTGTTCGCAGTATGGTTATATCGACATGTACATCAAGCAGCCAAGCGTAAGGATGATCTTGCCTCTTTTTTTGCCAGGGTGGATGTTTATATTGATGGGTTTACTTCTAGCTGCATAGGACTCATCGATACAGGCAATCAGCTATATGATCCGTTGACGAAAACGCCAGTCATGGTGATGGAGCTGTCCCATTGGGGTGAAAAGATTCCGAATTCATGGAAACAGAGAATAGAGCGTGCTGAAGTGGATCAAATCCTGCTGGCGATAGGTACAGAAGAGTTTGAATGGCAGGATCGTCTGCGGTTGGTTCCTTATAGAGGAGTAAACCGCAGCACACAGTTTATGCTGGCGATAAAACCAGATAGAGTCATTATTACTATGGGTGATAAGCAGTATGAAGCATTGAAGGTACTAATCGGGTTAGATAGCGGTAAATTAAGCAGTGATAATGCGTATCAAGCAATCATTCACCCGAATCTGCTGCAAACTTAAACAACGTTGCATGTGACCTAAGCATCCATGACAACAGCGTAGAGAAATCTAAACGTAGCTTGCGCTTACGTAATAAGCAAGGCTGCGCAAAACTCTAAGGAGGAACACAAATATGCTCGTGAAGTGGAAGCTGATTCTGCAAATCTATTATTTCCGTCTTTTGCTGCTGCTGGGACTCAAGGGGGAGGAAATCTACTACATAGGCGGAAGTGAAGCGCTGCCGCCTCCACTCACCCGCGAAGAGGAAGAATACTTGCTGGAGAAGCTGCCCTCAGGAGATTCTGCGATCAGAGCTATTCTGATTGAGAGAAATCTGCGGCTTGTTGTCTATATTGCGCGTAAATTCGAAAATACAGGAATTAATATCGAAGACTTGGTATCCATCGGCGCCATTGGATTGATCAAAGCGGTCAACACGTTTGACCCCGAGAAAAAAATCAAGCTCGCTACTTATGCATCACGTTGTATCGAAAATGAAATTTTGATGTATCTTCGACGCAACAGCAAGATCCGTACCGAGGTTTCCTTTGATGAACCGCTTAATATCGATTGGGACGGCAATGAGCTTCTCCTCTCCGATGTGTTGGGTACGGAAAACGACACCATTTACCGCAATATCGAGGAGCAGGTGGATCGAAAGCTGCTGCATAAAGCGCTTGACAAGCTATCGGAACGCGAGCGTACGATTATGGAGCTGAGGTTTGGCTTGCAGGACGGCGAAGAGAAGACTCAGAAGGATGTAGCTGACATGCTGGGCATCTCTCAGTCCTATATTTCCCGTTTGGAAAAGCGCATTATTAAGAGGCTGCGTAAGGAATTCAATAAAATGGTGTAAACTGGAAAAAACATTTTTCGAAGTGTAATGTAAGCGAATCCGCGCTTGTGCTGATTGGTTTTGCCGGCTTTTTAATACCCATTTGCGTTGGGAGCCGTCCGAAGGCATACGCATAAAAAAGCATTCCAAGGAGATAATTAACAGTAATGTTTCTCCTTGGGAGGTAATCACGGTGACCCGAAACAAAGTTGAGATTTGCGGTGTGGATACTGCAAAGCTTCCTGTTCTGACCAACGCGGAAATGCGTGAATTATTCGTTCAGCTGCAAACCAACAATGAACGGTTGGCAAGAGAGAAATTGGTAAACGGTAATTTACGATTGGTGCTTAGCGTGATTCAGCGTTTCAACAATCGCGGCGAATTTGTGGATGACCTGTTTCAAGTTGGATGTATTGGACTGATGAAGGCGATTGATAATTTTGACTTAAGCCAAAATGTTAAATTTTCCACGTATGCCGTACCTATGATTATAGGCGAAATTCGCCGCTATTTACGGGACAATAATCCAATTCGCGTATCACGCTCTTTACGGGACATTGCCTACAAAGCACTGCAAGTTCGCGACAGTTTGACCAATCAGAACTCTCGTGAACCAACTATTTACGAAATTTCCGAAGCGTTAAACGTACCTAAGGAAGATGTTGTATTTGCATTAGATGCCATTCAAGACCCTGTATCGTTATTTGAACCTATATATCATGATGGGGGAGACCCGATATATGTTATGGATCAAATCAGCGATGATCGCAACAAGGATGTTTCCTGGATTGAGGGGATTGCTCTTCGTGAAGCCATGCATAAGCTGAATGACCGGGAAAAAATGATTTTATCTATGCGCTTCTTTGATGGCAAAACTCAAATGGAAGTAGCTGATGAGATCGGCATTTCTCAAGCTCAAGTATCCAGGCTGGAAAAATCAGCCATTACGCAGATGCAGAAGCATGTTAAGAACTAACTAATTCTTTTTCTGAACAACACAAGACTTACTCACCTTTGGGTGATAGGTCTTTTTTTTATTGTCAGATGGCTTCAATGAGAAGATTTTTCGTGAAATGGACATTTTGCCCAAGTTTCACATACATATAGAAGTAGCAGGTCAGAATCCAAATGATACGTGGTGGTTGCAGCGTGAAAATATCGGACTTTCAAACCAAAGACGTAATCAATATTGTGGACGGAAAAAAGCTCGGCCAAGTGAGCGACTTAGAGCTGGATCTACGAAATGGGCGAATTGAGTCTATTGTCGTTCCGAACGGCAGCCGTTTTTTCGGTTTGTTCGGTGGAGCGACAGATGTTGTAATTCCGTGGAAAAACATTGTGAAAATCGGGATGGATGTCGTGCTGGTTAAGATCGATGATGTACGAAGCTTCCGTCAACAAGAGGAAACGGATTCTCCTACTGAGTACAATCGGCAGTATCGGGGATAGGCATGAATATCTCAAGCAGCACACGGACGAATGCTGGCCGCTCTCCGCGGTATATGCAGAAGGATGTGTGCTGTTTGCAATTCATCGTGTATACTGGTAAGTAGAGTATGTGGAACGGGTAATGGTACAGGAGGCGATAGTATGGAACCGTTTTTATTGCAAAAAGAACAGAATGGATGCGGGCTTTTATATATAAAGGGTTGGCTGGAAAAAGATTCTGGATTAACGGCGGGTTTTACATCGCGGCTTGGCGGTGTCAGTGAGCATCCGTTTGGCAGTCTTAACTGCGGTCTTCACGTTCAAGATGTTCCAGGTCATGTAGTTAACAACCGGCAGCTTTTGGCTGAAGCGCTCCATGCACAATTGAATGATTGTACCTATGCTGAGCAGGTTCATGGCAATGAGGTAGAGGTTATCACTAAGGAGCATGCGGGTGCAGGCATTCATTCAAGGGAAGAAGCGATTCAATCCAAAGATGCTTTCATTACGAATCAGACTGGAATATTTCTGCATGCGTTGTTTGCGGACTGCGTGCCCTTATATTTTTATGATCCCATTCATAGAGCTATAGGACTGGCTCATGCCGGCTGGAAGGGAACGGTGCTGCAGATTGCCAAAGCTACCATCAATGCGATGCAGAGTGAATATGGTACTCATCCGGAAAAAATGCTAGCTGCAATTGGTCCTTCCATCCAAGGCTGCTGTTATGAGGTTGATGAAGTTGTCCTGACCAGAGTAAGAGAGGTTATGGCCGAATTGGAAATTGACAATGAAGCTGCGGGGAAATATTGTTCAATATATGAATATTTGGGTAACTATAAATACAAGTTAAGCTTGCAACAATTAAACCGACAAATTATGATAAAAGCAGGAATTATGCCACAACATATCGAAATAAGTAGTTTATGTACAAGCTGTCGTACCGATTTGTTCTTTTCGCATCGCAAAGAAGGCGGGAAAACAGGCAGGATGGCTGCTTGGATTGGGTTATATGAATAGAGGTGACTAACGTTTTGCTGCTAACGCATAATATACAGCAAGTTGAGGACAAAGTATCGAGAGCGTGTGCTCGAGCCGGTCGTGATCGAAACGATGTGCAGGTTATAGCAGTAACCAAGTATGTATCTGTACAAACAACAGGGCAGGTGCTTATACATGGTCTGCGTCATATCGGGGAAAATCGCTGGCAGGATGCTGGGCCGAAGTGGGAAGCATTCAAAGATCAGGGTATCTGGCATTTTATCGGCCATCTTCAGACTAATAAGGTGAAGGATGTTATCGGGAAGTTTACCTATATTCATTCCTTGGACCGGTTATCACTCGCCAAAGAAATTGAAAAAAAAGCAGCCGCACTAGATATACAAGTCGAATGTTTTATTCAATTAAATATTTCAGGTGAAGAAACGAAGTATGGGATGCAGCCGGAAGAGCTGCCTGCTTTCATTGAAGAACTGAAGACTTACAAGCATATCCGTATTATCGGTTTGATGACCATGGCTCCATACGAGACGGAACCTGAATTAACAAGGCCGGTGTTTCGAAAGTTACGTCAGCTGAGGGACGAGCTTAACCAAAGGCAGAGTCTTGGGTATGAAATACCGCATTTGTCAATGGGGATGTCAGGCGATTTCGAGGTAGCGATAGAAGAAGGAGCAACCTGGGTGCGTTTGGGTTCCATTTTAGTAGGGAAAGAGGAGATAACATGGGAATGATGAACAAGTTCATGAATTTCATTGGTATCCAAGAGGAAGAAGAAGTTATAGAGCGCGAACGCGTAGTAGAACAATCGGATGAACATGAAACCAATCATTCGGAGCAACGTAAAAATAAAGGAAACGTAGTAAGTATCCATACTCAGAAAAATGTCCGTGTAGTGTTATTGGAGCCCAAGTCATATGAGGACACACAGGAGATAGCTGATCATTTGCGTTCACGCCGACCTGTTGTTGTGAACCTGCATCTGGTTCGTTCAGATCAAGCAACACGCATAGTGGACTTCTTGAGCGGAACTGTATATGCGCTCAATGGATCAATTTCCAAAATTGGCCCTAACATTTTTCTGTGCACACCGGATACCGTTGAAATTCATGGGTCCATCTCGGAAATACTAAATCACGAGGGATAGACTACCACACACTAAATTGAGGTGAATAGCTTGTTAGGTACTATTTACGGTTACATCGGAACGCTCATCGAAATCTATACATACATGCTCATAGCATATGTACTGTTGTCTTGGCTCCCAAGCGCAAAGGAAAGCTTTATCGGAGAGATGTTAGGCAAGCTATGTGAGCCTTACTTATCGATATTCCGTAGGTTTATACCTCCGATTGGCGGAATGATTGATATTTCTCCAATCGTAGCTTTGATTGCGCTGCGCTTCATCGGCGAAGGAATCCGTGCGGTTCTATCTTTTTTTGTTAGGTGACCTGTGTCGTGTTGAATACGGACAATCTACTTAACCACTTTCACCCCGATGAGCATCGGTTTGTCGACAAGGCAACCGAGTGGGTGGAACGTGCGGAACAGCATACAGCGAAGCTGACGGACTTTTTGGATCCGCGGCAAGCCTTTATTTTAACAACACTTGTGAACCGCAGTCCGGATGTACATGTGAGGTGGGACGGTGGGCATGAACTAGCCGAACGCAAACGAGCTCTGATTGCCCCTGACTACCGGGATTTGGATAACGAGGATATGGGAATTACTTTGATCGCTGTATCATCTCTTGACGACAGGCTCAAAGAACTGGATCATGGAGATTATATGGGCTCCATATTAGCTCTGGGAATGAAGAGAGAGAAGATAGGCGATATTCATGTGACAGAGCAGGGATGCCATTTCTTGGTGGCTTCAGAGGTAGCGGATTACATGAGGTTAAATCTGCAGCAGGTGCATCGCGTTCACGTACAAACCGAGCAGCTTCCGATCGAACGACTGCAAGCTTCCGGTACTAAGCTGGAGGAAATCAGCCTATCGGTGGCCTCGTTGCGTCTGGATGGTATTGTGAGCGATGTATATCATATGAGTCGAGCTAAAGTCTTAATTCCGATTAAGGCAGGGCGTTGTAAGGTCAATTGGAAACAAGAAGAAGATCCAAGCAAGCCGCTTCGTTCCGGTGATATTGTTTCATTGCAAGGATTTGGACGCTTTAAAGTGCTGGATGTGGAAGGCGTTACTAAAAAAGGAAGATATCGTGTGAAAATCGGCAAATTTGTTTAACGCCGATTTTTTTTGTTGTGGAATGAAGGAAAATGAAGGGAACTGTCGAATATAGCAATACGCGTAGGACAGAAGTTAAGCATATAAAAGTGTTTTTTAAATATTCAGGAGGTGCAGCAATGCCTTTAACACCGTTGGATATACATAATAAAGAATTTGGACGTTCATTTCGTGGGTATGATGAAGACCAGGTTAATGAATTTTTGGATTTGGTGATTAAAGATTATGAAGCGTTAATTCGGGAAAATAAAGATTTGCAGAATCAATTGGTTACCATTCAAGAACGACTGAATCATTTTTCCAATATTGAAGAAACATTAAGTAAAACAATCATTGTAGCCCAAGAAGCGGCAGATGAAGTCAAGAACAATTCCAAGAAAGAAGCACAGCTAATCATAAAAGAAGCGGAGAAAAACGCGGATAGGATCATTAACGAATCATTGACGAAGTCGCGTAAAGTTGCTGTGGAGATCGAAGAGCTGAAAAAGCAGGCTTCCATCTACCGCACAAGGTTCCGTACTTTATTGGAGGCCCAATTGGAGCTGCTTAGCAAGGAAGATTGGAATTCTTTGGAGCGGATGGAAGTTGAGCAGCCGTAACTAGGCTTGTTATATGTAACATGACTTATGGTAAGTTGACGAAGAGCTGCAATTTCGCTATACTCCAGTATAAGTAACAACCATTAGAGGTGTTAGTAGTTATGTGGCATGAGGCCATTAACAACCAACATGTCCAGCTTGGAGTAATGGTTGCTCATAAATGAAGTTAATAATCATGTAAAGCGTTGACTGGGACGAGTACTTTACGTACGCAGTGTTAGCGAGTCGGGGATTTGGTGGAAGCCTGGCCACTGTAGTAAACGAAAATCACCCATGAGCGTCTCTTGAATAACAGTAAAGAAGATCGGATGATCCCGTTATAGATCAATGAGCGAAGGTTATGTTATTGCCGTCGGAAGGAACGTTTATCTTAAAATCCTTCTGCAGGGAGCAGCAGCCTTAATCAGGGTGGTACCGCGAGACTTCTCGTCCCTTTTGGGATGGGAGGTTTATTTTTGTTTCACCGACCCTATTCAAACGCTGTTCTGACCCTCACAATATCTCTCCAAGAGCGAGAGCTTGTAGTTGGGAGGGGAATGGAATGCCTTAAGTGTTCGTTGGGGCGGGATACTATTTTATTCGATGGAGATGAAGCTGACGATGGATTATGGAAAAACATTAAACCTGCTGCAGACCGAATTTCCAATGCGTGGCAACTTGCCGCAAGCCGAACCGAAGTTACAGCAGCATTGGGAAGAAATTGATATTTACGCTAAAGTACAGGAAAGCCGCAAAGGAAAGCCCAAGTTTATTTTGCATGACGGGCCTCCTTATGCGAATGGAGATATCCATATCGGCCATGCATTGAATAAGACGTTGAAAGATATTATCGTCAGGTTCAAAACGATGCAGGGCTATGATGCCCCCTATGTGCCAGGCTGGGATACGCACGGCTTGCCGATTGAGCAGGCCATTGCCAATGGAGGCAAGGTTGACCGCAAAAAAATGAGCGTTCACGAGTTCCGCAAATACTGTGAAGAGTATGCTCTTCAATCCGTAGAGAAGCAGAAATCGCAATTCAAGCGGTTGGCGATCCGTGGAGATTGGAAAAACCCTTATATTACTTTGCAGCCTAAATATGAGGCGCAGCAAATCCGTGTCTTTGGCGAAATGGTCAATAAGGGTTATATCTACAAAGGCTTGAAGCCTGTATATTGGTCCCCATCCTCAGAGAGCGCTCTGGCAGAAGCCGAGATTGAGTATCAAGATAAAACTTCTGCATCCGTATACGTAGCCTTTCAGGTGAAGGACGGCAAGGGCAAGCTGCCAGAAGATGCATCGATCGTTATATGGACTACGACACCATGGACTCTTCCTGCAAATTTAGGCATCAGCTTGCATCCGGAATTTGATTATGCAATTGTTTTGGCTGACGGGAAGAAGTATGTATTAGCCCAAGGCCTATTGGAAGCAGCTTCCAAGCAAATCGGATGGACGAATGTTGAAGTTCTTTCCCAGGTAAAAGGAAGCGAGCTGGAGTATGTGCTATGCCAGCACCCGTTTTATGACCGTACATCTTTGGTAATGGTTGGTGATCATGTAACATTGGAAGCAGGTACAGGCTGTGTTCATACAGCTCCTGGCCATGGTGAAGATGACTTTGTAATTGGTCAGCGTTACAATCTGGGCGTATTATGCCCTGTAGATGATCAGGGACATTTTACAGCAGAAGCTCCGGGCTTTGAAGGTGTCTTCTATGATAAGGGTAATAAAATGATTACGGAGATGCTGAAGGAGTCTGGACATCTGCTGCAAATGAGCATGATTCAGCATCAGTATCCCCATGATTGGCGTACGAAGAAGCCGGTTATTTATCGAGCGACTGAACAATGGTTTGCTTCTGTAGATAAGTTCCGTCAGGAGATGCTTGAAGAGATCAAGCAGGTTAAGTGGACGCCGAACTGGGGAGAGGTTCGCCTTCATAATATGATTGCGGATCGTGGAGACTGGTGTATTTCTCGCCAACGTGTATGGGGCGTGCCTATTCCGATTTTTTACTGCCGCAGCTGTAATGAGCCTTTAGTTAATAACGAGACTATTGAGCATGTTGCGCGAATTTTCGAAGAAGAAGGCTCCAATGCCTGGTTTCAAAAGGATGAAAGCCAACTGCTGCCGCAAGGAGCTGCTTGTTCGAAATGCGGGCATACTCATTTCCGCAAAGAAACAGATATCATGGACGTTTGGTTCGACTCGGGATCAAGTCATGTTGCAGTCCTGGAAACTCGCGAGGAATTGCAATGGCCGGCTGATTTGTACTTGGAAGGCTCCGACCAATATCGCGGCTGGTTTAACTCATCTTTAATTACCGGTGTTGCAGCAAAGGGACAAGCGCCATATAAAGGAATTTTGAGCCATGGCTTTACTCTTGATGGAGAAGGCCGTAAAATGTCCAAGTCGCTTGGAAATACAATCGACCCTAATAAAGTATGTGATAAGCTAGGTGCGGATATCCTTCGATTGTGGGTATCCTCAGTTGATTATCAACAGGATCATCGAATCTCTGATAATATTTTGACTCAAACTACAGAAGTATATCGCAAAATTCGGAATACACTGCGTTTCCTGCTTGGAAACCTGTACAATTTTAACCCGGTTAAGGATCGCGTGTCCTCTGATACTATGAGTGAGCTAGACCGGTTTGCATTAGTACGGCTGAACCGCATGACGGAACGTGTAGTAAAAGCATACGAGTCTTACGAGTTCCATGTCGTCTACCAAGCAGTACATCATTTTTGTGCGGTTGAGCTGAGTTCCTTCTATTTGGATATTATCAAGGACCGGTTATATGCTAACTTGCCTGATGATGGTGCACGAAAAGCGGCTCAAACCGTATTATATGACGCTTTGACGGTAATAACTAAATTGATTGCCCCAATTTTACCGCATACAGCTGATGAAGTGTGGAAGTATATTCCAGGAGTTGAGCTGGAAAGTGTACAGCTGAGTGAACTGCCCGCAGTAGACCGTTCATTGTATAACGAAGCGATTGAGCTCAAGTGGGAAAGGTTTATTGACTTGCGTGATGATGTGCTAAAGGGGTTAGAGGAGGCGCGCAAGGAAAAGCTGATCGGAAACTCCCTCGGAGCTGCTGTTCATTTGTATCCTGACGCTGAAACTCTGGAGCTTCTACTAGGATTCGAACAGCTGGATCAATTGTTTATTGTATCGGCGGTTGAAATTCACGAATTAAGTTCTGCTGTCCCATCAGAAGCGCTTCAACTAAAGGGGCTTGCTATACAGATTACGGTAGCAGAAGGTGAGAAGTGTGAGCGCTGCTGGATCGTTACTCCTGAGGTCGGTCACGATTCGGAGCATCCGACGCTTTGTAAACGTTGTTCGAATGTAATCAAACTGAGTACCCGTGCTACTTCTTAATACCAGCGGACAACTCCGGCATAAGATACCTAAGTATCTTGTGCCGGATTGCTCGTTAGTTATATTTTGAATGGAATGGATGCTGGATGAAACGTAGGTACACGGCTGCGGATGAAAGCAAGCTTCTGAATAATATCGGTATAGCTCAAGGGATTGGGTTTGCTATTGGATTTCGGAATCAGAATCGGGTTCAAGCAAGCCTTCGCCTTCGCCGCTATGCATATAATCATGATAGGCTTGGTTGCGCACAACGGTAACATGCTGACCATACATATCGGTTGCGAGAAAGCTTTCGAAGGATTCAACATAACCGACATGCTCATCGGCTTCAATCTCCATGTCATCGTAATTATTCGAGACGTTCGGATCCTCGGCCATAGCCGGTGTGTTGGAAGTTCCCCAGCTCTCGACGATCTGCCAAGCATCCTCGCCATCGAATTCGGTTTGTTTCGATAGCTCATCCAGGCTGGATCTGCCAAATGGAGGGGCTAGAAGGTCTTCTTCGATTGGGCGGTTATTAGAAGCGTGCGGATCAGGAACATGCTCCATGCAATAAAGCGTTGTTGGGACAGCTTGTAATCGCTCGTAGGGAATGGGGGTACCGCAAGTATTGCAAAGTCCATATTTCCCGTTATCCATACGGTGTAAAGCTTCGGTTACATCAGTAAGGTGCCGCTCCCGGCTTTCATTCAAGGCTATGTCTTTACTACGTTCAAACATTTCGGTTCCGAGATCGGCGGGATGATTGTCATTGGTCGATAATTCTCCGGTTTGAAACCTTAGTGATTCGTTAAGACCAAAGTGGTCATTGGATTCAAGCTTTTCCTCCAGCCATTGCTTCTCTTCCTGCAGAACGGATTTTAAGCCTTGAAGCTGCTGCGAGTTCAGTTGAAGTGGCTGACTGCTCATAGGGAATGCCTCCTTAATAATATCGCAATGCTACTATTTTTTACTCAAACTGTGTTTTTTAAGATAGGAAAATGCTTGCATCATTGTAAAAGAAAAATAAGGCAGGCGTAAAAAACTAAAATTTTTGTTGAAGCCATAAATCAGGTTTATGCTTACCAGGATAGTTTTGCTAAAGCAAAACTAAGTTAATGCTTACGATGCTGATTTCGCTCATGCGAAACCCTTAGGAGATGAAACGTTGAGATATTACATATATGCACTGTTTGTGCTGCTGTTGGATCAGGTGACCAAATGGGCGATCGTCAAAAATCTGATGCTGGGTGAATCGCGACCGGTAATAGGTGAATTTTTCCAAATTACATCTCATCGCAATCGAGGAGCTGCTTTCGGGATTTTGCAGGATCAACGTTGGTTTTTCATTGTTATAACTCTTGTAGTTGTAAGTGGAATTGTTTGGTATTTGCGTAAAACGTTCAGAGAAGGGCGCAAGCTTCTGCCGTTTGCATTAAGCTTGCTGCTTGGCGGAGCCATTGGCAATTTTGTTGATCGTGCTTTGTTCGGAGAGGTCGTTGATTTCCTGCAGTTCCGTTTTCAATTTAATTGGTTTGGCAGTCCTGTGGATTATACTTACCCTATTTTCAATATCGCGGATTCGGCAATTGTCGTAGGGGTAATTTTGATTTTTGTTGATTCTTTAATCACCTGGAGAAATGAGAAAAGAGGCGCGTAAACGAATGGCGGCATCAGAACAAGAAGGTTTCGACAATTTGGACAATCTAAAAGAATGGGTTGCAGAAACGGAAGACAGCGGGGAACGGATTGATAAATTCATAACAGAGTCACTGGATGAGGATATATCTCGTACACAGGTCCAGCAATGGATAAAGGAAGGTCATATAACGGTGAACGGTGCTTCTGTAAAAGCTAACTATAAGCTGATCGAAGGAGACCGCTTGGCTTTGGTAATTCCTGTACCGGAGGAGTTGAATCTGACTCCTGAAGCAATACCGTTGGAGGTAGTGTATGAGGATTCCGATCTAATTGTTGTGAATAAACCTCGCGGTCTTGTCGTTCATCCGGCACCGGGACATTATAGCGGCACATTGGTTAATGCGCTGCTTCATCACTGCAAGGATTTATCGGGAATCAATGGCATCATGAGACCGGGTATCGTGCATCGTATCGATAAAGATACCTCGGGGCTGCTGATGGCTGCGAAGAATGATCTGGCCCACACATCGTTGGCAGAGCAGTTAAAGTTGCATACAGTGAACCGCAAATATATTGCAGTTGTACATGGCAATGTTGCGCATGAGCACGGTACTATCGATGCACCGATCGGAAGGGATCCGCATGATCGTAAGCTATATACGGTTACAGAGCGAAATAGCAAGCACGCTGTAACTCATTTTGTTGTATTGGAGCGTTATGGCGATTACACGCTGATGGAGCTGAAGCTCGAAACGGGCAGGACGCATCAAATCCGCGTCCATATGAAGTTTATCGGTCACCCGCTAGCCGGTGATCCGGCCTATGGCCCGTCACGCAGCAAAAGTATGACGATAGAAGGGCAAGCGCTGCACGCGGCTGTGCTCGGCTTCAAGCATCCGCGAACAGGGGAGCAGCTTCAGTTCGAAGCTCCTCTGCCAGAAGACATGCAGCATTTGACACATGTCCTAAAAAATCGATAAGGATGATGCGGAAATGGAACATTTAGTTAATCCTAGAGTAAAGGATATTCAAATCTCGGGTATCCGCAAAATTTCCAACCTGGTCAGTACCTATAAAGATGCGTTGACATTAACGATCGGCCAACCGGATTTTCCGACGCCAGATCATATTATGAAAGCGGCTCATGCTGCAATAGATGCTCATAAAACAACCTATACACCAAACCCGGGAATGCTGGAGCTGCGTCAAGCCGCTTCGGCATTCGTTAAAGGGAAATACGGATTGGAATATCGACCCGAATCGGAGGTAATCGTTACCTCGGGAGCCAGCCAGGCTCTGGACATCACGCTGCGTACTATTTTGGAGGAAGGCTCTGAGGTAATATTGCCTGGTCCTATTTATCCTGGGTATGAGCCTTTAGTTCGTTTGTGCGGTGGGGTCCCGGTATACGCTGATACGCGTAATAATGGATTTAAGCTTACAGCAGAGCTGCTGGAGCCTCATATTACGGAAAAAACGCGCTGCATTATTTTATGCTATCCCTCGAATCCTACCGGCCGCGTGTTGAGTAAGGAAGAACTGGCGGATATCGCAAAATTGCTGGAAAACAAATCAATATTCGTCATATCTGATGAGATCTACAGCGAACTTATTTATGGTCAGCCTCATGTATCATTGGCATCTTATCCCGGTATGCGCGAGAAAACGATTGTCATTAACGGGTTGTCCAAATCCCATTCCATGACAGGCTGGCGGATAGGCTTTACTTTTGCTCCAGAAGAGATCACACAGCATATGGTTAAGGTGCATCAATACAATGTAACTTGTGCCAGCTCGATTAGCCAATATGCAGCTCTGGAGGCATTAACGAATGGTGTAGACGACGCGCTGCCAATGAAGGAAGCGTATGTTCAGCGCAGAGATTTCGTATACAAGCGGCTATTAGATATGGGATTTGAACTGGAGAAGCCAGAAGGTGCCTTCTATTTGTTTCCCTCCATTGAGAAGTTTAAGCTATCATCCATGGATTTTACAATGAAGCTGTTGGAAGAACAGAAGGTCGCGGTTGTACCGGGGGATGCATTCTCGATATACGGAGAAGGCTATATTCGAATCTCCTATGCTTATGGAATGGATATATTGGAAAAAGCGACGGAGCGTCTGGAAATGTTTGTACGTAAGCTGTAAACTCCTTTAATAAATTATTATTAAGATTGAAAAAGCTCCTTAATACCTCCTTGTAGATGGGTATGAGGGGCTTTTTCTCGTAAAAAGCTAGCTTTTTTAGTATAGTAAAAGGAAATGATTTCCTTAGGAGAGGAGGCATGTGCTGTGAATAAACCTCGGGTCTTCATTGGATCGGCAAGAGAATCCATTCCTCTTGTTACAGCCATTCATCAACAATTGAGCTACTACACAGAGGTCACTCCATGGTCAGCCGAAGTTTTTAAAGCAAACAAATACCCGATGGAAGATCTTGAGGAGCAGCTAGAGAATACGGATTTCGCGGTATTTGTGTTTTCGGCTGATGATATCGTTTACATGAGGGAGCAAATTTATTTATCTCCCCGAGATAATACGATTTTTGAAATGGGAATGTTTTGGGGGAGATTAAAGAGGAAACGGGTCTTTTTCTTGGTCCCTAATCTGGTTCCCTTGCATAAGAATGGTATAGATATCAATGAGTTTCATATTCCTTCCGATCTGTTTGGGCTCACCCTTTTGAAATATGAGATTCGTTCCGATAAAAATTACTCGGCAGCTGTTAATGTGGCGTGTGCTGAAATTATAAGGAATATTGAGGAGCTGGGCTTGTTTAGAGATCCTGTAAAACAGCTTGAAGCCGCTAGAATTGAGATCGATAGGAAGCAGCAAATTCTGCACTTTTTTATAGAGTTTATTGACATTCAAAAGCTAAATGAACTAAATAAGTTTGAAAAGCTGTATGAAGCGTTTCGAAATGCCTATGATCCCACCGCTTTAAAGGGCTTTAAAGTAAGGGGAGTATCCGTATGGAACGTGGAGGGAAGCGATGGGCTGCGGCAAGTTGCCGGCAATGTCGGAAAGGGAAGATTTTATAACATAGGAGCCAACGATGCCAAACAAGCGGGTGAGCAAAGGATAGGGGTTCTGGATGCTTACCTAAACAGTAAAGTACAGTTTTTTCTATATAGGCAGCATGTTGCTTATGAGTACTTACTGTGTTATCCTGTAGACAAGAAACTTGTATTGACCGTACATCTCACAGGTCCTACTGCCGTCGGTCAGGATGATCTTAATAAAGTGTATGAGGATAATGAGGATTTAATGGGAACGGTTAATTATCTTTTTGGAGGGGATTCTGTATGAGCAAACTATATCCGGATAAGAATAAATCGGGTGGCCGTGTTCCTGCCGTGAAGTCCCACTTTGTTGTCGCTCCGTCGGTTGTTGGAGGGGCAGATAAAGAATATACAATAGTGTTTGAAAAGAAAGCTACATATAAAAAGCCGTCCTTTGCAAGATAGGCTGATATAGATCGTTATTAACAACAACCACTGTTTACAGTGGTTGTTGTTTTTTCTTCGACCAAGTGAGCGTAGTCGCCATTCAACCTATTCGTTGTTGGGCTTAGCACTGCTTTTGAAAAAGTGCTGTCCACAGGAAGGATTCCCCGAAAAGGGGATTAGGCTGTACCTGCCGGATCATACGTCGCAGCTCTACAACCTGAAAATCATGGAATAGCGTACGGAGCTTCTGTTCGGTATACCCTAATCCTACCTTTAAGCTGCGTAAACGGTATACCTCCCAATCCGTAATCTGTGCTCCTTGTTCACCATACACAAAGCAAGTTAAGCCGAAGCAGCCTCCGGGCTTCAACGTTTTACGGATCATATCGATGTAAGAAATTCTGCGATGCGGAGCGATATGATGTAAGCAGCCGCTGTCATAAATGAGATCATAGCTGTTCGGAGTAAAGGTCATATCGAATACATTGGCACAATGAAAACGTACATTTACATCTAGGCTCGATGCTCTTTCCTTAGCCCAAGTCAAGGCTTCCTGCGATAAGTCTACGGCATCGACTTCACAGCCCTTTTGAGCCATATAGATCGCATTGCGGCCAGGGCCGCAGCCAAGCTCAAGCACTCGGCCCGGAATTAGAGTATTGCTGTCAAAGTACTGCACCAGATTCTCGTCAGGAGCGTTTACAAAGAAAGGAATTCCTTTCTCCCGGTCGGAATAAAATTCATTCCACCACGGCGCCGCTTCGCGCAGCAAAGAATCGAGCATTTTATTAACGTCCTCGGAATTATAGATAGATTCAGTTGGTTCGATCATACAGCCCTCTCCTTTCTTGCGTTTTTCTGGGAAGAATAATGATCCTTCATGAATATATTATTCAAGCTGAAGGTTGATTTTCCTATGAATTCGGGTGATAGAAGTTTCAGATCGGTGCTAGCTGAAGCTGTATTCAGAAGTGCAGGAGTTGGATTGGAAATAGGCTGTAGTGGCCATAAAAGGGGGAGGCTTGAAGGAAAGCGAGACAGAAAGGGATAACAAGAGTTAGCCCTAAGCCTTCTCTACTGGGCTGTGCAGAGTGTATAAATAAGTGGAGATCAAAACTCAGCCTATAAATATTTTTGATAACTGATATTGCAATTAAACCTACAGATGAATCGAGGTCACTAATCCTTGGAAGGCCTGAGTAGAGGAAAGAGGATTGCCTGTCCTATTCGGTGCTTTCCTAATATTACGGATAGCGGGGAAGTAGCCAAGTGCTCTAAAGGTTCTGAATGGATTTGAAAATTCCGCTATTCATGAAGAATAATGGCAAGTACAACGCAAAAAAATAGAGAGGTAACGGAAGCCGCAGTTCCGTTATCTCTCTGTTTTTCGTATTTGTTTATTTGTTTGATTCCGATTTCCAAGAAATATATTCGCTAATCAGATTAATCGCCAGATCGATGGCATGCTCATTAGGCTCGATTTTGGCGTGATGAAGTCCATAGGGTGTATCGACACCGAGCCAGAACATGAACCCGGGGATGTTGGCGAGAAAATATCCGAAATCTTCACCTGTCATCGCCTCCGTACATTCGATCAGCTTCATGGAGCTTGATTCCTGGACCCAGTCCATAAATTCGCGAGTGGTTTCAGCATGATTGAACACTTGGCGGTAATTGGCGCCATAATCGATATCAACCTTGCAGTTAAAGGAAGTCTCCATTCCTGCAGTCAATGCTTCGATACGTGATTTAATCAGCGTCATAGTATCAGCGGAAAGGGTGCGTATAGTTCCCTCCAAGCGGGCTTTCTCTGCGATGATGTTCTGTTTCGTACCGCCTTCGATTTTACCAATCGTAATAACCGCGGAATCAAGTGGATTGATATTGCGGGAAATAATCGTTTGCAGCTGTGAAACAAGCTGGCAGGCAGTAATAACCATGTCATTGGCCAAATGGGGGAAGGCAGCATGGCCGCCTTTACCGGTAAGATCAATAAACAGCTCGGATGTATTTGCAAACAAAATCCCTGGCTTCGTTGCAATCGTTCCAACAGGGTATTCCGGTGCAATGTGGAGAGCTATGATCTGATCAGGCATCCAATCCTGCAGCTCCTCGGATTCCAGCATAGGCTGAGCTCCGCCTGGACCTTCCTCCGCGGGTTGAAATATAAACGTAATATGGTCTTTAATGGGCTGCTTCACGAAATGGGTAAGTACGCCAAGTCCAATTGACATATGAACATCATGTCCGCAGGCATGCATAAAGCCGGGATGAGTGGAGCGGAATTCATAGCTCGTGTCTTCAGTAATTGGCAGTCCGTCCATATCAGCGCGATAGCCAAAACGGCGCGTAGGGGAGGTGCCTTTTACATTTACAAGAATGCCCGTTCTCCATGTTCGAACTTCAATTCGTTCTTGAGGCAGCTTCTGAATATAATCCAGCAGAAATTGCTGGGTCTTGAATTCGGCAAAGCCGGGTTCAGGTATTTGGTGCAGCTCTCTGCGAATAGCCGCAAAAGGACTAATAGCTTCTGGTGTACTCGGGGTCATCGGAAATTGCTCCTCTCACTCGTATTGTTGAAACTTACAAAAAAGGCCCGGCGACGTTCGCCGAGCCGTACTTGTAATCAATAACCGTAAGCCTTACAGGGTACGCAGGTCCATCAAGATTTCAGTCTTGGACTTGGTTTTGGCATCTACGTTTTTAATAACGCGTGCGGGTGCTCCTGCAACAACGGTATACTCAGGAACATCTTGAGTAACAATAGCGCCGGCAGCAACAACTGAGCCTTTACCAACGCGTACGCCTTCAAGAATAACCGCATTGGCTCCGATAAGAACATCATCTTCGATAACGACAGGTTGAGCGGATGGAGGCTCAATAACGCCTGCAACTACAGAACCGGCACCGATATGGCACATGCTGCCGATTTGTGCGCGTCCACCGACTACAACGTTCATATCGATCATAGTGCCTGAACCGATTGATGCTCCGATGTTGATGGATGCACCCATCATGATGATGGCATTGTCTCCGATGGAAACTTTGTCACGGATGATGGAGCCTGGTTCGATGCGTGCGTTGATGTTTTTCAGATCCAGTGTAGGAATAGCCGAGTTGCGACGGTCATTCTCTACTACATAATCTTCTACGCGGCTTTGGTTTTCGTCTAGTACACTTTTAACTTCTGTCCATTCGCCGAACAAGACGCCGCTTTTACCGGAGATAAAGGATTGGATGGAAGAGCCGAAATCAATTGCTTCTAAGTCGCCTTTCACATATACTTTCACCGGTGTTTTCTTGGTGCTGGTTTTAATAAAATTAATAATTTCTTGCGTATTCATTTCTGACATGCAAAATTCCAACTCCTTATGTAAATTACCGCGTACGGATAAGCCCGGACACTGGCGAAACATTCTTTATTCTTTATAGCACAAAACCTATGTTCTAGCAATGTTCGAACTGACAGGCATCGACAAAACAGCGACAATCCTATTGACATCAGTTGTCGAACATGGGATAATGCTTGTAATCGAATAGCACCTTTAAGAACAGTCCAGAGAGGCTGGCAAGGTGAACGAATGGTAGAAGCGGATTTTCCGGAGGGATCGAGTCTGAGTCAGGCTCAATTTCTCCGCATCCGGATCTCTCGTTATGTCCGCAAACCTTGCCCAATGGCAAGGTTTTTTTTGATTGATAAGACAGTGGATATCAAGAGCCCCCGAATGTATCAGGAATAAGCCGCGATGGCTTAGCTTCACTCTTGGGGGATGATTATATGTCAAACCTAATAACAGGGGGTCGATGACCTTGTCTCATGAAGTGGAACAGCACGAGCATGTGCTAATGGATGCAACGGGAGTGCGGCGCGCATTAACTCGGATAGCCCATGAAATTTTGGAGAAGAACAAAGGATTTGAAAACTGCATGCTGATCGGTGTACGCACCCGGGGCATTTACCTTGCCAACCGGATTGCCGAGCTGATCCTGGATATCGAGAATGTTCCTGCACCTGTAAGAGAAATAGATGTTACCCATTATCGCGATGACAGATCAGGCAGGCCCGAGAAGAAATTCAAATTGCAAGCTGAGTCCGCTGAATCGCCAATGGATATTCATAATAAGAAGCTCATTTTATTCGATGATGTACTTTATACAGGAAGAACCGTAAGGGCGGCAATGGACGCTCTAATGGATCTTGGCAGACCGCAGATCATTCAATTGGCGGTTCTGGTAGACAGAGGGCATAGGGAGCTTCCGATCCGTCCGGACTATGTAGGGAAGAACATACCGACATCCCGGATGGAGTCGATTGAAGTTCAGCTTAATGAAGTGGATGGAGTCGATCAAGTCGTAATTACGCAGCAGAGGAGGCACAACGGATGACACAGCTGAAGGTCGTATCAGAGAAGCATTTGTTAGGCACCAAAGGGATGAGCGCACAAGAAATTACATCGATACTTGATCGCGCCGCTTATTGGGAACAATATCCCGTAAAGCTGTCGAATCACTTACAAGGCCGGTTTGTGGCTAATATGTTTTTTGAAAACAGCACGAGAACGAGGTTTTCTTTTGAAGTCGCTGAGAAACGTCTTGGCGCTGAGGTATTAAACTTTGCAGCGGCAGCCTCCAGTGTGCAAAAAGGCGAGTCCATCTATGACACAGTGAAAACGTTGGAGTCGATGGGAATCGATGCCGGTGTCATCCGGATGAAGCCTAACGGACTGTTGGCTGAGCTTGCTCAGAATGTTAAAGTGCCGCTAATTAATGCGGGTGATGGAAACAGTGAGCATCCAACTCAGGCGCTGCTTGATCTGTATACGATGCGCAAGCATTTCGGCGAACTTCGCGGCTTGAACGTCTCCATCATTGGCGATATCCAACACAGCCGCGTAGCACGCTCGAACTTGTGGGCACTTCAGGCAGTTGGCGCCAAGGTAAGCTTCTGCGCTCCGGAAAGCATGCAGGCACCGGAATTGGCCGCTTATGCCCCTTACATCAAGATGGAAGAGGCTGTGAAAGCTGATGTCGTTATGATGCTGCGAGTACAGCTGGAGCGGCATGAGGAGAGTGTATTCAAGTCAACCGAGGAATACCGGGAGGCTTATGGGTTGACTGTCAAACGTGAAGCAGCAATGTCTCCGCATGCGATTATCATGCATCCGGCGCCGGTTAACCGGGATGTAGAAATTGATGATGTGCTTGTTGAATGCGGACGGTCCAAAATTTTTGAGCAAATGAGCCATGGTGTGCCAATTCGTATGGCCGTTATCGAGCGGGCCCTAAACTAATAAACCTAATACATATCATAGCAGGGAGGCTATTATGGGAATTTGGATCATAAATGCACAAGTTGTTGCAGCAGGCAATGAGTTATCGAAAAAACATATTTTGCTGGAAGGCAATACTATAGAAAAAATGATAGACGCTGCAGGCGCGCTGCCTGAGACAGCCGGACATACTGTCATCGACGCTGCCGGAAAGCTTGTAACGCCCGGATTGATCGATATGCATGTGCATTTGCGTGAGCCGGGCTTTGAGCACAAGGAAACGATCGCGAGCGGAACCCGCTCAGCGGCGCGCGGCGGCTTCACAACGATCGCCTGCATGCCGAATACACGTCCGGTTATCGATACGGTAGAAACGGTGAAATATGTGTTGGACAAGGCTGAAACCGAAGGCATTGTTCGTGTGCTGCCCTATGGCTGCATCACCAAAAACGAGCTGGGTCGCGAGTTGACGGATTTTGACGCATTGAAGCAAGCGGGAGCAATCGGCTTTACAGACGACGGCGTAGGCGTGCAAAGCGCGCAAATGATGAAGGATGCAATGGCCAAAGCCGCATCCATCGGGCTGCCGATTATCGCGCACTGCGAAGATAATACGCTGGTTGAAGGCGCTTGGGCGAGCGAAGGCGAATTTTCCCGGAAGCATGGCCTGAAAGCTATTCCGAATGAATCGGAAGCGATCCATGTAGGCCGCGATGTGCTGCTTGCAGAAGCGACAGGCGTACATTACCATGTGTGCCATGTCAGTACCGAGCAGTCAGTTCGCTTGATCCGCCATGCTAAGCAGTTCGGAATTAAAGTTACAGCAGAGGTATGCCCGCATCATTTGCTGCTGTCGGATGAAGATATCCCTGGCTTGGACGACGCTAACTGGAAGATGAACCCACCGCTTCGTACTCCTAAGGATGTACAAGCATGTATCGAAGGCTTGCTGGATGGCACCATCGATATCTTGGTAACGGACCATGCTCCTCACAGCGAAGAAGAGAAAGCCAAAGGCGTTAATCTCGCTCCGTTTGGCATCGTCGGATTTGAGACGGCGTTCCCGCTTCTGTACACAAAGTTTATAGCAACAGGACAATGGACACTACAATTCCTGGTAGACAAAATGACTTCGCTGCCGGCTCAAGTTTTTGGCTTGCCTCTGGGTACCTTGGAAGTAGGCAAAGAGGCGGATATCACCATAATTGATCTGAATACGGAAAAAGCAGTGGACCCTGCGGAATTTGCTTCAAAAGGTCGCAACACACCGTTTATTGGCTGGAATTTGAAAGGATGGCCGACTCATACGATAGTGGGCGGTCAAGTGGTCTGGTCAGAATCTTGATTAAATAGACAGCGGCAGGCTAAATCTTACTGAATCTAGGTTCGTCTAACATTTTACACATAGATAAGTTTTATGCAGATGTTGGTACTACATTAATAGTTCTTCACACTGATAAGGAGTTGAATGGCATGCAGGCAAGATTATTGTTGGAGGACGGTACGTTATTTACCGGAAAATCATTCGGAAGTGAAGGCGACTCGGTTGGCGAGGTCGTTTTTAATACAGGAATTACAGGATACCAAGAGGTACTATCAGACCCGTCTTACTGTGGACAAATTGTAACAATGACATACCCGCTTATCGGAAACTACGGTATCGCACGTGATGATTTTGAAGCAATTCGTCCATTTATTCACGGTTTTGTAGTGCGCCAGCACGAAACGGTACCAAGCAACTGGAGAGCGGAGTACTCCCTCGACAGCCTGCTTAAGGAATACGGTATTATCGGGATCAGCGATATCGACACAAGAATGCTGACTCGCCGAATTCGTCACCATGGGGTTATGAAAGGTCTGCTGACAACCTCTAACAAGAGAGTCGAAGAGCTGCTGGAGCAGTTGACCGGCAGTACACTAATGACAGATCAAGTATCAAGAGTTTCCACTAAGAGCGTATTTAGCGCCCCTGGTACTAAAGAGCGCGTTGTCCTGGTTGACTTCGGTTCGAAAAGTGGAATTCTGCGTGATCTTACAAAGCGCGGCTGTGATGTTGTAGTAGTTCCGCATGACGCTACGGCTGATCAAATTCGTCGCTTGGCGCCAGACGGTATTCTGTTGTCCAATGGTCCTGGGGATCCCAAGGATGTTCCACAAGCAGTTAAAATGATTGCTGACCTTTTGGGCGAATTCCCAATCTTCGGCATCTGCCTTGGACATCAGCTGTTTGCACTTGCATGCGGAGCCGATACCGACAAGCTGAAATTCGGTCACCGTGGCGGTAACCATCCGGTTAAAGATTTGCAAAGCAACCGCTGCTATATTACTTCACAAAACCACGGCTACACAGTAAAAGATGACTCAATTGCTGGTACTGAGCTTGAAGTTACACACATCAACAACAACGACAGCACCATCGAGGGATTAAAGCATAAGAAGCACCCTGCATTCTCAGTCCAATATCATCCGGAAGCGGCTCCGGGGCCTTTTGACTCCAGCTACTTGTTCGATGATTTTATCTCAATGATCCGTCAGCACAAGCAAAATAACCCGCAGTTGCCTAAACAGGCTCAAATTTCTGCAGCTTCCAAGCTTGCAGCTCTTACAGCCGGCTCAGTCACCCCTGCATCGAAAGGAGAGCTTCACTATGCCAAAAAATAATAGCCTCAAAAAAATATTGGTTATCGGTTCCGGTCCGATTGTTATCGGGCAAGCAGCCGAGTTTGACTATGCGGGAACTCAAGCCTGCCAGGCTCTAAAAGAAGAGGGCATGGAGGTTGTACTGATCAACAGCAATCCTGCTACGATCATGACCGACACGAACATGGCTGACAAAGTATATATCGAACCTATTACACTTGAGTTTGTAACTCAAATTATTCGTCAAGAGCGTCCCGATGGCTTACTGCCAACCCTGGGCGGCCAAACAGGCTTGAACATGGCTGTTGAGCTGGCTCGTGCAGGCGTGCTTGAGCGTGAGAACGTGAAGCTGCTTGGAACTCAGCTTACAGCGATTGAAAAGGCTGAAGATCGCGATCTGTTCCGTGATCTGATGAGAGAGCTGGAGCAACCGGTACCGGATAGCGTTATCGTTACAACAATAGATGCTGCGGTTGATTTTGCCAACGAGATTGGCTATCCGATCATCGTTCGTCCTGCTTATACGCTGGGAGGAACTGGCGGCGGTATTTGTGCTAATGAAGATGAATTGCTGGAGACGGTAGCTTCTGGTATCCGCTACAGCCCGATTGGACAGTGCTTGATTGAGAAAAGCATTGCAGGTATGAAAGAAGTCGAGTATGAGGTTATGCGTGATGCTAACGACAACTGTATCGTTGTTTGCAACATGGAAAACTTTGACCCGGTTGGCGTACATACGGGCGACAGCATAGTTGTGGCTCCTAGCCAGACGCTTTCTGACCGTGAGTATCAAATGCTTCGTTCCGCATCTTTGAAAATTATTCGTGCCCTGAATATCGAAGGCGGCTGTAACGTTCAGTTTGCTCTGGATCCATTCAGCTTTCAATACTATGTAATTGAAGTAAATCCACGTGTAAGCCGTTCTTCGGCGCTGGCTTCCAAAGCAACCGGTTATCCAATCGCCAAGATGGCAGCCAAAATTGCCATTGGTTACACGCTTGATGAAATCGTCAACCCTGTTACAGGGCAAACATATGCATGCTTTGAGCCGACGTTGGATTACATTGTATCCAAAATCCCGCGCTGGCCATTCGATAAATTTACTGCAGCGAACCGTAAGCTTGGCACACAGATGAAAGCAACGGGCGAGGTTATGGCGATTGGCCGTACCTTCGAGGAATCGATTCATAAAGCAATACGTTCTCTTGAGATCGGCGTTCACCGCTTGTTCTTGAAAGAAACGGATTTGTTGGATAAAGACACGCTTGAAACACGTTTGATCAAGCCGGATGATGAGCGTATGTTCCTGATCGCGGAAGCATTCCGCCGCGGGTACACATTGCAGCAAATCCAGGATTTGACTAAAATCGACTGGTGGTTCCTAAGCAAGCTGGAAGGCATGATCCATTTTGAGGAGCAGTTGATTCAACCTGAATTAACTGAGGAATTGCTGCGTGAAGCAAAGCGCAAAGGCTTCACAGACCGTGCAATTGCTGAAGTTCGCAGTGCTGCAAACAGCGGCTTAAGCTTTACTCAGGAAGCTGAGATTCGCGCACACCGTTTAAGCATTGGATTGAAGCCAGTGTATAAGATGGTTGATACTTGTGCAGCTGAGTTTGAAGCGACTACACCTTATTATTACTCAACCTATGAAACCGAAGATGAAGTTAAAGAAACAACGAAGCAAAAGGTTGTCGTACTCGGCTCCGGACCGATCCGTATCGGACAAGGCATCGAGTTTGACTACTCGACTGTGCATGCAGTATGGGCTATCCAGGCAGCTGGGTATGAGGCTGTTATTATCAATAACAATCCGGAGACTGTGTCTACAGATTTTAACACCTCGGATCGCTTGTACTTCGAGCCGCTTTTCTTCGAGGATGTAATGAACGTTATCGAGCGTGAGCAGCCAATCGGCGTAATCGTTCAATTCGGCGGACAAACGGCTATTAATCTGGCTGCACCTCTCTCTAAAGCGGGAGTACGCATTCTGGGTACCGATCTTGAGAATATAGATGCTGCTGAGGATCGTAAAAAGTTTGAAGCCTTACTGCGTGGCTTAGATGTTGCACAGCCTCCAGGCGGAACCGTAACCTCTGTCGATCAAGCAGCTGGTATGGCGGCTAACTTCGGTTATCCGGTACTGGTTCGTCCTTCCTATGTACTAGGCGGCCGCGCAATGGAAATCGTCTATTCCGATGAAGAGCTGTTGAGCTACATGGAGTATGCGGTCAAAATCAATCCGGAGCATCCGGTACTGATCGACCGTTATATGCTTGGTAAAGAAGTGGAAGTTGATGCTATCTGCGATAAAGAAACGGTATTGATCCCGGGAATTATGGAGCATGTTGAAAGAGCGGGCGTTCACTCCGGCGACTCTATCGCTGTATATCCTCCGCAGTCTGTTTCTGAAGAGCTTAAACAGCAGATTATCGATATTACAGTAAAAATAGCAAGAGGCTTGCAAGTGGTAGGTCTGGTGAACATCCAGTTCGTCATCTATCAAGACCAGGCTTATGTAATCGAGGTTAACCCGCGTTCTTCCAGAACGGTGCCTTTCTTAAGCAAAGTAACAAAAATTCCAATGGCTAATGCGGCGACTCGGGTAATTTTGGGTGAAAAGCTGGCTGATATGGGCTATCAAACCGGATTGTGGCCGGAAGATGAGTTTGTTTCTGTAAAAGTACCGGTGTTCTCCTTTGCCAAATTACGCCGTGTAGATACAACCTTGGGGCCTGAGATGAAATCAACTGGTGAAGTAATGGGCCGCGATGAGAACTTTGCCAAAGCCTTATATAAAGGATTAATCGGCTCTGGCATGAAGATTCCACCAACCGGATCGATCATTGCTACAGTTGCTGATAAAGATAAAGAGGAAGCTATCGAAATTTTAACCGGGTTCTACAAGCTTGGATACAAAATCGTTGCAACAGGCGGAACAGCCAAAGCTTTAGAAGAAGCAGGCATTCGTGTCACAACGGTTAACAAGCTGAGCGAAGGCTCACCTAACATTCTTGACTTGATTCGTAATGGGGAAGCGCACTTTGTTGTGAACACGCTGACCAAAGGTAAAGCACCGGAGCGTGACGGCTTCAGAATTCGTCGTGAAGCGGTAGAAAACGGGATTGTGTGCATGACATCCCTGGATACAGTTAGAGCTCTCTGGCATATGCTTGAGGCCATTAACTTCCAATCGAGACCGATGCCTGCGCAGCATATATAAGTGATAACCTGCCTTGCTGTGCTTGAGGTAATGGTTGCGCGCAAATAGCCATCATTATAGATTAGCACAGCAGCCCTGTAACATATAAGGGACGCTGTGCTAATCCTCTGCTTGGGCCGCTTGACGGCAGGCTAAGCAAATCTTTAGGAAGTAGTTTCATAGAAATCTTGTAGGAGGCGACGATTAAATGACAGTTCAAACGAATGTGGCGGAACGTATTATGGTGGCATTGGATTACGCGGAAGCGGGAGATGCACGTAAGCTGGTCCAATCCTTACAAGGGATTCCTTGCTACATGAAGGTGGGAATGCAGCTCTTTTACAGCGCTGGTCCCCAATTTGTGCTCGATTTGAAGGAGCAGGGCTACAAGGTGTTCCTTGATCTGAAAATGCATGACATTCCTAATACGGTCAAAGGCGGCTCTGAGAGCGTAACAAGGCTTGGAGTGGATATGTTCAATATCCATGCTGCCGGAGGCAAAGGGATGATGGAGGCCGCTTTGGAAGGTGTCGACAAGGCACTCGCCGGAGGCGGGATTGCAAATGGAGGCTTAAAACCGATAGTCATCGGTGTAACACAGTTAACCAGTACGAGTCAGACCGTTATGAATGACGAAATTGGCATCGCTGGAACGGTAGAGGAGGCTGTAATTAGCTATGCGAAGTTAGCTCTAGCCTCTGGCTTGGACGGTGTTGTCGCTTCACCACTCGAAGTAACCCGGATTAAAGCTGCTTGCGGCTCCGGCTTCGTAACGGTTACACCTGGAATCAGACCTGCGGGAGCGTCAATCGGAGATCAGTCTCGTGTAATGACGCCGCCCGAGGCTTTTGCCCAAGGTACGGATTATGTGGTTATCGGTCGTCCGATTACGGCGGCAGACAATCCGCGTGCTGCTCTAGAGCAAATCATCGAATCGATTCAATAGTAAGCCTAGCTAGCATTGCCCCAGCCATTATTTTATCAAAGGAGAGATGTTCTATGAGTTCCCTTACTATTACGATCAATCCCCAGCTTTCTGAGAAAGTTGCTTCTGCCTTGCTGCAAATTCAAGCGGTAGCGTTGAGGCCGCAGCAGCCTTTCACCTGGACCTCTGGCTTGAAATCTCCAATTTACTGCGACAACCGTTTAACAATCTCTTATCCCGAAATTCGCGACTTGATAGCCGAGGGTTTCGTGTCACTGATCCGTGACAATTTCCCCGAAGCAGAAGTTATTGCAGGGGCGGCGACTGGCGGCATCCCTCATGCGGCTTGGGTAGCCCAAAAGCTGAATTTACCGATGGTATATGTTCGTGATAAGGCGAAAGGCCACGGTAAAGAAAATCTGATCGAAGGCGCAATTCAGCCCGGACAAAAGACCGTTGTAATCGAGGATCTGATTTCAACTGGAGGCAGCTCGTTGAAGGTGGCTCAGGCCGTCAATGACGTTGGTGCGAAAACATTGTCTGTACTTGGAATTTTCTCCTACCAGTTTGAAAAAGCGGCAGCGGCATTTAATGAAGCAGGGGTTCCATTCGAAACGTTGACCAATTATAGCGTACTTCTGGATGTAGCTTTGAAGCAAGGCAGCATACAACAGCAAGACCTGCAGGCCCTGCAAGCATGGAGATTGAATCCAAGTGAGTATGGGAAATAAGCATATATGGATGGCGGCATGCTAAAATAGAATATAAAAAGCCTTAGTCTTTTAACTTAAAAAGACTAAGGCTTTTTTTGTATGGATAAAACGGATTGTTAAAGACTGGTCGCAGCGAAAACAAAAATAACTTCCTGTTGATTTCGGAAGTTTGGGGTGTTAAAATAGGCATTGTCGTTTAAAAATATTAAAAAAATAAAAATCAAGTTTTTCCTACAATAACAATAACACATTGCGATCAGGTTGTCAAATTGGTTTTTAATTTTGCTGTTTTCGATTCACATCCCATTGAAAGAGAGGCGATTATATGAATGTGACCGAACTCGAATGGCGTTTAGAACAAGAGCGTGTGAACGAGGTAACTAATAAAATGGCTGGGCGCATGGATACATTGGAGCAAGAAGCAGGTCATGTTAGAACTGAAGTTGTAAATATCCGCAAGCATTTCTGGGACGATGTTAGCATCAATGTCAGCACTCACGAGGATAGGGCAGAGACCTATTCAAGCATGAGGCAGCAGGCAGAGGTATTATCGGAGCGCGAACGAAGCTACCGCCAAGCTGCAGCCGTACTCGGGAAGCTTCAGCGCTTGATTAAATCTCCTTATTTTGGGCGAATAGATTTTAAAGAAGAGGGTCAGGAGCTGGAAGAACGTATTTATTTGGGAATCGCCTCCTATTTGGATGAGGATGAACAAACGTATCTGGTTTATGATTGGCGTGCTCCCATATCAAGTCTTTACTACGATTATGGTCCAGGGTCAGCGGCATTTGAAACACCCGTTGGTGAGATCAGAGGGATTATGTCGTTAAAAAGGCAATTTATAATTCGCGACCGCAGCATCCGGCTAATGTTTGATACAGGTGTAACTATTGGCGATGAGCTGCTGCAGCAGGTGCTTAGCCGAAGCTCTGATGCCCAAATGAGAAGTATTGTCGCCACTATTCAGAAGGAGCAAAATCAAATCATTCGCAATGACCGAAGCCGTATGTTAGTGGTTCAGGGGGCAGCAGGCAGCGGGAAAACGTCGGCAGCACTACAGCGAGTAGCCTATCTCTTATATAAACATAGGGAAAATTTGCAAGCGGATCAAATGGTTCTATTTTCACCCAATCCGATGTTCAATAGTTATGTTTCCACCGTTCTTCCCGAGCTTGGTGAAGAGAACATGCAGCAATCAACGTTTCAAGAATATTTGGAGAAACGTCTCGGTACGCAATTTCAAGTGGAGAGCCCGTTCAATCAAATGGAGTATGTATTAACTGCTGCATTGGATCGTACTTACCTGGCGAGAATGAGCTCGATCCGATATAAAGCTTCTGCTGAGTATTTAGCGGCACTTGGGGGTTATAAGGAGTTACTGGAGAAGGAAGGCATGATCTTTAAACCAGTAAGGTTCCGTGGTCGTATAATTGCGTCTCAGAAAGCTATTGCTGAAAAGTTTTACTCGTACGATCCAGCTATACGTTTGCCTAACCGGGTTGTTCTGCTCAAGGAATGGCTGTTAAAAGAAATTGCCGCGTTTGAGGAGCAGGAATGGAAGGAGGGTTGGGTTGAGGATAGGATGGAGCTGCTTGAGCCTGAGGATTATCTTCGGTCCTATAAGAGGATGCGTCAAGCTCGGAAGGGTAAGGAGGATACGTTCGATGATTTCGATAAAGAGAAGGAACTGCTGGCCAGGTCTATTGTCAATGAAGAGCTGAAGCCGCTTCGCAAGCGGACCAAACGGCTCAGCTTCGTTGATGTACGTAAGCTGTATGCGCAGCTGTTCACTAATGATCAGCTATTTGAGCGTGTAGTCGGGACAGACGCCCTACCTGATTATTGGCAGGATATTTGCCGTGAGACTATAGCGCTGCTTGAGAAGTCGAAGCTTACCTATGAGGATGCAACCCCGTACTTGTACTTGCAGGAGTTGATATTAGGCTTCCAAACCAACACTTCCGTAAGGCATGTCATCGTCGATGAAGCTCAGGATTATTCGCCATTCCAGCTTGAATTTTTAAAGCGGCTGTTTCCGCGCTCAAGAATGACTGCGCTGGGTGATTTGAACCAGGCGATTTATGCGCATTCGTCAGCGCTGGCTGATATAGAGCCGCTAACGGCATTGTACGGTCCAGAGCAAACGGAGCTTATCCGATTGACTCGAAGCTATCGCTCCACACAGCAAATCGTTGAGTTTACCAGGGGAATGGTACCCGGAGGGGATTTGATTGAACCCTTCAACAGAAGTGGAGAGCGCCCGTTGGTTACGTCAGTGCTTGATTGTGCAAGTTTGAATGCTAAAGTCGCCTCTGATATAGAAGCCCTTCAGAAGAATGGTTACGAGTCGATTGCTGTCATATGTAAAACGGCTGCCCAAAGCCAAGAGTTATATGCTGAGTTAAGCGAGAAACTCGAGCTGAATTTGGTAACACAGTTCACTCCAACTTTCGAGAAGGGGACTCTGGTAATTCCAGCTTATTTGGCTAAAGGGGTGGAATTTGACGCGGTTATTATATATGACGCCTCTAAGGAGCAATATAGCCGTGAAAATGAACGTAAGCTATTCTACACCGCCTGCACACGTGCGATGCACCTTCTTCACGTTTATGCTGTAGGGGAGTTAAGTCCGTTTATCCTTACTCAAAATCCGCAAACGTATCAATTTGAGCCGTTTCCGGTTTCATAGAAATTGAGGTTAAACATGCGGAATAACTAGAGGTTGCATATGCACTCATGCTTGTGCCCCATCCGCGCTGGATTGGCATGAGTGCATAGAATAATGATCCGGAAGCTGTCACTACTTTTCAAATAAATAAAGCTTTCCATTTTCCGGAGTACTGAATTTAGGCCCACTGAAGCCTCTACGGATTAATTCCTTCCTCATATTCATCATCAGAGCTCCATGACTGACAATAAGGACATCCTCTTCAAACTCCGGCTTTAGAATATGATCCAGAGCGGCGTTTATACGGCTTTGAACATCCGCTTTATTTTCGGTTAAGCATTTATGGTTGATAAACCATGCGGTTCTAATTAAAATGGCCCATAGCATAAAAGGCAAGGGCTGATTAATCATTTTACTAAACAGGGGATAGTGTATCTCCCTTAAATCCTTCATAAATATAATTTCACCATTAAAAATGGTTTGGGCCGTTGCTGCTGCTCTTGGTAAATCACTGGAATAACAACGTTTCCACTCCACGCTGGACAAATCCGTTTGTCCAATTTCTATGTCACAGGTATCGTATTCATCAAACCATCGCGTCAGCTCTTCAGGAGAGATCCATCTTTTTTCCGGCAATTGCTTCAATACTCTAAAATGTCTTACTAAACCGATTTTCATTAGGGACGAATCCTTTCTTTAACATCAATCCAAAATCTTCGGATACAATTTCCATTTTCTTCAATAAACTCGGACTCGAATACACCGCCATTTTTCAGAATGGTCCTCTCGGAACCGGTATTTCCTTTATCACAAACAACGAGTACCTTTTGCAAGCCCAATTCAGCTGTTTGCTGCAAAGCCAAAGATAGCAGGAGGGTAGCGTATCCTTTGCGTCGCTCTGATGGGCAAATGCCGTATCCGATATGTCCGCCGCTGTTTAATAACTTCTCGTTTAAGCGATGACGAATGTTGACGGCTCCAACAACTTTATTCGCTGTATCCATTAACCAGTAGGTAGATGCGGGCACCCAGCCCTCAGGGAGCAGTTCTTCCTTAGCTTCTTCCGAAAGAAATTGAAGCATAGCTGGAAAATCAGTGGGGTCTTTACCAACAACCCAAGGCACTATGTTTTCTCCGCTGTTTATCCAGTCCTGATAGAAGGAAATGTAAGCATCCTGGTAATCAATAGACGGTTTAATTATATAGACTTGGCTGTCCATACGGTACGGTCCCTCATTTCTTTTGCAAGTAAATTTCTACCATAATAGCACAAGGGAAGGAAGCGAGCTATACCGTATTAAATTTTTTTGTAGCGTAAAAAATCCCCATACTTGATTAAAGACGACAGCTTGCACTGTTGAACATAATCAAAAGGGGATTTCAGAGAAACTATATATCCTGGATAACGGCGTTACTTTTTCAAAAGCTCAAGCCGGTACACATATTCGAACAAGAATTCAAAGGCTTCCAAATGGCGCTTCGCTTCAAATGCATTGGCGCCCCAAGCGTAAATTCCATGCTTGCGCAGCATGATGCCGGGAATACGAGGTACAATCGCTTTCTCGACCAATTCGGCGATACGTGGGATATCAGTATAGTTTGGGAGAATAGGGATTTCAATCTGAGCTTCCTCATCCCAAATATTGAAGCCTTTGATCAGTTCAACGCCATCAACAGGAATCGATTTGCGTTCCCAGAACAGCTCCGACACCAGATTGTTAAAAACAGTGTGCACATGAAAAATAGCGCCGCAGCCTGTAGCCCGATAAATTTCACAATGAATTAATGTCTCGGCGGACGGCTTCAATCCGGTAATGTCAGTGGGCTTTCCCTGCTCATTGACTAACAAAAAGTCGGAGGGGGTGTTGACGGATTTATCCTTGCCGCTTGCGGTTATAGCAAAAGTAAATTGTTCCGGTGTGAAGTCGCCTACCCTAATCGATAAATTACCGCTTGTTGCAGGAAACCATCCTCTTGCGGCAAGCGTTGTTTTAATGTCCCTTAGCTCGGAAAAAGCCTGCTGCTTCTCCTCCAGGCGAAGTGTTTCACTCATGCTCGTTCATCTCCTTTAGTCGTTCAATAACTTCGTGAAAATTTTCAAAAGGATAATAATTCAACCCCAGATCTTTGCATAGATCAATTAAATGGGAGCGGGCGAATACGGTATCTGCCAGCTTGGCTCCTTCAAAATCAGTTACGCTGTCGCCGATTAAAATCCGTTCATACTTATCGCTCGGGTATCCGCGGATGATGGTCGTTTTGCACATGCCGCAATTATTATGGCATTGATCGTCGCAAACATGCGGCCATACGATTTCAATATGACTCCCGCTAAAATCGCTTGCGTTGCAATAAATATTCTCTTTTACAATTGGAAAAGCATACAGTACGGGGTAAACAAAGAAATCAATTCCGCCGCTAGTTACAAGAAACGTGATGTTTTGTTGCTTGCAATATTCGAGCAGCTTGCTAAAGCCATCCCGAATCTTTACGTTGTTTATAGAGTAATCAATGACTTCTTGCTTGCGGGAGGTTGGCAGAAGAGCGAACATCCGGCCTACGCCTTCCCGAATCGAAATGGTTTTGGAAATCACCTGCTCGACAAGTACATCCCAGCCTGCAGGTTGAAAATGCTTCATGATTGCGACAATGTTATCATTAACGGTAATGGTTCCGTCAAAATCACAGAAGATGACCTGAGTGCGCTTCATTCCTTAATTCCCCACAGTTTAACAGCAGCTTGAAGCTCGGGATGCTGAGCATCGGCATATTGTTGAAGCGGGATTCCCGCTTGGCAAGCATCAATAGCTTGTCGGAAAGCTTGTCCACCTGCAATTGCCCCCATAGGATGGCCATGCACGCCTCCTCCGGCATTAACGATGACTTGATCTCCAAAGTCCTTCAGGATCAGCGGCACCAGTCCAGGATGTATGCCTGCGGAAGGGACGGGGAAGCTTGTTTTTAATGGCAAAGCAGTATCATTGGCTACAATTTCTTCGTTGTCGGCAGAATGTCCTGAACCGGTATATATATAACGGCTTGCTTGCTCTGTAAGCAGCACTTCCTTGATAGCCATATTTTCCTCACGCGGCATTACAACGGAGCCATATGGGGAAGGGAATAGCACAAGGTCGGCTCCTGCTAACCGCATCAGCTTGCCAAGCAGCACGTTTGCGGAAATACCGTGATATGTAGACGGATAGAAGGCTCCCGCTAGTGCTGGATGAGCCATAATAGGCACCTTGATGTCCGGATGGCGGCTAAGCTCGCTTAACGCATCGAAGCCGTACGCCAGCACGTTAAAGAGCAATGCGTTGGCCCCGTGAGCAATCGCTTTGCGGGCTTGGTCGATCAGGCCGAAGGTTGACCCTGTCAAGTTCACAGCGTACAGCAGCTCTTGTCCGGTTTCACGCTTGGACTGAGCGGCAGCCTCTATGCAGGCTTCAACCCGCTTTTCGATAGGGGTCAAAGGGTTCTCAAAAAGAATTTCATCATCCTTGATTAAATCAACACCGCCCGCGGCTTGCAGGTAGAATTGCTCGCGAAGCGCGGAAATATCATGCCCGATAACCGATTTGAAAATGCTCATAAGAAGAGGGCGGTCATGAACGCCTAGCAGATTGCGAACGCCCTGAATACCGAATTTGGGTCCCGGGAATGCGGAAATGAAATCCTGTGAAAAGGAAAGGTCGATCAGCTTGATCCTGCCGTCCATCGACAGCTTGCCGAAAACGGTGACGAGAAGGGCAGGAATGTCCCTGCTGAAATTAGCATCAGGGTAGGCAATTTGAATATCGGCGTAACGCTCAGAGGCGGTTCCACCTGTACCTTCCGGCTCATGTACATCAACGCGTACTACTTTACCGAGATGTTTTTCCATCTCGGCTTTTTTTGCTTCCGGCAAATCAGTCCAGCTTCCTACCGTTAGTCCAACAGCAATGCTGAGCGCTTTTTTGGCAAAATCGGCTTTTTCATCATAGCAGCGATAAGTCGCTACACAGTATGGATTCATCTCCATGTTCACCTGCTCTTTATCTATATTTTGAACAATTACAGTTTTGCTAACTAGCGGTTTGCCGCTTGCGCGCTGATGGCTTGGCCAAGCTCGCCTGCACGTTCTGCAGAGCGCAGAACGGCTTTAGTTACGCCTGAAGAGAAATCATGGCGGTCAAGTGTCTCCAGAGCTGCTTGAGTGGTACCGTTCGGTGAGGTTACCTTGCGACGCAAGTCTGCAGGGTCCTCGCCTGTCAGCTCAACCATTCTGGCTGCACCGAGCACGGTTTGCACCGTAAGCTGCTTTGCGGCTTCCGGCGTTAAGCCGCCACGTATGCCGCCCTCAATCATAGCCTCCATCATATAATAGATGTAGGCTGGTCCGCTGCCTGAGACTCCTGTAACAATGTCCAGCGAAGCTTCTTCAACAACGGAGACGATGCCTGTTGATGAGAACATGTCAGTTGCCAGCTTTTGCTGGTCCGCTGTAACGGAGGCTGTAAAGGATATGCCTGTAGCGCCAAAACCGATAGAGCTTGAGGTATTAGGCATGGTACGTGCAATTGGTTGGCCTGGTGCCCCGATTATATCCTCGATTGTCGATGTAGACAGCCCGGCAATAACAGAGACAAGCAGCTGCGAGGGCTGCAATAACGGACTTAAGGCTTTTAAACCTTCAACGGCATCCTTCGGCTTAAAAGCAACGATAACTACGTCGGCAGCTGTAATAGACTGATCTTTCTCTGACGACTCAACAGCATAGCTGACGCCATAACGCTGCTGCAATGACTGCAATCGGGAAACATCCTGACGATTTAGCATGGTAATTCTTGAAGGGTTGCCGTCCTGCTGCGAGGTCAAGCCGCGAACGATAGCTTCCGCCATTGAACCGGCGCCGACAAAAGTAATAGCTGCGTTGGATAATGTTAAGGACATAACCATGTGTCTCCTTTGGAATATCATTTCATGAATAATGGTAGGCAGAGCTTATCCGCGAATTTGCCCATTGCCTTTGATCATATATTTAGTCGAAGTTAATGCAGGCAGTCCCATAGGACCTCTGGCGTGAAGCTTCTGAGTGCTGATACCGATTTCTGCACCGAAACCGAACTCGAAGCCATCCGTGAAACGAGTGGAGGCATTATGATATACGGCAGCTGCATCTACCTCCTGCAGGAAACGTGCAGCATGATCTGCGTTTTCGGTTACAATGCATTCTGAGTGCAAGGTGCTATGAAGGCGGATATGCTCCAAAGCTTCATCAAGCTCATTTACGATTCGAATATTGAGAATATAGTCGTTGTACTCGGTATCCCAATCCTCGTCAGCCGCAGCTTTAATAACAGGTGCGAGTTCACGCGCCTTGGAACAGCCGCGAAGCTCAACATTAAGAGCGGTAAATTGGTCTGCGATGGAAGCAAGATGCTCTTGCGCAAAGCTCTGATGAATTAGCAATGTCTCCATAGAGTTGCAGACGGAAGGTCTTTGCACCTTGGCATTAATAGCAATGTTCAAAGCCATAGCATAATCAGCCGATTCGTCCATATAAGTATGACAAATCCCGGCGCCTGTTTCAATGACAGGTACGGTTGCATTTTTTACAACATTTTGGATTAATGAATGTCCGCCTCGTGGAATCAGCACATCCAGCAGCCCATTAAGCTTCAGCATTTCGTCGACAGAGGATCGGTTAGGATCCAATATGATTTGGATGGCTTCAGCTGGGACATCGGATCGGGAAAGTGCCTCGTGCAGCACCTCAACAACGCGTTTGTTAGACGAGAGGGCTGAAGAGCCGCCACGCAGAACGACTGCGTTGCCGGTTTTCAAGCAAAGTCCTGCAGCGTCTACGGTCACGTTCGGACGCGCTTCATAAATAATGCCAATTACACCGATTGGCACACGCAGCTTGCGGATATGAAGACCGTTAGGGCGGGTTACCTCCTCTAATAGGTCACCAATCGGATCAGCCAGCTCAACGACTTGACGCAGGCCTTCAGCCATTGCTTCGATCCTTTGCTGGTTTAAAGCAAGCCGGTCCAGCAGCGACTGGCTGGTTCCGTTCTCTTTGCCGCGCTGCAAATCCTCAGCGTTTGCCTCTATTATTGAAGGCGCTTCGGCAATGAGGGCGTCGGCCATCAGGAGCAGCGCTTTATTCTTTTGATCCGTTGAAAGCAAGCTAAGGCGTGGAGCTGCGAGCTTGGCTAAAGTAGATTTTTGAACAACCTCACTGGCGATAGTTTTTGATTGAGTTTGAGCGGATTCCATTACCGATTCCTCCTTGGAAAATGGGATAAATATTATTGTACTTAGCTAAGCTGCTGCTATTCGTTTATTTGCTTGCCGGCGGTGAGTGTGATCCATTCATCACGATGAATAACTTCCATTCGCTGGACTTCAATACGCTTCTGAACTTCTTCGGTGCTTAAACCGGCTACTGCCTGCAGCTGCCACGTGGAGTAATTGACTACACCGCGTCCGATGATCTGCTGGTCAGAGCTGACGACCTCTACGACATCTCCCGGATGGAAATCACCGCTTACTTCCTTGATGCCTGCTGGCAGCAGGCTTCTGCCACCTAATACAAGCGCTGTTTCTGCGCCTTGATCCACGGTTATTTGCCCCTGAGGCAGCGAGTGGAAGCCGAGCCATTGCTTCTTCATGGGAAGATTGTGCTCTCTTGTATCGAAGTAGGTTCCTTTACCTATGCCGTGAACAGCCAAATCAAGGTCGCCGTCTTCAGCCACACGGCCTACAAATACGGGCACTCCGCCTCGCATCGCAATACGGGCTGCTTCAATTTTGGAGCGCATTCCGCCTGTTCCGACAGAGGAGCCAGACCCTCCTGCAATACGGTACATTTCTTCATCAATCTCTGAAACACGGTCTATACGCAAAGCGTTGATGTTTTTTCGTGGATCCTCCGTATATAATCCATCCGTATCGGTAAGAATCACGAGCTGCCATGCACGGACCAGATTGGCAACTAAAGCAGATAGTTTATCATTGTCACCGAATTTGAGCTCTTTCAGCTCATCAACGGCTACCGTGTCGTTCTCATTGATTATTGGAATAATCCGGTGCTTAAGCAGCTCCTCAATGGTCATTGAGGCATTATGAATTCGTCTGCGGTTGGAGAAGTCATAGCGAGTCAACAATATTTGCGCAACCCCAACCTGATGGGCGGCAAAAGCTGCATGATAAGCTTGCATGAGCAGCGCTTGACCGACGGATGCCGCAGCTTGCTTTTCATGAACATTTTTGGGTCGGCTGGCATAGCCCATTTCCCGAAAGCCGGCGGCCACTGCACCGGATGTAACTAGCAGTACTTGAAAGCCTTGATGCTGAAGCTTGGAAAGCTCTGAGGCAAAAAAGGCGAGCTTATCACGGTTGAGCCCACCCTCATCCGAGGTTAAGGAGCTGCTCCCGATTTTGACAACGATGGTTTGCTGCATGGCAGGTTCACTTCTTTCTATAACGAGTATCCTGAAAAACACAAAAAGCCCTCGTCCTATAAGGACGAAAGCTTGAACTTCCGCGGTACCACCTTAATTGATGATAAATCATCCATCTTATAAGCCTTTGGTAACAGCAAGGCAGCCGTCCAGCTCGTCACTGGCCGTTCCGGGGCAGGTTCGATAAGGTTTCACGGTAAATTCTTTCAGCCGGTGGAATTTACTCTCTGCGCGTGAAGGGGCCTCCTACTAGTCCCATCATTACGTTTGGTTTTTTCTAGCATAGCATTTTGTTGGCTGTCTTGTAAAGGTTCAGACATCATTCCTGCCCCTTAAGTTTGCATCTGAGATGACTCAAAATGTCTAATGATGTGCAATTATAAATCATAGCTTAGCGGGTGAATGGCGGGACTTTAACATTTAGCTGAACAAATTCAGCTTCGCAATTCGGTTTACAGCTTCACGAAGCCTATCCTCTGGTGTCAGGAGGCCAAGTCTGACGTAGCCTTCTCCGTTCTCACCGAAGCCGATGCCCGGAGCTACTACTATTTTGGCTTCCTCTAGCAAACGATCGGCAAGCGATGCGGATGTATAGCCTTTGGGAACCGGCAGCCAAGTGAAGAAGGAGCCCTGTGAGCGTTGGGCTTTCCAGCCAATCTGATCCAGTGCGCTATATAAAGCGTCTCTACGGTCTTGGTACATTGCAAGCAAAGAGGCTACGCAATCCTGCGGTCCGGTTAGCGCAGCGGCCGCAGCGGCTTGAATGCCCCCGAACAAGCTGCAATAGTAATGATCCTGGATCAGGTTGATCAAGCGAACCACTTCCGGATTGCCTAGAGCAAAACCAACGCGCCAGCCAGCCATATTATAGGTTTTGGATAACGTATAAAACTCAACGCCGACTTCTTTGGCACCCGGCTGCTGAAGGAAGCTGACGGGCTTTTGGCCGTCAAAGCCCAGAGCGCCGTATGCGAAATCGCTCGCAACTACGATTCCATGCTTTTCAGCAAAACGGATCGTATCTTCATAGAATGAAGCAGGAGCCGCCGCACCTGTCGGGTTGTTCGGGTAATTAATGAACATTAGTTTTGCTTTGTTCAAATCATCGGCCGATAACGCATTGTAGTCAGGCAAGAAGGCGTTGGCTTCATGAAGCGGCATAAACGCCATTCTGGCACCGGATAGTGCTACTCCGGACCAATAGTCCGGATAGCCGGGATCTGGCACTAAGCATACATCACCTGGATTAAGCAGACATTGGCTAATTTCAACAAGTCCCGTTTTGCCGCCAAATAATATAGCAACCTCGGTTTCGGGATTTAAGTCTACGCCGTAATCCTCTTTATAGCGCTGCGCTATAGCTTGTTTGAGGAACAAAAATCCATTAAATGGAGGATATCGGTGGTACAGCGGATTTTCGGCTGCCTCTTGCAAAGTTTTTACAATATGGGGAGGCGTCGGTTGATCCGGATTGCCTTGGCCCAAGTTGATAACATCATGTCCAGCCGTAATTTGTTCATTTGCTTTGCGAACCAAAGTGGCAAAAAACTGTGTCGGAAGCTCTTGCATACGTTCGGCAGGCTGAACCTGGAAAGCAGATACTCGGGATGAAAAGGATGAATTCATCTATAGTCACACTCCATGATAAAATAGGTTGTTTATTCACATTATGATTATTGTTCCAAGAAACTAAAAATAATGTAACATGAAACGAAAAAGCTGTATAGCTGATCGGGATAATTGCTTTTCATATTCACAGAAAAATGATAATATATACTATATTTAGTTTTATTATATGGGATTTAGTTTCACACAACGAAACAATTATAACCTTTTTCATTCTTATGTGTTTTTATCTTCTTAATGGAAGGAAGGATAATTATGACTATGGACTTTCATGATAGTAAACACAGTCATTCTTATACTAGCCGTGCCGTAAATATAGGCTGGCTGGAGCAGATTGCAAGCACGGTGAATTTGAAAGGCACAAAGGCAGCTGATATAGGCTGTGGCGGCGGGATCTATTCTAAAGCGCTGGCTGCTCTCGGTGCGGTTGAAGTTACAGGTGTTGATTTCTCCCAGGCTATGCTGGCTGGGGCAGTGGAACATTGCTCGGGATTCTCGAATGTTCATTTCTTTCTGGGTCACGCACTGCATACCGGTCTTGCTGATAGCAGGTTCGATGTCGTATTGGAGCGGGCACTCATTCATCATCTGACAGCTGATCAGCTAACAGCTTGTTTTATTGAAGCCTATCGCGTTCTGGATCAGGGTGGGACGCTCCTTGTGCAGGATCGAACACCTGAAGATTGTTTGCTTGCTGGCGGGCTGGAGCATTTGAGAGGCTACTTTTTTGAAAGGTTCCCGAGGCTGATAGAGAAAGAAACCGTACGGAGACATTCATCGTCGGCTGTATGTGACGCTCTTGCAGCTGCGGGCTTTGTAGAGCAAGAACAGATAAAGCTGTGGGAAACAAGGCAGATGTATTCAAGATTTTCAGATTTTCGCAGTGATCTGTTGAAACGGACTGGGCGCACTCTTTTGCATGAGTTGGATGATATGGAGCTGTTGGAATTGGCTGATTTTATTCAGGAGCAAACAGGCTATAAAGACGAGGAAGCTGTTGAAGAAAAAGACCGATGGACGTTATGGATTGCAAGGAAGCATTGAAGTCACGGTCAGCTTCGACTATCATGAAGAAAAGGCTGACTTTCATATGGTTTTATAATGAGTACAGAGGGTGGTATTAATTGGTAAACAAAAAATGGAATGTAGCATTGCTTCAGATGGATATTGCGATCGGTGAGCCCAAATTGAATTTTTCAAAATTAGAAGTGATGCTGGAGCAGGCCGTTCAGCAGGGGCCTAAGCCTGACGTCATCCTGTTTCCGGAAATGTGGAATACGGGGTATGCGCTGGACCGGATTCATGAGCTGGCTGATACGGAAGGGCAGCAGGCTCACGAGCTACTTTCGGCGTTCAGCAGGAAATATGGCGTAAATATAATCGGTGGTTCGATAGCAGAGAAGAAGGGCGACGAAATTTACAATACGATTTATGCTTATGACCGGGAAGGCAACCGGGTCGCAGACTATTCCAAAATTCATTTGTTCCGTTTGATGGATGAGGAGAAGTATTTAAAGGAAGGCAAGAGCTTAGGGCAGCTTCAACTGGATGATATACCGGCAGGAATGATGATATGCTATGACATCCGGTTTCCGGAGCTTTCCAGAAAGCTGGCTCTGGGCGGTGCGCAAATATTGTTCGTACCGGCTGAGTGGCCGAATCCAAGGCTCCATCATTGGCGGACTTTATTAATGGCGCGGGCCATTGAGAACCAAATGTTCGTTGTTTCCTGCAACCGGGTAGGCATAAGCGGGACAACAGAATTTTTTGGGCATTCCATGGTCATCGATCCGTGGGGTGAAGTGTTGGCGGAGGGCGACGAGACCGAACAGATTATTCGGGCTGAGATCGATATGGAGCTGGTTGGACAAGTACGCAGCCGTATTCCGATCTTCGAGGATCGGCGGCCAACATTATACTGAGACTTTAAATATAGTACAAAGTAATAAAGGGCTGTCCCCTTGTAGCATGTATTAGCTACAAGGAGGCAGCCCTTTACTTTCCTAAATTGGACTCTATGAAATGATCAGCTGGCACATTGGTTTAACCTTGCCGAAAGACTACCTGTTGATCTCGATCTTCGGTGCTTTCTTCAACAAATTGTGAGCAGATAAACGTAACCCGACCTTCAAGCTATCGTTGAGGTAAGCCACGAAGCAGAAAGCCTTGTTGTTCTCCAATTGAGTAGACACACTTTTAATTTCTATCATCCGACGTACGCACAGGACTCTGCCATCTTCACTCCATAGTCGTTACCTCTCTTGGTTGTGTTGTGAGGATAGGCCATACTTACTTGCAGAGATGAGGTTACTTTCCAACGTGTGCTACTCTCTGGTATAGGAGCTCGATTCAGCATTGTATGGCAGCCTAGCGAGCCCCACGCAAATAACAGGAAAATGTCGGGTTAATTACTCCGAAAATAGCGTTACAAGCCATATAGCTGGAATTTCTCATGCTAATTCTGTGTGTTTTGACTGATATCATCTATATCGCCTATATTAGCAGGAGTTTTTCCAGTTAGATTGATTTCAAACGATATTAAGGCTGGATTAACGGGAAAATTTCCATCTATCGCATTACTTTCGGCAGACGGTTCGAAAATCCAAGACTCACACCCAAGAGTTGCATCTGAAAAACCAAGGTTTTACCCCATATATATTCTAAGGAGCTTACTCCTCCAACTTCAAAGCAAATTTGAAGGTTCATTTGCAACGCTATATTCAGGATAAAGTGGGTACGCTGTCCCAAAATAACATCAGGGACAGCTCCTTGTTCGGCTACCGCTTATTCCACGAAGTGGGCTGGTTCAGCCGCGTTTCTCTTGCTGCTGTTTTTCCACAACCTCACGGAAGGTTGTCATAAAGGCTTCTACCGCTTTGGATAAGTACCGCCCTTTGCGGTATGTGATGACGAGCGTTCTTGTTGGACGGTGTGAAAGTGACAAATAACGCGGCGCAAGCTCGCTCCATCCTCCGCGAGATACCATGTGGGGGACAAATGCGATCCCCATTCCTGCGGCCACTAGCGACTGCACCGTTTCGATATTGCTGCTTTCGAAAACGATTCTTGGCGTAAAGCCGGCATTTTCACATAGCTCAATAGTAATTTGTCGGAAACCTTGCCCTTTTTTCAATGCGATAAAGGGCTCATCACGCAGGTCGTTAAGCTCAATTGTTTGCTGCGGATTTTTCGAGGACTGAGCTAACCGATGCTGTGGAGGCACAGCTAGAACTATTTCTTCTTCTATTAAAGGGACATAAGTTAATGCCTCGTCTTGAAGTGGCAGAGATAGCAAGGAGATATCAATCTGCCCGTTCGCTGTCATATGCTCCAGGTTTGCGGAAGTCTCCTCCATCAGCATAATTTCGATTTCAGGATAGCTCGCTTGAAATACGGGCAGCACAAGCGGCAGCACATGAGCTCCGGTAATCGGCAAACTGCCTACAATGAGCTTGCCTTTACGCATTTGCGATATATCCTCCATTTCCCGCTTCAATTGCTCAACCATGTCGAGAATCGCTTGCGCTTTCTCCATGAACAGCAGGCCGGCATGAGTTACCTCAACGGAGTTAGTGGTTCGATGGAACAGCAGCACACCGATTTCCTTCTCCAGCTTGGATAGCTGCTGACTGAGGGAGGGCTGGGCGATATGAAGCTTCTCCGCTGCTCGGGAAAAGTTTTTTTCTATTGCTATTTGCAGCGCGTACTGCAACTGTCTTAGTTCCATGTGAGATTACTCCTTTATAGGCACAAATTATAGGAAACATCTATCAAGCTTATAGATATTATATCTTGGATCAATCAATAAAGTAATGCTAGTATAATAAAATAAAATGAATTGATTCGCATTCATGATAATGAGGTGAAACTGATGGCAAAAACTTTGTTCGAAAAGATCTGGGACAACCATGTTATTCATCAGGAAGAGGGCAAGCCGAGCATCATTTATATCGACTTGCAGCTTGTGCATGAGGTAACGTCCCCGCAAGCATTTGAAGGTCTTCGTTTAAGCGGCCGTAAGGTTCGTCGTCCTGACCTGACATTTGCTACTATGGACCACAATGTACCTACGAAAGACCGTTTCAACATTACAGATCCTATTTCCAAGCAGCAAATTGATACGTTGTCACAAAACTGTAAGGATTTTGGCGTGAAGCTGTTCGATTTGGAAAACATCGACCAAGGCGTTGTACACGTTATGGGACCTGAGATTGGTTTGACTCATCCGGGTAAAACGATTGTTTGCGGCGACAGCCATACATCCACTCACGGTGCATTTGGCGCACTTGCATTCGGTATCGGTACAAGTGAAGTTGAGCACGTAATGGCAACTCAATGCTTGCAGCAATCAAAGGCTAAAACTTTGGAAGTTCGCATCATCGGAAGCTTAAATCCGGGCATTACGGCTAAGGATTTGATTCTTGGTGTAATCGGCAAGTATGGTACGGATTTTGCTACTGGCTATGTTATTGAATACACAGGTGAAGCTATCCGCAACCTTTCCATGGAAGAGCGTATGACTGTTTGCAACATGTCGATTGAAGGCGGAGCAAGAGCCGGCTTGATCGCACCGGATGAAAAAACATTTGAATACCTGCGTGGACGTGAATATGTACCGCAAGGCGAAGCGTTTGATCAAGCAGTTGTTGAATGGACGAAACTTATTACTGACGATGGCGCTCAATTTGACCGTGTCGTTGAATTTGATGCAAGCACTCTAATCCCGCAAGTTACCTGGGGAACAAGCCCTGGTATGGGTGCCGATATTACTTCGCTTGTACCAGATCCAACAAGCTTCGCAACAGAAAACGAAAGAAAAGCTGCTGAAAAAGCAATCGAATACATGGGCTTAACACCAGGTACTCCGATGACTGAATTGGCTGTTGATTATGTGTTTATCGGTTCCTGTACGAATGGCCGTATCGAAGATCTGCGTGCGGCGGCAGCGGTTGCTCAAGGTCACAAAGTTTCTTCCAGCTTAACGGCTATCGTTGTTCCTGGCTCAGGACGCGTAAAAATTCAGGCTGAAAAAGAAGGCTTGGACCAAATTTTCATCGAAGCGGGCTTCGAATGGCGTGACGCCGGCTGCAGTATGTGCTTAGCGATGAATCCGGATGTATTGAAGCCGGGCCAACGTTGTGCATCAACTTCTAACCGGAACTTTGAAGGTCGTCAAGGACGTGACGGACGTACTCACCTGGTATCCCCGGCTATGGCTGCCGCGGCTGCTATCAAAGGGCATTTCGTTGACGTGCGCGATTGGAACTTTAAAGTGAAGCAGCAAGCCTAAAATTTAACTTTAGTGCAGCCGTTACTTCAGACAGACCGAAGTTGGTTGTCACTCATGTGAGGAGACGAACGACATGGAAGCTTTTAAAAAGCATACCGGCCTTGTAGGTCCGGTAGACCGCGTAAACGTAGATACAGATGCGATTATTCCTAAGCAATTTTTGAAACGGATCGAACGTACCGGCTTTGGCCAGTTCTTGTTCTTTGAATGGCGTTTTGATAATCAAGGGAATGTCATTCCTGACTTTTCATTGAATCAGCCGCGTTATCAAGGATCTTCCGTCTTGATTTCCCGCGCGAACTTTGGCTGCGGTTCTTCTCGTGAGCATGCGCCATGGGCGATTCAAGATTACGGCTTCAAGGTTGTTATTGCACCTTCTTATGCCGATATCTTTTACAACAACTGCTTCAAAAACGGCATCCTGCCTATCAAGCTGAGCGAAGAGCAAGTGGAAGAGTTGTTCCAACGCACAACTAAAACAGAAGGCTACAAGCTGACTATTGATCTGGAAAACAATCAGATTACCGATGATCAAGGTCTTAGCATCGAGTTTGATCTGGATGAGCATCGCCGTCAGTTCCTGCTGCAAGGTTTGGACGACATTGGTTTGACACTTCAGCATGATGATAAAATCGGCGCTTATGAAGCCGCTCATCAAGCAAGACTAGCTTACAAATAAGTTTTAAAATAATGAAATAGCTGTTGGGAGGTAACCCTCTCAACGGCTTTTTTTGCGTACAATAGAAAAGCAACCGCCCCCCGCAGGGGACCAGTTGCTTTTGGGATTGCAAGAATTCACTTGTATGAAAATTGACTATTTTCCACGATGCTTCTGCTTTGCTTTTTGAATCTTTAAGGCATACTTTAATTCTTTTTGCTGCTCTATGAGGTGCTTTGATCGTTTTTTGCGTTCAACTTTCCTGTGCTCCAGCTCTTGTTTGATCACCAGTTGTGCATAGGTCGATCCACCGCGTTGTTTGAGCTCTAGAGCGGCTTGCTTTAAAAGCCGTTTTGGATTGGTATTGCTTTTTTTCTTAGTCTTCGAGACCTCAATTGCTTGTGTTGTTTTGTGAAGCAGCGGCAGCATTTGAAAATTAATGAAAGCAATAATTTCTTCAGCTTTAGGCTCTTGACCAAACAAGTGCCGGCAGGCTTTCAAATGGTTATTTTCTTCTGCTTCTACTACTCCCACCCATAATTGCAACCGATCATCAAAATATACGGTAAGCTTCATCCAGCTTCCCCCTCTATAAAAATATAGAGTGACGGACATCCCGAGGGGGGAAGGCTACTTACATAAGCTGCTGCTCCTATGCGCCCGGACTACCAACCGGACTGTGATTTTACACTCCAACCTTATTATAAAACAACGAGTTATCGGTTAGAAGCCTTACTTATCCTATTTGGTATTACTTAAATTCGAGAGGCTTGCACTTTTATTAAGATTATATTTGAGACACCATAACATAGTAATGATCAGCAGCGGTATCCACACGATGAGAACTGATCGAAGAGCATTAAACACTCCCATATGATCCCCCAGTACGCCAAGCAGCAAGAAGGTAACCATCATCCCGGCAGATACCATCATATTAAATACAGAAAGCATCGTAGCGCGCATGGAGGAGGGGACAAGCTCATTCAGATAGGCTTCCAATAGAGGTTCCAAATAGCTGATAAAAATAGATAGCAGGAAAAAGCAGCTGATAATCATAACGGAGCCTTCACTCGCGGAAAACAGCACCAAGCAGCAGGCAAATCCTGAAGCACTTAGAATCAGCGAAATCTTTTTGCCGAGCCAACGTTCACCGAGATAAGCAACAGCAGTAATGGCTGCCGAGATCCATGTTTCCAAACCATTAACCGTTCCTATAGTTGAGTTGGCGAGGCCGTTTTTTTGAAACAATATTTGACTGTAAAAAGAAATGGACCACGACATGGAGTAGAGCAGTGCGCCAAATAAGCTCATAGTTAGAAAAGGGCGGCTTCCCCGTATGAATGAAGCCCCTTCGCGCAATTGGTTGATAAAGGATAGTTTGGTTACCCCTGAGAGTAAGGAATCACTCCCCGCCTCTTTGCTCCCAATGTGCAGTGGTTCTATGATCATAAGAACTATAAGAAACGAGATTAAATGGATGATCATTTTACCTATGTAAACCCATTCCCAATGAAGGTCGGATAAAAAACCGCCAGCACTGCCACTGAGCCCCATCGATATAAGAACGATAGCAGACAGCCTTGAAATAAGCTTCTTAAATGCATCTGCTTTACCCTGCATTTTAAGCGTTTCATACACCAATGCACTTGTAGCGCCGGATTGAAGTGTGCCGACAAAAGCTCCTAGTATGAAGCCGGCAATAATATAAAGGGGATCGGAAGCGAGAACCAGACATCCAGATGCAAGCAGACCAAGTACTTGGGAGAGCAGCAAGCTGGTCCGATTTCCAAAGCGGTCGGCGATATAGCCTGTAGGTACCTCAAATATAAAAATGACCGCATGATATAACGCTTCAATAATGCCGATTTCGGTTAGGGTGAAGCCGCGAGCAGCCAAGTAGAGCATCCAAATACCGCGGTCCAGAATAAATGAATTTAAAAACTGATACAAGTAAAATAGGGGAATATTTCGAGAGAGAAGACTTGGATTCATAATAAAGGTATTCCTTTCCAGAGCCTACTGCTTAAATAAAAAAAGAACCGTGGAGCAGCTCCATGGCCTAAATTTTTGATTGATGAAGGCTGCCTTCAATATAGCATGGTAGGCAGTCGGCTCGATATGGATAACTTGAATATAACCAAAAAAGCCGGTTGTTTAGTTCACGGCTATATTAGCTTGTGCTCATCAATTCCGCCTTCAGCAAATTTAACTCTGTACGCTTTTGGAGATAAGCCATATTTATCTCGAAAGACTCTGTGGAAATAAGAATAACTGCCAAAACCCGTTGTTTCAGCAATCTGCTCCAGTGTCATAGTGGTGTAAACCATTCTCTCAATAGATGAAGAGAGGCGGATTTCCTGCGCGTATTGGATGATGGTCTTACCGAAGCATTCCTTAAACAAATGGACGGCGCGGGATACACTGATACCGACATGCTGAGCCACATCCTCGACTTTGAAAGGGAGTACCGCATGCTCCTCTATGAAGCTTTTCATCCGGGTTGCTAGGAAAGAGCTGCCACGGAATGATATATGATCGGCTACTGCCCGCTCAATGTGAAGGCATAAGGCTCGCAGCAAATATTCGGATAATTGTTTGTTTTCATCCTCGAAGCGGCGTTTCTCCAAAATAATTTGCCGCCATAGAGTGAGCAGCGGTTCATTGACAGCTATGCGGACCTTCTGTGGCTTTCTGGAGCTGCTCCACCATTCGTCAATCCATTCACCCTTGCATAAAATATAATAATCTCCGCTGGAAACAAGGGTTTGCTGCATGGAATTAGTATGTTCTTCTACACGCAGGTCGTATTTATCGCCAGGTTTAAAAAGGAGCAGGTCACCTGTTTCGATAAGGGTCATACTGCCTCCTACCAAGGCATAGCTGCAGCCTTCTGTCTGAAGTCGGAATAAATAGCAGGGAACGCCATCGCTATGGCTGTTATGAAACTTTTGTGAGTGATAAGAATATCCGCAGGTTAGGATCTGGGAGATCATAATAAACACCTCGTCTACTTTGTAGCCAAATAGTTCATGTTGGAAGCACATCGTTCATAGTCATTATAGGGCATTTGTAGGTACAATGGTATCAAATCCAAAAACTTTTAAGGAGTGTGCGTTTGCATGAGAAGAATGGGAGTTGGCTTACAGCTATACACATTGCGTGATGACATGGCTCAGGATTTCCGTGGTACGCTGCGCAAGGTAGCCGAGCTTGGATACGAAGGTGTGGAATTTGCTGGATACGGTGGCTTGGAAGCAGAAGAACTTAGAGATTTACTTAAAGAACTTAACTTAAAAGCAATTGGGGCTCATGTAAGTCTTAAAAATATGCGTGAAAACCTTGAAAAAGAAATCGCTTACTTGAAAACAATCGGCGCTCCGTATTTCATTTGTCCTCATATTGCATTGGAAGACCGCAAGGATGCTGAGGCTTGGAAAGCTCTGTTTGCTTTTTTTGAGCATGCTGGCCATCAAATTAAAGAAGCGGGATTACAGTTCGGTTATCATAACCATGCATTTGAGTTTGAAGAAAGCATTGATGATGAGTTTGTGTTCGACGCTTTGTACTCAACCACCTCTGCAGATATTGTTAAAGTTGAGATGGATGTTTGCTGGGTCAAATATGCGGGTCAAGATCCGCTTGCCTATATTAACACGTATGCGGGAAGATTACCGCTGCTGCACTTGAAGGATTTTAACCGCGGCGCAGAAAATCAAATGGATACAGTCGAGCTGGGACTTGGCGAGGTTGATTTGCCCAATGTGATTCAGGCGTCGTCCGATGCCGGGGTTGAATGGCTGATTGTTGAGCAGGACCGCTGTGCAAATCCTCCGTTACAAAGCGTTGCTACGAGCTTGAACTGGGTGAAAGAAAATTATATGTCTAAATTATAAACAATTATAACAGGGGTGCATATTAATCATGGGTAAAGTCAGAGTTGCTGTAATAGGTTGCGGTTCGATTTCCAAGCATCGTCATATTCCTGAGTATGCAGCTAATCCAAACGTTGAACTGGTAGCTTTTTGCGATATCGTAACGGAACGTGCTGAACATTATGCCAATCAATACGGCGCAAAAGCTTATATGAATTATGAAGAAATGCTGCAAGCAGAGAAGCCGGATGCAGTAAGCGTCAATCTGCCGAATGTACTCCATGCTCCGGTTTCGATCGCCGTTGCCAACGCAGGTGCGCATGTTTTGGTAGAGAAGCCGATGGCAACAACTTACGAGGAAAGTTTGGCAATGATTGAGGCCGCTAAGAAAAATGGCGTATTCCTGATGGTCGGCCACAACCAGCGTTTGATGCCCCCTCATGTAAAAGCGAAAGAAATTTTGCAAACGGGTAAGCTGGGTAAAGTATTGACATTCCGTACATCGTTCGGACATCCGGGCCCGGAAGGCTGGAGTATTGATGGACGCAATAGCTGGTTCTTCCGCAAGGAAGAAGCGATTATGGGGGCAATGGGAGACCTTGGCGTACATAAGTCCGATTTGATCCGTTGGCTGCTGGAAGATGAGGTGACCGAGGTTGCCGCATTTGTCGGAACGATTCATAAAGATGGAACCGAATGTGATGACAACTCGACCTGCTTGCTTCGTATGAAAAGTGGAACAATCGGTACACTGGTAGCCAGCTGGACTTACTATAAAGGTCAAGACAACAGCACTGTGTTATGGTGCGAGAACGGTGCTATGCATATCGGAACTCATCCCGAGGATCAAGTGATCGTAGAACTTCGTGACGGCTCCGTTGAGAAGCATCGGGTCGGTGCAATGGCAACCAACGATAAGCAAACGGCAAGCGGTGTTATTGATGCATTTATCAACAGCATTGTGACGAATACGCCTCCAAGCATTTCCGGTGAAGAGGGCTTGAAATCGTTGAACGTTATTTTGGCGGCATTCGAATCGCAAGCTACTAAACAGAACGTACTTATCAAGTAAGAATGCAAGATAAGTACAATAAGGTATGAACAAGGTAAGTCAGGGCGGTACAGCTGCTCTGGCTTACCTTTCTTTTTTAATTTAAACAGTGTGAGGTTTTTCATTTCAATACAAGGTTGTTGTATAATAAGATGGTTACGGTAGTTCCAGCTTGAATGAAGGAATGAGCCGTAGTTATTGTTGTTTGGCAGGGGGAGATTAAGCTATGCAATTTAATAAAATTGGCGTTATCGGAGCCGGAACAATGGGCCAGGGAATAGCTGAGATGTTGGCGGAGCAAGGTTTGGAAGTTTTTCTCATGGAGAGAACTCCGTTGAAGTTAGAGCAGGCTTTCGAATATATCCAAATGAGCCTTGATAAGCGGCTGGAGAAGTGGGCGATTACTACTTCGGAGAAGAAGCTGATTATGTCCAGAATACATAAAGAGACAGATATGCAGAAATTGGCTGATTGCGAGATGGTTATTGAGACTATCAGCGAGGATTTAGACCAGAAAAAAATGCTCTTTCAGCAATTGGATGCAATATGTCCTACGCAGGTCATTCTTGCCAGCAACACGTCCACGCTTAGCTTGACCGAGATTGCGGCTGTTACGACACAGCCGGAACGAGTAATCGGGGTTCATTTTCTGCATCCCGTATCCAAGGTTCATTTGGTAGAAATCATTCGCGGGTTGAAAACCTCCGAGCAGACATTTTCGCTTACGAAGGAATTTGTTGAAAATACGATTCAAAAGCGCGGCATTCAAGTATATGAATCACCAGGATTCGTAACTACCAGACTGATTTGCGTGCTTATTAATGAGGCTATGCATACTTTATCGGAGCGGGTGGCAACTGCTGAGGATATTGATTCAGCGATGAGGCTTGGCTATGATTTTCATTACGGCCCATTGGAGATGGCGGATCGCTTCGGGTTGGATTCCGTCCTGGATGCCATGGAACGGATGTTCCGGGAGTTTGGGGACGTAAAATACAGACCGTCTGTATTGCTCAAGCAAATGGTGCGTGCTGGACAGCTGGGTACAAAAACGGGACAAGGATTTTTCAGCTACGACAGGGAGGGCGACCGCTTGTGAATATTTTAGTTATCAATGCAGGAAGCTCGTCATTAAAATTTCAACTGTACAATATGGATAATGAAGAGGTTCTGGCTAAAGGGAAAGTAGAACGGATCGGTATGGATTCTGCAATTATTAGCTATGATCCTGCAGATGGGCAAGGAATCAGGGAAGTAGCGGAGGTTCTGGAGCATACGACAGCTATCCAAAAGGTTCTCGGCATGCTTATGCATAAAGACCATGGAGTACTGTCATCGATGGGAGAAATTGATGCCGTGGGGCATCGGGTTGTACATGGCGGTGAATCATTCTCAAGCTCGGTAATCGTTAATGAGGAAGTGAAACGGGAGATCAAACGATTATTCGATCTGGCGCCGCTTCATAATCCAGCGCATTTGCTAGGAATTCAAGCGGTTGAGAATAATATGCCAGATGTAACGCAGGTCGTTGTGTTTGACACAGCTTTCCATCAAACTATGCCGCCGCAATCTTACTTATATCCGATTCCAATGGTGCTGTATAAGAAGCATCAAATTCGCAGATATGGCTTTCATGGCACTTCTCATGCTTATGTCAGCGAGAGAGCGGCAGCTTTAATCCAAAAGCCATTAAATAAGCTGAAGCTTGTGACCTGCCATATCGGCAATGGGGCAAGCTGTGCAGCTATATTGAACGGCTGCTCCGTAGATACCAGTATGGGTATGACACCTCTTGAAGGGCTCATGATGGGAACTCGCAGCGGGGATATTGATCCAGCTATTGTACCGTTTGCTATGGGTAAGGAAGAGCTTACTCTCAATGAGGTTAATTTGATGCTTAATAAGCATAGCGGCTTAATGGCGATATCAGGCATAAGCGGCGACATGAGGGAAATTGTAAGGGCGATGGAAGCTGGTGACCGGAATGCTACGCTTGCATTTGAAATGTATGAATACCGGCTGCGTAAATATATTGGCGCCTATGCAGCTGCAATGAATGGCTTGGATATATTGGTCTTCACAGCGGGAGTCGGGGAAAACTCGGCGGAGCTGCGGGAAGCCGTATGCCGCAATTTGACCTTCCTTGGTTTAAAGCTGGATGAAGAAGCTAATGTTCAGAGATCTGATGAGGAACGCATCATCTCCACGGGAGATTCACGTATACAGGTGATGGTAATTCCGACCAACGAAGAGTTGGTGATCGCCCGCGACACGCATCGGCTGATTTTAGACCGCAAGGAAGATGTAGTATAATAAATGAAGGGTCTCGAGAGGCATACAAAATGTTGGAAATAGAATTAGAGAGGATGATTGGTCCACATGAGTCGAAAATTATCCATGATCCGTGATGTTGATAAGCATATAAATGATACCGTCACGATAGGCTGCTGGCTGCACAACAAGCGTTCAAGCGGTAAAATTCAGTTTTTACAGCTGCGTGATGGCTCCGGTTACATCCAGGGTGTAGTTGTGAAGAGTGAAGTAGCGCCAGAAGTATGGGAGGCTGCGGCAAAGCTGACTCAAGAAAGCTCCTTGTACGTGACCGGAACAGTGCGTGAAGACACGAGAAGTAAAGGCGGCTTTGAGCTGAATGTTACTGGAGTCGAGATCATCCAAATTACGAGCGATTATCCGATTACACCCAAGGAGCACGGAGTCGACTATTTGATGGATTACCGTCATCTGTGGATCCGTACCCCCCGGCAGCGGGCGATTCTTGTTGTACGTGCGCAAATTATTCGTGCCATTCAGCAGTTTTTTGACGAACGAGGCTTCCAACTGGTGGATCCGCCGATTTTGACGCCATCCTCATGTGAGGGAACAACGAATTTGTTCCACACCAAATATTTCGATGAGGATGCATATTTGACTCAAAGTGGACAGCTCTATATGGAAGCCGCAGCGATGGCGCTTGGCCGTGTTTATTCATTCGGCCCGACGTTTCGCGCTGAAAAATCCAAAACGCGTCGTCACCTCATCGAATTCTGGATGATTGAGCCTGAGATGGCTTTTGTGGGGCATGAGGAAAATCTAGAGGTGCAGGAACAGTTCGTCTCCTATATTATTGAATCGGTGCTGAAGCATTGCGCGAAGGAGCTCGAGGTACTCGAACGAGATGTAACGAAGCTTGCGAAAATCACAGCCCCTTTTCCGCGCATTACCTATGATGAAGCGGTTGATTTCTTGAAGGCGAACGGCCATGAATTCGAGTGGGGAGAGGACTTTGGGGCTCCTCATGAAACCGCTATTGCAGCAAACTATGACAGGCCGGTATTTATCACTCATTGGCCGACGGAAATTAAAGCATTCTATATGAAGCCGGATCCAAACCGTCCTGAAGTGGTGTTATGTGCCGATATGATCGCGCCGGAAGGCTACGGAGAAATTATCGGAGGCAGCCAGCGGATCGATGATCCGGAGCTGATGGAGGAACGCTTTACGGAGCATGAGCTGTCCAAAGAAGCTTATCAATGGTATCTGGATTTGCGCAAATACGGCTCTGTACCTCATTCCGGCTTCGGGCTGGGCTTGGAACGTACAGTAGCCTGGATTTGCGGCTTGGATCATGTACGGGAGACGATACCTTTTCCAAGGCTGCTATATAGGTTGTATCCATAGAAGTATCGAATAAAGAGGTGAACGGATGAAACGAAACGAAGCTGAGCGGATTGGCCTGCAGAACGCATTTGTGGCAGGCTGGAGGGAAGGGAACATTGAGGTTCCCTACCTGCTGCTGAAGTATTATTCTCAATTGAAATTGAATGAGGTTGAGGTCATGCTAATGATTCATGTCATGGCCTTGATTGAAAAAGAGCGTAAAGATTTCCCTACGCTGGAGGAATTGCAAGGACGGATGTCCGTAGGTCCGGAGAAAGTTATCGCAGCACTTCAGAAGCTGTTGAAGGAAGGGCTGCTGACAATAGATGAAGACATTGATCTTGTCACCGGGATGCAATGCGAGAAATATAACTTCAGCCCATTGCTGGAACGGCTGGCAGGCTGCTGGTATGATGAGCAGATGGAGCGGCAAAAGGCGCGGGAGCAAATCGAGCCGGTCGTGCGTAAAGATATTTTCAGCATTTTCGAGAAGGAATTTGGTCGTCCGCTCACTCCTATGGAGCTTGAGTCCATTACAGGATGGCTCGACAAGGACCAGTATCCTGAACAGCTTATTCTGGCCGGATTGAAGGAAGCTGTGTTTGCCGGTAAGGTGCATTTCCGCTACATTGATCGAATTTTGATGGAATGGGGCCGCAACCGTATTACAACTGTGGAGCAAGCGAAGGAGCATTCGCAGAAGTTTCGCTCTATGCGCTAACGGTAGGCACTAACTTTTTATAGCTGGATGCATTCAAGAGATTCACAAGAAGAAGACCGCTGTATTCTCCGTTTAAACGGGGAGTGAGGAAAATTTTTACGGTATGCAATCATTTAGAGTGAGTTCCTTTTTATATCCGGATAGCGAGGGGAGCAGCTATGTGCTCTAATGGTCCTGAACGGAACTGAAAATTCCGTTATTTAATTTTCCGCCTCCAATTTAAGGCGATAGCGGAAGCCGGGATTCCGCTATGTGTAAGAACGACGAGTACTATGCAAACAAACAGAGAGATAACGGAATTAGGTCTTCCGTTATCTCTCTGTTTTTTTGTGTTTTCCATGTCATAGCGGAATGATTACATCCGCTAATACTTTGACTGATTCATTATGGGAAGAATAAGTCCCCTGCAAAAAAATTAATAGATTCACTTAAATAATCGGTGGCCCCACATCCAGCCCTCCCCCACAAAAGTATGTGTTTACACAAAAAAGGACCGTGAAACTAATCTTCCATATAGATCCACTTAAATGTAAATAAATGTAAATATCAGTCGCGTACATTCAAAAATAATTTTTATTGATATATATTGTAACTTTTAGAAGATTTAAGTCGTCTATAATTGGGAATATATTAAAGGCACTTGATACATAGATATTACCGGCAGGAGGGCATCGCGAGATGATGGGTTGGCTTCGATCCAAAAGCATAACCAGAAGTACCGCAGCGAAGCGGGATCCTGATTCCAAGGCACAGGTTTCTACAGAGGTGATATCAGAATCAGAAACAGATGGAATGAAACAAAATCAATCAAAAGTATCAGAACAAGATGATTTGAGGGGATCTCTTGGTGAAACGGAAGCAGCGGAATCATCAATGCTAATTGATAAGAATGCTTCAGAAACATCAGCTTCTTCAAGCGGCGATTCTTTATTCGCCCCACGCCAATTTGATGAGACCAAACCTCTGCTTACTGTAACGGGTGTAGAACGTTCTTTTTCAGTAGGAGGCCGTCAATTGGATGTTCTGAAGGGAATCGATATGGCCTTGTTCCCGATGCAGCTTGTTATGCTGAAGGGTCGGTCGGGCTCAGGGAAGACTACACTGCTTAATATGATTGGCGGATTGGACCAGCCTAATAAGGGAGAGATTATTTTCATGGGGCATCCTTTCCATCAAAGCGGTGACGACCAGAGGACACTGGTACGGCGCAAGGAAATTGGGTTTATATTCCAGTCATTTGCTTTGATGCCGCTGCTGTCGGCTTGGGAAAATGTAGAGCTGGCACTCCGAATGGCTAATGTGCCTCGTTCTGAATGGAAAAAACGCACAGCTCACTGCCTTGATTTGGTAGGGCTAGGCAAGCGAATGCACCATCGTCCCTTCGAGCTATCAGGAGGCGAGCAGCAGCGTGTTGCTATTGCAAAAGCGATTGCCCATCGGCCTAGCCTCTTATTAGCGGATGAGCCAACGGCCGAGCTGGATTCACAAATGGGGGCACAGGTAATGGCCGTTTTCCGTGATATTATTCAAACCGAGCAAGTTACCATATGTATGACAACACACGATCCGACAATTATGGAGGTTGCCGACCATGTATTCGAAATGGTGGATGGGAAATTTATTAACACATAGACGAGCCGCGAGGCCTGTATTAATCGCATGTATGGCTGCCCTGTTGGCAGTTAGTTCCGGCTGCTCGCTGCTGCCCAAGGAGGATGAGGAGGAGACACTGCCAGCTATCGCGCCTCCCAAGCTGTCTAAGAAGCCGGAATATGTAGTGAAAACTGAAACATTGGAAACAAAGGTTAGAGGCTCCGGCAGAATGATGGCAACCAAGGAAGAAGATTTGTATTTTACCGATGAAGCCAACCGTCGCATAAAAGCGATGAATGTTAAGAATGGCGATAAGGTGGAGCAAGGACAGATCATTGCCGAGCTGGATGTCACCGAGCAGGAGAGCAAGCTGAAGCAGCAAAGGCTGCAAACACGCAAGGATGAGCTGGCTATGATTGAATCCATGCGCAAAGCGGATGAAATGAGCGCTGAGGCGCTGGAGCAGGCCAAAATAGATTTTGAGCTGAGACGAGAAGAATTGGTTAAGCTCGAAACCACAATTGCGAATGCCAAATTGGCTGCACCTTTTGCGGGGACTGTCGTTACGATCTATATGAAAAAAGGGGATTCCGCCCAAGCCTATGATGTTGTTGCGACAATAGCAGATTTATCGCAGTTAACGGTTGTGGCAACATTGAACACCGAGGATTTGAAGAAGGTTTCCGTCGGAATGGAGGCGGTTGTTGATATTAATGGAGCCGGCCAGCACAAGGGGAAAGTTACGCAGCTGCCCATTCCTAAGGTGGACAATGGCAACGGCAATGGGAACAATAACGGAGGCTATATTCAAGGCAATAATGGAGGCAATGGACAGCCGAAGCCTATAGATACGATAGATAATTATTTAGTCGTACAGCTGGATGCTCTGCCTCAAGGATTGAATAGAGGAACGCCTCTAAGCGTATCCATTATAACCCAGCGTAAAGAAAAAGCAATCACTATTCCATTAGCTGCACTGCGTTCCTACTCCGGTCGTAATTATGTGCAGGTCGTAGATGAACAAGGAAATAAGAAGGAAGTGGATGTGGAAATAGGTCAGCAAACGGCTACTGACGTCGAGATTATTAAAGGACTAACGTCTGGACAGAAAGTAGTGGGCCGATAATGTCAATCCCAATGCTTCGTTTTTTATACCGTAAAATGTGGAATACGCGCTGGTTGACTTTAAGCTCCTTGCTTGGCTTGATAATGGCGGTAGCTTTTACGACGAGCATTCCCATGTACGCGGACGGTTCTTTGAAAAGGGTCGTCACTAAGTCGCTCCAAGAGAAAACAGGCGGTTTACCTGCCGGCTCCGTGCTGATCCGTTTTCAAGTGGCGGGCAATGACAAGGCTGATCTGGATTCATTGAACGATGCGGACCAATACATACAGAATGAACTTCCTAAGGACATCGCATTTCCATATCAAGCTTACGTCAAGAGCTATTCCATCAGGGCTTCTCAGCTGACACCGGATGATCCCCAGAAGGTAGATCCCAGCAAAAAGCGGCAGATGACTCTGTTATCACAAAACAGCCTGAAGGAACGTGCCGAAATTAAGCAGGGTGCATGGTTCTCCGATCAAGTAACCGGTGGTATTGTTGAAGCGGTTATTTTGGAAGAAGCCATGTATCGTAACGATATACATATTGGGGATGTGTTTACGTATCCGATCAGTGGAGGGCTTGGTATTGCTCCGCTAAAGATTAGGGTGGCCGGCACCATTAAGGCCAAGGACGATAATGATCCTTACTGGTTTCAAGGGATGGAAGGCCTTATAAATACTTTTTTCATGAGCGAGTCCGGTTTTCAAGATTACATATTAAAGCAGAAAAAAATTCCTTTGAACCTGGCGAATTGGTACTACGCATTTGATTTGCGGAATATTCAAACGAGCCAGCTCTCGCCGTTGGAAAATACGCTGGAGCGGCTTGATGTCACCTTGTACCAGAAATTGAAAAACACCAGGGTAGACCTGTCGTTTATTCCGATTCTTAAGGAATTCAAAACACAAAGCTTACAGCTTCAAATCCTGCTATTTACATTAGCAGCCCCGATGATTGCGATGGTGTTCTATTATATCGTGATGAATGCCCGACAGTCGTTGGACCGTCAGCGCAGTGTCATTGCTGTTCTGCGCAGCAGGGGGGGCAGCACAAGGCAAATTATCGGTATTTATTTACTGGAAGGACTGCTGCTCGGAGTTGCAGCATTGATTATCGGTCCAGTGCTTGGCTGGTTCATGGCTAAGAGCATCGGCTCCTCAAGCGGATTCCTGACCTTTGTGGATCGTCAATCAGTACCGATAGGTGTATCGGTTGAAGCTATAACCTATGGCGTGGTTGCCGTTGTAATAGCTTTGCTCGCGAGTGTCATACCTGCAGTTGTATTTGCACGGGCGTCAATTGTCAGCTATAAGCAAAAGCTGGCCCGTTCGGATCGGTCTCCATTTTGGCAAAAATGGTTTCTGGATGTACTGCTGATCGGAATTGTGGGCTATGGCTACTATTTGTTTGACCAACGGCAAGTGTTATCCGCTCAAACCGGATTGACCACCGATCAGCTGCAGGTACATCCTTTGTTATTTTTTGTACCGGCATTGTCCATTATTGCGTTAGGGTTATTTTTTCTTCGCATCTTTCCTTGGCTGCTAAAGCTGTGGAATTGGTTGGGCAAGCGCTTCTTGCCAGTTCCGGTTTACTTGACATTGACACAGCTGTCTCGTTCCGCACAATCGTATTATCCGCTGATGCTATTGTTGATCTTGACATTAGGTCTCGGCGTATATAACTCCTCGGCGGCCCGGACGATTGATCTGAACTCAACGGATCGAACGCTTTATGCTTATGGAACGGACATTGTCATTCAAGCTGTCTGGGATGGTGTTTCTGACGACCTGCCACAGGATCAATCCGGCGGACAAAATGGAGGAGCTGGCGGCTCCGGTAGTGGCTCAGGCGGAAACGGCGGGGCAGGTGGGTCGCAGGGAGGAAGTGGAGGAGCCGGCGGCAATTCTGGCGGTGGACAGCAGGGCGGCGGAGCCGGCGGGGGGAACCCTGGAGGAGGGATGGAAGAACCACCTCCTAAATTGCGGTACGTTGAGCCGCCCTTTGTAGTGTACCAGCAGATGGAGGGAGTAGAACACGCAGCCCGCGTTTTGCGTACTAAAGGAAATGTTGTAGTGTCCGGCAAATCCTTTGGACAGGGGATGCTGATGGGGATTGATAATGTTGATTTTGCGAAGGTGGCCTGGTTCCGAAATGACTTGTTCAAGGCGCATCCTTATCAATATTTGAACCTGTTGGGAACCTATGAGCAGGCTGTTATTGTGCCAACCTCCTTTGCTGAGAAGAACCACATCAAGGAAGGCGATATCATTAGCATTTCCATCCAGCAGCAGCTGGTTGAATTTGTTGTCGTAGCAACTGTGCCTTATTGGCCAAGTCAATATCCGGATCAGATGCCGTTCTTCATTGCTAATTTGGATTATATTTATGATCAAGCACCCGTTACACCTTATGAGGTTTGGCTAAAGATGAAAGATGGGGCGAAGGCAGCACCGCTTATTGAAGCGTTGAATGCCAAGCAAATTCAAATAGCAAGTATGAAGGATGTCCGCAACGAGCTTATAACGCAGAAAAAACATCCTGCCAGGGGCGGTGTATTCGGGATTCTGAGTCTCGGCTTCCTTGTATCCGTGCTTGTGTCATTGGTTGGTTACATTCTGTATTGGTTCTTCAATCTCTCCAGCCGGGTTGTGCAGTTTGGGGTGCTTAGGGCAATGGGGCTGTCTCGTAGACAGCTGACGGGCATGCTCCTTCTCGAGCAGGGCTTTACTGCAGGGCTTTCAATTGCACTTGGAGTTGGAATCGGCAAGCTGACCAGCTATTTATTCCTGCCTTTCTTGCAAACTGCAGAGAATGTTAAGACTCAGGTTCCGCCTTTCCGGGTCGTATTTAACGCGAGAGATACAGATCAACTGTATATTGTGGTAGCTTTTATGATGCTTACGGGAGCAGGATTATTGTTCCTTCATATACGTAGGCTGAGGGTGCATCAAGCCGTGAAGCTCGGAGAGGAGAAATAAGCGGTGATTTTATGTGAAGAGCTCGTCAAAATTTACAAAACGGATGATATCGAGGTTGTTGCATTAAAAGGCCTTAACATCTCTATTACCAACGGCGAAATGATGGCGATCATTGGAAACAGCGGCAGCGGTAAATCAACGCTTCTCAACATCCTGGGCGGTCTTGATCGTCCTTCGGCCGGACAGGTACAGGTTGGAGAATGGAATTTGCTAAAGATCAGCGACGAAGAGCTTGTACAGTATAAACGTAAAACGGTTGGCTTCATATGGCAGAATAACGCGCGCAATTTAGTTCCCTATTTATCCGCATTGGAAAATGTTGAAATGCCAATGATGCTGAGCGGTCAGTATGACCGGGTTTATGCCAAACAGCTGCTTGAATGGGTCGGGCTTAAGGAACGGATGGGCAATAAGCTTCAGCAGTTGTCAGGCGGGGAGCAGCAGCGTGTCGCTATTGCCATCTCTCTGGCTAACAAACCGTCGCTTCTGCTGGCTGATGAACCAACTGGCTCTGTCGATACGAAAACGTCCGATATGATTATGGACATTTTCCGTAAGTTGAACCAGGAGCTTGGAGTCACAATCGTTATTGTTACCCATGATATGGCGCTTGCCGGTAAAGTGGATCGTGTAGTAGCTATCCGCGATGGCATGACCAGCACGGAATTTATCAAACGAAATCCGAATTTGGATCAGGTAGAGGTTGGGACCTCTGATGGGCAGCATTCGAATACCATTCAAGATGCGCATGAGGAATATGTCGTATTAGACCGGGCAGGGAGAATGCAAATTCCAAAAGCCTACCTGCAAGCACTCAAAATTGATAACAAAGCTTCGATGGAATTTGATGGGGAGAAAATCATAATACGCCCACCTAAAGCATTATAGTACTATATTTTATACAGATTTAAGAATGATATATTTGGAGGAGTGCTAGAATGAAACCCTATGTAAAAAAAGCCTTGGTATTATCCGTATGTACGAGTCTTACCTTGCCTTTATTGGCTGCATGCAGCAAGACGCAAAGCGGTGACAGCAAGACGGAAAGAGTGCTTAGAATCGCAACGAGCTTCGGATATGGAGATGATGAATATTTCCGCCAGCAGTTTACGGAGGTTTTTGAATTTGCCAATCCTACTATCAAGCTGGAAATGATACCTACGATGGATGAAAGCTTCCGCTACGGAAGGCAGGATCCTAATGCGAAGCCGGTTGATCCAATGGTTAAGCTTAAGGAAGTGATGCAGGGCGCTAATCCGCCGGATGTCGTAATGGTAGGCTATGACCAGCTTGGCGAATTGATCGGGGGCAATATGTTAACGCAGTTGGACCCTATGATCACCAAGGATAAATTCGATACCTCGGATATGGTTCCGGCTGTAATTGACGGATTAAAGAAGATGGGCGATGGCAAGCTGTATGCGCTGGCGCCGAACTTTAGTTCATCCGCTCTTATTTATAATAAAAGGATGTTTGACGAAGCGGGCGTAGCTTATCCGAAAGATAAAATGACTTGGGATGAAACATTTGATCTGGCAAAACGTTTAACTAAAGGGGAGGGTGAGGACCGCAAATTTGGCTTCTCGTTTTCTACCCAATCCATGGGGGATATGTTTTACTCGATGCAAATGTACACGGCTCCCTTGCAGCTGAGTATGTTCGATGAGAAAGCGGAGCATATGACCGTTGATACCGACCAGTGGGAAAAAGTATGGAAGAAGATGCTCCAGCTATCGCAGGACAAAGTGACACCTACTCAGCAAGAGCCGGCGATGATGAAAAGTCGTGCTATGAACAGCACAAGCGTTGAGAGCTTTAACCCGTTCCAGTTCGATGACTTCTTGTCAAGTCGGGTGGCCATGTCGATTATTAATTATGGGCAAATCAGTCAAATCAATAATGCCAATAAAAATGCTCAAAATGTAAAAGGATTTACACCAATCGACTGGGATGTTGTAACATTGCCTGTCCATCCTGAAGCGCCGGATATGGGCGGTCAAATCGGAATGAATGGAATCATGGGAGTCAATGCCAAGGCTCAAAACATTGAGGATGCCTGGAAGTTCATTAAGTTTATTAATGGCGAGGATTGGGCTCGTCTCAAGTCAAGCAGCTCTTACCAGATTGTTACCCGTAAAAAGTACATCAAACCTAAAGATGGTGTGCAATTCCACATCGAAGCTTTCACAACACTAACACCGGCTCCTCAACCGGATAGCAAGATTTATAGAGACAACCGAAATCTGTATCAAGTGCAAGATATTGGACGGCGTTTGTTTAACGATGTAACCCAAGGGAAAATTCAAGTTCGGGATGCGTTAAAAAAATGGCAGACCGATGGCGACGCGATGCTCCAGCAGCTCAAAAATAACCCCGATGGACCCATAAATGGAGGAAGAGGGTAATTACACCATGAGAAGTAAGAAGAATGCAACCGTTGTACTATTAATAGCAGCTGTACTGAGCTTCGGTAGTGCTGTCCCGGCATTTGCCGCTGACAGCTCGACAGCTCCGCCCTCAAATGGCAGTTCATCAAGTACTTTATCTACAGGCAGTGCTCCATCTCTCGGGACAGTATCGTTGAACGGCGGCAGTTTTTTTGAACTGAAGAATGTTATTATGCTTACTGAGCAAAAAGGCAAGACCGTTACTTTTACAGTGAGTGTCCATAACGAAAGCAGTACCGACTTACTCTTCATTGATTATTGGGTTCATGTGCTGACAAAGTCCGGTAATCAAATATCAGTCCGGGTACTGCCCCAGGATAAAGACAAAAACAAAATTTCAGCCAAATCCGTACAGGATATAAATTTTTACGCAGCTCTTAATGAGACTACAGAGCTTAATGATCTGATGTTCGAATTCATAAAATGGGATTTCAGCCAGCCCAATTTCGAACGTAAGATCGGCGATATTGCTGTTCCTGACAATTATTCGACTGTGACACCTGCAGATGATTCACATGCAATTAATATGACTGGAACCGAAGTGAAAACATCGATAAAAAAAGTACTTCTGACCAAAAATGAGAAGAACTATTCGCCAACCGTCATCTTAAACATGGAGAATATAGGCAATCGTTCTGCTAAAGTTCCAGGGTATCAATACTTGCTGCGTACAGCAGAAGGATACATGTACCCGCTGGATGCGAAGAAAAATAAGGAATTAACCATTAATCCTCAAGTAAAAGAAGAGGTGGAGCTATCCGGCTCCGTTCCGATTGCCGTCAGTACAGAAGGCTGGCAGCTGGTAATTGTCCAGGAGTCTGCTGAATTAAAGCTTAATCTGCCGATTGCTTATTTCCAGCTTCCTCCAGTATCGGCTACGGATACGGTAGCTACAGGTATTGAATATAACTTTTCAAACAAGAAGGGTACCTACACAACCAAGCTGAACTCGTTCCAACGTTTACCTTGGGAGGACCAGGATATTTTGGCGGCAAATATTACTTTGCTGAATAAGGGAGTAGAGGCGCTTCCTATTCCTGATTTGGCCGGTTATTTCATGCTGGATGATAACGTGAAGGTAGAAGCCAAGCTGATCAAGACGGATAAAACGATCGGGCTGGCCAAAGGGGCTTCGGCTAATTTTCAATTCATTGGAAAAATGCCTTACACCTATGAATTTACTACAGTTAAGCTCGTTCTTGAGGAGAAGACAAGTGAAACGGAAAAGGAGGAGCTGTTGGAGTTTGCGCATAGCTCCGAGCTGCTGAATATCCCTTATCTGAATGTCGGAGAAACTCACAAGATGACAAACGTAGGGCGCAATGCGAGCTACAACGTAAGAAGCATCAAAACCTACTCAGGTGACACAGCCGATATTTTCACTGTTCAGCTTGAAGCTACGAATCTGGAGAAACGATTCACGGATATTTCCAAGCTGGTCGCTCAATTCAAGACGACGGATGGTACCGTATATCCTGCAGCTGTATCAGAAATTAAGAAAAAGATCGGTCCTAACGCCTCTGCCTTATTGTTTCTATCTGGAACGCTCCCTAGAGGCTTCCAGTCCTCCAATGTGCATATTATGATAGGGGAAGCAGTGACGGACGATAAATATACCGAGAAAGATGCCGTACCCGATGCTTATGTTAATGCCGCAGCTTTCTGGCTTCCTAACGAAAATCGGACTGTTCAGGATGATTTGATGAATGTGGACATATTGCCGTATACGTTCTCAATGAACCATATTAACACCTGGTTGCTGCAAGGCCAACTGAAGCTCACCTTTAATTATGAACTAACCAAAAATTTATTGATGGAATCCAATACAGAAGGCCGCAAGTTGATTATTGGTTTGGAAGACGAAAACGGCAATAAAACGTTTAGCAGAGAATTTGATTTTAAAGACTTTGATACTAGCGACTCTATTGTTGAAAGCACTGGTGATGATGTTAACATTACGAAGTTGAAGCTGGGTAAGCACGACGGCGTTAAAATTATCGAGCGTGACCAAGATCTTATTTATAAATTAGAAACGCTTAAAACGTACAAGCTCAGCATATACGACTCGTTCCAGGGCCAGAAAAAGCTGCTGGCTACTAAAAAAATTGATTGGTTCTCAACTACAGATTAATAACAAAAATTACAATAAACCGCCCTAGCGACAATGCGATAAGCATGCCAGGGCGGTTTATTGAGGTTGGTCCCATTTATGAACCTTTGGTTAATTTTTCTAAAAATGTATTGACACATTTTTCAAAAGGTTTTATGTTATTATCGTTAACAACAATCTTAACGATCATAATGTGCAAAATTGAGGGGATTGCTATGAAACCATCAGATCATTCATTTTCCAGCCTTAAGCAGCAAATGAGCGACCACATGTCACTGAGCTTTGAAAATGAAGGATTCAGCCCATTGGTTGGGAGAATTTTTGCTTATTTGCTTTTTGCAGCGGAACCGGTCAGTCTTCAAGAAATGGCGGATCAACTCGGTGTCACTAAAGCAGCAATCAGCGTTCAGGTGAGAACTCTTGAAAAGCATTTAATGTGCCAAAAACTGCCTACCAGCAGCGACCGCAAAGATTATTATTACATATCCGAAGATTTCAGTATGACCGCGGTTCAGAACAGCATTATTAAAATGAGGCGCGTTTTGCAGCAAATTGAATCAACTTTACATCTGTTTAACAGCTTGGAAAATATTGAACAGCCAGAGCGGCAATCTCATGACATTTCTAAACGAAGATTTATCGAAATGAAAGAGCTGCACCAGATGTTTTTGAATCGTTTGGATGGCTTGGAGGAGGAATGGAATGAAAGACGAGAACGGCTGTTTCCACCAAGTGAATAAATATTCCTATTTTTTAATAATAAAATTGAAGGGGTAGCCAAAAAAGCTTCGTCTAAAAAGTCAGCAAAAGTAATGGAGGAGTAGAGAGATGAATAAGTTAACTGAGTTTTCGATGAAAAACGTCGCAGCCGTTATCATTTTGATTCTGCTGCTGTTTGGGGGCGGGACCTATGCAGCGACCACGCTCAAGATGGAAAGTATGCCGGACATTACGTTCCCGGTTGTCATCGTTACGACCCAATATACAGCGCCGCCTAAAGATGTGCTGGAGGATGTAACAAAGCCGCTTGAAAAAGCGATTGCCAGCTTGGAAGGGATTAAGAAATTAACCTCTAACTCAAGCGACAATTTTTCTCAGGTGGTTATCGAGCTGGAGCAAGACAAGAAGCCCGATGATGTTAAGAAAGATGTTGAAAGCTTGATTTCTAACGTTAAGCTGCCACAAAGCTCCGAAAAGCCTAAAGTAGCTACCATGGGCTTTGCATCGGAACCGGTTTATTACTTGTCGGCCTATGCCAATAACGGTATGAACCAGAATGATCTTGATAAAGTATACAAAGACGTTATTTTACCAGGCTTTAACGGTATCAAAGGGATTGACCATGTCGATTCGATCGGGAATCAGGAGGCGGTATTAACCCTAAAACTCGATGCCAACTCAATTAACAACTATGGCCTTACACCGGCACAGGTTGCAGGCAGCATCAAGGCTGCATTGATGTCAAGTCCTACGGGATCCGTTGATTTTAGTGGAAATACACAAATGGTTCGTGTAAAAACGGAATTGAACACAATTTACAATTTGGAAAATATGAAAATCAGCGCACCATCTGGTGACACGCTGCTGCTGAAGCAGTTTGCCAAAATAGAAGCGATTCAAGAATCAACCTTCATTTCAAGATTGGACGGCAAGCCGGCGATTGGGATCCATTTATTTAAAACAAAAAATGCTAATGCCGTACAATTTGCCGATGATGCAGATAAGCTAATGGCACAATGGAAGACAGCTTATCCGAATATTACGTTCCATACCATTTACAACTCTGCGGTTGATGTTAAAGATTCGGTACGCGGAATGTTACAGGAAGGTTCGCTTGGTGCCATTCTGGCTTCCGTAATGATCTTACTCTTTTTAAGAAATATTCGTATGACCTTGATCGTATTGGTCTCCATTCCTTTATCTATTTTAACGACGCTATTGTTAATGGCTCCACTTAATATTTCATTAAACATTATGACCTTGGGCGGTATGGCGATTGCCGTAGGCCGGGTCGTAGATGATAGTATAGTCGTTATTGAAAATATATACAGCCAGCTATTGAAAGCGCAGGATCGTAATGAATCTGTCATCAAGCTGGCGACTAAGCAGGTAGCCTCAGCGATTACATCTTCTACTATTACTACGGTAGGGGTATTCGCACCGATTGCTATGGTAAGCGGCGTGCTCGGAGAAGTATTCCGGCCCTTCGCGATTACCCTGGTATGTGCCCTGATGTCTTCTTTGATTGTGGCATTAACGGTAATTCCTATGCTAGCTAAGCTTTTGGTAATGAACAGTAAGAAAATTCCTCATCACGATGAAAATCATGTAGGAAAAATGGCATTAACTTATAAAAAAGCATTGAACTGGTCGCTAAAAAACAGAATTAAAACACTTTTGCTTGCATTCCTCATGTTTATAGTAACACTTGTTGTGACTATTCCTAACTTGGCAGTAGGCTTTATGCCGGAGAGTGAAGCAGATAAATTAATGCAGGTTACGATCAAAATGCCACGTGAAACGAAATTGGAAACGATGGACGCCAAAGTAAAAGAAATTGAAGCCATGATGCGAGAGTCAAAAGATTCTGCCGGAAAGCCCACCTTTGTATATATCGAATCACTAACGGGCTACAATGGCGGTTCGGACCGGATTCCATACCGTTCTCAGTTTTTTGCTGAAGTTTCCAAAGCTTCGGATGCTAAGAAGGTTGTGAAAGATTTAAAACTAAACATCGAATATGCAGTACCAAAAAGTGCGAATGTTGAAGTAATGCTGCTTTCCGGAGGGCCTCCTAGTGGAGGAGCGGATTTCTCTTACGCCTTGAAAGGCGAGGATCTTAACCAATTAAAGGCGGGTGCAGCAGCGGTAAGAGAGAAAATGAAAGAATTCCCTGAGTTGATTGATATTAAAGATAGTCTAAGTGAATCCAAAACAGAGGTAGAAATTACGGTTGATCAAAATAAAGCGAGAATGTATGGATTAACCTCACCACAAATAATGGAGACTGTTCGCAGTTGGTTGGCTGAAGAAGCGATCGGTGACCTGAAGTTTGATAATATTACTTATGAAACGAAGGTAATGCTGGACTCCCGCTTTAAAGATTCCATTGAAAAGGTGGGTCAGTTTACGATCAAAACGGCGACTGGCTTGACAGTTTCCATTAATGATATTGCAAAAATACGCCAAATCGATGCGCCAGTGGCTATCGGTCGTGAAGCGCAAGAACAGATCGTCAGTGTAACGGCCAAAATTGATAATGTGGATAAGGGAGGCGTCAGTCAGAAGGTTGCTGCTGCTCTAAAATCGGTAGAGCTTCCTTCGGGCGTCCGGACTGAAGTTAAAGGGGTAACTGACGATATTCAGAAGAGCTTTGGTGAAATGTTTATTGCCATGGGTGCTTCCATATTTATTGTATATTTGGTTATGGTGCTTGCTTTTGGTAATGCGAGCGCGCCGTTCGCGATACTATTCTCGCTTCCTCTTGCGGCGATCGGCGGTTTGTTCGGGCTTCTATTCACTAAAGAATCGATAAACATTACATCCTTGATCGGCTTCCTAATGCTTATAGGTGTCGTTGTAACGAATGCGATTGTACTTGTAGACCGCGTGCAGCAGCTGCGTGAAGCTGGTTACAGCGTTCGTGATGCTTTAGTAGAAGCGGGAATGACACGCTTGAGACCGATTATAATGACAGCGGGAGCTACTGTTCTGGCTCTTACACCACTAGGACTTGGATTATCCAAAGGTACAATTATTTCGAAGGGCTTGGCGGTTGTTGTTATCGGCGGCTTGACAACTTCAACCTTCCTTACTTTGCTTGTTGTACCGATTGTTTATGAATTAATAGAAGGATTAAAACGCAGAGCATCAAGACTAGTTAATAAAAAGAATCAAGCGGATACTGAGTCTGCATCCCAGTCAGCTCCCGTTACACACTAATAACTATTAGGGATATAAGGAAAAGGAGAATCGGCAAATGAACTTGACACTCATGAATACAGTTAAACAAAGTACGAAAGTGGTGGGTGCCGTTGTCTTGAGCGCAGCTCTAATAACAGGCTGCACCAGTCCGGCTGCCCAGCCACAGCCAAATGCTGCAGAAACGGTCTTAAAGACGGTAAAGGTAGATAAGATTTCTAAAAAGTCAATTGGAGATCCACAGGAGCAAGTTGCTGACATTGTTTCTTCAATCTCCATGGATATAGTAACGAAAGTAAATGGCGATGTGCTGGAAATTTATAAGAAACGTGGAGATTCCGTTCAAAAGGGTGAAGTTATTGTTAAGCTGGACCCTACTGATGTGCAATTGCAAAAGCAAAGAGGAGTCCTGGGTGTAAAGAGTGCCTCTCAGCAGCTGACAAAAGCCAAGGAAGATTTGGCTAACTCAAAGGTTGATTTGCAAAATGCCGTAACTAAAACAGAGACAGCCGTAAAAGACGCCGAAAAAAATTACAGCAAAGCACGCAATGACTATGATTTGGGTCTTATTACCAAGTTCCAATTAGATCAAATGGAAACGCAGTTCAACAACATCAAGCTGGATTTGGAAAGCGCCAAAAATAAGCTGAATACTTTGGAAACAACAAATTCTTTGTCACAACTGGAAACTCAAATGGAATCATCCACTCTTTCTGTTCGCGAAGCTGATCGTACTTTAGACAATCTGGAGCTAAAAGCTCCTGTCAGCGGTGTGTTAACTGAGCTCCCTATCGAGGTGGGCATGAGCTTGTCCGGTGGGTTTAGAGCCGCACAGGTTCAACAGTTGGACCCTATTAAAATTAAAGCTGAATTAACTGAGGCGTCTGCTGCATTAGTTCGCGGCAAAAACGAATTGAGCTTTTATATTCCCGGCAGCACAGAAAAGCTAAAAGGAACGGTCAGCTACTTAGCTAATGTTATGAGCACTCAATCGAAATCTTACTCGTTAGAGCTGGAAGTACCTAATGCAAATACGAAGCTTAAACCAGGCAGCAAGGTACAGCTTTTATTGACAGAGGAGAAGGACGAAGTGGTTATTACAGTACCAACACTAAGTGTGGTGCGCGAAGGCGGGGATACTTTCGTATTCGTGCTTGTGGGCGACACGGCAGAGAAACGCAAGGTACAGCTGGGACGCTTGAATGAAACAAATCAAGAGGTGCTTTCCGGGGTTAAGGAAGGGGAACAGCTAATCATATTCGGACAAAATCAGCTGAAGGATAAAGAAAAAGTTCAATTAGCGAAATAATTTCTACTAACTGGAGGAGAAACAAGTGAAAATAAATTGGAAAAAGACAGTAGCATCTGTAGTTATATCTACTTCACTAATGACATCAAGCTATGCAGCTATAGCAGCAGAACCAGTAGACAGTGCTGCAGAAGCACTTGGGAGCACAACCTATCAGCTTAATGATATTATGAGTGTGGAGATTAAGAGTGTTTTGAACGAACATGTGTTGGGAGGAACGAGGATTGGCGTTATAGTAAGAATGAGGAATAACGGTTCCTCTATCTCCCGTGTACCGGAATATGAGGTGCGTGTGAAAACGAATGAAGGCGTGGAATATATTTTGCAGGCAAGCGCCTCGAATCCTAAGTCCATTCAGCCTAAGGCCAATACTGAGCTGAGCTATTTGAGCGATATTGATCGTACGGATACAGTTACTCTGTCTGAGGTTAACTGGACCGATGTAGACTATTATGTGTACCCGAAGAAGGAAACTTTAATGGTAGCCGTACCTATCAATGGTCAAGCTTGGAAGGGCAGTGACATGCCCATTACGAATCCTGCAGCAGTTAAGAAGTGGGGCGAACCGTTTGCGGTTCCATCCTTGCTTTCACCGCTTCAATACCAGCCGGTTAGCATTGAGAAGGAAGTAACGGATAAGGGAACGGTTCAGGTCGTTCAATTTCTGGTAACGAATCCTGCTCAGCAGCGTGAAAAACTTCCTGAATTTGTAATTGACGGTAAGTCGGAAACCCAGTCCTTTTCAGGTAAAAAAATTGAACAAGACGAGATTATCCTTGAGGCTAATGAAAAAAAATATATTCACTATGCCGTCCCTACGGATAATGACACTGTATTGTCCAGCATCAATGTATTGACACCTGAACAGTTCTCACAATCGAGTGGTGGTCAAGGAGGACAGCCCGTAACGGTCAAATACAATGTTGGCAGATTGAGCATACTTCTACCTAATGTTTCCGCACCGGCATCATATTCATCTTACCAAATGGGGGAGACGATGAAATTTGATACGTTGAGTGAGTTAATTCATCCGAATTTAAATGTTTCCGTAGTTGAAATGCACATGAATGACAATGAAGACGAAGGGTCCAAGAGTGTTACTGCTAAATTCAAGCTCTTTAATAAGAGCGATCAGCCAATAGCTGTTCCTGTATTCCAAACCGATCTGGTAAGCTCCGACGGATTTACCTATACAGGTAATCGCCAAAACATAGCAACTCAGCGAATATTGCCAAATTCTGGATTAGTTATCAACTATGCTTATACACTTCCGGCTTCTGAAAAGGGCACAGGTCTGGTCATAAGAGTCAATGATACACAAAAAGCTGCGCCATACAAAACAACAATTGCGGCATACGGAATTAACCTGCAGCAAATGGATGGCAACGATAAGTTCAGCGTGTATCCGTTTGATGCGAAAATCAATTATTGGACAGTTTCACCTTTGTATAATCGTAAAGGTGATATGACTTATTCGTACAAAGCCAGATTTGATCTTGAATTGAAAAGGGCCGAGCAAATACAGGTTGATGCAAGCTTCTCCAAGCTGCAGTTGGAAATCTACAACACTACGAATAATTTGATAGGAACAAAGCAAATTAGCTTTATCGGTGCTAACCGTCTTATAACAGGTGAAAATAACATTATGCTGGACGCGACTTCCGAGCAGTTGGAACGTCCATTAACGATTAAGCTGTATGAATGGTTCTCAACACCTGCGGGTGACTCCAAACGATTGCTTGGGGTGTTTACTCAATAGTTTCCGTCCTTATCCATATTGAATAGCTCCCTAAACAAACAAGCCGACCCTCTAGGGTCGGCTTGTTTGTTTAGGGAGCTAGGAGTTACTCTTACGTTTAATTCAGCTTACAAAGGCTTAGGATTGATTTAAACACCCAATGCAAATTGTTCCAATGGCCGCCATATACCATCATCTGACAGTTTCAAGAGCACTATACGATCGATGGTACAGCCCATGTCCAAGGATTTCGGTCTAAGGCTGGCGAACACATCATGCAGCTCATCATCGTCCAAATTTTGAGCTACCGTCAGATGCGGTGTAAAGGCGTAGGGTTTGTTCATTTCCTCAAGTACCCCGCTGCATAACAGCTTGTATAAAGCCTCCATTGGTTCAGGGTCGGATAAAGCCATGTAGATTACATTATTAACCGGGAAAAAGGTGGAGAACCGGTTGAAATGAAGCTCAAGTGGCTTGCAGGCTGCCGTTACATGCTTCAAATGGCTATGGACCTTATGCAACTGTTCTTCTGTCCAGTCTTCACGTGCACGAAGCGTCAAATGCGGCTCGATAGATGCAAATTGCGGGTCGTATCTTCTTCGATAATGATTCGCAAATTCTTTAATTTCTTGTGATGGAAAGACTGCTATGCCATATAACATATGGGTCACCTCCTAAAATGCCCTGGCGGGCTCAAACTGAGATGAAATGCGTGAGCTCAAATATGCACTAGGTAATCATTAGAAAGCACATGTTGAGACAACGTAATACACTGATATGGTAAGCATGTGCATATCTTATGTAATATTATACCTTTGATTAATCGCCTCTCCAAGTGGGGAAAATTTGTTTCCTGAATCAAATAAGGGAACTTCTTTTTGGTTATGCTAACCATATGCCCCATAAGCAGTAATATACATTTAATAAAGTGGAGTGAGACCTTATGAATTGGATTTATTGGGTTAAATTATACGAGAGCAAGTTTCAAGCAGGATGTTTGGCTAAACGAATGGAAGAAGATTGGTGGATTTACGGTTATGAATGCCCTCAAGAGGTTGAAGTATTCCGGTCAAAAAAGGGTCGATTTGGTGTGCGTTATTTAATATAAAATAATGTGAAAATTTTTCCTTGACATTTCTTTTTCATCTGTTGTACAATAAGTCTCGTCGCTATGACAGGCTAACCAACCAACGCGGGGTGGAGCAGCCCGGTAGCTCGTCGGGCTCATAACCCGAAGGCCGCAGGTTCAAATCCTGCCCCCGCAACCAATTCATCAAGGGCCCTTAGCTCAGTTGGTTAGAGCGGTCGGCTCATAACCGATTGGTCGGGGGTTCGAGTCCCTCAGGGCCCATAACCCCAATTCCCTTGAATTAATCATTGTATGGACTTATCCTATACAAACGTGGAAGTACGATAATAGTTGGTTTTAAGTTATGCCTTTGCCGAAGTGGCGGAATGGCAGACGCACAGGACTTAAAATCCTGCGGTAGGTGACTATCGTGCGGGTTCGAGTCCCGCTTTCGGCATTACAATCCTCTACTCCTATTGTAGAGAACATTTAAACAATAGTACATAAGGAGCTCTGCGTGGTATTCCACGTAGGGCTCTTTTTCCTATGGTTCGAATTATCTTTAGTTAATGTGCACGTGAGATTCATGTAATTCTCTTGGCACCATAAGGCGATCTATTGATTGCAATTGAAGTTCAGGATATATTTTTACCTGTGATAAAACCCTTTCATTACTATGTACGTTTCCTGAGATGAGTAGATTAATTGAACCTAATTTTATTATTCTTGGGAGGTATGAATTCGTATGGGCAAAAGAAGCAAAGCAGCAGCATGGTTATTGGCAGGTGCTTTCATGCTTGGCAGCGCATTTCCAGCATGGGCAGCGGAGGCACCAACTCCAAGTCAAGTTAAAACGGATGTACAAATTGTCGCAGATTTAGGCGTACTGCAAGGTGATGGCAATGGTGTAAGCGACGCATATTTGGCCAAAGCGACTACAAGGCTGCAGGCAGCTATTTTATTTCTTCGTCTAAAAGGATTGGAAACAGCCGCTGCCAGCTTCAGCGGTAAAGACAACTTCACCGATGCTAATCTGGTAAGCGACAGCAACAAGTCTATACTTGCTTATTTAAAAGCGAACCCGCAGCTGGGTTGGTCGGGAACCGGCAAGGGTATGTTCGAGCCTGCTGGACAAATAACCGCACAGCAATACTACAAAGTATTGCTAGAATCACTAGGCTACAAGCAAGACAGTGATTTTACATATGACAAAACAGTGGCTTTTTCGGGTAGCTTAGGCTTGTCGCAAGTAGCGAATGCGGGTTCGCTTCGTAATGGGCATATTGCAACCGCTACAGTTGAAGCTTTGAAAGTGAAAGTAAAGGGAGGCAGCAAGACGCTTCTTGACACATTGGTCGAACAAAAGGTCGTTGATGCTGCAAAAGCGTCTGGCGCACAGTATGCATCAATCCGTATAGCAACGGATGCTGCGCTTGGCTCCTATCTGGTAGACGGAGCGGGCAAGACATTATATATGTTCATGAAGGACACAACGGATGTAAGTACATGTAAAGACCAATGCGTAACGAACTGGCCGATTTATTATTCGGAGAGTATCCAGGTTCCAAGCGAGTTGAAAGCGGCCGACTTCAAGACAATTGTACGCGAGGATGGCAAAAAGCAGACTACGTACCAGGGATGGCCATTATATTACTATGCCAAGGACGAAAAAGCTGGGGATGTCAAAGGGCAGGGCGTAAATCAAGTATGGATGGTCCTGAATCATTCTGCGGTTACAGTTGCCAGTCAGGAAGGGCTAGGCAAGTATATTGCAGACTCCAGAGGGATGGCATTGTATTTGTATACGAAGGACTCGACAAATTTAAGCGTTTGTAAAGGCAATTGCGAAGTTAACTGGCCGATCTTCTATACGGAACATCTGCCTGTAATGGGCGAGTTGAAAGCCGCTGATTTCGCAACCATAACTCGTGAAGACGGCACTAAGCAAACTACTTACCAAGGCTGGCCATTGTATTATTATGTTAAAGACATGAAGCCTGGGGAGGTAAAAGGTCAAGATGTCGGCAAGGTGTGGTATGTAATTGATCCGACTGCCGCCGCAAAGCCAGCCGTTAAAGCTGACCCTAAATCATACTCAATTGAAATTGCCAAATTTGCTTTTTCTGAGAAAGAACTTACTGTTGAGGCCGGCTCAACTATTACTTTTACAAATAACGATCCAGTCATGCATAATGCGGTGTCCGACTTGCTAAATGAGGATGGTAAGCCGGTGTTTGAAACGAAGCTGCTGGGCAAGGGAGAATCGGAATCCATTACGATCACAAAACCTGGTGTATACACTTACTATTGCCAACCACATAAGGAAGGAATGAAAGCTACGATTATAGTCAAGTAATTCAAGGCGAGTCCGATAGCTGGGGTAACCCGGGTTATCGGGCTTTTTTTATGCAAACAAAGGGCCAACCTATTGCAAAAAAATTATAAATATAAGAAGATAACAATAAACTGTATGGCTATTTTATTCGTTACTTATATTGAGGGAGTCCTTAGCGACTTGAGGAGCGCCGATCACGTGCAGCTATATTCGGATGAGCAATTGATGCAGCAGATAAAAGAAAAGCAAAGCGCTGCTCTGCGTATGTTATATGAACGCTACGTGCGGCTCGTCTACTCGTTTGCCGTCAAATCAGGAGCGGGAAGTGATCCCCAGTTCGCTCAGGATATCGTACAATTGGTATTCACCCGCATCTGGACGACGGAAAAGGGCTATGATCCGAGCAAAGGCCAGTTTGTTAACTGGCTTATTACTGTGACTAGAAATGTCACTATAGATCAACTCAGAAAGCAGCGTAAGCAGGAATGTCTTGTTTCTTTTGAACAAACCTCAACGGAGGCTGAGCTCGCAGGCTTGTATAAGCAGGATGAGCTCCAGGATCCAATCTCACGTATGCTGCTTAAACAGCAGATCGAGGCGGCCTACGGCTTTTTAACGGAAAGCCAAGCCAAGCTTATTCGCCTTTTCTATTGGGAAGGCTATACGTTAAATGAAATTGCTGAGAGTAACGGAGAGCCTTTGGGAACGGTAAAAAGCAGATTGCATCAAGCGTTAAAAACTTTACGTAAGCAACTGAAACCTGACGGAGAGGAGTGAACGGCCATGACTGAAGGAAATAACCTCTGCGAGCAAGTGTTTCCCTACTTCCTGAAAGAATTACCGCCAGAAGAGGAAGAAACCTTCAAGCTTCACTTGAGTTCTTGTCAGGTGTGCAGAGATGAATTAATAGAACTGGAACAGATCTGGCGAACACTCCCCTTTGAGATGGAGGAAGTGGAGCTTCAGGATTCGGTTAAAGAACAAATGCTGAATCATATTTTGCAAGAGATTCATGAGCCTGTGAATTCAATCGGGCAAATAGTGACCGAGCCAGAAGCGGCTCCATTAGTGAACAAAATTAGATCGACTCCAAGGCGAAGTAGATGGTCATTTGCCGCTGCGGCAGTCGTATGCATCCTGATAGGGGCTACGGTGGGCTGGGGACTCAATGAATACGGTATAGCACGTTTCCCTTCAGGCAGTAAAATTGCGGCTCCTGCACAGGTAGTAGAGCAATATGCACTGAAAGCCTTCGATCCTAATATGCCTGCAGCGAAAGGTCATTGCTGGATCAAGCAGCAGGGGCAGCAGCAGCAATTGGTAGTACAGGTCAATGGTCTTAGAGAAAATGCGGGAGATCAAGCTTATCAGGTCTGGATCGTCAAGAAAGGAACCAGGTTCAACGGGGGGACCTTCAGGGTTAATGACGATGGGAGCGGCCTTTTGACGCATGATCTGAATCCTGCAGAGAGTGAATTCGATACGATAGGCATTACTTTGGAGCCTGATGCTGTGGGTTCGAAACCTCGCGGTAAAAAAGTGTTAGGCTCCTAAGAACGGCCAAACCGCCAATCATCTGAGAGTTTAGATGATTGGCGGTTTTTTTGTAAGTATGTGTATACAAATAACATCCGTTTAGAGCGGACGTAGAGGGATTGGTCACACTTTTTCGTTATTATAGTCCATTTTGGAGTCGACCTGAATTACACATTGGCGCGAAACATTATCATAGGAAATTAATGGACGATCCTTATCATATAACCAGTTTTTTTGGACGGGCTGTCCAGGCTGCTCTACAAAATAAAAAATATTAAGCTCCATATCGTTGGATACCAGAAGCTGGGCAGTTTCCGGTTCCACGTCAGCTATGACAATCCTCCAGCCTCCTGAACAATCCGATAATTCGAATGCTTTATTCCTTCCGGAAACATCAAATAACATTCGGCTGCCTACGGCATGTTTTATATATAAATGCTTTTTCGTTTCGGCTTGCATGAGGTCATCATCTCCTTTCTTTCAATCGATTATGGCAAATCAATCAGCAACAGCATGGAATCCTGTTCGCTATTTACGGTAAGAGAAGATAAATCGGAAATTCGAGCTGCGTCACGGCGATTCAAGTGGTTGCCTTCATTAAGGGTAACGGTACCTTCAATTATGTGCACATAGATTCTGCGTCCTTCCTTCTGTTGAAAGGAAAGGGACTTGCCTGCTTCAAGCTTGGTCATATAGATAGTCATATCCTGATGAATGTGGGCTATGCCAGGGCCTGATTGATTGGATACGATAGGCAACCAATTGTTTGTCAGCTTGGCTGGGTCATAGTTAGAGGTCTCATAAGAGGGTTCTAGTTGGCGCTGATCCGGTGTAAACCATATTTGCAGTAAGCTAACGGGCTCATCCGACGGATTTACTTCGGAATGAATGATTCCAGTACCTGCGGACATACGCTGCACGCCACCGAAGCCGGTTATCGCCGTGTGTCCGGTGCTATCCTCATGTTTAAGCTGTCCTTCCAAGACGATGCTCACAATCTCCATCTCCCGGTGAGGGTGTGCTCCAAAGCCTCGATGCCCTGCGATCACATCATCGTTATACACCCGCAGCGGCCCGAACTCTGTATTATCGGGATCGTAATAATCGCCGAAGGAAAAGCTGAAATTGCTCTGCAGCCAGCCATGATCGGAAGAATGGCGGGAAGTTGAAGGATAAATACGGATCATAAAATCACTCCTTAAGTAGTATAACACCATGTTCTTCTATAACTAACTATATCGAAGTTACGAAATAATTACAAGTGAGATACCAACTCTTTTGAATGAGAGGTCGACCTGAGTTGTATACGTGTCCAATATTGGATAAGATGGATAATAAACAATAATTGGGAGGTAACCACTATGGCAAGGAAAAAAATTGAGCATATAGGAATTATGGTGTCCGATTTACAGCAATCCATCCGGTTTTACCGGGAAGTGGTAGGGCTCGTATTAAAAGACACGCTGCTTCATACCAATGGGGTTATTCAACTTGCATTTCTTGGATTCGATCAATCCGGTGAAACCGAAGTTGAGCTTATCCAGGGGTATAACGATAAGCTGCCGCAGGAAGGGAAAGTTCATCATATTGCTTTTACTGTCGACAATGTGGAGGAAGAATTCGAACGTATTAAGCTGCTTCAGCATGTTAAGCTTATTGATTCAGAGATTATAACGCTGCCGAATGGCTCACGTTATTTTTTCTTTCATGGTCCAGATGGGGAATGGATTGAATTTTTCCAATCAACCCGCTAACTTTGGATCGATTCCATCAAGATGACATCGAGAGGAGCAGAATCGTTATGGCCAAACAGGCCAAAATTGAAGAAATTCAATATATGCGCGGCTTCGCTTTTCTGGCCGTTGTGCTTCAGCATGCCATTGGACACTATGCATATTTGCCGGAGGCGGGCTTACAGGATGGCGTCATGCTCGCCGTTTTTTTAATTGCAGCTAAATTTGCCGTACCTTTATTTATTTTTATTACCGGGCTGGTGCTTTTCTATAATTATAAAGAAGATATTGCTTATGGGGCTTTCGTATGGAAACGGTGTAAAGATATCGTGCTGCCTTATGCGGTCTGGTCGATTGTGTATGCGCTAATCTTCGGGGGCGATCATCTCGAGCTGTGGAAGGAAACTAAACAGATCGCCTTGTACCTATTCACGGGTACGGCATGCTATCACCTCTGGTATGTGGCTATGGTTATTCAACTGTATTTCTTATTCCCGTTGATTCAAAAAGCTTTGTTACGAATCCGTCGATCATGCAAGCCATGGCAGCTAGCTGTAGGGTTTGGGCTTTTGACTATTGGTTATGTGCTGCTTACTGGGCAGGTTTCAGTGATAGGTAATGCTGCTGAGATGCTCCATATTTCCGTCTTGAGCTCGTTATTTACGGAATATGCAGATCGCAATGCCCTTTACTTTTATCTATATTTCTTGATGGGTGCAGTAGTGGGATTGAATGTTGAAGGCTGGAAAAGGCGGATCATGAACTGGAAAGCGAGTTTCATTTTCATTTATGTGTTCATTTCAGGTCTGTTGCTTTATAAAATTACTGCGAGCTTCCAAACGAAATCCGGATTGGTAATTCAATATAATGATACGCTGCTGGTGCAGCCTTTTATGGCCTTGTTCTTAATTTTCTCTGTGATCGCGATGAGCATTATTTCAGTTATTATTCAGCAATCGGCAGGTCAATGGATTAAGAGGATGCTAACATTTCTAGGACATTATTCATACAGCGCGTATTTGGCTCATGCTCTGATGCTCACTGCAGCAACTTACATAGCAGACTCCTTATTCCCTGATTGGAACGTATCCGTACGGACAATTATAGCTTTCGTCTTATGTACATTGTTATCTGTTGGTTTGGCTGTTCTACTAAGCCGCTTTCGTATCGGCCGTCTGTTAAGTGGAGTACCTGCTCCTCGCAAGCCCGCTATGTAACGCTCCTTCTGTAGCCAATTCGCCTCAAGTCACATAGTATACATCAATACTTATGTTGAGGTGAACGTGATGAGCGGCAAAAAAGTGAAGAAGAAAAATACGCCACCGCCTAATGGTGATAAGCAGCGTTTTAACATGAAGGTAGTGACCTCCGATGTATGCAATAAATGCAGAAAATGTGAACGTGGGCTCCGTTATCTGGAGAAAATGTCACAGCCCGGGGCGGTTGGCAAAGGTGTTCCATGTATTCTTACCAGAGGCAAGGCTTACGTCTAGCCTTAATAAAGGCGAATAAAGCGTCTCTCTTCTATTGGAGGGATGCTTTTTTTTTGATCATTACTGACCCTTGAAAAGCCGATTTATGTTGCCAGAATGGATTTTTTCCTGTTCAGTGTGGAGGGAATGGGAGCAATGTGGTAAACTTTTTATATTAAGCCTTGAACGTACAGGATGTAGGCTTCAAGATCAGTACTAAAGATGAAGTAATGTAAAGTGGAGGCAACCGATGCCAGAGACATACCAGGCCAATTATAAACAACTACGAGCTGCATTGGAGCAGCTGTGTAAAGATGCGGGCTATGAAAACCCGGATCTTGTACAATGGATTGATGCTTCTGAACAGCAAGCTCTGAAGCTGGATCAGCTGAATGCATTAGAAACAGAGAACGTTCGTTTAAAGCAGGAAGTGAAGAAGCTGCGGGATTTATACTACAACAAGACGCTTAGCAGCAGCATGTCTACTAAGCTGAAAGACGCTTTAAGGGAGTAAATAGGTTATAGGTGTAGCTGTGATTGGAAAATGAATGTTTGGGATAGTAGGGGCAGCTTTAGCGCTGCCTCTTTTTCATATTATCGGAATTACTTAGCCGAATAAAATTGCTTCATTTCTTCCTCTGAACAGAAGCTGCAGCTCGAAATAATATTGGATTGCCTCAGACGAATGCTTAGAAGGTTCAAATGTCCCATAAGCAGAGTATGCTGGTTTTCATCCAAGGAGAACCGGATTCCGTACTCGTACATGGAGGACGATATGACAGACTTTCGTACGATAGTACCGAGAACCTTCAATTCACTATGAAACAGTGAAAACATAAATTCCAGGAGCAGGTCTATATTTAGGGGAAGGTCTAATTTAGAGTGGACGCGTAAACCGCCTGCGCTAATATCGGTTACAAAAATACGGGCATATTTGGTATCGACTAAAATATTGTTAATGCCGACAATTTTTAATTGAGCCGAGAGTGGGATTTTTAGTCCTATCCGAAAATATTCTCTTTTGTTTGCTTTAGACATAAGTAATCAGCCTTTTTCTATAATAGTGAAGCTAAAAATAAAAAAATCATTAGAATTGTGTTAATTTCTTGATTATAGCATATTTTTAGCATATTAATGAGTAAAAAGAACTACACCCAAAGTCATGGGCCTTGGGGAAGGTTTATAGGAGGGAAGCTGCCAGATGGATAAGAAGCAGTTTACTATGTTTCATAAAGACGAGCTTTGGATTAATATATTTTTGAAAGATATTGTAAAATATTATTGTAAGCGCTACAATGATAATTAAGACACACTAAACCTTATATATTATGTATTAATTTAATTCATTCTTAGGAGAAGGGAATTGATTAACATGATGCAATGGAATACTTATGCAGGATATAAGGAAAAGCTCGAAGAGATGCAGGATTTAACATTCGATTGTTATCGAACGGACCCTGAGCTATTCAGTGTCATTGATAGTCTGGTACGGGCCTGTGAGATGATGACAGATTCATCCCGTGAAGCTCATGTATATAGCCAATTGGAAACAGCATGTAATGGATTGAAGAAATACAAAAGCGAACGCATGAGCAATTTATAAAATAGATGACAATCCCCTCGAATTATATTAATAAGAGGGGTTTTTTATGTACAAAAGACCTGACTCTTTAAACGGGGTCAGGTCTTCACATTAATATAATGTTAGTAAGCATAGTTAGGGTCAAGCACAATTTAAGTAGCTGGTTGATGGATAAGTCTTGATCATTGATCTTAATTCATCCAGAAGATTGTCAAATTCAATTTGGAGTTTGTGAAGCTCTGAAGTGTTATCCTTTTGGAGAGTGTCTAGCTCTTTAGATGATAGTGTAATGAATCTGTTGTAATCATCAAGGCAGCTGTTTGACGGATCGATCTCTACCTCAGTCTTTAGCACATAATTACTCATAACAGTCACTCTCCTAATTTTTTCTCTAAAGAATATTACAAATAAAGCTTATATTTGTAAGCATTTTCAAGTCAAGCTAATTATTTTAAAGATTCTGACAATTTAATTAATAATTAAATAAAAAGGAAAATTCCAAATATTGTCGAATATATGAAAGTTAGTACTAAGAGTATGCATTCGAACATATTGACCAAACCCAAATAACCGGTTCCCACAACAAGGAGATAACGATGATAGAAATAGGCTATGAACTCGGAGATATTGAGACGCTTAAAGTGAGATCCAAAGTGGAGTTGCCTAAAGGAAAAGTGTTTAAATCACGCGGCCAGATGGAGGGGCAAACGAATGTTTTTTGGGAAGTTTTACGAAAAGAGCTGGATGGCCGCTATATTTGTAAAGTGGTAGGTATTAATAGCTTTGGCAAAGCTAAATAAATAATTAGGCCCTTGATCCTCCGATGTAAAGGATTGAGGGCCATTCTATTGGACTCATACATTCATTTCAGTCCATATATTTGGGGCTATAGCAATTGTGGCAGTTTTTATGATCGGAATGGCCTGATAAGGAGTATTCATGGTTTGCCCAATAAGTTTTGTTGCAGCAGTCACATCTCCAGTAACCTAAAGCGTAGCGGGTAAAATGATAGCTTCCTTTAGGAATCGAGCAGACGATAAGGAAAATAATAATTCCTGTATATTTAACAAGCTGTGAGGTGAAAAAAATAGGATACAGCAGCGGAATACGCTTGATTGTTTTCATAAACAGCACATCCTTCCAGTAGATAGTATCCATTATTAACAGATTTCTTAATAAATATTATTTGTCATAAAAAATAGACCTTTCCCCCTACAGGGTCAGGTCCATTTAGTCATATATAGTTGAAGCTACTGAAGAGGGCTGGACGTTTTATTATTCTGACTGGATACAAAATCCACTGTCCAATCAATCATTCCATTCATCATAGTTAGCATTAAGTTGATAACGTCCTCTTCGGTTAAACTTTTATTATTGGAGCTATTCGAACTATTTGAAGTGTAATCTTGCATTTTCTTTTCTAGACTGCTTATTAAACCTTTAAGTTTTATAAAATCATTGGCGATATTAAAAATTTGATTATCGTTACTTTCGTTTTGATTTCCGCCGCTATCACTTTGATTGTCACTGCTGCTATTACTGCTTTGATTTTGTTGATCGCTTTTATTTTTATTTTGTGCTTGCTTCTGGCTAGAGTCCTGATTTTGCAGCATTTCTTTAATTTCTTGCAGCTCTTGAGTCAGCATTTGATTATGCTCAGTCAGCTCATCGATCTGGCCCTTAATTTCACGATTACTAATCATAATATACTCCTTATGCAGTGTGGTTTTTAATCTTAGGGTAACCAACTATAAACTGAATATCCAAATTTAATGAACTTTTGTGAAATAAAAAAAGAGGGCAGGAAGCCCCCTAATCAACTCTTCTGCTGTAATATATCGGTCTGTGTATAACATAATATAATGAAGTTAACATTAAGTTCAGCGTGAGAATAAATGGAAAAATTCTAAGACTGGATAGGATGAGGAAATACAGGAAAAAGCAGGGGTTCAATTGCAATATTAGCGGGCTTGATCACTAAATCCTTGATTTCAAATAATCTGACAGGCCATGAGAGGACGCCGCTTCCATCATAGTAAACTGGTTTTTGGTAATCATTACTCACGATAAACATCTCCTTTATGGATTCGAACCCATTAGGTTAATTTTACCAAATAAATAAGGTATTAACACTAATTAAATTTAAAAAAAGAGAACCGTTTTTGCGGCCCTCTTAGGAATCTGAATTCCGAAAGTTATTATTTTGTAACGCCGTATGGATTTGCTATGACTTGTCCATTTAACAGCTCAAATTCATATTCAAATGGATCGGCTGGGATAGGATTTACGAGTACGAAATTACTTTTCAGTTCGTTTATAACCAGGATAGATAAAGAAGCCAAGCAGATAATCGCAAGTAATTTTGTTTTCCTCATAATATCGATACCTCCGGCACCCTGAGATGTCTTCATTGTAATTGGCGAATGTAATTGGAGTATTAGCCATACGTAAAAGAAATATTAATTGTGGCGGCCAATAAGCGAGCAGTTATACTTTTCGTTTGTTTTACAGTTTATTGGTCAATACATGGTATACTAGGTTAAAGTACAGCAGATGCGGAGAATAGTTCTGTTTAATAAGTAACAGTTATATTCTTTTCAAAGAAGAGGGGGCATACATGATGGCAGTCTTTGAGGATTGGAATCAAAAATTGAAAAAGACTTTCGAAAACACAAGCAACAAAGAAGTGATGACAGTTACTGAGGCGGGAAATTTATTTAACCTGTCCAAGGACAAGATGAAGGAATATGTAGTTGAAAAAGGACTTACAAAAGTTAAAGTTATGAGAAGTGCCCATAGATATTTATTGTTGAAAAGCGAAATCGAAGCCTTATTAAAAACAGAAAGATAAACTTAAACAGTTCCACTTATCTATGGTTGAAAACATAATGTAGCTCATTTATTTCGAATGGGCTATTTTCGTATACATGCGAATATTATCTAAACGGAAGGATTATGAAGGGAAATGATTCTATAGCGATGATAAATAATAAAAGTTGGCAATAATCTTCTTAAGGGGTGACGAAATTGAAAGGTTCAGATTACGTCAAGACCGGTATCAGCTTCGGTACAGCATTGGCAATGGTTATATCCTACACTACAAATAAATCCATTCTCTGGGCTATTATTCACGGCCTGCTGAGTTGGTTGTATGTCATTTATTTCGCACTAGTTAAGTAAGGCTAAATGAAATAAAAGATTGCCGCTTATCGAGCCCGTTTGGGTAGATGGTTGGCAATCTTTTTTCATGATCCTGGCAATGGTCGTTAGCGGGGCACGTTCTTCTAGAGGTTGTGTCATTAGCGTCTTCTTTTAAGGGCACTAAAAAAAGCGCCTGAGAAAAAGAACACAGCAAGGAGCCAACCAAACGCAGGAGCTGAGTTCCAAAGATCCTTTCCTGCGAAAGCAAACCCTAAACATGCAACACCAATCATACAAAGCGCAGAGGGGTTCATAAACAATCTCCTTTTACTTGGTTATTAAGTATACGCTCTGTATTTCCAGAAAGTTGCAGTTATTGAACGAGGCTTCACAAGTACTTCTTCTCTACTTTGTAAAAAAATCGATTTATCCATACTTTCTTTTTTCTGCGCCGCTTCGCTCTTGGTAAATAATCATTATCTTTTGTTAGCTCAAAAGTTTGCGCCTTATCATTGTTTCCGAAAAGGAGAAGCGATAGTTCTTCTTGAGTCACGCCTTGGTTGTCCAGAGAGCATCCATCCTTATTCGATATTATTCGACATTATTCTACCAGATTGAGCCAAAATCTTCTGTGAATAATTTAACAAATTAACAGTCAATGAGATTCCAGTCACCTATTCCAAAATGGGCCATACACTAAGAGAAACTACATGAAAAAGAGGGATAGCCCATGATCGTTATCGCCGGGAACAAACTTGCTGATTTCGACGAGAGTATGCTTTCCGAGCAGGAGCGGATCATTTTCCAAAAAAAGAAAAGTAGTCCTACTGAACAGCGTTATGAAACTGTGGATGAGCTTATATTTGAGCTGCATATGCGGGCTCGAATTGTGGCAGCCGCTCGGCTGCTGAGTAAATCCGGTGCCCGCTTCGCAAGTTTTAAAGAATCACGCTGCAATGAAGATTTTTGGAAACTTACGGAGTCCGGAGGATTTCAGCTGAAGGATGGGGTTACTCCACAAAATGCGATAAATGATATATTCTCGAACGGTAAAAAGTATGCGTTTGAGTGCTCAACCGCTGTCGTTATCGTTTTATACAAAGCGATATTGGATTCAATTGATCCCGAGGAATTTAATAAGCTGTTCGCGGATTTGCTAATATTTGACTGGCATTTAAACAGCAACTTACGACTATTGGAAAAAAATAATAAAGAGGAAGCCGAGGCTGGTGATTTACTGTATTTCAAAAATCCCGATTTCTCTCCCGTAACTCCATGGTGGAGAGGGGAGAACGTTGTTTTGTTGGAAGATGGTAAGTATTATGGGCATGGCATTGGAATAAAGTCTGACACCGAAATGATCGCAGCACTGAACAAGTATAGAGTGAAAGACAGCAATAAATCAGCTTACTTGACCGACAACATCAAGGAGCTGAATTTTAATTTTTATCGGCAGCATCAAGCAAAAACTCGGCTCTCTCGAGTCAAGGTAACAATAGGGGGAAAACCTATCCGAATATAGTGATAAGGCAGGTGAAGGAACTATTCCTTCACCTATTTTTTTTGAGATAAGAACGTATAGTTTGAACCGGAGGTTTCCTTTCGGGTCTCGCAAGAAAGCCAACCTCTAAGTGAATGAAAATCAACGTTTATTGAGGGTAAACCTCCATTGTTCTTTTTGAAATCTGGAAGTTTTCTCCGTATTTCTCTTTAATAAGTTGAACTTGATCTACCATGAACCAATACATTTCCTGAAGTCTTTGATCTTTAGGCTGTAAAGTTTCTTGAATCTGTCCGTTCACAATTACGTCGAATACGATCATACAGTCTCCTCCAGGTTTCTTTTCAAAATTCGATTACTCATCTATAACTCCATTAAAATAAAGAAGGGACACCACGATCGGTTGTACTTCATTCTTGGGAGAAGAATTTTCAACAGACTCTTCATTGAGTTCCTTGTCTTCATCATAATAATAGAAATGCATGATTTACCTCTCCTTTCTAAGGGTGGTTAATTATTAGTATAAGTTTGTTTCATCACCTCTATATAAAATGATTGTATACAATATGTAAATTTAGTGATATGAAAGATAGGAGACTCTGGAAAATTTCGCCCAGACGATTTAAATAGTAATAATTCAAAATCAAAATTCCGAGATACAGTGTATAGTGTTATGATAAAATAACTTGAACTAATAATAGGCTTGCCTGCGCCAGCGGCAACTATTATCTTTTTGAATGTGAAGGGGAGTAGAAAAAGCAAAATGGTTAAATGTCCATTTCATTCTTGAATAATATCTATGTTCGATGGTCAAATCGATGGGGGGTACTTTGAAAAAAGGATTAGAGTTGCTCGCAAAGGATGGACAAGAGTGGCTTGCCAGATTGAAATCACACATGTTGAACTTACCTTTGTCAGGTGGCGGTGAGGAAAAAGCTTTCCTTGGTCCGCTGAGCCTGATTGGAGGCAATATAATGGAAAGAGGGATTTTAAGTGGAGCATATTCATGGTTCACATGATACGGTACTTGTAATATTTTCATATATCGTTGCAGTTGTAGCTTCTTACACAGTTCTGGATTTGACAGGGAGAATAAGTACATCCCATGGGAGAAACCGTTGGCTATGGCTCTTGTTTGGTGCCGTTGCAATGGGTATGGGTATCTGGTCGATGCATTTTGTCGGGATGCTTGCCTTCTCGCTTCCGGTACCTATCGCTTATGATTTGAAACTTGTTCTTATATCTATGTTGGCAGCTATTGTTGCATCCTTTATTGCTTTGTATATTGTCGGTCGCAATCAGTTAACCCTGCGACAATTACTCATTGGAGGACTGCTGCTCGCGGTAGGTATTTCAGTGATGCATTACATTGGAATGGCTGCGATGCAGGTTGATATTACATATAACCCCTTCTATTTTACGCTCTCTATTATTATCGCTTTGGCTGCAGCTATTGCAGCATTATGGTTATCTTTTTATTTCCGCAAGGATGGGGAAAGCGGTGATGGTTGGATGAAGCTCGGAAGCGGGTTGATTATGGGAGCCGCAATCGTAGGTATGCATTATATTGGTATGATGGCTGCTGACTTTCATTTGGGCGGAAAAACGGAGCTATCTTCCGGTATGGTATTGGACCAGAAATGGCTTGCTTACTTCATAGCGGGCGGAACGTTATTCACACTTGGATTATCGCTGCTTGGGATATACATTTCCAGACGATTTTCACATAAAGATTCCGAAATCCAGCAAAAAACAGATGAAATTTATATCATTAATCAGGAGCTGCGGCAGTTAAATGAGCATTTGGAAGAGCTGGTTGCGGAACGTACCGCTCAGCTTGAGAAAGCCCATGATGAAGCCATCAATGCGAACAAGATCAAGAGTCAATTTCTGGCCAATATGAGTCACGAACTACGAACGCCACTCAATGCCATCATTGGATACAGCGAAATGTTGAAAGAAGAAGCGGAGGAACTTAACGAGCCTACCTTCGTGGATGATCTCGGGAAAATCAGCAAGGCGGGAAATCATCTGCTTGCACTTATTAATGATATCCTTGATATTTCGAAGATCGAAGCTGGCAAAATGGAAATTCACCTGGAGACATACGAGTTGTCAGAACTTATTCAGGATGTGATGATGACAGTCACACCATTGATTGAGGGGAACGGCAATCAGGTGGAAACCCGTTGTGAGAAAGGTAATATTACAACTGATGTAACGAAGCTGCGTCAGATCTTGATCAACTTGCTCAGTAATGCAAGCAAATTCACCAAGTCCGGCCATATCGACTTCGATATATTCCCACAAGCACGAGGGGACGAAGCGGGTTATTGTTTCCGTGTTAAAGACACGGGTATCGGGATGACACAGGAGCAGCTTGATAAGCTGTTTCAGCCTTTCACGCAAGCCGATTCTTCAACAACGCGAAAATATGGAGGCACTGGACTTGGGCTGGCAATCAGTCAACGCTTCTGCAACATCATGGGTGGTGACATTCGCGTGGAAAGCGAGTTTGGAGCCGGCAGCACCTTTATATGCTGGATTCCAACAGCTCCGAAAGAACAAGGAGCTGCTACGGCCACGTCTGCTGAAACCGAGCTCGAAAATGTGGAAAAAGACAGCAAGGTGAGCGTTCTTCTCATCGATGACGAGCCGTTTAACAAGCAATTGATGGAACGTTATCTCTCCAGAGAGGGATGGACAATGGCGTTCGCTGAAAGCGGCCAGGAGGGGCTCCTGCTGGCCAGGAAGCTTAGGCCCCAAGTGATCTGTCTAGATATTCTCATGCCGAGTATGGATGGATGGAGTGTACTGTCGGCACTGAAGAGCGACCCTGAGCTGGCAGACATCCCCGTTGTAATTTGGTCCATGACAAACGACAAGAAATTGGGTTACGCGCTTGGCGCTTCCGAATTTTTGATGAAACCGGTGCAACGAGAACGGCTGATAGATGTGATGCAGAAATATGTACCTCAGCACACCAACCACTCCATCCTCGTTATCGAAGATGATACGACGACAAGTGAACTGATGACCAAGCTGCTGCACAAACAGGGCTATAGGGTAACTCAAGCTGGAAATGGCAGATTGGCATTGGAGTGTATGGAGAAGGAAGTGCCTACGCTTATCTTGCTTGACCTGATGATGCCGGAAATGGACGGTTTCCAATTCATTGAAGAACTGCGTAGGCAAGATGTTTGGAGTGCAGTTCCCATTGTGGTGCTGACTGCGAAAACAATTACGTCGGAAGATCGAAATAAATTGAACGGCTATGTGAAGAATGTTATTCAAAAGGGATCATTCGACCCTAAATCATTATTGGCGGAAATTCGCCAGTTCATTGCGGATGACGTGGTTCTTAAACGTTAGTATGTGCGTCCTTATTATTTAAGTAAAGATAAGCTCATCTCCGATTGATCGGGATGAGCTTATTCTACGTTTACTCGAGCCAGCTTATGCTTGCGTCTTGACTTAAGGAGTTCGAATCCACTTTTCTATGGAAATTGGTGGTGCTACCTGTGCTTATCGAAGTTATTCATGTGCTGATGCCCTAGCCCTAGAATGGATCATGAGGGTTTCACCCAAAAGCAGCCATCCATTTACAAGTTAATGAAGGATTTCATTCCACAAAGACATAATTTTATTTTGGGTTTTGACCATTTTTGCTTCCTTATCCTCTTCTCCTACTTGGATTGTCGATGCTTCTGAATCGAGAGTAGATTCGGTCAAGGAATCATCATCCTCTATCTCAAACCGAATTTTGGATGCTTTTGATTCAAATAATGCTTTACATAATTCATCCGTAGAGCGGGTACCACATTGAATAATCTCTTTCAAATCAAAGCACCTCCATCAATGTCTGATATATTAATAGATTATCCGAATTCAGGTAAAAAGATTCTCGAAGTTCGTTGTCGTAGCATGACTATTTTTAGGGAGAAGGTCGATAAGAAGGCTTATATCCACAATATATATTTCAATTTCAAAACAAAAAAAGAGGTGCTTAGCTCCAGAGTGGCGGCATAATAAGGAATCGAAATAAGGAAATGTTAGGGGGAGATAAGGAGGAAATTACTCCTCCGGTTGGAGCAAAAGTGGATTCGATGCTTATTTTTCAGGAGTGCGGTCCAAATATAATTGCGTTACTGAAGTCGATTCACCTTCACTTACTTCTTCCTCTGTAGCTTTTTCTTCGAGCTCTTGGTGATCACTCATACCAGGCGCAATGGTTGGTTCATGATTTTCTTTTTCGTCCAAATTAGTCACCGCCTTTAGGCCATAGTTTGCACGATTGTATGGAAAAATATTCTTAACTTAAAGCAGAATGAAATGATTCGGCAGAGCACTCAGCAAATCGGAGTGGGCTTTTATTTTATTGTGGGAGGAAAGAAGCGTGGAAGAGTCAAGTTTTGACCAGAAAAATGTATTATTGACTAAATTATTGCCTTTGTTGGAGCCGAATTCGGCATTTATTCATGTATCTTAAATGTCCTAAACACTATATTTTAATAAGTTAATTTAGACTAAAAGTAGTACAGATTCGGGTTTATTGTGTCGAAAAATGTAATATTATGGTATAATATGAGGGTTGGAATGCATAATGGGAGAGTGTAAAATGACAACATTAATCAATAAGATAAAGCCACTTGAAAAGAAAGCATGGATTCCAGATACTATAGACGGTGACAGTTCAAATATAGCGAGCAAATTTTCAGGAACACCTTATATCTCAGAGAATGAGTCATATCCAATATGCCAAAACTGTAGCAAGCCTATGCAGCTATTTGTCCAATTAAGCTTATCTGAACTTCCTCAATCATTTCAATCATATGTTGGTATAGATAAAGGCATACTACAAATGTTTTATTGTTTGAATGAAGAACCTCTCTGTGAAGTTGAATGTGAAGCTTATTTTCCATTTTCTAAAAGTACCTTTTTGCGAATAATCAACCCAATTGATAGTGGGAGATCTGATATCGATGTATCTAAATTTTATCCAGCTAAGACTATACTTTCTTGGAATGAAATTGCTGATTATCCCAATATCGAGGAAATGAATGAGATGGGGTTATCTTTTACTGATGATGAAGAAAGTGAACTCTATGAATCGCTTAATCCTGCAACTGGAGATAAACTAGGCGGTTACCCAAGTTGGGTACAGGGTGTTGAGTATCCCAATTGTCCAAAATGCCAAGAGAAAATGCAATTAATATTTCAGATAGATTCTGAGATTAATCTGCCTTACATGTTTGGAGATTCTGGATGCGGTCATATTACTCAATGTAACAAGCACAAGGATGTACTGGCATTTGGTTGGGCTTGTTGTTAACATAAAGAAAATAAACAAATGATAAGCCGAATATCCCATGCACAAGTTGGGTAAACGGCTTTTTTGTCATGTCAACATTTGTAAAATTGTGGTACAATTGTCACAGGAAAATTAAGGAGAATTTACTTATAAACTAGGGCTACGTTAATAAAGTTATCTAAAAAGGATATATAACAAATAAAAATAAAAGCTAGGAGTTTAATTAATGAGTGAATTTACAGTAGGGACGCTATTCCTAAAAGAGTATTTTGAATTAATTTCAAGCACTATCAAGGTGGGGAATTATGGATACCATGTTCATGAGCTTAATGAAAGATGGATTGTCATGCTGATGGAAGATGAGTATTTAAGCAAAGATGATACTTACAAGAACTTATATGTACTTTCTGAGATTGCCCCATTACTTTATTTTAGTAATGCTGAAGATCATGAATGGGGTTATAAAATATTTCACAATAAACAAATCGTTGCTTCCTTTAATTTAAGTTATGAACTAAAGTATCAATACTTTTTAGATATCGCACAGACTAAGTATCCAGATGAAGACCCTCATATGTTAGACATACAATTAACAAAACATATTTATAATGAAATTGATGCTTCCAATGAATTTATTGAACAATTCAATAATCAGTTTAAGGATATAAATGTTGAACAATTCCAATTGTTTGGAGTCAATGTTGAGGAACTTAGAGATATATTCAATTATGAACTATTGAGAAAGTTAGATTATATCCATGATGTTGTTGAGGATTTTAAGAGAATTGTCGAGATCGAGGAAATGGAATGGATAAATAATGATTCTGAGTTTGAACGGTGAGTAGAAGTTTTAATAATATTATTTCAGTAAGGTCTATGATGAAGCTTATTACGATAAAATAACTAATCCGACAAAATGGAGAACTTGGAACAATCAGTAAAAACACCCATGGATTATTATAGTTTATATTTTATTTCTTGTATTAGCCGGAGTCATTCATTTTATCTCCTCATCGAAGGATATTCAAAAGTAAATGAACATATTCTATAGTTAATTTGGATTGGAGAATAGCTGACAAATGCAAGAAGATAAAATAATAATGGATTTGCACGAAGTAGTTGGATACTATTTAACTCAACCAATTGCTACTTTACTAGAACAAATAGAAAATGCCCATCCTGATATACCACATTTCCATTCCGTAGTTTATTTAGAAAGTTCTTTCTCAGCGGCAGTAATTCCTATAGTTATCACATATATAGAGTCTTTTGTAGATTGGGCAGGATATCTTATTAAGAATGAAAAACCAAACAGAAGTACTATTGATTCAATTAAGTATGACTATAAGAATTCAGAGCTTTCGGAGAAACTTAAAGAAATTCTTTGTGTTAGGGATGTAATTACACACGCTTATATATGGAAAAGAGAAGTTCACCATAGTAATAATTTTGGGAACATTGATTATAGTGATTTTAATTTACATGAGGGGTATGGCATAAAAGGCAACAAATTCAAAGAAACCGTGGATATAAATACTGCAAAAACCAAATTATTAGGCTTGAGTGTAATACCCACGAGAGTTACCAAAACAGAAATACAAATAGTTCTCAAAGTATTAATAAATGTAATAGAAGTATTAGAAGAAAGAGTAATAGAACATAAACAAGAAAATTCATTAAATATATCTGGACAGTATGTTGTGTTTCAAGGAAAAGTAACGTTATTCACAAATCTTCTCAGAGAATTTGTTGATGATAAATAAAGCTAAACAACTAAAACATGTATTAAGAAAATGTAAGAACGTTTGAATCTGTAATAAAAATACAACAAGCTATCAGTCATAATTTCTTAGATGATTGAAGGTTCGAAGAAAACAAAATTTGACAATTCCGATGGTGTTAGATTACAAAGTGTCACTATTGAATAAGTATGATGTAAAGATAAAACGCTGATTTCATTGTAAGTGAATATTTTAAATCACTGAGTATACGAAGTAAGTTTATATTATTTAATTCTAAAGGGGATAAAATCCATATGACAACTAAAGATGATTATGAAGAAATTAAAGTAATAAATTATGATCTTGCACCAGAATTAATAAAGGAAGCTATACAAAATGTAGCCTTGCCTATGGTTAAACAATTTGACTTAAATCTTGAACTAAATCCTAAAGAAAAATTAGTTGTAGACACTAACTTTAAAATTATAGATAAAATAGTAGTAGCACTTGATGATCCTAAATTGTCTTTTGACCAAAAAAACAATTGTTTGAATATCCTAATGATATCAACAAAATGAATTCGGAATATATGGAAAACCGCGGAGATAAGAAGTATATGTTTGGTTTAATTTTTAATTTAGCGAAAATTCTGATGGCTATCTTAACAATATTACTAGGTGCTATCATGATTTCGTATTTTCAAAAGAGTGATAATAATTACTGATCGAAATGTTATTATATCTACCCAAAAAGTTTAAAGAATAGTAAAAGTAAAATTATTTATCAAGGATACATATGGAACTACTAATCGGAATTATTTGTTTGGGAGCATTTATCTACTACTTGAACGAAGATAGATTTAGAAGAAAAGCGTATTTAAGAAGTATCTCAGATTCTGATATTTCAAAAATTGACACAATGAGTGGACAGCAATTTGAAGACTATCTACTAACAGTATAATCCAACTATATATGGTGAAAATGAGAATATAGGAAAACACTATTATCTCATTGAGTCTACGGTTGAAGAAGATGTTAAATGAAACAAATCTGAGGTACAAGTCAAACCCGTGAGCAAATAAAACAAAAGCCCCCAATTCAAAATAGAATGGGGTTATTTGATGTGCTTCCTTCTGAATCTATCCGAAATACGGACAAGATTGGACGATGCTCCAACTTGAATTATTCAAAAAATATGTAATTCCTTTATTATTTTTAACTTAATCATTATTATTAAATTAAAGATTAAATAGGGAGGCATATGAATGAAAGGTGGACTGTATTATCATCCAGATCGAATTAAAGCTGTTAGCTATCCGATGCTGCTGGATAAGACGAGATATGACTCAGTGTCATATTTTACAAGATTAATTGAGGAAATGGTTCCAGAGGTAATTAATGATCTGCGGGGAAAAGTAAATGCTTATGATGAAGCTCAGAAATGGTTCTTAAAACACCAACTATCGTATAGGGAGCAACCTTCTGAATGGCACCTAGTCAAAGTTTCAGAAGAAGATTCTACGTACTCAGGTTACGCATCACTGAAGAAGGAACTATTAAGTTGGACTGAGAAATATAATCTACATTCACACAATGATTTGTACCAAGAGTTAGGATTAACTGCTCTTTATTATTATTATGAGGATATTCAAGAGGAGAACAGAGATAAACGCAAAAAGAATGCTATTGAATACTCAAGACAATTTGGAGTGCCTTCAGATATTGCATTAGATTGGTACTTTTCACGTCTAGAGAGTAATTCAAGACCAAACAGAGAAAAATTATCATTATCCTCCGCTTTAAATATGTTTGAACTTGAAATTGATGATATTGAGTTGGAAGCAAGTGCAGGAATTAAAGCTAGTGATTTTAATAAAGATTTCTTTAATACACAATTCCCATTTGTTTTTACTCCCAACAGAGTAGATATTAGTTTGTTCGGGTTAAATAATTATAGTTTTGAGGAAATCTTGGATTATGATCATAGAAAAACTTTTATGCTTAAACAATCAATGAATAACGAAGACATGAAGAGCTACGAACCAAGGGATTGGGAAAGTGGTAAAGGATGGGACCCAAGAACAGAAACATGGAAATCTTTTGAGGACACAATCGATACATGGTTCAAATCATACAAAAAAATGTATAAGGAAAGAACCGAGCAGTTCATGGACAAACATGGTTACGTCAAAGGAAAAGAAAAGCGAACTCAGGAGCACTTCAAATGGTTATTACATTATCAGATTCAAGGATGGAGTCTAAGACAAATTGCTGAATACTATATAGATGCTGAATTTAATGAAGATACACTATATCGCGGTGTGAAAAGCGCAGCAGAGGTTCTGATGCTGAATTTACGTCTACCCATTAGAAATGGGAAACAACAGTTTGATTTATCGTAAAAAGGCAGGGGGCTATAAGCCCCTAAATCTATTAGGTATCATAATAAGTACATCCGATTCAGGGGTAATAGATTAAAGGCTATATTTCTTTATAATGACCTCACTTTAAACATTTATTTGGATCTCTGTCAAGAAAGTAGACACTCAAATAAGAGATATCACACAACCTTTTTGTAATACATGGCCTCGTATTGATCCGGTGAAACATAGCCCAAAGAACCATGAATTCTCTTACGGTTGTAAAA
>NZ_JANQBD010000022.1 GCF_024722015.1 Paenibacillus radicis (ex Xue et al. 2023) | reverse complement strand
TGACCGATAGGTTAGGCGCAGCAAAGAAAGAGGTAGCAGAAGGCAGTAAAGTAGAACTGTAAGAGGGAACGGGTGTGGGATGGAGGAGCGATAGCGTCCGCCTTTGAAGCTTGTGTTCCTCCCGCTGCAAGCCTTCCATTCAAAGGAACACGACTTCAACAGCGGCCGGAATCCCATACCCGATTCCCTCCCCACGCACAAACGTAGATTGTACACCGAGGACGCCGCAAGGCGTTTTTCTTAAGGAATAAGGGTTAGCTGGAATGATTTTGGTAAGAACTCGAGAAGCAGCGCGTAGTTTCAACAAGTCGTCAGGCGGGGGGAACAGGGATGCGCTATTTGGATATGCACACGTAAACATTCAAGTGAAACGGAAGTACGATCACTTATTTGCTTGAAATAAGGGCAATTCGGCAGCTTATAGACGAAATAACGGATCGTAGTTCCGTAGAATGATGAATTCGAAGGAATGTAAGACAAATAGAGGAATGACGTTCCGTAAGAGGAAATTATGAGCTAGAGGGTTGCACATGCACACAAGAAAACCGCCAGGAAACAATTTTCCCTGACGGTTTTCTTAAGGGACGAGAAAGTATAAGTTTGAGGGGTTCACCCAGTACTACAAAGAGATGCATGGCTTTGGAATACCGGATCGAAGAACGGTTAGGGAATAAGGAAGTAAGGTAAAGCACAGAGTAGAACAAAAGAGGGCATGGGTGTGGGGTGGAGGAGCGATAGCGTCCGCCCTGGTCGTCACCTCCGGTGACTGCTCGGGTATGCAACCTACCTTTGAAGCTCGTGTTCCCACCGCTGCAAGCCTATAATTCGAGGGAACACGAGCTTCAACAGCGACCGGAATCCCACATCCATCCCTCCCCACGTACAAACGAAAGGGTACACCAAGGACGCCGCAAGGCGTTTTTCTTATAATATCAGATTCCATAAGGTTTCAGGAAAGCTGAACTGAGTAAAGTCTGATTTTGCAAGAAAACCTGCCGCTATTCTTTATCGAAATCGAAAGCGCTTAGAGTGGAAGCTGTTCTTATAAAACCGTTAAAGATCCATTCAAATAAGATCACAAAACGATCAGTGAGACCTGGTTCTTCTCCGTACAGTGAAACGATCGACTACATAGCCTATTAACGCCCAAGACGCAATGGTGAGGACATATAGCAGTGCTGCATTGACATTTGTATAAGAAAAGAAAGGGTAGAACCACGCTGGTACACTGAGCGCGTAAAATATAAGGTAGATGGGTTCTGAATCGTGACCAATGTAATGCATAAGGCAAAGGGCTGCGCCGAGTGCCGTGCAGAACAGGGTGGCTGTATATCGCATGGTAGTGGCTCCTTTTTGTAAGTGAAGTTAGAGCCCTCTCAGGGGCTTAAGCTTGGGCTTTGCCCATGAGAGGGAGGAGAGGCTAGTATTTACGTTTCCATTTGCGGTTGTGGTTGGAGGTATCCGGGAATGTTTCACCTTTTTTCAAAGTAATGATAGTAGGATCGTTGATTCCCATATGGAAGGCATTTTCCCCCATTTCCATGTACTCGCCATCGTTGGGAGCTTTGTCACCTGGTCTAAATTGACTCCATTCGCCCATTTCTAGTCACCTCCTGTTATGAAGTGTAATGTTAGTTTTCCCCAAGGAGAGAAATGCATGAGCATAAATATTTACCATTAAAGGAGCTGACAAGTAAGGTGGAATTTAAAACTTGTTATTGGGCAGCAGTTTTGCTATAGTATTATAGTGCGAGTTTTGATAACCAAGTATTACTCGCTCCTTGCTCCGTTCGGTGATATGCCGTACACAGTGGAGCCGTTTAGTCCAAAAGGAGGTGAAACCATGCGCAAATATGAAATCATGTACATTATTCGTCCGGATCTTGAACAAGAAGTTGTTCAATCTACGGTAGAAAAATTTCAAAACATCATCAACAACGGTGGAGAAATTACGAAGCATGATGTTATGGGTAAGCGTCGTCTTGCGTATGAGATCAACAAGATCCGTGATGGTCATTACGTGTTAGTTCATTTCAACGCTAACAATGATGTTATTACTGAGCTTGACCGTGTAATGAAGATTTCTGATGAAATCATTCGTTACCTGATCGTTAAAGATGTAGCTTAAGGCATCAAATGCCGTAATTGACATGCTGGGAGGGTTTAAGGTTGCTAAATCGTGTGATTCTGATTGGAAGGCTTACTCGTGACCCTGAATTGCGCTATACACCTGCAGGAGTTGCCGTAACTACATTTTCGTTGGCCGTGGATCGTCCTTTCACGAACCAGCAAAAGGAACGGGAAGCAGACTTTATCAATATTGTAACATGGCGTCAGCTTGCTGAAACATGTGCCAATTACTTGCGTAAAGGACGCCTGGCTGCAGTTGAAGGCAGGATTCAAGTTCGTAACTACGATAATAACGAGGGTCGCCGCGTATATGTGACAGAAGTTATTGCCGATAATGTTCGTTTCTTGGAATCTGCAAATAGCGGCGGTGGTGCGAATGCAAGCCGTGAAGATGGAATGGGTGGCGGCGGTAACAGCCAACAACGTAACAGCGGACCACGAGACAATCAAGATCCGTTCCAGGATGATGGAAAACCGATTGATATTTCCGATGATGATTTGCCATTTTAACGTAGAAAGGACTGAATAACGATGGGATTCCAAAGAAGAGATAATAACAGCGAAGACCGTGGCGAACGCAAGTTTGGCGGCCGTAAGGGCGGCAAAGGCGGAAAGCGCCGTAAAGTTTGTTACTTCACTGTGAATAAAATTACTCACATTGACTATAAAGACATCGAAACGTTGAAGAAGTTTATCAGCGAGCGTGGTAAGATTCTTCCCCGCCGTGTAACAGGAACTTCGGCTAAATACCAACGTGCCTTGACGATTGCGATCAAACGCTCACGTCAAATCGCGTTGCTGCCATACACAACGGAATAGTAACGTAATAAGGAGACAACCGGTTGGGTTTATACCAACCGGTTGTTTTTTTATATCAGACTTTAAAAGTTACCAGCGGGGCTGAACAAATCTAATATTACAAGAAAAGCCACCGCTTAGACATGGATGTATCTTCATCGAGAGTGCTGGTATGAGCCATATGCAGAAAAACAGAGAGACAACGGAATTAGCTATTCCGTTATCTCTCTGTTTTTTTGAGTTTTCCAAGTGGTAACGGAATATACACTTCCTCTATTGTCTTTCTTTTCGTGGACACAGCAAGCTATTAATAGGAGAAAAGGGGGATTGAACTCATCGTAGTCATTGACTTAATGTTATTAATAAAATTATATTAGTGGTAGTATAAATTTTTTCGACAATATAACCGATATTTAGTAGACGACCTATTTAGATGGATGAAAGTGCGCAATCAAGTATGAATTTAACTAGAGATCCATACAACGGAGGTAAGAGTTTATGTTTAGATTTACCCGAATAATGCTATTATTAACTATTATTCTAGTAGCTACAAGCAATTTGACCCGTACGAATGTGTTTGCCGCTGATGAGATTTCAAGCCTAGTGCTGAATAAAAATGAAGTTTCACTGGAAGTCGGGGCAACTACGAATTTAACAGCTACAGCCGTATTCGTATCTAATTCAACTGAGAATGTAACCGTGAAAACAGATTGGGTTTCCAAGGCTGAGGATGTTGCAACTGTATATGCAGGTGTAGTGACCGGTAAAAAGGAAGGCACGGCTGTTCTTACTGCCACTTATTTAGGGAAAACCGTCTTTGTAAATGTAACAGTAACGAAGCGTGTAAAAACAATGACAAAGGACAAACAGTCGATAGACTTAAGGCTCGGAGGAACTGAAAATATCAGTCTTACAGCTTATTATGATGACGGAACCGATCAGATCGTTACAACAAAAGCGGATTGGACAAGCAATAACAATTCGGTTGCAACAGTGACTAACGGCTTGGTTAAAGGTCTTAGCTCAGGAACGGCGATTATTACAGCTAAATATAACAATCAAACATTGAGCTTGCCGGTTAATGTAGAAATAGTGAAGCGTATTGATGCCAAGAAATCACAAGTATCCTTATTGTTAAAGGGAGAAGAGAAAGTTGAATTGATTGCTACATATCCTAACGGGGATAAAGTGGATGTAGCGGACAAAGCAGAATGGGAAACAGACAAAGGGACTGTAGCTGATGTATTGAACGGGGTAATTACGGGCTATGGACCAGGTAAAGCGACAATAACAGCATCTTATGGTACTCAAACAACAACGATTAAGGTTGATGTAGATAATGCTATCAAGCTCGATATCGATAAACAAAATGTTTTCATGAAAAAGAATGGTAAAGAGGCACTTAAGCTTTTTGCGACCTATGCGAATACTGGAAATGGGGCACCTGAAGATATTACTGAACGTGCAGAGTGGACATCAAGCAATGAAAATATCGTTTATGTCTACAAAGGAAATTTAACTGCAAATTCTATTGGCGAAGCTACAATTACCGCTAAATTCGGGGAAAAAACGATCACAACGGTAGTTGATGTAGATGTGCCTAGAAGATTGGAATTAGATAAGGAGGTCTATTCTCTACAAGTAGGAACTCCTGGGCAACTAAAGCTGTATGCTACATATGCGGATGGCTCAACAAATAACGATGTTACTGATAGTGCGGAATGGTCAGTAGATAATGATGCCATCGCATTTGTCACAAAAGGGAAAATTACGACCTATAAGTCAGGCGAAACCAAGGTTACGGCTACTTATGGTGGGAAAAGCATAACTGCCAAAGTGCTAGTGGATATTCCAACTTCACTAGAATTATCGAAGAAGACCGTTAACTTCCAGGTGGGAGCTTCTGAACAAATTACTCTTTATGCGGTTTATCCGGATGAGAGAGGCAAAGTGGATATAACAAGCAAGGCTGAATGGCTCTCTAGTTCAGTTGAAACGGCTAGTGTAAATAACGGTAACATAACGGGAATTGCAACAGGAGCCGCGTCGGTCTCTGCGAAATATGGAACAAAGACGGCAACAGTTAAAGTATCGGTGGGCGTTATAGATAGCCTGACTACTACGGAGAAAACCAATGTGGTCATGAAAAAAGGTGGTAATCAGCAGCTTGTCGTTACGGCTAAATATACAGACAGCACCACCAAAGAGGTAACAACAGAAGCTGAATGGACCAGCTCTAATCTGAAGGTTGCAACAGTGGAAGATGGTAAGGTTACGGCAATTGGTTCAGGTGAAACACAAGTTACGGCTACAGTAGGTAATAAATCGATCACGTTTAGTGTGCAAGTGGACACGGCTAATAAATTGGTCGCCAATATTCCATATTTGATTTTTGATTTAGGCGAAGTGAAACAAATTACGCTGTCCGCAACTGATTCATTAGATGCATCCCATGATGTTACTAGCGAGGCGGAATGGAAATCAAGCAATCCTCTTATTGCGCAAGTGTCGAATTCAGGGGTAGTAACTCCTGTTACACGCGGCAAGGTTACTATTACAGCAACCTATGGAGGAAAAAGCATCACCATTCCTGTTGAAATAGGAGTTGTTCAAAAGCTGGAGGTCGATCAACGTTTTATCGCAATGAAAACGGGGCAATCGGTTCAAGTTAGATTGACAGCGACACTTTCGGATGGAAGCACCAAAGATGTTACGGAGGATGCGGCATGGAAAACCTCCAATTACAAAATTGCGGATGTCATTGGTGGCTTATTGACAACCACTGCTCCTGGAAAACTAACCTTGTCAGCCAATTTTGGCGGTAAAACAATTACAGTCCCAGTAGAAATTGGCACACTTAAATATTTAAAAACCAATGTGGTGAAGCTGGATCTCAAAGAAGGCGAAGCCGGAGAAATCCAGGCCATTGCCACTTATACGGATGGGTTTGAAGAGGATGTAACCAAGCCTGCGATGTGGACCAGCTCCAATATTATGATCGCAGATGTAAAAGACGGGATTATAAAAGCTACTGGAAAAGGAACGGCTACAATAACGGTGAGCTTTTCTAACTTGAAGACTAAGGTCAGCGTTACTATTAAGTAGCAGTTATATTAGCTTTGTATAAGAATAGGACAGCTGAGCTTCGTGCATCAGCTGTCTTTTTATCTGATTAGAACCCGGTTAATGGGGATGAGCCGGGTTCTTTATTTTAGTACAATAAAAGGATATACAGTTGTATATCTTCCTTGGGAATCATAGTGTATTATGAAGTAGGGTAAAGGTAGTATGGAATTATTACTTCGAAAGGGTGGCTTAGGTGAATATTGCTTTTTTTCTTGTTCCTAAAGAAGACGTTATTTATTTATCTCCTAATTCTACAATGCGCCAGGCGCTGGAACGTATGGAATATCACCGCTATTCGGCGGTTCCTCTTGTTAACGAGGATGGCAAATATGTGGGTACGATTACGGAAGGGGATCTTTTGTGGAAATTAAAGCATTCCCCCGAGATAGGTTTTGACAACGCACATAAAGTCCATCTCCGGGATGTGGCTCAGCATATGGCTATAAAGCCTGTACGTATTGACCAGCAAATGCAGGATTTAATTACATTGGCGACCAATCAAAACTATGTGCCTGTAATTGATGACAGTGAGGTATTTATTGGAATTATCCGTAGAAGAGAGATCATTGATTATTGCTTCAAGCTGTGGCAAGCCGAACAAAAGGTTTAAAATTGTGGTATAATTAACTAATGGCTCGAAAGATAGACATCTCATTTCGCAGTTTAGATGAAGCAATTTTGGAAAAAATGAAGAAGCATAAAGCTGAAGGTCACCAATTGGAACAATGGTATGGCGATATATCTGCTTTGGAAGAACATATGCGTAAGAGGTGAATGTGTTGGGGAAAGGTTCCGCAAAAAGTATGCTTGGCTGGAGCTTGCTGACTGTTGTTTTGCTCCTGTCGATTTTATCACCATTAAATATCATTACATTAAGCTTGTTGATGATTCCTGTACTGGTACAATACGTCAAGCTTGAGACGAAACGATTTCTGATCTATTATGGTATCAGCTTGGCTGCTCTCTATGTTGCAGCTTCCGTTCTCATAACGGGCTGGGTAGGTGTGGTGCTAATAGCCATTTCCCTGTTCTTTCTGCCACCGGTTATTCAAATGGGTAATTTGTATAAGAAACGCGCCCCGGCTAGAACGGTTTTGACCATTGGTACTATAACAATGCTTGCTGAAATGCTGCTGAGTATATTGGTTGCTTACATGTTCGGACTGAATCTGATTAGCAAAATGAAGCAGTTTATGCTAGAGGTTCTGGAAACAATGCCTGCGCAGCTAAGAAGTATGATAGCAATCGATCCGGATACGCTGGTACAATTAATGAGCCAGATGCTTCCGTTTTATATGATTGTATCTTCTCTGTTCCTTATCGTGGTAACGCATTGGTTAGCCAGAAAGCTGTTGAATCGCTCGGGTGAATCTATACCGGCGTTCAAACCTATACGTGATTGGATGCTGCCGAGGTCATTCGTCTGGTATTACGTAATTGCTCTGTTCATGGAGTTTTTTGTAAGGGATTCAAATTCGATCTTCTTTACGTTGCTGTTAAACTTATTACCGCTGCTTACGGCTGTGTTTGCTATACAAGCAATAGCGTTTCTATTCTATGTAGCCCATTCGAAGCAATGGAACCGGACGCTGCCTATCATCGGCATTATAGCTTTGTTGATTTTTCCGCCGGCTTACTTTATGTTCAGTCTGCTTGGTGTGTTTGATGTAGCGTTCCCGATCCGTGAACGCATGACTGGAAAATAATGTATGGATTAGGGGCGAGATGAATGCCGAAGTTCCTGCTAAAGCGTTGGCACGGCTTGCATATCGTATGGATATTTGCTTTAATACTCATTTTGATTTTTATATTGCTTATGTATCAATGGGTAATCAGTGTGATTGCCCTGTTTCTATGCGGGATATTGGCGTATTTTACTTTGAAGGCAGAGCAGGCGTTCCGCAAGGAATTGAACCATTATGTAGCTACACTGTCCCATCGAATCAAACGTGCCGGAACGGATGTTATTCACGAGCTTCCGTTAGGGATTCTGCTCTATAATGAAGAGAAGGTTATCGAATGGCATAATCCATTTGTGGCGAAGATGCTCAGTAAGGAATCATTGATAGGCGAGCAGTTGTTGGAGCTTTTCCCTTCTTTGAAGTCACGTAAGGAGAAGGATCTGAAGCTGGAAATTGCGATCGGCAAAAACTTGTACATGGTGCAGCTTAAGCAGGATGAAAGATTGTTGTATTTTACGGATATAACGGCTTTCAAACAATTATCGATACGCTATGAAGAAGGCAAGCTTGCTATAGGGATCGTCACCATGGATAATCTGGACGAGGCTACTCAGGGAATGGATGACCAAACCCGAAGCATTATGATGGCTAGAGTAACTGGAGAAATTACAGAGTGGGCTCTGAAAAATAACGTGTACTTACGCCGGACAGCATCTGACCGTTACCTGATTTTAATGGATCAGAAGGGTTTGAAGGCATTGGAGCAGTCGCGTTTTGAGATATTGGACGAGGTACGAGACTTAACTATTGAGCATAAGCTGCCACTTACACTTAGTATCGGGATTGCTTCCGGCAGTGATTCATTAACGGAGCTTGGGCAGCTGGCGCAAACGAGCTTGGACATGGCATTAGGCCGTGGCGGCGATCAGGTTGCTGTAAAGATTGGAGAGAGGCTGTCTTTCTATGGCGGACGTTCTAACGCTGTTGAGAAAAGGACAAGGGTACGTGCAAGGGTTATCTCTCATGCGCTGCGCGATCTGATCAAAGAATGCGATAAAGTTATTATTATGGGCCACCGGTATCCGGACATGGATGCAATCGGAGCAGCAATTGGAGTATTGAAGGCGGTACATGTAAGCAATAAAGAAGGATATATAGTGCTGGAAGGAGTTAATCCTTCGATTCAAAAGCTGATGGATACGATCTCTGAGGACGAGAAGCTTAATCGTTGGTTCATTACGCCGGAGCAGGCTATGCAGATTACGAACCAACGAACGCTTGCGGTTGTTGTGGACACGCATAAGGCATCTATGGTGGCTGAGCCCAAGCTGCTGCAGCTGACGCAGCGCAAGTTCATAGTTGACCATCACCGCCGAGGTGAGGAGTTCATCCAGGATGCGACGCTTGTGTACATGGAGCCTTATGCCTCCTCTACCTGTGAACTCGTGACGGAGCTGCTGCAGTATTTCAACGACCGTTTAACGATGGGAGTGTTAGAGGCAACGGCTCTGTTGGCGGGAATAGTAGTGGATACGAAAAGCTTCAGCTTGGCTACTGGCGCAAGAACATTTGAAGCTGCATCTTTCCTTCGCCGCAATGGTGCGGATTCATCGCTCGTACAGCGACTGCTCAAGGAAGATCTGAATGCATTTATCCAAAAGTCTGAGGTTATTAAAAACGCGGTTGTTATTTATGATCACATCGCGCTTGCTGTAACTGAACCAAATCGCAAATATTCTCAGTTGCTCATTGCGCAGGTTGCTGATACATTGTTAACTATGACAGGTATAATGGCTTCTTTCGTCATTAGCGAACGCCCGGATGGCTTAATCGGTATTAGTGCCCGGTCACTAGGGCAAATGAATGCTCAGGTTGTTATGGAACGAATGGGAGGCGGAGGGCATTTAACTAATGCGGCTACCCAATTCGAAGGAACGATTTCAGAGGCGACACAAAGATTGAAACAAATACTAAGTGAGATGCACGCAGAGGAGGGGCTTTTCGAATGAAAGTTATTTTATTGAAGGATGTTAAAGGACAAGGCAAGAAGGGCGATGTTAAAGAGGTTTCTGAAGGATATGCAACGAATTTCCTATTCCCTAAACAATTGGCCGCGGCGGCGAGCGAGTCGTCTGTTAAAATGATAGACAATCAGAAAAAGGCAGAGCAAAGGAAAAAGGATCAAGAGAAGGAAGAGGCCGTAGAGCTTGGCAAGAAGCTGGGGGCTCTGACCGTCGAGCTGAAGGCTAAATCAGGCAAGGATGGACGTTTATTCGGAGCTATTCCTAGCAAGCAGGTAGCTGAAGAGCTGGAGAAGCAGCAGAAGATTAAGCTGGACAAACGGAAGATCCTTATGGAGGATCCGATTCGTACACTAGGCGTGACTGAGGTTGGTGTAAAGCTTCACCCTGAGGTTACTGCGAAGCTAAAGATTCACGTTACCGAAGAGTAATCTTTAAGAAGACAGTTAGTGCATGCTCTAAAATCTATTAGATTAGGCTTACGATGTAAGTTTCGCTAAACCGGAACTCTTAGGAGGAGACGAACTTGAACGAAGGTATGTTTACAGATCGCATCCCTCCGCAAAATTTGGAAGCCGAGCAGGCCGTGCTCGGCGCTATTTTGCTTGACAGCGAGTCACTCGTAACCGCGATGGAACGCATTTCAAGCGATGACTTCTATCGCACATCGCATCAACGCATCTTCGAGTCGATGATTGAGCTGGCGGAGGAGAATGAGCCGATTGACTTGATCACGCTGACCGCGCGACTGCAAAATAAGCAGGAGCTGGAGGAAATAGGCGGGATTAAATATTTGTCGGAGCTCGCGAATGCGGTGCCGACAGCGGCGAATATCAACTACTATGCGCAGATCGTCGAGGAGAAGTCGATGCTGCGGCGGTTAATTCGCGCCGCAACGAATATCGTAACGGAAGGGTACTCCAGTACCGACGAGATCGGTGATTTGCTGGGTGATGCGGAGAAGCGCATCCTTGAGATTTCGCAGCGCCGTTCGAACACTGGATTTATCGCCATCCGCGATGTGTTAATGGAGGTATTCGACAAGGTCGAATTTCTCTATAACAATAAAGGTGGAACAACAGGAATTAAATCAGGGTTTCTTGATTTGGATAAAATGACCGCTGGCTTCCAGCGGTCAGACTTGATTATTGTGGCGGCGCGTCCTTCTGTTGGTAAGACAGCGTTCGCCCTGAACATCGCACAAAATGTTGGAGTACGTGAGAAGCAAACGGTCGCCATCTTCAGTCTGGAGATGGGTGCCCCGCAGCTTGTACAGCGGATGATTTGCGCAGAAGCGAATGTAGACGCCACTCGTATGCGGACTGGCTTTCTGGAGCAGGACGATTGGGAGAAGCTGACGATGGCAATTGGCGCCTTGTCAGAGGCGAACATCTATATCGATGATTCTCCTTCAGTAACGGTGGCTGATATCCGCGCCAAATGCCGCAGGCTGAAGCAGGAGAGAGGCCTCGGGATGATTCTGATCGATTATTTGCAGCTGATTCATGGACGTGGCAAAGGGGATAACCGTCAGCAGGAGGTATCCGAAATTTCACGTACCTTGAAGCAAATTGCCCGTGAGCTGGATGTTCCGGTAATTGCCTTGTCTCAGCTTAGCCGGGGTGTAGAGCAGCGGCAGGATAAACGGCCGATGATGTCCGACTTACGGGAATCCGGTTCGATCGAGCAAGATGCGGACATTGTAGCTTTCTTGTATCGTGATGACTATTACGATAAAGAATCGGAGAAAAAAAATATAATTGAAATTATTATAGCTAAGCAGCGTAACGGACCGGTAGGTACGGTGGAGCTGGCTTTCTTGAAAAATTTCAATAAGTTTGTTGGTTTGGACAGGACGCATCAAGAGGTAGGATAGCGCAGATATCCCCTTCTTGCTACTTATAGCTTGCTAGACTAGGCAAGATCAATACAGCCTAATAAAGAGGTTAACAGAGGGAATGTGGATGAGAATGAACGGGCATCCACATTCCGGTGCTGCTACAGAATCACGGGTCCTTTATTTCGCTTAGGCGGAACAAAGGACTTATTCTGGTGCAAGAGTTAGCTTGAACAGGGCTTTTTCATAGAATTCATAACATGTACAAATTCCGAACGTTAAAAGATAGGCCCTAAGTATTGTTCGTTTTTATTGACTTTGCATTGTGGTACTGCTAAACTATTCATGGTGCTTTAGGCCTTTTGACTAATTATAGGTGAGTTTCACCTGATGGGGGTTATGTAGATGTCGACGGTAGTGGTTGTCGGAACCCAATGGGGCGATGAAGGTAAAGGGAAAATAACGGATTTTCTCGCTGAATCTGCTGAAGTGGTGGCGCGTTATCAAGGCGGTAACAATGCCGGCCATACCATTTTGATTGATGATAAGAAATACAAATTAACAATGATTCCATCGGGCATTTTTTACACGGATAAAGTCTGCGTAATCGGTAACGGTATGGTAATTAATCCAGGTGCGCTGCTCGAAGAAATTCAATACATTCATGATAATGGTTTTACAACAACGAATTTGCGTATCAGTGACCGGGCTCATGTTATTATGCCTTACCATCTGCTGTTGGATGGACTGGAAGAAGAGCGCAAAGGTGACAATAAAATTGGAACGACCCGCAAAGGGATCGGTCCTTGCTATATGGATAAAGCAGCTAGAAGCGGTATCCGGATCGCTGATCTGATGGATGCTGAGGAGTTCAAACGTCGGGTGCGTCAAGTCGTTGCCGAGAAAAATGTACTTATCGAGCAAGTATATGGCTCCAAGGGCTTGGATGCAGAAACTGTGATTGAAGAATATCTCGGTTATGCAGACCGGATTCGTCCTTATGTTACGGATACTTCCGTAATTCTTAACGATCTGATCGATGCCGGGAAGAAAGTGCTGTTCGAAGGCGCTCAAGGCGTTATGTTGGATATCGACCAAGGTACGTATCCTTATGTAACTTCATCCAATCCTTCTGCCGGTGGTGTATGTATCGGTTCCGGAGTAGGCCCGTCGAAAATTCGTCAAGTTATCGGGGTAGCCAAAGCTTACACAACTCGTGTTGGCGATGGTCCTTTCCCTACAGAGCTTCATAATGATACTGGAAGCTGGATTCGTGAAAAGGGACATGAGTACGGCACTGTTACTGGCAGACCGCGTCGTGTAGGTTGGTTTGACAGCGTTGTTGTGCGTCATGCTCGTCGGGTCAGCGGTATTACAGGTTTATCCCTGAACTCGCTGGACGTATTAGCGGGTCTGGAAACAGTGAAAATTTGCACAGCTTACAAAATGGGCGACAAAATCATCGAGCATTATCCTGCGAGCTTGAACTTGTTGGCACAATGCGAAGCGGTGTACGAGGAGCTGCCGGGCTGGAGCGAGGATATCACAGGAGTACGCAAGCTAGAGGATCTGCCGACAAACGCACGCCGTTATGTTGAGCGTGTATCTGAGCTGACCGGCATTCCGATTGCTATCTTCTCAGTAGGACGTAACCGTGAGCAAACAAATCTTGTAAATCCGATTTACAGCTAATTGTTGCTGTTAAGCTGAACGCTTTATAAATGACAAATAACCTCTCACAAGCCAGAAAGTTGGGGCTTGGAGAGGTTATTTTTTTGTTGATCATGAAGGGAATAGGTGTCGAAACCCGGCTGTTCTTTTTCCAGACAATGGTTGGTTTGCGCTAAAATCGTCAATACTGTGGGGAGAAGCTGCAAACATGAGGACTATGGGAGTTGAGGCACATAATGAAAACAATGGAATGGCTGTCCAAGCTTATAATAAGCGCTATAATTACTTCAATGATTTGTGTGGCGTCGACTTTTTGGGTTGTCAACACGTATGTGGATATGATTCTGGAGCAGTATAATTTAAAATCAGCTGTTAATACGACTCCGGATTGGTCTAAATTTATGCAGCATGCCAGCAAGCAGTTGGGGGCGTTTCGTCTGTTCGGTAATGAGGCGGGGGCGGTAGACCCAAGCGGCCGTTCGGGCAAAAAGGGCGCAGAGACGCTGCCTGTATTTGGTGAACAACCCGGGACTGGCTTGAGCGGGACCGATATGACGAATAGTGGTGGAGAAAGCGGGAAATCGGGCTCTGAGCAGCCGCCTAGCACGGGAAGTACATCCCAGAGAAAGCCGCCCGAGGACGCTGTAGCCGTATTTGGCCATCAAAACACAATGACAGAGGGATCAAACCGGGAAGCGGGAAGCAGCACAAGAGGGACGGCCAGCAGCACATCTTCAAGAGGTATTGGATCCGATGCAGGCAATACGGCTAAGAAGGATAGTAGGACAAGTGCGGAAATCGGCGGATCTGTAAAGAAAGAGAGCAGCAGTAGTGCCACTTCAGGTGGAACAGCAGCGGTTAATGGTTTGGAAGCAGGAGAAAAAGTCGTGGTTTCAGGCGAAGAGTTTACGAAGAAAAAAGAGCAGCTTTCGACAAACGATAAAACCAAAATTTTTAATCTGCTCGTCAAGAGGCTACCACAAAATGAAATACAGCATATTTCGAAGCTAATGGAGGATGGTATTACCGCCAGTGAGCTTAAGGAAATTGAACAGCTGCTGCAAACGTACATGAAGCCGGAAGAATACTCCCAGCTTCTAGGTATGATCAAGCAGCAATAACCGAATTACATATAATTCCCCCCGAATCTCGATATGGTATCCTCCGCTTGGCGGAATCGTGATGACTCTACAACGACCTGCATAATGAAGCCGGATCCGGCTTCCAGCGTGCTGCTGGTCAGATTAGGCATCATGGATTCCGCTTCATTTGTTGTGTCACTATTTGCGGTCAGCCTAATATCAATAGCACCTTGCTCCCGTAAAACCGTGGCCGCTCGATCCATTTCTGTCCAGTTATTAAAGACGGCTGTTATGTTCTCCATTGTTTAACTTCACACTCCTGCCACGAAAATTGGCTGTTTATAGCAGCCACTCGTGAATAATGTTGAAAAAAATAGTGAGGTTGTGGTAAATTAGTGAAGGAGTCTTTTTTTCACAATGTTTATTGTCCCTATTTTTAGGTGTTTTTATGTATTTTTTCCCGTAAAAAACGACTTAAAAGGAGTAGAACATGACAGTTTTCAAAGGAATGGGTTGGGCTAAGAAGCTGCTGGACAAGTCTAAGCAGAAGCTTTCCAAAATCCAATTACAAAAATTGACTGCCAAGATGAGGGTCAAGCCTGCAGCACTAACTAAAGAGCAGCTAACAGCATCCACGCAAAAAGCCTATAAAGCAGTTATTTTACATAAATGGAATATTGCCAAGACGGTGTCCGTACTTAGTGTGGTTACAGCAGTCGTGTGGAGCGGAAATGTTTATGTAAAAGCAAATATGGCACAAATCGTTCATGTTTCAATCAATGGGCAAGAGGCTGGAACGGTGAAGGACAAGTCCTCGGTCGAGCAGTTTGTGGCCGCCAAATCTAAGGAATTAATCGAAAGTAATTCAGATATTCACGTAGTAGTTAAGACCCCTGAAGTCACCTTTACGGATGAAAGGGTTTTCATGGTTGAAACTAGCGATCAGCAAGTTATGAGTAAGCTAGGCAACGCTATTTTTGCTCAACCGGTAGGCACTGAGCTTGTTATCGATGGGAAACCTGTCGGGATTTTAAAGGATCAAGCTACAGCGAGTCTCATGCTGGACCAGATCAAATCGAGCGTGGTCGAGAAAAAGAAGGATTCGGGTAAAGTAAGAGTATTGTCAGCAACCCCTTCTGAGCCTATAGGGGAAGTAGAACTGCAGAAGGTAGATTTCGTGCAGCAGGTAGAGTTGAAGGATATTCCAATCCAACCTCAAGATATGGTGAATCCGGAAGAGTTGAGGAAGAAGCTGGAAACCGGTGATGTGCAGCCAATCAAATACGTGGTGGAAAAAGGAGATTGCGTCTCCTGCATTGCCAAAAAGTTTAATATTCCTAAACAGTTAATTTATCAGAACAATCCATGGATTGTAGATGATATGATCAAAGCGGGGCAGCAGCTTGATTTGACAGTTCTGCAGCCAACTCTAGCGGTTCGGACCGTAGAGAAATTAATAGAGCAGCAAGAGATTCAGTATGAGACGGAATACCAGAAAGATGACAGCATGCGTCTCGGAACCGATCAAACGTTGAAGGCCGGCAAGAACGGTCTGAAGAAAGTAATGATACTTGTAACCAAGATTAACGGTCTGATGATTGAAGAAACGGTTCAAAATGAGGAAATTATTCAAGAGCCGGTAAAAGCGGTAGTCCGTAAAGGAACGAAGGTTATCAAGGGCGAAGGTTCAGGGAAGTTTGCATGGCCGGTAGTATCGTCTTCGATTAGCAGTACTTTCGGATATCGTTGGGGCGCATTACATAAGGGTGTCGATCTAACTTCTTCGAACAAGAACATCATGGCCTCAGATAATGGAAAAGTGGTTTATGCAGGAAACAAGGGTGACGGTTACGGAAACATGATTATTCTTGATCACCTAAATGGCTACAAGACACTGTACGGACATTTGAGCAAAATTGATGTTACAGTGGGCAAGATTGTTGAAAAGGGTGAAAAGATTGGCTTTATGGGAAGTACCGGGGACTCAACTGGAGTTCATTTGCACTTCGAGGTTCAACGAAGCGACACGCCGGAGAATCCTTTGAAATATTTGAATCGTTAGCACTTATACTTATTATTGATATACCTATAGAAAAGAGACATGAACGATGCAGAAGGCTGCCGTTCATGTCTCTTTTGTTACATATAGAATTTATATGTTTCGGGGCTCCCCGCAAAGTATCTGAATCAACTTCGAAGCAAGACCCCACTTTGTGGGGATATTTTATTACCTCAAAAGTATTTGGATTCTACCGTGGAGATTCATATGACTTATGGGGGACTTTTGTATTGGGAATGTGCTAAAATAGAAGGATAGTTGATAAGGTGCGATAACGTAAAATAGCCCCTAGAGAACTACCAAGCAGCTATACCATGTCAAGCACTTACAGGCGGTGATCGTAGGGATGGCGAAAATACTGGTTGTCGATGATGAGCAGCCGATTGCGGATATATTAAAGTTTAATTTGGAAAAGGAAGGCCATGAGGTAATCTGCGCTTATGATGGCGGTAAGGCAGTAGAGCTGGCCTTTAAAGAAGAACCGGATCTGATTCTGCTTGATCTGATGCTTCCGGTGAAGGATGGAATGGATGTGTGCCGGGAAGTACGCGTCAAGCTGAATACGCCGATTATTATGCTGACGGCTAAGGATAGTGAGATCGATAAAGTACTGGGACTTGAGCTGGGTGCTGATGATTACGTGACCAAGCCCTTCGGTACCCGGGAGCTGCTGGCCAGGGTGAAGGCCCATTTGCGCAGGCAGACGAAGGCACAGACTATGCCAGCTGTAGAAACGGAAGTGGCAGCCAGGCAGGGTATCCGGATTCAGGGACTATTTATCGACAGTGACATGTATATGGTGTATAAGGACGAGGTGCCGCTTGATTTGACGCATCGGGAATTCGAACTTGTGCAGTACATGGCCAAGAACAGCGGGAAGGTTATGACCCGTGAGCATTTGCTGCAGGCCGTGTGGGGCTTCGAGTATTTCGGAGATGTGCGGACGGTAGATGTGACCATTCGCAGGCTTCGTGAGAAGCTGGAGGATGATCCAAGCAGGCCGGAGTATATTTTAACCCGCAGAGGACTTGGTTATATGATGCGCAACACGAAGACCGGGGGCTTCTAAAACATGAAAGGGATTCGTTTCTTTCAGTCGATTCAGTCGAAGCTGATCACGATTTATGTATTGCTGATTCTGATTGCGATGCAATTCATTGGAGTTTATTTCATCCGGACATTGGAGAGTTATTTCAAGACGGATTTCATCGATTCGCATAACAAGCAGGCGCAGCTTCTCGCGCAGTTCGTGGAGCCGTATTTATCCGTGAACAGCGAGGAAAATAAAGGTGAGCCACGTAAAACGTATAGTGATTTGAATGATGTGGTCAACAATTTGTTTGCAATTAGCAACGCTGAGATTCAGGTCATTGACGCGAATGGTCTTGTCTTGTCGACTTCAATGGTGAGCCACCAGGCGATTGTGGGGCAGAAGAATACACAAACCGAGGTTAACCGGGCGCTTCAGGGGATAAAGGATAACCAACGAATGTTTACCGATTTTGACGGCATGCGCAAGATGATTATTGCCAAGCCGATCGGTTCCGGGGTAAAGGTTAATGGAGCGGTGTATATCATTGCTTCCATGGAAGAGCTGTACAACACGATGAACCGGATCAATCAGTTTTTGTTGACGGGAACATTGTTTGCATTAGGATTAACAGTCGTGCTTGGAGTGATGCTGTCTGCGACCATTACGAATCCAATCAAAGCGATTACGCGACAGGCCACGGCCGTAGCGGAAGGGCGATTTAACGCTCAGGTACCGGTGCTGGGGCGCGACGAGATCGGGCAGTTGGGGCAGACATTCAACTTTATGATGGAGCGGCTAAAGGATGCTTTGTCGCTCAACGAGGAAGAGAAGGAAAGACTCGCTTCGATTCTGTCGAATATGAACGACGGGCTGATTGCTACGGATGACGATGGAAAGGTGATCGTTATCAACCGGCGCGCGAAGCAGATTCTGCAGTTGAACGAGGATACGACTCTCGGCAAGCCGCTTCCCTTGGTGCTCGGCATAACGCGAGAAGAGATGCGGAAGCTTGAAATAGGCGAGTATCCTTCGCTGCTGCTGCGCTTTGATCATGATGAAGAGGAGCAGCTGTCGGTTAAGCTGACCTTCACGACGATCTACAGCAAAGGTAAAGGCTCGGCCGGCACCATAGCGGTACTGCAGGATGTTACCGATCAGGAGAAGCTGGAGGAGTCCAGGCGCGAGTTCGTAGCTAACGTGTCTCATGAGCTGCGGACGCCGCTCACGACGATTAAGAGCTATCTGGAGGCGCTGGAGGATGGCGCTTTGGAAGATCCTCAGCTTTCGGCTAAGTTCGTCAGCGTAACCCGTAACGAAACGGAGCGAATGATCCGGCTCGTTACAGACCTGTTGCAGCTGTCGAGGCTGGATTCGAGGCAGGCAGTTATCAGCAGGGAGCTAACGGATGTTGCGGAGATGCTGGATGAGGTTGCGGACCGCTTCTCGTTCCAATTAGAGCAGCGTTCCATCGACATCGCCATTCAGGTGGCGCCCGAGGTAGGAGAGATTGTACTGGATCGTGACCGGATTGATCAGGTATTGGACAACCTAGTATCCAATGCAATCAAATATACGGCGGATAGTGGACTTATCTCGATAGGAGCTCACCGGGCGGAGCCGCAGCTGCTCGAAATTTCGGTGCAAGATAACGGAATGGGCATTCCCAAGAAGGATTTAAGCCGTATATTCGAACGTTTTTATCGAGTGGATAAAGCCCGCTCGCGCAGTATGGGAGGGACAGGCTTAGGCTTGTCGATTGCCCGGGAAATAGTAAGGGCGCATGGCGGAACGATTATGCTGGAATCGGAATTGGGTCAAGGCACGAAGGTTACCTTCACGCTGCCTTACGCTTTGAATGAGGAGGCTGTGGTATGATCGAGAAGCTGAAGTCAGTTGTACTGGTGCTGCTTGTCGGACTCAGCTTGCTGCAAAGCTACTATTTATCGTACAGCTCACCCAAGTTCGACCCGTTAGTCCAGGAGGAGTATGTAAAGACGGAGCCGATTGGAACACAGGCGATGTTAGAGGAGCTGTTATTCCCAGACCAGGTAGTGCTGCATTTGGGCAATCAACAGCATACGGTGCTGTATCCGGCTACAGATCCCTATAAGAGGGTTGTAGAAAATGTGAAGCAGCGCTCGTTGGAAGGCTTTCGCAAAACTACGCCCGCGGTATTAGGCTTGAATTGGGATGAGATCCGTAATAAGCAGCAGGGGATCGAGGTACGTTTTCGAGATGGTATCCCGATTAATGTGCTGCAGAGGGTCATGCAGTTAAAGGGAGAGCTCCCTCCGGACAATGATGTTATTACAAGGGTTTGGATTTTTACGAAGGAGTCCAAAGATGATGTGCGGACAGTCCTGTTTACGGACACTTTCAACACCATGTATGAGGTAGTAAAGTCAGATATATCGGCTAAAGATATTGAACGGTTCGTTTCGTTGGAAGGTATTTTACCAAAAGAAGAGATAGTCCCCTATAAATTGGCGGGTGATGATTATTATTTACCTTTAAAGCCAATTGATTTCCCGACAGTTAGAATGCCCTTCACCCAGTATACGGTTGACCAGTTGAAGCGAAGCTTTTTCGTAGATCCTGCGATAACAAGAAAGCTGTCTGAGCGAGATGGCTCAGAGATTTATACGGATACGAAGCGGGGACTGAAGCTTAAGAACGACCAGCGGTGGATGACTTATACTGATCCGATAGCTCCAGTGGACAGTAAGGAGGATTTGCGTGATAACCTGCTGTCAGCGGTGCAGTTTGTGAACCAGCATGGCGGATGGAATGGCAAATACGCTGTTTATAAAGTTCCTCAGAAGCTGCTTCCGTCTAATCAGGCGTTTGTTTTCCGTCAATATTACATGTCGCTTCCGATTATGAACCAGCGCAGCGATAATATAGGTTTTATCAAAATTGTTATGCAAAAAGGAATTGTAGCCAGCTATGAACGCTCTATGATCATACCGGACCTGTCGAAGTTGAGCAGTAAAGAGTTGACTTTGAGCAGCGGCGAGATTCTAGATGCCAAGCTGAATCAATATAGCAAGAAAAGCTCTGTAATATCCGTGTTCCCGGGGTATCGTCCTGTAATTGGGGAGCAAACGATGGACTTGGTGCCGGTATGGACGGTAGAGCTTCGAGATGGCACGTATGAGTTTTTGGAATAAATGGATCAGGGGATCAGAAGGAAGGGAGGGTTGCCTATGGATTGGGGGCGAGCCAAAACGATCTTGATTCTGTCGTTCTTATTGCTAAATTTAGTGCTGGGCTTCCAGTTATGGACAACCCGCTCGGATCTTCTGGAATTTGACGCCAACACAGCCAGTGCTACTGAGGAAATTCAAAGGCTGCTCAAAAGCAAAAACATTCAAGTGTCAGCTGAAATGCCTAAGGAAGTACCCCGCTTGCAGGAGATTGAAGTGCGTTTTGACGAAAAGATGAAATCGGATAAGCAAATTACGTTGGATGCTCCCTTTAAATACAGTCCGCTGATGAGCAAAGGATCAACGAAGGATGCGGCGGTAAAAGCGTCTATTCCTTATATGGAAAATTATCAATATGATCCAGTGCTGAGTACGAACGGTACCTATGTGTTTCACCAGCTGTATCGGTCACTTCCGATGTTTGAGGTGAAGCTCGAGCTCATTGAGCAAAATGGGATGGTTGCAGCGTACCGTCAAGAGTATGTCGAGGTTACATCAGAAGGAGACCAAAAGGAGCAAAAGGTAATATCGCCTTATACGGTTTTGAGAAGCTTAATTGAAACTTATTTTCCGAGTGGAACGGTAGTCAGCAGCATCAAGCTGGGGTATCATGGACAAGATTACAATACCCAAACAAGGTTTATGGTGCCGTATTGGCGGGTTGCATTAGGCAATGGCGATATTTATTATGTACATGCGCTGAACGGGGCCGTAGAGCCTCCTCAGAAAAATAAAAAGTAAGCTGCATTACCAGGGGCTGTCTGACGAGCTGATTTTCGTAAATATCGCTTGTTGGGCAGATCCCAAGGTCAGATGGGAGTTATACGGATGGGAATTCGATTCAGTGTTTTGGCCAGCGGGTCTACGGGGAACGCAATGGTGGTGGCGACAGCAGAGAGCAAGGTGCTGATTGATGCCGGATTGAGTGCCAAGAAAGTAGACCAGCTGTTGAAGGAAAAGGATATGTCGGCCTCGGAGCTGGATGCTATTCTGGTGACACATGAGCATGCCGATCATATAAAAGGGCTCGGAGCGATGGCTCGGAAGTACGATCTGCCTGTCTACGCTAATGAGAAGACGTGGGCTGCGCTGGATAAGCAGATTGGTGAGATCGCTGAGGACAAGCGCTGTGTGATGGATACCGGTGACTTCCGGAATTTTGGCGAGCTGCGAGTTGAATCTTACGGAATTTCGCATGATGCTGCGGAGCCGGTCGGCTATTGTTTCTATGAAGGCGATCAAAAGCTGAGCTTAGCAACCGACCTCGGTTATATGAGCTCCAAGGTTAAGGAGCAAATCCGCGATAGCGATGTACTTGTCCTGGAATCGAACCATGATATTGAGATGCTCCGTATGGGCAAGTATCCGTGGAACATTAAACGCCGGATTCTAAGTGACTTGGGCCATTTATCGAATGAAGCGGCAGGTATCGGGCTATGTGATGTAATGACATCCAGGACGAAGCGGGTATATTTGGCTCATTTGAGCCGTGATCATAATTTAATGGATTTGGCCAGACTGACCGTGAATAATATGGTAGAGGATCGTCTCTCGGCTGATGATCATCGGGCTAAACTTATGGATACATACTATGACCGTGCTACAGAGTGGGATCGGCTGGATGAGGAGTAGGCGAGAAGGAAGCGTCCAATTGAGCAGACATTGAAGCGATATCTTGAGCGGTGATGATTTCCTTCTCCACCAGCAGCTCGATTAGAGCACTCACCAGCAGCGAGTTCTGGTAATGGGCGTTTTTCAGGTCGGCCAGCTTGGCGATTAAATCTACTTGCTCCAAATGGTTGGAAATGCGGTTATGATTCATGATAGGGTCATCCTTTCGGCTTTCGGAAGTGGATTCTATACTCTTATTCTAGTCTTTTAGTGGATAAAACATTCCTGTTTGTTTTAAAAGTTTTTGAGATTGCTAGTGGCAAAGGGCTCTGCCTGACGGGGCGGGAAAGGGAGCGGAGACGATGAGTCTGTTCGATGATGATTTTTATTCCACAAAAGTATCCCGCAAAATGGAATGGTCGGCTGGGGGAAGCCGGATAGGACAAGGGATTAGAGGACAGCTGCCCGGATGGCTGCTGCCAGCCTTGGGAGGCGCAGTGGTTACGCTAGGCTTAGTGGTGATGTTTGGCACGGGCGGGTCCGGTAATGCTGGTATGTCATTGGCAGCCTCATCTGCAAGTGCAGGCGCCCCCGGTATTAAGCCTGATGCACAGCAGCTTAGCAGCGATTCAGTGGTTCGTGCCGCCGAAAAGGTAGGACCCACGGTAATCAGCATTATCGGCTCTCATAAGGAAGGCGAGAAGGAAAATGCGCGAGGCGGCTCCATGGGCCTGGGTTCGGGTGTTATGTTTCAAAAGGTTGGAGATAAAATTCGCATTGTCACGAATAACCATGTAGTGGAGGGCTTTGGCCAGCTAGACGTCGTTACAACGACTGGAGAGCGGAAGAAGGCTACATTGGTAGGACGTGATCAAATGACCGATTTGGCCGTTCTGGAGGTCGATGGCGCCGGGATTAAGGTGTTGGCTGAGTTTGGGGATTCGGACACTCTGAAGGCCGGTGAGACGGCGATTGCTGTGGGCAATCCGCTTGGACTAGGCTACGCCCCAACCGTCACCAAAGGCATCATCAGCTGGCCCAAACGGGTAATTCCCGTTTCATTAGGTCAGCAGGGCGATTTTGATTGGGAGATGGAGGTTATCCAGACGGATGCGGCTATCAATCAAGGAAACAGTGGTGGAGCACTGGTCAATCTCGAAGGCAAAGTAGTGGGCATCAACACGCTGAAGGTGGCCGATATGGGGGTGGAAGGACTTGGCTTTGCCATTCCTATTAATTCGGTGAAGCAAATTATTGAGGGCTTGATCACTGACCATAAAATTAAAAGGCCGTATTTGGGCGTTGTAACACAAGATTTACAATCTTTTACGGGAACGGAAGTATTAAAGCTGCCCACTAATGTGAAAACTGGTATTATTGTTCTTGATGTGACAGGGCCGGCCAAGGAAGCAGGCTTAAAAACGAATGATGTCATTGTGGAGCTGGACAGTAAGCCGGTTAATAGTACGATGGAGCTCCGCAAATATATATACAGCCAGAAGAAAATAGGCGATAAAATCGTCGTCACCTATTACCGCGGCGGAAAAAAGGCTACGGTAACCTTAACTACAGCAGAGTTAAAAGATCGGTAGAAGCAAATTTTTAGTACCAAAAGAGAACAAGATTGTGAGTATGGATCAGAAATATGCGCGACTGCTAGATACAAGTTGCAAAATGATAGGCAGGCTTGGTAGATAAATAGAGTACGCAGATAAGCGCTTGTGAATACAGAATTGTAAGGTTGAAGGATCATAAATAGAGTTTAAAGTGGAGTGGGGTCAAGTTATGCATGTTGTTTGCAAGGATCATCTAGAGCTAGCCATTGATCAGTTTGTTGATGAATACGAGGATGCACCGGATATTGTTGATTTGGAGGAAGTGCGTTTCTCCGCATGGGAGCCGCCGGCTCATTGTGAACGCTGCTTGGAGCGGGCAAGATTCTTGGTAGTGTAGAAGGAAGAACAGAGAGGGCCGTACGTTGGCCTTCTTTTTGTTTGGTTGGGAACTAGATAGAGTGTTGGTTGAAGAAAGGTGGAGCTATGCGATGCATATTCAGATTGTTGGGGTAGGGAAGTTGAAGGAGGCGTATCTCGTGCAGGGGATAGCCGAATATGTGAAGCGCCTTGGGCCTTATGCCAAGGTGCATATCGTTGAGGTGCCCGATGAGCGGGCACCGGAATCCATGAGCGCCGCGGAGGAGGCGCTCGTAAAGCAGCGCGAGGGCGAACGCATCCTCGCGCAGATCAAGAGCGACGCCTACGTCGTGGCGCTCGCTCTTGACGGCAAGCCGCTATCGAGCGACGAGCTCGCGCGGCATGTGGAGGGCCTGGCCACGTACGGGCGCAGCCACGTGGCCTTTGTGATCGGGGGCTCGCTAGGCTTAGCCCCCGCGGTGTTGGCGCGCGCCGAGCTGAAGCTCTCATTCGGGCGCATGACTTTGCCGCACCAGCTAATGCGGCTGGTGCTGGTGGAGCAGGTTTACCGCGCGTTTAAGATCATGCGCGGGGAACCATATCATAAATAACGGCTAAATTCTCTCTGGGAAAGTCTATGCTTTCTTGCTGGGAAGCGGATGAGAAACCATGGATGTTTTGTATGAAGGAGTAACGCCAGATAATTGTTGAAATTTGAGGGGGCTATCTTAACCATTTTATCTTCCACATCACCCATTTAATTCCAATCATTTTGGCTTGTTCTCTTTTCACAATCCCATTACTATGGGCTTTCGTAATTCAGGTTTAAATACCATCTCACCGTTAGTAAAATGATCGCTGATTCATATTGCTTCCATTTAAATACATGTAAGTTACTCCATCTCATGACTTCATATCAATTTAGGTTATCATGAACCAAAGCTTTGCACTACAACCGTTTTCCGGATTCGTCTTTGGGCTGCCATAAATCTCCTTTCAAAACAAACGATACACCCCGGTTAAACAAGCGTTGATCGGCTCCAAATTGACCGCCGCATAAGCGGTTCCAGAAGAGCTGGCAATAATTGCGGCAACAAATACTACAATCATAACCATTCTCTTATTCTTAAAATTCATCTTCAATCACTTTCATAATGTATTCAGATCCATTCTAAAGAAAGAAGCGCTTCAAAATTCACTTTTTTACTTTCAGCATGTTCATTATGGAGGTTACCGACTCGGCGCGGGTCGACAATTCGTCTGGCTTGAACTTATTGTCGATGATGTAGCCGAGGATGCCGTTCCGTTCGGCTGAAGCGGCATTGCTTTTCGCATAATCCGGAATATCCGCGTTATCCAGAAACCCTGACACTACATCGTCCGTGATCGGCAAGTTCGCCGCTCGAACGACCATGGTGATCATCTCGGAGTGATCGATCGTCTTGTTTGGCCGAAATGTGCCGTCGGGATAGCCATTGATGATGCCGAGTTCTACGCACTGTGCGATCTGCTCAAGTGCCCACGCACCGATCGTATCCTTGTCCTCGAAGGTTAGCGCTGTGCCTTTGCCGGAAGGCTTCAGCGCGTTCGTCAGCAGTACGGCAAACTCGGCGCGTGTAACGCTGCGATCCGGTTTGAAGGTGCCGTCGGGATAGCCTTCCACGATTCCCTTGCTCACCGCCTGGACAATATTTTCTTTCATCCAGTGTCCGTCGATGTCCGACAGTTGGACGTTCGGGACAGGCATATCTCCAGGGGCGGCAGCATTGCCGGGTGCAGGAGCATTGCCGGGTGCAGGAGCATTGCCGGGCGCAGGAGCATTGCCGGGTGCAGGAGCATTGCCGGGTGCAGGAGCATTGCCGGGTGCGGGCGCATTGCCCGGTGCAGGCGCATTGCCCGGTGCGGGCGCATTGCCGGGTGCGGGCGCATTGCCCGGCGCAGGCGCATTGTTCGCTTCGATTACGGTCACAACGCTTTGTTTGTAGTATCCTCCGCTCTCTGCAGTTGCCGTTATGGAAGTCTTACCCGGCGAGATGCCAGTCACTTTACCTTTATTGTCCACCGCGGCGATGCGGTCGTTGCTGCTGGACCACTCTATGTCTTTAAATGTAGCGTCGTCAGGCTTAACTATCGCCTGCAGTGTCTCGCTTTGTCCGGTTTTCAATGTGAGTTCGATTTTATTAAGGCTTACCCCGCTTACGAATACCGCTCCGACAGCGTAAATATTTTTGTCCCATGATCCTATATATACGGCTCCGTCGGGGCCGATTGTCGGAGAAGATCTGAACATTCCTTCCGTTGGGATTGCCCCCATTTCGAACCCCCATTTTTTCGTGCCGTTCGGATTGATCGCATACAGCTTCCTGTCATCAGAACCGACATAGATGATGCCGTCTGCGCCGACCGCCGGGGAGGATACAACATAACTTCCAGTCAAATATTCCCACTTTTTCGTGCCGTCTGGCTTGATCGCATACAGCTTCTTGTCAACAGAACCGACATAGATGGTGCCGTCTGCGCCGATCGCCGGTTTGGAGACGATAAAGTCTCTTGTTGCGAATTCCCATTTTTTCGTGCCGTCCGGCTTGATCGCATATAGCTTACTGTCAAGATTACCAATATAGATGGTACCGTCTGCACCGATCGCCACCGTGGAGGTGTTGACATCGCTTCCCAATGCAAAATGCACATCGCCTCCCATTGCAAAATGCCATTTTTGTGTTCCGTCCGGCATGATCGCATACAGCCACTTGCCTCCACCGACATAGATGGTGCCGTCTGCACCGATCGCCGGTGTGGAGAATGTAGACCCTCCTGTTACAAACTCCCATTTCTTCGTGCCGTCCGGCATGATCGCATACAACTTATTTGCAGTACCAGAACCGATATAAATGGTACCGTCTGCACCGATCGTTGGAGAGGAGGACACAATGCCTCCTGTTACGAACTCCCATTTCTTCGTGCCGTCCGGCTTGATTGCATAGAGCTTCTCATCCGAGGATCCGACATAGATGGTACCGTCTGCACCAATCGTTGGAGAGGAGTGCACTTTGCCTCCTGTTACGAACTCCCATTTCTTCGTTGGTTTTTTCGTGCCGTCCGGCATGATCGCATAGAGCTTGTAATCGTCAGATCCCACATAGACGGTGCCGTCTGCGCCGATCGCCGGTGTGGATTCTATCCTTCCTCCTGTTGCAAACTCCCATCTTTTCACGCCGTTTGAGCTTTTGTAAATAAAGGACTTGTAAATATCCGGATTTACCTTACTATCCAGGTTCAAATTAATTCCTGTGTTTAAATCAACAGCAATCGCCGTTGCGGAATGGTATGGAAACAGACCGGCCAGCAGCAAAACAAAAGAGAGCAAAGCATGAACTGATTTCTTGTTCTTCATAGAAAAGTTCCTTTCTATTCAAATTTGACCTGCGGAACGGATTTTTCTCCCTAGACGCAGCACGAAAATAGCGTTAAATGCCCATTGCATCGGTACGTATCCTGCATGTTATCTCTCGCATCGATTCGAGCATGAATTTCCATATCACTGATTTCAAAGAACGTTAACTCTAATCTCCTTCAGATCTATCCTAAAGGATGGATCGTTTCCAATGCGCTTCAAGTTTATAGAAGTTAATGTGCTGCGTAATATTTAATCAACTAAACCAACTGATAACGAAACGATTAATATGGACTTCTGCATACGTACGCGGAAGCGGCAAAATGGTGCACAAAAACAAAATAAATGCAAAAAACAGTATAAGCGGTTTTTTGGCTGCACCCATTTAGCCCCCCTCCTCTTTCGATTTGAATTGTCATGAGCATTCCAAAATCCTTCTTCTATCACCCTATGCTGTCTGTGCTGTGAAACAGGCCATAGATACCGGAGATATGAAAAAACCCCACTGACCAAGGGAACACAGCATTCCGCATGATCAAAAGGGGTACAATCTTCTACTCATTTCACAAAGCTGTCTTTCAGAACATAAAGCAGAGGATAGTCGCTTAAATTTGAGTTGTAGCCATAATAGGGATGTATTTCCGCATATTGGCTGCCCTTCAGATCAACATTTACTTCTTTAACTTCACCCTCCACGAGACTAATTTCATCAGACAGCTGCTGCTTAGCCCCATTGTATACTTTCATTTTCATAGTGGCTTTGGCAACGACTATGAGATGCAGGGTGCTGTATTTTTGGCCAAAGTCGATTTTTAGGCTATAATTTTCGCCAGGGCTTGCTGAGAATGCAAAAGCTTCATTGTACTGCTTTCCACCGAAAATGAGCTGCTTTTTGTCAATTACATCAAAAAATTTCGCCGCGGAATATTCCGTTTTCATCTGTTTACTATACAAGGAGACATTTTTGCCCTCACCAAGCGAAATCATTTTTTCCGCATCATTGTACGATACAGGAATATTCAGAACGTTGGCGACAACACGAAGAGGCAGATAGGTTGTTCCTTCGTAAGTAATCGGTAAAACCTCGTTGCCGTTATCGTCCGTCGGGCGCCAATTCTCGCCGTCTTTGAGAAACTTCACCTCCCCGTTTAAATATGCTTGAATGGCGGTAAGATTGCTGGCAGCGTATGCTCCTGTTGCAAGGCAGAACACTGCTGTTATGAGGAGCAGCAGCACCACGCTTTTTCGTTTCATCTTCTTCCTCCTAACAAAATAAGTTCAACGCCTCTTCATAGTATCACGGCGAATTATCGCTGCATATTGTCCGAAAGAAGTAGTAAAGTTGTAGAAATATCTCAATCTGGTCCATGAAATGAAACAAGTCCCAACGGAATATCCGTCGAGACTTGTTTCTTAGTTCTTATTCGAGTTGATCAGGTATTTGTTTATCAACTGCACTCTTTTTTTAACGTCAAGCTTTTTAAAGATGTTACTAACATGCTTCTTTACTGTTGTTTCTCTGAGAAATAGAAGCTCGGCAATTTCAAGGTTGGAGCAGCCTTTAACGATAAGCTCAATTACACCCTTTTCTTTAGGGGTTAGAAGATATTGGGCCGCGTCTTCTCCATTCTTTTCTTCCAGAATCCCAAAAGAATCGATCATTTTATCCAAGTATTGCTGCAGCTTGTTGCCTCTTGTATCGATAACGAACAACGGAGTCGGTATCTTATTATCATAATCAAAGTGAACCACATCCTTTGTCATTTCGCACCCCAAGCTTTGTAAAATGGAAGAAGCGAAGGGATACGGCGGCGGGGCTGCTACAACGTAGCCGCAATCCAGCATATGAGTGATAAAAGTGAACCCCATGGACTGAAGCATAGATACATCGGACGAGTCGTAGACATCTAGCGTCTTGACAAAATAACCTGCTCTCAAATGTTTGGAAACCCTCAGTTCCTTAAGCTCGGATTCCGACAAGCTGTTGAAATACGCTGAGGATAGCGGCTTGGATAGTAAATAATCCACTGTATGCTCATTAATAGGGATAATAACCGATAGGCCGCAAACCGTCCCTTGCGAGTCTCGTGTCAGCTTTACCGAATTCGGATCCAGATCGTATAATTCCCCCAGATGAATATGCTTTAACCCGTAGAGGCTATATTCACGTGTAATCATATAGACTAACTGATCTTTGGTGTCCGGGTCTGTAAGCTTGATTTGTACGTCCTTCGCGTAGAGATAACGATTCTCGATGTACCGTTCGGCCTCAGCCCTGTTCGAGGAATTAAGCGGCTCCGAGCTGTAGGATACGGATTGCTGATAAAAGGCAGATTGAATCAACCGATTTCCAATATAATAAAACAACTCCGTATTCTCCCAGGCAACTGATCTCTTTCGTGCTGATTTTTTAATTCTTTCGTAATAGTATAGAACGCATCGTTTCCAGAGTCTGTTGTAGCTATCCGGCATCCGCAGCCGCAATTCATAGCTGATCGCATCCCGCAATAAATCATGAAGCAGCCATCCTTGACCCACTCGCTGTATAAAAGAGAGTCCTACTAGACTCTGAAACGTTTCTGTTGCTATCTCTTTCTCCATGACATAACTCAATATTTCTTGATTAAAATATCGTAAGACAGCTGCCGCCTCTACCCACGCACGCATTTCAGGGCCAGGAACCTCGGTTAGCCAGTTCTGAACAATGTATGTAAAAAATCCACTGCCATCCGCGACAGCAGCTTGCTGAACATTCTGGGCTATTGTCGTCGATACAAGCAGCGCCAAGGTCAAGGGATGCCCCTTTGTTTGGCTCCATATGCGTGGAATCATCTCTTCCTGCTCAATACCCGACAATTCCAAGTATTGCTTGACAGAATAATAATCCAGATCAGCAAGCGGCATCCGATGAATAAACTGCCGCCATGCAGGCGAGGAAAGCCATAATCCCTGTAATGGGATTCTACCGGAAATAATAACAATAATTTCCGGTTTTAGATAAGCCAGGAACTTATCGCGCAACCAATGTTCCATATCCCCAATTCCTTCGAATGTATCCACTGCAAGAACCACTTTTTTATGGGCTGCCGCTTCCAGAACCACGCCAAGACAAGTTTCTGTTAATTGACTTAAATCCACAGTTTGCTCTATTTTCTGAACAGGATGACGAAGCATGCGTAACAGATGCAGGCAGAATTCAGAGGGGCTCCTGGGAGATACTCGACTGTCCAATAAGATGAATTCGACATGAACCTGTTCTGAAAGTCGACGAAATTCATTCAACAAATAACTCTTCCCCACTCCGCCGGTTCCGTAAAGATTAAGAATTTTCCCATCCGAGCTGTCGGCTGTTATCATTTCTAGAAACAGCTTGACTTCCTTGTCTCTACCTACGAGATAATGCTGTTCAATAGGATCAATTCTATTCACTATCCTTCGATAAGGAACCTCTTCCAGCATGGCAAATGTCACCTCTCAACAAATTAATCATAGCGAGTTGTTCGATCCATTCAGTATCATTTATATTATAATGCATATTGTTTGTTTTTAAGTAGTTTCTTTTGGTTGTGGTCGAAGTTTCGGCCTGCCCGGTTTTATCGAGAAGGCGGAAGTCTTCGATTATGAATATCTTCGGCGTGTGATACAATGTGTGTGTGTTTGCGTGCCGGTAGACCATTGATGAATTGTTGGAGTGAGCCTAGATGAACTTATCCACGTACAAAATAAAAACAATACGCGTTAAACTGATTTTAATATTTACGGTTTTTTTCCTGTTACCCTTTATACTTTTTGGTTCCATTTGGTATCAGCGGTCGACTCAGTTGATCGAAGAAAACGCTATCGCATCCGCACAGAAATCCATCCAGCAGGCTAATAGCTATCTAACTTATTATTTTGGTGATTTGGAACGAATCACGCTTCCTTACATTACCCATCCACTCATTGAAGCTTTTATGAAGATTACCCCGGATGAGGTTTATCAAAGGTTTTCAATAACAACGCAAATTCAGAATCAGATCATTAATCAAGTTATCTATGGAAAGAAAGAAGTCTATGGTCTCTCCATCATTTCCGAGAACGGTATAGTCGTTTCCAATCTAGCCGACACGATGGAAGGGTGGGGAAACCGTGATTTGATTCAGCTTGAACCAAGGGATGATCGAAACATCAAATTCAATCATATCCATTGGGAAAACGGGATTCCTATTTTAACGATAAGCAGGAAATTTACGGATACTAATACATACAGCACAAAGGGATTGATGCTCATCGATCTTCGTTTAAACGTAATATCAGCGTTTATTAGCAAGATCGGCTCGAGTCAAACGGGCTTTACATGGATTGCGGATGGGGAAGGCAGTGTTGTGCTTCACCCTGACCCTAGCCGAATCGGCGATGCCGTACCAGACTGGTATAACGAACACATTCGTAAAATGAAACAAGGATCGCTGATTGTAGAGGATTCAGGGGTTAAAAAACTGATCGTTTTTGAACATTCTCCTTTAACGGAATGGACACTTGTATCCGAGGTTCCGCTTACCGAATTGACCGGAGACTTGTTTGCGCTACGAAATATTACGTTACTCATCTTGATAGCTGTTACCCTCGTTTCGCTATTTTTTATCGGGGGATTTGCACTCAGTCTCACGAATTCGCTTTCAAACTTGAAAAGACTGATGAAAAGGGCGGGAAGCGGGGAAATGTTTGTCCGGGCGCACGTTCCACCGGGAAAACAGGATGAACTCAACGAGTTATACGATAGTTTCAATCAAATGGTCGAAAAGCTGCAAAGATCGATCGATGAGGTGCATGCTTCCGAATTACGGGAAAAGGAGCTTATGATCAAACAACGGGAAATAATGCTGAAATCTATGCAGGCGCAAATCAATCCCCATTTTCTATACAACACCTTAGAGGTAATAAATTCTTATGCTATTTTGGAGAATGTAATGCCGATCAGTCGGATGGCTATTTCGCTTGCGTCCTTGTTTCGTTACAGTATTACAAGTGGAGATGAAAGGTTATCGTTGTATGAGGAAATGCAACATATACAAACCTATTTTGAAATTCAAAAAGAGAGGTTTGAGTTTTTAACCGTTAAAATGCAATTCTCATGGGATGATCTGCGTCAGGTTCAAGCGTTACGCCTCACCCTTCAGCCTCTTGTTGAAAATGTGTTTCGACATGCCTACGAGAAGCATGAGCGTTATCCTGAGTTTGTTGCTCTAAGGGGGGAAAGAACTGCGTTGGGATACCACCTATTTATTATTGATAGAGGGGGAGGAATGGTATCCTCTGACATGGAGAAGTTGAACCAGGCGTTCCAGTCGGTAAAAGATACCGAATATCATTTGCCGGGAAGAGATCAGGATGAGGAGAATCGATGGGGAAATGTAGGTTTATGGAACGTTCACCAACGTTTGCGTTTGAGCTTTGGCGAACCTTACGGTATTCATATTTTGAAATCGACCGAGAAGGGTACATGGATTGAAGTTCATTTGCCAGTTATAAATGGAGGGACATAGGATGCTGAAAGCCATTATTACAGACGATGAAACCATAATTAAGAAAAGCTTGAAGATGATTATAGAAAGAACCAACCTGTTCGAGGTTATAGGGGCTTTTACCAATGGCCGGGATGCACTGGAATTTATGCAGGCGAATCCGGTGGACCTGCTTATTACTGATATCCGTATGCCGGTGATGGATGGTTTGAATTTAATCTCTGCGTTGCGTGAAATGGGCAATAAAGCTGATGTGATTATATTAACCGGATATGGGGAATTCGAATATGCCCAAAGAGCGATTCGTTATGGAGTCACCGATTATTTACTCAAGCCCGTTGTGCTGGAACAACTGCAGAAAATGCTGGAACAAATCGCATCAAAACGAAAACAACAAATGATGCTGCAAGCTTGGCGCCAGGAGTCACTATGGTATTGCAGGCAGCAGGGGAAACGCTTGGCTCTGTTATTACGAGACATGGACGGTGCTGCAATTGATTCTCTGCTTGATGCAGTGTACGACTATATTTCCCGCAATAATAGTGAGCATCTGGAAATCTACAAAACGTTCTATGTCGACTTTTTAACGTGTACCCGCAATGAACTTGTGGAAAGTTTGCCTGACTTTAAGGAAACCTTACATTTGACGTTTACGAAAGAAGGTGTGCTGGAAGAACTGAAAGGCCAAGCGCGCAGGCAGATCGGCGAGTGGATGCAGCAGATTGCGGCTGTCAGAAATCATGGGATAGCTCTGATTGTGAAGAAAGCGTTAGTGTATATTCAAGCACACATCTTTGATGAGGATTTATCGCTGCTGTCCATAGCTAATGAATTGAATTTATCGGTTTCCTATACAAGTGAATGTATCAAAGAGGCGGTCGGCGTGAGTTTCACTCAATATGTTATTAATGTTCGGATGGAGCAGGCTAAAGTATGGCTGGCGGACTCGTCGTGCAAGATGTACGAGGTTGCGTTTAAGTGCGGATATGCTGACTATGCTCATTTTACCAAAATGTTCAAGAAGCATTATGGATATTCACCGAAGGAATATCGGAAGCGCCTCAATGGGTCTTTCTTGAGCGAGTAGTCGGCGAAAAAATGACAACTTTGGCCTCGTAAAACACATGTACCTTCCTCAGTAAATGCGTTTACAATTAAGTTACATACGAGAGGAGAGAGGAAGGAGGTTGAACGATGAGTGAAGGTGCAGATGTAAATGCTGCCATGTCAGTTAGGTTATCACAGCAAGATTTGCGTAAAAGATCTTATTTTCTGAAAAATTGGCAAATTTACACTATGATTATGCCAGGCTTATTATTTTTTGTCATTTTTAAGTACATACCTTTAACCGGTAGTATTATCGCATTTCAGAATTATAATCCTTTTGGAGGAATGCTTGGCAGTGAGTTTGTCGGATTTGAGCATTTTGTGCGGCTATTTAGCTATCCGGAGTTTTACCGGGTGCTTCGTAATACACTGCTCATCAGCTTGTACCAATTAATTTTCGGTTTTCCTGCACCGCTCATACTAGCTTTGCTGTTGAATGAAGTACGGAAAGTCATGGTCAAGCGTGTATTGCAAACGGTTTTATACGTTCCGCATTTTTTGTCTTGGGTTATTTTGGGCGGTATGGTGATGAGCTTGTTGTCTCCAGACATGGGTCTGATCAATCAGGTTTTGGCTGTTTTCGGGATGGATAAAATATTTTTTATGCAAATGCCTGAATATTTCCGAAGTATTGTCGTTGTTTCGGGGGTTTGGAAGGAAGCCGGCTGGGGGACGATTATTTACTTAGCTGCTCTGACTGGCATCAACCCGGAGTTGTATGAAGCGGCGGAAGTCGATGGTGCAGGAAAGCTGCGTCAAGTGTTCAGCGTCACCATACCGGCTTTAATGCCAACGATTATGGTGCTGCTTCTGTTGAAAATCGGCCATATCTTGGATTTGGGCTTCGAGCAAATCTATATCTTGCTGAACCCTCTCGTGCGTGAGACCGGTGATATCTTGGACACTTACATTTACGAGGTAGGGCTTCTTGGAGGACAGTACAGTTATACAACTGCAATTGGACTGTTTAAATCGGTTGTCGGACTAGTTCTTATCTTGGGAGCAAATACAATCAGTAAAAAGGCAACAGGAGATTCTATTTTTTAGGGGGATGGAGGCTGTGAAAAGAGTTAGTCAAGCTCGAAAATGGTTTGAAATCGGCAATTATTTATTTCTCTCGCTCGCTTCATTAGCGGTATTACTTCCATTCCTGAATATTGTAGCAGGATCCTTTAGTGGAGGAAATGCGATTTTGCAGGGAATGGTCACTCTATTGCCGGTGAACTTTACATTGGAGAACTACTGGGCAATTATTAAAAACGTGGGTTTTTGGAAGTCCTTCAGTATAACCGTTTATATTACCGTTTTGGGCACAGCCTTAAACCTGGTATTTACGTCCCTCATGGCCTATGGATTGGCTCGCAAGGATTTAAAGGGAAGATCAACGATTCTTCTGATTGTCTTGTTCACAATGATTTTTACAGCTCCAATCATTCCTTCTTACTTGCTGGTCAAGTCATTAGGGATGCTGAACACATTGTGGTCACTCATGGTGCCATCGCTGATCAGCGGCTTTAACCTTCTGATTATGATCTCTTTCTTTCAAAATATCCCGGATGGTCTGACCGAGGCTGCTAAAATCGATGGATCCAATGAATACCGTACTTTTTGGAGCATTGTACTGCCCTTGTCTATGCCGGTTATGACAACAATAGGCATGTTTTATGCCGTCGGACACTGGAATGGTTATTTTGCCGCCATGATGTACTTGCGTGACACCGGGTTGTTTCCGCTGCAAGTCAAATTGAGACAACTGGTGGTGCAGGAAAATGCCGGAGATGTTCTTACCTCATTATCGTCGGCTGAAGGTATTAAGATGGCAACGATTATTGTAGCAACTGTACCAGTGATGCTGATTTACCCGTTCATTCAGAAGCATTTTGTCAAGGGTGCCATGATCGGATCGGTGAAAGGCTAGTATTTATGTCTATTGGAGAATGTTAAGGGGGATATATTCATGAAAAAGAAAGCGATTGCACTAATGGTATGTATTTCTTTACCGGGAAGTTTATTGGCAGCATGTTCAGGCAAGGATGACAAAAAACCGGCCGCAGTGACTGGCCCAATCACTCCGCCAACAGTAAAGCTCGTCATGAGCGATCGTAATATGCCGTATGTCACCTCATCACCTAATATTAACGAAGATAAATATATAAAAAGGATGCGGGAGCTGTCGAAAACGGATGTTCGGTTAGAACCTGTTGCCCAGGCTGAATATTCCAAAAAGCTGAATCTGATGTTTGCATCAGGCGATCTTCCGGATGCGATCCAGGTTATTAATGGAATTGCTTCTTCTGAAGTGGCTGCTGCTCTGAACAATGGGGCCTTTTATGACTTGAACGAATTAATTGATAAATATACTCCCGATTTAAAAAAGAAAATTGGAAAAAGCCTTTGGGAATCTTCACTTGTTAGCAAGGACGGGAAAATATATGCTGTTCCTGGTGAAGCACCAACACCGAATAATCGAATTGTATACATACGTAAAGATTGGCTGGATAAGCTCGGACTGCAGGTGCCCAAGACGATAGAGGAATATTTGAATGTACTGCGTGCTTTTAGGGACAAAGATCCGAACGGCAACGGCAAGGCAGACGAAATTCCGTTTACAGGCCGGAAAAATTTTGATTTCGCCTATTTTTTCTTCGGTGCCTATGATGTTATCCCAGATGGATGGAAATATGAAAATAATCAATTGGTACCCAACTTCATTCGTCCGCAAATGAAAGAAGCGTTAAAACTGCATCAACAAATGTACAATGAAAAATTGATGGACAATGAAATTTTTGTGAATCTGCCGGCTGATTGGGACAGTAAAGTAAGAGGTAACCGGGTGGGTGTCTGGGTGCATTCTGCGGAAGGACCTGACCAATGGGTTGTATCAATGAAGAAAGCCGATCCAAACGCGGAGATCTTAAATATTACTGCTCCCACCGGACCGGATGGCAAGGGCGGAAACTTGATTGGGTCAACCGTAAACCCACTCTCTGCTTGGGTTATTCCGAAGTCCAACAAACATCCGGAACACGTATTAAAGTACCTTGAATGGTTCTATTCCGATGATGCTCAGAAATTTTTGAATTACGGGCTTGAAGGCGATGATTTTAACATGGAAAACGGAAAGGTGGTATACAAACCATTGAGTACGAAAGCCGATGCGGATCGGGACGATTTCCATATTAAATTTTTAAGATTAATTGGGCCTAGTTACATTCATAACCAGGAGTATATGAAGAGCCGTGCAAATGGCGAATATGTTACAAGCGCGCTTAAAATCGCTACCAGCGAGGGCCGGATCAATGATGGGCTGGATATGCCTCTTCCTCCAACACAAGTATCTAGACCCGAGCTTCAATTCACAGGGCTTTGGATGGAAACGGCTGCTAAAATCATTACAGGGCGGGATCCGCTTGATAGCTTCGATAAATTTGTAGAAGATTGGAAAAAACGCGGTGGAGACAAGGCAATTCAGGAAGCTACGGATTGGTATAAACAAAATAGGATGGGAACGAAATGAATACTGTGATGAATTATAGAGAACGAATCATACAAAGCGAAGGCCGAACATTTCCCGGAAAAACGTATACGGAGGTTGTTCTTTCTCCTTCATATGACGAAGCCAAAAAGCATTTTCTAGACCCGATGATGGCGATTCATAAGGCTCATCTCATTATGCTGACGGAAAAACGACTAATTTCACCCGAGGAGGGAAAGCGGATTGCCGAGGCTATCAGAAGCCTAGATTTGCAGTCTATTCGCGAATCGGACTACTCCGGTGAAGTTGAAGATCTGTTTTTTCAGGTTGAACGAGAACTGCTTAATCAAGCTGGCGATATAGCCGGGAATCTACATATAGCGCGCAGTCGAAACGATATGGGTATTACTATGTGTAGACTGACACTTCGTGATAAAGTGCAGACTGCAATATCTTCTGTATTATTTTTGAAAGAGCATTTGCTGGAGTTTGCAAATGAACATGTCGAGACGCTAATGATCGGGTATACCCATACGCAGCAGGCTCAGCCTACTACGTTAGCCCACTACATCATGGCAGTCGTCGATTCATTAAGTAGGGATATGCGCCGACTTATGAGCGCATATCACCAGCTCAATCAAAGCCCGATGGGGGCTGCAGCGATTACAACTTCCGGGTTCAACATCGATAGGGAGCGGGTGATGGAGCTCCTCGGTTTTGACGGATTGATTGAAAATTCTTATGATGCCATTGCGGGAGCGGATTATATCGCGGAGGTCATGACCGTTACTCAGATTACTGCAATTTCCCTCGGACGTTTCGTTCAGGATTTGTTGCTATGGAGTACCCAAGAGTTTGATGTGCTGAGGGTTTCTGATCCTTACGTCCAAACGAGCTCTATCATGCCTCAAAAACGAAATCCGGTATCCTTGGAGCATTCACGCGCCTTATTATCGAGTTGTATAGGCAATACCCAAACGGCGCTCACGATGATTCACAACACGCCTTTTGGGGATATTAACGATACAGAGGATGACATGCAGCCGTTTGCTTGGAGAAGCCTAGGTTTACTGGATAAAGTGTGCAGGCTTTTGGCTTGCGTAATTGGGACCGCAGAGGTGAACAAAGAGAAGCTGCGTGAGCGGGCTAAGGGAAGTTTCGCTAATATCACCGAGCTTGCGGATGAATTGGTTAGAACGGAGGCTATATCCTTCCGCAAAGCACATCATATTGCCAGCAGAGTCGTTAAGAATGCAATATCACAAGGGATCGCCGCTCATGAAGTCACACTGAACCTTGTCAACGAAGCGGCTCAAGAGGTTATCGGCAGACCGCTGCTGCTTGACGAGGCCAAGCTTCGGCAATCACTCGATCCGGAATATTTTGTAACAGTACGTTCGCTGCCTGGTGGCCCGAATCCGGACGAGATGAGAAGGATGATTGCCCTTCGAAGAAACCAGCAGGACGAGCATCAGGCTTGGCTGAAGGATGCCAAAGAGAAATCCCAACAGTCGCAGTATCATTTGGATTCCGTATTGGAGCAATGGTGCGAACATAACGTCTAGAAGCACTTAAGGACAATCAAGTAGACAATAAATAGATACGCGAGAGTTTTAGATCGCTAATAATCTAAGGGAAGTAGCGAACAGGGTTTTCACCAGCGTCTTAGCGGTAGTCTCCAAATGCCCCAGTAAAGGGGCTATTTTTTTGAAATAATTCACCATTCCATACTTGCAAGACCCATGGGTTCCATCTACCTGGATTAAGCGCCGTCTTTAATCAGTTCCGCAGCCTATTCGATTCCAACAACAGCAGGAATTTCATATTCACGGGCTCTTCACGCCGCAGTATTCTTTTTCCGACAAGGATGGAAAAGCAAAAGTATCTAGGGGGTACAACTATGGCTCCTGAACGGTGCTATTAGTATTTTTAAGTATCATAAGTGACGGTGAACTATTTTACGATACAAACAAGGCATTTGCCGTTACTAGGTCAAGTGTCCCTACATAAGTTGATGAGAAAGGCTTATGCCATGAACAGGGATGGTGTAAAGTGGATGACACAAAACCGAAAAAAGACAGGTACACGATTAACCGGGAGAATCGTATTTCCGGGCAATCCGTCATATAATGCGGCCAGAATGGAGTTCAATAGGCGCTTTTCCAAATTTCCAAAGGTCATTGTTTTTTGCAGACGAACTCAGGATGTGATCAACGCAGTCAAATGGGCTCGTGAGCGGGGTGTACGGCTGCGAGTGCGCAGCGGGCGGCACAGCTATGAAGGTTTTTCGGCTGTAAATGGCGGTATTATTATCGATGTAAGCGAGATGAATAAGGTTAAGGTTGATCGAAAAAATAGGGTGGCCATTATACAGACGGGAAATCCACTTGCCCGTGTGTACAAAAAGCTGTGGAATAAGCGAGTGGCACTTCCGGCTGGGACAGCGCCCGACGTAGGCGTGGCCGGGCTTACCCTGGGAGGCGGCATTGGACTTCTGTCCCGCAAATATGGACTTACGTGCGATAGCTTGAAACAAGTGAAGATGGTCGTAGCTTCGGGGCGGTATGGAGCAAAGACGATTGTGGCAAACAAGAGGAAACATTCCGATCTATTGTGGGCATCACGAGGCGGCGGGGGAGGCAACTTTGGCATTGCTACAGCCTGTACTTTTCGGGTTAGACCCATTTCAACGGTTTCTATATACAGCGTCACTTGGAAATGGGGTGATTTGGAGAAGGTGTTACCGGTTTGGCAGCGCTGGGCCCCGTCTGTCACGAACCGCTTAACCTCAACCATTGAGGTAGCTGCCAAGAAGGTGGGAACTATTGAATCTACCGGGCAATTACTTGGCGGTGCAGAGGAGCTGCGTCGATTGATTAGACCGCTCTTGCGAGCAGGCACTCCGGTGAAGGTGCGGGTGAAGACAGTGCCTTTTATTGAAGCAACCAAATTTTTTGCCGAATCGGATCTGAATTTGGAGCCGAAATTTAAAATAAGCGGGGCTTACGGGTTTCAACCTTTGCCTCGTGAAGGAGTAAGAATTATACGTTACTTTTTATCCAAAGCACCCAACAGGCATTCTACCGTGTGGAGTCAAAGCTTAGGTGGTGCAGGAAGCGCGGTGAGTCGAGTATCGCCTACGGCAACGGCCTATCCTCATCGGAAAGCTGAGACCATCTACGAACTGTCAGCACGCTGGAGGAACAACGGGGAGCAGCAGCGGAATATTCAGTGGGTGAAAAGGTTCCGCAGAGCGTTACGTCCCTTTGTTAAGGGGGATTATGTGAACTTTCCCGATTTGCAGATTAAGAACTGGCCCAAGGCGTATTATGGCGTGAACTTTGGCAGATTGAAGCAGGTGAAACGAAAGTACGATCCTCATAATGTGTTTCGTTTTGCTCAAAGTATTCCAGTGGGTAAACGGGTCAGAAAATGATATACTCGCACCAGAACTAATTGAAGCAAAGGAGCTGACGGCGGCAGCTCCTTTAGCATTTTTCGCGGATGCCGCCGTTAAGCTGAACCGTATCATAAGTGACGGCGAAAAATGTCTGCGAAAATCCTCTTAACTCTTGATGATGTCGTGCTAAATGACTTCAGCTATTTCTCACATCCGTCAATAATGGATTAAAGCTCTTCTGCGCATATTCCATAGCATCGATATACTCTTGCTGTTTTGACCGCTCCATCATTTCTTCAGGACTAACGTCCTCTATTTTAGATGTTATCCACCATATATTACCAAATGGATCAACCACTCTTCCACCTCGTTCCCCCCATGCCTGGGTTATCACTTTCGTCATGGATGTAGCGCCGGCCTTTATGGCCTGAGCATAAATTTCATCGCTGTCACCCACGTACAGACGAATAAAGCAAGGAAACGGCGGCCATTCGGCAGGAGAATCGAACATTAGAATTTTTGAATCGCCGATGCGTACCTCTGCATGCCCTATGCTTCCGTCAGCATTGTATACCCGGCCAAGTTCCTGTGCATAAAATGCGGAAGACAAAAAGGCAATCAATTTTTCTGTGCTTTTTGTAGTGATCCAAGGTGTAATAGTACGGTTCTCAGTTTGCAGCATTTGGTCCTCGTTCATTCGGCCCAACCTCCAATGATTGAATTCGATTTGATTATATCATGGAAAACTTGACAACATTATGTCATAGTTTAAGGACAGAGGGAGTGATAGGATGAAGATCGACCGATTAATCTCCATTATTATGCTTCTCATGCAACGCAGAAAAATGGATGCTAAAGAGTTGGCTACAATTTTGGAAGTTACTACTCGTACGATTTACCGGGACGTTGAAGCTATCAATCAGGCGGGTATTCCGATCATAACCTACCCTGGACGTCGGGGCGGCATTGGTATTCTGGAAGAATATAAAGTAGATAAAAAGCTTTTCACAAACAAGGACATTCGCACGATGCTTATTGGCTTGTTAGTCGTTCAATCTGTATTAAAAGACGAGCAATCCAAAAATGCCATTATCAAAGTTAAAGGAATGGTACCTAGTAATCAATTGTCGTTGGTTGAAAGGCAAACGAAACAAATCGTCATTGACCTGACGCCATGGTATGTAGACGCTCGGTTGGAGCAATTTCTAGAATGTGTGCAAAAAGCTTTGGATCAGCAGAAAATATTACGTTTTGAATATTGCAACGCACAGGGAAGGTCGTCCAACCGGGAAGTCGAGCCGTACCGACTTATTCATAAGGGAAATCATTGGTACTTGCAAGGCTTTTGTCGGATAAAGCAGGAGTTTCGAACATTTAGAGTTTACCGGATATCTAATATTTCTCTATCAGACACAACATTTGTCCCGAGCAATTTTGAAATCGATGAGATGGATGCATCATTCTCCAAAGAAGTTTCATGGATAAACGTTCAAATCAGATTTAATGAGAATATTAAAAAGACGATTATAGATTTTTATGGTGAAGATTGTATTGTTTCTTATACAGGTGGCTGGTATATTGCAACAATTCCATTGGAAAATAACGAGCAAGGTTATGACTCCTTATTAAGGTTTACCAATCACTGTGAATGTTTGAGCCCTTCGCATATTAGAGAACATTTAATTGAAAAAGCGGCCAGTATTTTGTCTTTATATGGACGATAGACAGACAGCGCGGAGAATCGTACACAAGTGACGATAAAAATTTTTATATTTACGCGGCGTTTCTCCGCTCCAAAACAGTCGATGCTGCTCTTCTGGGAAAAATTTAAGAAGGGACGAAAAATAATGTGTTAGTTTCAATTGATTACCAGCCGTCCTCTGCCGTATCGCGGAAGTGTATTCCTAGCCGGATAAAGTTAATCGCTGAATCTACTTGAAGCAGCCCCCAACCGCTGTCACTATTATAGCCTGATATACCCAAATCCTTTGCAGTTCAAATATAAAGAAAGTCGTCGTCCAGCTGCCCTTTTGGAATATACTTAGGCTTCAGCTCACGATTTCACTTGCACCTTACGTAACGTAACGTTTTATAATAGAGCTACCGGTATATAGCTAGTGCCAAAGAGTGGAGATGGTTAATGAAAAGACATTGGAAGGTCGGGGATCTCGCCAAGCTGACAGGGCTTACCGTACGAACCTTGCGTTTCTATGATCAGATCGGTTTGTTCTCGCCATCCGGGCAGACGGAATCCGGCCATAGGCTGTACAGTGAATCGGACTTGTCACGCTTGCATCAGATTTTATCGCTTAAAGAGCTGGGCTTATCTCTCGAGGAGATTAAGTCGGCCTTAACTGGCGGGCAAATCAGTCCGCTTGAGATCGTAAACTTGCAGATAGGCCGAATCAAAGAGCAGATCAGACTGCAGCAGAAACTATTGGAGCAGCTCGGACATGTATCCAAGCTTATGCAGGGAAAGGCGGAATTAACGCTTGAAGATTTCACAAGCCTCCTGCAAGCGATGAAAATGCGTTTTGAGAAGCCGGTCATTGAGCGGCAAGCGAGTTGGGAACGCCATTTGGATGCATTGGGAGACTTTCTTACAGAAGAGAGCGGAATACCGAAACCTAAGGAGGAAAAACAATGAACGAACGATTCGTCAAACATGCAACCTTCGTCGTAGAGCGGACTTATGCCGCTTCGCCGGAGCGGGTTTATCACGCCTGGGCAGACCCGATTGCCAAAGCCAAGTGGTTTTCGAAGCCGGAGATCTTCGACTTTCGGGTCGGTGGACGAGAATACAGCAGCGGTGGGCCGCCGGAAGGGCCGATCTTTACCTTCGACGCCAGCTACCAGGAGCTTGTTCCAGAGCAGCGCATTGTCTATACGTACACCCTGGATGCGGGTGGCACACGCATCTCCGTCTCGAACACAACGGTAGAGCTTATCAAGCTGGATGGAGGAACGAAGCTGATTTTCACGGAGCAAGGTGCGTTCTTTGACGGACACGATACGCCGGAAATACGGGAACACGGTACAAATGTCATGTTGGACGCACTAGGCAAGGTATTAGAAGGGGAGATTGGAGAATGACAACAGGTGAGAATGAAATTATTTCCTCACGTGAGTTCGATGTTCCGCGGGAGCTTGTGTTTCGAGCTTGGACAACCCCCGAATTGCTAGCCCGATGGTGGGGTCCGAAGGGCTTCACGAATACTTTTCATGAGATCGATATAAGGCCCGGCGGCACGTGGCGCTTAACCATGCACGGACCGAATGGTTTGGATTACCCCAATCTCAGCGTCTTTGTGGAGATCGTGCCGCTGGAGAGGATCGTGCTGGATCATTTGTCCGGCCACGAATTTCGGGTTACAGCGACATTCGAGGACCTGAACGGCCGTACGAGGGTTACCTTTCGCCAGCTTTTCAAAGATACAGCGGAGTTCGAAAAGGTCAAGCCGTATTGCGTTGAAGGCAATGAGCAGAACTTCGACCGGCTGGGCAATCTGCTGGTGGAAATGGTTTCCTAGATCTTGACCTTTCTCCAGGTATTCTATATCATAGGAAGATAATAAACCCGTACTCGAACGGGAGAGGTTCATAGCTGATACCCTCTATAAAAAACTATGGATACATGACGATATGCCATGTCCATACTGGACGTGGCTTTTTTATGATGCATTTTACAAGGGGGTTAATTATGTCTGGACGCAGCCATGAAGAGGGTTTAAAGGATTTAACGCTATTGGGCAATCAGCATACGCAGTATTCTTTCAATTATGCGCCTGAGGTATTGGAGGCCGTAGATAATCTTCACTCGAATCGCGACTATTTTGTAAAGTTTAATTGTCCGGAGTTTACTAGTTTATGTCCATTGACACATCAGCCTGATTTTGCAACGATGTACATTTCGTATGTCCCAGATCAAAAAATTGTCGAGAGCAAATCACTGAAGTTATATCTTTTCAGCTTCAGAAACCATGGAGATTTCCATGAGGATTGCGTCAATATTATCATGAACGATTTAATTAAATTACTCGATCCAAGGTATATTGAGGTTTGGGGGAAATTCACACCACGTGGAGGGATTTCTATTGATCCGTGGTGCAATTATGGCAAGCCTAATACTAAGTATGAAGAGATGGCCCATTTTCGTTTGATGAATCATGATCTTTACCCTGAAAAAGTGGATAACCGATAAAAAAAGAAGATGAAATGACACAACTCCAGAACCTTAGGGTCTGGAGTTTGTGTTGTTTTCATATTAGAGTGCCTCTTTAATCACCTTTTTATAATAATAGACGGATAGTATCCCGAAAATCGAGTACAGCGCGGTATAAAGGATCATAACCATAATCATCGGTGTCCATAGCTCTGTTCCGAAGAAGAACCAGCCGGATTGGACTGCAAAATAGCTATGGAGTAATCCTACTACTAAAGGGATTCCGAAATTAAAGATTTGTTTGGCCTGAATGCCTTGCAACAAATCTCCTTGCGTGAAGCCAAGCTTTCTTAGAATGGTATAGCTGGACTTTTCATCTTCACTTTCATCCATTTGTTTAAAATAAAGAATACATCCGGATGTAATCAGAAAGGTTAATCCCAGGAAACCAACGATAAACATGATGAGGCCCATATTTTGTTTCTGATTGTTGCTCATTTCTAGTTGTGAGTCATGGGCTCTAGTACTGCTAAAACCCATTTCACGGAAAAGCTCATTGGCTTTTTTAACGTTAGCTTTATCTTTAATTTCAATTCCGATATAAACGAAAGAGGCTTTTTGAATGGATGGATTTAGATCTTTTTTCAAACGGTCGAATATAGTTTCGTTTACAATGGCAACCGGCAAGCCTCCACTCGTAAAATAACCTGACACAGGGGAATCGATATCTGACCTCTTATATTGCTGCGGAATGACCTCATACTGACCCTTCAGTTCAATAGATCCAGAGTCTTTCATAGCCATGAATTTCTGCAGTACTCCACTTGATCTTGTAAATAGGGTCTGATCTGCTGAAAGATGGATATTATCGAGGGCTTGTTCACTAATCACAGGCAGGATCATATCCGTTGGGTTGAAATTCGAATTCAATGCCCCCACATTAGTATCCATGATCTTCTCTACATTGACAGCTGCCTGAATGACTTCGACGATTTTATCGGTATACAAAATGGAATTTGCTTGTAACGCTTCTTTAAATTGCTCTGCATCCTGGAGCTTGGTCATTGAGAAATCTGCAGGAACATACATTTCAGCTGACTTTTCTGCGGAGTAATAGGAGATATAGCTTAAGGATAATAATCCAATGGCAAGTCCGGAAACGGTAGTAATGATGGTTAGTAACACGGCATTCGACTTCATCCGAAACATAATAGAGGAAAGCGACAATACTTCATTAATGTTTAAGTAACCTTGCTTCCTTTTCCGAATGATATTAAATATAAAGCTGACAGAACCTTTGTAGAAAAGATAAGTTCCGATGATGACGGATCCTAGAATAATGACCATAGCAGAGAATAGTTGATTTATCGTGGTGAAGTCTCCACTGAATAATTTGGATGACATATAATAGCCAAGAATGATCAATATAATTCCAATAATCCCGATGATCATTTCCAGGAAGGATACCTTTTTCACTTTTCCTTCAGTCATGGAAGTCACTCTGAATAAGGATAAAATACTCTGTCTTTGTATGAATGCGTAATTCATCAACATAATAAAAAGATAAATAATAAAGAAGACTATTAGCGTCTGGATGAGTGCTTGGTAAGAAAAATACAGCGTTGCAATAGCATCGACACCTATCGTTTTAAACAGAATCATAATAATTAATTTTGAACCGGAAAATCCTACAAAGATCCCTAACATCAAGGATCCAAAATACAGGATGAAGTTCTCAGCAGTCAGGATTCGGAATATCCTGTTTTTGGTCATCCCTATTAATTGAAACAAGCCGATTTCTTTACTGCGCCGTTTAATAAAGATGTTATTTGCATATAAAAGAAATATAGAAACAATAGCGACAAGTAAGACGGATGCGGCTTTAATGGATGCGGCCCCTTTAACAGACCCTTTTGCCGGATCCATGGAGGGGTCATATTGTAGGGTGACAAATGCGAAATAAAGGGCGGAGCTGAAGATTAAGGCAAACACATAGAGGTAATAATTTTTCAAATTTTTCCTCAGATTGCGAAACATGAGTTGATTAATACTCATTCTGCACCCCGCCTAACACACCTTGGGTTCTCATGATATCTTTAAAAAAGGTTTGTCTCGTTTCTTCCCCTTTATTTAACTGCGTATAGATTTGCCCATCCTTTATAAAGATCACTCTACCGCAATAACTAGCTGCTACCGGATCGTGAGTAACCATGATTATGGTTGCGTTTCTTCTCTGATTTAATTCACTGAGTTTGTTTAATAGATCCGAAGCTGATTTAGAATCAAGTGCACCTGTAGGCTCGTCTGCGAAAATAATGCTTGGTTCATGAATAAAAGCCCGTGCAGCAGAGGTACGCTGCTTTTGTCCCCCCGAAATTTCATTGGGATACTTATGTTGCAGATCAACAATCCCGAGTTCTGTAGCAAGGGCTTGGAATCTCAGCTCAGCTTCTTTTCTCGGTGTCTTTGTAATCGATAACGGTAGAAGGATATTTTCTTTGACTGTTAGAGTATCTAATAAGTTATATTCTTGAAAAATAAAGCCTAAATGATTCTTTCGAAACTCGGCTAACTGTTTCTCCTTCATGCCCGAAATTTCGGTTCCTTCGATCTTAATGGTGCCGCTGCTGATCTTATCAATCGACGAGAGAACGTTGAGCAATGTCGTTTTACCTGAGCCTGATGCACCCATGATACTAACGAATTCACCTTTCTCGATCCGAATATCAAGACCACTTAATACGGATTGATTATTTAATTTATTGCCATAGCTTTTATGAATTTTATTTGCTTCCAGAATAACCATATCTGCACACTCCCTTTTCTCATTGATCTTATTATAAGAGAGCCTGCCATTCTTATCCTTCGATTGACCGAACAAAACAACAAAGCATGTGACATTGTTGTCACACGCCTGTGATACGAACAAATTCATTTTTTAGTGGAAAAGTTAAGGTGAATGTCGTTCCTTCTCCTATTGCTGATTTTACATCGACATGGATGAGCAACGATTGTGCTGCCTTTTTGGCTAAATATAACCCCATACCTGTTGCAGCGATGTCTTGATGCAGGGTCGTTGATGTAAAACCTTTATCGAATATGCGAGGCAAATCCTTGGGATCAATGCCACGGCCACTATCTTTCACCTCAAGGATAGTCTGACCCGCTAGCTGATAGCTTTTGATCAGGATGTCGGATGCGTGGCTATATTTCACGGCGTTGGTTAAGAGCTGTCTGAGGATAAATGCCAGCCATTTGGCATCGCTAAGTACTTCAGCTGCTTCTAACTGGATGTCAAAGCCTATCCCTTTTTGAATACACCAGGATTGTAAGGTTTTAATTTCATTGAATATGATCGTTTCTAGATCGGTATGTTCCATATACAAATCATTTTCAATAAACGGTATACGCCTTTGATGCAGCTGTTGATCGAGCAGGAGATGAATTCGCAGCCATTCATAAGTTAAATGGGTTTTCATCATTTCGTCGTCCAGGCGACCGATCATTAGATGCATGGCTGTCAACGGTGTTTTGACTTCATGAATCCAAGCCAATAAATCATCCTTCTCTTGCTCTAAGGCCATCAGATTTTGTGAAGCAGCCTTTTTCAGGAGGTCGACTTGGTTCGTCATACTGTTTTCAATAATGATTTCAAAAGGACTTTCCGGACTGGCTATGCTCGTTAAATCAAGATTGTTGTCCCGTTCTTCTAAGCTTTTGTAGAATCGGGTCTCCTTATGGTAGCGAATAACCAGGAAGATTGTAAAAAGGAGCATCGATAAAAAGACCAGATAGAGGATGGGGAGGAGCGGGATCGCCGAATCAATAAAAGCGATAAAGATGATAAGCATTTGCTGGAGTATAAATAGCATAATCCAGCTGCGTCTTTCCATGACATACTTTTTAATCAAACGAATTCGCCTCTTCTGCAGCCATATAGCCTTGCCCAACCTTCGTCTCAATAAAGCGTCCCAAGTCAAGCTCATCCAGCCTTTTTCGCAGACGATTTACATTAACGGTAAGGGTGTTATCGCTTATAAAACGTTTGTCATCCCATAAGCTATTGATAAGCTCCTCCCGGCTTACGACCTTATTCTTCTTCTCGATGAGTAATTTTAATATGAAAATTTCATTTTTTGTAAGCTCAATCGATCCGGCATCATTGGTAACTAAATTTTTCTCATAATCTACAGTTGCGCCACACCACGATTTGAGCTCGATGGGGTCCGTATTGTAATTGTACACGCGTCGAAGTATCGCTTGTATCTTGGCAATGAGTACATCGAAATGAAAGGGCTTCTGAATATAATCGTCAGCTCCGAGCTGCATGGACATGACAATATCCGTTGGATGATCGCGAGAGGATAAGAATATAATCGGAATATTGGAATGGGTTCGAATCATTCGGCACCAATGAAAGCCATCGAATTTAGGCAATTGAATATCAATAATGACCAAGTCGGGCTTGATATCTGTGAATTCTGGAATGACTTTACTGAAATCAGTAATCCCATACACATCATAAGACCACTGCGATAATCTATCCTTGATCTCATTAAATAGCGTTGTGTCATCTTCGATTAATAAGAGCTTGAACAACAGGTTTCACCACACTTTTAGATTCATTTACAATAATTGTATAGTAAAATCTTTGGGGATGCCACAGAGAGCATTTCTAAGCAGCGTGCAAGGTGGGGGAATAAGGAGAAAAGCCCCGATTAGCATCATTTCGTAATTTATTTGAATCTGACTTATAATGGAGTCGGAACTATATAAGATTCATTACCTTTTAAACATCAGGAGGAATAAGCTTGAACAAGGCCATGCCCAATATACTAGTGTATTACAACGAAGCTGAGAAATTTGCGGAATTCCTGAAGGAGCATGGCTGCACATCCGTGAAAACAGCCAAAACCCCGGAAGAGGCATTGTTACATTTACCTGGAACGGAGATCGTATTAAGCTGGAACTTTCCTTCGCATTTATTAGCGCAGCCTGAGGCTGCTTCTGTACAATGGGTACAATCCACCGGAGCGGGCATTGATAGCCTGGTCTCGGATCGAACCATTCCTCAGAATGTTGTGCTTACACGCATAGTTGATCAATTCGGCGGTATGATATCGGAATATGTATTTGCCTATTTATTATTACATTGCAAGGACATCCCAAGATTGTTGAGCGCACAGGCTAATCGTGAATGGGATAAATTCAGCCCCGGTTCCCTTGAGGGAAAGGTCATAGGGGTAGCAGGTCTCGGATCGATAGGCGTTGAAATTGTAAAAAAAGCCCGTGCTTTTCATATGAAGGTTCATGGTCTAAGCTTAAGCGGCAAAAATGCAGACATCGTAGACCGTCACTTTACAGCGGCGGATTGGAAGACGTTTGTCAGCGAATTGGATTATTTGATCCTAACATTACCGCTTACGAATGAAACCCGTCATGTAATCAATCGGGACATCCTATTGTCGATGAAATCGAATGCTTGTCTGGTGAACGTAGGCAGAGGATCGTTGATCGTAGAACGTGACATGTTGGAGGTGTTGAAGGAACAGCAGCATCTAACAGCGGTGTTGGACGTTTTTGAAAAAGAACCGTTGGACAAGGAAAATCCCTTATGGTCTTTGCCTAATGTGTATATAACCCCCCATTTGTCAGGTCCAAGCAAGGTTGACGAAGTAGGCCGCTTTTTTGTCGATAATCTTCGAAGATTTGTGCAAGGTTCTTCGCTGCAAGGAGTTGTGGATCGGGAACGGGGTTATTAATGTAAAAAATATACGTTTGATTGATGGAGATCATGATATTGATTGCAAAATCGACAGCTTTGGAGCTATGAAATTAAAATCTGAATTTGTTAAAAAGATATAATTGCCGGGTTTATACAAAGCAATAAGTCAGTTAAGGAGGCCCTTTGAATAGGAGGGGCTTTTTCTAAATATAAGAAAGTTTAAGTGCCTTACAGCACTAAAGTAAAATACCGTTTCTGATATAAGTTTGCCGAGGGTACCCTATTATCTCGCAAGACAAGCTGCCCTTAAGATTGAATGTATCTTCAATGAAAGAATTTCGATCAGAAAGCTGTTCGAAGGAATGAAAAATGAGCGAGTAACCTGCCTACCTTGCTTAGATTAGAGCTACATTAGAGCTTAAGATCTTGAATGCACCCCATGATCAAGGGGATTTTTATATGAATAGTGGCGATGAGCCCTGGAGGATTTTGTACGGAACGGATAGTTCCGTTATTCCGTCTGCCGCCTCCAATTTGGGGTGATAGCGGAAGTGGAAATTCCGTTATGTTGGCCCAATTGGAGCATTTATGCACAAAAACAGAGTGATAACGGAACTGGCAGTTCCTTTATCACTCTGTTTTTTGGACTTTTCAGGCGATAAAGGAACAATTACTTCCGCATTGCCCTCAACTTCCATGGATGCAGTACTGGCGTATGATTTAGATGCAGGGATCTCTTCGCTAAAAGTATAGCGAAGCTAACTGTACATGGAACACCTGCAGGGGAGTTCAGTGCTATCAATAACGGCTCGAAGACCGGCTTAGGGAAGTAAGGAAGCGGCGCAAAACACAGAGTAGAACCGTAAGAGGGAACGGGTGTGGGATGGAGGAGCGATAGCGTCCGCCTTTGAAGTTCGGGTTCCTACCGCTATAAAACATAAATTCAAAGGAACACGACTTCAACAGCGGTCGGAATCCCATACCCGATTCCCTCCCCACGCACAAACGTAGATTGTACACCAAGGACGCCGCAAGGCGTTTTTCTTGTTGTGCTGGAAAAGTGACTTAGGTCACATAAAATGGAAAATAGTGAAAAAAAAAGACCGGATTATTGCTCTACAAGTGAACTTCTTCATCTAGGATACATTATTTGATAACGGTATAATGGGGTTAGTTTAATTTTATATAGTATAGAATGAGTGCGGACGTAGAAAGAAATAAAAAGTTTGAGGGAGGCATGTACAAATGGTTCTTAATATTAGGGAACGCATTAGGCTGCATTCTTCTAGCATAAGTTATCGCATGAAGAACGGAGATAGTCATGATATTTTTGGCAGCGACTTTAAAAGCTTGAACGAACTTCCGATTCAGAAAATTGGTGCTACGATGCAAGATTTTTCAGATTATTATCAGCTGACTCAGCGAGAATCCGAAATTCTCATGCTGATTGTCGTATATGGCTTTGCTAATCGGGAAATTGCCGAAAGATGTGTGATTAGTGAAAAAACAGTTAAAAATCACCTTGCCAACATAATGAACAAAATTGGCATTAAATCGATGCGAAAATTAATTCCCCTGTTATTCAGTCACGTACTGTACTCACATGAAAAAACGAAATCCTAAGGATCTCACTCACGCAGTGGGATTTTTTTTGTGTTGAAAGGAATAGAATAAGATTCATAGAATTATTTAGAAAAGAATGTAATAGGGATAACCTTGTTGCGTGGGCAGAGGTGATGTTGGGTTGGCACAACCGATTTTACAAATTGAAAATTTGAGAGCCTCTTTCCGCATTCAAGATGAATACTTTACCGCGGTTAACGGTGTCACATTGTCCGTTCATCCCAATGAGGTGCTTGCCATCGTAGGCGAGTCAGGATGTGGGAAAAGCACGTTAGCTCTTTCCATTACAGGCCTGCATGAACCCAAGAAGACAAGACTGGAAGGGTCCATTCGATTCGAAGGAACCAACCTTCTAGCGTTAGATACTCATGAACTTAACCAAATTCGTGGAAGTAAAATAGGCATGATATTTCAAGACCCCCTTTCCGCTCTGAATCCGTTAATGACGGCCGGAAGGCAGATTGAGGAAAGTCTGGACTATCATACGAAGCTTTCTTCTTTAAACAAGCGGCAGCGTACATTAAGCTTATTGCGGCAAGTCGGAATTCCGAATCCCGATCAAGTATGCGACCGATATCCTCATGAGCTTTCCGGCGGTTTGAGACAACGAATCATGATTGCCATGGTAATTGCCTGTGAACCGCTTCTCATTATTGCCGATGAACCTACCACAGCGTTGGATGTTACGATTCAATCACAAATTATGACCTTATTAAGAGAACTTCAGCAGAAAATGAACACTGGCATTATGCTGATTACTCATAATTTGGGCGTTGTAGCTGAAATGGCCGACCGTGTGGCGGTCATGTATGCGGGCGAAATTGTTGAGTTAGCCGACGTCCATACATTATTTGCTCGACCGATGCATCCCTACACACGTTCTCTCCTGCATTCTATTCCTTCCCTGCAAACACCTCATGAGAAGCTTCACGTCATCCAAGGAATAGTTCCGTCTCTGCAAAAATTACCCGTGGCAGGGTGCCGATTTCAGTCACGTATTGACTGGATACCTGAGTCTGATCACGAAAAAAATCCGATTTTACGGGAAGTGGAGCCAGGGCACTGGGTACGCTGCACCTGCTACCAGCACTTCTATTTTCCGAACCATCCGATAGGAGACATGAAAAATGGCATTTCTTAAAGTGAACCATTTAAAAGTTCACTATCCCGTGCGCGGCGGTTTTTTTCGGCGTATCGTTAATCATGTGAAAGCGGTTGATGGTATTAGCTTTGAGCTTCAGCGTGGCGAAACCTATGGATTGGTAGGGGAGTCCGGAAGCGGCAAAACAACGGCTGGTCGAACGATCATAGGGCTGATTCAGGCGACATCCGGAGATATTTTCCTCGAGGGAAACAAGATCACCAACATCACGCGTCGTGAATTTTTCCATTATCGAAGAGATATCCAAATGGTCTTTCAAGACCCGTACTCCTCACTGAATCCAAGAAAACGGGTGTTGGATATTATTGCGGAGCCGCTTCGTAATTTTGAAAGACTTTCTCCGCAGGAGGAACGAAGAAAAGTACAGCAAGTTGTTGAAAAAGTAGGCTTGCATCCGGAATCGGTGTATAAATACCCTCATGAGTTTTCGGGCGGACAGCGGCAGCGGATAGGGATTGCGCGGGCGCTTACGCTGAACCCCAAACTAATTATTGCAGATGAACCTGTATCATCACTTGATGTGTCTGTGCAAGCCCAAGTGCTGAATTTCATGAAGGAAATTCAACAGGAATTTCAGCTGACCTACCTGCTGATTAGTCATGACTTGAGTATAGTTCGCCACATGTGTGATCGCGTCGGCATTATGTATGGGGGTCGATTGGTGGAAGAAGGAACACGTGAAGATATATTTGAAAATCCGCAGCATATTTATGCAAAAAGGCTGATTTCAGCAATCCCGAATGCTGATCCGCAGCAGCGGCAGGAGCAAATAAGACTTAGAAAGCAGATCGATCAGGATTATGAGCAGCTTAGCCATAAGTACTTTGACGATGAGGGGAAGGCATACCCGTTGAAACGGATTACGGAAACGCACTCTGCTGCCATCTTGTAGAGGTTGTTCACGCACTTGCAGAAACGGGGGTAATGGAAGATGTGGAAGTTTATTTTGCGGCGAATTGTCATTATGCTCCCCCAGTTGTTTATTTTGAGCATTCTTATCTTTGCGCTCGCCAAAGCGATGCCCGGAGACGCATTAACAGGCCAACTGGAGAGCAATCCGCAGATGGATGCACGAACTTTAGCGGAGCTCAAGGAGAAGCTGGGATTAAATGATCCTTTGTATGCCCAGTACACAAGATGGGCAGCCCATTTACTACACGGCGATCTGGGTCTCTCCTATATCCACCAGCAGCCTGTAGCCAGCATTTTGGCTGATAGAATAGGGAATACGGTTCTACTGGCTGCTTGCATTTTAGTAGTAACCTACCTCATTGCCGTACCTCTGGGTGTTATATCAGGGAGATGGAATGATTCATGGGCGGACAAACTGATCGTTGGATACAGCTATACAAGCTTTGCGACCCCATTATTTATTTTTGCTTTAATTATGCTGTATCTGTTCGGATTTAACTTAGGCTGGTTTCCTACGGGCGGCAGTGTTGATATTCAGTTGGAGCAAGGGACGGCCGGTTATTACATGAATAAAATGCAGCATCTGATTTTACCAACCTTGTCGGGGGCACTTATTGGTACAGTGGGCATGATTCAATATTTGCGCAGCGAAATCATCGAGACCAAGATGAAAGATTTCGTGAAAACAGCGAGAGCCAAGGGAGTGCCGGAATCACGGATTTATTCGCGCCATATTTTGCGCAGCTCCTTTATACCTATTGCTGCATTCCTCGGCTATGAAATTACGGGGTTAATTGGCGGCTCGATCTTTCTGGAGTCCATCTTCAGCTTTCCGGGGATCGGACAATTGTTCCTACAATCCATTATGCAGCGTGATTATAGCGTCGTTACTGCGCTCGTCATGATATCCGGGGCTGCCACCTTGGTTGGAACGCTGCTCTCCGATATTATTTTAAGCATTGTAGATCCACGCATACGAATCGAGTAGTAGGGGGCATAAAACGTGAATATCCTTTGGCGGGAAGTTGTGAAAGATAAATTGGCATTCAGCTCTCTGCTTCTTCTTGGACTCATTCTTATTTCGGTCTATGCTTCGTCTCTTTTATTGAATCAGGAGAAAATACTCAAGGTCGATTTGTTTTCGATTTATAAGCCTCCATCTGCGGAGTATTGGTTAGGCACCGATTACGGGGGTAGAGATATTTTTGGTCAGCTGATGATTGGCGCAAGGAACTCATTTAGTATAGCTCTGGCAGTTACCCTCCTAACCGGAATCGTAGGTTTGGCGGTTGGTTCGATCGCCGGGTATTTTGGCGGAATTATCGATAATCTCATTATGCGGGTGATTGATTTTATTCTAATTTTGCCTTTCTTGATGTTGGTCATTGTTTTTATCACCCTCGTTCCGAAAAATGATGCAGCGATGTTTATTCTGATTATGAGCGCTTTTTTATGGACGGGAAAAGCACGTCTAATCCGGGCCAAGATGCTGGCGGAAAGGGGAATGGATTATGTCAGTGCGTCAAAGACGCTGGGGACTCCAGACTGGAAGATTATCATCAGGGAGATTCTCCCTAATTTAAGCTCTATCATTATTGTGAGCTTAACCTTGAATTTGGCAGGAAATATCGGGATTGAGTCCGGGTTAAGCTACTTGGGCTTTGGTTTGCCAGGAAGCACGCCAAGTCTTGGTACATTAGTAAGCTATGCCATGAATCCGGAGGTTTTGCAAAATAAATGGTGGATATGGCTGCCTGCATCCTTACTTATCTTTGTGATGATGCTGTGTATTAATTTTATCGGTCAAGCCTTGAAGCGTGCGGCTGATGCAAGACAACGATTAGGATGATGAGGGGGAAGCACGAATGGGCAAGTATTGGAAGGTTTTCAGTGTGCTGGCCGGTCTTTTGCTTGTACTATCGGCATGTGAAGGAAGCTCGACAAGCAGTTCTGCTAAGAAATCAGAAGCCCAAAAAGAAAGCATCGAAAGCTTTCCGATGGCTGTCAAAAACGATGGCAAGCCTGTCGATGGAGTGCTGAATTACGGCTTGGTATCAGCTACTCCGTTCGAAGGGACACTCAATACGGCTTTCTACACAGGGACACCGGATGCGGAGATATTGCAATTTTTTGATGAATCTCTATTCCGTACGAATGGGGATTATGAAATTACGAATGATGGAGCCGCGACGTTTGAGCTTTCCAGTGATAAAAAAACGATGACGATCAAAATTAAAGACAATATTAAATGGCATGACGGCGAGCCCGTCAAAGCGGAGGATTTGGAATACGCCTATCTGGTAATTGGCAGCAAGGACTACACAGGTGTTCGATACGGGAGTACACTCATTCAAGATATAGTCGGGATGGAGGCTTACCACAGCGGGAAGGTGCAGAGCATTGCCGGAATTAAAGTCATGGATGCCAAAACGTTGACCATTACATGGAAGGATGCCAACCCATCGTTATTAACAGGAGTATGGGCAACCCCGTTTCCCAAGCATTATTTGAAAGATATTCCGATCAATCAATTAGCGCAGTCCAATAAAATTCGTAAAAACCCGATTGGCTTTGGACCTTTTAAACTGAGTAAGATCGTTCCCGGTGAGTCTGTCGAGTTCGTGCGAAACGAAGATTATTGGGCAGGTAAGGCGAACTTAAAGGGTGTTATTGTGAAAGTGGTCAGTCCGCAGGTTGTGCTGCAATCATTGAAAAAAGGCGAGATTGATATGGCTGAGTTTCCAACTGATCAATATTTAACGGCAAAAGGCACGAAGAATCTTCAATTTATCGGCAAAATTGATTCAGCTTACACGTATATCGGTTTCAAGCTCGGACATTGGGACGCTCAAAAAGAAGAAAGTGTGATGGATAATCCTAAATTCCAAAATAAAAAGCTTCGACAAGCTATGGCTTATGCGATGGATAACCAGTCAGTGGGGGATAAGCTCTATCATGGGCTGCGATTTCCAGCCACAACCTTAATTCCGCCATCCTTCATGGGATATCACGACAAGGGCGCGAAAGGGAATATGTATGATCCTGAAAAAGCAAAAAAGCTGCTGGATGAAGCAGGGTACAAAGACAAAGACGGGGACGGACTTCGTGAAGATCCGGATGGCAAGAAATTTACAATCAGCTTCCTTATGATGAGTGGAAGTGAGCTTTCCGAACCGCTGGCGAAGTTTTATATGCAGAGCTGGAAAGAGGTTGGCTTGGATGTACAGCTTGTGGATGGCCGGTTAGCCGAGTTCAACTCGTTTTATGATAGGGTGCAAAAGGATGATCCGAAAGTGGACATATTTGCTGCGGCGTGGGCAACGGGGTCAGATGTCGATCCGTATGGACTATACGGACGTAACGTTATGTTCAACTATACGCATTGGGTTAATGCCAAAAATGATGAGCTATTGGAAAAGGGCCATTCCGAGCAAGCCTTTAATAAGGAATACCGCAAAGATATTTATAATCAATGGCAAGCATTGATGAATGAAGAGGTGCCAGTGATGCCGACCTTATATCGGTCGGAGATCTATGCAGTGAACAATCGTGTGAAGAACTTAACGGTTGACCCAAGCTCGAATTTGACCTGGAAGGATGTCAGCGTTACATCGGAGAAGCCGGCTATGGAATAAAAGTAAAATCCCTACAGGCCCACGATCCATTCATTCGGGGAAGATTCAGAAGGACATCATATTCAATGTGCCCAAAGCCACTTCAATTGTTGGAGTGGTTTTTTTGTTTGCGAATAGTAAGTAGGGCACGAATAATTTGGAATGAACTTGGTTAACCTTCATGGGGTTAAATCCGAATTATGGCAGAACTATATTTGGAAAGCAAAGGAGATATAGAAATGGCTCGTCTTACAAATAAGGTGGCAATCATTACTGGAGCAGGGAGCGGTATGGGGCGTGAAGAAGCGCTTTTATTCGCGAGAGAAGGAGCCAAGGTAGTGGCAACGGATATTAATGAAGCAGCGGTACAAGCCGTTGTTAAGGAAATTGAAGCTATGGGTGGGCAAGCGTCAGCCTATGCGCATAATGTTGTTTCAGAGGAAGACTGGATCAAGGTTGCGGCAGATACGGTTAAAGCTTACGGCAAAGTGGACGTCTTGGTCAACAACGCAGGCATTTCTCTAGCTGTCGGATTGCTTGAAACGACGATGGATCAATGGAATAAAGTAATAAACATTAACTTGACCAGCACTTTCCTCGGAATGAAGCATATCATCCCGCACATGCAAGCCAATAATGGGGGCTCAATCGTTAATATCTCATCTATCGCGGGTCTGACGGGCAGCAGTGGAGCGGGTGCTTATACGGCTTCCAAAGGAGGGGTCCGCATGCTTAGCAAAGCGGCGGCTGTCGATTACGGCAAGGATCATATCCGTGTCAATTCGGTTCACCCGGGCTTTATAGAAACGCCCATGAGTGCCGAATTTGTTAATAACGATCAGATGCTGCAATGGTTCTTATCTCAGACGGCATTGCCAAGAGTCGGACGTGCATCCGAAGTGGCTGAAGCCGTTTTGTTCCTCGCTTCTGACGAATCTGCTTATATTACAGGTATTGAATTGCCAGTCGATGGAGGCGTCACCGCTAAATAAAACTTTATTGCAGAATAAAATTCCATTGTTCTTCGTGGAACAATTAGTAACGGATTAACCGATTAATAGAAAACAAAATGCACCTCTGCAAAACAAGGTAACAGGTGAGCCTTCAGCACTTTGTATCCTGATGCGGGGTGCATTTTTTCTACTTATATACTCTTCACGATATCACCCATCTAAGCCTAAGCACTACTCCACCGATGAATTGTTGCTATAATAGAGACTCAAAACCGAAATCAGCGCTTGACGAAGTCATCCGATTTTGTCTTCGTGTCCAGCCTAGCCCTAGACAAAAACTTAATAACGGTAATGACAGGGCACACGGCGTTATTAAAATTAATTCGATCGAAGCCCGTGCCTTCTCCCAAAAACCTGCATCTATACAGTTTTTGGCCCGGTATATCCGAAGTCTTATTGAATTCATGCAAATGTGCAGTTATTTTTTCATTCTTAGCTAATCCGCGGCGTTTTCCATGAAAATGGATGTACTTTTGCAGGTTTGTTCCCACTAGAGCAATTTCGGTAGGAAAATAACTGCATGTTTGCAGGATTTGTGAGAACTGGTGGTCGGAGGAGGGTCAAGTACTGATTTTGAAGCTGAGCTATAATAGAATCATTCTGTTTATGGAAAATGAGTTTACTATTAAAATGTTCTGTAATAAAAATTTCCTAATTAAGGAACGATAAGGCAATGGGCGCGGTCGATCTCCCTCGTGCTCCTTCCCTGGCAAGCTGTCAGGGAAAACAGGTTTTCTATTCATTTCATTCTTACAGTGTAGGTGGGATATACATGCGTTCAATATGGCAAATCTATAAAACAGATTGGTTAAATATTTTCAAGGTGCCTACCGGAATTTTTCTGATTGTGGCGATTATTTTACTGCCATGTTTGTACGATTGGGTCAATATCAAATCCGTATGGGATCCATATGCCAATACATCCGGAGTTAAAGTTGCGGTCACAAGCGAGGATCAGGGAGCTAACGTTGAGGGCAAAAGCATCAATATCGGGAGTGAGCTGCTTAAGAGCCTGGAGAGCAACAAGAAGCTTGGATGGACTTTCGTCAACAAGGAACAGGCAGAGAGGGGCCTGGACAAGGGAGCCTACTATGCCAGCATCTTGATTCCGGCCGACTTCTCCTCGAAAATTACCGGAATTATCACCGGGAATCTGGACAAGCCGCAGGTGATCTATAGCGTGAATGAAAAAGTCAATGCAGTTGCGCCTAAAGTAACCTCATCCGGTGTCTCTGCGATTACCAAGCAGATCAATGAGAGCTTTACGGAAGCGGTCAGCGAAGCCTTGCTTACGAAGCTTAAAGAGGTTGGCATTCAAATTGAGGAGCAATTGCCTACCATACGTAAAGTCGAGAGCGGTATCTTCGAACTCGAAAGCAAGCTTCCAGAGATTCAAGCCGCAGCACAGAAGGTGATAGAGCTGGAGGAGAAGCTGCCGGAAATCCATGAGAAAGCTCAAATTATACCGGAAGTGGAGAAGAGAATTCCCGAGATTAATCAAGCTGCTCAATATGTACTGAAAATCCAAAACAATTGGTCCAAAATCAGTGAAGCTTTATTGGAGATTGTTGAAATTCAGAAGAAGCTGCCACAAATTCAGCAAGCGGCGGATCGAATTCAGGAGCTGGATCAAAATTTCGATAAAGTAGCTGATGCAATAACTCTCGCGTCCAACAAGGCAAGTAAGGCGATCGAAATCGTTACGGCTGCACAAAATGCTTTGCCTCATATTGCTGAACTTGCTGATAAGGGCTCTGCATTCGCTAATCAACTTAATGAGTTTCTGGTTGCTAACAAGGATGCCTTCGAGATGGTAGCTCCGCTGGTGAAGCAAAACTTGATATTAGTGCAGCAAGCGCTCGATTCAGCCTCATTGCTCACAGATAGATTACTTAGCATAGACCCTAAGGTTCTGCCTACTGCAGAAGAGGTAACGGCCGTTAAAGACAAAATCACCACGGTTCTGAGAGTACTGGAACATACCACTTCATTGCTTGGGAGGATTAATAGCTATATTCCAGGTCAACCATTGAACGATAATATAGCACGGCTGCAGACTATAGAGAATAACTTGAATCGGCAAATCTCCATTTTGGGCATGATTGCGACCTCTCTGGCCAACGGAAATACCCCTGCCAAGGATTTGGTTGAACGCTTAAATGAGCTGTCCAAAAATACGAGTGCCGGATTAGGAAGTATTCTCTCCAAATATGATAGCGAAATTGTCCCTTTAATTTCCCAAGGTATCGAGAAGCTGCAGACGATCGCTAGTGCATCTTCCGACAAGCTGCAGATCGCTAAAAACAAGCTTCCGGATATTGAAGCGATCCTTAAGGATGCGAAGGCAGGGCTGGAATTCGGGCAAGCCGAGCTGACTCAGATTCAAGAACAGATGCCGCAGATTCGTGCGAAAATTCATGAGCTGGCGCAAACGCTGCAGAGCAAAGCGGATGCTTTCACCAAAGCGATTGATATCGCGGCGCCTTTCGTTCAGGACAATCTCTCGTCAATCGGTAAGAAACTGGACGAGGCGGCCTCATTCGTTGAGAACGACTTGCCTCAGGCGGAGAAGGAGCTCTCCAAGCTAGCCGATTTCGTACGCGAGAAGCTTCCGGAAGTGGAGTCCGGCGTCCACAAAATCGCTGGGCTTGTTCGCGATGACCTGCCTCAGCTTGAGCATGCCGTTCGCCAAACAGCGGATAAGCTCAGAAAAATTGAAGAGAACAACCACTTCGCTGATCTTGCCAAGCTTTTGCGCGGTGACATTCAGAAGGAGAGCGAGTTTCTGGCCAGTCCTGTGCAGATCATAGAGAACCGGAAATACCCGATTCCGAATTACGGCTCGGCGATGTCTCCGTTTTATTGTGTACTATCCCTATGGGTAGGCGCTACTCTGTTGATTTCCTTATTGAAGGCGGAAGCCGGCAATCCGGAAGGGCGCTTCAAGCCCTATCAGCTTTACTTGGGCCGCCTGGGCACGTTCATGACCATTGGGCTGCTTCAGGCTCTATGTATCACGCTGGGAGACTTCTTTATTCTGAACGCCTTTGTGGCGGACAAAATAGCATTTGTTTTATTCGCCATGCTGGTCAGCGCGGTGTTCGTTACGATTACCTATACGCTTCTGTCTGTTTTCGGCAATGTGGGCAAAGGAATCGCGATTATCTTCATGGTGTTCCAATTTTCCAGCTCGGGCGGTACGTTCCCGATTAGCATGACTTCACCATTTTTCCAGGCCTTGAATCCGTTTATGCCCTTCACCTATGCGATCAGCCTGCTGAGAGAAGGGGTCGGGGGTATTCTATGGGAAACGGCGATTAGAGATATTTTATACCTGTTCGGATTTATCGGCCTTAGCTTGTTCATCTCGCTTGCTCTAAAACGTCCGCTTAGCGGTATTATTAAAAAATCGACAGAAAATGCCAAGAAAACGAAGATTATTGCATGATTACAACCGCATTCAATCTCGCAGAATTTGCCAAAACTTGAAATAATAATTGATTAAAAGAGAGAAGGTGTAATACAATTAAGAGACAATGTTTGGAAATGGTAAAATGAGAGAGGGATAGTCTTGGCTATTATTGATGTTATAAAGTTTAATGGGATAGCCAATCGCAATTGGTTGGTTTATCGGTATCCGGGAGAAAGCTTTGTCTTTGGTACACAACTTATCGTTGGCGAGGGTCAGATAGCTGTTTTTGTTAAAGGAGGCAAGGCTCTCGACTATTTCTCCGCAGGAACCCATACCCTCAATGCTAAGAACATTCCTATTTTGCAAGGGTTAATCAATATTCCTTTTGGTGGAAGGACGCCTTTTACCGCAGAAGTATTTTTTATAAACAAAACAGTAAAGCTGGATATTTTATGGGGAACCAGCGATCCGATCAGTTTAATTGACCCTAAATATGCAGTCAGATTAAGAGTACGCGCATTCGGGCAATTTGGAATTAGGATTTCAGATTACCGTGTATTTTTGACAGAACTCATAGGTGCTGTGGGCGATGATCAGATTGTTAAATATGATACCGTAATTAGTTATTTCAAAGGTGTTACGGTTACCAAGGTTAAAACCATTATCGCCAATATCATTATTAACCAAAAAATTTCTGTGCTTGAAATAGCTCCTAAACTGGAGGAAATATCAGAGAGTTCCCAAAGAAGCCTTTCGGATGAATTTGAACGGTTCGGGATAGAAATTGTTAACTTTTATTTGTCTTCCATTAACTTTCCAGATGAAGATTTCGAAACTATCAATAGATTACTAGGTGAAAAAGCAGCCTTCGATATCATAGGGGATAATCGCTATACCGTTAAACGTAAATTTGATGTTATGGAAACGGCGGCCAGCAATGAGGGTGCAGGAAGTATAGCGGCGGCTGGTATGGGCTTAGGGTTTGGTGCTGGAGCGGGTACAGCAATGGGAAACCTATTTGGCAATATGTCAGCCAATGACGTCCATGCACATCCCAAAGGACAGCCTTGTAAAAAATGCGGGGAAATGAATGAGGCAGGGGCCAAGTTCTGTAGTAACTGCGGCGATAAACTTATCATTGCCCAAATCGAATGCTACTCTTGCAAAACCATGGTAGATGAGAATGTGAAGTTTTGTTCGAATTGCGGCAGCTCCATGATGAAAAAAATATGCCCCGGATGTCACAAAGAGAATAAACCTGGAACCAAGTTCTGTGCGGACTGCGGCACTAAGCAGGAGGAGTGAATATGAGATACTTCAATTTTTCCAATTTCGGACTTTATAGGCTGCTGGCAGTTCTAGTTTTTGACATTGCGATTATTTTAGGTTTCTATTCCATTTTTTCCGTCTTGTTTATTCTGGCGCCTATGAAGCTAGTAATCATGTCCCTGGTTTTGTTTGCAGGACTATTGTTTTTAAGCGGGGCTGTTGTATTTCCGAACCTGTTTGGAAGAGGCAGTATCCCTTATCCCATATCGATTGTGGTTGTATCCATCCTGTATTTAGCTGTATCTAATCTTATCTCGGTTACTTTTATTATGGGAAATATAGTTTGGTATATATGCTGGGAACTGTTTATCTTTGCGATCCTGATTGGCGTATTGTCAACTATCACTTATTTCTCCAATCGTGAATCTGAGGACTCCACCGAGTTGGAGAAATCCGAAAAGACCAACATCAACATGCAGCTCATGATCATTGAAGCCTCGCTCAATGCCAAGAAAAATAATGAGGGGATATTGCCCATCATCCAATCCTTCAAGGTGCTAAAAGAGCGAATCAATGCTTCAACACCTTTTGGCAGAATTACTGGCAACAGTGCAGTCTATGAATTGGAAAACACTATACGGGATAATTTGGAGTTTATACAATTACATATTCGATCGAATGCCATCGACAAAAATATCGCAGATATTCAGAGTTTAATTGATGAAACTCGACATCTTATTGTTAATAGAGAAGCATTAAACGTCAGATAAATATGTAAAGTAAGGGAGAGACATCTTATGAGTACAAGTAACTGTCCAGCCTGCGGGGCACCAGTCGCACAGAATGTAACGGAATGTAAATATTGTGGGGAAAGTATCGCTGTTAATCAGCCGCAAGTGCAGGCTCAGCAAAATACATCCGGATTTAATTCCTACACGCAGACTATTACCACATCGAATGTGAATTCCCCGGAATCTATAAACAAGGTCAATGAAATGATGAAAGATATGAATGAAATGATGGCTGGCATGAACACGAATAATGCCAACAACATGAATAATAACATGAACAATAATAACATGAACCATATGAATACTATGAATAGCAATGTGTATGTTCCCAGAAAAAGCAAGACTACTGCAGGTATACTCGCAATTTTGCTTGGTGGATTAGGGGTGCACAAGTTTTATCTTGGAAAAGTGGGTTGGGGAATTGTTTACTTACTTTTTTGCTGGACTTATATCCCGGCGCTTATTGGTTTTATCGAAGGCATTATTTACCTCGCATCGAGTGACGAATCGTTCAATATGAAATATGGAAGAAGCTAAGTTATTTCGATGAACGTCTCCAAGAGGAAATATTAGCTTGATTACGGGGTTGTTTCTAGTCTTATCCAGACTTAAGAGACAACCCCTTTAAACTGCGCAGGGTGTCCATAGGGATGCCCTGTATTTTCGTTCAATAGGTGTTATACTGAATCGTATTACTTAGGAGAGGTTAACTTTAATAGTTAAGAAGGTACATCGATATGAAAAAAAGAGCGGCGGATATTTTTATTCTTATTGTGGGTTCATTGATGTTTGCTTTGGCTGTAAATCTTTTTGTTATTCCTAATGAATTTGGTGAGGGCGGGGTTATAGGGACAAGCATTATTCTCTATTACGTATTTCAATGGTCCCCCGGATTGGTCAGCTTAATATTAAACTCTTGCTTACTGCTAGTAGGCTTTAAGTTTCTGGATAAAACAACGACACTCTATACGATTATTGCGGTTTCCTTCAATTCTCTTTTTTTATTTTTAACGGAGGGTTGGCGTATTTCTTCAGATGAATTAATCGTAAATGCCTTGTTCGGAGGAGTATTTGCGGGGATTGGCTTAGGCTTAATTATTAGAGTCGGAGGCACAACAGCGGGCACGACCATTCTGGCCAGAATAGCGAACAAATATCTCGACTGGAATATTAGCTATGCCCTGTTATTGTTTGATCTGATTGTTGTTTTTTCCTCGTATTTTATTATTGGGGCTCAAAGTGTAATGCTTACTATTGTAATGCTCTATGTAGCGACCAAGGTTATGGATTTCATCATAGAAGGGGTTAACCCCAAAAAGGCTGTCACCATAATATCGAATGAGCAGAGTAAAATTGCCGAACAAGTAAATGTGCTAATGGACAGAGGCGTTACTGTTATTTATGGCCATGGCTATTACACAAAAACGGCTAAAGAGATTCTGTATATCGTCATTAGTAAACAGGAAGTAAGCCTGCTCAAAAAAATTGTTAGAGCAACCGATAAAAATGCGTTTATAACGATTCATGATGTACGGGATGTGTTTGGAGAGGGATTTATTGATATTACAAAGTAATGGCCCTGTGGCGGGTGGTTCTGGCAAGCCAAGATTTACAAACCTTGAAAGTCCAAGTCCCCTTGCTTTAATAGAAGAATTTTGGGACAATCATAGAAAGAATGGTTAGCTTCGGCTGTAACTAGAATAAGTCTCGAATTCGTTTTGAAAAGAGGATAAGAATGAATAAAGACTCCATATATGGACTGACGTTGGAACAGTTGATAGCATGGCTCATGGAAAATGGGCATAAAAAGTCGCGGGCCTTACAGGTGTGGGATTGGCTGTATAGGAAGCGCGTAACGGATTTCTCAGATATGGTTGATGTTAATAAAGATTGTATTCAATTATTGGCCGATCATTTTGCCATTCAAACCTTAAACGAGCACTTGAAGCAGGAATCGGCCGATGGAACGATCAAGTTTCTGTTCAAGCTAAAAGATGGCAATCTCATTGAAACGGTATTGATGAGACATAAATATGGGCTGTCCGTATGTGTAACAACTCAAGTAGGCTGTAACATTGGATGCAGCTTTTGTGCGAGCGGATTATTAACCAAAAGCCGTGATTTATCCAGCGGAGAGATTGTCGAGCAAATTATGAAGGTTCAGCTTCACCTGGATCAAGCGCAGCAAGATGAAAAAGTGAGCCATGTTGTAGTTATGGGAATTGGCGAGCCTTTTGATAATTTTAAAAACACGGTGGACTTTTTGCAGGTGATTATAGATCACAAAGGACTAGCTATTGGGGCAAGACATATCACGGTATCGACTAGCGGACTCCCTGATAAAATAGTTGAATTTGCCGATATCTATATGCCTGTGAACCTGGCTGTTTCCTTACATGCGCCAAACAATGAACTGCGAACACAGATTATGAAAATCAACCGTGCCTATTCCATCGAAAAGCTAATGCAGGCTATTGATTATTACTTGCTAAAAACGAATCGGCGGATCACGCTCAGCTATATTTTACTGAAGGATGTAAATGATGGCAGGGAGCATGCGTTGGAGCTTGCTGACTTGATTCGGGATAAGCGGCAGCTGATAAATGTTAACTTGATTCCATACAATCCAGTGGATGAGCTTGATCAATACAAGAGAAGCGAGCATGAATCAGTGCGAGCGTTCTACGATACGTTAAAGAAGCAAGGCATTAGCTGTAGTGTTCGGCTTGAACATGGGACAGATATTGATGCTGCTTGTGGTCAGTTAAGAAGCAAACAGATCAAACAAACGACATAATGAAGGGACTGTCCCTTAAGGGTAGTACCAAATGAGCCTGTCCCCCAATAAAAAAGACTCCAGACCATTGTTAAAGTAGGCTGGAGTCTTCTTTGTTTGTATATAAAATTAATGCTGTACGGCTTGATCCTGTTCTTGTTCTTCCTTCAAATCCACAACAATTTTCCAAGCGTTTCCGATAGGAGGTAAGCTTCTTGTCATTGTCGGCCCGTAAAAGCCTACTACTTGGGTACCCTTAACGAGCAGAGATTTATCAATAGGATCTCCATCTTTGTTGATTAGAGTGGTTTCATCAGATATCTGAAGAACGATTTCGCTTTGTGACTGGTCGCTTAGTTTTGTGCCTTTAATCAAAAAGCTTGTTTTCCCGGCATCATTGCTGCGCACCTCTTCAATCTGGCCTGCAGTGCCAAGCAAATCTGCTTGTCTCTTTGGATCCAGAACCGTAATTTTGGTTGTAGGGGTTTGTGGCGGCAGACTAAGTGTGGCAGCAAGCGAATGCTCAGCTACTACAGTCAAGCCAATATGCAGATCAGAGAGGCTTAGCTTGGTCTCGTCAAGCATTTGATACTCAGTTTCGTCCCCTACATTAAGCACGAGTCCATTCATGCCCACACCCTGGATTTGAACGGATGAGTGGTTCCCTTCATTTCTGATAGCGGTAATAACTCCTGTTGCTTGAACCTTTTTTTGCTGCTCGGCGAGTGTTATTGACACTGAATTTCCTTGTGAAGCTACGGAAGCATGCAAGATCTTGCTTACAAAGGATGAAGGTACATACAGCTTGCTGTCGACCAGCTCAGGCGCTGTGCCAAGAGTTGTAAGCATTTTGTTGATAGTATAACTATCTTCGCCTGTTTTTACAGTTGTAAAAATCGGGCCTTTATTCAAATCGACGGATAGAGTCTCAGGGTTCCAGACTAAAGTATAGCCTAATTTCTCTGCAACAGCCCGGAGAGGCAGCATAGATTCTGCAGCATTAGGTGTTTGGTAGCCATATTCTGATAGCGGTTCGCCATTTAGATTAATAGTAACGGGAGACGTAGCAGCTTGAGTGGTAATGGGTGTTAAGGCATTAATAGGCTGTACATTATCAGTTGAAGCGTAAGCTGCCCCAGTTGACATCATAGTGGATAGGGTTAGAACGACCAGACTTTTTTTCATTAAAGGTTTCATTGTTGTAATTCCCTTCTGCGAGTAATTTAATGTTGCTGTCAATGATCTTTGACGAGACGGGTTTGGATTATGTTGCACTTGAGGTAATTGTTCGCAGAATACAGCGCTGTCGATCTGTTGTTAATCTTCTTGAATTGCGAATGGTTAAGGCGCTAACTTGGGATTAACCTAATGTAATAATCGCATTATTCATTGACGCTAGTGGGAACGAGTGATACTGTAAGATTATGTTCTTTATAAAGAACGAAAGCTCAAAGGGAGGTATTCTATTGGAAAAACAAACCGTACTCCTGCCACAATATATGCGCGAGTTTTCATGTATCGGTCCCGCGTGTGAGGATACATGCTGCGCAGGCTGGAAAATTACAGTTGACCAAAAAACGTACAAGCGATATGAGGAGGTTCAGGGCCTCGCTTCCACCCTTCCACTTTTGGAGCATCTAAAGAAGATTGAAGCATCTCCTGGCAGTCGGCATTTTGCAGAAATTCAATTAACCACGGGATCCGTATGCCCCTTTCTTAATCAGGAGAAATTATGCAGCATCCATTCGCAGCTAGGCGAATCGTATCTTTCTAATCTATGTGTGACGTATCCCCGCGTTTCTAATGTAGTGGACGGAATCCACCAGAAATCAGCTACTATGTCCTGTCCTGAAGTGGCTCGATTGGCATTGCTTAATCCTAATGGAATCGTGTTTGAAGAGATTCAGGAGGTTGTTGATGAGAGCCGGTGGGAAGCTATTCGTATAGATACCAACGATCCTAAGCCAGTACGTCGATATTTCCTGGAGCTTCGGAAGTTTACGTTTGAAGTGCTGCAAAACCGGAAGTACCCTTTATCGGAAAGGCTGCTTATTTTGGGCATGTTATTTGAGGAGCTGCAAGACCGACTATCGTCAGGTGAAGCAGAAGAGGTCCCAAGCATGATTTCCTCTTATAGGAACCAGATTGAGCAAGGATTGATAAAAGAAAGATCAACCAGCCTCCCTACGTCTATCGCTGATCAGATGGAGCTGTTGAGGAAATCGATAGATATGCATTTATTTAACGGAGTTAACCATAAGAGGTACCTCCAATGTATAATGGAAAGCTTGAGAGGGATTAAATTTATGGGGGATAGAGTAGACAAGGATAGCTTAGAAGCGTATAAAAATGCGTATCGTAGCCATTACTTGCCTTTTATGAAGGAGCATGAGTATGTTCTGGAGAATTACCTGGTTAACAATATGTTTAAAAAATCATTTCCTGTTGGAACGGATATATTTGAGGAATACATGACGTTCATTATGCACTATGCGCTAATCAAATTCCATTTAATTGGAATGATGGGTTACCACAAAGAAGATTTTGATATGAACCACGTCATTATGTTGATACAATCCTATTCGAGGACGTTCGAGCATGCGTTCAAGCATTCGCGTCAGTTTTTGAGCTGGTTGAAGGAAAATGGAAAGTATAATTTATCTTCTCTAGCGATTCTGGTTAAAAATTAATCCAACAGGATTATGATAAAATAGGATAGAAAACAGATAAAGGATGGAGATTTATAATACCCGTATCTGAGCATACACCCCCTGATCGCGTGCTGAAGTGGGTTGTTGATTCAGTGAGGCGGAGAGCCTTCGTTGGGCCTATGTGAATGGCATAGGCTCGCCGTAGATTATAGCCTTGGGTGAACACTTGCCGCGGCCCTGCCGGGATTGACATAGGCCATTGCCGATTGAATCTATTATGTCCATGCTTAGTTTGTTGTTTGTTTAAATCTGCCCAGCCGCAGGAGGGGATACACTGGCATTCCCCCCTGCGGCTGGGTCTACTTTAGGGTAATCCACCTTTCCTGTAAGGAACGGTAGGCGTTTACAGGAACATCTCTAGTAAATCCTGCAGCGATCCCGCATGATCAATGGCCGCAAATAAGCACACTGGTTCATGGCTTCTGTGGCCATATTATCAGCGAATGTTGGGACAACGGAAGCAAGGATCAAAATGTTGATGTACGTAAATCAAGAAAAACAGTAAAAACATCATGGAAGCGTTGACAGATTATTTGCTGGTTGTTATGATAAGGACGAAGTGAAGTACAAAATCTTTAAGTTAGGCAGTGGGTGTGACATGGATCAAAGCAAACGGTTAACTGTCAAGGAAATGGCAAAGCAAATCGGAATTTCCGTAGCCACATTAGACCGTGTATTGAATAACAGGGGAAATGTCAAACCTCAAACCTATCAAAAGGTAATGGACAAGATTAAAGAAATGAACTACACACCCAACAAGTCCGCTAGTTTTTTATCACGTAAAAATGAGTTTTCGATGGCTATCGTATTTCCGGAGCTTCCTGAGTATTTCTGGAAGCAGGTGGAGAAGGGTATTTTAATTGCCATTGATGAATTTCGTGATTATGGCCTGCACGTACGCATTATCCGTTCCGAGAAGTACGACCTGGAGCAGCAAAAGAAAACAGTATTGGAGCTCATTGATTCCGGAAAATTCGATGCTATTGCATTGTCACCGAATGATCCTCAAGAAATGGCTGATATCATTGACTACGGTGTAGATCAAGGGCTGGCCATTTGTACCTTTAACAGCGATTCTCCATTAAGTAAACGGCTTTTTTATGTCGGTTGCGATTACCGGATTGCCGGAAGGTTAGCGGCGGATGTATTGTGCAAGTTTATCGGAACGAAGACGAAGCTAGGGATGATTATGTCCTACACTAACTTTCAAATGCAGCAGAAAATAACCGGTTTTCGTGAGGTTGTTGCCGATTACGATCATATTGAATTGGTGGGTCCGCTCAAGCTGCAGCAGGAAGATTACGATTCTATTGACACATTTATGGATTATTTTCATCAGGTAGACGGCATTTATGTTTCCAGTGCCAGGCTGCATATTATCGCCAAGCATTTGGCCGATGCCAATTTATCGAAGCCGATTGCTTTAGTAGGCCATGATATGACGGAAGAAATTTACCAATACATGAGAAAAGGTGTTGTCACAGCAACGATTTGTCAAGACCCTATTAACCAAGGGTATCTTACGGTCAAATCCATGTTTGATTATTTGGTATCCGGCGATAAGGTGAATGAGAAGGAAAACATCACGAAGCTGGAACTAGCAACCAAAGAAAATGCGCGTTACTATATTTAAGCCATTCCATCAGGAAACAGCGTATTTTTTTAACACTAAATGATGTACGTACATCATTTAGTGAATGATTTATTGAGGCGATGCCCATGCCGCATCCGATATAATGTATGAAATCGTTTGTAGCACTGCATATTATGACTAAGTATTTTAAGGGGGAAGAAAAATGTTTAAGAATGTAAGGGCTCTCATGATGGCAATGGTTACCGTACCTGTTCTGTTAACTGCATGCGCACCATCTGGTGAGGCACCTAAATCAGCTCAAGGTTCAACCGCTTCAGGTGACAAGGTTACAATTCAGTGGTGGGATTCCATGACTAGCGAAGCTACTCAAGGTGCATTAAAGAAAACAATTGCAGAGTATGAGACTGCTCATCCTAATGTAAAAATCGAGCGCACCTTTGTCTCTTTTGCTGACATCAAAAACAAGCTGCTGCTCGGGGCAGCGGGCAATCAAGTACCAGACATTGTTTGGATAGACAATCCGGATCACCAGGCTTTTGCCGCTGCGGGTATCCTTGCCGATATTACGAAGGAAATTCAACAATGGGGTCAAGCGGATAAGTATTTCTCCGGACCTTGGTCATCCACAATGTATAAAGGCAAGAACTACGGCGTGCCGATTGGGAGTAATGATTTGGCGCTATATTACAACGTAGACATGCTGAAAGAAGCTGGAATCAATCCTCCGAAAACCTGGGATGAGTTAAAGGACGCAGCCCAGAAGCTGACTAAACCAGATGTGTACGGATTTTCGATGACGGCTGTAAAAACCGAAGAAGGCACTTTTCAATTCCTTCCATTAATGTACCAAGCCGGTTCCGACATTTCCAACTTCAACAGCGCGGGCACGGTTGAAGCAGCTACGTTGTTGAAGGACATGGTCTCCAAGGGTTATATGTCTAAAGAAGTGATTAACCAAAAGCAATCCGACACGGTTGTACAGTTCTCTACAGGTAAAGTTGCAATGATGGTGAATGGAACCTGGCAGATTCCTCTTTTAAGAAAAGAAGGAAAAGTTAATTGGGATGTCGTGCAGCTACCAACCAATAAACAAGGTGGAACTATACTTGGTGGGGAAAACTGGGCGATTACTGATGCCTCGAAACATAAGGATATAGCGTTCGACATTATTAAGTTTGCTAACGAGCCGGACCGTTTGAAGGAGTTTTTGAAAGCTGCGGGGCGTCTTCCAAGCCGTGAAGACTATTTGATGGATCCGTTTTGGCAAAATGACAAGCAGCTGAAAGTATTTGCTGACGCAATGAAGGTAGCTAAGGCAAGAGCTTATGGTCCGAATTATCCGAAAATTTCAGATGCCATTCAGATCATGATGCAAGAGGTTATTACGGGGGCTAAAGCTCCGGATGTCGCAGTTAAAGATGCCGATGCCAAAATAAAACCATTGCTGCAGCAGTAAATGGATGAGATACATGGGGGATGCAGCAGGCACCGCATCCCCTTTACTTATGTGAATAGGGGGAGAAATGATGTCCCATCAGCATGGAACGGGTGGAAGTTATAAATTATCTCGGAGCTCTAAATGGTTTTCCTCATGGAATAGCTATTTATTTGTTTTGCCAGCGCTTGTATTTATGGCCGTGTTTATTATTTACCCTATCGCCTATAACGTTGCACTTAGCTTTCAAGATGTGAATGTTTACAATTTGAAAGGCGAGCATCACTTTATCGGCTTCACCAATTATATGAAGTCGCTGCAAGATCCCGTATTTTATATCTCGCTGAAAAACTCAGTGATATTTACTGTAGTGAGTATATTCTTTCAGTTTACTATCGGCTTTGGCTTGGCCATTTTTTTTAACATGAAATTTCCGGGACGCAGCTTGTTTCGTTCATTGATGCTACTTTCCTGGATGCTTCCGGTTGTAATTACAGGCACGGTCTTTCAATGGATGCTATCCGGCGATTATGGAGTGTTCAATTATTTCTTGCAGTCGTTAGGACTAATAAGCAAGCCTGTGAATTGGCTTAGTGAAGGCAGTACGGCGCTGCTCGGGACTATCGTAGCCAATATATGGACGGGCATTCCGTTTAATATGATAATCCTTCTCTCAGGGCTTCAGACATTACCGGTTCAATTATATGAAGCAGCCAAGCTGGACGGTGCCAATCGCTATTTGCAGTTTAAGCATATAACGCTGCCGTTACTTAGACCTACAATCCTTGTCCTGTTCATGCTCGGTATTATTTATACATTCAAGGTGTTTGATCTAGTTTTCATTATGACAGCAGGAGGACCGGTAACATCCTCAACAGTGCTGCCTATCTACGCGTACCAGCTCTCATTTACGACGTTTGAGTTCAGTCAAGGAGCCGCTGTATCTATGATAATGTTTGTTATCTTAATTGCAATTGCTGTTGTTTACATGAGAATGTCAAGTAAAGAGGAGGTTCACTAATGGTTTATTCAAGATGGAAAGCATCTAGTGCAACCTTTATCGGTATATTGATTATGATCGTATTTCTGTTTCCGGTGTACTGGATGATCAAAACCTCGGTAACACCCATTACGGAGCTGTATCACAATCCGCCGCATATCTTTCCCGTGAAACCAACATTCGACTCGTATATCAATAACTTTATTCGCAACAAAGATATGATTGGCTATATCGGCAACAGTGTCATTATAGCAGTCGGGACGATGCTTTTGTCACTCGTTCTGGCGGTGCCTGCCGCTTACGCGCTTGCGCGTCTTTCCATAAAAGGCAAAGCCGTTATGATGATTTTGCTGCTTTCTATTCAGATGCTGCCTGGTATTATGATGGCTATGCCTTTGTTCATAATGTTTTCCAAAGTGGGCTTGACTGATAGTTTCGCAGGGCTTATTTTCGCCGATTTAATCCACTCCCTGCCTTTCGCTATCATTACACTTCGTCCCTTCTTCTTAAGCTTGCCGGGCGGATTGGAAGAAGCAGCGATGATCGATGGTTGCAATAAATTCACTTCGTTTACGAAAATTATATTGCCGTTAGTGAGTCCGGGCTTGATGACAGTGGGTGTATTTTGTTTCTTGTTTGGATGGGGCGACTTTATTTTTGCACTAACTTTAACCTCAGGAAATGCCGTTCGTCCGTTGACCTTGGGCCTTTATCGCTTTATCGGACAATATGGCACCGAATGGAACAATCTCATGGCTGTAGCTACTTTGGCTGCTCTTCCCATTATCGTTATTTTCGTATCGATGCAAAAGTACGTGGTAGGAGGCATTACTGCAGGCTCTATGAAAGACTAAGTCATGCTCTAAATGGCCGCTTACTGATAAAAAACATTCCTGAATGGCAGAAGTAAACATAGAAAAATACTAGATAGAAGAATCAAACGATAGGTGGAGGAAATAGAGATGAAATTTACTGATGGGTATTGGCATATCAGGCAAGGCGTAACGCTCAATTATCCGGTAGAAATCCGCAATATTCGCACCAAACCGGACGCTCTGACCGTTCTTGCTTCCTGCAAAAAAATAGTGACCCGTGGCGACACGTTAAACACAGCCATTTTAACGGTTAATTATACCTCACCCATGCCAGACGTAATTTGTGTGGAGCTTGTACACCATAACGGCAAACAGCAGAAGGGTCCCGAGTTTCAAAAAAATGAAGCCGAGGCTGTCGAAGTTCAAGTGGTCAATGGAGACGAGATTGCTAGCTTCACGAGTGGCAAACTAAGCGTCCAGCTTCACAAAAACGAGGGCTGGAGCACTCACTTCATTTATGACGGCAAACGATTGACCGGGAGTGGCTATAAAAGCCCTGGACATGTTAAAATGCAAGATCAAAGCACTTACATGAGAGAGCAGCTCGATCTGGGTGTGGGAGAATACATCTATGGTCTAGGCGAACGGTTCACTCCATTTGTGAAAAATGGGCAAGTCGTTGATCTCTGGAATGAAGATGGCGGTACCTGCAGCGAGCAGGCTTATAAAAATATTCCTTTCTATATCTCCAACTTTGGCTACGGCGTATTCGTTGATCATCCTGAGCGTGTTTCCTATGAAGTGGCTTCAGAGCAAGTGTCTAAGGTTCAGTTCAGTGTGCCCGGCGAATCTTTAAAATATTATATTATCGGTGGAGCCTCCATGAAGGAAGTTCTGCAAAACTATACGAAGCTTACAGGCAAGCCTGCTCTGCCTCCGGCCTGGTCATTTGGCCTGTGGTTGACAACATCTTTCACTACCAGCTACGACGAAACCACGGTTAATAGCTTCATAGATGGCATGATAGAGCGTGAGCTGCCGCTTCATGTCTTCCACTTCGATTGCTTCTGGATGAAGGAATTTCAGTGGTGCGATTTTCAGTGGGATCAGGATGTGTTCCCGGACCCTCAAGGTATGCTGCAGCGCCTGAAAAGCAAAGGCTTAAACATCTGCGTTTGGATCAACTCTTACATTGCCCAGCAATCTTATTTGTTCGATGAAGGTAAAGCAAATGGTTATCTTGTTAAAACAAAAGAAGGCGACGTATGGCAATGGGATAGATGGCAGGGCGGAATGGGGCTTGTTGATTTCACTAATCCTGCTGCTGTGCGCTGGTACAAGGATAAGCTTAAGGTGCTGGTGGAAATGGGCGTGGACAGCTTCAAAACAGATTTCGGCGAACGCATTCCTACCGATGTTGTCTACTTTGACGGATCCGATCCGGTGAAAATGCACAATTACTATACACACTTATATAATAAAGCGGTATTTGAAGTACTGGAGGAAACAAAAGGCAAGAATGAAGCCATGCTGTTTGCTCGTTCAGCTACTGCAGGCGGGCAACAATTCCCTGTACACTGGGGAGGGGACTGCTCAGCCAATTATAACTCCATGGCCGAAACGCTCCGCGGAGGCTTGTCTCTAGGCTTATCGGGCTTCGGATTCTGGAGTCATGATATCGGGGGCTTCGAGAACACGGCTACACCGGATCTTTACAAGCGGTGGACTGCGTTTGGTCTGCTATCATCCCATAGCCGCTTGCATGGAAGCCAATCCTACCGGGTGCCATGGTTGTTCGATGAGGAAGCATGCGATGTTCTGCGCTATTTTACCAAGCTGAAATCGACCTTGATGCCATATTTGTTCAGCACCTCAGTAGAAGCAACGCAAACAGGCCTGCCTGTCATGCGGGCTATGGTACTGGAGTTTATGAATGATGCCGCCTGCGATCAATTGGATCGTCAATATATGCTCGGCGATTCTCTGTTAGTGGCGCCGATATTCAATGATCAGGGAACGGCGAAATACTACTTGCCGGAAGGACGCTGGACGAACTTCTTGAGTGGAGCAGTCGTAGAAGGCGGTCGCTGGCTGCTTGAGAAACACGATTATTTCAATTTGCCTCTTATGGTTAGACCGAACAGCATTATTGCTGTAGGCACTAACGACCAGCGACCGGATTACGATTACTCTGATGGCGTTGTCCTCCACGTGTTCGAGCTTGGGGATGGGAGCACAGCATCAGCTACCATCTTTAACACGAAGGGGGAGTCGGAGCTGGAGGTAACCGCCGAGCGCAGCGGTCTTGGCATTGCTGTTAACGTGGTTGGTGCAGACAAGCCGTGGGAATTGATTTTGCGCGGCATTCACGAAGTTGAATCGATAGAAGGAGCAAGCTGGACAGCTGAAGAAGCAGGTCTGCGTTTGACTCCAAAAGCTGGTGTATGTAAGCTTGATATACAGTTAAAACTATAACGGTGGCATAAAGTATAAAAATGGAGGATGGCTATCACAGCTGTCCTCTTTTTCCTCTAATACGAACGCCAAAGTTAAGAAGGTCTGTGGGGGAGCACGAAGTATGTTAGAATTAAAGGTATAAACACTAAAAGGGGTTCTAATATGAGCAGCAAGAGCTTTAATGATTATAAACTAAGTGAAGATATACTAAGAGCGTTGGGGAGCTTGGGGTACGAGCAGCCAACGGATGTTCAAAGTGAAGTCATACCCATTGCGCTGGAGAAGAAGGATCTTACCGTCAAGTCACAGACAGGAAGCGGTAAAACGGCAGCCTTCGGGATTCCGATTTGTGAAATGGTGGATTGGGAAGAGAATAAGCCGCAAGCTTTAATATTAACACCAACGCGTGAGCTGGCGGATCAAGTGAAGGACGATATCAAAAATATCGGAAGATTTAAAAGAATCAAAGCAACTGCCGTCTATGGCAAGCAGCCCTTTGCTAAGCAAAAAGAAGAGCTGAATCAAAAATGCCATGTCGTTGTCGGTACACCTGGACGCGTATGGGATCATATCCAAAGGGGAACGCTCGACCTGGAGCGGATGAAATATCTTGTGATTGATGAAGCCGATGAAATGCTTAATATGGGCTTTATCGAACAAGTGGGAGCGATTATCGAGGAGCTGCCCGAAGACAGAATGACGCTGCTATTCTCTGCCACTTTACCCCAAGATGTAGAAAAGCTCTGTCATCAATATATGAAAAATCCATTGGATATCGAAATTATCGCAGCCGAAAATACGACAGCACAGATTGAACACTCCTTATTTGTAGTGAGAGAAGCCTCTAAATTCAATCTGCTTAAGGACGTAACCATTGCCGAGAACCCGGATAGCTGTATTATTTTCTGCCGCACACAAGAACAAGTGGAGAAAGTATGTAAGCAGTTAACCGAGCTGGACTATCCTTGTGACAAAATCCATGGGGGAATGGAGCAGGATGATCGTTTTAGTGTCATGAATGAGTTCAGACGAGGGGCCTTCCGCTATTTGATAGCAACTGATGTAGCAGCCAGAGGTATCGATATTAGTAATATTACCCACGTAATTAACTACGACCTTCCAGTTGAAAAAGAGAGCTATGTACATCGGATAGGAAGAACCGGACGTGCTGGCAAGACAGGAAAAGCGATCAGCTTTGTTACACCTAATGAGGATAAGTTCTTGGCCAATATTGAGAGCTATCTGGGGTTTGAAATTACCCGAAGAGAAGCTCCTTCCAAGGAAGAAATTACAGCTGCCAGGGCTGCCTTCGAAGAGAGAATGAGCGCTCAACCTGTCATCAAGAAAGATAAGAGTGAGCAATTAAACAAAGAAATTTTGAAGCTGTACTTTAACGGCGGCAAGAAAAAGAAACTGAGGGCTGTAGATTTTGTAGGTACTATTGCCAAAATTGAAGGTGTTACGGCCGATGATATTGGCATTATTACGATACAGGACAATGTTTCGTATGTCGATATTTTGAACGGCAAGGGTCCTCTTGTCCTGCAGGTCATGAAAAATACGACCATTAAAGGAAAGCTGTTAAAGGTTTATGCGGCTAACTCTCAGTAGTACAATAAACGGATGACTAGGGGCTGTCCCAAAAGACATTTTGAGACAACCCCTCCACCATTTTATCCTGAATAGATGGTTGCAAAAGAGCCCTCAATTCCACTTTAATAGTTGAAGGCTCTTTTACACATTCTTGTGTATTCAGTGACGCATAAGATGAGGTAGCTTTCCAACGCGTGCTAATCGCGGGTATCAGGTTCATGGCTCGTGGCTCGTGGTTCATGGTTCGGGGTTCGGTTACGGCATTGCATGGCAGTCTGGCGCACTCCGTGCAATTATCAGGAAAATGTCAAGTTAGTTACTCCGAAAATAGCGTTCCAAGTCTTATAGCTGGAATTCCTCCTGCTAATTCTACGTATTTTGGCTGATACCGACCATTTCACCTATATTAGAGTTAGTTTTTCCAGTTAGATTGATTTCAGGCGATATCCACGCTGGATTAGCGTTACAATTTCCATCTATTTTCTTTCCTTCCGCAGCGGCCCCGACAAATCATGGTCTCCTCCAGATTGAAAGCAGCCTTTGAACATCGCTTCTCGCTCCATCCCTTAAGTAACATCCAAAAAGCGGCCGGATTCATTTTTGAATTTTCGAACCCCCACTCTGATGCGAATTTCCCTACAAAAAAGACGCTTCCATTTCCGCTTACATGGTGGTTTTGGAGGCGTCTTTGTACATAGTTTGGGACTGATTCATTCACTGATACCCTTTTGGGAAAGCCTCTTTGTTCATGTTAGCTTAGCATTATTCTGCCTTGTTATATCGCTTTGGAAATCATAAGGTACAAAACGACAACCGGAATTAACGTTCCAACTGTTCCGAATATCGCCCAGTATAAACTAGCCTTTCGATATGCTTGGGAGAGAGTACCTGCACTTAGAGATTGCGCGCTGTGGCGGATCATGCTTCGCTGCAAAGGCAGCAGAAGGGCCAACCAGATTAGACCGGTTAAGGAAAATAACGTTAAGGATAACGTGAGCCAATTGAAGCCTGACATCGAATACCCGGCTTTAAGCGCCATCATAATGCCTGTGACTATGATTAATACCAATCCAGGGATTGTAAAAATATAGTCGGCCAGCATTACATTTTTTGCTGCGCTGTGAATGGCAGCCAAGTCCCCTTTCAAATCGGCTTTTACTTTCCAAAAAGCGGCTGTAAAAATATTACCGACCAAGAGGATAGCTCCCAACACGTGCAAGAATAACAGGAACTTCATTTTAATCCCCACTTTCCTTTTTAGAATTAGAGTTAGGCTGTAAAATGTTGACTATAAATTCGGAGAAGTCGGAAATGCCAAACGAGATAGTTTGGGGGGCGGTAGCCGCACGCATGCGAAACCCATAAGAAAGCAGAACGAATAATTCGGCTGTTTTGTCGGCATTTATGGATGCAGGTATCACGTCATGCTGCTGTCCTGCCTTGATCCATTGCTTCGAAGCATTAACCGCCTGCTCGTAGAAACGTTGAATCACTTCGCTGACAGCGGGTTGGTCACTTTTACTGAGCAAGTACATCAGGATTTGATTCGTAACATCGCTGGGATCGTCCAGTATCGACAGGCTCTCTGTAATCTTTTGCATAGGCCCCTTAAATTGTGGAACCCCCTGAGCTACAGCATCGAAAAAACGATCATTAATCTCCGCGAGCCTTGACTCTAAAACCAGTGCGAGCAGCTCATCCTTTCCCTGAACATAATGAAATATAGCTCCCTTCGATAGTCCTGAACGTTCCATAATGTCGCTTAAGGTTGTTTTGCTGCATCCTTTTTCACTAATTAACGTTCTAGTTGTATCCAGTAAAAGCTTGGTTGTTTGCTCTCTTTTCAGTTCTCGTTTCATAAGGAGGTCCTCTTTCGTATCTGTTTGTATTTGGTGTCTTCCAGTAACTCCATTATATAAACCGACCATCGGTTTGTAAATATGCAAATTGATATTGTTTCCAATTTTAATTTCTTAACAGACTGGAATGAATTGATAAATAATAATGATGCGAGAGGATACAATGTTATTGACAGGTTTGATAAATTAGATATATAATCTGGTTAATCGATTAAAAGGAGGTGAAACCGTTAATTTGAAGAGGGCAACTCTCAAGGAGGTAGCTAAGCTGGCTGGAGTTTCCACAGCTACCGTATCTAATGCACTGAACCGAACCAAATATGTAAGCGAAGAAGTGATGGACAAGATCCATTCAGCGATACAAGAGTTGAATTATCAGCCTAACATTGTGGCCAAGAGCCTGCGAGTGCAGGAGTCTAGAATCATCGGGCTGCTGATCTCGGATATTGCCAATCCATTCTTAACTATTGTAGTACGTGGAATTGAAGAAGAGCTTGCGAAAAGCAACTACAACATCCTTCTGTGCAATACGGATTCCTCCGTGGAGAAGGAACGTAAGTATCTCGAAGTACTAATCGGCAAAAGAGTAGACGGATTGATTATCTCATCGGCCGGGAACACAGGAGACTACTTCCGCTCGCTAGACAAGACGGGAGTGCCGATGGTATTCCTTAATCGGTGCCCGGAATTTATGAACTCCGATGTCATCATGACTAACAATATACAAGGAGCTTATTGCGCCACAGAGCATCTTATTCGACACGGCTACACTAAAATAGCGATCATTGCAGGACCTTCTTCGATTAGTACGGGTAAAGATCGTCTGATTGGATACAAGAGAGCGCTTGAAGACTATGGGGTCAATGAATCAGATCAGTTGGTGAAGGAAGGTTTTTTCAACACCCAGAGCGGCTATGATAAGATGAAAGAACTGATGGAGCAGGATATCAAGCCGGATGCCGTATTTATTTCCAACAACTCGATGACATTAGGGGCGTACAAATATTTGAAGGAAGCGGGCCTTCGCGTTCCTGATCAAGTTGCCGTGCTTGGATATGACGATCCTGATTGGGCGGAGATTGTAGACCCGCCGATTACGACAATAAGGCAGCCTGCTTATCAGCTGGGCGTGCAAGCTGCAAGCTTAATGCTGGCCAGGATCAAGGATAGCCAAGTGAAGCGGGAAATCATGTATATGGACCCGGCATTGATTATACGGCGCTCCTGCGGCTGTGTGGGTGAAGAGCAAATCAGGGGTGAAACTAACCAATTGAGAGACGTCCTATCCAGCTTATAACTTCGTGATGACAACAGAAAGTTGGAAGTATAGGAGTCTCCTTGCTTTTTGCACTCTTTCATTTAATCGATTAACCAAAAATAGATACATAAATTGTTTGTTCAGTAAATCGTTAACCGAAATGGGTATAACAGCTTAGATAGAAAATAGATGCAGATAAATGGGAGGAACAAAGAATGAGAATTGCAGTTGGAGGAGATCATGCTGGTTTTCCATTGAAGGGAACAGTTATAGCGGCTTTAGAGAAAATGGGTCATGAAGTAATAGATTTTGGTTCGTATGACGACAGCCCTGTCGATTTCCCTGATATTACCCGTACAGTAAGTGCAGCCGTGTTGTCGGGCCAGGTGGAGCGTGCCGTTATGGTATGCGGAACCGGTGTGGGGGCGTGTATTGCTGCTAACAAAATTCCGGGGATTCGCGCTTCCGTGTGTCATGATATTTATTCCGCTCATCAATGTGTGGAGCATGATGATGTCAATGTGATGTGCGTTGGCGCTCAAATTATAGGTCCTGTATTAGTAGTAGAGTTGCTCGAGAGCTTCTTGAAGGCTGAATTCAGTACGGAAGAGGAATTCCGGCGCAGAGTTGAGAAGCTGCATGAGATGGAACGTCAGAGTGTATTGCTGAATCAGGCCGCGGCATCCGAATAAGATGCTCGGTTTCATGGGAGGGTTAACTTGGTACAAAAAGTGAAAATTGTGGTGATCGGAAGTCTGAATATGGATCTTGTCGTCGTGGCTCCGAGAGTTGCGCTTGAAGGGGAGACGATAATAGGCGGTAAGTTTACTGCAATGCCCGGCGGTAAAGGGGCAAACCAGGCTGTGGCTGCAAGCCGGCTTGGGGCACAGGTGCATATGGTTGGCTGTATCGGTGATGATGGGTTTGGCCGAGAGCTTAGAGAACATTTGCGTGTCGGAAATATTAATACCGATTATGTAACAACAGTACCGGATGCTTCCAGCGGAGTGGCTATGATTACAGTTAGTGAAAGGGGCGAGAACAGCATCGTAGTTTCCCCTGGAGCCAATGATACAATGACAATTGCCCATGTTAAGCAAGCTGAGACGATCATTCGTGAGGCAGACCTGGTCTTAATCCAACTGGAAATTCCATTGGAGGTAGTCGAGGAGGCTGTTGCAATGGCAAAGAAGCATCAGGTTACCGTTATTTTGAATCCCGCCCCGGCAAGACAGCTATCAGAGGTTCTTCTTAAGCAAATCGATATCCTGACACCGAATGAAACGGAAGGAAGGATTATTGTCACAGGGCAGGCGGAAGGAGATATCCGTGAAGAGGCTATTATTTCTTTTCTCCGAAATAAAGGCGTCCAAAACGTCGTTATGACGCTTGGGGGCGAAGGGGTTGCATACTCGGAGGGGGGATCTGCCGGACGCCTGAAAGCGCATACAGTTGAAGTTGTAGACACTACAGGAGCCGGAGATTCCTTCAACGCAGGGCTCGGCGTCTATCTTGCTGAAGGTGGCTCGCTGGAGGCAGCCATATCCTTTGCTCAAAAAGTAGCGGCATTATCCGTTACCAAGTTCGGTGCCCAGCCATCGTTTCCTTACAGATCACAAGTAGACCGTTTTCAAGATCATCTACTCATAGGAGGGGAAGTCAATTGAATTCTAAAAAAATCGTTTTTCCGGTCATTTCCATGATGCTGGCTTTAGGGTTAACTGCTTGCAGCGCCAACGATACGAAGAGTGGGACTGATGCGAACAAGGACACGGACAAGGCAGTTAACGGCAAGAAGGTGGAGCTGCGTGTAGCTTGGTGGGGTGGTCAGGCACGTCATGACAAGATGAATAAGCTGTTCGACCTGTTTGAGCAAAAAAATCCGAACATCAAAGTCTCCCGTGAATTTACGACGGAGAATCAGTATGCGGAGAAATTTACGACGCAAGCGGCGGGAGGCAATGCCCCGGATGTGATGCAGACGAGCAGCTTTTTTCAATTTGACTTTGTAAAACGGAATATGATGTTCAATATGGACCCATTGGTGGCATCGGGCGATTTAAATGTGAAGGATTTCGATCCTATTGATGTAGGCGGCGGTAAGGTAAACGATAAGCTGTATGCGATCAGCCTCGGTCACAACATTAATGGAGTTATCTATAATACGGCTATGTTCAAAAAAGCGGGTCTGGAGCTTCCTAAGAACAATTGGAATTGGGACGAATACGTTGCTGCAGCGAAAACACTCCAGAAATCGCTAGGCAAAGAAGCTTGGGCAAGCGAGGATGAGGGCGGCGTATACCGAGTTCTGGAGCTGTTCGTACAGCAAAGAGGCAAGTCGGTGTTTACTGAGAACGGTCTTGGTATCGATAAAAAGGATTTGACAGACTGGTTTGCGTTTTGGGATCAAATGCGTAAAGACGGCCTGACTCCACCTCCGGCGATCCAGTCCGAGCAAGGAGATAAAACGCAGGAGCAGTCGATGCTTGCGCGCGGCAAGGTAGCGATGATTACCAAAAGCTCCAATCAGTTAAAAATCTATCAAGGCAGCGCCAAAGACGAGCTGGGCATAGTTAGCTATCCCATGGATCCGAAGGGCGATAAGAAAATCCCTTTGATCGTAGCTTCACTGGGTATGTATGAAAAAACAGCACATCCGAAGGAAGCAGCTATGCTGATTAACTTTGTTGTTAACGATCCGGATGCAGCCAAAATCTTTTTAGGAGAGCATGGCCCGCAGGCTTCGAAAAAAATGCAAGAGGTGATCAAACCATTGCTGGGCAAGCCTGAAGAGAAGGAATATGCATTCGTAAATGAAATGATGCCCTCCACAAGGCCGTATCCGACCATGCCAGGAGGCAGCACATCGGTTCAGAAGCTGCTGCTTTCCAATAACGAAGCTATAGCGTTCGGCAAGAAGACTATTCCACAAGCGGTTGATGAGTTTTTTGCACAGGCGAATCAGATTTTGAGTCGATAAGTCATTTATTACTTAATAGGACAAGAGTTCGAGAGGTAACAGGTACACTTGAGCTCTTGTCCCTACACAGAGGAGATTTCAGGCCATGTCGATATTTTCTAACCGCAAACGATGGTTATGGCTCATCCCATACCTCTTTCTCGCGCCTTGGTTGATCGGACTTTTGGTGTTTAATACAATCCCAATTTTCAGCTCACTGTATCTTTCGTTTACGAACTACAACTTCGTATCTTCGCCCAAGTGGATTGGCTTAAAAAACTATGTAACGATGTTTGGCAGCGATCCGCAATATTTGCAGGCACTGAAGGTAACGATTACTTACGTTCTTGTCGCAGTACCGCTGGAGTTAGCTTTTGCTCTGTTTTTGGCGCTGCTGTTGAACAAGGGGATACGGGCATTAGGCTTCTACCGGGCTGTTTATTATGTCCCTTCTCTGATCGGGGGCAGTGTGGCTATTGCTATTTTATGGCAGCAGGTATTCGGGGAGCATGGCATTGTCAATCAAGTTTTGGGCTTGGTCGGTATTGATATGCCGAGCTGGGTAGGCAACCCTGATTACGCCATCTGGTCCATTATTTTTCTGAAGGTTTGGCAGTTTGGTTCGCCGATGGTCATCTTTCTAGCAGGACTTAAGCAAATTCCTCCCGATTACTATGAAGCATCTTCGCTGGATGGCGCAGGCAAGTGGAAACAATTCTTTCATGTTACATTGCCGATCTTGTCCCCAATTGTATTGTTTAATGCGATCATGCAGATTATCAGTTCATTTCAAGCGTTTACGCCGGCTTACATTATTAGTAACGGTACGGGTGGCCCTGTCAATTCTACCTTGTTCTATACACTTTACTTGTACCAGAATGGCTTCGGTAATTTTCAGATGGGTTATGCCTCCGCCATGGCATGGGCACTTCTCGTCATCATCGCTTGTTTTACAGGGCTGATCTTTATGACTTCGAAAAAATGGATTCATTACGGGGATTAGGGGTGACACATAAAAATGGCAATGAAGGCTAGTGTTCAAAAATCGCTGCTTCACATACTCATCATCTCAGGGTTTATCATTATGCTGTACCCGGTACTATGGATGATCATCAGTTCATTTAAACCTACGGAAACGATACTTACAGATAACAGCCTTTGGCCGAGGAACCTTACATTCTCTAACTATATAAAAGGATGGGCCGGTACATCGGGTACAACGTTCAGTACCTTCTATGCAAATTCTCTGCTTATGGTGGCGCTGGCCGTTATTGGCAATATCGTATCCTGCTCACTGGCCGCATATGCTTTTGCACGGCTGGAGTTTAAGGGGAAAAAGCTGATGTTCGCCCTGATGCTGATGACGATGATGATTCCGATGCATGTGCTGATTGTTCCGCAATACATTATTTTCAATAAATTGGAGTGGGTTAATACTATACTTCCCATTGTAGTGCCGAAATTTTTTGCTGTTGAAGGCTTCTTCGTATATCTGACCATCCAATTTATCCGTTCTCTGCCGAGAGAGCTGGATAAAGCGGCAACCGTGGATGGATGCGGGCCAATTAGTATTTATACGCGGATTATTTTGCCGCTGACGACCCCTTCCATCGTTACCACAACCATTTTTACATTCATTTGGACTTGGAACGACTTCTTCAGCCAATTGCTTTACCTCAGCAGCGTCAAAAATTACACCGTTACACTTGCTCTTCGGATGTTTACGGATGCAGGCGGAGAGGCGGCGCTGGGTTCGCTTTTTGCCATGTCCGTGCTGTCCATTATACCGGTTTTCTTTATCTTTTTATTTTTCCAAAGGTATATTGTTGAGGGTATCGCAACGTCGGGTATTAAATAAATTCTTTAGCTTTAGAACATCTTATGGGCAGTAGAGGCTGCACTTGTTGCCTTCTCTGCTCCACATTGTTACACAAGTAGACCGACTGATTGCAGTCGGCCGTGGTCTTTCTATTTCTTTACAATGGGAACCCATACTTCACACTGGTAATCCTCTGAAGTTGTGTCTCCTGCCGGATATACTTCCAGCTCCGGTCCACCCGCATGCTCGTAGCCTGTTGAGGGGAACCACTCTTGGAAAACCTTTTTCCAAACCTTCTGAATAGCCCCAGGTAATGCTCCATTCGAGGTAAACACCGCCCAAGTAGCGTCAGAAATGTGCCTGGTTGTAAACTCGTCCGCCTCAGCCCCGGCTTTTCCCTCCACGGCGATGATATAGCTAAATTGCTCCTTGTCATGCTCCATATCCAGGCAGATTCCCAGCAGATTTCCGTTCATCCCAATAGAACTTAGTTTAGCAATGGTACCATCCTCGAAGCACTCTTGCCAAAATTTTGGAATTCTCCGAAGGTTTTCTCCGTCCCTGGTAGATACTTGAATAGACTTGCCGATAATTGAGAAAGAAGCTTTCTCTATGATTGTGTAATCCATTTCCTTATCTCCCTTCAGTGATAGATGGAAGGAGATGCGAGGGAAGGCTTTGAGCTTAACCCCGGGCTCGCGCGCAGCCGAAGGTGTAATCCCATGCGCTTTACGGAAGGCTTTGGAGAAGGATTCAGGGGAGTCATAGCCATACTTAAGCGCTACATCAAGTACTTTTGTCGAAGATATGGCTAATTCCTGAGCAGCCAGAGTTAATTTGCGTTTTCGAATATACTCAGCTACTGTGATGCCCGTCAACATATGGAACATTCGTTGAAAATGAAACGGGGATGAACACGCTGCTTTGGCTATTTCTTCGATACCCAGCTGTTCTTCCATGTTCCGCTCGATCAGTTCAAGAGCATCCTTCATCCTCAAAAGCCATTCCAACCTCGTCCCCTCCTTTGTTAAGATGATTCTATCACTTTATTATCGTGAAAACCTGTCAATCTATGCTATGTTATGACAGGTTTAATGGATAGCAGGGATCATCGGAGTTTACGAGCATGCTCCTTGCGCAATAAATAAACGAAATAGGGAGCGCCGATAATGGCCGTCATAATACCTACAGGCACCTCTCGCGGGATGATGATGATGCGGCCAAGGCAATCGCCAAGAAGCATGAGATCAGCTCCGATGAGCGCGGCCAGTGGAATCAGCCACTGGTGCCTGCCGCCAACGATGCTCCGAGCCATGTGAGGCGCGATGAGCCCGATGAAGCCGATGGCTCCGACCGCCGACACGGAGATGCCGGCAAGAGCTACAGCCAGCAGGAGCAGCCAGAAGCGCTCGCGCAGGATGTTCAGCCCGAGTGAGATGCTCGACTCATCCCCAAGCTGGAAAACATTCAGCTTCGCATAGCTTCCCCAAGCGAGTGGAAGGAGCAGGACAATCCATGGCAGGAGGGAGATCACCTCATTCCAGCCTCTGCTCCACAAGCTGCCAGCCAGCCACAGCAGCGCCATGTTAATATTGGTCGGATGCGTAACAATCAGGTATTGGGTGCCGGCTTGCAGAACCGCGCCCATCGCAACGCCGACCAGAGCAAGGGATGCAGGGCTTAAGGTCAGCCTCCGGCTGAGCAGCATTAATATAAAGAAGGCTCCAACGGCGCCTGCGAAAGCGGCGGCTGGAATTATGTAGCCGGGAGCTTTGGGAAATAAGAAGATAACGGCAGCCGCGGCTAACCCGGCTCCCTTGGTGATGCCAATTACATCAGGGCTTGCCAACGGGTTGCGCACGATACTTTGCAGAATGACACCGGCAACGGCTAAACCGAATCCCGCCAATATCCCAACGAGAACTCGCGGCAGACGAATTTGATGGACAATGAAATAGGCAGGGCTATTTTCATCCAGCAAGCTTACCCCGATATCCCGGAACGGGACGGATACGGTTCCTACGCTTACCGATACAGCGGCTAACACAATCATAACAAGCAATGCAGCGCCGAGCGCTATGCCTTTTCTCATCGATTTGCCCCTCCTTTTCTGCGGGCCAAATAAATGAAGAACGGACCGCCGATAGCTGAAGTCACGATACCTACCGGTGATTCGAAGGGAAAGGCGATCACTCGGCTGAGCAGGTCGGCATATACGAGCAATATACCGCCAAGCAGCGCAGTTAGCGGAGCCAGGATTGTCAGCCTATTGCCGACCAGTGCTCGGGCGATATGCGGGACAATCAAACAAATGAAGGCGATAGGGCCGCATATGGCAACTGCGGAGCCGGCCAGAACGATGACGAGCAGCATGCCTACAGCTCTGACAAGCATTACTCGTTGGCCTAACCCGGCAGCAATCTCATCATCGATCAGAAGCAGCCTGAACGATGGGAGCATGAACCCGAGAAGCAGCAGCCCGCCTATAAAGAAGGGCAATATCATCCGAACTTCCGGCCATCCCGCCTGATTAACGGAGCCGACCAGCCAGAAGATCATGCTGTCCGTCGAATACTGATTCAGTATAATGAGTCCTTCCGTTAAGGAGGATAGCAGAAAGTGGACCGTTATCCCGGCTAAAGCCAGCCGGACATACTGCTTTCCCCCTCCTGATCCGGCTAATGACCAGACAAGCAGGGCACCTGCCGCCGCCCCGACAAAGGCGAACAGCATCGTCGATAGAAGCGATAGCCCGGTTATGGCAACTAGCCCGAACACTACGGCTAAGGAAGCCCCTGCGTTAATCCCGAAAACATGCGGGGAAGAGAGCGGGTTCTTCGTCGTCAGCTGTGTGAGCAGCCCGGCTAAGGCAAGATGAATCCCAACGATGCATGCCGCCAAAGTGCGCGGCAAACGAAGCGTCTGGATATACAAATGAACCTTTTCTTGCGCCTGATAGGTTAAAGCTTCGAACAAGGTATGCCAGGAAACCTGGGCCTGCCCCCACTTTAGGCTGAAGAGGATACCGACGGCTAATAAAAGAGATGAAAGACAAAAAAGGAAGAGCAGAAACCAGGTACGGTTCTGCTTCTCCAGTCGAACGCTCTTATCCATTATTACTTTTCTCCCAGCTGCTTCACGATATCGTCGGCGATCTTCTCAGAGCCGAGCATTCCGCGGGAAAGCGACCAATCACGTCTTTCTACGGTATATACTTTTTTATTAGCTACCGCATCGATTTTATTCCATAATGGGTTGGTTTCCCATTGATTCACAATCGTAACTTTATCTGTCGGCATGAGGAACAGCGCCTGCGGATTGGTTTCCACAAGCTGCTCCAGTGTCAGCTGCGGATAGGCCGCATCATTTTTCAAAGGGTCTGTGAAGCCAAGCATTTTCAGCATAGAGCCGCTGTAGGAATGGTCGGAGTGGCCGAAGAAGCCCTTTGGATTAACTACTGCCGGCAGAACGGTCAGATTGGCACTTTTAATTTTCTGCTTGGCCGCATCCATCTTGGTTTGATGCTCCTGAAGGCGTTTCTTGCCTTCCTCTTCCTTGCCAACCGCCTTGGCTGTGATCATATAATTTTTTAGCATTTGATTGTAATCCGCCTGAAAGTCATCCAAGACGAGAATTGGAGCAATAGCCTTCAATTGGGGTAAAGCATTTTTATGTTTATTAATATCTACGATAATTAAATCAGGCTTCAACGAACTGATTAATTCAATGCTGGGTTCGTAGCGGGATCCGACGGAAGTGTAAGCTTTCAACTGACTTTTTACAGAATCCATGAATAGATCAGGACTGCTGTCATCAGCAATCCCAATCGGCTGAACGCCCAGCGTTACAAGCATATCGGTGAAGCTGAAATCCATCGTGACGATCCGTTCCGGCTTTTTAGCCAGTGTTACGGTCCCCACCGCGTCTTCAACAGTGATTTTTCCATCGCTTGGTGAAGGAGCTGCAGGCTGTTGTTGACCCGAAGCGTTGTTGGCTGGAGCTTGATTATTGGCCGTTTGACCGCATGCGGCAAGGCTTATAGCAAATACGAGCAGCAGCGAGAAGCATAGTGTACGGTTGATCCATTGATGCATTATTGTTTCCTCCTGATAATAATAATTATTCTCAATTAGATATTAGACGTAAATGTCCCATTAGACCATATCTAATTTTATGATCAGGCATGTTATATTTTTAGATTTTTGGCAAGTTTTTATGAAATGCAGTGGGTGAAGATCCTACCCCCTGTTTAAATATCCGGCTAAAATGAAAATAATCCACGAAACCGACTCTTTGCGCAATTTCTTTGGCAGGCAAGCGGGTTTGCAGGAACATCTCCTTCGCTTTATCAATCCGAAGACTGCGCAAATAACCGGTCATCGTTTTGCCGGTATGCTTTTTGAACAGTACTGTGTAATGGCCGACACTCATGCCAGCCCGCTCTGCGAGCATAGGGAGAGTGAGCTTCAGCATATAATGCTCATTGATATAAGAGAGGGATTCTTCCAAGGAGACGGCAGAGGATTTATCCTCTTGTCTCATGTGCGTTTCGTATATATAAATAAACAGGATTCTTTCCAGTATCAGACGTTTTCTGAATTGCTGGGCTGCTTCTTCCTCCGGTGAATGGGTATGGATCTCGTGAATGGTACGGATGAGCTCGTCCAGCATGTATTTAATTTTTACTTCGCTGACGGTACGGAGCGGGCCATGCAGCGTCCAGATGCTATCCTCAGGAAGAATACGATAGGTGATGACGACATACTCGGCTTCTTTCGTTCGGGGTACCTGGATGACGAAGGGACCATACTGGGGGTGGCAGGCAAAGCCCTGTGTAAAAACAAGTGGCGCTTGCTCCTTCGCCGAAATGGTAATATGCCCGCGTAGGACAACGATCAGGACGTGGCAGTCAGCGGGACATTCAATGGTTTGAGACACACAGCTGGAATCAACCTGCTCCAGGATTGGAATCATCGCAACGAGTTGTTGAAAGTTCATAATCGCGCAGCCCTCTTATGATTAGATTTCGTAATCATGTACAAACGAGAATTTGTCTGGAAAATCCCCCTTTTTTCGCAACACAGCGGTCTGCAATTGTAAGTCCGGCGTTAGCGAGCATTTCATCAATCGATTCAATGGTGATAACGATGACTTTGCTTGCAATGCGGCGGGCATGCTGAAGTATGGAGAATTGCTCCTGAGGAGTAGTTGTAGAAAATAAATTGTAGGGCATATCGACAATGGCTACATCGTAGCTTGCCGTAATATCGGAGATGGCGCCCAAAGTGACATTGCCTTCAAATCCGAAGTGAGCGATGTTCTCCCGCGCCCCGCTGGCTATAAAAGGGTTAATATCGCGACCTACGATGTCAATCCCCATGGAAAGTGCCTCTACCAGCACGGTTCCTATTCCGCAGCACGGATCAATCGCTTTGATTCCTAATGGATCGGGCACGGCAATATTGGCAGCGGCTCTGGCGACACGCGTACTAAGTGCAATGGAGTAATTACGGGGCTTTTTCATGTGATGAAGCCAAACAGCCTTGTTCCTCACATAGTTACCGAAATACCAGCGCCCACCCAAGGCGACTATGCCAAATACTTGGTCAGGCGTATGAATATCGGCTTCCCCTTCAATGTAACTGCCAATCTCTCGCTCAATTGCGCGCCGCTCATCATATTCTATTTTATCGGCCGAAGCTAGATCATTAATTTTGACGAAAATCACTTTAAACGTTGCTTCCAGCAGCTGTATATGCGATACTTGTTCCAAAATATGCGGCAGGGTATCTCCGTGGTATAGAACCTCTATCCGTTCTTTAATAAAGGGACTGCGGTCAGGCTCTATTTCAACGGTGCTCTTCAAGAGGTTGGATTGAGCTTGCTTTCCAAAAAAAGAGCGCGTCTCTAATTCACATAAGGATAGCTCGTCCTCACGACATGCATACGTATATATAAATGCGGGCAGTTGATTATCATTTTCCAATCCTGTCTCATCCTTTATCATATCAGATCTATCAACCATATCCGTAAAAGTGTAAAAAAGCAAAAGAAACGTTAACGGTAAGTTATGTTACAATGGCAGTATGATCACAACTAGGAGATGAATACGAATGAGTGAACAAATCAATGAGCAGGAGCTTGTCCAATACATAGCAAGTCGAACAAACGTTGAGGCCAAGAGCATTTTGCTTGTTTTAAAGCATGAAGAGTCATTTATCAACAATGCAAAAGCGGATGCCAAAGGCGAGGTAGATATCGATAGTGACGAGCTGGTCGATTATGTGGTGAGCCGATCCGATGTTAAGTTGGACGAGCTGACAGTTGAATTGATTCTTGATGCAGAAATGGATTATTTGATGGAAAAAGGACTCGCAGGTTATATAGATTAATTGGGTACCATAATGATGAGGCGGCGCATGATCCTGCTAAAGGGGTTATGCGTTTTTTTTATGTGAAAAAGGGGTCTATTTCCTATCGGGACATAGAAAGATACTAGAGTGAAAGCTAGAAGTTGTTGCTTACAAATCCTGGTTTATTTTGTACAATGAAGCAATATCTCTAAGGAGTGAGCACTATAACTTCCAAAATACTCATTGTTGAAGATGACCGGGAAATTCACGAACTGCTAGCTGCCTATTTACAGAAGGAGGGCTATCAAACGACGTCCGCTTATAACGGGGAAGAAGCACTTAGCCATATAACACAAACTGAATTCCAACTCCTCATTTTGGATCTAATGATCCCTATAATCGATGGTTATGAAGTTCTTCGCCGTGTACGCAGCATTCAAAACATCCCTGTGCTGATCTTGTCTGCTAAAGGGGAAGAGGTGGATAAAATCATTGGTCTTGGGCTTGGTGCAGACGATTATGTAACCAAGCCCTTCGGGCTGGGGGAGTTATCTGCGAGAGTCAAGGCGATGCTGCGGCGGTACACTTACTTCAACAACAATCCGCAAGACAATCCCTCCTCTGTGATAACCCATGGCGAGCTTGGGATTAATTTGTATACCTATGAAGTTACTTCCCGAACCGGCAAAAAAATGCTGACAGCCAAAGAATTTGAGATTTTAAAGCTGTTTCTTTCCAATCCCTCACGGGTTTTCACGAAGTCGCAAATTTTTCGAGCGGTATGGAAAGAGGATGACAATATGTCCGATGAGAATACCGTCATGGTGCATATCCGCCGGCTTCGTACGAAAATTGAGCTGGACCCTTCCGAGCCGGAGTATATCCAAACGGTGTGGGGAATCGGGTACAAGCTCGGGGAGGTTGAGCACTAATGGCGGTGTACGTCCTGACTTCAATCCTTTTATTCGTTGTATGCAGCCTGCTTGTCATTCGGCAATGGCATCTCAAAAGGCAATTAATGCTAGTGACCGCCCGTATTCACGAAATAAGTAAGGGTGCCCTCAATCAAAGAATTCGAATCCATACGACACAACCCATTTTGAACGACCTTGGCGGCAGTATGAACCGGCTTATCGATGATTTCCAGCAAAGCATGGAGAAGGTCAATTTACTGGAAAGTGAACGCAAAAAAATAATTACGCATCTTTCCCACGATTTGCGAACACCGTTGACAGCTATGCTGGGGTATGTGGAAGTCATGCAGCAGGATAACACTCTGCCAGAAGCTACTCGGCAGCATTACTTCCAAATTATTAGCAATAAAGGCCATAAGCTCGATGCTCTAATTCGGGATTTCTTCGAGCTGTCCAAGCTGGAAGCTGATGATGGCCCATTGGAATCTGAAAAAATTAACTTACTCGATAAAATGCAAGAAGCGGTTCTCTCTTTCTATCAACAGTTTCGGCATGCGCAGATCACACCGCAGCTGCAGTTTCCTGAACGTCCTGTTTATGTCTGGGGGAACGGACAAAGTATAGAGCGGATCATGAACAATTTATTGTCCAATTCACTTCGTTACGGCACAGCTGGAGGGATGATTGGTATTCAAATCCGGGAAGAAGGAGAACGTATATGGGTTGATGTATGGGATCGCGGCAAGGGGATTTCAGAGGTTGATCTGCCTCATATATTCGAACGTTTATATACCGGTAAAGCGTCCAGAGATGCCGTGCAGCAAGGGAATGGATTAGGACTGACGATTGTCAAAAAATTAGTTGATAAACAACAAGGGGAAATTCATGTCCACAGCATCCCTGATGAAAAGACCTGCTTCTCCTTTTGCTTGCCCAAGACAGCTTAAGAAAAATGTAAGAAACAGTTCAATTCGATGTAAATCCTGTTTTATATAATAAAATCCAACCAGAGCGAATGCTTATGAAGTCGTTTTTGCTTTGCAAAAACAATGCGTATGCTCCCCTAAGCCAGTGTTCTTCCAATACGGCCCATGGGAGTAGGGCACAACAAACTTTCAGGAGGTTGGTGGCAAGTGGAATATATTTTGAAAACTACCGCTCTTACGAAGACGTATAGGGATCATAAGGCGGTGGACGATATGAACATCTCTTTGAAAAAGGGAGAAATCTATGGGTTCCTCGGTCAGAACGGAGCCGGTAAAACGACGACGATTCGAATGATTATGGGACTCATCCAACCCACATCAGGCCAAATCGAGCTGTTCGGGCAGAAATTGGAGTCCAGCAGCAGAGCTGTTTTTGAACGGATCGGTTCGATGATCGAAATACCCGGATTTTATCCGAATCTGACGGCCGTAGAGAACTTGGACATTCACAGACGAATGATGGGGATGGGGAACAAGGAAAGCATCGAAGAAGCACTAGAACAAGCAGGCCTGCTGGATGCCCGCAATAAGAGAGTGAAAAGCTTCTCGCTCGGGATGAAACAGCGTCTTGGAATAGCCCGTGCCCTATTGCACCATCCGGAGCTGCTTATTCTCGATGAGCCTACGAATGGGTTGGACCCGGTAGGAATAAAAGAGGTGCGTAATTTAATAATTGAATTGGCGTCGAAGCGAAATATTTCTGTTCTGGTATCGAGTCATATTTTAAGCGAGGTTCAGCAGATGGCTACGGTGCTAGGCATTATTCATAATGGAAAATTGGTTGAGGAAATTGAACAACAAGTTTTACAGATGAGGAACAGACATTGTGTGGAGTTCAAGGTAAGCAATGATCGCCAAGCGGCCATGCTGCTGGAGCAGAAGCTGGACATCCACGATTACTCTGTTCCCGAGCCGGGGATTGTAAGGGTGTTCGAACAGCTGTCGGAATCGGCCATGATTAATCGAATGCTGGTTGGAAACGGCATCGATGTGATGGAAATTACGATGCTGCGCGAAACATTGGAAGAGTACTTCCTTAGCTTGACGGGAGGTGATCGGAGTGCTTAATGTTCTATATGCTGAATGGTTGAAATTAAAACGGTCCAACATCATTTGGTTAACGATCATCGGTGCTGTCCTGCCGGTGCTCATAACGACATTCGGGGAATTCAAGTCTATGAATTGGATTAACCTTTTGAATAACAATCTTCTATTTCTCAACGTAATGATAGGGCCCATGCTGTTAGCGATGCTCGCAGGTTATGTAGTTGTCCGGGAATATAGTGATAACACGGTTAATCAGCTTTTCGTATATCCTCACCGCCGCGTTACGATTTTGATTGGGAAGATGATCGTTATATTAGGTCTAACGGTTACTATATTTGTACTTAATTATGTGTTGATCTGGTTATCTGGCAGCTTAATTGGCGACCAGCCGATTACGGGAGAATTATTCTGGAAGTATACCGATGCGTACTTATGGATGTTTGCGCTGCAAGCTCTGCTAATCCCGATTACGATGACAGCAGGGATCGTTGGCAAAAGCTTCATCCCTCCGGTCGTGCTAGGGATTATCGCCATCCTGGTCAATATGATGGCGATTCAAGGGGTCGAAGACCATATCCCGGAACGGGTTACTTTTGTTAGCTATCTTCCATTTGGTTCTATGATCATACATTTACTGGATAGTATCAAATCCAATGTGAATATGGAGGTTCTTCACGCTGTATATCCTAATGGCATAACCTTCATATTATTTTTCATATTCAATGCGCTCTATTACACGAAGTCGGAGGTTCACAGCGGTTCTTGATAGATATCCGACCTGCCGGTGGTTAAGCTTGCTGTTGGATAGAGCGCATAGTTACTTTTCGCTGAAGCTGCCTGTCTAGGACAAGGAAAAGTGTTCGGATACAAAGTCCAACATAAGTCGATTGTGGTAAGCAACGACATCGTGACCGGTAAAAGGATAGGTATGAATAACTTTCTCACTGGTAATTCGGTTGTAAGCGGCGAATACGGTTTCGGGCAAACATACGGTGTCCTTCAAACCGACAGATAGCATAGCGGGAATGCGGATTCGCTCCCCCAGATTCAGAATGTCAAAGTAGCTAAGTGTCTCCAAAACCTGCTCCAGCTTGTCAGGGTAACGTGCAACGAAGGCAGCCGCCTCTGTTAGAGAGCCTGTGGAATTCAATAAACCGTGATCCATATAGCACATGTTTGGGATATTGGCTATGGCGAGTGCCGGCTTATCACTCAGAGCGGCTGTGATCAGGACCAACCCGCCGCCTTGACTGCCACCGACGATGGCAATCCGGGAGCTGTCGATCTCCGGCTGAGCATGCACCCAGTCTACAGCTTTTATACTGTCAATCGTAATGGCTTTATAGTAGCAGGTGTCCTTATCCAGAATCCCCTGAGTCATCCAACCTTTTGTCATACCGTAGTTTTGCGGCAGCAAATTGCCTGTTTCCCCGCCTTGGCCCCGGACATCGACTGCAAATACGGCAATGCCCATCAGCAGCCATTGGCTGTAGTCCTCCGGGTATCCGCTGCCTCCGGTATATCCGTGGTATATGACTACACAAGGCAAGTTCTGCTGAGGAACAAACTTGGGCAGCAGGAACCAGCCTTTGATCGGAGTATCGTCGAAGCCCTCAAAGCTCACTTTGTAAGCGTCAACAAAAGCTTGCGGTCCAAGAACCCTCTCTCTGGAATCATTCAATGGTTTAGAGCTGAATTGCTTTAAAGTTTGCTCCCAGTAGCTCGATAAATCCTCCCTTGCCGTCAAGGGAGGATTTAATTGTTCCAGCTCCTTGATTTTCTTCCCAATAGCATTTGGATAAGTAGTTTTCATTCATAATGCTCCTTTATCTGTGTCGATTTATTCACCGATACGCCTGTTACTTCCATAATTGTAGCAGAAAAAGCTCTTTTTTGATAATAATTGACAATGGACTTAACCTATAGCAAAATTTAACTATCAGTTATGATTTAATAGATTGGAGACTGAGATATGGATGGAACTTGGTCAAAACTCGCCAAATTTCTGATTGTAGACGATCAGGAATATAACATCACTTTATTGGATAGAATTTTGCGTCGCGCAGGATTCTCTAACCTTCATAGCACTATGAATTCACAGGAAATTGTGCCGCTTTTTCAAGAGATTGCTCCAGATATAGTTTTGCTAGATTTACATATGCCGGGCATAGATGGGTTCGAGGCGTTAAAGCAATTGAGAGAGCTGGACAAAGAGGGAAGCTATTTGCCGATTCTCGTGCTTACAGCAGATGTGACGCCGGAGGCTAAGAAGAAAGCACTTCAGGAGGGGGCCAACGATTTTCTAACAAAGCCGTTTGATAAAACAGAAGTCATTCTGCGTATTAATAATTTGTTGAAAACGCGCTACCTTTATTTGCAGCTTCAGCACCAAAATGAGCATTTGGAAGAAAGAGTACGGGAACGAACGGCCGATCTGGAAAAGGCGCAATTTGAAATTTTGCATCTGCTGGCGCGTACCTCAGAATTCCGTGATGACATGACAGGGCAGCATACGAACAGGGTTGGAGAAATGGCCGGAATGATTGCTCAGACCATGGCTCTTTCCAAGCAGGAGGTCGAATTGATTCGGCTCGCCGCACCGTTGCATGACCTGGGCAAGATCGGTATACCCGATGAAATTTTATTGAAGCCAGGCCGGTTTACCCCGGAGGAATTTGAATATATGAAATCACATACCTCGATTGGCGCCAGCATTTTGGAAGGAAGCTTGTTTCCGGTGTTGAAGGTGGCAGAAGAAATTGCAATGTCACATCATGAGAAGTGGGATGGTACCGGTTACCCGAAAGGGCTGAAGGGGGATGAAATTCCTTTTGTTGCGCGTATCGTAGCCCTTGCTGATTTCTTCGATGCATTGACACATGAACGTCCGTATAAAAGAGCTTGGACTGTAAGCGAAGCGCTCTCTGAAATTGATAAACAGCGAGGTTTGCATTTTGATCCACAGATTGTCGACGCATTCAAAAGCATTGTACAAAAGATAGGTGTTTCCTAAATTAGTGAGGGATGGTGCTTTTAATGAAAGGAATCGTTTTTACGGCTTTTATCGAAATGGTCGAAAGTAAGTTTTCATTGCAAATTGCGGATCATATTATCGGAGCCTCTGATTTGCCATCGGGCGGCAGCTACACAGCGGTTGGAACGTACGATCATAACGAAATTATTCGACTGGTTGTGCAGTTGAGCGGACAGACAGGCATTCCGGTTGCTGATTTGGTGCGGACCTTTGGGGAGTACTTGTTCGGGCAGCTTGTTGAGCTGTACCCGCAATTCGTGGATTCGGAGCTTACGATATTTGAGTTTCTACAAAAAATAGACGGGTATATTCATGTGGAAGTACGCAAATTGTATCCGGATGCAGAGCTGCCTGGATTTGAATGTGATACGTCGATACCGGGAACGTTGAAAATGACATACCGCTCCTCGCGTCCATTCGCGGACTTGGCGGAAGGCTTGATTCTCGGAGCTATTAACCATTACAACGAAAATATTGCTGTTGAACGGGAAGACTTTACGGACAGTACCGGTGCAGCTACACTCTTTATTCTGACGAAGCAGGAGTGAATGGAATGACTGAGCTGGACATCCTCCGAAGGCATCTGGAAAGAGAAAAGGCAGCACGCAAAGAAGCAGAGAAAATTGCTGAGCTGAAGACACGGGAAATTTTCTATATCAATCGGGAATTGGTACAGTTGAACGATCACCTGGAGGAAATGGTCAAGGGTCGGACTGCGGAGCTTGCGAAGGCTCGCGATGAAGCAATCGAAGCGAATATGATCAAAAGCCAGTTTCTGGCCAACATGAGCCATGAGCTGAGAACACCGTTGAACGCAATCATTGGGTACAGTGAAATGCTCGAAGAAGAAGCCGAGGACATGGGCGAGCAAGTGTTTGTAGATGATCTGCAAAAAATTAATAAAGCCGGCAAACATTTGCTTGCACTCATTAATGATATCTTGGATATTTCTAAAATTGAAGCCGGCAAAATGGATCTTTATCTCGAGGCTTGCGATGTGCCGGAGCTAATTCAGGATGTGCTCACAACGGTGCAGCCGCTTGTCGAAGCGAACAGAAACCGGATTGAGGTTACATACACCGATGGTGAAATGCACACGGACGTAACGAAGCTGAGGCAAATCTTATTCAATTTATTGAGCAATGCCAGCAAGTTTACCAAAGAAGGGACGATTGGGTTAAGCGTTGTCCGGGAAGAAAGGGAAGGCCAGCCGGGGTTCGCATTCAGTGTTACCGATACAGGGATTGGCATGACGCCGGAGCAAATCGATAAGCTATTTTTGCCATTTACTCAAGCAGACTCGTCGACGACACGCAAATATGGAGGCACGGGCCTCGGACTTACAATAAGTCAGCATTTCTGTACGATATTAGGCGGGAAAATCGAAGTGGACAGCGTATACGATCAAGGCAGTACATTTACTTGTTGGCTTCCTGTTCATGCAGATGGCGAGGATGAGCCCCAAGAGGAATCGCCGGAACGGCCGAAAGATGTACTGGAAGGTAAAGCAACCATTCTCGTCATTGACGACGAGCCGGCTAATCAGCAGCTGATCGAACGTTATCTGGGCAAAGAAGGATGGGCGGTGGCGGTTGCAGGCAGCGGTGAGGAAGGGCTTAAATTAGCCAAGAAGCTGCGTCCGAACGTCATATGCCTGGATATATTAATGCCAAGTATGGATGGATGGTCTGTATTGACCGAGCTTAAGAATGATCCGGAGCTGTCGGATATTCCAGTTATCATCTTATCGTTGACTAATGATAAAAAGATGGGGTATGCGCTAGGCGCCTCCGAGTTTATGACGAAGCCCATTCATCGTGAGCAATTGGTCGCTGTCTTGGGCAAGTATATCCCCAAGGGAAGTACGAATGCAGTGCTTGTTATCGAGGACGATGCAACGACTAGCTCAATGATGACGAAATTGCTGGAGAAGGAAGGCTATACGGCAACTCAGGCCGGCAATGGGCGCATTGCTTTGAAAAGCGTTGAGAAGTCAGTGCCGAAGCTGATTTTGCTCGATTTGATGATGCCTGAAATGGATGGCTTCCAGTTCGTCTCCGAGCTGCGTAAGAAAGAAGAGTGGCGCACTATTCCAATTGTCGTCGTAACGGCAAAAACAATTACAGCAGAGGATCGCGCAAGGCTGAATGGTTACGTTAAGAAAATTATTCAGAAAGGCGCGTTGGATCGCGCGGAGCTGCTCAAGGAAGTTAGCAGTCTGGTTGCTGATTCTCTCCATTGACCAAGAAAGGAGCACGATAATGCCCAAAATACTTTTGGTGGAAGATAATGAGATGAACCGAGACATGCTCTCCCGGCGTTTGATTCGCAAGGGCTTCGAAGTTATTATAGCTGTCGATGGCGAGCAAGGCATTGCCATGGCAAAATCGGCAAATCCAGATATTATCCTGATGGACTTGAGCTTGCCTGTGCTTGATGGTTGGGAAGCGATTCGACAGCTCAAGGCACAACCGGGGACACAAGCGATACCTGTCATTGCTTTGACTGCCCATGCGATGGCAAGTGACCAGGAGCTGGCGTATCAGGCGGGATGCGATGACTTCGATACGAAGCCCGTCGATCTGGACCGGCTGCTGGGGAAAATACAGGCATTTCTGAAGTAACACCTATTCTCGCTCATTTGCCGTAGGACCTGCGCTTATATGGCAGGCGGGTAAAATAAATGGATGTATATGTTAAGGGGGAGCGAAGCTTACCCCTTATTTCAATTCATGATGAACATTTTCATCCATCGTATGCTATGTCCTTGGATCATCTAACATGAATTCCGCTGATTAACGGAACGTCAATGCTCTATTGTTTGAAAACTCATCCCATTTCATGAAGTTGCGGAACTACGAAGCGCTATTCCGACTCTTATAGACCGAAATGCCCTGTTTTTTAACAAATAAGTGATCCTAGTTCCGTTTCACTCGAATACTAACGTTAAAACAATGAAATAGCGCACCTCATTTCCGTCTAAGCGAGTGATTGGCAGTTCGCAGCGCTAAAGGGGATGAAGACACGCCACCGCTTTAGCTTTGAAGGTACATATGGAATACAACAATGGGGAGTATGGCTATGAATACGGGATCGAAGATCGTACTGATTTTGCTCATAGAAAAACTGCACCTTCAATTGTTAGTTGTGTCTAACAATTCGGGTGCAGTTCAAATTTTCTAATGGTTTTTCCCACTTCGATTATCAGGGTATTTCTCAGCTGTCTTTTACAATCTCAGCCAACAGCTCATAAGATCGCAAACGAGCTTGATGATCATAAATTTGAGAAGTAACTATTAGTTCGTCTGCTCCGGTTTCAGCCAGAACTTTCTGCAGCTTCTCGCGAACGGTAGCTTTGTTTCCGGCAATGCCATAGCTTAATTGCTTGCGGACTACAGCTTGCTCCTGCAGGGTCCACAAAGAATCCATGTTATCTACTGGAGGATTCAGAAGACCGGTACGGCCGCGGATAATATTAAGAAAAGCCTGCTCCATCGAAGTAGCTAGCTTGCGACCCTCTTCGTCCGTGTCAGCTACCACTACATTCAGGCCTACCATAACGTAAGGCTTCTCCAATGCGTCCGAAGGACGGAAGTTGCTGCGGTACAATTCCAGAGCCGGAAGCAAATAGTCTGGAGCGAAATGGCTGGCGAAGGCAAATGGGAGCCCAAGCTGGCCGGCTAATTGAGCGCTAAAGCCGCTCGAGCCCAGCAGCCAGATCGGAATATTCAGTCCTTCGCCTGGAACAGCCCGCACTCCTAGTGGACGGCCGCCCAAGGAGGGATTCAGATAGCCGCGCAGCTCGCTTAGCATCTCCGGGAAATCATTGCCGTCGCTTCCCAAGCCGCGCCGCAGAGCTCGCATGGCAGGCTGGTCGGAGCCTGGAGCACGGCCGAGCCCCAGATCAATGCGGCCTGGGTATAACGTTTCCAGCGTTCCGAATTGCTCGGCAATGACGAGAGGAGCGTGATTGGGCAGCATGATGCCGCCGGAGCCTACACGGATTTTCTCGGTGCCGGCTGCTACATGCCCAATAATGAGAGACGTGGCGGAGCTGGCGATCCCAGGCATATTGTGATGCTCAGCGAGCCAATACCGGTGGTACCCCCACTTCTCGGCATGGCGTGCAAGGTCCAGTGTATTGCGGAAGGAGTCTGCGGCTGTAGCACCCACTACAATAGGGGCGAGATCCAGCACGGATAGAAGAGTCTCATGCAATCCTTTACTTGGCTTATTGGTGCTATTGTTTTCCGACATCTTAGATCAGCCTCCTAAAATAATGGTTATTGAGGATTTGTCGTCCATATTCCAGCTGTTTTAATGAAGACGCGCTGAGGCAGCTTGAGCGTAGCGAGAATCAATTCCGCTACATCCTCCGATTGCATCATGCGATCTTCATCACCTATTTTCAAGCCGGCATTTACAGCCAGCTCGGTATTAACGGTGCTTGGTGTGAGAGCTGTTACGCGGATGTTGGATTTTCTAACCTCCTGCATAAGGGCTTCCGTTAAACCTAGGACAGCGAACTTGGAGGCGCAATAGGCGGAGCCAGTAGCGAAACCTCGCTCTCCAGCGGTTGATGCGATATTAATGATGGTTCCTCCATTTTGCTTCAGCATGGTAGGGAGTGCGGCCCGGGTCACATAATAGGTCCCCATAAGATTGGTTTGGATAATACGCTCCCATTGCTCCGGTTCCATGTCTACGAGTAAGCCGAACTGTGCGGTTCCGGCATTATTAAGCAGGATATCGACGGATCCAAGCTTTTCAATTAGAGTCTGGATCGCTTGGTCTACCTCCGTTTTATTCGAGATATCAGCTGATGCATAATAAACCTTGATTCCATAGCTGTCCGTCAACGATGCTTGAAGGGATTCCAAATCGGCACTGCTTCTTGCCACTAATCCAAGGTGTACACCTTCTTTGGCCAGAGCGATGGCAGCGGCTTTTCCGATACCTTTTCCAGCTCCGGTGATGATGGCCGTTTTATGTTGCAAATCCATAGTCATTTCTCCAATCTGAATTATAATCTCATAAAGCAGGTACGCTATTTATCATAATACCCATTTATTAGCGCTGTATATGCTTCCAGTATATAAGAGGACTATTCAGAAAGCTCTCTTAGGTCTACTTTTTGAAGACGCACTATAAGTTATTATTAGTTATTTTATGATTAAAAACAAGTCCTAACCTTTTAGTAAGTTAGTATATTTATGTATGAGAAATGATCTGGAGGCTTTATTTTGAAAACATTTTTTTCGTTTAAAGCCGTTTTATGGTATTCTTCTATTGCAAATCAAGAGCTACTAATAGACCGGGTGACATAATGAATAATTTGTTTTGGGTTAAAGCTAAAATATTATTTTCCAATAAGCAGACCAAATTAATAATCTATCTGACGTTTTTTGTATCGTTATTTATAACGTCTGTAGGTATATTTCTATATGAAAATTATAAAAGCATTCTGGATAAAGACCTGAATCAGCCCTACACGGAGCTGCTGCAAATTAACCTCGGCGTGACGAACCGAGCATTTCGCGAAGCGGATGATCAGGCGGTTAAGGTCTCCTTCCACTCCAGCACCCTTAATTACATTCATGGAGAGCTTGCGGCCAAACAGAAGGATGCAGCTGTTCTGTCCTCCTATTTGAATACAATTGCTTTAAATGAAGATATCCATTCCGTCTATGTACTGGATTTGAAGAACAAGCTGATCGTTTCTGACAAATCGGCACAAAGCTTGGATTGGGCGAGCTACCCTGATCAGTCTTGGGCGGCATGGGTGGAAACTATGAAGACGAAGCCGCTGCTCATAAAGAGACGAAGCTTAGGGAACATTAACAATCCTGAATCGGTAGAGTTGATCTCCCTATATAGACCGATCTTAGCCGATCATGAGCTGATCGGTATCGTTATTGTAAACGTGGATTACGACCGCTTTTTCTCCAAAATATATCCTCAAATAGAGACGCCCCAGTATATCTTCAGTTTAGAGGGAGAAGTTATATATCCCAAGCTGCGAACTGAATTGCCCCTGGAAGAGCTTTATAAAGCTGTTGAAATGCTGGGGGTAAGGCCTTTCGGCGAGGTAAAGCTGGAGGGACAGTCGTATCTGGGGAACCAAGCTTTCTCTGATATGACAGGGTGGCGCTGGGTTTCATTAATTCCGTTGGATGAGCTGCTGAAGAATGTAAAATTGGTCCGTGATCTTGTATTTATGCTATCACTGGCTTCGATTGTTGTCGGTTGTGCGGCGATTTTCTTCTATAACTTTGCTGCATTTAAACCGATCAAACGCATTTGGCAGCTGCTTGCCACGAACAATTCCGTTTCATCAGGCCCTGATTCTGATTTGTATGATCTGGAGGCTGTGGTGAAGAACCTGCTCAAAGAGTTCGATTCCACCTCCTCAGTCGCAGAGCGGAGCTTGCCGGAGCTTCGATCGAAGTACATCCAGGATGTGCTTATGAGCCGTATAGGCTCCAAAGAGCTTCGTGACAAATGGGAAACGTATTTCGCTCAATGGACTAAGGATCAATTAATAGCAGTAGCTGTCTCCATTAACCGCTATTCGGAATGGTTCTCGACTTCGGGCTATAGTGAAGAGGACCAGCTGCTCTTGAAATACGCCTTGGTCAATATCATGTCGGAGCTGCTGGAAACGAAGTGGCGTATGCATTGCGTGCAGCTGGATAAAGAGAATCTGATGCTTGTGATTCAATCCAGGGAAAGCGGGCGGCCAGCTTCAGAGGAGCTTTTGCAGGAAGATCTGAGCGCAATGATGAAAACGGCTATGAAATATTTGAAGATGAGTCTATCTGTTGGAATCGGACAGCCCTGTGAATCCGTAGCAGGACTACATGATTCGTTTGAGGAAGCGAAAGCAGCTTTGGCAAGCCGGTTGTATGAAGGGTATGGCAGAACCTTTCGTTTCACTGAAGCAACGAGGGGAGAGCGGCTTCTCGATACGGATGCGGACGCCTGGAAAGCAGAAATTATGGAAAGCCTGGAGAGCAAGGATGATAGCATTAGCAATCAAGTGCTAGGACGTTGGGCTGCGTGGGTTCGCGAGCAGCGGTCTGCCCCGGAGTCGATCTATACCTTCGCGAATGAGCGGATTGGAGATTTCTCACGCATAATCGCGCTTCGCGGAATAAGCAGGCCCGCTATGCTGGATAACTATACGGAGCATCAATTAAGAATGATGGATTTGGATGATCTGCATCAGCTGCTGCTCCATGTGGCGGAAGCTGTTGTTAGCGGAATCCAGCTCCACAAGGCAACGAAAGAATATCATCTGGCCCAACGCATCACTCGATTTATGGAAGAGCATTTGCATGAGCAGATCGGCCTGCAGGAAGTGGCTGATTTTATGAATCTTAGCACATCATCCGTCAGCAGCGTGTTCAAAATGGAAACAGGCAGTACGGTGTATGAAAGCTTGACCAAGATGAGAATCGATCAAGCCTGCAAGCTGCTCTCTACAACGGATCGGAAAATCGCTGATATTGCCCAACAAGTAGGCTATCAGAATGAAAACAGCTTTATTCGAAGCTTCCGCAAGCTTAAATCTGTAACGCCGGGGAAATACAGAGAGGCCAATAAGCAATACTGAGCAGGGAGTTTCTTCAATTAGGGGAACTTCTTTTTTTTGTTCATCTACTAATCGGACAAGAGGTATGCAGATCGGCCAAAAACCTTGATTTTGGCCGATGTGTGGATTTTTTAGAAGAACGGATGATTGCCTGCGTCTCAAGGGCAGCCTATACTTTGGGAAGTCGACACACAACGAACAAACTTAAATAAGTCGGCAGCAAATATAACTATATATGAAATGGGGAATAGGTTTTGAAACAGCGGGGATGGCGTACATTATTGGCGGTTTCTATGATCGTTAGCGTTGCAGCATTAACAGCCTGTGGGGGCAAAACAGATAAAGCCGCAGCACCAGGGGAGAAGAAAGTGGACTTCCCTAAGAAAGCGGTTACGTTGATAGTTCCTTATGCAGCGGGCGGCGGTACAGATGCGACAGCTCGTGCTCTTGCTAAATCAGCTGAGAAGCATTTAGGGCAGCCGATTACGGTGGTTAATAAAACAGGCGGAGGCGGAGCTGTAGGAACAACAGAAGGAGCCAATGCCAAAAGCGACGGATACACGGTGACGATGGCTACAGTAGAATTAACTACTTTACCGCATCTGGGATTGTCTCCGGTTACGTATGAGAATTTTAAAGCGGTAGCGCTTATCAATTATGATCCAGCCGCTATTACAGTACGGGCCGAAAGCCAGTGGAAAACGATGAAGGAGTTTCTGGACTATGCCAAGGCGCATCCCGGTGAGCTTAAGCTGGGCAACTCAGGTACTGGAGCGATATGGCATTTGGGTGCCGTTACGTTGGAAAAAGGCGCTGGCGTAAAGTTCAACCATATTCCTTTTGAAGGAGCGGGCCCAGCTGTAACGGCATTGCTTGGGGGACACGTGGATGCTGTACCGGTTAGCGCGGCGGAGGTTAAATCACAGGTGGAGTCTGGTAAGCTACGGACACTCGCCATTAATGACAGCAAGCCTTCCGATGCTTTGCCAGGAGTCAAGACGCTCAAAGAGGAAACAGGATTGACCGTAAGCGTACCCGGAACCTGGAGAGGGCTTGCAGTTCCTAAAGATACGCCGGATGATATCGTAAAAGTATTGACGGATGCCTTTACCAAAGGAGCGGGAGAGCAGGACTTTAAGGATTATATGAAAAAGAATGGTCTGGGCATTGAGGTTAAGGATTCCAAAGCGTTCACACAGCACTTGAAGGAAAACCATGAGCAATTCGGAAAGCTGATTCCAGAGCTTGGACTTGGTAAAAAATAAGGGCATTAAGGGCTGGGATTGCTCCCCAGCCTTTCTTTTCACACGGGGAGGATTTATATGTTTAACAAGATAGGCGTAGGTTTGGGAGGCATTTTCTTAATTTTCTCCAGCGTCTTATTCTGGCAATCGTTCTCATTTGATTATTATAGCGACCTTGGGCCAGGGCCGGGCTTGTTCCCACGGTGGCTTAGCGCAGCGCTTATACTGCTGTCTGTGCTCTATATAGCAGGTTCATTGCGAGGCATGCAGGTGCGTTGGGGCGAAGTGCTGCCTAAAGGCAGAGACCTGTTGAACGTGATAATGGTTCTGGTTTCGGTACTGTTATTCATGCTGCTGTTGGATTCAGCAGGGTTCATAGCGGCTGGCTCTGTGATGCTGCTAGTGCTGCTGATGCGTTCATATGCTTGGTACAGGGCGGCCGCTATAGCTGTTGGAACGAGCGCATTTCTATATGTGGCGTTTAGTATGGGGTTGGATGTTCCGCTGCCGACGGGTGATTTATGGGATTGGATGGGGGGATGACTTCATATGCCGGCGTTTGATGTAATTGCACAAGGATTTGAAACGGCGTTCACTTGGTACAACTTATTGTATTGTTTGCTCGGCGTATCCATCGGTATGCTCGTTGGTGTATTGCCGGGATTGGGACCGACAACCGGAGTAGCGGTTCTTCTTCCGATTACGTTCGGGATGGAGCCGGTTTCCGCTATCATTATGCTGTGCGGTATTTATTACGGCGCTATGTACGGAGGAACCATTACCTCTGTTCTGATCAATACGCCGGGAGAAGCTGCCTCTGTAATTACATGCCTGGATGGAAGTCCAATGGCGAAGCAAGGAAGAGCAGGGGTCGCGCTGGGGATTGCGGGTATCGGTTCTTTCATTGGAGGGACGTTCTCTATTCTCGGCCTTATCTTTGTAGGGCCGCCTTTGGCTGAATGGGCTCTGCGTTTTGGACCACCCGAATTTTTTGCGTTAATGGTACTGGGGTTATCAACCGTAATCGGTTTAATGGGCAAATCCGTTATTAAAGGTCTGATCTCCGCTTTTCTGGGCTTGAATTTGGCCATGATTGGCATGGACCCGGTATCGGGTGCGGTTCGTTTCACATTCGGCCAGATGAATATGATGAACGGAATTGATTTCGTCATTGTGGCGATGGGGTTATTCGGATTATCCGAAATATTGCTTGGCATCGAGAATATGGGGACATCCGAGAAGCCGCCAAAGGTTAAAGGCTTGCTGCCGCGCAGAGATGAATGGGTACCGAGCATGAAATCAATAGGCAGGGGTACGGTGCTTGGGTTTATTATCGGTTTGATTCCCGGCACTAACTCGGTTATTCCGGCAATGCTTTCCTATTCGATGGAGAAGAAGCTGGCCAAGGACCCTTCGCGCTTCGGCAAGGGAGCGATTGAGGGTGTTGCAGGACCGGAGACGGCTAACAATGCTTATTGTGGAGGGGCTTTAATACCACTCTTTACGTTAGGCATTCCAAGCTCACCGACAATAGCAATTATTCTCGGGGCCTTCATGATGCATGGCTTAACCCCGGGTCCCATGCTGTTTCAGCAAAATCCGGTTTTTGTATGGGGCGTTATCGCCAGCATGTTTATCGGAAATTTATTGCTCTTATTTATGAACCTGCCTTTGGCGGGCTGGTGGGCCAAAATAGCCATGATACCTCCTAAGCTGCTGTATCCTGTCATTCTGATCATTTCAGCGCTTGGTGCTTACACGGCTAATAACAATTTGTTCGATGTCGGAATCATGTTCGTTTTTGGAGTGCTTGGGTATATCATGAAAAAGGCGGACATTCCTATGGCGCCAATTGTGTTAACGTTCGTGTTGGGCAAGATGATGGAAAGTTCTCTGCTGCAGTCTCTCAAATTGATGGATGGATCGTTTCTGGGCTTGTTCCAGCGTCCGATTGCCGGAACCTTGCTCAGCCTGGCTCTAGTCATTATTGTGCTGGGTCTGATCTCAGGACTTAGGAAAAAGCGCAGCGGATTCGCAGCCGATGTAGAGATGTAAGAGAAAAAGCCGGTAAGAAATGAAGACAAAAAAAGCTGAATGGGAGAACCCATTCAGCTTTTTTTGTCTTAAAGTACCTTCTCCAGAAATTGTCGTGCCCGTTCATTCTGAGGGCTATTGAAAAATTGCTGAGGGGAAGCCTTCTCAACGAGACGGCCGTTATCCAGGAAGTAGATCGTATCTGCGGCCTCCTGGGCAAACCTCATTTCATGAGTAACGATGACCATAGTTATGCCCGTTTGGGCAAGGCCGCGGATGACATCCAGCACCTCTTTGACCATCTCCGGATCGAGGGCTGAGGTTGGTTCATCGAACAGCATGATTTCCGGCTCCATGGCAAGGCTTCTTACAATAGCCACACGCTGCTTTTGTCCGCCGGAAAGCTTGTTCGGGAAGGCTGCCGCTTTGTCAGCAAGCCCGACCCGCTCCAAAAGATCCATAGCTTTACGGCGTGCTTGCTCCTGGGTCCAGCCCTTTACCTTCATTGGGGCAAAGCTTATATTATCTATCACGCTCATATGCGGGAACAAATGAAAATGTTGAAAGACCATCCCGATCTGTTGACGGACTTGCGCAATATTAGTTTTTGGGTCAGTGATATCCTTACCGTTAATCGTGATATGGCCGCTCGAGGGCGTTTCTAACCGATTTAAGCAGCGAAGGAACGTGGACTTACCCGAGCCGGATGGACCGATGACCGCAACCTCTTCACCTTGATTAATAGTCGTAGAAATATTATGCAGGACCGTATGCTTTCCGAAGGACTTGGACAAATTTTCTACTTTAATCACTACGGCGCAGCCTCCTTTCAAGAAGTCGGGCAAGAAGAGTAAGAAGAAGCACCAGAGTATAATAAATCACGCCTACAAAAACTAGCGGCTCGAAATATTTGAATGTATCGGAACCTACGACATTGGCTCGACGCATTAAATCCTCCACTCCGATAACCGAAACGAGCGATGATTCCTTAAGTAGAGCGATACATTCATTCACAAGTGCCGGCAAAATGTTTTTAACGGCTTGGGGCAGAATGATGCTGATCATCATCGTCTTATAAGGGACACCGAGAGACATGGCTGCCTCACGCTGCCCTTTGTCTACAGATAGTATGCCGCCGCGGATCGTTTCTGACAAATAAGCAGCCGAGTTAAGTCCAAAAGCGAGTCCAGCAGCCATCAGAGGAGAAATATCGTAGTGAAACAGCTGAGGAGTCGCATAGTAGATTATAAAAAGCTGAAGCAGCAGTGGTGTTCCACGAAAAATCGATGTATATACAGTAGCAAACCACCGGAGCGCTCCTACACTTGAGAGCTTGAAAAGCGAAAGCACGGTGCCCCATACAAATCCGAATAATGCGGATACGAACGTAAACAAAAGAGTGATGGCGGTCCCTTTCATTACATAGGGAATATATCCGTTAAGAACACTAAAATCTAAGCTCATTTCTCAACCGTCCCTACTTTCTTAATCGAACCATTTTTTAATCAGCTCTTCTTTATTACCGTTGCTGCTGATCTCTTTCAGAGCTTTGTTAAAATCGCTTACCAATGCAGAACCTTTTGGAAAAGCTATGGCATAACCCTCTTCTTTATCAGCAGGGATGACTTGAAATTTCAAATCCGGATTGTTTTTTACATAGCCTTGAACTACCGCATCTTCAATGATGGCCGCATCGATTCGATTGGCTTTGAGCTCTTGAATGATCTCAGGGATACGATTTAACTTCTTAATTTGAGCTTCCTTCAAATCACTAATGACCTGTTCTTGCGTAGATCCCAGTTGAACGCCGATCCGTTTGTTCTTGATCTCGTCCAACGTTGTATAAGGCGCCGAATTTTTTGAAACGATGGTGTTCTTCGCAACAAAATAAATGTCAGAGAAATCTACATTTTGCTTGCGTTCATCGGTAATAGACATAGCAGACATAACGAAATCGACCCGCTTGGATTGAAGGGCGGCAATTAAGCCGTTAAAATCCATGCTTTGAACTTTAAGCTCGTAGCCAAGCTGTGCCGCTGCCGCCTTAGCGATATCGATATCAAAGCCAACGATTTCTCCGTTATTCTTGGCATCTATACTCTCGTAGGGCGGGTAATCGGCCGATGTTCCCATAACGAGGGTCTTTTTGCCCTCTGTGGCAGGGGCTGGGGGGGCCTTAGAGTCTGAAGCGGAAGGACTCTTACTGCCGCTGCATCCGGCTAGCGTAATAAGTCCGATAAGTAATATTACAAGAAGCTGGAACCCATTTCTTTTCATCATTGTACTTCACTCCTGTTGTGTGTAGATTCTTTGCTGTAAACATGCAAGCTTAAATATATCAAAAAGCATACAGGGACTTCTAATGGAAATATATTCTTTGAACACAGCGAGCTTAGGGTGGATATAGAAAAAGAGCCCTATTTCTAAGGCTCTTTCTAATGGCGATAGTTATAATTTGCTCTTTAGGGACCTATCTCTATACCTGAACAACCGCTTCGGCAGTTTGTTTTGATAGCTACAGCCTGAAACTTAAGGCTCCCCTCGATAGGCATCGATGAATAACTGGGATGCTTTGGACACCCACCCGTTACGAAGCCCGATCAGCCCGGAGAGGGCGGATGGTAAATTTCCTTCGATTTCTAGACAGTGCACCGGAATATGCTGATGAAGCTTTAGCACGGCACCGGGTATGATGGTCGCGCCACAGCCGACCGACACGAGCTGAATGAGTGTGGATATGTCCGATGACTCGCAAATAATATTAGGCTGCAGCCCACGCTGGGCGAACTCCTCTTGAATCATATTATATAAGCCCAAACCCTCGGTGCTGGGGATAATCAATGGGTAATCTTGAATTCGGTTGAAGGGTACAGGGCTGCACTCTTCCTGATGGCTCTGAGAGGTTACGAAATAATAAGGCTCCGATTTGACATCATAAACAGTAAAATCATCCAACGGCACCGGCATACGTACAATAGCCAAATCTATAGTTCGTTCCTTGAGCAGCTGACAGAGCTGAGCTGATTCATTTTGTTGGATTTTGAAGGTGAACTGGGGATGCTTTTGACGAAATGCCATTAATATACGGGGAAGACGCTCGTCTGATAATGTATTGATCCCTATAGTCAGCTTTCCTGACCAGCCGTTGCGGATGGCACGGATTTCTTCCTGGGCTTCTTCCATGGAGGAGATAATTTTAACCGCATGCCTGTAAAGAGCTTTTCCTTCCTCGGTTAACTGCACTCCTCGGCCTTCTCTCTCGAATAATTGAACCCCAAGCTCAGTCTCCATCGCTTTTAGCTGTTGGCTTAATGGAGGTTGAGCAATATGCAGCTTTCTGGCTGCCGAGGTGATTTGACCCTCTTCAGCGATTGCCATAAAATATCGTAATTGCTTGAGATCCATAGCAGGTCTCCCTCCCTGAACTAATCCATATGTTTATTATATCATTGACAGAGAATTTAGATATTTTTCATATACCTGATCCCGTGATAACATAAGTTGAGCATCCTATTGAACCATACCCCGATGATTTGAATTCCCATCCAGGGGTTAGTTGGATAGACAGTTGGAAGCGGGAGACAATAATTTAATCTGTCCTTTGGAGGGAACAATTTTATGGAACATACAGAATCCTTCATTCAACGTGCGGTCGATATCGCTTATGAGAATACGAAGCATCATCATGGAAAACCTTTCGGGGCTGTAATTGTTAGAGGAGGGAAGATTATCGCCGAAGGCGTCAATGAAGTATTAGCTCTTCATGACCCGACAGCGCATGCAGAGATGCAAGCGATTCGCAAGGCAAGCGAGCTGCTGCAAACCTCCGACCTGTCAGACTGCGAGCTGTACGCGAGCGGCGAGCCCTGTCCCATGTGCATGGGAGCCATCTATTGGTCAAAGTTCAAGGAAGTATATCACGCTTTCACTGAGGAGGAGGCAGCTCGAATCGGAATGAGCACCCGATACGTCTATGAACAGCTGGCGCTTCCTTCAGGAGAAAGGGATATTAAGCTGGTCCGTCTTAGCCGTGACGTATCGAAGCATCCCTACACCCTATGGACGGAACAAAGCCTCTAAATGGAGAAGAAGCTTACTCCCCAAATAGGGCTTGCCGGGATTCAATGGATGTTTTTCATTCTTACGAATACGGTTGTAGTACCGCTCACTCTTGGTCAACTCTTTCATCTGTCCTCCGGTCAGATCGCGTTTACCTTGCAATTATCTTTCTTGCTTACAGGAGCTGCTTGTATTATTCAAGCATTGTGCGGTCATAGATACGCTGTGATGGATGGTCCATCAGGGGTTTGGTGGGGGTTTACGCTCAGCCTTGCAGCCTCAGCATCATTGGGCGGAAGCAGTCTCACGGCTGTTGGAGGAGGCTTGGCAGCAGGTTTTATGCTGTCGGGACTGATGATGATTGTGCTTGGAAGCTTGGGCTTTGCCAAGGTATTGACGAAGCTGTTCAATCCGATCGTCATAAGTGTATCCTTATTTCTGTTGTCGGCTCAGCTGATGATGCATTTTTTCACCGGTATGCTGGGAATCCAGGAAAATGGTCTTATGGACCTTCCGGTAGCAGCCTTATCCATCGGCATAGCTTTGTTCGTGGGTATCGCCTTCTTGAAAGGCCGCGGCTGGATCAGCAACTTTGCATTGCTGTTAGGTATTGTTTTCGGCTGGATTGGCTACGCCATTATATTTCCGTCATCAGGCAGCTCTCAAGTACTTGCCGATGCTCCAATGGTTTTATTTCCATGGGGGGCGCCGCGGCTTGATTTCGGAATAGCGTTAACTTCGTTCATCGTTGGATTTATCAACATGTCCAATACGGTAACGGCACTGAGCGCCGCGGAGAAGCTTTACGGCCAGAAGACGACACAGAATCAATACCGAAGATCGTTCTTGATCACCGGCTTGTTTACAGTGCTTTCACCTGTATTTGGCCTGCTCCCATTCGGGACATTCGCCTCTTCCCTTGGCCTGCTGGAAAGCACAAAAATTTTGCAGCGCTCCGCTCTCGTCATTGGGGGCAGCTTGTTTCTTATGCTCGGGTTGATTCCTCCGTTAGGAGAATTGTTCTCGAGGCTTCCTCTTAGTGTTGGAAGCGCCGTGCTGTTCGTTGCTTACCTCCAAATGTTTGGTACGGCGGTTCGTACTTTGCAAGGGAAAGTATTTGATTCTAAAAGCATATACCGTCTTGCTTTGCCAATATTGCTTGGAGTCAGCATTATGAACACTCCTGCAATTACGTTCACGGAGCTTCCGGTTTACATACAGCCATTGGCCAGTAACGGATTGGTTGTAGGTATTCTTGTTTCGGTTTTTTTGGAACTGATGGCGAGGAAGTCGCATGTCCAAGAGAAGTTGGTCAGCCCGCCCAAATAAAGGCGGAGAGGGATTTCTGTAATTATTCGAACGTTCGAAAAAAAGATAGGCACAACGTAGAAAAACCTGGCCGCTTGGCCAGGTTTCTTCTTTGTTTTGTGCTTTAAACTTCGGGCTTAGGAGTGCATACGCCATCCACACAAGCGGCATCCGCCGTGCCGCAGCCCGGGTCGTTAAGGACGATGAGCGGCTGATCCTCATCCCAAGCTTTCTGCAGCGCTCCAAGGAATACTTCACTTGATTGCGCGCCTGAAATCGCATATTTACGATTGATGACGAAATATGGAACACCGCGTATGCCGAGTGTGGCTGCTTCCTGCTCATCGGCGCGGACTTCCTTCGCAAAGTCTTGACCAGCTAGCGCTTTGGAAGCCTCATTCCTGTCTAAACCAATCTCTGCCGCTAAATCGGCTAATACTTCATGATCGCCGACATGCTTCGATTCCGTAAAGTAGGCATGAAGCAGTCGCTCTGTCATTTCATGCATTTTGCCATGCTGGGCTGCGTAATGAATTAAACGGTGAGCATCGAATGTATTGGTCAATATCATGCTGTCAAAGTTGAAGGTAAGACCTACAGCAGATGCTTGTCGAGCCACATCCCCATTCATCGATATAGCTTGCTCGCGGCTCATGCCATATTTGGATGAAAGCATCTGATGTGCGTCATGATCCTCATCTCGTTTGGAGTTCGGGTCCAGCTCAAAGCTGCGATAGACCACTTCGACATTGGATTTATTTGAAAATTGCTCCAGGGCAGCCTCGAACTTGCGCTTGCCAATATAGCAGAACGGGCACATAATATCCGACCAAATTTCAATCTTCATAAGTAACACCTCCCAAAATAATTAGAACGCTTGATGTAATCATTATAGTTACAACAAAAAATGAAGTCAACTTAATGCTTGAGAACAAATTCATCCAGCTTCGCTCCAACCACATCATAGGCTTGATAGGTCAAGGTATCTCCTTCAATCGTAATCCCGGCAAACATTTGCTTGTTATTCTGAAAATGCACCTTGTGATAAAACTGATCGTCCTTTTTTTCATTAAACTTGGGCCCGGCCGTATTGGTTACAACATATACCGTTCCTTGCCGGCCCGTCATGACTCCCTCGCCATCCCCCGTCTTTTTCCCCTTTCGCAGCGGATACGATCTTGAATATTCATGGTTATGTCCTTGCAGCACCAGATCTACCTGGAAGTCGTCCAATACGTCCACCCATTTCTCAACCTTCTTGTAGCTGTTGCCCCCGTATGCACCCCGATGCATGGCTACAATCTTCCACGGTTTATCGGTATTAGCGAGATCGTTTCGAAGCCAAGCCGTTTGTTTATCTATATTAGACTCCGTATTCAAGATGGCAATATGAGCCTCTCCATAATCAAAAGAATAAGTGGTACCGGGAATAGAGCCCTTTGCCCCGTTATCCGGCAAGTTGAAATGTGCGGTATAGCGATCGGCCTTGCCATCTACTTCATCATGATTACCGGTAACCGGCATAAGTGGAATTCGTCTTACCCATTGCTGTGCTTTATCGAAAAAAGCATCCCAAGCTTGCTCATCCTTCGGATCCTCCGTCAGATCGCCATTATGTACAAGGAAGCGTGCATTCGGAAACTTGGCAAAGGCCTGATCCAGGGTTTGTCCCAAAAGGTCGAAATCCGCTTCAGTAACCCCTTGGGAGTCAGCGACATTAATGAAAGTTAACGGACTGGCTCCGGAAGCTTCGGTTGCAAATTGAGCGGGAGAACTCCAGCCCTTGTCCTGGCCGCTGCCCACCCGGTATGAATACTCGGTCCCCGGTTCAAGGCCGGTTACGTTTACTTTATGTACACCTTGAATCTGTCCTTTTCCTGTTTCAATCGTTGTTGAAGAGCCTGTTACGGTTTGGACAGCAGTTCCTTCAAAAGAGCTCACCCCAGCTCCTTTAGTCAGCTGCAGGACGGAAGCCGCATTCGGGTCGTCCGTATACCATGTAAATGCCCGGCTTGTGTGAGAATCCCCTTTTAGCGTGGTGACGATAGATTTGGGCAGGCTGTTTGGCTTCGTATTTACCTTATATTTATACCACTGCAGTCCTATGACAGCAGCAACAATTAGTAAGAGAATGGCCAGAGTTGCATATAAAGTAAATTTTCTGCCATTTCTCATGCTCTCGGCTCCTCCTTGTTGTATAGATTAATCCGGTATGTGACTCATCGCCTTAATCCTGAAAATTTACACTCGCTTTACATTGTAAACGTAGTGTAAACATTCAGTTCGCATTCAGTCGTCCCTAAGGATGACCTCAGGCAAACATCATACAATGTTTTTGTAAGGCGGAACAACAAACGAAGTGAGAGCTCCTGACAAATCCAAGTATTAGATAAATATTTTTAATAGAGGAAGTAGGTGTGAAATGAGTAAGCCGCTAAAGTATCGGCATGAATTGAAGTTTTTCATCAACCAGCATCAATTCTACATTATTCGCCAAAGACTCAAAAGCTTGATGAAGCAAGATGAGAATGTTGGCCCTAGTGGGGAGTATCATATTCGAAGCTTATACTTTGACGATATCAGCAACAAGGCTTTGCATGAGAAATTGGGCGGAGTAAGGGATCGGCTTAAATACCGGATTCGGATTTACAACATTCAAGATAACGTCATTCATTTTGAAAAAAAGATTAAACGCAATGACTTTATCGCCAAAGTGAAGGAGCCGCTTTCCAGAGACATGTACGAAGCCATTGTAGCGGGCAACTTTGAGGTATTGAATGACCCGGATAAACCACTGTTTATGGAATTATACCATGAAATGAACCACAATCTGCTGCGTCCGAAGGTGGTCGTGGATTATATCAGAGAGCCGTACGTTTGCTACAACGGAAATGTCCGGATCACATTCGATAAGGATTTAAGAACAGGTCTTCATTCTGTGGATATATTCAATAAGGAAATGGACCCTGTAAGAGCGATCGATAACAACCTGATCATTCTTGAGGTGAAGTATGACGAGTATATTCCGGAGTATATAAGAGCGGCCCTTCAGCTTGAAGGACTACACCGCCAATCAGCTTCCAAGTATGTAATTTGCCGCAAATTTCTTAAATTTAACACATGGGAGGATTATTAATTTATGGATACTACTACTGCTGCTGCCGCAACTACAACGGCGACTACAACTACAACTAATTTTACCGACCTTCTAAAGAGTTCGGTTGTGAAAAACTTCGTTTCGGATATTGATCTATCGAAGATACTTATTTCATTAGCGGTCGCTTTTTTTATCGGATTCTTTATTTATTTGCTGTATAAAAGGGTGTTTAGCGGAGTTTTGTACTCCAAGAGCTTTAACATCTCGCTTATTGGTATGACAATGGTTACAGCGATGGTGATTATTGCCGTCAACTCTAATCTCGTATTATCACTTGGTATGGTTGGAGCCCTCTCGATTGTCCGGTTTAGAACACCTATCAAAGACCCGACGGATCTGATCTTTTTGTTCTGGGCAGCGGCTGCGGGTATCGTATCGGGTGCAGGCTTCTACATGCTGGCTCTAGTAGGTTCTGTAATTATCGGATTAATTATGTTCTTCTTTATCAAAAAAACGTCCTTCGAAACCCCCTATTTACTGGTTATCAACTGTGATGGGGATGAGAGTGAAAAAGAAATTCATACGGTAGTCGGAAAAATGGTGAAAAGATACAATGTGAAGCAAAAAACGGTGACAAATGGCAATATCGAAACTACCTTGGAAGTACGTCTTAACGATAATGAAGGTAAGTTTGTGAATCAAATTTCAGGACTTAATGGTGTCAAAAATGCCGTGCTCATAAGCTACAGCGGAGATTATGTGTCCTAAGATGGAGGGTGTCTAAATGAAAACGAAAGCCGCTGTGCTTCTTCTGTGCATCTGCGTGATCTTTGGGATAACAGGTTGTTCATTGACGAATAGTGTGTCGACCCTGAAAACCTCAGTCAAAGCAAGCGCAAGTGTCTCGAAGAATACACAGAATATAGCAGAGAAGGTATTCCCGAAGGATAAAGTGGTGGATGTAAAAATTACACTGGACCCTGATGATTTTCAAGATATGCTGGACAATGCCAGTAATGAAGAATTCAAAACAGCGTCTGTTGACTACAACGGGCAGCATTTCGACAATATTGCGGTGCGGACGAAAGGCAATCTTAGCTTAAGAAGCGTAGTCAGCTCGGACTCCGACCGGTACAGCTTTAAGATAGCTTTTGATGAATACATCTCAAGCCAAACGCTGTATGGCATCTCCAAAATCAATTTAAACAATAATTACAGTGATGCTTCCTATATGCGGGAATTTCTGACCTATGAGCTCGCAGAAGAGATGGGCTTGCCGACACCGGCATATTCCTTCGTCAATGTTTATATCAACGGTGAGCTAAAAGGCTTTTACCTGGCTGTAGAGCAAATAGGGGAGGAATATCTGGAGCGTAATTTTGGCAACGCATATGGCGCCCTGTATAAAGCCAATGGAGGAACCGGGAGTGAATTGAATTGGCTTGAAGACATCGATGCTTACACAGGGCTTGACTTGAAATCGAAATCTGCGAACAATAATGTACTCCTCGATATGGTCGATGAGCTGAACAATGGAACCCATTATGAAGAGGTTCTGGATGTCGATGAGGCACTGAAATTTATCGCTCTAAATGTACTTACAGGCAATATGGATAGCTATTTGGGAAACAATAAGCACAATTATTATTTATATGAGGATGATGGAAAATTTGCCGTCCTGCCTTGGGATTATAATATGGCCTTTGGAGGTCTTGGAGGGAGTGGGCTGTTGATTGATGAGCCGACTCAAGGCACATTGGCGGACCGTCCTTTAATCAATAAATTGCTCAAGGTCGATGCTTACAAGGAAAAATATCACGAAATTATCGAAGAAGCGATTGACGGTTATTTGTCGAATGAAGCTTTCTCTGCCCGTGTGAAGGAGCTGTCCGATATGATTTCTACTTACGTGGAAAAGGATCCTACAGCTTTTTATACGTATGCTCAATATCAGCAGGCTCTTCCTCAGCTAACTTCGTTTACGTCTACGCAGGTTAGCAGCTTTGCCAATCAGCTGGACGGAACAAGCCCATCTTCAGGTGATGGCTCGGGAAGCGGCGGAGGTATGGGCGGAGGCGGTCGTGGCGGCATGCAGGGCCAGGGCGGTAAGCAGAACGGCAGGGTGCAGGCTCTAGCTGCACCAGCCGCAGCGCAGCAAGGGCAAGCGGGGCAAGCCGCAGCGCAGCAGGGGCAAGCGGGGCAAGCCGCAGCGCAGCAAGGGCAAGCGGGGCAAGCCGCAGCGCAGCAAGGGCAAGCGGGCCAGGCCGCAGCGCAGCAGGGGCAAGCGGGCCAAGTCGCAGCGCAGCAAGGGCAAGCGGGGCAGGCCGCAGCGCAGCAGGGGCAAGCGGGGCAAGCCGCGGCGCAGCAAGGGCAAGCGGGGCAATCCGCAGCGCAGCAAGGGCAAGCGGGGCAATCCGCAGCGCAGCAGGGGCAAGCGGGGCAAATGCCGGTCCGCCAAGGAGGACCGGGCGGTCAAGGTGGCCTAGGTGGCCCAGGTGGCGCGCCGGGTGGCTTCGGGGGCGGACCTGGCGGGCCAGCCGCACAGAAGGGTAGTGCAACGGAAGCTATCGCATCCGGTGTTGCCCTGATAGTTCTCATTTTAGGCTGCCTTGTGATCGTATTTTACAAGCGAAATCGGTTGTAAGTAAGAGAAAGGCAAACTCCCTAGCATTAGCTGGAAAACCTCATGCTAATCATAGGCATTATGCCTACTTCTCAGCAAATAGCTGGAAGTCCTCATGCTAATTTCCGCTAATATAACTATTTGACTCAATTAGTGCCAATATAGAGGGAGCTTTTCCTGTTAAACTCTCAAACGAGGAGGTAATTGGAGAATTAGCTCCAGAAATTCCAGTTCACTCATTCCCTGTTAACTTATCAGCTATTTGTTTGGGTTTGGATGCTGCCGATTTCAAAAGCAAGCAGCAGCGTAATCATTGGGGAACGAGCGAACACTCTACTTTCACAGCAACGTATCCATCGCAAATAAAGGACCGTCAGGATCACTCTCCTGTCGGTCCTTTATTTCAGAGCACCTAATGGACAAACAATAAAAAAGCCAGCACCCGAAGGCGCTGACTTGGATGACTGGAATGAATTTTCCCAGGTCATTCGCACATTTGAACAAGCTTAGACTGCATACTTTTGTTGGAACTCTTCATCTGTTTTGGTCAAATAAAGGATTCCTTCAATTAAGCCGATAATGGACGGGATGCATGTCCAGCAAAATAGCAAGTATACAATACCAAGCAGAGTTTTACCCAAGTAAAACTTGTGAATGCCTAGACCCCCAACTAAAATAGCAAGTACGCCTGCGGTAACTTTTGATTTTGGATTCATTGAATTATCGCTCCCCTTAATTAGCTTCATCTTGCCATTGCAAGTTGACTTCATTTTATAGAATTGACTATGAAAAGACATGTAACCAAAGTTACATAAGCTAACATTTAATTAAATTAAATTGATAAATCAGGTCGAATTGACTAATTAAAGCGCAGTATTTAGGACTTTATTGCTAATAACCTGACAAAATTTTTTCGTGAAAAGTCATTTTCGACAGGTTCAGCATCTATTCCCTCTACTTAAATGGTGATAGAATGAAATGAGGTATTAGTTGAAAACAGGAATGATTTCCGTTAATTGGGTGGAGGAGCAGCATCAATGCGGCAGAAGGATGACATTGAGCTTAGAGAATTATTGGATGGAACTATTGAGATTTCCTCATTTATATATATAGCGATCGCGATGGTTGAGCTGGTTTATGGGCTGCATAAGAAGGAAACAGTCATTCGCGACTTGAATCCAGCTGGAATTCAGATACGACATACAGATGCTTATCAAGCTATTCTTGTCGATGGGCGTAAGCTAAACTACGCCTATTTGTCTCCTGAGCAAACAGGGAGAATGAATCTTACACCAGATAAGCGCAGTGATTTATACGCACTTGGTGTCATATTCTATGAAATGCTTACTGGGCGCATGCCCTTTCGGGCACAGAATGCGGAGGAGTGGGTGCATGCCCATCTGGCGATGCCTCCGATACCTCTAGATCGGCTGCGGCCCGAGGTAACCGGCTCTATATCTGATATCGTCATGAAGCTGCTGGCGAAAGCGCCAGAAGACCGATATCAAAGTGCTTATGGTTTGCTGGCCGACTTAAGGAAATGCGCCTCCCTAAATGGAAATTCAGGGGGGATTATTCGCTTTGAGATCGGTTTGGTAGATGAGGTTGGAAGGTTTCGGCTTCCAGGGAATCTGTTGGGACGTACTGCAGAACAAGCACAGCTGCGGGACGCTTATGAGCTGGCTCGAGCAGGAGCTTCTGCATTCGTGTTCGTTACGGGCCGGGAGGGCAGCGGTAAAACCGCGTTGATCCGTGAGCTTCAGACGGCGGTTTTTCGAGAGGGCGGTCACTTTATCGAAGGAAAATGCGATTTCATGAATCGGGAGACCCCGTTCGCGCCAGTTCTTCAAGCGTGTCGTGAGCTAGCCCGGCAAATGCTAAGAGAGACACCTGAACGGGTTGCCCAATGGACGAATCGATTAAACGATGCATTGGGTACCAATCTAGGTGTTATTGCTGAGCTTATACCTGAGGCATCGGCGTTACTAGGAGAGGTTCCGGCTGTAGACCAGCTTCCACCAGCCGAGGCGACCGCGCGTTTCCGCCAGCTGTTTCCTGCCTTCATTCAAACATTCGCTGAAAAAGAATATCCGCTTGTTATATTTCTGGATGATCTTCAATGGGCTGACGCAGCTACGGTAGAGGTATTAAGAGTGCTTTTACAGGATGCTTCCTTGTATGGCTTGTTGATACTAGGCGCATACCAGATCGAACAAGAGCCCATATGGGGTGAAGGTGGGTTTGATCATACGGCTGCGGTGGCAGCGATTCGAAGCTCGCTTTCTTTGCGGGAAGTGGATACGCATCCAGTTATGCGGCATCTTAGGATCAATCCTCTGCCCTATGTGGAGGTCGTTCGTTTTGTGTCGGTCGTACTTCACGAGGATACGGAGCGTACCCGGCAACTGGCGGATCTCCTGTATCAAAAGACAGGCGGGTATCCGTTATATATGCACCGCTCTCTGGACGGCCTGTACCGAGAGAAAAAGCTTTTTTTCGATACAGAACAAGCCGTATGGACATGGGATGCAGCGGCTATCAGGGAGATGCCGGAGTATGGAGATGCACTACGGTTGATCGCAGCTCATATTCATACGCTGCCGATGGGTACAGTTCGGCTTCTTGGTATAGCCGGTGCTATAGGGTACAACTTCCGCATAAGCACAATGGCGATGATAGGCGGGCATACGGTAGAAGAAGCGATCGAACTTTTACGCGCAGCTGTAGATCAAGGCTTAGTGCGGTGCGAGCTTAACCAGGATGATCATACGGTAGAAAACGCTTACCGCTACAGCTTTTTGCATGACCGTGTTCAACAGGCTGCTTATGACACTATACCCGCTTCTGAGAAGGCAGGCTTGCATCTGCAAATAGGGCGAACCATGCTCCGCCAAGCTGCTCTTGATGAAGAAGAACTGATCTTTGATATTGTGCATCATCTGAATTTAGGTTTGGATGAAATAACGAATGAAATAGAGAAGAGACAATTAGCCGAGTATAACCTGCGGGCCGGCATGAAATCCAAGAGCACGACGGCATACGCGACAGCGAAGCATTTCCTGGAAACAGGGCTGCAGCTTCTCGGAAGTGATATCGAGGCAAAGGATACTCTCGTGACTCAGTTGATGATGGAGCTATCGGAATGTGAGTATATGTGTGGTCGTGCAGATCGTGCGGAGGAACTGCTGGGGCAGTTGATGAACCGTTCTGTGGATTTGGTGGAGCGCTCAAGTATTTACTTGATTAGAATCGGGATGAATACGTATTTGAAAAGAAACACTGCAGCCGTGGCTATTGGTCTGGAGGCGCTAAAGGAATATGGTTGGGAAATACCGATAGAGCCCTCAAGATCATTCATGGCAGGGGAACTGGCACGAACACATTGGGCTCTGTACCGCAAACGTGATGTATTGCCTCATCTACCGCTTAATACGGACCCCCTTTATAAGTCATTTTCTGATATAGTCATGGCGATATCGGCACCGGCATTTATAGATAACGCCGAGTTGAGTGGAGTTCTTTATTCGAGATTCGTTCGTTATGGGTTAAAGCGAGGAAATAATGAAGCTTTCGCTTTTATGTTAGGTGCATATGGGACGCTTCTGACCTTCGGGCTTAAGCGCTATAGTGCTGGCTGCCGATTGGCGGAGATTGCTTATGAGCTGGCGGCTCCTTTCGAAAGTAAAGTTCTTAGATGCCGACTCCACTTCGTGATGGGTCTTATTGGACAATATCTATCTCCGGGCGAGGTCATCGCGAATATGGATCAGGCCGTGCGTTATGGGTTGGAATCAGGAGATATGATGTTTACGGGGTACGCCATGTCTCTACGTATACTCAATCATACGGAGGATTTGCACAGCTTATCAGCTTGTATTTCACAATATGAAGTATCATGGCATCTGCTGGATGCTGTTACATTAATGGTGTTCCGCATCGCCCGTTGGCATATGTCAAAGCTGCAGGGTGCACCTGTTGAAGTTGAGGTCGAAGTCGATGAATTCGAGGACTGGGTACAGGGCAACCCTACCAACGAAACTCAGAAAAACCAAGCTTACTATTACTGTGTCTGCCATATCGAGGCTGCATATCTGTCGGGTTGTTATCAGGAAGCACTCGAATGGATAGATCGCAGCAACAAGCTTAACGGCTTCCATCAAGGACCTTTGATGATACGCAAACAGCAGCTTTACCATTCATTATCGCTAGCGTCACTTTACTCGGAGATAGAGCTATCGGGGAATAAACGTAAAGGCGTACTCTCCGTGATGACCAAACATCTGCGTGCCATGAAGAGAGAGTTTGGCGGGTTCAGCCAGAAATCCTCCGATTATATTCTTATTGAAGCCGAGGTAGAGCGAATTAATGGGAATAAAGCAGCCGCGGCGGAGAAGTACGAGCATGCGCTTACGGCAGCGCGTGAAGAAGGAAACCTATGGATGGAAGCTATAGCGGGTGAGCGGGCAGTTGTCTACTATAGAGCCATTGGAATGCTTTCAACTGCAGATGCTCTATTGGTTGATGCATACAATGCCTATTTACGCTGGGGGGCATCCGCTAAGGTTCGGCAGCTTCAAGCTGAATATTCGGAGCAATTGGCGTTAGTTGCGGGTGCAGCGTACCGTGAGTCGGCAGCTGCAACTCAGGGCAAGGAAGAATATCAGTTAGGAGCGGGTCAAAGGTGGATGAGTGCTAACTCAGGGACTGCTGTAGAGGCTGTCCACCTTAATGAGGGTACCCGTGAATCAGAGCTCTTCAGAAATCTTGATGAGACCGTTATGCGGCAAGCCGCGGGTTGGCCTGGTGTAGGGAATAAGCAGCGCTTAACGGAGCGTTTCCTTGAGTCGGCACTGCGTTCTGCGGGTGCGGAGAAAGGATACGTAATAAATCTGTCAGGCGAATCCTTTAATATTGAAGCTTCAAGTAATGAGGAGTCTGTAGGGGAAAGTGCAGCAATGTTTGCGACTTCTCTCGTTCATTATGTCGTGCGCACGGGCAAGGCGGTCGTATTGACAGATGCATCTCAGAGCCTATATGCGGCAGATCCCTATATCCGCAAGCAGCAGCCGCGGTCCATTCTATGCATGCCAATTCCATATCCGGGCATTCGGCTCCCGAAGGTGCTCTACTTGGAAAATAACTTGGCGTTCGGAATTTTTGCAGAGGAAAGATTGGCTGTGCTGGATATGTTATTCTCCCGGATGGTTTATTTACAATCGTTGGAGGATTCCCGCGGAAAACCCGATGTGGTAGAAGAAGTGGGAAATGTACAGGAAATCAACTCTGTCAAAGCCGTGCGGCCTATGCTGGACCCTCTGACCAACCGGGAGATGGAGATGCTGAAAGCACTAGCCAGTGGCTTTTCCAACAAGGAAATTGCCGAAAGCTTTGGACTAACGGAAGGAACCGTCAAAAATCATATGTTTAATATGTATGGCAAGCTCGATGTGAAGAGAAGGGCGCAAGCAATTGTACGAGCAAGGGAATTAGGGCTGCTGGAATAGTTGGTTAAAAGATGGAGCTGCTTTTGGCGCCTGAATGGAGAAGGTAATAGCATCAGCGCGGCAAAAAGCCTCTGCAGATTTTTCCTGCGGAGGCTCTTTAAGTGGAATAGGAGGTATGAGACTATACACCTTGCTTCGCCGTTCAATCTAGATAAACGCATTCATCATTGTGGACGGCGCCTTGTATCCGTCATTCTTTAAAATTATTTGCGATCAAAGCGATGGCCTGATCGACATATTTCTCGGGTACTTCGAGTTTTATAGAACCGTGGCCAGATCCTTGGACGGCACCCATCGTATCCGAGGAGCGGATGCGGCTCTTTACTTGATTAGACTTTAGAAAAGCGTGCTTCGCCTCAATCTCTGCCACCGCATTGGCAGTACCGGCCTCAATCGTTTTCCACTTCGCGTTGTTTCGGATAACTAACCATACAATGATCCCTGCGACAACCAGCACCAACAGTAACATTACCATGAAAAACACCACCTTATTCATTTTGGCCTCCCATTTTGGGAAAAATGGGGTCTTCAATGGGTTGTGATCTGAATGGGATGATCGGTATATGTATACGATTCCAAATGGATTCGTATGACGAATATTCCATTTATTTCTTCAATTTTCTGAGACTTCGTTATCTGTTGATTTATGCTGCTAAATCGTTGTTTGGAACGGGCTAACAGAGGTATTATAGAGAATATGTTAAGAATGGAGCTGAAGTAATTGGCCAAGCCTTGGGCTGCGGAGCAGATTGTAACCAATGACGTAGCGTTAGAATTAATCAGCAAGCAATTCCCTGAGCTTGTTCCATTAACGATCAAGCTTATCGGCGAAGGCTTTGACAACACGGTTTATCAAGTCAATCAACAGTATGTATTTCGTTTTCCCCGACGCTCTATTGCGGTTGATTTGCTGCTGGTTGAGTGTGCGCTGCTGCCGCATCTTTTCTCGTTGGGACTTCCTCTAATGGTATCTGAACCAGTATTTTTCGGAAAGCCTGAGGAAAGGTATTCGTGGCCATTTGTAGGATATCGGTTTATAGAAGGCGAATCGCCGGGAGCGGCTACAGTAGATCAACGAATGCAGTCAGCGCGTCCGCTTGCACAATTTTTAAGCATCTTGCATCGTTTTCCGGTGGAGAAGGCGAAGGAACTGGGTGTACAGAACGACCTGCTGGGGAGGTTGGATCTTGCCAAAAGATTAAGCCAGGTGGATAGCAATATGAATAAAGCAATGGAGCTAGGCTTGTCGAGGGATCGACGTGTGCTGGATAGCTTTCTAAGTTCTTTAAGAGATGGGGGCGGCGATAATAGCGGAACCGGCAGCCCTCCCAAATGCCTCGTGCATGGAGACCTTCATATCCGTAACGTGCTCGTAGATGAGAACCATATCATTTCAGGAGTTATTGACTGGGGGGATGTGCATACCGGCGATCCGGCTGTTGATCTTTCGTTCGTCTACAGCTACCTGCCTCCGGAGGGCAGAAGTTTGTTCTTTAGCATTTACGGAGAAACAGAGGAGTCCACCTTGAAATTAGCCAGGTTTCGATCGATTCATATATCGCTTCTTTTACTATTATACGGATATGATCAACAAGATGATGTTTTGGTGGCAGCGACCCAGGATAGCTTGAAGTTGGCTTTTGAGGATTTGTAACGCTGAATAAGCAGCATAAAACCATATTATTTTTGAGAATTAATAAAGCCAGCCATTTTCTATTAACTAGAGAGTGGGTGGCCTATTTGTTCATGGCTACCTTCCCATTTTGCAATCTGAGTGTCCTTGGCCGTAAGGATTCTTTATGGATTGTTATGTTTTTTTAATGTTTTTGAGTGGTATTTTATTCGATTGTAATGCTTGAACGAGTATTCTAATTTTAGAGTTATTCATTAAGCAACACCATATGAATCCAAGGGAGAGATCTTATATGATAAAAAGTAAAAAGGCATTCGCAGCATTGGCGATTACAGCAGCAGTAGGCTTTTCTTCCGTTATTCCTTTTAATGTGTTACAAGTATCGGCGGCAGCTAACTTTATGGATATTGATGGAGCAGCGGCACCTTATAAAACAGCCATTGAAGAAATGGCCAAACAAAATGTAATATCAGGATTTAGCGATACTCAATTTAAACCTAATCAGAATGTAACTCGGGCGGAATTGGCCAAGATTGTAACACTAGCCCTTCATGTGGATCAAAACCAGGCAAAGAAGAATACTTTCACTGATGTAGCGGATAGTGCCTGGTATGCCTCTTACGTTACCGCTATGGTTAATGCGGGTGCAATGAAAGGTGAAGGAACCAGCTTTAGCCCTAATAATTCTGTTACGCATGAGCAGCTTGTTGAAATTGTAGCTTCAGTTCTTAAAGTGGATACGAGTAAAGTAAAAGGATTGATGGGCACAGCATTTGCAACGGGCAAATTGGCTTCCCGCGGCGAAGTGGCAATGCTCGTGCATGCGGCGCAGCAACTGGCTCCGGTTCAAGTGACCAGCATCAAAAATTTGAATGCTATCACGCTGCAAGTGACCTTCTCGGCTCCGCTTCCTAAAGAAGATATCGACGTAGACAAAGCGAAACAAAACTTTGTATTCGATAACGGGCTTACCGTTCTTAATATTCCACAGCTGAAATCAGGGGCAACAGCGACCTATATTGTGCCGGTTTCGCCTCAGAAGGCAGGAACTAAGTATTCCTTATCTTATAAAGGTCAGGCCGCTGGAACGTTCGAAGCTAATACGGAGAAGCTTGCTTTGAGATCAGGTCAGCAGGTTTCCTATGATACGTTCGAGATTGAATCCAGCCTTGAGGACGGTGTGGCGGATTACGGTTATGTAGTCGCGGCATACAGCGCTGCACGCAAGGGAGCCTTCGTTGTCGATGATAACAATATGAATAACGGTAAGTCGTATAAAATTCTTTCATCGATGAGAGACAAGCAGGTGTACATTACACCTGAAGGCGGAGAAACGATGACAGCGAGCTATGTATTGTTTACACAGGCAACAGACGGCAGACAAGCTCCGAAATTCCGCCTGCCTAACGGTGAAGTCTTCAAGCCGGGCGTGAAGTACACGGTAACTTCGGATTGGGCGACATTGGCGAATCCAACTTTCACGGCCAAAGAAATCGGGCCGCTAGCTATTCAATCGGCGCAGCAAGTGAGCGAAACATCGCTTGATGTGACATTGGCGCAGGATCCGAAGGACGAGTTATTCGCAGTGCGCAGCATTACGCTGACACCTTTGAATGGAGCGCCGCTAACGGCTCAATACAAGCTGACAAGCCGTAAAGGGGCAACAGGAACCTTTGATATCCAGAATGGCGGCAAGCTGGTTCCAGGCACTACGTACACAGTAGCTCCGCAGGGGAAATGGGCGACAGCCAATGCTGTTACAGTAACGGCTAAATAAGAAGCAGGGTAAGGATTAAGAGGAAAGTGACCCATGGAAGCCAGGGATGCTTTCCTCTTGTCATTTTTCATATCATACTTTTTATGGTGAGGTGAATAATAAGAATGCGGTGCAAAACAATCAAAATCACTTGCACAATAGCCGCAATTGGGCTAATTATAGTGTTGGCGGGCTGCCAATTGAAGTCTGGCGCAGAGGCGTCTTCAGAGCCGCGACCGACGGCAGCAATGCTGCCCAATTCATCGACAGTTGAAGCCGCGCAAGCGCCGAAAGTGGACAATAATGCTTCAGTGAAATCGCAATCCTTTAACCTTCTGCTAACAAACTCCGCAAGCGGATATATCTCCTTTTTGGACCCGGAGAAGGGAACGCAGGATAAGCTCGATGTTGGTAAATCCCCCTTCGGAATCGCTTTAGCAAGCAGCGGCACAGCTTATATCTCTACTGCAGAAGGGATTGCAGTCGTTGATACTAAGCAGCGCAAGCGGCTCGCTTTAATCCCTTATCAATCCCAGATTGGGCCTGTTCAATATGGTGAGTACCGTCCGGGCGGTATGGGTATCGCGGTTTCTCCGGATGGACGTTATGTATACGTAGGCGTTTACTTGAAGGGCAAGCCCAGCCAGCTTGAGATTCTGGACACGGAGAAGCTAGTCATTGTCGGTTCAGTACCTGTTGGAATTCGGCCTTTTGATGTAGTTGTAAGCAAGGATGGCCATGAGGTTTATACTATAGATCATGATTCTTATTCGGTAACAGCCGTGAACCCGGCAGCTCTCAGCACGCACAAGCTGGATGTTGCCCCGTTTGGCAGGGGTGGCTTCGAGAAGCCTCACTATGCGGTTGTTCGTGAGGACGGACGACTATTGCTTCCGTACCAAGGACGCGGGCTTGTAATACTTGATCCAAAGACTGGAGAATATGAGACACAGCCATTGACTGGTAACACCCATCAAGAAGGTTTGGCTCTAACCCAGGATGGGAAAAAGCTCCTTATCGTAGGAAACGGCGCCGCCGGCAGTGCGACCGGTAAGCCGAATCTGACCGTATTGGATGTAGCGACGATGGCTGAGCAGATTATCCCTTTAAATCGTGTGCATCAAATGGTAGCGAGCAGCCCTGATGGCCGGTGGGCCTATCTCACGGGAGGTGTAACCTTTGCCGATACAGGTTGGGACGGGTTAACAATTGTTGATCTTTCAACAGGCTCCACAAAGGAGATAACTGTTTCTGATTACCCGTTGGATATTGAGATTATCCCGAATTGATGTGGACTGCGTACAAAGAAACCATCCTTCACAATTAGTGAGAGATGGTTTCTTCTTCTTTCATTTGGGCCATATAACCAACGCCGGGGTACGTGATGATTACATCAAGCTTGTTCTCGATATGTTTAATTTTTTGTCGTATCCGTGCGATGGCTACACGCAAATATTCTACGTCGTCTCGGTATTCGCTTCCCCAGACTTCGCTTAGCAGCTGCTCATGCGTCATGACTTTACCGGCGTTCTGAATGAGCAGAACAAACAAGTTATATTCGGTTTCGGTAAATTTAATTTCCGCGTCCTTCAGCCAAGTGCGCCTCTGGGCGAGGTTGACAGTAAGGGTGCCCGTTCGAATTTCGCTTGCTGCCGAGGTGTGGATATGGGTTCGGCCATCCAGTCTGCGCAGCACGGCATTTACTCTCGCAAACAATTCATCGAGGGAAAAAGGCTTGGTTAAATAATCGTCCGCACCTAAATTTAATCCCTGTACTTTATCGCTGGAGTCACTACGGGCGGTTAATATAATAACCGGAACATTCGAGAAGCTGCGAAGTCTCTGCAGCGCTTGAAATCCATCCATGCCGGGCATCATGATATCAAGCAGCAGCAGATCGGGATCGAAGCCGTCAATCGCTTCAAGCGCCTCGGGGCCATTAGAGCAGGTCAGCGTTTCATGGCCTAACGACTTTAAATTAGCCGCAATAAATCGTAAAATTTTAGGTTCATCGTCCACGATCATGATTTTATGCTTTTTCATCGTCTTCCCCCTCTTTAGCGCTGAATGCCGGTATGGAAATGATGAAGGTGCTTCCCGCCCCTGGCGTGCTCCGCACTTGAATCCGGCCTCCATGTGCTTCCATTATTCCTTTGCATATCGCGAGACCCAATCCGGTTCCCCCTGTTTGGCGGCTCGCTGAGACATCCACTCGGTAAAATCGGTCGAATATGTGATCCAAATGATTTTCTGCAATGCCAATTCCGTTGTCCTCGATGAGAATATGAACCATAGCTTCATCGGCTTCAGCCATAATTCGCAGGAACGGCTTTTTATTATCATTATACTGGATAGCGTTAGTGAATAAATTGACCAATACCTGCTCCATACGAAGCTTGTCGGCGTAAATAAGCGGCAGGTCGCTGCTTAGTTGGATATCGAATTCGGTATTGGCAAAAGCGGCATGCTGCGGCAAACGGTGTATGGCGTTATCAATTACCGCCCCCACACGGAGAGGCTGACGATTAACCCGCATAGCGCCTGCATCAATCTTGGAGATGTCGAGCCATTCATCGATCAGATTCTGGATACGCCCAATATCCTCATGGATTCCTTCCAGCAGTTCTCTCTTGAAGCTCTCCTCCCATTCGGCGTCCTTACGCAGGAGCGTTTCTACGCCACCTCTAATACTGGTTATTGGCGTTTTGAATTCGTGGGATGCCAGGGAAATGAGATCGTTCTTCAGCGCATCAATCTCATGTTCCTTGGTAATATCACGCCATACATAGCCTCTGCCAAAAATCCGTTCATCACCCGCCGCTTGAAAAGCGGAAACGAGAATAAACCGTTCTTTGCCGCTATCACCGCGGATTTTCAATGTAGCTTGAATTTGCTGCTTGGAAGTCAGATGGGTCCATTCTTCATGGGAGCCCGACAGCTTGGCGGCAATTTCGCCGAACAGCCCTTCTTCGGTCATGGACAGCAATTCCTGCGTCGGGATGGCGAACATTTCGGTCATCCTGCGGTTGGCGTACACGACATTTTGCTGAATACCTATTAGAACAATAGCATCGGACATGCTTTCAAATACCGCATTTAAAGAGGCGTACTCATGCCGGAGGCGACTAACCAGGATGTCATTTTGTATAATAACTGCAATCGTATTGGAAAAGGTGTGCAGAAACTTTCGGTCATTCTCCGGTAAAGCAGCGCCGCTGCTATTGAAAATAGCCAGCTCACCGAGTGGTGAATTACCGGAATTGACAGGAATAACCGCGGCTGCAGCATTCTTCTGATCCAGGTCGGTTGACGGGTAAGGATAGAGACGCAGCCGGACTTCAACGCCAATCAGATTGCGCAGCTGCCGCATGCTTTCATCGATCATTCTATTGGTTTCCTGATTGGGCATGGCTGGCGTTAGCAGGACATTAACAATTTCCAGCTCCTGATTTTTTCGCAGCAAGCTTCGGGTACGTTCTGTCACGCGGTTCTCCAGCTGGGCATTAAGCTCTATTAAGGCTCTTTGATTTTCTTTAATTTGCTCGGCCATTCGAAAGAAATGATTAGCCAGCATATCGAGCTCATAAGGGACTCCCCAGGATGGCGTCATGTCTCGCTGAGGTTCTTCAAAAACTCCATCAGCCAGCTTTCGAGTATAGCCTACTAATAAATGAATGGTGTTGTTGAACCGTTTGGCTAATAGGTTGCCCACAATAACGGTTATGACAAGTGTAAGCACGAGCAGAATAAGTGTGGTTTGCATAGAGTCGGAAAAAGCGGCATTAACCGATGTGTAAGAACGGCTTACCCATACAGTCCATCCGAGATCTTTAATTGTTGTATAAGTAATAAGCTCGCTTTGCTTGCTAATGCTTGAATGATATTTTCCGGACCCTTGTCCGGCTGCTTGGGCATCCTGAACAACCGCCTCGGCGGATAAATCAACTAATGAGCTCGTAATTTCTCTGTCTGGATGATAGATGGCGCGGTCGGTAGGATCTAATACGACGGGATAAGCGTCTGATCCGTAGTCGTATTTCGTGACCAGCTGCTTGATTTGTTGCAAATCAAGGACGCCTACAGCGATACCGGCTAATTGTTTTTGATCGGAGTATAGGGGAGCTGCGATGACGATAGCTGGCTCGTTACCACTTTCTGGCCCACGGAACAGAGAAGAGATAGTGGTCTTTTCGGTCGCTTTCACCTTAATGAAATAATCGCGATTGCTCATATTCAAGCCGAATAACTGCTGCCTCAGTGTGGCTCCCTGCTCCGGGTAGTGGGCGGAGACAATTCCGTTCGCGTCGGCCACATACAGGCTGCTGAAGCCCGGCAGGTTGTCCTTGACCGATTGCAGCTTCGAGGTCAGACTTTCTCTCGTCCGGAAGGTGGGACCCGATGCGCTGATCGTTGTGGCTAAAGTTTCGACTGCGTTGCGATGGTAGTAGGTATAGGTTTGAACAGCGTCAGCCAGCCGATAAGTCGTCTGGCTTTGCGTTTTGTTGTAATCGTTGGTTATATTCCGAATTTGCAGCACTTGAATAGTGCCTAGCACAAGGATAGGTATCATGGCCATAATGGCAAAAGTAATGGTTAAATGTAACCGCAGTGATTGTTTGTTCACAAGTTCCTCCATCTACAAGGTAGATTTACATGGGTGTCGCCAAGCTTATGATTATTTTATCATAAAAAGGAGTAAACATATCACGAATCAGCGTAATAAGGAGAGGGGTTTTAGGAGGAATACGTAGAAAAGCCGCAATCGCTCGGTAAAGTAACCTGGCTATCGGGCTCGGAGATTGGGTGTATGCGTTTATTGCCGGATTAACTAGTCGGTAAAGGGAGAGGTATCTCAATCTCATGGCTGAGAAAAGAAGAGGCGGGAAATAGGGAAGGGATTACGCCCCATGATTACAATGAAATGCGGCGTATCCCTATGGCAGTATGTTCAAGCTCTATGATACAAGCGGAGGCTGGACGTTCAGGTCGGCGTAGATCAGTAATAGACATACCCAGCATATGCATTCGGACGGTATCCCTTACTTGGAGATCGCCGGGGAAATGAAGATGGCCAGTGAAAATATGGTTCATTTCTTGCTGAAGGCCTTCCTGGTATAACCAAGGGGAATGACTTTGCACGTATTTATTTAAGTTGCGAGTTGAATCTACCGATAAGATATATTCTCTTGTCTCCGGTACATCGAGAGGTACGTGAGTGAACAGAAGCTGCCGAGAGTGTCGGCTCTTTAATTCCCCGAGCCATTCCTTCGTGCCGTCAGGAACTCCGCTGCGGGCGCTGTCGAGCAGCACCAGTCCGGTATGCCCAAGGTCTATGTAGCGGTTGTGCAGCTCGATACCGCGCTCCTTCCACCCTTTCACCGCCGCTTCATAACCTTCCACTGCTGAGATAGAACGGATTCCTTCCGCTCCTTCGATAAAGGATTCATAATCATGATTGCCCGGTACAGCCAGCCATCGGCATGGCAATTGGTTTAATAATTCAATGGCGAAATCCCGGTTTTCGTCACTGTACCAGTCGACCATATCCCCTAGGCAGATGGCTAGGTCGGGTGCTTCTTGATGCAGCAAGCTGTTCAGCTTTTGAAAGGATGGCCATGCATCGGCAAAAAAACTCCTTTTTTCACGCAAACCGGTAAAGCGTTCTTTGGGAGAAATCGAATGCAAGTCTGTGAAAACAGCGATTTTCATAGAGCACCTCATGAACTGAATTTTACAAATTACGATAGCATGCTTTTTCTGAAAAGGACAGTAAAAGATAGGGCGCCGGAGCCAACCGATGGATCGGCCAATGAAACCAACCCCCTTTTATAACGTAAAGAGAACAGATCCAAATGAATTGCCGATGCTAAGACGCAAGACGTAAGAGGGACTTCATCGCAGATGGTTTCATTAGAAGAATTGAAGCAAACTTAAGCGAATACTTGGGGTGCCGGGTATCGCTGGAGTTAAACTCTCAGGAGGTGTGGCCATGTTACGCAGATTATTAAGCAAGCTTCTTGGTTTGGATAAGCGCAATGGATCCCAATATCGCCCCTACCGCAGCAGTGATGACTATCGTAGACCATCGAATGGAAATAAATACAACCAGCATAATCAATATGGGAACTCTCATTACAAGAAGAAACGATCTTCAAGCTCTTATAGCAGCTAAGTTTTCAGGTATAGAAGAATTTGATTTACATCGATTATGATGTCTTGAACATTAACATAGGGCTGTTCCGTCAATAGCAAGCGGCGGAGCAGCTTTTTTGTGCCCGGGTGAAGGGTGAGTTCAAGCTCCCAGCCCCGATCGGCACCTGCGGGTGCCTGCTCCTTCTGGTCATACGTGCTGTACAGCAGAAAAAGCAGAAGATGACCGACAGCATAATAGTCACTGGTTACATGGATGGTTCTACGCAGTATTTTTTCGGAGGGGTCATCCGCTTCAACATCTAAAACGTCTTCCACAACGGATTCGGCATTTGCAAGCTCGCGGGCTAGCCCTAGGTCGATGAGTTTAACACGCTCCCCCTCAACGACCACGTTAGCAATGTTAATATCTCGGTGCAGAATGCCGACAGAGTGCATATAAGCGACAATGGGCAGAAGCCTCCGGATCAAAAGCAGGGATTCACGCTCGGTAAAGGTACATTGCTCCTGGAATAAAAGAGTGTCCAAGCTCTTTCCCTCCATAAATTCCATAGTGAAGCACAGATGATTGCGATAACGGAATTTGCTGTAGAGTGCCGGAATGGCGGGATGGGAAAGAAGCTCCAGCATGCCGGTTTCTTTGGCATAAATAAACTGTGCCCTTTGTGTACCGCCTCGGAGCGGGGTGACCCGTTTCATAACGCAGCGCTGTCCGGAGCGGACATCCCGGCATAGGTAGGCGACTCCGTAGCTGCCCATGCCAAGCTTGCGCTCGATTCGATAGCGTCCTGTAATGATCGAGCCCTCACGGAACCATAGGTCATCCCATAGGCGGACGGCTTCGTTAGTTTTTTTATTTAAACTGCGCCATAGCTGCTTCCATATGTATCGGATGGACATGAGCCGGATACCGCTCCTTTGCTCTGCGGGTGCACTCCACTATTGGATTAACTCTATTCCCTCTATTCCTCGGCAACGGCAAAGTTGAGCATATAGATTCTAAAGCTTGCTTACAAATGTAATATGTATGCCGAACTATAGTTAATTATAGCAGTAAGGCGATTGATGGAAAATGTGTTATTAGTGAGTGCCCATTGAGGGGTAAGAGAGAGTGGATTCTTCGAATATAAGGTGTAGATGGATAGTCTTATGACATGTTTTCTTCTCTTTGTGATAGGGATTTGTCAATTCATCTAAGATTAAGTCCTTGTTTTGTAATTGAAAACAAAATTAATGTTAGAATAGTTTACGCGAACATCTCCTGTGATTAAAATGGAAATAACAAACATTTCGAAGCTGGTTTTCCCAGGGGAAACGAATAAGTGAATGCTTGCGAAATGAACTTTCCGGGTGGAAGTTCTTAGGAGGCTAGCCCATGAATGACCGTTCTTTGTTGATCCAAAATGCAAGAAGCATCGTCACGATGGATGGAGAAAGCCGTGTCATCAAGAATGGCAGTTTGTATGCAGTCGGACAGGAGATCGTTGCGATTGGCGAGAATCTTCCCTACGAGACGGCAGATAGAGTTATTGATGCTCGAAACAAAATTGTATACCCCGGTCTCATCAACACGCACCATCACCTGTACCAGACCTTGACCCGTAATCTTCCTCTTGCACAGGATTGCTCTCTTTTTGACTGGCTGTTGACGCTTTATGAAATTTGGCGACATCTGGAGCCTGAAGACATTTATTTAAGCGCGATGGTTGGACTAGGTGAGCTGCTGAAAAGTGGCTGTACCACTTCCTCGGATCATTTCTACTGTTTTCCCCGCGGCATTTCGACCGAGCTAATCGATGAGGAAATCCGGGCAGCGGCTGAGCTGGGCATGCGGTTTTATCCGACTCGTGGCTCGATGAGCTTGGGGCGGTCGAACGGAGGGCTCCCTCCTGACGAAGTATGTCAGAGCGAAGAAGAGATTCTAAGGGATACCCGGCGTGTGATTGAGAAATTCCACGATCCTTCCCGCTTTTCCATGCTGCGGATTGGTGTTGCGCCGTGTTCGCCCTTTTCGGTGACGCGGGAGTTATTGAAGGAGTCTGCCGATCTGGCCCGCAGCTATGGTGTTCGTTTGCATACTCATTTGGCTGAGACGATGGATGAAGAGCAATTTTGCCTGGAGAGGATGGGCATGCGGCCGCTTGAATATATGGAGGATACCGGTTGGGTAGGAAACGATGTGTGGTTTGCGCACGGTATCTGGTTTAATGATGCGGAAATTCAGAGAATGGGGGCCTGCGGCTGTGGTGTTGCCCATTGTCCTTCCAGCAATATGAAGCTGTCCTCGGGCACGATCCCTGTGAGGAAGCTGCTTCAGGCGGGGGTGAAGGTAGGCCTTGGGGTGGACGGTTCGGCTTCCAACGATGCTTCGAATATGCTGTGGGATGTGCGGATGGCCTACTTGCTGCATAAGCAATTAAATGGAGATGCCTTGACCGCCAATGAGGCGCTTTCCCTGGCTACACGCGGCTCGGCGCGGGTGCTTGGCTGGGAGGACGCAATAGGGTCGCTTGGGGTTGGCAAGGCGGCCGATCTCTTTATGCTGGATGCGTCGCAGCTCGGCTTTGCGGGAGCATTGTTCGATGATGCATCGCTGCCAGTAACGGTAGGCGCGTATCAGGCGGATATGACCATTGTGGGGGGACGCGTAGTTGTGGAGAAGGGGCGTTTGTCAGCCATAGATGAAGAGTTGGTTTCCTTCCGCGCGCAGCTTGCGGCGGACCGGATGGCAGCTGCTGCTGCCAAACGAACTAAGCTTGACTACCGCAAATATCGTTAGCTGAAGAAGACTTTTATCAGTAAGAAAATGAGCAGTACCTATAATGTCATGCTATTTGACAACAGAAAAGGTGTGGTCACAATGAAGCTGATGAGAACCTCCTCCTTGGGGTGGCAGCGATTGTTTGCCCCTGCGGTTGCATTAATGAATAAGCTGCGGTATCCTCAAAAATTTCTGCTGATTGGCTGTGTGTTCGCTATTCCCATATTTACACTTACAGCTCAGATGTTCTCCACTATAAATACAGATATTCAGTTCACAGAAAAAGAGAAAAAAGGCTTAGCCTATCATCAGTCTTTAATGGATTTAATGTTCGCGCTGGAGCAATACGGATGGAGCTTGCACATGGGTACTTCTACTGCACCCTCAGCCAATAAGGACACGAAGGGAATCGGGGAGCAGATTGATAGTATTATCTACGGGCTGAAGCAGGGAGCGAACCCTGATCTGCTGGACCCTGTATTATGGGCGAGCCTGGAGAAGCAATGGGAATTAATTAAGTCGAACGGAACCTCCATAAGCCAGAACTTTTACGAGATTCAACATACGGCTCTGGAGCAAATCGTATTGCTTCTTATTGAAGACGTGCAAAATTCCTCGAACCTGATTCTCGACCCGGAATTTGAGAGCTACTATTTAATGGATTCTGTCGTTACTATATTGCCGAATTATTGGACCAAGCTTGAAAAAATGGAGTTGATGGGGACTGAGGTCGTAGCCCGCCAGCAAATTAAGAACCCCCAGGAACAAGAAGAACTCATTCGATTGACAGGGGACCTGGAAGCTCTTTTGGATAAAATGAATAGATTTGCCGACTTGATAGGCAAGAGAACCCCCAAGACCAAACAGCAAATGGATGGACTTCTGGAAGCCAACAACCGTTCGACGAGGGCTGCCATAGATGCATTTAATAACAGGCTGCTTAACAATGGGGTTATTCAAATTACTGCAGACGAGATGACCTCTTTGAGCCGCAATGCCAAGAAAGCAAATCAGGAATTATTTCTTGGCCAAATGAAGCTGCTTCAGCAAATCTTTGATAACAGGTTGGACAGCTATAAGGCTAATAAGACGAAGGATATTCTGCTGATTATTATCGTAGTGGTGGTGGTTGTTTATTTGTTCACCGCTTTTTATTTATCCGTGAAACGAGCTATTCATCATCTTGTTCGCGCCTCCAATCAGCTGTCAGCAGGGGATTTAACAATAGAAGTTGCGACAGAAACGAAGGATGAATTTTCACAGGTAACCGCTGCATTCAATAAGCTGACGGATACGTTCCGCGAAGTTGTTAGACAGAGCAGGGAGGTGACTGAGCAAGCCTATGAATCTGCCGAACAACTAAAATCCAGTGTTGTGGAGAGTGAGGGGAATAACCGGATTATCTCAGGGGTGATGCTGGAGGTTGCGGCTGGCTCTTCCTTGCAGGTACAGAGTGCCCAGGAAACCTCGGTTGCCATGAATGAGGTGAATATCGGCGTTCAGAGAATTGCCGAAACCTCGTCTCTTGTAGCGGGGGCAGCTGGAGATGCGGCGGAAGAAGCGAGAAAAGGTTCGATGGATGTAGATCAGGCTATCGTTCAAATGTCGTCGATCAAAGCCAAGGTTGGCGAAACGGCCTCTACCATAGCGGAGCTGCATGAATTATCGACTAAGATTGACCGCATTCTGAGTGTTGTTCGAGAAATATCGGAGCAGACCCGTTTGTTAGCGTTGAATGCTTCAATAGAAGCAGCGCGTGCAGGAGAACATGGACGCGGCTTTCAGGTGGTTGCGGCCGAGGTTAGGAAGCTAGCTGATGAATCGAGTGAATCGACCAAGCAGATTGCCGAGTTAATTGCGATGGTTCAAACAAGCTCCAAAGGAGTAATTAATAAGATTGAAATAGAATTAAAAGAAGTGGAAAGAGGAAGCGTAGTGTTGTCACAGGTTGGGGTTGTGTTCGGCGCTATTTTATCCTCGGTGGAGAGGGTTGCTGAACAAATTCAGGAGGTTTCGGCGGCATCCCAGCAAATATCAGCCAGCACGGAGCAGGTTACAGCGACTATGGAAGACAGTGTTCAAATTTCCCGCAAGGCAAGCTCCTATGCTGCGAATGTGAAGTCCTCATTGGACAAACAAGCATCCTCTGCCAAGGAGGTTGCGGCTTCCTCCGAATCCTTGAACCAGCTTTCCGAGGAACTTCTCCGTTCGCTGCTGCGATTTCGGATAGAGTAGTGGAAGGTGATTTTTGAAGAGTGCTTTTGTCGAAAAGTGTTAGTTCCTGTCGGAGCGAACGCTTTTTTTCTATTTTATAGGCGAATAATAGGCTAATTCATAAAAGAAGTTAAAAAAAGCATATGCTGGAACCTTGAAGAAAAGGCCAATTAAAGTAATAATAGTTTTGCAAAGACTGATGGAGTGCTAAAGGAGGAGTAAGGGCATGAGTAAAGTTTGGTCTACGGCTATGGCAGATTCTTTTATGAAGAGGTATCCGCTGGTTTCCGATATGCCGTTTCAAAAAAGAAGATGTTGGAATTATGAGAATGGTTGTATTATTACGGCTTTGGAACGGGTTTACCTTCAAACTGGTGACGAACGCTATTATGATTACATTAAAATGAATATGGATCTGTTCATCCAGGAGGATGGCAGCATCGATACGTACAATTTAAATGAGTACAACGTCGATATGATTAACCAAGGTAAAGGCTTGTTCTTACTGTATGAAAAAACCGGTCAAGAAAAATATAAAAAAGCGATCGAGCTGCTTGTTACCCAAATAAAAGGACACCCGCGCACGAGTGAAGGTGGACTATGGCATAAGAAAATTTATCCTTTCCAAATGTGGCTGGATGGCGTATATATGACCTCGCCTTTGCTCGCTGCTTATGGCAAGAAGTTTAACGAGCATGAATGGTTTGATGATGTGGCTAATGAGATTCTATTGATGGAGAAAGTGTCGCGTGATCCCAAAACCGGACTGCTCTATCATGGCTGGGATGAATCGAAAGAGGAGCGTTGGGCGAATAAGGAAAACGGCTGCTCGCCGCATTTCTGGGGCCGTGCTTTAGGCTGGTATGTGATGGCCGTTGTGGACACGCTGGATTTCTTGCCTTTGGATCACCCGAAGCGTGGACAAATTATCGGTATTTTCTACCGGTTGGTACAAGCTATTCTGAACGTGCAGGACGAGGAATCGGGTCTGTGGTATCAAGTGCTGAATCAAGGAACTCGCAAAGGCAATTACTTGGAGGCATCCGGCTCCGCGATGTTTACTTGCGCTCTGGCAAAAGGATATCGGATGGGGTATTTGGGCAAGGATGCATTGCAGGCGGCAAGACGCGGTCACAAAGGGCTGCTTGAGCAGTGTGTGGGTCAAGAATCAGATGGCACCTATCATTTGGATAAAATCTGCAGTGTAGCCGGTTTGGGAAATAGGCCTTACCGTGATGGCTCCTTTGCTTACTATATCAGCGAACCTACCCGCAAAGATGATCCGAAGGGCTTCGCGCCATTCGTCATGGCTTGCTTGGAGCTAGAAGCGACAGCTTCCGTACAATAGGCAGGGAGCGGGGGAGGAGAATTTCAACGATGTGGAGTCCTGATGAATATTTGCGGCGGTTGTATGATGAGGCGAAGTCACGGCAGCTGGCATTCCAAGCGGAGAGTCGCTCGGAATGGCTGGAATGGAAGTCAGCGCTCACAGAGAAGTTCATTGACTCGTTAGGTGGACTTGAAGCTGCAGGAGTGGATTTGCAGCCGGTGGAGATTGAACGTGTCGAATATGAGGATCATATTCGTGAGCGGATCGAGATCACAACGGCCGAATCGTTGCGTATGCCGGTCTATCTGCTTCTACCGAAGGGGAAGCAGGGCAAACTGCCGGTCGTCGTTGGCTGTCACGGCCATGGTTACGGCGGCAAGTCTGTAGTCGGGCTGCTGGCTGACGGCGGGGAAGCCGGAGATGCTGACCCTGATGTTCACCACATGTTCGCGCTTTCCCTGGTCAAGCGAGGGTTAGCGGTTATTGTGCCTGAGCTGATCGGCTTTGGCGACCGCAAGCTGGAGAATGAGGTTGTGGTCAACAGCAGCACGAACTCTTGCTTTCCAATTGGTGTTTTTCTTCTCATGCTGGGTAAAACGATTGCAGGAGTACGCATTCAGGAAACAATGAGGGCAATCGATTACATATCGAGCCGTAGCGAGCTGGATGCCTCCCGAATCGGCATCTTCGGTCTATCCGGCGGCGGCTTGGTCGCTGCATTCACGGCTGCGCTCGATCAACGGATTCAGGCAGCGGTAGTTAGCTGCTATACGAATACCTTTCTCGACAGCATCCTAAGCATGCGTCATTGTGTGGATAATTACATCCCGAACGTGCTGCGGTACGCCGAGATGCCCGAGCTGATCGGCCTTATCGCACCGCGGCCGCTGTTTATTGAAGCGGGCCGGGAGGATAAGATCTTCCCGCTCCACGGGACGGAGAAGGCGTTAGTCCGGCTGAAGGCTGTGTACCAAGCGGCCGGAGTCCCGGATTCATTGGACTCCGACCTGTTTCCCGGGGGCCATGAGGTGTATGGCAAGCATTCGTTCCCGTGGCTGGAGAAGCAGCTCATGAAGTAACTGAAGCAAGAGTAATAAGGATGTTGGACGGGGCTGTCCCAAAAGTCATTTTGAGACAACCCCTCCACCATTTTATCCTGAATAGATGGTAGCAAAAGAGCCTTCAATCCACTTTGATTGTTGAAGGTTCTTTTGCATATTCTTGTGTATTCTCAGAGATGCATAAGATGAGGTCACTTTTCAACGCGTGCTAATCGCGGGTATCGGGTTCGGGGTTCGTAGTTCGGGGTTCGTAGTTCGTAGTTCATGGCTCGTGGTTCGTGGTTCGGTTACGGTATTACATGGCAGTCTGGCGCACTCCGTGCAATTAGCAGGAAAATGTCAAGTTAGTTACTCCGAAAATAGCGTTTCAAGCCTTATAGCTGGAATTTCTCATGCTAATTCTAGGTGTTTTGGCTGATATCGACCATATCAGCTATATTAGAGTTAGTTTTTCCAGTTAGATTAATTTCAGGCGATATCCACGCTGGATTAGCGTGAGGATTTCCATCTAATTCTTTTCCTTCCTTCCGCAGCCGCCCGAAAATCCTGGTCTCCTCTAGATTAAAAGCAACCTTTGAATATCGCTTCATGCCTCATCATTTAAGCAACATCACTATAGCAACATCCAAGAAGCGGCCGGACTCATTTCTGGATTTTCTAACCCCATTCTGAGGGGAATTTCCCTACAAAATAGACGCTTCCATTCCCACTTACATGGTGGTTTTGGGGGCGTCTTTGTACATCGTTTGGGACTGATTCATTCACTGATACCCTTATGGGATAGCCTCGTTTTAATTTTATTAACTTACTCTTCCGGCAGAGATGTATCATCGAATAACGCTCCCGCATAAACAGATCGGCCGCCTTGCCAGTGGGGTTCGACCGACCGCCATGCAATGCGCGGGAGCGTGCCTGGGATTCGCGCGCGTTGAAAAAACCTCAAGCGACCCTATCGCGTCCTTCCAGCCACGCTCCCGCGCATTGGAAGTTCACCGTCTTGTTGAATAGAAGATTGCGGAAGGGGTAATTCCCTCCATTGCAGCGAGCTGTACATAAAATAACCCAGAATAGGAAAGAGTATGAAACACACGATAAAGGAACAAGCAATCCTATCAGCGGGGTGCCTTTTAATGACCATCTTAGAGTGGCTTCGACGGCGTTCGAACAATAAGCAGCAGCAGCGGCGTTCCCAAGCGGCGGAAGTACCGGATCAATATTTGAATAATCATGAAGATGAGCGCCTCCCAGAAAGTCTGGAGGATGCGGTTGCTATTATTTCCGGGTTATTGGGCGAAAATGATGATTTTATGCTGCGCCATTTCCATATATTCGGACAATTCGATGCAGCATTGATTAACTTTTCCAATATGACGGACAGCGATGTTGTGAACACGGATATATTAAGGCCGCTTATGTATAAGCCTGAGCAGTTAGCCGGCACGATCATCCCCCAGCAGCAATTAATGGATGTTCTGTTGAAAGACGCGCTCTATCACAGCAAAGGCTCATCGGAATGCAGACTGTCCATGATTATGGAGTCGCTGCTGCGTGGCGGTACGGTCGTTTTAATAGATGGTTTGGGTGAAGCCATTATTGTCGAGACGACAAAGGTGGACAAACGGTCGATCGATCAACCCCAAACCGAGCAGGTTATTCGTGGACCACGTGAGGGTTTTATCGAGCAATTGGGAACGAATATTTCCTTGCTGCGCTACAGGCTGCCGACAACCGATTTTCGAGTGAAAATGATGAAAATCGGCCGTGTTACGAAGTCGAAAACAGCGATTTGTTACTTGAAGGGAATTGTCAACGATGCGTTGGTGGAGGAAGTGGAGAGAAGGCTTTCTATCATTGACATTGATGGAGTGCTTGATGTCGGTTACTTGGAGCAATTTATAGAGGATAACCATCTATCGCCATTCCCTCAAGTTCAGAACACGGAACGTACAGACAAGGCGATAGCCAGCATGCTGGAAGGAAGAGTCATTATTTTGGTGGACGGCTCGCCCTTTGCTCTGATTGTGCCAACGGTATTCAACCAATTTTATCAGACGACCGAGGATTATTCCGAACGGTTTCTAATGGTAAGCTTTATCCGATTATCACGGTTGCTGGCATTGTGCTTCTCACTTGTTACACCTTCTCTGTATGTGGCCATCATCTCATTCAACCCGGAGCTTATACCAACGGAGTTTGCGGTCGCTGTTTCAGGAGGGCGTGCCGGAGTGCCGTTCCCTTCCATTCTTGAAGTGCTCGTTATGGAAGCTTCCATGGAGGTGCTGAGGGAAGCTACTTTACGTCTGCCGCAGCAAATTGGCGGAGCCCTCTCGATTGTCGGCGTTCTTGTTATTGGACAAGCAGCGGTATCGGCAGGTTTCGTTAGTCCAATTACCGTTGTGGTCATAGCTCTAACTACAATCGGTTCCTTTGCCACACCGGCATACAATGCGGCCTTAGCTTTGAGGCTGCTGCGATTCCCACTTGTTTTTTTTGCAGGGATGTTCGGGTTATACGGTGTGATGGTAGGTCTCATCCTGATTGCCAATCACCTACTGTCTTTAAAATCGTTTGGCGTCCCGTATTTAAGTCCCGTGGTTCCCGGGAATTTCGATGGAATGAAGGATACGGTTGCACGATTGCCCCTGTGGACTATGAGAAAAAGACCGACGATGCTGCATACGCCCAATCATGAGCGTCTTGGTGGTGATGTGGAGGATAAGCTGAAAGAACAGCCTATCAACACATTGGATCCCCTGAAGGTAGGAAATCAGAAGGAGGAGAGTACGAATGGAGCATCCCCGTCAGATCACGGCGATTCAAGCAACGGGAGTACTCATTAGCACTATCATCGGAGTAGGTGTGCTTCCCCTGCCCTTGTTTGCAGTTAGTGCTGCCGATACAGGCGCTCCTCTGGTGACGCTGCTGTCCGTTATCGTTGCCTTCATTGGCTTGTGGCTTCTTACGAAGCTTGGTATGAGGTTTCCGAATCAGTCGATTATCGAGTACAGCCAAACGATCCTGGGCAAATGGCCTGCCAGAGCAGGAAGCCTGCTGATCATTGCTTTTTTTGCCCTGCTGACTTCGCTGGCAGCCAGGGAGTTCGGCGAAGTTGTCATTACTTCGGTTCTAAAGAAAACACCACTCGAAATAACCGTAATTGTTATGCTCATATTAGCTACACTCTCGTCTCGTACGGATGTGACTACGTTTGCTTATATCCATCATTTTTATTTACCGGTTATAGTTTTTCCTGCGGTATTAATAGTAGCGCTGTCTCTGAAAAACTCGGAGCTCGTCAATTTGCTGCCCGTATGGGGGAATGAGCCCTCCGGTATGCTGAAGGGGATCTTGACTATAGCTGCCTTATTCCAAGGCTCCTTTGTTTATACAATGGTAATTCCAGCTATGCGGAATCCGGACAGAGCTATGAAGGCAAGCTGCTGGGGCATAGGTATTGCAGGGGGGCTGTATTTTTCTATCGTTGTCGGAGCAGTTGGTGTGTTTGGTTCAGAAGAGACCAAGAAGCTGCTGTGGCCTACATTGGAACTCGCGAAGACGACAAGCCTGCCGGGTAATGTTCTGGAAAGACTCGATGCAGCTTTTCTTGCTGTGTGGGTAATAGCTGTATTCACCACCTTATTCTCCAGCTATTACTTTACCATCCATGCGCTAAGCAAGCTTTTTAAGCTGCGGGATCATAAGCTGTTTTCCATGTTCATTTTACCGGTTCTGTTTGCTGCCGCAATGTTTCCGGAAAATGTTTTGCACATGTATAAAATCATAGCCATTGTAGGGCGTTGGGGCTTATTGCTTACGATCGGCTATCCGTTGTTGCTTCTGCTGTTGGCTATGATTCGTAAGAAAAGGGGGGATACGGGTGGGGGACAAGGATTGGAGCAGACGAGTTAAACTGTTACTTCTTCTTTGTCTTACTTTTCCGCTGCTCTCCGGCTGCTGGGACCGTCTGGAAATCGAGGATCGTGCCGTCATATTAGGAATCGGTGTTGATGTGTCGGATCGGGGAGCAGAGGTTGAGGAGAAAGAATTCTTCCGCATGCACGGGACGCTTCCGCCGCCGAAGACAGGGCTGCTTCGCATCACCGTACAAATTGCTGTCCCCGGACGGATTCCATTAGGGCCCGGAGGTGGGGGTGGAGGTGCGGGAGGAGGTGGCGGTGGGGGCCAGAGTACAGTATGGGTCGTGGACAGTGAGGGACATACGCTTGACGATGCTGTTAACAACCTGCAGCAAAGGGTCTCAGCTCCGCTATTTTTCGGTCATTTGCGGGTTATAGTAGTTTCCGAAGTATTCGCACAAAAAGGGATAGAAAATCTGAATGATTTCTTTCGACGCAACGCGGAAGTTCGCAGAGCGAACTGGATGTTTATATGCCAAGGAAAAGCATTTGATGTGATGAAGGCATCGCCGCAGCTCGAACGGGTGCCGACATTATATCTAATGAATACGATGGAGCAGTCGGTCAAAATGGGCAGGTTTCCAAACGACTTTCTGGGTGTGTTCTGGAGCGCTACTTCTGCTAAAGGAAGGGAGGGTTATCTTCCCTATTTGGTGTTGAAAGGTCAAGAGACTGTAGAACTCGGCGGCATAGCCTATTTCAAAAATGATAAAATGGTCGGTTTGACTAACACGCTGGAAATCACCTTGTTTATGGGGCTTACCGGGGTTAATGTCGCGGGAGGGCAAGGTTTTGTCAATGTGCCGGGGACATCGGAGTATGTCTTGTTCGGGGGGCGAAACCGCAAAACCTCATTCAAAACCGAAATTAGAAACGGAAAACCGCACATCACAGTGTATGTTCATATAGAGGGAAATATATTGGAGAAGTCCAACGAGTCGGTCACCCTAAAACATGAGGTTATTAAGCAGATTGAGAGCCAGTTGCAAAAGGATATTGTTAAATCTTATCAAGCGTTAGTTAAAAAGACACAGGACAAGGGTGCGGATATATTCGGCTACGGGGAGCAATTCAGAGCGAAGCATCCGCAATATTGGAACCGCGAAATTAAAACCAAGGCCAAGTGGCAGGAAACGTATGCGGAGCTTTCCGTTGAGATTAAAGCGGATATTAATATAAGACGTATCGGGATGAAAGCGACTTAATTTACAAGGAAATCCCGTGTTGAACGAAGCCGGAATGGAGGGTTTATAACGTTTGAATCTAACCTTTTCAATAGGGTATGCGAACTTCACCGTATTATTAATGCTGCTTACAGGGGTCTTTATTCTGTGGATTGACGTAAAGGGCTATAACCGTACAGGCATGAAGAGGGAACAACGTACGGCTCGTTTCTTGGGATGGTTTAATATCATAGCAGGCTTGGGTACGTTCATAGTCAATTTGTTTTATCAAAGCATGCAGCTTTGAATGAGGTATCCAACCCTTTTATAAGCAACATTTGACGATGATAACCATTATCATTATAGTGAAGATATCCTAGTTGCAACATGGAGGGGTGTCTGCTTATGTTTATTCAAATGAGAACCATCGTAGTAGAGAAGGGAAATTCCGACAAGGTTGTGGAAAAGTTCGGGCAGCCAACGCGGATTGATGAAATGGAAGGACTTCTCGATGTGCATGTCATGGTTAACAAAAAAAGTAAAGAGACCGAAGAAATTATCGCTATGATCAGGTGGGAATCTGAGGAGGCCTGGAAAAATTGGGAGAAGGACCCTGTTCATATTGAAGGTCATCGTAACAGCAGAGGCCAAGAAAAGCCGGCATATGTTATTAGTTCGAATGTTAATATGTATGAAGTGAAAAAGGTAAAACCAGGCACATTTGGCAAGTAAATCGCATGCGGTGTGAGCTTGTGCCAGCAGCGCATAACAAAAACAGTCCAGCATTGGCCTTAACGGCTCTGCTGGACTGTTTGGTTATGCGGGGTTTTCACCGGGTGAGGTGCGTTTGGTGCTGCTGGTGTCGGTCTGCTTTCGACCAAATTGGAAGTAGAACAGCACCGTGTTTACAATGATGAGCAAGCTTAGTACCAGAAAGATATTGCTGAACACGGCAGCCGAAGGTATCAGTAGCAGCGGATTGTACGCCGGAGCGGTTTCCCCGGAATCGAGCATTCTGCCGATGAGTGAGGTTGCAATAGCCCCCGATATGAAGTTGGCCATCATGAAGAGGCCCATGCCGACCCCGGTTTGTTCTCTTGGCAGCGTCCGCGATACGGTATTGGACAATCCTATTCCCAAGAATGTAGCTCCAATATTGCCGAAGATCAGAAATACCCACAGTATAGTCGGTTGGATCCCGGCGGTAATGGACAGCAGCACAAAGGAAATAAACTGCAGAGCAACAGCTATAAGCACAAGCATAACATTACCCTTTCGGTCTGCCAGCTTTCCGCCGCTCCTCCCAAGGAAGGATGCTATAATAGCCCCAGGGAACATGACGAAGCCGACAACTGCAGGGGATAACTGATTCAATTGAGTTAACATCTGCGGAATGATAAAAGGGATGCCAAAGCCCAGCCCGCTGCCGATGAATGAAACCAGGATGGCGATGGTATAGTTCTTGTTCTTAAAGATAGAGGGCTGAATAAACGGATGTGCCGAACGGCGGATGTGCAGGATAAAGAGCACAAGCAGCACAGCCCCAACGAGAAACAGCGTCCAGGCTCCATTGGTGATGCCAAGCAAAAACACGGTAATGGTTATGGCTAGTATGGAGCCGCCGAGCAAATCAGTTTTGCCTTCCGTTCCTTTATTGTCATCCAAGTATTTACGGTAAGATGGCAATGTGAGCAGAACGATTACGGATAATAGGAACAAATAGCGCCAGCTGGCGAGGCTTGTCACAAATCCTGCAATAATGGGACCGATAGCCGTTCCCAGTGCTAAGCCTGAGGACGTAATTCCGAGTGCTCTGCCGCGGGTTTCGGGCGGGAAGTAGCGCACCGGAATAATCATTGCTGTGGCCGGGATGACGGACGCGCCTATGGATTGAAGAATACGTCCTGCAATAATCATCCAGTAATGTGTTGCGGCAAAGCCAAGCAAGGAACCCACTGCGAAAAAAGTCAGTCCTATGGTTAATAAATCCTTGAGACGGTACTTATCCGCCAATTTTCCATAGGTTACCGAGCCGATTGCATACACGATAATATAAGCCGTGACCACCCAGCTTACTTGCGATGCCGAGAGTTGGAATTCCCTTCCGATTGTAGGTAAAGCGACGTTAAACATAGTCGCATTCATTACAGAAAGAATCAGTGTAAAAGCTAGTACCCGGATTAGTTTCTCTCCCGATTGAGATGTAGTAGTCATAGAGCCTCCTTCTTGAATCATCAATACCTAACAATACTTTAGTATAACGCATTTAACAGGCTATGGGAAAAGCTTGTAAAAACTTACATTGACTATGAGAATCATTTTCAAATAGTATGAGTTTAAGGATACATGAAATTTTAAACTACTTCTATTACTAAGGATGTGTGTTTATGTCTTTTAAACCAGATCGCAGGGGCTACTTTTCATTGGAATACATAGGGACTGAAGAGCTCCATGTAATGGAGAGAAGCGACTTGCGCGTCAATAGAAGGAATGAACACTGCTTTGGTTTTGCGCTTCAGGAAAACGTAACGGTGACTTTATACAATAAAGATAAAAGCAAGACAGGCAAGGTTCTTAGCGGTGAGTTCTTCCTCATTCCGCCTGATTGTGATTTTACCCTGCATAATGAAGCTGAACGTACGGCTTCACTACTAATTATAGGGTTTCATTGTTTGCCATTCCAGCATTCCGTTACCCAGCATAAGCCTCATGTTCGTACTCAGCCGCTGCTGCTGATAGAGGAATTCCAGCTGTATAGCTTCCGAATGCCGCAGGTTCGCAGCTGGATTCAAGATTTTATGAGTGATTGTAAAAAGGGAGAACCTGCGCTTTTATATCAACTTCAATCGCATCTTTATGCAATGGCCGCCGCCTTCATGACTTTGGTACAAAAGCCGAAGGAGCTGGAGGAAGGGCTAAAGGGTTACGTCGAGCAGACCCGGCAGTACATGCTTGAGCAATATCACCGCGATATGGACATTGAAGAGCTTGCCCGTCTGTCGGGATCCAGCTCCAGCCGTTTTTATCAGGCATTCCGCAGACATACAGGGCTTAGTCCCAATAAATTTATTACCAAAATCAGGCTGGATGCATCTTTAAGCTTACTGGCAAATACACGGGAGCCTATTATAGACGTAGCTCATTCCATAGGGTATGCAGATGAATATTACTTTAGCCGTTTGTTTAAAAAGCATATGGGCATGGCCCCGACCGAGTTCGCAGCTTGTGCTCAGAAGACAGTTGCCAGTCTGTCCCCTGTATTTCATGGCGATTTGTCCGTACTTGGAATTACCTCGCAGGTCGCTTTAAAGAGAGGCTGGTCGGAATCACCCGATAAAGCACTTATGCAGCTTAAAAGATGTCAACCGGAGCTGATTCTGACCTCCCCTATATCTGATGAGGTGTACCGGTCGTTATCAGAAATCGCACCTGTTGTCATGCTTCATTGGAAACGGATGTCTTGGAAAGAGAGGCTGCTTGAAATCAGCAAGCATCTCGGTGTGACCAGTGTCGCTGAGCGGTGGCTATCTTATTTTGACATGAAGGTGGAGAATGCACGTTTTCATATACGCAATCATTTGGGGGATGAGCCGGTGTTGTTGGTTCGCGCCAGTGAGGAGCGGTTTCGGGTGTTTGGTATGCAGAGGCGTAAGATGAAAGACCTGTTTTATGACGATCTGCAGGTAACTCCGCCTGATCTTACGAGGCATATTGCTACGATGGATGCCACCTCTTTGACTGAAGTAGCTGCTTTGGATTGCGACAATGTCTTGTTCCTGGTGGACAAGCTGGAGACGGAGGCGTATTGCGCACAGCTGGAAGACCGTTGGGATCAGCTAAGAAAAGGGCGGGGGAAGAAGCACTGCCTGTTTATCCGGCATGTCGACCCGTTATTGTATAATGCGGCGGTTCATGAGAGTCTTGTTGATCAAACTGTGCAGCATTTCATGCAATACAAAAACTAGACAATGGCCTTACAAAGGCTCGATGGAGTTAAGAGAGCAAGGCTGTGGAAAAATCCAAGCTATAAACAGGAATATCTATTCACCCGTTGTTGAATTGATGTACGATTAATATTGATGAGAATGATTATCATATTAATTCAGCAAATGAGGAGATTCATATGGAATTAGCCCAATTGATTAAGGAAAGACGGTCCGTGCATCGTTTCGAGCAGCGCCCAGTACCTGTTGAATTGGTTATGGAGCTATTGGATACAGCTGTTTGGGTGCCTAATCACAAAATGACCGAGCCTTGGCGATTTATTCTGTTACATGGGGACGGGCGCAAGAAGATTGCTGAGGTGAGCCGTTCTCTGAACGAGAAGCGCGAGCGCGATCCGGAGAAACGTCAGGCGGCAGGGCAGAAGTTTTACGACAAGCTGATGTCCGTGCCAATGTTCCTGGTTGTGGTAATGAAGGAAAACCCTCATGTCGTGGTGCGCGAGGAGGATTATGCTTCAACGAGCTGCTTGATCCACAACTTCAGCCTGCTTGCTTGGGAACGCGGAGTAGGTATGGTGTGGGAGAGCTATCCGCTTATGCACGATCCCGCCTTCCGTGAAGCTCTGGGCATCGGACCGGGTGAGAAGGTAGTAGGCAGTCTGCATATTGGCTACCCGGCGAGCATTCCCTCAGCGCAGGAGAGAACCCCTGCCGAACGGCTGCTGACTATTATTGAGTAGTTTATAAGGGCATGAAGTTATTTGGTGTGATTTGGGCATGACTGAGTTAGAGTATAGAGGATCCTTTAAACAAGAGGCAGGATGGCGCTTGTCTAAAGGGTCTTTTTTGTGTTTTACGGATCCTGCTTGGTGACTTCCATCCCTTTAAGATAGGAACTGGGGATGGTTTCCACATTCCTAATAGTGGGTGCAAAAGCCATTCTTCCAGAAAAAGAAGCTGGGCTTTTTATTTGAAATAAGCCAATAAAAACACAATCGCAAACGAAAAAACAACAATTCGAGCTAAGCATCTTGTTATATATTTAGGCATAGGCTTGTCTATTTGTAAAAGGAGGATCAATAATTTGAAATCGTTTACATATTTTGGTTTAGTGCAACTTTTAGATTTTTGAAAATGATAAGGGAGGCGATTCTAGTGAGCAAAATTAAGAAAACAGTAAGTTTATTTTTGAGTGCGCTGCTTGTTTTGCAAATGGTACTGATTATTGCACCATTGCAGGTGCATGCAGAAACGATCAACGAACTAGCTAAATACGGTGCGAGTGCGAACGCTGTCATTGAACAAACCACTGCGTACCAGGGGTTTCACTTTCCAAGAAACCATCAAGGTGGCTCAACTGCTAGTTATAATGTCAAAGCAGGTAATGGAACGGAGCGGCAAGCGTACTTTAAGTTCGATTTGCCCGATCCTAGCAAAGTAACCCAAGCGGATAAAATATTATTGAGCATAAAGGCAAAAACAACGGTTACAACAAATCCAAGTTTTACTGTGGTAGGGGTAACTTACAACAATTGGAGTTCCGATATTAATTACCAATGGGTAGTTACGAATTCACCAGTACCACCGGCAGGTTCAAACTTGATTACATGGACCAATGCAGCAGTGCGATACAATAGTTCGGTAACAGATTCATTATTGAGATATGAGACAAAATATGGGGCTCAGGCCACTGAACTGGGAACCTTTTCCCCTACCGCAGCTGATGATGAATATAGGGTTGACGTAACTAATTTCGTCAAACAAAATAAAACTGCAGGAGCGGTTAGCTTCTTGGTTAGAGCAACTGAAAAGACACAAACCGGTGCTTCGACCATTTATAACTCTTTTAACACTGACGCTGATTTTAGCAGTTCGTTGTTCGGTAGTACCAACAAAAAACCAGCCTTGATTCTTCAGAAATTAGAAGGTTCAGGACCTAATCTTCCCTATACGATTCTGCCGGCTAACGTAACAGCCAGTGCCGATGACGGTAACATTCCTCAAAACGTGGTAGGCAACAATCGCTACTATCGGTGGTCTGCTCAAAACACGGCTGATCAACGTCAGTGGATACAGCTGGACCTAGGCTCAGCAAAGCCGATAGGTTATCTGGGCATTGCGTTCAATGCGGGGAAAATCAGGAAATCCTTTTTTGATATTCTTGTTTCCAACGATGGGATAACTTGGACACCAGTACTCGTGGGGCAAGAAAGCAGTGGAACAACAGAAGAAGTGGAGCTCGTCAATCTGAGTGGCAAGAATATAACAGCTCGTTACGTGCGGTACCTCGGAAATGGGAACAGCGCACCGAATTCAAAGGATTGGAACAGCTTAACAGCCTTCCAAATCTATCCGCCGGCTGCGGATGGCAGTACTAATCTTATTCCGGTTCCTTATACGGAGCCTCCAAAACCTCCGGCAAAACGTAACACTGTACCTGGTTTAGTCGATGGAGATGGAGCGCCATACATTCCGTATGAGCCAAATCGCAATCCAATAAAAACGTGGAACATTGTCACAGATTTTGGTGCTAAACCGGATGATCCTAATTTTGATAATTCGCTTATTATTAATAATGCCATAAGTGATCCTAGAGTTCTTGCTAATCATGAAATCTATTTCCCTAACGGTGTTTACCACCTCAAATCAACGATGAGTACGGATGCTTTATCCAATTTCCAAGTGAAGAGTAACGTCAATCTTCGTGGTGAAAGCGAACAAGGCACCGTTCTACTCTCTTACTTTAATGAACTGAATGGCAGCTCACGAGTAATTAAAGCTTTCGCCAAGAAAGAATTGCTTATCTCCAATTTTACTATCAAGTCGATTTTTGGGGACAAGTTGAATGAAATGGGACCAGACGGTCAACCGAAATATGCATATTCTACGAACACAAATACAGCGAATCCTAAAATCGGGGGATATGGAAACGGGATCTATATCGACCAGAGTGGTGGTATTGGATCTAATAAAATAGTTGTTGAGAATGTCACTGTAGAGCATTTCCAACGTATGGGCATAAGGGTTAGCCGGAGCCAAGAAATCACCATTCGAAACAGCACCTTTAAAAACGCTACTGATGTCGGCGCAGGGGGAGCAGGATATGGCATAGCTGTTCAAGGTGACACTACTAAAGTTGATCACTTCGGTGAACCTATTGATGTGTATTTCAACCTTGTTGAAAACAATAAGTTCCTTGGGCCCTATCTCCGACATGGAGTGATTGTCCAGCATTTCGCGCATAACAACCTGATAACAAAAAACTATGCCAATGGGACCTTGTTAGACTCTCTTGATCTTCATGGTGAAAATGAATATTTAAATGAAATCAGCTATAACTTGATCGAAAATGTTCCGAAGGAAGCGATTGGGGTCGGCAATACGGGAGGTACTCCACCAAATACGAATCACTCAGCTTCCGGCCCGAAGAACTATATCCATCATAATACACTTAAACATAATCGTGACGGCGTGATGGTTTACATGGGTTCCCCAGATACGATAATTGAAGCGAACGAGATTATCGGAACGTTAGATTATAAAATGTATGGCGGAACGAGTGGAGATGATGGGACTACTAATGTAGTTCAGGATGGAGTTGGCATTAAACTCCACAATGCTCCAGGAACCATTGTTAAGAACAACATTATCAGAGGCAACACTGCAGCTAATTACTCGGGAATCTTGCTATCTCATCATAATGGAGATAGTAACGTAAATATGCTTGGTGCAGGTGCAGGTGATCCTGAGAACGTCACAATAACCGGAAATACTGTAACCGGAAATACTTACGGATTAAGGATCGAAACAGGGAAAAATATTATTGTTAAGGGTAACACCATCAAGGATAATCTTATTCGGAATTTGAAGGTTGATATTGCTTTGGCCGAATCAGACTTGAAGGAAGCGGAGGCAACCTTAAGCAGCTTGAAGGTAACGGATGGTACTACGCCTCTAGACTTGTCACCAGCGTTTGCAGCAGATAAAACAGACTACTCTATAGCCAACGTAGCGAATCGAGTTAGCTCGCTTGTCATCAATCCAACACCGCAAGTTAATACTTCGGTTATTAAAGTGAATGGAACGGTTCTGACCGGCACGAACGGTGCTACAGTTGCTCTGTCTGCTGGACCAAATAACATCACAATTGAAGTCACTGCTGAAAACGGTACTAAGAAAAATTATCAAATAACAGTAGTCCGTTTTGGTTCCGGGTCCTCTGGCAGTACTAGTGGGGGATCTTCATCGGGAGGATCTTCATCAGGTGTAACACCGACTCCTGCAGAAGGAACTAAAAACAACCAATCTACACCATTGACTTCTGAAGTTAAGACGGTTAATGGCAAAGAGGTAGCTCAAGCTAAAGTCGATGATAAAGTAATTGATGCTGCTTTGAAGAATACGGACATTGGCAAGCTTAAGCTGGCAGTAGATTCTACTGTAAAAGCAAATCAAATGGTCGTAACTTTGAATAACAGCGCCTTGCAAAAGATCGCGACGGAAGACAAAGTGAAATCAGTGACCATTGATACGAAATTAGGAAGCTATGAGTTGCCTGTGAAACAGATCAACCTTCAGGAGTTGGCGGCGAAGCTTGGAGTTTCCAAAGAAAATGTTAATGTTGAAATAACGATTACCAAGAATGAGGATGCCGCGGAAAAGGCGAAGTCCTCCGGTCAAAAAGTGCTTGGAACGGTTGAATTTACGGTTAAAGTCACTTCAACGGATGGAAAAAGTGTAGAGCTTTCTACATTTACTCAATTCGTGCCTCGTACTATCAAAGCAGAAGGGACCTTAAACGCACGTAATTTAGCAGCAGTTCGTGTAGAGAAGGATGGTCAAGGAAGCCCTGTTTACCAGCCGGTTCCGTTCACTGTATCCGGTGCTGAGGCCACGCTTTATAGCAGAACGAACAGCACTTACATGTTGTTAGAAAATAATATTACATTTGCCGATGTTAAAACTCATTGGGCCAAAGACGAAATCGAACGTATGGCCAATAAATACATTGTGCAGGGCGTGTCGAAGGATGAGTTCCAACCGGATCAAGCGGTTACCCGTGCCGAGTTTGCAGCATTGATTGCCCGGTCTATGGGATTGAAGCCGATAACCTCATCCCAAAACAAATTTAATGATGTCCGTTCCGGGGATTGGTTTGAAGGTCAAGTGTATGCTGCGGCAGAAGTTGGTATCGTTTCGGGCTACGATGATCAAACCTTCCGTCCGAATCAAAAAATTTCCCGTCAGGAAATGGCTGTGATGATCTACCGTGCAATGAAATTTGCGGGATTTGATAACAAAAGCCAAGTGGGATCGAATGTAACGTTTACAGATGAGAATCTGTTTGAGAATTGGGCGAAGGAAGCTATTTCCGTAATGGCTAACAAAAAAATCGTAGAAGGCGTCGCTTCCGGTAAGTATGATCCGACAGCAACCGCTACTCGCGCTCAAAGCTCTGTAATTTTAAGCAGAATGCTTTCTATTGTTCAGTTTAATCAATAACATGATAAGCAAAAGACCCGCCATCTCTTAAGCAGAGTTGGTGGGTCTTTCTCATCCTATAGGTACAACAAAATTCCATGGTTTCTAGCGGAAAATTCCATATATTTTTGATAAAGCCAGGGATATAATTTTAGAAAATGGTACTGGGGGATGTCGACATGAATCAGAAGGGCAATGTTGAGGAGCAGTATAAGCTTCGGAGCCCCTTAAGATAAGGGCCAATACACATCGTCTGTACTCTGAGAATGCAATAAATCTGGACGTGGAAGCTCAAAAGCTAATGAATTTAAATGGGACAGAAGCGGTTCTGGACGTGGGCTGCGGTCCAGGCGCATTTCTGCGTTTTTTAAAAGACCAAGGCCATTCAGGACGTCTCGTGGGTTTAGATCAATCCCCAGGAATGATTGCAGAAGCACAAGATTGAGGGATTTGTCGGGGATGTGCAGCAGATCCCTTTTGGGGAAGGGGGCTTTCAGTGGGTTTCAGCTAGACATATGCTGTATCACGTGTTAAATATACCAATCGCATTGGGGGAAATGAAAAGAGTTCTGTCATCCAATGGAAATGTAATTATTACAACAAACTCGCAAAGATCGCTGTCTGGAATAAGGGAGCTCCGCAACCGAATGTTATTGAGCTTTGGTTATCAGGAGACAAGTTTGCAGGAAGCTTTTATTCATACTTTTTGTATCGAGAATGCGAATGAAATTTTGCGAGCCGCTTTTTCTTCTGTTCGGGAAGTTGTCTATGAAAATGCTTTACTCTTTCACAACTCTGAACCGATTGCAGCTTATGTGGGTACCATGTTCAACATGCTGGATATCCCAAATGACGAAAAGCTGCATGCTGAAATGCGAATGTGGCTGAAGGTCGAAGCTGAACGAATGATACGGAGTCATGGGGGTACTTGGCGTGATCCGAAAAATACGGCGGTCTATATTTGCCGGTGACGATTAGAGAAGCTTCCCTTCCCACGCACAAATGTTGTCTGTATTTCCGCAGCATAGGCCAAATGACGAGACTGCTGTGGTAAAATATAGAGCAGTAAGAAAACGTTGTCAAAGCGGAAACACATCAAAATTTATTTGTGAGGGGAATGGCTAATGGTAGAGCATCTGGTTTTATTCAAATTGCATGAGGACACAACGGAAGCAGATAAACAGAAGGTCGTGGAGACCCTGCAGGGTTTGAAGGATATTCCCGGCATTGCCGAGTTTTCAGTCGGTCTAAATCATTCCCAAGAGGGCAAAAGCAAAGGCTTCGAAGTTGGCATGAGAATTGGCTTTGAAGACCAGGCATCGCTTGATGCATACTTGCCTAGTGAACGCCATCAGTCGACTGTGGGACTGGTAAGAGAGCATTTTGCCGATGTTATCGTGTTGGATTACACATGGTAAGCAAGGAGAGCTTGAGATGAGCAGGGTAAGTTATGACGAGATGAAGAGTGAACTGCTTCGTGTTCTTTTGAAGAATGGCTTTTCTTCCGAGCGGGCTGAGCTGTGCGCGAGGATGTTTGCCGATGCGAGCCGGGATGGTGTGTACTCTCACGGCTTGAACCGTTTTCCTTCTTTTATCGAGCAGATTAAGAAAGGGAATGTGGTTGTGGATGCAGAGCCTGTGAGAATCACAGCTTGGGGAGCCTTGGAGCGTTGGGACGGTCAATATGGCCCCGGTAATTTGAACGCGCATGCTGCTATGGAAAGAGCCATTGAGCTATCCCGTGAGCATGGGTTGGGAGCTGTTGCGCTGAAGAACACGAATCATTGGATGAGGCCCGGCAATTACGGCTGGCAGGCCGCGGAAGCGGGCTGTATTGGCATCTGCTGGACGAATACGATGCCAAACATGCCTCCATGGGGCTCCTCAGAGAGCAAGATCGGCAACAATCCCATCGTTCTGGCTGTTCCCCGCGAGGGAGGGCACGTCGTACTGGACATGGCAATGGCTCAATTCTCCTATGGACAGCTGCAGTCTTACATATTCCGTGGGGAGCCGCTGCCGATTGAAGGTGGTTATGATGACGCCGGCAATCTGACGCGAGATCCGGCTGCCATTATGAGAACGCAACGAACGCTGCCGATCGGCTACTGGAAAGGCTCCGGGCTATCCATTATGCTCGATTTGATCGCTGTCATGCTATCAGGAGGCAAGTCTACCTACGATCTTGCTCAAGAGGGCGGAGAGCGGGGGATTTCGCAGGTGTTTCTGGCCTTTGACATGACCCGCGACCCATCGCATCAGGAGCTGGCAGAACGCATCGAGCAGATCGTGCAGGATTTGCAAGCAGCGGAGCCGGCACCTGGCTTGGGGAGTGTTCGTTATCCCGGCGAAGAAACGCTGCGCAGAAGACAGATCAATCTGGAGCAGGGGATTCCTGTTGAGCCGACGATTTGGCAGCAGGTGCTGGAGTTGTAAGCAGCTAGCAGCTCTATGTCGGGCTGAACTCATAAGCAGGTGAGAGAGTTCCACTCCCAAAAAAGCGGGCCACCCCACGTAGAATAAATCTACTCGGGATGGCCCGCTTTTGAATTGCAGGCGTGTTCCATTGATATCAGACAGAGAACTGTCACACAGCCCGGTTGAACTGGCTGGTGTACAGGTTGTAGTAGAAGCCTTGGGCAGCCAACAGCTCTTGATGGTTGCCTCGCTCTATGATTTCCCCACCGTTCAACACGAGAATTTGATCCGCTTCACGGATCGTGCTCAGCCGGTGGGCAATTACAAAGCTGGTGCGTCCTTTCATCAGCGAGTTCATCGCTTCTTGAATATGCATCTCGGTGCGCGTATCGACGGAGCTCGTCGCTTCGTCGAGGATCAGGATCGCCGGATCGGCCAGGATGGCCCGGGCGATCGTGAGCAGCTGCCGCTGCCCTTGGCTCAAGTTGCCGCCTTCCGCGGTCAACTGAGCATCATATCCCTGCGGCAGCTTGTGAATAAAGCTGTCGGCGTTAGCGAGCTTCGCCGCGGCTTCAACCTCTTCGTCCGTCGCATCGAGACGGCCGTAACGGATGTTCTCCCGTATCGTGTCGGAGAACAGATAAGCATCCTGCAGCACGATACCGAGCTGCTGGCGCAGGCTGTTCTTCTCCAGCGACCGGATATCTTCGCCGTCAATAGTAATGCTGCCGCTATCGATATCGTAGAAGCGGGTGAGCAGGTTGACGATGGTTGTTTTTCCGGCTCCCGTGGGGCCGACCAGTGCGATGGTTTCCCCCGGCTTGGCAGACAAGGAAACATTCTTCAGGGTTGGCGTATCCTTTTTATAACTGAAGCTCACATTATTGAACACGACCTCGCCCTGTACTTGCCCCAATTGTTTTCCTCCGTTAGCTTCATCAAATTCGGGTTTGACATCCATAACCTCGAATACTCTTTCTGCTCCGGCAATACCCGACTGGATCATGTTGAACTGGTTCGCAAGCTCATTGATAGGCCGTCCGAATTGCTTGGAATAGTTCAGGAAGGCGACAATGATCCCTATGGTGGTCATGCCTTGGATAGCCATCCAACCGCCTACAGCTGCGATCATTGCGTAACTCGTATTATTAATAACGTTCATGACAGGTCCGATGAAGCCGGATAAAATTTGTGCTTTATTGCCGGCTTCTCGCAGCTTCGTATTGATTTTATGGAAGTCCTCAATCGCTTTTTCCTCGCGATTGAACGTTTTGACCACCCTCTGCCCGGAGACCGTTTCCTCAATAAACCCATTGAGCTCACCGAGGCTTTGCTGTTGTCGGCTAAAAAAGCTGCGGGTCCGCTTAGCGATCTGGCCGGTCACACCCATGGCCACCGGTATAATAATAAGGCTGAGCAGTGTAAGCCATAGATTCAAGCTAAGCATCATAATAATGGCGCCGGCAAGGGTCAGGACGCTGGTCAACAGTTGAGTCACGCTCTGATTCAAGGTGTTGGTCACGTTCTCGATATCGTTGGTCGTCCGGCTCATGAGCTCACCGTGGGTTTTGCTGTCAAAGTAGGGGAGCGGTAGCTTCTGCAAATGCTCGAACAAATCGCGCCGCAGCTCAAAAACCGTGCGCTGTGATAGTCCCGTTATGACGTAGGACTGGATCCATGAGAGTGCCGCGCCAAATACATAAATGGCAAACAAGGTGAGACAAAGCCACAATAGGCCATCGTAGTTTCTTGGGATGATATACCTGTCGATGGAAATCCCGATAAGATAGGGTCCGATCAATGCCGATACTGTGCTGAGCGAGGTTAAAATAACAACAGTGATCAGACTTTTGCGCTGTTTGCGCAAGTATTGCCATAGTCTATAGAGGGTGGCCTTAGTATTCTTGGCGCGTACGACTTTGCCCATCATTCCGCGGCCTGGCCCCATACCACCACCGGGACCGCCTCCAGGGCCCATCATGATAGGAGGGGCGGCTGCAGGACCGGGAGACGAATGCTTCATTGAATCTCTTTCGTTAGCCATGGATAACCGCCTCCTCGCCTAATTGCGATTTATAAATATCTTGGTACACCGCGCTGGTCCGGTATAGCTCTGCATGGTTTCCTTCGGCAACCACTTGCCCATCCTCCAGCACAATAATGGTATCCGCTTCGAGTACGGACGATATCCGCTGCGCAATTACGATCCGTGTGGTGTGTGCGGACTGCTCCTTGAGCGCCTTCTGAATCCGGGCTTCGGTTCCCAAGTCAACAGCGCTTGTGCTGTCATCCAAAATCAGCACGGGAGGCTTCACGAGAATCGCCCGGGCTATGGAAATTCGCTGCTTTTGCCCGCCGGAGAGGTTGACTCCCCTTTGTCCGACAACCGTCTTGTAGCCATCCGGCATGCCGATGATAAAGTCATGAGCCTGTGCAGCTTTGGCCGCCGCCTCCACTTCTTCTTGCGTTGCATCGGGCTTGCCGAAGCTTATATTTTCCTGAATCGTTCCGGTGAACAAGACCGCTTCCTGCAGAACGACTCCAATGCGGGTCCGCAAATGCTGCAGATCGATATTCTTCACATCGGTTCCGTCAATAAGTATGCGTCCTGAGGTTGTATCGTACAGCCGTGGGATAAGGTTAACCAAGCTGGTTTTACCTGAACCTGTCGCGCCCAGGATGGCTATCGTTTTGCCTGGCTGAGCCGTGAAGCTGACTTTTTTGAGAACGAGCGATTTCATGTCGTTAGGATTTTTATTCTCAACATCAGCGTCAGAATCGGCAGCCGAGCTAGTGTGATACGCAAAGGATACGTTATCGAAAACAACTTCTCCATTGCGGATAACGTTAGTCTTGGCTGTTGCGCTGTTGATGATTTCCGTATCGGTCTCCAGCACTTCGTTCATCCGCTCAGCGGAGGCTCTGGCACGAGATACGTTCATCAGCACCATACTGACCATCAGCAGGGAGAACAGCATCTGGGTCACATAGTTGAGGAATGCAATTAGATCACCCACCTGAATGGAACTGCTCCATACTTGCTGCCCTCCGAACCAGAGCACGAGCGCAATGCTAGCGTTCATAATAAGCATCATAAGCGGCATGATCAATACGACTATGCGAGTGGCTTTGGTGGCAATCTCCATTAATTCTTCGTTGGATTTGCCGAACCTTTTATTTTCGAAATCAGCACGGACAAAAGCTTTCACGACCCGGATACCAGTCAAATTTTCCTGCAAAACGTTGTTTACGCTATCCAGCTTCTTTTGAACCTTGGAAAAAAGCGGAAAGCCCTTGCGGATTACAGTGGTTAGCACGATCAACAGAATCGGAGTGACTGCGGCTAATACCAAGGCAAGCGATGGACTGATTGTAATAGCCATGATCAAGCTGCCGATTACGAGAAGAGGGGCTCTGACTAATATGCGCAGCGTCATCAAGACAACGTTCTGCACCTGTACAACGTCGTTCGTTAACCGAGTTACGAGGGAGCCGGCTTTGAATGTATCCAGAGTACGGAATGAAAACGATTGCACTTTGATGAACAGGTCTTTACGTAAATCAGTGCCAAAGCTTTGCGAGGCGGTGCTGGAAAAGAATGTGCAGCCAATCCCGCCGATCAGGCCAATCAAAGCCGTTCCTACCATAAGCAGCCCCGTCTGCTGAATGAAAGCTAAGTCGCCATTTTGAATACCAATATTAACAATGTTGGCCATGTATTTCGGTTGAAGCAGGTCCATATAAACCTCGATAAGCATAAAAAGCGGGGCAAGTATGACAGCCAGCCAGTAGGGCTTAAGATATTTAGCTAATTTCCACATGCTGAGCACCTCATTTCGTTTGTCGGCATTTCGATCCAGAGCAGGGCGGCTTGTCGTCTTTGTTACACGGCCGTCCATACCTTTGTTCTTGTTCTTGATCTTGTAACAGATCGAGGTTTTTCTTTAGATTGTCGTACATTTGCAGCAGCAGCTTGCGCAGCAGCTCCTGATCTTCAACGGTAAAATTTTCGAAGCATTGAGCTTCCATAATTTTAAAAGCATTCCGAACCTCTTCGTGAGCTTCTCTGCCCTTATCCGTCAAATACACCCGGGAAATTCGCTGGTCCTTATCGTCCGGTTTGCGTTCCACAAGCCCGTTTTTCTCGGTGCGATTCAGCATAACTGTTAGGGTTGCCGGTTTTATATGCAGTTTCTCGGCAAGCTCCTTCTGGCTTTGACCGTCTTGCTTGGATAGGGCGAAGAGAAGCGGCGGCTGGCCTGGATAAACTTCCTGATCTTGAAGCAGGCTGTGCATAGTGTGGCGATGCGTCCTCAGCACCCGCATAAACACAGAGTGCAGAGAATCTGAAGTATGAGTATCCATAGTTATTCCCCCTCACCTATAATTTAATTAGTCGACTAACTATATTATTACCATTTGTTTCCGCAGCCGTCAACTGTGCGATTGAAGATTCTCGAAACGCGGCTTTCAGAAACAAATATAGGGATTGGATCGTCCAGTTTTACTCCACCTTCAAAGCAGCCCACAGGAACACAAAACACGCCAAACACACCGCCAACGATCCAGCGAGCACCGATACCCAGAACCACGGAGTTCTCACAAATTCTACCGCTTCGCCCCAAACAGACTCTGTACGGTTATTTTCCTGGAACTGTTGTATGGATTGCTCCAGGAAAGCTTTTGCCTGCATTTCATCCTGGCTTTCAAGCTGCTTCCAAAGCTCAGCATGCAGCTGCTGAATCGATTCTTTGTGTTCGCTGTCTTTTAATAAAGTCATTGAATGCCCTCCTATTTCCAGTTTTTATATATACTACCTAATATCTTTAGACTTAACGAAGTGTGGAATAGTTTCAAAGATTTCAGGAATTTTTATCAGAAAAGCATATAGCAGTTGACTGAATATAGGGTAGTGGGGTATACTATGTTCATGAAGTTGTTCAATACTCTAAAAGTCTATGATTGAACCGTGAGTCCTTAAACACATATGATCATCTATTACCCGAGTGTTTCTGGGCGCATATAACAAACTAACCAAGTAAGGGGAAATGAAAGATGACGAACGTGACATTGAAAGTAGAAGGTATGAGCTGTGGACATTGTGTTAATTCCATAGAGGGGGCGCTAGAGAAGATCGGTGTAGACGGAAAGGTTGATCTGGGAAATAAATCGGTTGCGGTTTCTTTTGATGAACAAAAGGTTACCCTTAATAAAGTAAAGGAAACTATAGAGGATCAGGGATATGACGTTGTTTAATTGATAATAAAAGAAGCTGGGCGCATATCCGATGGTAGCAATAATAGAACAGAGTGGAGAGTAACCTATGAGGAAAACATTAGTTGTGCTGCTTGCAATAATAGCATTCAGCACTTTAACAGCGTGCGGCAGCTCCAAAGGGGCTGTGACGGCGGGAGAAAGCCATCCCTCCGGTCATGGAGGCGGTCATGGGCAGGGAAATGCTGCGGATAAGATCGGCGGGGACGCTGCGCAGGATAAGCTTAAAGCTTCCTTTGCTTTTGGCGATGGTGGAGTAAATGCAAATCAGGATACGGAAGTAATGATACAAATAACAGGTGAAGACGGTACCCCGGTTAAGCAATTTAAAGAAAATCATGAAAAGCTGATGCATCTCATTGTTGTCAGCCAAGATTTATCCTTCTTCAACCATATTCATCCTGATTATCAGGGTAATGGCAAGTTCACGGTAAAAACCCGCTTTCCTGCGGGAGGCAAGTTTAAAGTATTTGCTGACTTCATTCCGGCCGGCGGCTCCAATAGTACCAAGAGTGAATGGGTGCAGGTAAAAGGGCAGGAAGCAGCGCCGATTGAAGTGAAGCCTGATTCCAGTCTCATTAAGCAAGTCGGGGATAAGGAAATTGAGCTCAAGCTTAGCGGAACAAAGGCGAAGGAAGAGGTTACTTTAACATTCAACATCCGGGATGCGGCAACGAAGAAGGGGATAAGTAACCTCCAGCCTTACCTGGGCGCGGTGGGCCATGTAGTTATCTTATCCAGGGATGCCGAGCAGTACCTCCATGTTCACCCTGTAGATGAAAAAGCGTCAGGCCCCGACGCCAAGTTCGCCACTTCGTTTCCGCAAAGCGGTATCTACAAAATCTGGGGACAGTTTCAGCATGAGGGCAAGGTATTCACAGTACCTTTTGTAGTTGATGTGAAATAAAGGGTTTGCAACCGACTGTCCCAAGTACTATGCGGGATGGTTTTTTGTTGTCCTCCATAGATTAACGAAAAAAAACGGGCCCTATGCAATAGGCCCGCGGATATCTTCATATAATGCCTGCAGCTCTTCCTTGCTGTCGAATAGGTTCAGCCAATCGAAAACGGCGAAGGAGAAATCAACGAAGGCGCGACCTGTAGCCGTAATCACATGACCGTCGCGAACGACCCGCTGCTGAAGAAATTGGTCGCGAGGAAAAGGGTCGCTTACGCCGAGGCTTGCGATAGCAGCGGGAGAGCAGGAGGTCGTGAAGCTGTGACGGTCCAGTATGCCCGCACGGCCAAGAAATTGGGGGCCGTTGCAAATCGCGGCAAGCAGCTTCCGCTCCTTGTCCAGCTGTTGAATAAGCTGTGTGAGCTGAGGCGGCTGCTCTGTAATCGGCCCACCCGGTATCAGCAGCGCTTCTATATCGGGGTAGTCGAAGGCTTCCTCGATCGTAGCGGCTGCCGTATAAATGAATCCGGATTGACTGACAAGCGGATTCAGGTCACTGCCGATGGTAATGATCTCTTTGTTGCCGACTGTCAGCAGCCGGTGGAAAGCGAACATGACCTCGAATTCGGCCATATTTGGATAAATAAAGCATAATACTTTTCCCATCTGCCAGTACCTACTCTCTTTGAAAAAATTTTTTACTCAATAATCGGTCGGTTCAGCCTCAGTTCGTCATAGCTGCATATGCCTTCATCAAGCGCATTCTGGCGCAGTGCCAAGTACAACTCCGCTTTTGTGGCATTTTCATAAGGCATTACAAACAATACACCAACGAACAATGCTAATACCCCTAGCAAATACCAACCTATAAATGAAAGATCCAATACAAACATATCGAATTTTTGGCCTGCTGTCATGTTTTTACTTAATTCAACAGCCCGCTTGTACCCGATGTTCGGATTATCCCCCAAAATATAAGGAACGAGACTGTAGGCGTACGTTTTAACAATACCCGGAATGATTAGAAGCAGGAACCACAAGAAGGTGAGGAAGGCGCGCCAGAACATGGCTTTTATAATATCGAGATATCTTGTTTTAGTAAAAGCGTACCCCAGGTAGTTCATGTTGACATCACTTTGTGCGGCTTGAGAGAAATAGCGTCTCCCTCCAACTTCAAGTGGAAAACCGAGAAAAATACGAAACCCTAGAGCAAATACGATGACTGCAACAGCGACAATAATGATGATTATCAAAACCAACAAAGGGAAATCCTCATTACCCGGCGAGTGGAAGCTGGAAGGTCGATTATAATTGAAATTAAAGGACCCGCTGCTGGAACCTCCTACAAACGCAACAATAAGGCTAACTAAAAATGCTTTCCAATAGGACAATCTAAGCACATCTTTGGCTCTTGCTTTGAGAATCTTGCGATCCCACATATGTATCCCCCCTAAGATTCATTTTGTTCAGGAAGCGCTAAATAACCGCTCTTTGTATAAGTACTTATATTCAACCAAATTATACCATAAAAAGAAGTCCGAAGAGCATCAGCCTGTGGTAGGAACTTATATTGCAGGACATTTCTTGTTATACTGGAAGAACATCATGAATTGTCTGTTTTCTGCTTATGCCCTTTTTTATATAATGAGATTGGACTCTACGAAAGGTGGTAATGATAGTGGGATTGAACAAAGAGCAAACAGTGATAGGTATGGTAGGCACAGGTGTTATGGGAAAAAGCATGGCCGGTCATTTCATTAAGGCAGGCTTTGAGGTTCATGTTTACAATCGCACAAAGGCCAAAGCAGAGGATTTACTTGAGCAGGGAGCCAAATGGCAGGATTCACCTGGACAGCTGGCGCAGCACTGTAATGTTATCATTACGATGGTAGGCTTTCCGAGCGATGTAGAAGAAGTGTATTTGGGGGAGCAGGGCATTCTGCGAAATGCTAAGCCGAACAGCTACCTTATTGATATGACGACATCCAGCCCTGCGCTGGCGGTAAAGATATATGAAGCAGCTCTTGAGCACAAGATGGTATCCTTGGATGCTCCGGTTTCCGGCGGTGACGTAGGGGCTAAGGAAGCAAGGCTGTCTATTATGGTTGGCGGAGATAAGGAAGCGTTCGATACGGTTCTGCCGTTGTTCGAAATCATTGGCAAGAACATTGTGTATCAAGGACAAGCCGGAGCTGGCCAGCACACAAAAATGTGCAATCAGATAGCTATCGCGAGCAACATGATTGGGGTATGTGAAGCCCTCGTATATGCAAAAAAAGCGGGATTGGACCCATCCACCGTGTTGAAAAGCATTGAGTCCGGAGCAGCTGGAAGCTGGTCGCTCAGCAACCTCGCACCGCGAATTATTGCCGAGAACTTTGACCCGGGCTTCTATGTGAAGCATTTCATCAAAGATATGGGAATCGCCTTGCAAGCAGCAGAAGAAATGAAGCTGGACATGCCGGGTCTGTCATTAGCCAAGTCATTGTACGAGCAGCTTGCGGCAATGGGCGAGGAGAACAGCGGCACACAGGCGTTGTACAAAATCATTGATAAGTAAGAGTGAGGCCGCTGTTTGGGAATAGGATGGAGGGGCAGCAGCTTGGGCGTAAAAAAATATGGCAGCTGCCTTATGGGCAAAGATGCCACATAAGCTTCCTATCCTATGCACAGGGCGTTACAGATGAAGACAAGCGAAAGACAGGTGAGAGTGCGCTAATAAAGCACGCCTTCACCTGTCTTTTTATCATTTTGTCTAACGGGACACGAGTGTATTTTTATCCAGATAGCTTTGGATAAAGGCTTTACTTATAATATCAGACTTAATAAATATTCTCAGCGGAGAGGAGCTGAACTAGTCTGATATTGCAAGAAAAGCAACCGCTAAGACACGGATGTATCATCATCCTGAGGGCTTCGGATAGAAGATTTACTTTTTACAGGAATTTCTCATGTTAATTTCACCCGAACTCTCTGAAATACTGATATAACTGGAAATTCTCCATCTAACTCCACGAGTTTTCTGAGAATCGACTGAATAGGTCATAATTAGCGCCGCTATTTCCAGTTATATACATAGATATACGTTAAATCAGAGAAATTAACATGATGTTTTCCACTAGCGTTGCATCAGACCTTACACATCATCAACTTAGTAAATCATCGTGTGAAAATTCACAAAGTTTTTCCATGACATAGTTAAAACACAACCCCACCTAAGCGTAGGTACATATTTCCAAAA
>NZ_JANQBD010000021.1 GCF_024722015.1 Paenibacillus radicis (ex Xue et al. 2023) | reverse complement strand
ATTTCCCCATGCGACTTCAACCTCCTGTGGTAGGGTAGGTATAGATTGAAGCTCTTTGTCAGGTGCTTCGTATCTTCGATAGTTGCTGGGGATTTCCCTTCTTTAGTGGATTATATTACACGCCAGACTTTATAAGTTTTCAGCAGAGCTGAACAAGTCTGATATTGCAAGAAAAGCTACAACTTAGTCACGAATGTATCTTCCTCGAAAGGGCTTCGATCAGAAGCTTTTCTTATTATTCTTTGATTTATTTATAAGCATGAATGCCTAACAAGGTCTCCAAATTGACGATGGAAAATCCTTTCTTCTGCAGCTGCTCAATGATTATTGGCAGTGCTTTGATATTCACCGTTTGTACTTTGCTGGAGTGCATTAGAATAATGTCCCCGTTTCTTACGTTGGAAATCACATTATTTACGATATTGTCGCTTTCCTTTTGAGACCAATCCAGTGTGTCTATGGACCAAAGTACAACGGTGAGTCCCTCTTTTTTCACGGCGGCTAATACATTATCATTCGTTGCCCCGTAGGGCGTACGCATGATAGATGGAGTTTTACCAATTACGGATCGAATAGCGTCTTCTGTTTCTTTCACATCGGTATGAATTTGATTCGCATCCAATTTGGTATAGTCATCATGTTTAAAACTGTGATTTAGCACCAAATGCCCGTTTTCATAAACTTTTTTGACTACGTCAGGGTACTGGTTTACTTGTTTTCCGATAAAGAAAAAGCTTGCTTGTACCTTATATTTATTCAAAATATCCATAATAGCAGGCGTTGTTTGATCATCTGGACCGTCGTCAAAAGTGAGGGCGACCTTTTTTTCATCGGGACCGTTAATAAAAATATCTCCTTGATGGGATTTGGCAAAATCGACGATCGTTTTGCGCCAAGCGAGCATATCTGCCCAAGCCTTCTGTGTTAATTGATTGGACTTCCCTACAATGCTCAAAAAGTAATCCCCCTTGGAAGCAGGTGGCTTTTCCGGCCCCTTTTGAACGCTTCCTTCAGAGAAAACGGAGATATGATCAACATTGGATGTACCTTTTGGGATAATAAACTTCAATTGATATTTCGAAGCTGCGTTATAGCTATAGATATCATCCGTGCCGATTTCTGTTTTACTTTCTGGGGGGCCTAATGATTCTACAATGCTTTGGAGTGTCAAATTTTGAAGGCTTTGATCATAGGAGCGGCTGTCAAATACAAGCCGATTTATTTTATTATAACCAAAGGATGCTTGAGGTCCGGTAAAAGACGCGTACATTCCCCTGCCCGCTTCAACATCGGTATCCGGATTCCCCCATTGACCTTCGATTTGATCGATCGTACTTTGACCGACGGAAAATACGTTCTTCCAAGCCTTTCCTTCCCGGGCTGATTCCAATAATTGTTCAGGAAGGTCGGTATCCTTGGCAGGCGATGGAACCGTAGAGCTAATAGGAGCATGGGTTGGGTTAGGCAAGACTGTGGAAGATTTGCAGGAACATATAAAAAAAGTCATTGCAAACACCGTCAGCATCGGACAAATAAACCATTTCGTCTTCATAATACTGAAATCTCCCTCATCCTATTAAGATTGACCTTCTCTGGACATTATTTCCTGAAATTCCTCGGAAAATGCATTCACTGCAAGTATAACTGTTTTTTACGCAGGAGCCAGAATATTTCCGTAGTATTGTTGTGGTTTCGGGAATATGGCTCCAAACGCACTGCTTAGCATGATGCCATTTTTGGCTCTCAATCGAATGAACCCCCATCCTCACCGTACAGTGCAGCTTCCTGGAATGCTGCTCAACGATAAGGACGGGGGTTATTGGTTGTATCATCTTATCCTGCTTGGCGCCCAGCCACTGCACGATTGGTCTTCTCCGACATGTAGATCAGCAGCAGCAGAATCGCTAACAGGAAGTACGGAAACCAAGCAATGTTTACATGCTGCACGATCAAGCCGAATAGCGGCGGCATCAGTATTGTGCCCACATAGGCCGATGCCATCTGGACGCCCATGATGGACTGGGACAGCTCCTTGCCGAAGTTATGCGGTGTCTGATGCAGCATGCTCGGATAGATCGGTGCACAGCCAAGTCCTATCAACCATAGTCCGATTGGATAGACGAAATCCCCTAATGGCAGCACAAATAACAGCACGCCGACCGCTATACCGCCCAGTCCCAGACGAATCATGGTCACGTTATCAAACTTGGTGGACATGAAGCCCGAAGCTAGACGCCCCAACGTTATACCAAGGTAGAAGAATGAGATCCACTGTGCAGCCGTCTCCGCACTAATGCCGCGGTGAATAACTAAGAAGCTGCTTCCCCACAAGCCTGTCGTCGCTTCGAGCGCGCAATAAGCGAAAAAAGCTATGAGTGCAGGCTTCATGCCTTTGATCTTCAACAAGTCACTGCGCTTTATAAGTGCGGATGCAGCAGAAACTTCTTCTCCTGCTTTCATTGCTGCATCTGCCTTCCTCCACAACGGGAGTGTCAGGATGAGGATCACAACCAAGCTGATCTGAATAAATCCAATCGTCAGATATCCCATATTCCAGCTGCTATCGCTTATGAGGTACATCGACATAATGGCAGGACCCGCGGTCGCGCCAATCCCCCAGAAGCTATGCAGCCAATTCATATGCTTGGCTTTATAATTCAGCGCCACGAAGTTGTTAAGCGCGGCATCCACCGAGCCCGCTCCAAGTCCGAGTGGAATTGCCAGCACACATAGCCAGATAAAGGACGGTGCTATTCCGAAGCCGAGCAATGCAACTGCTGTCATTAGCACACTAACCGCGGTAACGCGCCCTGTCCCCCATTTTCGAATAACCGGTTCACTGTAGAAGCTTGAGACAATGGTGCCCCCTGCTATGATCATAGACACGATACCGGCATAGGATACAGGCACCGCGAGATCACTTTGCATAGCCGGCCATGCAGACCCCAAGAGGGAATCCGGTAAGCCAAGGCCAATAAACGATAAATAAATAATGATCAGCAATAATGTCATCATATGAAGGTCCCCCTACTCTCTCCTATTCTCCAGTTCATGCAGTGATATTTGAATTAACCCCTGCTCAAAGTGATTCTCGAATTGATTCGAAATCGCCACTTGTATGCAGAAGCTGTCTCGAAGAAGCTGTTCTGCATATTTCTTAACCGATTGGTCATTCCCTTCGCTCCAGAAATCCCCATACAGTATAATCTGGTTCGGGGCAAGCACAGTACAGATCATAGCTACAAGTTGACCTACGGCTTCGGTAAGCTGCTGTTCATCACTATAATCCAATGTGAGCCAGTCGCATCCTAATGGATAATGTCCAACCTCACCCGCATAATTCTGATAACCTGTATACACCCCTCCATTTATGATGATGCCTGCACCCGGAGGGTAGCTTCTTGGAAAATATATTCCCACCACTGTTTCCGATTCACCTTCAGCGCAATGCTGATGGTAGTAGCCGTTTACAGCTCCGTTAATGTCATTGACAAAGATGACAGGCACACCATAGCGAGCTTCATAATACGGGATAAAGGTGCTGCCCACTAGCGCGGGGTGGTCATTGATCGTAACTATCCCATCCTGCTCCGCCCCTGGAAGACCAAAAGCAATTAAGTGAATAGTCGGAAACTGTGCAAACACGCGATCTAGAGCTTCCTCGAAGCTTGATACCAGCACCTGCTCCATATATTCGGCTTCCTCATAAACAGATTCTTCAAAAAGGTTCACAACGAGCAGCTTCATATAATTCCGTTTGTCCTTCTGATATCCGTAAAGGATGACCGCGTGCTGATAACCACCCATATAATGATACAAGCTTGAAGGCCGTCCGCCGTTGGATGGCACCATCTCCCCCTGGTGTACCTCGCCAGCGGCGATCATATCCATGAGAAGTGCATTAATGGTCACCACGCTTAGGCCTGTCTTCGCTGCAAGCTCCTGCTTCGTCGCTTGGCGCATATATTTGAGCGTATGGCGGACAAGACGCTGGTTCATCATTTTGACGAGTAAATTGTTGGCCCCCTTCATAATTCCTCCCCTTAATAAACATCTTATTAAATGTTCTTTAATAAGTATATTAATCACAGTCTCGGCTGATGTCAATGAAAAAAAGAACCGCTCCTTCGTAAGAGAATTACAAAGAAACGGTTCTAATTCAAGACTTCCTTATTAGTTGTTAAATATTCAATTTACCCCGTATATGATTAGCCATAATTTTATATCCTTCAGCGTTCGGATGCAGTTGGTCTGGTAGTTTGTCAACAAAGGCTTCTCCAAAAATATCCAAACCGTCTACATAAGTAAGATTTGAATCCCCGTAAGAGGTTAGAATATTCACCGCTTCCCGGATTTCTTTCCTCATTGTAACCAAGGTCATCCCTACTAAGTTTTCGTCTGTTTCTCTGTGAGGACAATAAATAGGTGAAAATAAAAATAGGGGTGTGCTGCGATGCTTTTCCCGAATGATCGATACCATGCCAATAATTGCAGAACGAAACGTCCGAATATTTAAGCTATTGCCACCCATTACATTAATGCCGAGGCACATGGAAATGACGTCTGCGGGAAGGTCACGGATGACGCGAGCAACCATTGGTTCCAAATGACATTGTCCGCCAAAACCCATGCAGGTCAGGTCCCAGCCTTTGTTGCGTGCTACGATTGCCGGCCAAGTTTGAGCCGGACTTTCAGCTGCGCTGCATTGTGTAATGGAGCTGCCGTATGCAACCCACCGTGGTTGATTGTTTGACAAGGGAGTGGCCGATGCCCCATCATCAACTTTTAGTGCTTTCACAACAACGGCAGCCTTTTGTGAAAAATAAATTTCAATCCTCTTCATACCGCCTGGTAAGTTTGTAAATAAACAAATTTTTTCTCCTGCAAGGAGAGTCTTGGTATCGACTAATTCATCTTCAATAACTATATCAAACAGTATATCTTTATCCGTTATACCGACATGCAGCTCCACTGAAGTGGAATCGCTTAGAAAAGCAAGTCTAACACCCGCTGTTTCCCCTGCCTTCTCCACTAATTCAGATGCAAATAAGCTGAGCTGATCATGTGGCAACCGCCATGGCCGGAGTCCGGTGTCATTCGTTTCTATTGAAACGGCCCCCCGAAACCACTCTTTATTTATTTCGATAGTTTGCATTTTTCCATTCACCTTTCTATCGTTATTTGAGTGCTATTATTGTGGCTCTAAACCGAAATCAGCGCTTGACGAAGCCATCCGATTCTATCTCCGTGTCCAGCCTAACCCTAGACAAAAACTTAAGAACGGTAATGACAGGGCATACGACTTTATTAGAATTAATTCGATTCGAAGCCCCTGCCTTCTCCCAAAAACCTGCATCTATACAGCCTTTGGGCCGGTATATCCGAAGTCTTATTAAATTCATGCAAATATGCATTTATTTCTTTATTCTTAGCTCAATCGGAGCGTTTTCCATGAAAATGGATGTACTTTTGCAGGTCTGTTCTCACTACAGCAATTTCGGCAGGAAAATAACTGCATGTTTGCAGGATTTTGTGAGACTAGAAGCCGGAGGAGGGTCAAGTACTGATTTTGAGGCTGAGCTATTATTATATTACAATATTTCGATCTAATATTTCCCAGTAATTTCAAACAAGCTCTCCGTGAAATAATTTTGATTAGATGGATAACGAAAATAGGCTGCCTTCATTGTGATGAATAGTTTTTATTGGGAATGAGATAAACATCTTGTCATTGACGCATCACAAGATGTTTATCCCATAAAACAAAAAAGTCGCGATTTACGCGACTTAAAATTGATTGGAAATCTTAGATCATTTCATCGTTGGTCATTACTCCAATCTACGATGTAACAGGAATGACCGGCTTATTCTGTAAAATATCGCTGGAAGCTTGCATCCATAAAGCCAAGCCGGAGGCAAGCCGTTCGATCTCCCCGGCATTTGCCGGCTCTGCCGACAAATCTTGCGTTTCCCAAGGATCGTTTAGTAGATCGAACAACTGGATTCGTTCTGTTCCTGTGTTCGTTAATGGCGAGCGATAATAACGAATCAGCTTCCATCGACCGTCCGTTATCATCCGCTGGGTATCTCGATAAACCGAGCACACGATTCCGCGAACGCCATCGCTTTTCCCTGCAAAGATTGGACACAGACTTACGCCTTCCGTTTCCTCCGGCAGGTCGATGTTACATAGCCCTGCAACTGTAGGAAAAATATCGATATTGCTTGCCAGCGCAAGCTCCTGCTTGTTCTCCGGTACACCCGGCCCCCGGAATATAAGCGGAATGCGCACGCTGTGCTCGTAAACGTTCTGTTTGCCCATCAGTCCGTGCTGCCCGACTGCCAAGCCATGGTCGGCGGTATACACGATGAGCGTGTCGTCATAGATGCCCTTAGCCTTCAACGCTTCGACGACTCTACCGATTTGCGCGTCCAAATGGCTTATCATCGCGTAGTAATCGGCAATATGTTCACGAATTTCGCCCTCGTCCCTCGGCATTATAGCGAGTTTCTCGTCCCGAACCATCATATCACCTGTATCGAATGGATGCTCCCGCATAAAGTTCGGAGGCAGCGGAATGGCGGCTTTATCGTACATGCTTGCATAAGGCTCGGGCGCCGTTCGGGGATCATGCGGCGCTGTATAAGCCACATACAGGAAAAACGGCCGATCCTCCCGATAATCCTCAATAAACTTGACGGCGGAGTCCGTAAACAACTCTGTTGAGAACGTCCGTTCAATATATTCCTGTTCCTTAGGATAAGCCCCGCTCGGATCATAATCGTGTACGGGAACCTTTGTATGCTCGCTCATTCCGTGAAAAAGCAGCTTATCCCCTCCTTCGAAACTTCGGGCGAAGCTTGCCTTGTCGTTATGCCATTTGCCGACCGCATGAGTTTGATATCCAGCTTCGCGCTTCGTTTGCGGCATTAGCCGAACATCTGGGCGAATAACGCTCGAATGCTCCCGGTTCATCATGTCTTTGCCGATCATCGCCCGAAAGATCGATATGCCCGTATTGACGCACGCTCTGCTCGGCGCGCAAACCGCTCCGGTTAGGCCGCCGAATATATGCGTGTTACGGCAAGATGTCCCGCTTGCGGCCAGCGAATCCAAAACCGGTGTCTGCACGGTTTCATTGCCAAACGCTCCAATGGATTCACCACGATGATCGTCCGCTATTATAAACACTACATTAGGTCTTTCGGCTGAAAGCTTCTTTTTGATCTGCTCTTTCATCTTATGCTCACTCTCACGAGACAGGATTGTTGAATTCCGGATTGCACAAATATCACAATTACTTTTTCGATTTATACTGGGTATAAGCTTGCTGATAAATTTCCAGGTAACGTTTAATGTTCATTTTATCCAAGGTGCTCAAATAGTTGCTCCACTCCTTGTCAATGTCCAGCGAGCCTGTAACCGTTTTTGCAAAAAATTCGGTTCTGTAGTCCGTAATCGTCTTCTCAAGCGTGGCAAGCTCCTCCGCTTGTTCGTTGGTGAAGAACAATGGCGGCACAATTTTGCTCGGGTCGGTTTCGTAAGGCTCGTATTTTTTAGTTTCATTATACAAAATAAGTTCAAGCGAGTTTTTCGGATCAGCTGCCACGCTTAATCGCAACTCGTTGGTTCGCAGCGACGGCCCCGCCTGCGCCCAGTGTACGTTTTGCAGCTTGCCAAACGTAACAATTGGTTTCCATTTCGCTTGCTTCCCGTTAACTCCAATCTCTCCTGGCGCCGAACGCACCCACTCCTGATCAGGACGGCCCTGTGTGCTGCGCAGCGTCGCTTCTTCTGAAAGCAGCAGGTCAGCCATACGGAATGCGGCAGCAGGATTTTTCGCCTTATTGGTGACAACGAATTGACCGGTAGAGACCGCGTAAGGATTATATGCAGTTGAACGTATACCTGCCGGCCCTTTAAGTGGCGGCACGGAAATGTAGTCTTTGAATCTCGGGTTATCGACATCGACAAATACCGTTTGGTTTTGCGAGGCAATAGCTCCTACGATCGGGATTTCCGGGTTCAAGCCCATTTGTTTCAGTTGGTTTCTGTCCTGTGTAAACGTTTGCGGAGATATTAAACCCTCAGCATATAGTTTATTAATATACTTCAAAGCATCCTTCCACTCCGGTTGATTAAAGGCAACTTGAACCTTTCCATCCTTAACGAAGCGCAGGTTGAAATCCTTCTCGATAAAAGCGCTGGGCAGAAAAAGGTCCAATGTCGAGGATGGGCCGTTAGTAGCGCCAACAAGCGGAATCTCATCTGCCTTGCCGTTCCCGTTAGGATCTTTTTCTTTAAAAGCTTTAAGCACTTGATAAAATTCGTCAGTCGTTTCCGGCATTTTTAATCCGAGCTTGTCTAGCCATGGTTGATAAATCCACATCTTTTGACCGAGCGAGCAGTGGTAGCAATCATTAACCTGAGGTACCGAATAAATATTGCCGTCAGGCATAGTAATCAAATCTTTTACATAGGAAACCTGCTCGAACATCTTTTTCATTTCCACGCCATATTTATCAATATACGGGTTCAGCGGAATAAATACGCCATCCTTACCGTAAATTGACTGCTGGATCGGCGATACGCTCATATTAAGCAGCACATCCGGATAATCACCGCTTGCGAGTGAAACGTTAAGCTTCTCTGCAAATGTTTTTTCCGGAGCGACTTCCCAATCGATATGAATGTTCGTTTTCTCCTCCAGCCACTTGGTGAACTCGTTGGTTGCAAAATTTTCGACAATGCTGGAGCCTTTTACCATGACCTTAAGCGTCGTCTTTTCTTTCGTGATCGGGAATACGCCCGCTGCCGTTACTTGATCGTCACTGCTTGCTTCCTTCTTTTGAGCAGCTTCCTTTTGTCCACTATCTGCACATGCGCTTAGGAGCGCTAAAGACGTCGTAAGCGCTACTAAAGCTGTTAAACCTTTTTTCATGTAAAGACCTCCCTTTAGCCTTTTAATGATCCAATCATCATGCCTTTAACAAAATGCCTTTGTATAAATGGATAGATGATGAGCACGGGCAGCGTAGACACGACGATAAGGGAAAACTTCAACAGCTCCCGCAGACCATCCCTTGCCGCTTGATCGGCAACGTCAGTTATCATCGACGCATCGACCTCGTTTTGCACCAAAATATCCCTTAAAACCAATTGAATCGGATACAACTCCTGATGTTTTAAATAAAGCAGTGCGTTAAAATATTGGTTCCAATGTCCGACTGCATAAAACAAGGAGATTACAGCTATAATCGGACCTGACAACGGAAGCACGATTTTTCGCACAAACGTAAAATCGCTGCATCCATCCATTTGAGCGGCTTCAAGCAATTCATCCGGAATGGTCGTTTGAAAATAAGTGCGGGTAATGATCATATTCATAACGGCAAGAGCTCCCGGAATAATTAAAGACCACCTTGTGTCAATCATACCAAGCCCTTTCACAACCAGGTAAGACGGGATCAATCCGCCGGAAAACATCATTGTGAATACAAACAAAGCCATAATTGCGTTTCGTGGCATAAAATCTTTTCTTGAAAGCGGATACGCCGCAATGAGTGTAAAAAGCACATTGATCGTCGTTCCCACTACCGTATAATAAACCGAATTCAAAAAGCTCGACATAATTAAACGATGCTTAAATACCGCTTCATAACCCGCTAGCGTCGGCTCTACCGGATACAACCAGACTTTACCGGAAATAACCGCTGTGGATGAGCTGAAGGAAGCACTGACAATGTAAACCAGAGGGTAAAGAATCGTAATCGTAAAAATGGATAAGATGATGTAATTCAGAATTGTAAAAAGCCTGTCATCCGCACTTTCTTTAATGCTTCCCGTCATAGATGCGCCCTCCTTTTTACCACAGACTGGTTTGGCCCAATCTTCTCGCTATCCGATTGACGAGAACCAGCAGGACCAAATTAATTACTGATTTAAACAATCCAATGGCAGACGAGTAGGAATAGTTGATTGCTGTTGATGCCAAGCCAACTTTGTACACAAAAGTATCGATTACCTCAGAAGAGCTCATATTCAGCGGATTCTGCATCAGCAATACCTTTTCGAAGCCTATATCCAGCACATGACCCGTGTTCATGATCAGCAAAATAACGGCAACCGGCATAATACCCGGCAAGTCGACATGCCACATTCGCTGCACTTTATTCGCTCCATCCACAACAGCAGCCTCGTGCAGCGAAGGATCAACAGCTGCAAGCGCCGCCAGGTAGATGATGCAGGAAAAACCAACATTTTGCCAAATACCGGACCAGACAAAAACATGTGAGAACCATTCGGGTATGCCCATGAAATTGATTGCAGGGAATCCGAAATATTTCATAATCGTTTGAACCAGGCCAATACGTGGGTCCATCATTTGCAGTATGATGCCAACCATAACGACTACGGAAATAAAATGCGGCGCGTATGTGACCATTTGTACGGTTTTCTTAAAGAAACGAGCGTTTACGTAATTTAAGGAAAGCGCAAGTATGATTGGGAACGGAAACCCCGCAAGTAAACTATAGATGCTGATCAGAATCGTATTTTTCATAATTCGAACAAACTCATACGAATGGAAAAAACGATCGAAATGCTTCAAGCCTACCCATTCGCTACCCCATACCCCTTTAGTCGGAATATAATTTTTGAACGCAATCAAAGCCCCATACATCGGCACGTACTTGAATATGAGCAAATAAATAATCGGCAGCAGCATTAGCAAGTAGAGCTGCCAATGGCTGGTTGCGTTCTTCCTCAGTCTGGACAAGTAATTTTCCTTTTTACGGACAACTGTAGACAATGTGTTACTCTTGCTAGCCGAAACTTCCATAAACCCCTCCCTGTTTCGATGACCCTTAACTAGGTATCTTTGATGTCTTTCTTTGTTTAGAATACGAAAAAAGGGCCCGCCGAGCATTATGCTCATTTACACCGATATGACTTTATTTGCACTGGATGACGGCATGCGAATCGTAACCTTCGTACCCACTCCCCGCTCACTTTGCACGGAAAGCCCATACTGCTGCCCGAACACCATCTGAATCCGGTTATGCACATTGAGCAGCCCAATGCTGCCTTCAAATGTTGGTTGTGTATCCAACAGACTCTCCTCCCGGCTGTTCATGAGTCGTGTGCTTAATTGCAGCAGGGATTCTGCATCCATGCCGCAGCCATTATCTTCTACGGTCACATAAAAATCCGCTTCATCCTTCCAGGCGTCAATAATAATCGTGTGAGTATCCTCGATCCCATCGGGAAACGCATGTTTAAACACATTTTCGACCAAGGGCTGCAGCGTCAAGCGAACCATGCTGTCCAGAAAATAATCCGCGGGGATGCGAACATCGATTTCAAATTCGCGCTGGTTGCGGTATTTCATAATAGACATAAAGTACAGAATATGCTTAAGCTCGTTGACTACCGTTATTTCCTCCAAATCAGTGCGTATGGAATAGCGCAGCATATACGACAGAGAACGAACGATGTCTTTAATTTCGCTTGATTTCTGGATAACGGCGTAACAAATAATAATTTCCAAAGTGTTGTACAAGAAATGCGGATTAATCTGTAATTGCAGCGATTGAAATTCGGCCAGCTGCCGTTTCATTAAATTTTCTTGATTGCGCAGCTCGGTCTCGTAAACCCGTTCGACAAGCTCCTCCAGTCGGGAGACCATCGTATTGTAACTGGTAATAAGCTGATCCATCTCATCACGGCTTCCGGTCAGAGGTACTTTGGTCCACTGGCCTTTGGCCGTCTGACGCATCCCGTTTTCCAGTAGTCGAACTGGACGAACTATAGATTGACCGAAACGATAAGCTAGAAATGAGGCCAAAATCAATGTGACGATACCTACGATTAGCGTTGTTTGCCGCAAGTCTGAAATCGGCTTCCTCTGTTCAGCAACCGACATGCTTGCCACCAGCGTCCATCCGGAATAGTCGGACTTTCGACTAAAGAAAACACGCCCCGGTTCTCCGGGCAATTCAAATATTTGGTCTTTATTGGCTTCAACCGAATTGAAATGCATACCGTCAAGCTGTTTGCCGATTCGGCTCGAATCTGGATGATATAATATTTTTCCGCGATCGTTGACGATAAAAAAATACCCGGATTGTCCGAGCTTTATGCCCTTCCAGAGCGTGTTCAACTCTCCTATCTTTAGTTCGAAGCCCATAATGCCTTTAAATGATTTGGATGAGGTTCGGTCCGCCAATTTGCGAACGAGTGTGAGGTGACCGTCCAGAAATCCGGAGTCCTGGATCGTCAGCTTCCCGTTTATTTCATCGTCTTCCTTCATCTGTTCGACATATTCTTGAAAAGCTTTGTAATTAAAAGAAACAATGTGAATATTGAAATCCGTTGCCTGGAACCCGTTGTAACCGATGATGTACGTCATTGATATTTCCGGGTTGTTGATGAGGACCGGTTGAAATACCCCCTTCATGGCAATTTCGGATGTATAAAAGCCGGTAGTAGTATTGCGTGGAAGATCCAGAGCCTCTTTCACTACAGGAGACGTCAGAATAGATACCGTTGCCCTCTCGTAGTTTTTCAAATATAAATCGGTTTCATGTAAAACATTATCAACGATTTGAGTCAACAGCCCTTCATACTGATTCTCCAATTCATTGGACGACCGCCAATAGCCGGTGACCCCCACCGTCACCAAGGTCAGCGCGATAATAATGACAAAATAAATGTAAACCTTGCGTGCCAGCCTGTTATTCATTACTTGATCCCGAGCAGCCCGCGATATTCGGTAGGGGAATATCCGGTTGCCTTTTTGAACACTCTCGAAAAGTGTGGGTAGCTTTCGTAACCGACCTCGGTTACAATGTCGATGATTTTGTAGTGCGGAATGGCAAGCAGCTGTTTGGCTTTATCAATTCGTTTGCGCATCCGGTATTGCACGAAGGTTTCATTCGTCTTTTTCTTAAAATAATGGCTGAAATAGGTCGGCGTTACGCCTAGCTTCCCGGCAACCATGTCCAATGAAAGCTCCTCCTCGAAAAGATGCTCATCGATGTACTGGATAGCCGCCTCCAAAACATTGATTTTTTCATGATTGCGGTACTCGCTCAATCGCTGTATCCATATTCCGATTTCGGCCTGAAACCATTCATACGTAATCGTGATGACAGTGTTCTCCTCTAAAAGCGGCTTCGTCTCAAACCTATACGCCCCTCTGGCATTCAGTTTCTTGAGAAGCAGCCTGACAGCGTCGTATACCCGTTGGTGCTGCTGGATGTCCGTTTCAAAAGCAAACACCTCCCGCTTTCCCTCCTCAAGCAGTTCATCGGCCCTAACCTTGTCCATCATCCAAACCGCTTCCTCCAATTGATCGATCCATTGCTCAAATAGGGAGAAGGAAATAACCGCCGCATCCCGCATGGCGAGCAGTTTATCCAGCACTGGGAAAAGCTCAATTTCTGTAATAGGCTTCAGCAAATATTCCTGTACGCCGTACGACATACATTTTTGTGCATACGCAAAATCCCCATATCCCGAAAGCACAACAACTTTGGTGAAGAGTTTTAGCTGCTGAATATTTCGGCATAGCTCCAATCCGTCCATACGAGGCATCCGAATATCGGTCAACACAACGTCAGGTGGGTTAGCCACGATGTTCGACAGCGCTGACACACCGTCTGTAAACGTATCGATCTCACTAAACCGTTTATATTCCCCAATTAAAGTTTTGAGCCCAATTCCGATGATAGGTTCATCGTCAACAACAAAGATTCTCGCCATTCGCTTGCCCCCTGTTCTAAAAAAACGTTAACCTTTGATCGCCCCGACAAGAGCGCCATAGACATACTTTTGCAGGAAAGGATACACCAGCAGAATCGGTAAAGTCTCATCCATACCTCTATTATGTTAAGAATCCCTTTAGCTTGCCTACCCATTAAAACCTGAACATAGTCATCAAAATCGAAACTCCCTTCCGTTAATAATCCAAAATGGCTCAGCTTGGTTCTGATCCTGAGAACGGTCTTCCTGTATGAATCGGTACAACTGCACCAGCACTACCTTAATATGACAACTCAACTTCGTCAAATCAAGTGTTTATGAAAATTCCAATCTCCTAATCGATCAAATACCGGTATCACCGTGACGTGCTGTACAGACTAGCATGATTCCGCAAAAAATAGCCTTGGCCGACTAACGGCCAAGGCTATTTGCATATGAGCGAATCGGAGCCGATTCGCGATTAGTGACCCGCCATCATCGCCGGGTTCGGATTTGCAGAATCATGAGCGTAGCATATTGCGGCCGACGTCACCCCCCGATATGTCAATCAATCAATATGACGCTTTCTCGTACAAATTCGCAGGCAACGCCTGCAAGAACGGCGACCAATCGCTCGTCGTGTAAAGATGAAGCCGATGCATGGCCCGCGTACACGCCGTATAAAGAAGCTTGCGTTCGTTGTCCCTGCCGTAAGCTTCGGGCGAAGCTTCATAGACCAAGACTGCATCGAACTCGACACCCTTGGCGAGATACACAGGAATGACCATCACTCCTTTTTCAAAGTTAAGCGTCTCCTTCGTAATGAGCTGCAGAGCTTCGCCTCCTTGAATCCGTAACGATTCATGGGCTTCCCGGCTTTCAGCTGCGGTCTTAGTAATGACGGCGATAGAATCGAAGCCCTCGGCCCTGAGCGCCGCGATGTCTTCCAGAAGTTGCGCATCACGCTTCTCCCCGCCGTCCAGTCTCGTCAGAAGGGGCTTTTGGCCTCCCCTTTCAAACGGTGCAATTTCTTCCCCGTCTGGAAGCATCGATTTTGTAAATTCAACAATCTCCCTAGTTGAACGATAACTGCGTACAAGGGAGACAAGGCTTGTTTCGGCTTCACCAAAAAGGCGGACTAGCGACGAATCGGCTGCGTCCAAACTTGTAGCCTGCATGAAGATCGCTTGCCGGAAATCGCCGAGCACCGTCATCCGTGCACGGGGGAACAGCTTTTTTAGATATTCATATTGAAACGACGAATAATCCTGACCCTCATCAACGAAGACATACCGGATTTCCGTGTTCGTCCGGACGCCTTCGATCAGTTCTTTTATATACAAGTACGGAGTCGCATCCTCATGGAACAATTCGTTCCTGAGCAGCATTTCCTTGGTTTGTCTGCATATTTCAGGCCACAGCGGGGGGATGGCGGCCCCACTCGTTTTCTCACGATAAGCGGCTTCGTCGACAAACAATTGGCCATATATGCCTTTGACATCTATAAACGAGAGTTTCTTTACACTTTTCCTTAGCGGCTTAAAGCTTTCTTTCACGATTCTTCGGCGGAGCAGATCTTCCTCTCTCCGGGCGAAGTCAAAGTCACCTTCATCTTCCCGGCGCTTATTGTTAATTTTCTCGCGAATTGCGGCGAATTGTTCCGCAATGTCGAAGACTTCTCTCTCTTTATGCAGCATTCCGAAGACTTCCTCGTACTGCTCGGTGTCGAGATAATTCAACTCTTCCTGTACCCAAGGCGCTTCCCGCTCCATACGTTCCAGCGAAGCCAGTTCATTCAGCAGCCATTCCTGCAAGAGAACGACACGATTGAGCAACGGCAGGGAACGGTCATAACCGTAAAATTTCACTCTCATTCGCTCCGCGGTAATCAAGTCGCGGTCCCGAATCCGAATACCGTTGAATCGCATGCCTTCCCCTCCCAACCACATTCCATAGTTCTGCAGTGCTTGCAGGAAAGCTTCGGAAGCTTTATACTCGATCCCCTGAAGACGAGCCTCATATCCCGGCGCTCCTTGTGCGTTCAGTACATATTCGATCTGATCAAAGGGATCCTCCGGCCGTAACGAAGAACCTATCCAATAGTCGAGATATTCTTGAAAAGTTGTCTGCTGCATATTCTCTTCACCGAGTTCGGGAAGGACGGTGGAAATATAACTGGTAAACATCGGATTAGGTGAGAAAAGAACAATCTGATCAGCCCTGATCGTCTGGCGGTGTTTATACAGCAAGTACGCCACCCGCTGCAATGCCGCGGAAGTCTTACCGCTGCCGGCCGCCCCTTGCACGATAAGCATCCGGCTTTTGTCATTGCGGATGATAGCGTTTTGTTCCTTCTGGATGGTTGCCACGATACTCTTCATTTGCGAGTCCGCACCTTTGCCAAGCACTTGCTGCAGCAATTCGTCTCCGATCGTTTCGCTCGCATCAAACATGTTGCGGATTTTCCCGTTTTGAATCTGAAACTGCCGTTTGAGCTCCATCGTCCCTTCGATTCGTCCGGCCGGCGTGACATAAGACGCTCGACCTGGGGAGTAGTCGTAGTAGAGGCTAGCTATTGGCGTACGCCAGTCATAGATCAGAAAGCTCAATCCATCTTCGTCGACGAAGGAAGATACGCCGATATAGATCTGCTCGCTGAGGCCCAGGCCATCCTCCTGAAAGTCGATGCGTCCGAAATAAGGAGACGGGAGCAGACGTTTCATGCTTTTCCATTGCTGTGTCAACAGCTTGTGGCCGCGCTCCCGTTCGGCCAATACCGCGGACTGCTGGTTAATCGTGTAGAAGGTCTCTTCGAAATCTTCGTAAGTACTTGTGTTAATCGTAACTTCTTCCCAAAACCGCTTGCGGATGTCCGTAGCCTGATCGTGCAGCCCGGCAACCTCCGGCTCCAGTTCGGCGATTCTCGCCTGCAGCTTGTTCCTGACCCGTTCCAGCCGCTCCTGTTCCTGCCGCCAATTTGTATCCATATCTCCTGAACACACTCCTTCTTCCGTTTTTTGAGGTAAAAAAGAGCATTGACAAATCAAAGTTCCAGATGTACAATTAAAGTAGGATTAAAACTGGATTCATACTATTTAAAATTTTCATTAACGCTATTGATTATATCATAGTGTTATTTTGTGTTCAATCTATTTTTTGTTCCCCTCGACAGAGCTGAACACTGATCCGGATCGTGGACAATTTAAACAAATCACCGCGGAGTTAAGCAGCCAAGAGATGACCCTTGAATTTATCAGGGATCATCTTTTTTATGTCCACTACCCTGTGTTGTAAGCGGAGACGTATGCTCTCACTTTATTCGCGATTACCATTATTTAATCCAATAGAAATAACCCCGAATGGTTAACATAAACGATAAATTCAACGAGAATACGTTTGACTAACTTTATGATCGGGGTTACCGAATGATGAAAATATTGCTGCTTGCTTTCTTAATATTTGTATTAACCACTGCTTTTGCAATAACCATAGATCTGTTTTCGGGAATAAGTCTGAATTATTCACTCCGGGGTATGCTAAGCACAATAAAAATGTTTACGTCTACCGAGATCGTTATTTTGCTTATCATCGCAAGTATGTTACTAATACCACCTTTTCTTTCACAATTTATAAAGAAGTCACCGAATTAAGAGTTGTTTGAAGCGGGGCCCCAGTATTGCCGGATCCATGAGATTCCAAGCAGTAGTAAGGGGATAACCGTTTGTAAAGGAAATAATAAATAGAACGGAACGAGGCGGATTCCTTCATTCATGTGTTCCGTAAAATTGCTGGCAATCGTCATGGAACTGAAAAGAATGACGACGCCAATCGGAAGCACAAGTTTGTTTTGTTCTTTAATCTTGAATAAATCTGCCACCGCCAAAACTGATGCATAATAAAACATGGCGATCTTAAAGAAATCACAAATAATAAATGTCAAAATCGCTATCGCATCAAATCGCTGCAGGAAGTCTGCAATTTTTACGATACTGATTGTCTGTAACAAAGGGAACGCATTACGGCTTACCAAGTTGTAACCAAGCACGGAAATTTCAAGCGTAATTGTATAGCTTAATACAAGACCGCCTAATACCATGGCAAATAAACCAATTTTCATAGCTTTCTGAGGTTTTTGTAAATACGGAAGTAGCATCGTAAAGCAAATCATTTCCCCGAAAGGGAAAGCCAGTGTCTGTGGAAAAGCTTCTGTCCAAATCGGCTTCCATCCGTTTTCCAGTATCGGCAGCAAATTTTTGATATCCACAAGTCCGGATATCCAAACAAGCCCATTGCCCATGATACCCAAAAAGATCAGAATCAAAAAGAAAATTTCCCCTGTTCTTACCAAAACTAGAACCCCTTTATATAACACATAAGCAATAACAATGAACATGATAAAGTTAACTACGAATAGCGGCGTCTGATCATAAACAGCCGTTACCAGCAGGTCTCCGGCATCTCTCAAGTCCCTTGCTGCCCCATATATAAACAGGAGGAGATATATTAATCCTACAAGCCACCCGACATGTTTCCCGAGTATTTCCCTCAGATATCCGGTTAACGGCAAACCAGAATGCCTATGAAATAAAGAGACATAGACACTATACAGAATCAATCCCCCAATCAAACCAAGCAAAATGGCAATCCATGCATCCTTCTTCGCAGCCACCCCAAGACTCACAACAATCGCAGTTCCGAATTCAAATAGTAAGATGAGCACAAAGTACTGCCACATGTTGATTTTCGTTTTCTCCATAAGCATCAAACACCTTCCCACCGCTGCATGAACTTACTCTTTGTAGAAATACGGTTTTGTCACTAAACCGGTCCTGCGTATATAAGCTGTCACCGTTACATTTACGGGGACTTCAACAAAAGTAGTGTTCCAGTCATCCTTGAGCTGTTTCCATGTTTTCGGGTTTTCCATATTCACGTATTCTCCAAATCCAAAAATATCGCTTTTTGCTTTTTGTGCCTCCTTAACGGCTGCGAGCACCATTCGTTTCGTCTTCTCAGCCAACGCTTTCTCTATATTCATTATTTCATCAGGATCACTCAGATCCAGGCCGCATCTTACTTCGCCGACATCGCTTTCCTCTTTGATGTCGATGTAAATAGAGGGTTTTTCCCCTTTAACTTTAGCCTGCACTCTTGTTTTTGAACGAAGAACAACAATATCGAGTGCGTTTTTTTTGTTCTGACAATCGAGACTGACCATCGTACTCTTCATTTTATTTAATGTCCATACGGTACCGTATGCTTCGTCTCCATCCAACCACTTTACTAATTTCATATCCTTAAATATTGCGATGCCGCTAATAGCAAGTATAGCTCTTGGTTCACTTGTCCTAAAATTTGTTTGTTGACCCCCAATTTTGGGATTTCCAAGAATTTTAATACCGCTAATGCTAAGTTCTTTTCCTTCACTGACTATCATCTTTATGACGTCCACCATTTCGGTGTTCACATTAGACGACCATACGTATGTTGTTAATTTTATTTGATCCACGACGGAGTTTCCTGGTACTTTTTCAATAGGAGAAAGGAACGAGATTACAGATTCTGCATCCCCATTTCTGGCGACAAGAACATTTATGTTTAGCCTGGATTCAAAAAATCTTTCGAAAAAATCAAAAAGTTCCTGAATACCTTCTTGAGCTAAAGTCTCACCAATAACAACCAAACGAACATGAGAAAAATAAATTTTTCGAGGCAGCTGCTGCGAAGCTTTCAATGTAGCCTCGCGAATCGTCTTCCCCATCCCCCGATACACGTTTACAGGAAGCGAATATCCTCCGGCACCCCCACTTGGAGATTTACCTGCTACTTCTGAAGGGTTAATAATTTGAAAAGAGATGAGGTATTCATCATCTTGTAGTTTATCAATGCCTATGGCGGAAACGATGGAAAGCTCCGAAAGCTCCCTTCGGTTCCAGCACCCTGTAATCATCATTATTCCCATAAGAAATACGATCAGTAATACCCTGTTAACATTCATTGAGCTCCATCCCCATTTCTTTCTCCATGATTGCTTAAAGCGGATGGAGTCTCTTTCGAAGTCTGGGCATATTTCTTAACTCTGAACAGCTTGGACCTGGTGATGACCGACCAGAGAGGAAAACGAATAAAAGTATCTTTTTGATCGATTATATTGAAAGGTCCAAGTGGTGACAAATAAGGTGTCCCGAACGACTGTAAGCTGGTCATATGAGCCACAATAAAAATCATTCCCATGGTAATGCCGAAAGCGCCAAAGCTTGCCGCCAAAATCATCAGCACGAAACGAAGCATGCGGGCAGTAATGGCAATATTGAACGCAGGTGTGGCGAAACTAGCAATCCCGGTAATGGCAACAACAATGACCATAGCAGGAGAAACGATACCAGCTTGTACAGCCGCTTGACCTAAGACGAGCGCTCCTACGATGGAAACGGCCTGACCGACAGATCGAGGCATACGAACGCCCGCTTCTCGCAAGATTTCAAAGCTCAGTTCCATCATTAATGCTTCGACTAAAGCAGGGAAAGGAACCCCTTCCCTTGAAGAGACAAGACTGAAGAGCAGCTGGGAAGGAATCATTTCTTGATGAAAAGTGATCAATGCGATATAGATTGATGGTCCCATGACCGAGATGAAAAAGCTGACATAACGCAATAATCGCACAAATGTAGCAAAATCAAAGCGTTGGTAATAGTCCTCTGCTGATTGAAAAAATTGAGAGAAAATCGTCGGTACGATGAGTACAAAAGGTGTCCCGTCCACAAATATGGCCACCCTGCCTTCGATAATATTGGCGGCGATAATATCAGGACGATCCGTATTATAAATGGTCGGAAACGGCGTGAACGTCTGGTCTTCAATCAATTCTTCAATATTGCCGGACTCCATGATTGAATCAATCTCGATCTCGAGCAATCTCTTTTTAATATCTTTTATTAAATCTTCTTTGGCAATGCCATGGAGGTACAATATAGCCACATCCGTTCGCGTGACTTTACCGATTTCCATGTTTTCTAGCCATAAATTCGGATTTTTGATGCGACGGCGTACAAGTGCGATGTTGGTCCCGATTGATTCGATGAATGCATCTTTTGGACCGCGGATAACAACTTGTGTCGTAGATTCCGAGATCTGTCTTAATTCTCCTCCTCTGGTGTTGCCCCCAATGCCATTATTTGAACCGTCAATTAAGATGACCGTATCACCTGACAAACAAGACAACATCATTTCGTTCCAAGTTTCGATCGTTCTCAATTCATGGATCTCATGGGCATGATTTCTTAAAAAATGCAACAAGCTCTCGTGCGGATTTGCGTTTGCCAACCAATCTTTCTGATATTCTCCGTTCAGAAAATGTCCTACAAAATGAAAAATGGCATTTTTATTAACCAAGCCGTCCATATAGATCATTGCTACTTTAAGTACAGACTCGGTACCGAGAAGGAATTCGCGAATAATAACATCAGGGCTGGAACCGAATTCCTCCTTAATTTGATCGATATTCGTTTGCAAATCGCTGGATAGACTCCGCTTTCTAAAACTAGTTGCAAAATCACTTTTAGTTTGCTGGGATTTTTTGCTCCATTTGCGAATGTTTTTCCATAATGTCATACTCAAACCCCGATCTAAATTTTACCTTATTCTTCACTGAAGAGATTCACATTATACATAAACTAGAAGATTTGGGTATATCTATTGAGATTTCATTTTGATGAACAGTTCCATATTTCGCAATAAAATCCTTATTAAAATCGGGTAGGAGGCTGCTCATTAGTTGAGCAGCCGACCTCCCACACCACCGTACGTACCGTTCGGTATACGGCGGTTCCCTAGTTCACGCAGTAACTTGTCGATAATAATCCGAAAAGAAAAGGAATCCCAAACCTCTGATGGTGTTATTGCCGAGGGAGGTGGTGAGGATCGGGCTGATGGAAGTTCTCCAGTAGCCTTTTCGAGTATTCGCGAATTCCCATGCTTTCTGTTTCCGGATGCCGAGTGTTTGGAGCATCTTGAACTTCGTCCTCACTCGTTTCCATTGTTTCCAGTAGATCATGCGGATTCGCCTTCTCATCCATTCGTCCGTGGTTTTGAGCAGTTTCTTCATGTCCGCTATTTTGAAGTAGTTGACCCACCCCATAATGTAGCGTCCAAGCTTCTTTGCTCGTTCCTCATTGCCCATTCCATTGCTCCGCGATGTCTGCGCTTTGATCTTGGCTTTCATCTTTGCAATGGATTTCGGGTGAATTCGGACTCTCGTTTCCCCTTTTGCTTCGTAAAAGGAGAATCCCAGGAATTTGATTCCCCTCGCCTCATCCACCACCGTCTTTTCCCGGTTCACCTTCAGGAACAGCTTCTTCTCGATGAAGGGCAGAATGTTCTCAAGCGTTCGCTCGGCACTTCTTCGGCTTTTGCAGAAGATCAGGAGGTCGTCCGCGTATCGTACAAACCGATGTCCGCGCCGCTCCATTTCCTTGTCCAGTTCATTTAGCATAATATTGCTAAGTATTGGACTCAGATTCCCACCTTGCGGCACGCCGAGTTCTGTTTCCTCGAATTTGCGCCTCACCACGACGCCGGCTCTCAGAAATTTGTGGATCAGCGAGATGACTCGCCCGTCTTTGATGGTTCGTGATAACACTTCGATCAGCTTGCTTTGATTGACCGAGTCGAAGTATTTCTCCAAATCCATGTCCACTACGTACTTATATCCTTCCTGGATATGATTCTGGCTTTTCTCGATCGCACCGTGGGCGCTTCGCTTCGGCCGGAATCCGTAGCTATTTTCCGAGAACTGTCGTTCGTAGATCGGCTTGAGCACCTGCGCGATTGCCTGCTGGATGACCCGGTCAACTACCGTTGGAATGCCTAGATTTCTTTTCTTCTTGCCGTCTTCTTTCGGTATCTCTACCCTTCGGACGGGATTCGGACGGTATTTTCCGTCCAGAATGGACTGCCGGACGGCTTCTCCGTTTTCTTTGAGATATTGCAGAAGTTCATCTACTTTCATCCCATCGACTCCGTGTGCGCCTTTGTTCGCTCTCACCCTCTTGAACGCTTCGTTCAGGTTGGCTGCGCTCACAATTTCCTCCAGCAGTCCTTTCCTCGACTCGTTTGCGTTGGTGGTGTTGTTTTCGGTTATCCGTTCAGAACCGTACGCTCCTGCATATCCTCCGTGTTCCGCACTTGCTTTCCGCAGCGAGCCTTCCTTTTCGGGAAGTTGGCTGTACTTCTCTTCTGCCCCGGTAACGTTCATTGACTACCACCTCCTAAGGTTCGGCCCTTCCCTCGAACTGTCGACGGTTCGAGGTACTATGGCTTCTGCTGACTTCTCATGATAAATCTTGTTTCAACCGTGATTCGAAGCGGATCTCCTCACGTCCATGAGACCTCCCACGGTAAGACGATTCACTTTCCTTCCATGCACCCGCGCCATTTACACTGGTATGTCCGTGTAGTTTATTGGATTTCGTCTTGTTTAGCAGACTCGTCCCATATCCTGTGCCTGATGTCGTTCGTGTTCCTCGGGTCGGAATTTTGCCGCCAGCTTCCTTCAGATTCCACCTCGCGATGGACACCCTTGCTCTTGGCTAGTGGTTGGCAACTACAAGCCCCCACAACGGACTTTCACCGCCTAGTTAATCGCCATGCGTGGCGCACTAAAAAGGCTGCCGATATATTTATCGACAGCCAAAAGTAAGGTTGCTAACAACTAGGGTTCCCGTTAGCCATACACTAGCGTCTAGCTTAGGTGGCAATACGGATTCTGTTGCATCAAAAAGCGGCTGGAATTGCAGCTGCGATGTTTCCTGAAACCATAAATCGTAGTTCTCTGCTTTTTAAGATTTTCAAGGTAATCGAATACATACGCGCTTAGCCCTATTTCTTTAAATGAAACGGTACGGTGGTCACAATTACATCTTTGTTGAATAGCAAGAATGCTCTAATCAGTAAGCTTGATTGATTATGCAAGATATTGTGCCACGCTTTTTTTGGTATGAATTGGGGTATAACGACTGTAACTTGGTAGTTCGATTCACTTGCTTTGCGTTGGACTGTATCAATAAATTTAGCCAATGGGTTAATGATACTTCGGTAAGGTGAGTGTAATGTCACCAGTCTCACATCAGGCTGCCATTTGTTCCACTTTTCTTCAAACACTGCCTCATCTTCTCTTTCGAAAGGAACATAAACGGCAATGATCTGGTGGGGTGAAAGAGATTTCACATATTTTAACGAGTTCTCTACCACATGTGTAATACCTACCACAGGGAGAATCATTACATTGCCCTCAATTGGCACAACAGGTTCACAGGTTGTTAGTCTTAATTGGTCGCCTACTGCCTCATAATGTTTTCTATTTCGGTGAAAAAGATAAATGATTAAAGGCAAGAAAACTAACACTGACCAGACCTGTGAAAACTTGGTTGAAAAAACATTATACAGACGATAACGCTAATTACAGCACCTGTTGCGTTAATTATTAGTCATAATACCCATCCTTTGGGTTTTTGACGTATCCATTTTACCACCATTCCTGTCTGAGAAAGGGTAAAGGGGATAAACACACCAACAGCGTAAAGCGGGATGAGTTGTTCGGTTTGTCCTTGAAAAGCAATGATTAATATGATTGAAAAAATTCCAAGTATGATAATCCCATTGGAATATCCTAATCGGTCTCCAAGATTGTAATGAACAACACAAACGCAATGGCAATGGATATAGTATGAGAGTGTAAACTCGGAAAAGCAGATGCAATGGCATCTGTACCCGCTGACACACTTACTGCCACCGTTAAAATATAATCGACCAATAAGGAGCCTCCGGCGATTAAACCAGGGAGTATACCTAGATTTTCCTTTGATACCACATACGCTCCTCCGCCGTGGGGATAAGCAAATATAATTTGCCTGTAAGACAAAATAAGAGCTAATAATAAAATTAATACTCCAAAGGCAATGGGTATCGAATACCAAAATGCTGTAGGTATTATTATTGAGATTCATCATTTCGTAACCGTTTAGTCAAAACTCGTTCAAATATGTTGTGAAAAAAATCACATGTCCCGTTTATAATAAATAATATAACCGTTTGGGTAATACAATAACATGTACTACAAAATAAGGAGCTGATGTACCATGATGTCGTACGATCCGGCCGTGTACAGCCGAATACTTACTGGGCTAACGCTGGGCTTTCATATTATTTTTGCGACCATCGGGGTCGGGGTTCCAGTTATGATTGCCATCGCTGAATTTCTGGGGATAAAGCGTAAAGACCCTCACTATACGCTGCTGGCTCGTCGCTGGGCGCGAGGCTTTGTAATCACTGTAGCCGTCGGTGTTGTTACCGGTACATCCATCGGTCTGCAGCTGAATTTATTATGGCCAAGCTTCATGCAAATTGCAGGTCAAGCCATTGCGCTTCCGCTGTTTATGGAGACATTCGCTTTCTTCTTCGAAGCGATCTTCCTTGGCATTTATTTGTATACATGGGATAGGTTCCGTAATCCTTGGACACATTTTATAATATCAATTCCAGTTATAATAGGATCCAGTGCATCCGCTTTTTTTATCACCATTGTCAATGCGTTCATGAACACTCCCCAAGGGTTCAAGCTATCCGGTCGCACGATAATTGATATCGATCCGATAGTTGCTATGTTCAATCCTGCAACGCCTACCAAAACGGCACATGTACTCTCATCTGCCTATATGACCAGCGCCTTCGTGCTTGCAGCTATAGCCGCTGTAGCACTGCTCGCCGGTAAACGTCACATCTACTATCAAAAAGCGCTGAAGCTGACGATGGTTTGCGGACTAATCTTCTCCTTATCTACCGCTTTTATCGGAGACTTGTCCGGCAAATTTCTGGCTGAGTATCAACCGGAAAAGCTTGCTGCAGCCGAATGGCATTTTGAGACTGCCGAGAAAGCTCCACTTGTTTTTGGCGGTGTATTAGGTGAAAACAACGAAATTCGCTATGCCTTAAAGCTGCCCTATGCTCTAAGTATACTGGCCTATGGCAAGCCGGATGCCGTTGTTCAAGGACTGAACGAAACACCGAAAGAGCTTCGACCGCCGCTTTATATTCATTATTTTTTTGATATTATGGTTACCATTGGCGGCTTATCGATTGTACTATGTATCGCATACTTATGGATCAATCGCAAATCGCGCCAAAACACAGGAAAGCCACTGCCTCGTTGGCTGCTTCGCTGCATTGTGTGGTCAGGTCCGCTCGCCATGCTCGCCATTGAATGCGGTTGGATTTTCGCTGAGGCCGGTCGACAGCCATGGATTTTGCGCGGCTATATGAAAACCGTGCATGGTGCCACGACCTCTGCTAATGTGGACTGGATGCTGCTGCTTTTCTCCTTACTGTATATCGTACTCGGCTTCACCGTTTGGATCATACTTCGCCGTATGTTCCGTAGCTATACTCCTGAACAGGAATTGGAGCAGAATGGTATTGAAGGAGGCCCGCATAAATGAATATCGAGCTGATAGGAATTACCGTTCTCTGGATTTTTCTGTATGGATATTTGATTGTTGCCTCTATTGATTTTGGAGCCGGTTTTTTCAGCTACTACAGCATGCTTACCGGAAGAAAACATTTAGTGCATGGCATTATCGAACGCTACCTCTCCCCAGTATGGGAAGTGACCAATGTGTTCTTGATCTTTTTTATGGTCGGGATGGTCGGCTTCTTTCCGGATACAGCTTATTACCTGGGTACTACGCTGTTAATTCCAGGCAGCATTGCTATCATACTGTTAGCCATTCGTGGCTCGTATTATGCCTTCAGCACTTACGGTTCCAAGGATAATAAGTTCTATATGCTGCTGTACGGAGCCAGCGGACTGCTTATTCCGGCCTCTTTATCCATAGTGCTGACGATCTCAGAGGGAGGTTATATCGAGGAAAAGGGCAATCAGGTAACCTTGCTCTACAGCAAGCTTTTTACAAGTCCTTATGCCTGGTCTGTCGTTATTTTATCGCTCGTCAGTGTTTTGTTTATATCCGCAGCTTTCTTAACCTACTATGCTGACAAAGCTAAGGACTATAAGGCTATGGAAGTGCTGCGCGGCTTCGCTCTTGGATGGAGCATACCCACTATTCTTAGCAGTCTGCTTGTATTTTTCTCAATACAACGGCATAATCCTTGGCATTTTGAACAGATGCTTGATCTATCCTGGATGTTCGTGCTGTCATTCCTTTGCTTCATGGTCGCTACTTACCTGATTTGGCATCGCAAACGTCTCGGGTTAGCATTCCTGACGGTGATGTTGCAATTCGCATTGGCCTTCTTTGGATATGGGGCTTCGCATTTACCTTATATCTTATACCCCATGATCTCGATCCATGAGAGTATCACAAGTCCAAGTATGGGTATTGCGCTGATAATTGCCTTCATAGCCGGACTAATGCTGCTCATTCCTTCCTTGTACTTGTTGATGCGGCTGTTCTTGTTTAACGCAAATTATGTTCAGGGCAAGCATGGGAAATAAGGTCATATAAATTATTAAAAAAGGCCATCCACAAGTCATCCTACTTGTTGGATAGCCTTTTTTTATTCAAATCAAAACCATTTCTTAGTCAAAATATACAGCTTTACCTGTTTTGGAAGATTCATAAATAGCCTCAAGAATTTCGGATACAACACAAGCTTGCTCAGGAGTTACAACCGGATCCTTATCCTGCTCAACGGCTTCAAGCCATAAGCGTGCTTCCAAATCGGCAGGACTTTCTTTCTTCCCATCGTAGAAATCTACGCCTTTAGCATCCAATTGGATCTGATTCATGTATAAGCGGCTGTGTTTTTCTCCGTTAATACGAAGACCATCCTGCATGTCTGCACCGCCTTCTGTTCCGCACAAGGTTGTTTTGGCTTCACCTGTTTGCAGCATATTAATCGCCCAGCTGGACTCCAATACTATGGTAGCACCATTCTCCATAGTAATCATCCCGAAGGCGGAATCTTCAACGGTAAACTTTTCAGGATCCCAGGCTCCCCAGGCATTGGCTGAATTCGGTTTATGGGAAAGCTTGTGAAAAGCAGTTCCCAGCACTGCCTTAGGCTTATAATTGTCCATCATCCACAAGGTCAAATCCAGAGCATGGGTACCAATATCGATCAGCGGACCACCGCCCTGCTTCTCCTCATCCAGAAACACACCCCATGTCGGTACTGCGCGGCGGCGGATTGCATGTGCTTTCGCATAATACACCTCTCCAAGATCACCTTCGGCACAAATTGTTTTCAAATATTGGCTATCCGAACGAAACCTGTTTTGATAACCGATCGTCAGTTTTTTGCCTGTACGTTTCGCAGCTTCAACCATACGTCTTGCATCAGCAGCTGTTTTGGCCATTGGCTTCTCGCACATTACGTGCTTATCGGACTCTAGAGCTGCGATGGAAATTTCCGCATGGGAATCATTCGGTGTACAAACGTGTACAATATCGATAGACCCGTCATTTAATAAATCCCGATAATTTTCATATACTCTAGCTCCCTCTGCACCGAACTTATTCGCTGCATCATGGGCTTTGTTTACATCAATATCGCAAAAGGCGACCATTTCTGCATTGGGTTGATTTTTTAATGCGGGCATATGTTTCCCGTTTGCAATCCCTCCGCAACCTATAATTCCAATTCTAAACGTTTTCGACATATTTCTTGCTCCTCCTTCAGGATAAAAAGCAAATTTGTTTATCATTATGATCAAAATAACCTAGTCCTAGTATAGACAAGAAACCACCAAAAATATATTTCGAATCCTGTTAACCTTATATACGATTTTGGCTTATGCCCATTTCCCGGGAAATGGCCGCCTCAGGTTCAATTTTTTACAAACGCAAAAAAGCCCCTTGAATGTTTCATTCAAAAGGCTTGCCGCTTAAGTTACTAATTTTTCTTCATATTCGTATTTGTACTGACCAATTTATAGCCGACACCACGAATCGACTCGATCTGCACACTCTGCTGATTCATTTCGAGCTTCTTTCTTAATGAGCTTACATGCACATCTACCGTTCGTTGCCCACCGATGTAGTCAAAGCCCCATACGATGTTCATCAAATCATCCCTTGTTACAACAACACCTGGCCGCTGAACGAGATACAACAACACTTCGAACTCTTTGGGTCTAAGCGAGATGGATTCGCCATTCAGCATAACCTCGTATTTCTCAGGATAGATGTTTAGTTCACCAACAGTGATGACCTTCTCTCCTGCGGTATTCTTCTCTTGCAATTGCTCCTCCGACATCGTTCTGCGCAATACGGCAGACACACGTGCGAGCAGCTCAGCAACACCAAACGGCTTAGTGATGTAGTCATCAGCGCCGTATTTAAGACCTTGTACAACCTCTTCTTCCGCATTGCGAGCAGTCAAAATAATGACTGGAGTCTTATTGCCCTTTTGCCTTAGCTTGGATAGAATTTCAAAACCATTAATCCCTGGAAGCATAATATCAAGAATAATTAAATCAAACGACTGCTGAAGAGCAATCTGAAGCCCATCGCTGCCGTGATCCACTACCTTCGTCTCATAACCGTCCTGCGATAAATTATAAGATAGCAGCCTTGCTAATGTAGGCTCGTCTTCAATAACTAAAATAGTTTGTGGCATGGGAATCCCCCGCTTTAATTTCTGTATACACCAATCATAGCATGACTAATGAATAATCGGCAATTCGATAATGAACTTCGACCCCATACCGACTTCACTTTCAACCCTAATTGACCCACTGTGCAGCTCAACCAAATGTTTGACGATGGACAGCCCTAAGCCGGTACCGCCTGAAACTCTTGACCGCGCTTTGTCCACCCGATAGAAACGTTCGAAGATACGCGGCAAATCCTTCTTTGGAATGCCAATACCGGTGTCTGAAATGGTCATACGAATTCTTTCATTTTCGGATGCGCCCCCTCCGCCAAGAAGAGAGTCCACCTTCACTTTTACTTTACCACCTTCAGGAGTGTAATTGATGCCATTGGATAACAGATTGATCATAATTTGCCGCAGCCGGTCCTCATCTGCTTCAATGTACAAATTCTCGTCTACAATCATATCGAGCTCAATCGACTTTTTGGACGCTTCCGAATTCATAACATGCAGACAATTGCCTACAAAGGTTTGCATATGAACCGGTGAAAATTGCAGCGGAATACGTTTCGACTCGATTTTAGACAACTCCAAAATATCGCCGATGAGCCGGTTCAAACGCTCGCTTTCATCAAAAATAATTTGCAGAAACGACTTAGCAGTTTCTTTGTCGTTTAAGGCACCGGCAAGAAGCGTTTCCGCGAAGCCTTTAACTGCAGCGATCGGTGTTTTTAATTCATGGGACACATTCGCGACAAATTCACTCCGCATCCGCTCCAACCGCCGAACCGCAGTAATATCATGAAGCACTATCAATACGCCTACCCATTCTTCCTCACCTAAAGACATGGGGCTTAAGTTAATTTCCAGTATGCGCTCCGACGGGTAATAGAAAATCATTTCATCCCGGATATGCTCGTGAACGTCAAAACATTCCTGAATCAATTGGGTAAAGTCAAACTGCTGCTTTGCCTCATCAAATTTTTTGCCCAGCAGCTCCTGGGATGAGAAGCCTAATATATCCTCTGCTGAACGATTCAGCAGCACGATTTTTCCGTCACGGTCAATCATCATAACGCCGCTGATCATATTCTCCAGCACGCTTTTCAAGCGGCTTTCGTCCTCAATAATCCGGTTCATCTGCAGCTGCAGGCTGTCTGCCATTCGATTGATCGCATGCCCGAGCTGTCCAACCTCATCCTTCTTACGTCCATGAACGCGAGCTTTATAATTCATATTAGTAATTTGATGAGCTACCTTCGTAATCATTTCTATCGGCTTTGTAATGCTATAGGCCACACGAAAGCTAATTAATACAGCAAGCGCAAATACGACCAGCAGGCCAATTAGCAAACCCAGCCATACCTGTCTAATCGATGCTTCTACCTCAACCAAGCTCATAGCGAGACGCACGTAGCCCTTGATTTGATCGTTTTCCTTGACCGGTATTGCCACATACAGAGTATTGCGGCCAACTGTGGCTGAATAGCGCGAATCCGATCCGACGGTACCACTGGTTCTTGCTTCGACAATTTCCTTACGTTCCGAATGATTCTCCATATCAGCCGCTGCATGATCGGAATCGCCCAGAACCTTACCATCCGCACGAATGTAGGTAATGCGCGCATCAGCCGATTTCCTCAGCCTGTTGGCTTGATCCGTGTAATATCGAATTTGCTCCTCATCCGACCCATTCTTATTCCAATCCAGAGTGACCAGAATAATTTTAAGCTCTCGCTGCATGTTCGCTTTCAATGCTTCTATGTGCGAATCCTTCAGCATCTGAGCCATAAATAGACCTGCTATAAGGACGGAAGAACCGATCAGCACAATAAATATCAATGTAAGCCGGGCACGAAATTTATGCATCGTTCATTTGTCCCTTCACTTGAGGTTATATGAATAAATAGTTTACTCATTATCGTAGCTGTTCAATAGTTAGATAGCTAGTTTTTTTTTTGTAAAGGGAGTTAAGCTTAGGAAAAGAATAGCGGAACTTTTTTTCCTCTATCGTCTGAGAAGCACAAAAAACAGAGGAATTACGGAAGAAGCTGTTCCGTTATCCCTCTGTTTTTCCACATTAGTGCATCTATTTGCCCAAATAACGGAACTCCAACTTCCGCAATCTCCTTAAGTTAGAGGCGGCAGATGGAATAAAGGAATTCCCCGTTCCGTTATTCATCCTTCAGGTCTCGTAGCAGCAGCTTCGCCACTATCTCACATTAAATCCATTTTAGGAGAAAACCGTTTCCTTCAATTGTGCAAGCTTTGCAAAAGAATCCTTTTCGACTTCCGCATGCAGACTGTTACCATGTGAGTCCATAGTTACGATTGCGGCAAAACCTTCCGTTTGCAAATGCCACATCGCTTCTGGAATACCGAACTCCATGAAGTCGACGCCTTCAACCTTTTTGAAGCATTCAGCATAATACTGAGCAGCTCCGCCAATCGCATTCAAGTAAACTCCGCCATGCTCCTTCAACGCGGCTAACGTTTTGGCGCCCATACCGCCTTTGCCGATAACAGCGCGGATACCGAATTTTTTAATAATATCGCCTTGATAAGGCTCCTCGCGGATACTTGTGGTCGGGCCGGCAGCCTTGACATGCCATTCACCGTCAGCATCCTTGGCCATAACAGGTCCGCAGTGATAAATCGCTGCGCCATTTAAATCCAATGGAGCATCATGATCCATCAAATGCTTATGAAGAGCATCACGGCCTGTATGCATGATACCATTGATAATGACTACATCCCCAACGCGCAGCTCACGAATTTGCTCCTCGGAGATTGGCGTTTGCAGTACAACTTCTTTACGTTCGGTTTTTTCAGTGGAAGCCGCTGCTTCCTGATTCATAGGAACCGTTTCTCCGGTTCTGTAAACCCATTCTTTAATATCGCCGCTGTTTGAATCAAGCAGCACGCCTTGTCTGCGGTAAGCCCAGCAATTATAAGCAACGGAGACGAAGAAGCTCGCTGGAAGACGGTTCATAACGCCTACCTTACACCCAAGCAGAGTAACTTGACCTCCAAAGCCCATAGTTCCGATACCAAGCGAATTCGCGTTGCCCATAATGTAGTCCTCAAGCTTGCGCAGCTCTTCAATGGGATTCACATCGTCAACATGGCGAAACAGCTGATGTTTAGCTAGCTCGTAGCCTGTCGTCCGGTCACCGCCTATGCCTACTCCGATGAATCCCGCGCTACAGCCTTGACCTTGAGCTTGATAGATTGAATGCAGAATGCACTTACGGATTCCATCAAGATCGCGGCCTGCTTTGCCCAAGCCTTCAATCTCCATTGGCAAGCTGTATTGAATATTTTTATTCTCACAGCCTCCGCCTTTTAAGATCAGCTTCACTTCGACATCGTCTTTTTCCCATTGCTCAAAATGAACAACCGGAGTTCCGGGGCCCAAGTTATCTCCTGTATTAGCGCCTGTTAAGGAATCAACGGAATTGGTACGAAGCTTGCTATCCTTAGTTGCTTGAGCTACCGCCGCCAAAATTTGTTTCTTCATTACAATTTGGTTAGCGCCTACAGGACAATGTATAATAAAGGTCGGCATCCCCGTGTCTTGACAGATAGGTGAGACATTGCATTCCGCCATATGAATGTTATTAGCAATAGTTGATAAGGAAAGCGCAGAACGCGTTCCAGCGTCCTCCCGGATTTTAGCGGCTTGAATCGCTTCGCGGACATCAGCCGGTAGGTTCGTAGATGTTTCTACAATCAGTTTATAGACACTTTGTTGGAAATGCTGCATGAATAAAAACTCCTCTCAAAATGATAAGCCCGGCTTCCAAACCGGACGAATTAAGCATAGGTATATAATAGCATAATCCGACATGTTCAAAAACCGTGAAAATGGGGCGGTTTTGCGGCTTTATTTGGCAGCTCACCTTATCCCTTCGGTTTCCACAAACATTTCGATATTCTACTGTTCTCACAGAAGGAATCCTTACCTCGGACCTAGAATATGTTTTCTTACCTACTAGGAAATTTCGACTACCAGATAAGGAGTTACGATTGCAGATGAACAAACTCATTCTAAAAGCAGCGGCCCTCAGTATTCTCGGCCTTAGTATCATCCTACCGTCTCTTTATGCAGCCAATTCCAGCGTTATTTTTAAAGATCAAGTCGCTGTTATTATGTATCATCATGTTGATGACGAAGCGAAGAGCTCCGGGACCGTTACAACCCAGCTTTTTAAGGATCAATTGTCTCTGTTAAAAAATAAAGGCTATCAATTCATAACACTCCAGCAGTTTAAGGAGTTTATGCAGGGCGCTTCGGTTCCACATAATGCTGTGCTTGTAACCTTTGACGATGGCTATGAGAGCTTCTATACAAATGCTTATCCCATACTTAAAAGCATGCGCATCCCTGCGGTCAATTTTGTTATTACCGGGGATTTGGAGGATCCATTAGCCAGCTACATTCCGTCCATGTCCCGCGATGAAATTATTGAGATGACAAGTGATACTAATTTTATAGATCTTCAATGCCACACCAACAGCATGCATCAAAAATTACCTGACGATAGCGCCATGCTGGTAGGACGGATCATCACTAACGGCACAAAGGAAACGGAAGATGAATATAAGCAAAGGGTTCTTAGCGATACTGGACAATGTGTCTCTAAGCTCAGCGAGCTGTATCCGGAGCCTATCGATTCGTATGCATATCCTTTTGGCATTTACGACAAGCTATCCTCCCAATACATTCAACAGGCCGGAATGAGATTCGCTTTTACCATTGTACCGGAAATGGCTACGAGAGACCTGGAGCCTTTGCAAATCCCCAGGATCAATGCAGGTAACAGCGCTATTTCACCGGAAGGCCTAGAAACTTCTATCAGGCGAAGAGTCGTTGCGACCAATCATCCATTTAACGAAGTACCTCTAATGGACACCATGAGCCAATTGGGCGGCAAAGCTTCTTTAACCAACAAAAATCAAATACAAATTCAATATCAGAACACCACATGGGTAGGCTCCGTAAACAGTCAGAAGCTGACTTCACTAACCGGAGGCAAGACCATTAATCTGCAAAAACCGCTTTATATGAAAAATAATGTAGTTTATATCGGCCTGAAAGATTTGGAAACTGCTATCGGCGTACAAATTGTGTATAATCCAACAGTACAGAGCTTTTCCGTACGCCAAACACCTGTAATAAAAAAATAATCAATTCTCCGATGTTAAAAAATCAGATAGGATGAGACACGATGGATAGTCATTTTTTCGCTTATATGTACAGATTGCGCTACATTGAACGCTGGAGCCTGATGCGCAATGTAGTGAAGGAGAACGTTGCCGAGCACTCTTTTCATGTAGCCATCTTAACCCATGTATTGTGCACAATTGCCAACGAAGTTTATGAGAGAAACATCCCGACGGACCGAATCGTCAGCATGGCGCTGTTCCACGATGCAACCGAAGTATTTACCGGAGATATACCTACGCCAGTAAAGCATCATAATCCCAAAATATTAGCTAATTTTCGAGATATAGAACAGCTGGCCGCGGAGCGTATGCTCGATATGATTCCTGACAAGCTGCGTCCGGTCTATGAGCCATTGATCGATACGAAGACCGGTGAAAACAACGAATTAAAGAAATATGTAAAAGCGGCCGATTTACTCGATGCTTACTTGAAATGTGTGACAGAGCTATCGGCCGGCAATAAAGAATTCGGAAGCGCCAAGAAGCAGATTGAGCAGTCCATCCAACAGATGAACATGCCGGAGATGCAGTATTTTCTCGATAACCTGGCACCTAGCCTGGAGAAAACTTTGGATGAATTGTCGGAAGAATAGGTTCGTGCTTTCACAAAAAGGGCTTTGTAAAATTTCAGCCACTACTTATTTGTTTAGTTGGTAGCCAAAATAACCTTCACTTCAACTTTTAGTTGGCTGGAAGGTTATTTTTGCATTTTATGGATTTGTTTTGAATGCAGCTCGACAGCGATCTCCCCGTCCCATTTGTAGAAAGCTGTAGGTTAGGTTCCGCCGCGGCTTACTATCCTAAAAGGCGACCATCATCATTCCATTGTCCATAAATTTTATTTGCACGGGTATGTTCAATAAATTTTTTCAATCGTTTATGATACAACTCTGCATCGGACTGCACGGACTGGATATTGTCGATCCTGATTCTAACATATAGTTCTGGCAAGGCTTGAAAATTGCGATAGAGCTCTTTATCTTGACGCAATTCCAATAAAATAGCTTCATTAATCAAAAAATATTCGACTTTCATATCTGGCAACACTTTATTTCCTGCTTCTGTCATTAAGCCTAATTTATCTAACCGTCGGACACGTTCTTTATTGAGCTCTGACCAGTTACTGTTTTTCTTTCTGGGTGAAAATCGTTGCCCCGTTTGAATGTCATCCAGTTTTTTGCGCGTGCTGTCAATCCATCCAAAACACAGAGCTTCTTCAACAAAATCCAAATAGCTTACTGGATGATTTGTAGTTGTTATTAACCAACAATAATCTTCAGTACTGTGATGGTCACTTAACCACTCTCGCCATTCTTGTCGAGTGCGAGCTTGCACTTGTTTATCTATTACCATTACCCAGGTCACCTTCAGTTCTGAGATTCAGGATTTCCAAATAATGCGGATTGTACATGATACCTAGTACATTACCAAATGGGTCCGTGACGGAAGCCGTAATGAATCCTGAATCACCACGGTGTGTGAGCGGTTCGTATTCTTCAGCTCCCATGGCTTTCAAATTCCTAAGCGTTGCTTCTATATCATCAACATGCCAGTACATGACGGCACCACCAGGGCCAGCTGCTGCACGCGCAGGAGCGAACCGGCGATCGATCAGACCCAGTTCATGCTGGTAATCTCCAAGGCGAAACTCGGCATAGGCTAGCCGCCCATCTGGTCCTGAGCGTTCGAAGTAAGGCGCAATGCCCAGCAGTTCGGAGTACCACGCCTTTGCCGCCTCCATATTATCCGCCCAGTAGCTGATGGTCGCAAATCCTCGCAATGTTTGTTTCTGGCTCATACTTAATTTCCCCCTAAGGCAATTATTATCGGTTCACTATTGTTATTATAAGCAACCTATGCTGACACCTATATGTCAGTGTTTCTAATCTTCTTCAACTATCCTACCCATTCGTAAATGACGTATAGTCAGTGTAACGCTCATGTTCCTAAGCTCCCCCCTTATGTCTAACTGGAAAACATCCCGCTAATTCTGGGCCATATCGGTCCTTTTCTGTAAATAACGGTAAAACGTCCCGTTAATCTTCCTCCTCACAGAAAAATGATCCAATATTACCGATTTTAGATGGAGCTTTTCCCGTTATATCCCAAAATGATGGCGCGAAGGCAAAATTAGCTCCGTAAATTCCAGCTAAACCCATTCGCTGCCCTCCTAATTTCAAGGTTATCCGGCTGCACAGTCCTTGCAGGAAGAACGCCTTGTCAAGGTTGCAGAATCAAGTAAAAAATCCCCACAAAGTGGGGTCTTGCTTCGAAGTTGATTCAGATACTTTGCGGGGAGCCCCGAAACATATAAATTAGATTAAAAAAGCAGGCGGCACTTCACGGCCACCTGCTTTTCCTATTTGTTAATATGTTAGCGAGCTAGCACTGCTTAGTTAATAAATCCCTCATATTGCAGGAACCGTTTGAGCATCACAGCTGCCTCTGCACGAGTTGCGTTGGCTTGAGGTACAAACGTCGTATCCGTCTGTCCATTAATCAGCACCGCATCTACTGCTTGTGCTACGGCCTCTTGTGCCCATGCACTGATTATGCCCTGGTCGGCAAACTTCGCGAGCAGCTGCTTTGTTTTTCCACTGGTATCGTTCGATTTACCTGCGATAGTCATGGCTCTTGTAATCATTAGCGCCATTTGCTCACGAGTGATCGGAGCGTTTGGTTTAAACGTCCCATCCTCAAAGCCTGTAACGATCCCCGATTGCGCTGCCGCTACGATCGTGCTTGCATACCAGTCCTTGCTATTAACATCTGAGAACTTCGATGAAGGATCAGCATTCAATCCTAAAGCGCGGACAAGCAGAGAGGCAAACTCAGCACGGGTAATTGAACTTCCCGGTTCAAATGCCGTATCCGTCAAGCCTTTCACCAAGAGCTTGGATGCCAACAGCTCAACGTCCGCTTTTGCCCAATGACCGTTCAGATCGGCAAAGCTTTTGCTTGACTGCACGACTGTATAAATACTATTCGAATGGTTCTTGATCGTGACTTGAGTGTTTCCGTCCACCACATTAAATACAGCAGGTACGAACGTCATTTCTCCTGTAGTCGGGTTATAAAGCACGGCAGTCGCTTTAGTTGAGTCTACCGTTTGCGGAATCACGATTATTCTAGAAACATACGTATGATTAAACTGGTCAATGGAAACCACATTACCTTTAGCACTAGCAGTAATCTTGAAATCAAGGACTTTCGCTTGATCACCGCCAATTAACGTGAGTCCGGCTGCATTGGCTTTTTGCAGAATTTGCTCCCCGATAGCTCCGGAAACTTTTTCAATCGCTACTGTGATTTGTACATCCTTTATATCTACACCAAGGCTTTTCGCAACAGAGCCTGCATCAATCACTTTAATAGGCAAATTGTAAGTGGCCAAATCGGTCTTAATGGAAATGACCGTTTGAGGTGCAGATTGATTGCCGCTTTGAATAGCGCTGCCAGGTAACTCCACTTTTATTGCGGAACCGCTGCCTTTAACCTCCAACGTGATTTTCTGTTCGCTTGGATTTTTACCTTTTATTGCTTCGATTGCCTTATTCAACCCGGCTGCATCCACAGTAACAAGTTGAATTATACGCCCATCGCCAGTTTTTTCTTCTTTAACGGTAATAGATCCGCTATCCACTTTTCCAACTTCTGCATTTGAAGCATTCTCAGTGCTCTGGCTGCCAGCTGCCGGACTTGAGGAAGAGGAGCTATGGCTATAAGCAAGTGTTACTGCATTTACGCTAAGTGCTGCACTTTGATTTCCTGCCTGATCCATTGCGACGACTTTAAACGTGTAATTGGTTCTTGGCGTTAAACCCGAAACCGAATAGGTCGTTCCAGTTACGGTGCCCATCAGCGTATCACCATTGTAGACTCGGTATTCTTTTACGCCTACATTATCTGTTGCCGTCGGCCAGCTTAATAGCATTCCTGTTTGATTAACATTGGAATAGGAAAGAGTTGCATTACTCGGCCAAACCGGCGATGTTAAATCAGCCCCAGGCGTTGAAACTACATTTACCTTATAGTTCTGTCTGGTGCCATTCCCTGCTTCTACCGTGTAAACAACCGGAGCCGTAAAGTTGTTAGCTGTAACTCCACTCACCTGGGTCGTGGAACCCACTCTCACTTTTGTTCCGGTGGTGGTGAATGTTGCAGCCAAATCGGACACATTAGTACCGTAAGGCACCGTAAGTTTGATCTCCGTCCCATCGATCGTTCCGTTAACTTCCGGATTCAAACCTTTGAAGCTGAACTCAGTAAGTCCCTTTTGATTCAAATCGAAAAGAGGTTCACCTGTTAATTTGAAATCGTCAATGTTCATGTAACCACTACTGCTTTTATCCAATCTTAGTCTGAATAAAAAGTTAGGATTGCCATCAGCTCTGGCATCGTTAATTGAAAATGTAAACGGATAATTGCCGTAAGTATCCGTCAGCTTGGTGTGACTGCTGTCACGGGTTAGTTTATTTGCAACGTTCCAAGTAGCTCCGCCGTCTATTGACCATTCGGAATACAGATTATAAGTTACCGTTTGATCTTGAGTCCTTGCCGCGAAAGAGCCTGAAATATTTTTATAATTGTTCAAGCTTATCGGTATTGTCACGGTAGAACCGTAAACCGTATCCTTTAACAGCCTTAAGGCCGCTGGCATGGATCTCGTATGCTGGGAATTGCCGTCCTTGATAAAAATACGTGCCGTAGATTTTATCGTGCCATTGTCATTAAACCCGCTGTACCATGTGAGTGGTTTCATCTCAGATACAGCTTGAGGCATTGGCTTTATCAAGTCGAACAAAGTTTTACTGCTATCTTTTAACAGGTCTATATCTATGCTTGGATCGTTTCTGTAATCACTGAATCCTGTTTCATAGATGGTAACCGGCAGTCTGTTCGGTAAAACATTCACTTTGATTGTATAGCTCCTGCTTGTACCCGATGGCGATAACACTGTATAAACAACCGGATTTGTGAAATCATTCGCCGTAAGGCCGCTTTCCTGCACTATGGAACCGACTTTGACGCTTTGGCCGGAGGTTTTAAAAGTAGCAACCAAACCTCTTACATCGGTTCCATTAGGCACATCCAGTGTGATTTCATCGTTATGGATCGTTCCCGTAACAGGCACATACAGACCTTGAAAACTGAATGTAACCAATTCTTTACGCGGAGCGGGACCCATGTTACCAGGAGCAATCAAATTTACGCGATGTGTATTTATTTGTGCCCCGAGCATTATTTCTGCCGCACTCCATAGCTTATCGTCTCCATACTTAACGGCAGCTTCCCGTAAATATCTTGCAAAGGCACTTTCATCTTCATCACGGAGCTCATCATAAGGCCATTGTGAAAAATCAATAATATAAGGCGCTATAAAACCATATGCATTGCGGATGCCATCTTCGGAATTCCAAAGATCAACGCCGACTTGATCACCCAAAATCGACAACATGGAGAAAGGAATTAAATTAAATAAAAAATAATGAAACGGACGCGTTCTTCTCAATTCCTCCGGCATCGTCCCATCATCCATGATTTGGGCTGAAATGCGAGGGATTGCCGTCGTTTGCAAGTAAGTTTTGGCATCATCTCGTTTGCCTAAATACATCAAATAGTTGACGAATTGCGCATCATACCATGTGCCGTGATTATTTATCGTCGCTTTTTCTGCTTGTGCGAGCGGACTTGTTTGTAACCATTCAACGTATTGCATTAACCAGCTTTTGAAACTTAGCGTATCCGAACTTGTCCAACTGGCTGAATTCGAAATAAGCTCAATAGCATCAATAATTTCAAACAGCTTATCGGATTCCAGTACGCCTTCCTTTCTTCCGTTCTCAGCCCCTCCTACGCCTTGGGCATAATTCATATTCGGATTCATTTTCGTATTCGGGTCGATAAACCATGTTTTTAGCAGCAGGGCCGCACGTTCAGCGTATTTGCTGTCATTAGTATAATAATAAGCAAGAGAAAGCGTAGAAACCGTTGTTCGCAGCAAGGTGAAGCTTTGCTTGTCATATTTATCCGTGAGCCCTTCCGGATTGGTCTCCCCATCTTTGTTTATATACGGCAATCCATCAGGCTTGGTTAAATCCGGCCACCAGTAAGGCGCCGCGCTCCAATAATCATGTTTATCACCGTTCGGATTAGGAGGGGTCCCCGTCTTGTACATGACCGAATAGGGACCATTGGTCATTGCTACCTCTGCGTCCATAATCAATTGATTTACAGCTGCCGAATAATCGGTATTGCCGGGAGTCATTACCTTATTTTTAACCGCTTTCAGCTGGCCCGAATTAAATAATTGGGTGTTCGGGTACATATCCGGCTTAACGGATACAACTACATTGGAGCTGTTCTTACTATCGGTTGTTACGGTTTGAATAGCGAAATTGTATGCCTGATTAGCATTCAAATTCGTAAATGTTGCGGATTGCTGTCCCTTGTTAACAAGGACAGACCTGCTTCCGTCCGATAGGTCATAGACCTTAACCTTATCGAAGTCCAAATAAACTGCGCTAAGGACAGGATCCGTCCATTGGATCGTTGCTGTACCGTTTGCTTTGGATACGAATGCTGAAGTAACTGGGGCAGGCTCGGTTGGACCTCCCTCATTGTATAGCTCAAATTCGCTTAATTGAAAATTTGGAGATTGCGCGCTAAACAAGAACGTTACTCTTACATATTGCGCAGTCACAGTATTATTTAATTTCACCAATTCCGTCCTAGCTGAAGTACCCTTATTCGTTACCGTATCTTCGTAAGCTTTGATCCAGGAAGTGTTATTATTCGAATACTCAATCCTGACTTTACTCACACCATTACTTAAAGCCATTTGGAAAACGGCTTTATTAAATGATTTTACAGCTCCTAAATTAAGAGCAAACCAAGCCCCATTACCGGTTGGTTCACGCTCTGAAGAATTAGGCTGCCAATACGTCGAGATCAAGCCATCGTATACATTTGAAGCAACTCCAGCTGTTGCCTGAGTACTATAACCGGCCAACTTCGCCCCTAGCACTAAATTGTCCGAAGCCGCATTAGCAGTCGAAACAAACAAGCCTCCAGCTTGTCCAAGTACAGACAATACCAATAAAATGGAAAGAAGGCCACTTATTTTACTTTTAAATCGTCGTAGTACATTCACTGATATCAACCCCTTTTTATTATAAAACGCTTTCAAAAATAATCTTAACAAATTCTAATTGTATTTATTTGCGGAATCATTTCGTAATTTTGCGGTATTCAGAAGGAAAATGGTTTTTTATATGGAACTTAACTGTAACTGAATGAATTGGAAACCTGGAATCAGGAAGGGACACATACATCATGAATCGTTTGTCGATCAATCATTTCTTGCATTTCAAACCTTATTTTTACCATTATTCAAAAGAATCCATTGGTCCTACTCAGATTTTCCACGCACACCAAAGTATGGAGATTATGTTCGTTCATGCAGGCAAGGGCCGCGTTTTTCTTGAAGGTGACATTTATGACGTTGAACCAGGTACTCTGCTGATCTTCCATCCGTTTCAGCTTCATCGTGTGATTATGGATCCCCAAGTTCCTTTTACCCGTACCTTAATCTTATTTGATTATTCCGTACTGGAAACTTATCTTCATTCCTTTCCGCAGTTACGTTCATTTGTAAGGCTCTTTCTTGATTCCCAATCGGCAACTCACGTTATCGGGCCTATGAAGGAGTATAACATTCTAGAGGAATTATGCCGTTCGTTCGGACAACTACAGCAAGAAATGGACCAACAAGAGATTCCTCCTTTATCGGAAAAACGCATCGAATCTTTTGTGCTGTTTATTATTTCATTTTTGAATCAATTGCAAATTGCATATCGTGAACTGGATATATCCCCTGCCGGACAGCAGGGAACAGTCGTTCTTCCTCATCATGTTGAAAAAATTATGCAAGCCATCGAGGAACGATTTATGGATGATTTGACCATAGGGGAGCTAGCCCAGCAGTTGTATCTGTCCATGTATCATCTATCTTCGTTGTTCCGTAAAACGACCGGCATCAGCTTCTCTACTTCACTGACTAACCGTCGTATCCGTGAAGCTTGCCTTTTGCTTAGAACCACTACATATCCTCTCAAGGAAATCGGCAACAGGGTTGGGATGCCCAATACTTCCCACTTTTGCACGGTTTTCAAAAAAATCATGAATATTACCCCCATTCAGTATCGCAATTCACAAAGGGAATGAAGTAGTAGAAAAAAACAGCTCACCGGCACGATTCACGGGCCTTTGAGCTGCTTTCTCTGCTTACTTACCTTATTAGTTTATCCAATCACAATAATTACACAAACCTTCTGCCAAAATGACCAAGAACACCTTTTCCTGCGGATTTTGGATGTTGGGCTACCGTGGCAGAACTCGGTTCCCGATCGCGTTCGCCCCTTAGCAGGTCACCCTGATTGAGCATGGTGTGATCACCATTGATCATGCACCACTCAACCAAATATTGACGCATATTACGCTGCAGCTTGGCAGCCTCTGACTCCGGCTCCGCTATACTGAACAAGGTTCCGTCAGCTCATCCGGGTCTGCCGCCAAATCGAATAGCTCCTCAACTCCTACATACGTATGATATACATATTTCCACTGCTTATCTGCAACCATGGGGGTCGGGGGTCGGGCTTCGGGCTTCGGGCTTCGGGCTTCGGGCTTCGGAGTTCGGGGTTCGGGGGGTTCGGGTTCGAATTCGAGTTCGGCTTCCGGGTTCGGTTACAGCATTGCAAAGCAACTTAGCACGCCCACGCAAATAGCAGGAAAATGTCACGTTAATTGCTCCGAAAATAGCGTTTCTAGCCCTTTAACTGGAATTTCTCATGCTAATTCTACCTTATATGGCTGATATTATCCATATCACCCATATTAGAAGGAGTTTTTCCAGTTATATTGATTGCAAACGAAATCCAGGCTGGATTAGCGGGAGGATTTCCATCTATTCCTTTCTTTCATGTGGTTGAGTGCTGGACAACCCCCGAACTCTCATACGATTAACCGATATTGAGGAATTAGAAAAAGAAAAAGTTCGCAAATACAGCGAACAAGATCTAGCCGAGATGGCAGAGGTAGCGGAATATGCCGACGAGATGCTGAAGCAAGCTGTGAAACAATGCTGGCTGATCCCTTATAAAGTCCATTTTTGGACAGTAAAGGGGATGTCCTAAAAGTAGCTAATGCTACTCAAGGACATCCCCTAGCTCTAATTCCTGTATCCATTCATTATGTAAAAAAACATCTGCTGCTTGAATCGCAGCTTAAAAAGGGAACTTCATCATCGTTACAAGCAAGAAGAAAATCACGCCAGAGATGACGCTTATTTTCTTGATTTTGCCTATATGAGCCTTAACACTGGAGCCATTGTCATCAGCCAATGCTTTGCGCATCGCACTCCCAAGCACTCCGGTCAATCCGCCAAGCGCCAAGAACAGAACAACGGCTATAATCATCCAAGCCACCGAGAAACCGCTCTTGCTTACCAGGTATCCCCCCGAAAGCAGTGCGATGACAAGAGCCAACTGTCCTGAACGGTTAGTTGCGTACAAGACGTTCAAGAATCCTACCTGTGCAGCTCCTGACAATGCCTCGATGCGCATGGACAAGAAAGGAAACATCAGATACACACCCATTAAAATAGCTGATAGTACATGTAAATAAACGAACAAGTTATGCAATGGGAACCCTCCGTCTCTAAAAACACATTTTACGTTCAGTATACCCGATAAAGCGCCATCTAAGCAAATTATGGAAGGGGATTTGCTCATATTTTTCAAGACAATCCCCTCCAATTGTGGACTAACCGTGAACTGCGGTCTCTCCTCGTTTGGCCGCCCGCTTTTCCCTCCACGTTTCAAGGATTACGAATAGCGAAGGAACAACAATCAAGGTAAGTAAGGTTGAATAAATTAACCCTGATATGATCGTAATTCCCATAGGTCTCCATAAATTTCCGCCCATAATTGTCATCGGCAATAATCCGCCTATCGCTGTAGCCATCGTAAGCAGGATAGGCCGCAGTCTCGCTTTACCCGCCTCAGCAACTGCTTCATGCAAGGCTAATCCGCGTTTTCTTGCCTGCTCAATAAACTCGATTAATATGATGCCGTTCCTTACCACAATCCCAGCCAAGCTGACTAATCCCATCAATGCCATAAAGCCGATAGGAGAATTTGTCAGATACAAGCCGATTACGGCTCCACCAGCGGCCAAATAAACGGTAGAGAGAATCAAGAGAGGTATGGACAAGCAATAAAATTGCATAACCATTAAAATATAAATTAACAAAACAACAATGATGGATAGCTTTCCGATAGCGGCAAACGCATCGTTTCTTTCTTCATTCTCTCCGCCATATTCCACCGTATATCCAACCGGTATCGGGTAGCGGCTCATTTGTTCTTTTACTTCCTTTACGACATCGTCTGGAAGACGATTCTCCGTGTAGCTTCTGACAATAATCGTTCGTGTCTGATTGCGGTGATGAATAGATTTAATCATTTGACCGCTGCGGATATCACCAAGCTCGCGTACAGATACGGTACCGCCTTTTTGCATAGGGACGTACATTTTTTTCATCGTTTCCTGAGGGTCGGCACTATGTTCTTTTGCATAAAGAGTTACATCAAGCAGATCCTCTTCTTTTTGCATCGTAGTAACCGTCAGCCCCTCTGTTGCGATGCGTATCGTTTGTGACAGATCCTTCTCGCTAACTCCATAAAGCTGAAGCTTGGCGGGATCCGGCAGCAATTGGAACGTGTTCATATCTGTTCCCACATCATCCGAAACGCTGATTGTCCCTGGAATTCCCTTGAGAATGTCTTGAACATCATGGGACAGCTGTCTTAACTGGAGCAGATCGCCACCACTAATACGAATAGCAATCGGTGCTCCAACCGGAGGTCCCTGCTCAAGCTCCCGTGGCGTTATTTCTACATCCTCCGGAAAAAGCTTTTTTAGCTCCTGTCTCCAGGTGCTTATTACCTTCTGAGTATGTATCACCTTGGGGTCCGTTTTGACGAACAACTGGCCAATCTCTGTCCCTGTCCGATCTGATTCGGAATAGTAGAAACGTGGCGTAGTTCTGCCCGAATAGCTCGATACGAACACAACGCCAGGCTGCTGCTGCATCCAATCGGCTGCTTTTTGCAGCGTATATTCCGTTTCGGCGAGAGTACGGCCCGTCGGAAGCTTGAAATCAATCAGCATCTCAGCTTTCTCCGCAGGCGGGAAATACTGTACGCCTAGCAAGGGAAGCAAGCCGAAGCTGCTAGTTCCAATCAATAAGGCTGCTGTGCCCGTCAAGAGCGGGCGTTTGAGGAAGCGATGTATTTGCTTGCCGTAAAACACACTCAAACGTTGGATCGGTTTGCCCAGCAGTCCAGGTGTCATTGATGCACCTTGTACATCGCTCTCATGGAGCCTCATTTCAGAGGAGGCTGAAAGCCCTGGCTTTTTTTTGCGAAGCGCGCGTTCACCTGCCCATTGGCGGAAGATGGGGATGATCGTCAAGGACATCGCCATTGAAGCAGCCAAGGTTAGCGATATAACAACAGGCAAGGGTCGAATAAAGCTGCCAATATTGCCTTTTAAGAAGAACAGCGGCAGAAAGGCTGCCGCAGTAGCAATGGTAGCTGTAAGTATAGATATGGCTACATCCCGACTGCCTTCTAGTGATGCTACTGCAGGTGAATCGCCTAGCTGCAAGCGCCGTTGAATATTGTCATTTACAACAATCGCATCATCCACTAATATGCCAAGCACAATAACAATCGCAACAACCGTAATCTGGTTAAGATCTATCCCCATCAGCTCTACCGGAATAAAACCTACTGTGATAGAAATAGGAATCGCCAGCGCTACAATCCAGGAAGTTCCAAAGGTGAGCCCCATGGAGCAGACAAGAATAACGGCAGCAATACCAATCAATAACTCTCGCCCCAGCTCCTTAAATAAGTGATCAAGGCTTTCCTTCTGTGAGAACAAGGATTCCATCTGCACCTCATTCGGAAGCTGCTTGCGCAGCTCAGAGGCCTTCACATCAATCAAATGCTGCAGTGCTGGAATATCGGCTCCTTTTTTCGCATTAATAACTAAATCAAGCGTCGGTTTGCCGTTATGAAAAATACTGACTTCCGATTCCTTGGGACGCAGCTTCACATTCGCAACATCCCGGATTTTTAAAGCACTGCCTGCCGGAAGCCCCAGAAGCTCCGTATTGGCAATATGCTCAGCCGTCTTCCATTCCCCGGACATATCGACGTAGAAGGATTTAGCGCCTTTTTCTACCGTTCCCAAAGGAACCCGATCATGCTTGGTCATGAGCGATTGGGCAACAATCCCCCAAGGCAGCTTGAACGTATCCAGCTTATCTGTATCGAGAATAACGGCTACTTCCTGCTCAGGGAGACCAATGATATCTACATCGCTAACCCCAGGAACCGCACTAAGCTGAGTTTTCCAAATTTCCATCATTGGCCTCAGAGGCTCCAGCTGCTCCTTCTTATCTACGACAAAGTGAAGTATTTGCTCCGCAATCTTGCTCATATCGTCGTTGACGACAGGCTTTTCCGCCTCAGCAGGAAGCTCGCTCTCCGCGGATTGTACCTTTTGCCTCAAAGTATCCCAGGTTCGTTTAATGTCCGTATCCGGCTTGATCTCCACATTGATGACCGAAACATTAGCCATGGAGGTCGAGCTCATAATGGAAATGTCGCTCATTTCCTTAATCTTTTTTTCCAGCGGACGCGTAACCAACTGTTCTACCTTCTCAGGCGAAGCACCCGGATAAATCGTCTTGACAAGCGCCACGGTCACATCAATTTCCGGATTTTCCCTTTGCTTCAGCGTAAGTACATTGACAATTCCCAGAAGCATAGCCATGCAAAAGAACAGGAGCGTCACTTTACGGTACTTTAGCAATTTAGCAATCATTCGCCACCTGCATCCATTGGCCCCAACTCACATGGCGCATTTATACCTGTGAGAATTTGTGCTAACGATTCAATATGCGTTTCATCATACTTCTGGATAATAAAATATTGATAAGCAACCATCTCGACCATCCCTATTTTCGAAAAGGCCATAACCTCCAGCTGCTGCTCTGAATAGTTTGGAAAAGCACCCCATTCCATTAACGATTGCTTAATGACCAGCATAATCCTCCGGTAAAAAGCATCCGAAATATCCCCAATTTCTGAGGAAGCCGACCCGTGCTGCTTCAAAATTTTCAAAATGCTTTTATTATGATAATACACACGAAGCGTATCTTGCATCATTCGGTAAAATGCCTCATCCTTGACGTTCCCTGTGCAGTTTTGTTTAATGGTTACAGCGATTTCATCCAGACATGACTCGGCAATGCTGCGGAACAAATCCTCTTTACTCTTGAAATACAAATAAAAGGTCCCCTGGGCAACACCTGCTACACGTACAATATCCGATACCTTGGTAGTATGATATCCTTGCTCCTCGAAGAGCTTTAACGCGGCTTCTATAATGCCTTCTTTCTTGTCCTCACCCATGCGCCTAACCCCCCATTCCCACTTATTTATTTATGACTGACTGATCAGTCATTTTTATATTAACATCATTATCCAGTCCATGCAACTCATGCTGAGGGTATTATTTTCTACAGAATACTACTCCTTATAAAGCTTGTTTCATTGACACAGCAGATGTATAATTGTAACAATTTACTTGAATAATCGCTGTTAGAATGGAGCTGCGCCAATGAACATTCGCTGTTTGAATCCGGCAGATGCCGAGATTTATCGGGAGATCCGACTCAAGTCTCTTAAAGAAAATCCTGAAGCTTTTTTAACAACCTATGAAATACAATTAATAAAGCCTATTGAAGAATTCCAGCAAAATCTAGAGCAAACAGAATTAAAATTTACTCTGGGCTGCTTTAGTAAAGCTAATGAGCTGGCGGGAATCGTTACCTTCGTGCGAGAAAGCAATCCCAAAATTACACATAAAGGTACTATTTATGCCATGTATGTGAGCCCTGAATTCCGTGGTATGCGAGTGGGCTATGCCCTGCTAACCGAATTAATACAACGAGCCAAACAATTTCCAGGCCTAGAGCAAATTAAATTAACTGTTGTATCCAACAATCTTGCAGCCAAAAAACTTTATGAGTCCATTGGTTTCACTACGTATGGAACAGAACGAAACGCTATGAAAACGAACGGACAATACTGGGACGATGATATGATGGTCATAACCTTTTAAACCCAGTTGATCCTCTAGCTCTTCGCCTGGCTTCTGGCTTTAGTTGCGCCCGTGCTCCCTACTCCGGTTGCTTTGAAGCTCTCACTGTAAGAATATACCATCCTGTCTTGCAGCGGGTTGCCTTCAAGTAAATGCTCCCGAACTATACGTCGTCCAACATCCGGTGTTACGTCTTTATACCAAACCCCTTCGGGATATACCATCACTACGCATGCATCCTCGCAGCGCCCATTGCATCTCGTTCTTGTTGTATGTATTCGGCCGTCCGCATCCAATGCCGCAATTTCTGCACGAATTGCCGTTGTAACCTCCTCCCCCTGCTGTCGCAGGCAGCTGCCTCCATTGCAAATAAATACATGATGCGTTACATCAGATAAATTCCAAGTCGTCATTTTTATTAAGCCTCTCTTTCCTAATTCCCAATCCCAAAAAAGAAAAGCTTCTGATCGAAGCTTCAAATCAGTGTGCTTGACCCTCCTCCGACCATCTATCCTCACAAAATCCTGCAAACAAGCAGTTATTTTCTAGCGAAATCGCGATTGTGAGAAAAGACCTGCAAAAGTACATCAATTCTCATGGAAAACGATCCGTTTCAGCTAAGGATGAAAAAAATAAATGCACATTCGCATGAATTCAAGAAATCGGCCGATATGCAAATCAAATGGATGTATAGATGCAGGTTTTTGGGGAGGAGGCAATAGCTCGAATGGAATAATTCAAATAAAGTTGTGTGCGCTGTCGTTGCTGATCTTAAAGTTTTGTCTAAAGCTGAGCTGGGCAACGGAGACGAAATCGAATGACTTCGTCAATCTCTGATTTCAGTTTTGAGCCCAAATTTATACTTGGTACAAGCTTGTAGAAAAGCCTTCTATTCCAATACCTTTCGACGAAAATAAAAAAGACATCTAAACCCCTCAGCAAGAAAAATGCATGAAAAGGTAAAGATGCCATTAGCTGCTGTGAGCATACGACGGCCGTCTTTAACACTTCCCTATCTCCCGTAGGTTAGCAGTGTTGTCAGAACAGGCAGGTCTCCTGGCTCCGGAATTTACCTCGCAGCTGCCTTCCCAATCCAAGAAACAGAATCAGTGGCATGATAGCAGCGATTATTCCGATACAGTGGCGGGACCGCGTCGGCATTCAACCGAACTTCCCTATTACGCTCCATTGAATGAAGCACCTTGTTCCCACAATTTACAGTTATGATTGAACAACACTGATCATACATGAATATTAAGTTTTTAACAATTAAAAATAACTTATAAATAGTAATAATTACTATTTATAAGTTAAAGAATAGTTTATATTCTCAGCAACGTCAAGTGTTCGATAAAAATAATTACTCTAATAGAAGCTTGCGCAGCTTGGAGATCGTATCGTCATCGTTTGACGGTATATTGATCGTGACGGTAAGGTGGGGAGCATCCGATACAAGAAATGAAATTTGATCGAATACGATTAGTCCGACCGTTGGATGATAATTGATTTTCCTTCCTTCAGGTCCGTTCAGAACATCATGCTCTGGCCACCATGTCCTGAATTCCTCGCTTGCTCGATTTAATTCATCGATGAGCTCCATCCACCAAGGATCTCCTGCGAATTTCCCGTAATTGGCGCGAAACTGAGCTAACCGGTGTCGCGCATGAGTTTCCCATGTTTCCTGGAGCAACTGCCGGATATACGGTGATGTGAACGTCCGCCAGACAGAGTTGCGCTCGCGCATCGACATAACCTCATAATTCCCGTAAATCATGCTTGCAACCTTGTTCCATGCAACAACATTCAGACGCTGATCAGTAACAATGGCCGGACTCGTCCCCTGCAGATCAAGGAAGCTCTGCAACTTTGGGCTAATGATGCTTTCGCTTGGGATCAGATCAGCTGGCAGCTGCTGGAGGGCCAGCAGAAATAAATGTTTGCGCTCATTCGAATCAAGTTGGAGAGCCCGCACAATACTCTCCAGCACTTGAGCGGATACCTGAATGTTTCGCGCTTGCTCCAGCCACGTATACCAATCCACGCTGATGCCTGAAAGCGCCGCTACTTCCCCGCGCCGAAGTCCTGGCGTCCGCCGACGGCCTCTGTTAGGCAAGCCGGCCTGCTCGGGTGAAATACGGGCGCGCCGTGACTGCAAAAACTTAGCCAGCTCATGTAATCGTTCATTGGCTGATTGTTCCATTGTTTCACACCCGCTCCCCTTTGTCGGATTCTTATAGTAGGAGAATTAATCCTATGATAAACTCTCATCTCGTTCTAGTATACGATCTATTCTACACTTACTATTACAGGAAATGGTGAATAATTCAATCTTGTAATGAAAGGGGAATTCCGCTTGGAAAAAGTGATGCAAGTACAGTCTAACAGTTCCGGTAAGCTGGCAAAAGCGTTACTGCTTCTAGGACTTTCTCTAGGATACTTTATGGTACTCCTGGATATGACAGTTGTAAGTGTCGCATTACCTGCTATTCGTGCCGATTTGGGCGGAGGGATAGCCGGCCTTCAATGGGTGGTCAACGCCTACACGATCGTTTTCGCGGGCTTGCTGTTGTCGATGGGTACGATTGCCGACAAATTGGGGGCCAAACGAGTCTATATCAGCGGTCTGGTGCTATTTCTCATCGCATCAGCCATTTCGGCAGCTGTTCCGTCTCTTGGTGCACTTATCGGCTTGCGGGCGATACTTGGTGTAGGAGGCGCAGCCCTCTTGCCAGCCTCGCTCACCCTCTTGGCCCATACTTTCCCTGAACCGGCCCAACGTGCTCGGGCTCTCGGCATATGGGCAGCGGTAACGGGAATAGCGATGGCGGCAGGACCTGTCATCGGCGGACTGTTGGTCGATTCACTCGGTTGGCGCAGCATTTTTCTTCTCAATGTGCCGCTTGCTGTCATTAGTTTGATCATGACTTCGCAGTTCGTCAACGAAACCATCCGAAATCCGCGGCAAAGCTTTGACCTAGCAGGCCAAGTCTCGGCTATTACCGCCATTGTCGCTTTTTCCTTCGCCCTCATGGAGGGGGAAGCATACGGTTGGAGCTCCCCTGTAATTTGGGGGGCATTTAATTTGGCACTGTTATGCGCCATCGTATTCATAATGGTGGAGGCAAAAGGCAAAACACCGCTGCTTCCTCTGCGGCTATTCAGAAATTCCACCGTATCGGCGGGGATGATTGCCGGGATGGCGATAAACATCGGCATGTCGGGGATTCTGTTCATACTGCCATTATTCTTTCAACAGTTGCGCGGATTTTCGGCTCATATGGCAGGATTAGCGCTCCTTCCGATGATGATTCCAATGGCCTTCAATCCAATTTTCGCCGGTCGAATCGTGGGTCGAATCGGAGCAAGAATACCGATGACGATCGGGTTTAGTCTTGCTGCTCTGGGTACACTTCTGCAGGTATGGGTAGATGTGACTACAAGTTATGCACTTACCCTGATTGGTTTGCTCCTCATCGGTTTCGGAATGTCCTTTACGATTCCATCATTGATGGTAGCCGTTATCTCTTCTGTCCCTAAGGAACAAACCGGTGCAGCTTCGGGGGCGCTGAATTCAAGCCGACAGCTTGGCGCGACGCTGGGCGTTGCCATCCTCGGCTCGATTGTAAACGGCAGCGAATCTTTTATTGCCGGAATGCATATGTCACTCGTCGTTACAACCGTTATTTTGTTCGGCGGCAGCATACTCTCGTTCGCGTTTATTGGCCGCACAATCCGTTGAATAAACAAGACCGGAATACCTTGAATCCAAGGTACTCCGGTCTTGTTTACTGAGTTCATCTTTACTTAAACTATTAAGACAATGTTCCCAAAGCCTGAGGAGTAAATACTTTCAGCTCATCCGTCAGGCCATCGCGAATTTTAGCTGCCCAAGCAGGATCTACGAGCAAAGCGCGACCGACAGCAACCAGATCAAATTCATTTTTGCTTAGCTTTTCAATTAATGCATCCACGTTGGCCGTACCTGCGCTTTCACCTTTAAAAGAAGATATAAACTCATTGTCCAGTCCAACAGAACCTACAGTAATGGTAGGCTTTCCTGTTATTTTTTTGACCCAGCCGGCAAAGTTAAGGTCTGAGCCTTCAAATTCGGGCTCCCAGAAGCGGCGTGTAGAGCAATGAAACACATCAACCCCTGCTTCCACTAAAGGTGAAAGAAACTGGGAAAGCTGCTCCGGATTTTGTGCTAATTTCGCTTGGTAATCACTTGATTTCCATTGCGATATACGTATGATAATAGGAAAATCCGGACCTACCGCACGTCGGCATGCTTCCACAATTTCAGCGGCAAACCGGGTTCTTCTCACGAGATCCCCGCCGTAATTGTCATTGCGTTGATTGGTTTTCTCCCAGAAAAATTGGTCGATCAAATAACCATGTGCCCCATGCAGCTCGATTCCGTCAAAACCAATTCGCTTGGCATCTGCCGCTGCCTGTGCGTATGCTGCGATTACAGAAGCGATTCTGGCTTCGCTCATCGGCTCATTTACTTTCTCTCCTGTAGCAATGTCCAGACCAGAAGGACCGATTGGCAATTCTTCAGGATTAGGAATGGCACCAATCTTACGATCCGTACCAATATGCCACAGCTGCGGCATAATAAGTCCACCCGCTTCATGAACCTGAGAGACAACATTAGCCCAGCCGTTCAATGCATCCTCACCATGAAAATTGGGTATATTAAGATTATTCGTTGCTGCCGGATCATTAATTAATGTGCCCTCCGTAATAATGAGGCCTACGCCATTCTCTGCACGGCGGCGATAATAAGCAGCCACATCTGGACCCGGCACTCCTCCAGGAGAGAAGGCTCTGGTCATAGGAGCCATTACGATACGATTCTTCACCTTCAGGTTCCCTATTGTAAAGGGTTCAAACAACGGCCCTACTTTTGGGGTTGATTGTGTCTCTTGATTGTTCATTCCTTATTACCTCCAATGCAATATTAATATTCCTATTGAAACTGCCACACAACGAACTGTCATATTATTTATTACAGTTAACAAAAATAACTATATCACACTTTTTCTCAAACCGCTACTACTGACTTCATGTAAAAAAGAAAGAACGTTAACCGAAGTATTAACGTTCTTTTATCCTATAGTAGCCTTAATGTCCCATCCCTGCCCAATTCAAATAGCTCCATTATTATCTTTCTCCTTTTACAAGCCATTCAGACGTAATGTAGCTCTACTGATAAGCGTTTTTAATCCTATCAATTTGCAGTAGATGAGTGTCCACATGCTTAATAAACGATTGGAAGGACTGAAGAAGCGTTACCGTCTCTCCTTTAATATTGATGCCTGTTTTACTCCAAGCCTCTGCAGGCAGCCGATCAAAGAGCAGACTGTTATAAGTAAGAAGAACTCCGAATACATCAAGAATGTCGTTTGCCGAACCCTCATTCGCCTTACTCTCGCTGACCCAAGGATCCTGCTGGAACGGCGGCAATTGCACAGCCTCTTCAGAAATAAGCTTTCGGATACGAAATGAAAATACGATGCTGTGATCCGTCAAATGAGATAGAACCTCGGTTACACTCCATTTATCAGGGGCCGCTTTCCATTTCAGCTGATCTTCCGTTAATCCTTCTGTAGCTGACTTCAGCTTATGATACGTGTCCTTATAGCTTTGAATATCAATTGTCGTCTGGCTCATTATACATTCCTCCATTTATAATAATAAAGCTTTCGCTCATGCTAGCATGGATAATGACATGCAGCCCAATGGCCTTGCCGAAGCTCCTGAAGCTCCGGCTGAATTTCCTTGCATCTTGCCGTGGCCGCCGGGCAGCGGGTATGAAACCGGCAGCCTGAAGGCGGGTTGGCCGGAGAAGGAATTTCCCCCTGCAGCTCGGCAAACTCACCTTTACGAGCCGGGTCAGGTAAAGGAATCGAAGCAATTAGCGCCTTTGTATAATGATGCGCGGGATGCAGGAACAACTCCTCGCTCGGAGCGATCTCTACCAGTTTACCAAGATACATAACTCCAATGCGGTTGGAAATATGGCGGACAATTTGCAGTCCATGAGCAATGAACAGGTAAGTAAGCCCCATCCTGCTTTGCAAATCCTGCAGCAGATTGACGATTTGCGATTGAACGGATACGTCGAGTGCAGATACAGCTTCATCAGCCATAATAAACTTGGGATTAAGCGCAATGGCTCTCGCTATACCAATTCTTTGCCGCTGTCCACCTGAAAATTCATGAGGATACCGGTTATACCATGACGCGCTTAAGCCTACCCATTCAAGCAGCTCCTCGACACGTGCTCTTCTCTCCTTCCCTTTCAACAGGTTATGCACCTCAAGAGGCTCACCTATAATATCTCCGACCTTCCAACGGGGACTAAGAGATCCGTACGGGTCCTGAAATATCATTTGCATGTCGCGTCGTGCTTTACGCAGCTCATCTCCATGTTGGAGAGTTAAATCATTTCCTTGGAACAGCACTTTGCCTGCCGTTGCTTTCTCCAGCTGTAGAAGCACCCGTCCTAGCGTCGATTTCCCGCTGCCGGATTCCCCTACAAGACCGAATACCTCTCCTTGTTGAATAGAAAAAGAAACATCATCCACAGCGCGGATGAACATACTGTTTTTATTGAAAATCCTCTTCTTGGCTTTATAAAATTTTTGCAATCCTCTTACTTCAAATAAATTACGCTTCGCGGCAGCTTCCCCTAGAGCAGTATCCACTGTATCTCATCGGTTAAAATCGCTTGGGCAGCCGGAAAAGACAGATTACGCTGCTGAGCTCCCCATTGTGTCTCAACCAGCTCTTCGGCATGCCAGCAGGCCACTTCCCGCCCGTTGATCTCTTGCAGCGGAGGATTGAATCTTACGCACTTATCCGTAGCGTAGGAGCAGCGTGGATGAAATCGGCAGCCTTCCGGAAGCTCCGTCAGGCTCGGAATCGATCCTTCTATCGAGTATAGTCTTTTATCCCGGTTGCCTTCCAACGTAAGAATCGATTGCAGCAAAGCTTTCGTATAGGGATGGTACGGCTGTTGAAAGAGCTCGATGGCTGCTGCTTGCTCCATGACCCTGCCTGCATACATAACAACAATCCGATCCGCTAATTGTGCAGCAATACCCATGTCATGCGTAATTAATAAAATAGACATGTTATATTCGGCTTTCAATTCTTGCAGCAGCTGCAAAATTTGCGCCTGAATGGTCACATCCAGTGCCGTAGTAGGCTCATCAGCAATGAGCAGCTCTGGCTCGCAGGACAAAGCCATTGCAATCATTGCACGCTGCAGCATACCGCCGGAAAGCTCGTTCGGATATTGGCGCATCCTCAGCTCAGGCTCCGGTATGCCTACTCTGTACAGCAGTTGGATGGACTGCTGCGCGGCAGCCTGTTTGCTCACTCGTTTATGCTGAATAATATTATCCACAATCTGACTGCCTATTGTAAAAACAGGATCGAAAGCTGCCATAGGCTCCTGAAAGATCATCGCTATTTTTTTGCCACGCAGCACCCGTAGCTGCTCCTGGGATAAGGCAGCTAGATCAACTCCTTCCAGCAGGATGCTGCCTTTGGAGATTACGCCGTTCTCATAATCAATCAACCTCATTATCGACTTGGAAGCTACCGTCTTGCCGCTTCCCGATTCTCCAACCAGGCACACGGTTTCGCCAGCTTTAATGGAAAGTGATACATCCGTAATCGCAGTAAGCAGCCCATGTTTTGTGGCAAAATCGACGGTCAAATGTTGAATATCGAGAAGTGTCAAGTCAATCCCTCCTGGAAAGATATCTTTAAGTGTAACTTAAATTCTTTTTTTCTTAGGGTCCAAGTGATCTCTGAACTTATCGCCTATTAAATTAACAGAAAGAACAAACAAAGTTATGGCCAACCCAGGAAAGCTCGCCATCCACCAAGCAACCGTTAAATACCCTCTTCCCTGGGACAGCAGCGTACCCCAATCCGGTATTTCTCTAAATACACCTAGACCAAGAAAGCTGAGCCCGGAGCCAATGAGAATGGAAGAGCCTACTCCAATCGTCCCCATAACAAGCAGAGGGGATAACGAATTCGGCAATATATGGCGCGTAAATATATGCCAGTGATTGGAGCCTATCGAATAGGAGGCGGTAATAAAAGGACGTCCTTTCATCGCAATCGCTTGACTCCTCATAACTCTGGCATAGCCCGGAATAGCGGAAACACTGACAGCTAACACCACATTGAAAAAGCTTGGACCAAGGGCAGCAGCAATGGCGAGTGCCAGCAAAAGACCGGGAATGGTCATTAGGACATCGACAATCCGCATAAGAACCCCATCGATCCAGCCTCCAATATAGCCGGACAACGCTCCCATGGTGCCTCCGGTTATCCCGCCAATAAGCACGGAGACAACTCCGATAAACAAGGAGTCACGGCTTCCGAATACGACTAAGGAAAATACGTCCCTGCCGTAATAATCGGTACCGAACAGATGTGCCGCACTCGGCGGCTTCAAGATGGCATCAGCCATCATTTGCGTGGGGGCGTAAGGTGCAATCCATTGCGGAAAAAGAGCGCATATACTAATTAGCAGGATGATAAGTCCGGCTATATAGACTAATGAATCCGTAATGGACAGCTTTTTATTGCCAATTTTAAGTAGGGATAGATGCAGCCTTTTTCCAGGCAATACAACTTCTGCTGACGCGGCATGCTTCACAAACCATTCTCCTTTCCTCAAAAAAGCTTCTACGCTGAACGTCTTACCCTGGGATCAATCGCAGAGTATGACACGTCAACCAGTAAATTTACAAGAACATACATAACGGCCGTGAACAAAATAATTCCCTGAACGACGGGCAAATCCTTGGCAGTAATGGCGTCCGCCAGCAGCCTGCCGACGCCCTGACGGGAAAACACGGTTTCGATTACGACGGCTCCGGCTAGCAGCTCCCCTATTTGCACGCCCAGCATCGTAATAGCGGGAATGAGCGCATTGCGCAGCGCATGTCGATACATAATGATGCGTTCAGGCAGCCCTTTGGAACGGAGCGTCACAATGAACTGCTCGTGAATGACATCCAGCATGCTGTTTCTTACCATCCGAACGATAAAGCCGGAGGTAACAAATCCAAGCGCCAAGGCAGGAAGCACCAGCGTGCTGAATCCATCCGACCCCATAGCCGGGAACCAATGAAGCTGAACGGAAAATATGAGAATTAACAGAATTCCTGACCAAAACGTTGGCGTCGATATGCCGAACAAGCTGATGATCCTTGCGATAATGTCAATAAACCGGTTATGGTGAACCGCTGAGAGCACTCCCAACAGAACGCCGATAACTATTGACACCAGGGAGCTGGCTAGAGTTAAAGCAACCGTCGATGGAAGCTGCTCCCAAATCTTAGGTAATACCGGATCTCCATTTACGAGCGATTTGCCAAAGTCGCCTCGAATCATATCCCAGAAGTAATGAGCGAATTGTATACCCAAAGGTTTATCCAAGCCTAGCTGCTGGCGCAGATTTTGCACGGCTTCCGGACTGGCGCTCACTCCATCCAGCATCGCCAAGACCGGGTCACCGGGAAGCAGGTACAGAATAAAGAAAACGAGCACCAGCGACCCGATAATGACCAGAAGGGAAGTGAAAGCCCTACGAATAATGGCTGAAGCCATAGCGATCCTTCCTTTCGAGGCTTATTTTTTCACCACATATGCATCATAGAACAGCGGGTAGCCTAGTGCGTCAAATTTCAAGCCTTTGGCCGTTTTTGCCGAGGCCACCGTGTAAGGGAATATATATATGGGAAATCCGATAGCATTTTCCACTACATAGCTTTGAATTTTTTTGTAAACTTCGCTCCGCTTTTGAGGGTCCTGCTCCTTCAGACCTTCTTCCAACCATTTATCAAGCTGCGGATCGGACAGATGGGTATGATTATGCCCCCAACGGCCTTCCTTTGGTATCGCATTAGTATGGAAAAAGCTGCGCAGAATATCAGGATCACCCGTCACATTGCTGACTCCGTACAAATCATTAGTTCCTTTGTCCATGACGATTGTTTGGGCATTCGTACTGGTCGTAATTTCAACATTAACTTGGATCCCCACCTGCTTAAGCTGCTGCTGGATCATCGCTGCTATATCATTACGTTTCTCGCGGTTTGGCGTGCTTGTCACGAAATACAGGCTCAACGGCTTCCCATTCTTCGCCCGTATCCCATCAGCTCCGCGCACCCATCCCAACTCGTCAAGCAGCTGATTCGCTTTGGGGATATCCGGCTTAATTGAATTTTCAAGTGAAGTATTATAGCCAAGTACAGAAGGCGTAAGAGGCGACCATGCCCGCTTATAAGTACCCAGATAAAGTGTTTTTACGATCGTGTCGACGTCTATAGCCAACTGCACCGCTTTTCTCGCTTTCAGCTCATTCCATGGAGCGTGGTCCTGATTGAGCATCAAAGTGAAAGGAATGCCGGCCGATTCTGCTTCTATTAAAGTAATGTTCGGATCATTTTTGAGCGAAATCAGATTCTGAGGCGGCACCGTTTCTACCGCAGAAATTTGCCCGCTCTGCACGGAACCGATCCTGGTTGCTTCCTCCGGAATGATTTTGAACGTCAGCTTGTCGATGTAGGCGGCACCCTTGTTTTGCGCTATTGGCGGACCCCAGTTGTAATCCGGGTTTCTATCAAGCGTAATCGCTGCATTTTCAACCCAGCTAACAAATTTAAACGGTCCTGTACCGACTGGATTTTTGGCGAGATTCTCGCCATATTTCTGAGCGGCCGCCGGAGAAACAATACCAAGGAACGCTTGGCTCAAGCTGCTCAAAAAAGCGCTGTACGGCGATTTCAAATTCACCTTTACTGTAAACTCGTCTATCACTTCTGAAGATTCATACGGTCCGATTAACGTTACGGCAAACCTCGACTTCGTGTCGGGATTCACAATCCGGTCAAAATTGTATTTAACAGCAGCCGCATTAAATGGGGTTCCGTCATGGAATTTCACGTCTTTACGCAGCTTAAAGGTGTAGCTTTTGGCATCCGGTGAAACGGTCCATTCCGTAGCCAGCCATGGCTTGAATGTCTGATCCGGCATCTGAACGATCAAGCTGTCAAAGATTGACCGCATAATTCGGTAATCCCCGGCACCTGGAAACACATTGGGGTCAAGCCCTCCCGGCGATGCAGCCACGCCAAATGTCAGCTCACCGCCCTTGGTGACGGCCTCCTGCTGATTGGCCCCCTGTGCTGCAGTCGGAGCTACATTACTCTTATCTCCTGAGCAGCCTGCTGCAACCAGCATCAGCGTTGTAAATATCGTCAACCTTTTCAATAAATTGCCCCTCATTGGAAGCCCCCCGTCCCTATATAAATGTTTAAAAATGAGTTCTATTCTTACGCAGATTCTTCAGCTGCTTATTTGCCGACAGCATCAGCGATTGCATCAGCTACTGTCTCAACGGCCGCCTCTTTATTCGATCTTGCCAAAGTGTAACGGTTTTCCGGGAACGGAAGCCCCAGATTGCCTCGCAAAGTATCATGCTCATAGTCAGTCCGGAACAAGCCTCGTTCTTGTAAGATAGGAACGACATGATCAACAAAATCATTTAGCCCCGTTGGAAGCACAGCACTCCCGATCATAAATCCGTCAGCTGCCCCCTCTTCGAACCAGCGCTGTATCGTATCCGCTATTTGTACAGGCGTTCCTGTAAAACCGCTTCTCGGCGAAGTGACTCTAAGCGCCAGCTGCCGCAATGTCAGATTTTCGTCTTTTGCCATTTTTTTAATGCGCTCGCTTGTGCTCTTAAAGCCTTCACTTCCCAAATCTCCGAGATCGGGCAAGGGTTCGTCCAGAGGGAACTGTTTAAAATCAAAATGGTCAAAAAACCGCCCCAAGTAATGTAAGGCAACATTAATATCAACAAGATTGGCAATTTGCTCGTACTTCGCTTTGGCCTCTTCCTCAGTAGAACCTACAATCGGGCTAATGCCCGGGAATATCAATACATCGCCTGCCGAACGTCCGAATTTCACGGCTCTCCTTTTCACATCCTGATAAAAGCTCTTAGCTTCTTCTATCGTTTCGTGCCCGGTAAATACCGCATCTGCCTCTTTGGCTGCCAAATCTTTGCCTGCATCTGACGATCCCGCTTGAAAAATTAGAGGCTGCCCCTGCCTCGATCTGGCAATATTAAGTGGACCCTGTACCGAATAAAACTCGCCCTTATGGTTTAAACGATGCATTTTAGAAGGATCTATAAATTGACCGGATTCCTTATCGCGTACAAAAGCATCATCCTCCCATGAATCCCACAGCCCTTTTGCTATCTGCAAATACTCTTCGGCGATTCGATAACGCAGCTCATGTGACGGATGCTCTGTTTTACTGTAGTTTAAAGCCGAGCCCTCCAAAGGAGAAGTTACCGCATTCCAGCCCGCACGACCGCCACTGATCATATCGATCGTTGCGAACTGTCTGGCAACCGTATACGGCTCACTGTAAGAGGTGGAGAGTGTTCCAACAAGGCCAATGTGTGAGCTTACTCCAGCCAAAGCCGATAAAACCGCAACCGGCTCAAACCGGTTCAAAAAATTCGGATGCGAAATTTCGTTAATATACAAGCCGTCTGCCACAAAAACCAAATCGAGCTTACCCGCCTCAGCCTTCTGAACAAGCTGCTTATAAAATTCAAAGTTTACACTTGCATCAGCAACGGCTTCAGGATGTCTCCAAGCCGCCATATGCCCGCCCGCTCCGTGCAGCATCGCGCCAATTTTCAACTTTCTTTGCTGTGTAATGGTAATCCCCTCCCAATGTTATATAGTGACTACTAAACGGTCAGCTCTGAAAAAGCTTCCTGCAGCAGTACATAAGCATAAAGCCGTTTTGCAAATTCAGGTAATGCAACACTAATAATAAGCTCGTCAATTTGATATTTGTGCTGAATGGCGATCAGCTTCTGACGGACTGTTTCTTTGGAACCGTAAATGATATTGGCCTTCGTTTCCTCAATCGTATAAGGCTCCGTTGTTTGCCGCCCGTATTCCTCTATCTGCTCTATGCTTCTCACCGTCAACGTCCGTCCGCTTTCCAACCGAATTTTGAAAATCTTCGAATTAGCTGCGGCCAGTTGCTCCGCTTCTTCGTCTGTATTAGTCAAGATGACAGATAAAGCGAGAATAGCTTGGGGCTGCTTCAAGTTCCCTGGCTGGAACTGCGAACGGTAGAGCTCAAAGGCTTCGCTTATAGTCCTTTCCTCACAGTTGATCGACTGTGAGAATACATAAGGGATTCCTAGACTAGCCGCCAGCCCAGCGCTCTCTATACTGGCTCCAAGCAAATACAAGTCGGCTGCTTTCTGCGGAAATGGCGTTGCTCTCACACCGTGAAGCGGATCATTAACGTCCAGCTCGTTAGCTAGAAATTGCTTCAATTCCACAAGCTTTTCTCCCAACGACTTGCTGTTCCCATAAGCATCCTGTTGCAGCGCTCTGGTCGAACGCGGTAAGCCTCCAGGCGCTCTGCCTATACCAAGGTCGACACGTCCTGGTTCGAGAGAAGCAAGAACATTAAAGTTCTCTGCCACCTTATAAGGGCTATAATGCTGCAGCATCACACCGCCCGATCCTACACGAATCTTTTTGGTTTTGGCCAATAAGTAAGAAATCAGCACCTCCGGCGAGGAACCGGCCAGTCTATCCGAATCGTGATGCTCGGATACCCAGAAACGGTAATAGCCCAGTTCCTCCGCCTTCTGCGCAAGCTTAACCGTATTCTGAAATGCCTCGCTGGCCGTTTCCTTCTCTCCAATCGGGCTTTGATCCAAGATGCTTAGCCGGAGTCCCATTATTTACACGCTCCCAATTAAATTATTTCCTATAGGTTTTGTTGGTATTAACTCTTATTAAAACTGTAACACCGCCTCTAGACACCGTCAATCGGTCGGATAATAGGTTCTTTCTATCCATTAATTTAATAATTCTATTAGAAGCATGATTTGAAATTTATTCCTTTAACCGTTTCCTGAAACAATTTATGCCAATGCAAGCTTTCCCCGTTCAGCGAGATCAGGTTGGTACGAAGTGAGAGACTATTTAAAGTCGGAAGCTCGATAGGAACCAGCAGGTTATCCTGAACCTCCTTTTGAACACAGAGCTCGGGAAGAAAGCTGATACCTACTCCCTTGAGCACCAGCTTTTTGGCTGTTTCCAAATTATCGATATGGTACACAATATTAGGGGGGAGGTGCAGCGAATCGAACAGCCTGTGAATTTTCATCCAGTCCAGAGAGCCGCATTCAAAAAATACCAATGGCTCATTAACAACATCCTCTACAGTCACAGCATCCATCCTTGCGAACGCATGCTCCTGACGTACAAAAAGACGGATAGGATCCTCATAAAACTTAACGGAATGGATATGGGGATGAGCAATGTTACGAACAAGTCCTAAGTCGATCTCTTTGCTTAACAATTTTTCTAATAAAGTCTCGGATGGAGCGGTGGTCAGTTTTATTTGAACATCAGGTACCTGCTCTTTCAGCAAAGGAAGTATTTCGGGAATCAAATAATTCGATACGGATACCGTACATCCAATTCTCAACTCATCAAGCGAAGAACTCTTATGCTGCAGCTGCTGCTTACCCTTTTTATAAGATTGCAAAATTTGCTGGGCGTAGGGCAGAAACTGTTTTCCTTTATCCGTTAAGCTGAAATGCTTGCCTTCTCTGTCAAAAAGCAGTGCATTTAATTCTCTTTCCAATGATTGAATTCGGGCTGAAATCGATGGTTGGGATAGAAATAAAGCGTCGGCAGCTTTATTGAAGCTGTTGAAATGGATTACATACACGAAAGCTTCCAGATTATCAATATTCATTCCATCATCCCTTTTCTTATGAAAATTTCATCTCCTCAACAATCCTGCTGTGCCCCGAAAACAAATAGAGATACACCCGCCTCAAAAAGAGGAATGATGTATCTCCTGGTAATCCGGTAGATAATTGATTATTCCGATATGTTTAGTATATTTTAAATATAGACCACCACAACTGTTATGTCAATGCTCTTATTCTTCTGTCATTAACTCAAAAAAGCTGCAGACAGCCGCAGCTTTAATGTATCTTTAAAGGCAATCATAGGGTAAACAAGCCCTTAATCACCATTAAAAATTGGCAATCAAACCTTGCGTTAAAGCGGATGATTTATTGTCCCACACCGTGCTTGGAATAAACCGCCGCAGTACGGGGGCAACTTCGGAAGCAAACCGTTCGACCTGCTCCAGCTGCTCCGATTCCGTCAACCCATCCACGCTGATACTAAGCACCTGATGCCCATAAGCGGAATGATAGTTCAAAATCTTCTCAATCACGCTCTCAGGGCTGCCTACCAGAATGGGACCGTTCTCTATGTTATCCTCCAGATTTTTGAAAGGCGTATGGTTGTGCTTGGCTGATGCTGTAGATTGAAAAGCATTGTAGTAAGGCCGGAAGCGATTGATTGCTTCTTCCTTGGTATTAGCCAGGTATAAGCTGCCCGCACCCGATCCGACGAGCGCCTTCGCAGGGTCATGTCCATAATGCTCCAAACGTTCCCGATAATGATCGATTAACGCTTTATATTTGGCCTGCGGGTGAAAAGTATTCGATGAGAAGATAGGCTCTCCATATTTGGCGGCCAGCTCGGTTGATAAGGTGCTTGATGCACTGCCGTGCCACACGGGGATAGGCAGCTGAAAAGGCCTAGGCTGTGTCGTTACATTATCCAGCGGCGAGCGATAACGCCCCTGCCATGTGACATTTTCCTCATTCCACAAACGCTTGAGAAGAGCGTACCGCTCAGCGAGCGATTCCCACTGCTCCTCCTCTGAAATCCCAAATAGCGGATAGTGACGCGGATCATTTCCTTTGCCAATGATCAGCTCAATGCGTCCGCCTGAGAGATGATCAAGAGTCGCATAGTCCTCAGCAACACGGACAGGGTCCAGCACACTTAAAACTGTAACCGTCGTTAACAGCCGAATCCTGGAGGTTCTCGCGGCGATAGCACTCAGGACAACCGGTGGCGAGGAAGACAAGAAAGGCTCTCCATGCCGCTCGCCTACACCATATGCCTCAAATCCCAGCCGTTCAGCAAGAATCGCCTGCTTCAGAACGTTCTCAAACTTTTGCTGCGTGTTCAAAGCTTCACCCGTCACAGCATTGGGTAAATTCATCATTAGGCTAAACAATGCGAATTTCATCTTGCATGGGCCCCCTCGTCAAAAGTTCTGTTTTCGGTGAATTCCATATTCGAAGCCGTGCCTATTCATGGGAGGCATTCCCATTATTGCGTAGGCTCCAGTGCTCGTTTCGACTCTGCGGCATAGCGGTTCACCGGAATGGTGAGTCCTAAATTTTCTCGCAAAGTATTATGCTCATATTCCGTTCTAAAGAGGCCGCGTTCTTGCAATATAGGCACGACTAGCTCAACAAAATCAGATAATCCCCCCGGCACCACGGTGCGAATATTAAAGCCATCGGCGGCTTCCTCCTCGAACCATTGCTGGATCAGGTCAGCGATCTTCTCCGGTGTGCCCATAAATGCGCCCCTTGGCGTTGATGCACGAATGGCAACCTGGCGCAGTGTCAGGTTTTGCTCTTTCGCTTCTTTTTTTATTCGGTCAGTTGTACTGCGAAAGCTGTTGCTTCCGAACTCCCCTAGATCAGGAAACGGTTCATCAAGAGGATATTGGGAGAAATCGAAATGCTCGAAGTATCGGCCCAAATAATCAAGTGCACTTTCAATAGTGACTAGCTCTGCCACCTCCTTATATTTGCGCTCGACTTCCTCATCCGTACGTCCAACAATCGGTCCGATGCCTGGGAAAATAAGGATATCCTCTGCGGAACGCCCATACAATTTAGCTCTGGATTTGACATCCCGGTAAAAAAGCTTCGCTTCCTCAATAGAATCATGTCCGGTATAAACGGCATCCGCCGATTTCGCTGCTAACTCCTTGCCCGATTCAGATGAACCGGCTTGGAAAACGACTGGATAGCCTTGCTTGGAGCGGGCGATATTAAGTGGTCCTTGCACAGAAAAGAATTGCCCTTGATGATTCAACCGATGCATTTTCTCCGAATTAAAAAACACGCCGCTCTTTTTATCTGCTACAAAAGCATCGTCTTCCCATGAGTCCCACAGCCCTTTTACAACCTCCAGAAATTCCTCCGCTATTTGATAGCGTAAAGAGTGAGATGGATGCTCATCCTTACTGAAATTTTTCGCTGAGCCTTCAAGTGGTGAGGTCACAACGTTCCATCCCGCCCTGCCTCCGCTTAATTTATCAAGTGAACCAAACTGGCGCGCAACCGTAAAAGGCTCGCTATAGGATGAGGAAAGCGTTGCTACAAGGCCAATCTTGGAAGTGACTGCGCTTAAAGCAGACAATATAGTAAGCGGCTCGAACCTGTTTAAAAAATGGGGGTTGGATTTTTCATTTATATAGAGGCCATCCGCAATAAAAAGAAGATCGAATTTTCCTGCCTCCGCAATTAATGCCTGCTGCCTATAGAACTCAAAATCAACACTCGCTTCGGTTGACACCTGTGGATGCTTCCAATAGGACATACTATTACCAACACCATTAATATTTGCACCAAGCTTCAACATTCGTCGTTTAGACATATTCGCACTCCTTAGCTTATAGTTTATTCGTTAATACCAATTATTCATATAGGAATTAATTTAAATCTTACTTTATCTCTCACAGTTAGTCTAATAGACATTTTCTATTTAAAAATATAAAAATCTGATCCATGTGACATTTTCAGAACGAAAGCTGTACATCAGCGTGGGGAGCTTCTAAGAAGAGCGGTCAGTGCTGTACCACGTGCAACACTCCAGCGCGTGGTGCGGCCCGGCGCTGCATGGCGACCGGTCAAACACCACGCAGCATCCCGGAAGCGAACGATAATAGCGGAAGCGTTGTTCCTTTATCGCCCGGAAAATCCCAAAAACAGAGAGACAACGGAACGGCTAGTTCCGTTATCTCTCTGTTTTTGGGCATATTGCGCCTATTCATCCGAAATAACGGAATCCCGACTTCCGCTATAGCCTCGAATTGGAAGCGGCAGACAAAATAACGGAAATCACTGTTCCGTTTCGCACCACGCAACACTCCAGCGCGTGGTGCGGCCCGGCGCCGCATGGCGACCAGCCGAACACCACGCAGCATCCCGGAAGCGAACGATAATAGCGGAAGCGTTGTTCCTTTATCGCCCGGAAAGCCCAAAAACAGAGAGACAACGGAACGGCTAGTTCCGTTATCTCTCTGTTTTTGGGCATATTGCGCCTATTCATCCGAAATAACGGAATCCCGACTTCCGCTATAGCCTCGAATTGGATGCGGTAAACAAAATAACGGAAATGTCTGTTCCGTTTCGCACCGCGCGCAGCGATTCTGCACGCGGTGTGGCGCTGCATGACCGTCGATCAGCTGCAACTTTCCTACAGAACTCCAGGTTGCTTCGCGCTTCGCTTCGATGCTACCCACAAACCCTTCTGATCATTGAGCAAGTTAAACGCAAAAAAACCAGATCAGCCTCAAAGGCCTCACTGGTTTATGTAAAGATCTATTTACAGGATTAAGCAGATACCACTTTGATCACGTTGCGAACGGAATCAGCGGATTTATCAAGAGCAGTCTTCTCTTCAGGCAGAAGCTCCAATTCGAAAATTTTCTCGATGCCTTCGCCGCCCAACAATGTAGGTACGCCCATGAACAAGTTGTCATAGCCATATTCGCCTTGAAGCAATGCGATAGCAGGGATAATACGCTTCTTGTCCTTGATGATAGCTTCAGCCATTTGAACAAGGGATGCTGCAGGTGCATAGTATGCGCTGCCGTTGCCCAACAGGTTAACGATTTCGCCGCCGCCTGTACGAGTACGTTGTACAATAGCTTCGATGCGATCAGCAGGAATCAATTTCTCGATTGGAATACCGCCAACATTGGAGTAACGTACCAAAGGAACCATGTCATCACCATGACCGCCCAATACGAAGCCGCGCACATCTTCAACAGATACGTTCAACTCTTGAGCGATAAATGTGCAATAACGTGCTGTATCCAATACGCCGGATTGGCCGATTACGCGTTCTTTTGGGAAACCCAAAGCTTGGTAAGCCACATAAGTCATAGCATCAACCGGGTTGCTCAAAATGATTACAATGGAGTTAGGGCTCGTTCTTTTTACGTTTTCGCAAACGGATCTTACGATGCCTGCATTCGTGTTAACGAGATCATCACGGCTCATACCCGGTTTACGAGCGATACCTGCTGTGATGATAACGATATCGGAGTTAGCTGTATCGTCGTAGTTGGAAGTACCAACGATGTTGCTGTCGAATCCTTGAACAGGCGAAGCTTCCAGCATGTCCAAAGCTTTACCTTTTGTAGGATTTTCCAGCTGTGGGATGTCCAGCAATACAACGTCTCCCAATTCTTTTTGAGCTGCTAGAAATGCAGTAGTCGCTCCAGTAAAACCAGCTCCGACAACAGTTATCTTTTTACGTGCGATTGCCATGATTAATTACCTCCTGAAATGTAGTTTCTAAAGATTCAAAAAGTGAGCTAACCAGGTTTAGGGATGTGCCTCCGGCCGTTGTTGAAAGTGTGTTCTTACACATTTCCCGAATCCTTATCACTCTTTTTGAAAAATTGTAAAAGCAACCTTTCACTCGGTTGAGTGTGCTCTCGCTGACGTACGCGTTGCTTTCTACTCACAGCTAACTTCGAACCAATTTCACATACACGCTAAAAGCGTGTCAGCGAGACGCTTGGGCGTTAGCCTCAAGCTCTCGCTGACGTACGCGCTCCACGTTCCCCAAGTCCCATCGAAGCTCCTCACTCCCGCCACAGACAACCTTCGTGGTCCAGGAGGCAAAACCTCTAGGGTCTCCCCCTCACTAAGGGGGATTTAAGGGATGTATTACGCCATATGCTTGATGATTTGGTCAGCGAACTCGGAGCATTTTACTTCAGTAGCGCCTTCCATCAAACGTGCAAAGTCATAAGTAACGGTTTTGTTGTTGATCGATGTTTCCATACCTTTGTAGATCAACTCAACAGCTTCCAACCAGCCCAGGTGCTCAAGCATCATAACGCCGGACAAGATTACGGAACCTGGGTTTACTACGTCCAAGCCAGCATACTTAGGAGCAGTACCATGAGTAGCTTCGAAGATCGCGTGTCCAGTTACATAGTTAATATTTGCTCCAGGAGCAATACCAATACCGCCAACTTGTGCAGCCAATGCATCGGACAAGTAGTCGCCGTTCAGGTTCAATGTAGCGATAACGTCGAAATCAGTAGGACGAGTCAAAACTTGCTGCAACGCGATATCCGCGATAGCGTCTTTTACGATAACTTTGCCAGCTGCTTCAGCATCTTTTTGTGCTTGATTTGCAGCATCTGTACCTTGCTCAGCTTTGATTCTATCGTATTGTGCCCAAGTGAAAGTTTTATCGCCGAATTCTCTTTCAGCCAGCTCATAACCCCAGTTCTTGAATGCACCTTCAGTAAATTTCATGATGTTGCCTTTGTGTACCAGAGTCAATGTTTTACGGTTGTGCTTGATTGCGTACTCGATTGCAGCGCGAACCAAACGCTCAGTACCTTCGGAGGAAACAGGCTTAACACCGATACCGGAAGTTTCAGGGAAACGGATTTTCTTAACGCCCATTTCATTTTGCAAGAAATCGATCACTTTCTTAACTTCAGCGGAACCAGCTTCCCACTCGATACCTGCATAGATATCTTCTGTATTTTCACGGAAAATAACCATGTCAACAAGCTCAGGACGTTTAACAGGGGATGGTACGCCGTTGAAATAACGAACTGGACGAGAGCATACATACAGGTCAAGCTCTTGACGAAGTGCTACGTTCAAAGAACGGATACCGCCGCCGATTGGAGTTGTCAAAGGACCTTTGATAGCTACGATGTATTCACGAATAGCTGTCAAAGTGTCATTTGGCAACCAGCTGTTGTATTTATTAAAAGCTTTTTCGCCGGCATATACTTCGTACCAAGCGATTTTCTTTTCGCCTTTGTATGCTTTTTCTACAGCTGCATCCAATACGCGTTTGGAAGCTGCCCAGATGTCAGGACCTGTTCCGTCGCCTTCAATAAAAGGAATGATAGGGTTGTTAGGTACGTTTAGCTTGCCGTCCGTGATAGTAATTTTTTCGCCTTCAGTAGGTGCGCTAAAGTTTTCGAATTGAGTCATGATTTCGTTTGCCTCCTTAAAATTGGGAAAGTATAAACACAAAATTGAACGGGAGCCACGGCGCTTGTCCAGTTCAAAAGAACCAGACTTGGATCACGCTGTAACAACCCGTTGGTTGCAGTAGACTTTATTGAAATCGATTAACGATTATCAATCGGAACATATTTTTGGTTGGAAAGACCTGTGTACTCAGCGCGAGGACGGATCAAACGATTGTTCTCGAACTGCTCAAGAATGTGAGCTGTCCATCCGGATGTACGGCTTACCGCAAAAATCGGTGTGAATAAATCACGAGGAATCTCCAGAGAAGTATAAACGGAAGCGGAGTAAAAGTCCACATTTGGCTTTAAGCCTTTTTGTCCGGTTACGATTTCTTCGATCTTAATTGACATATTATACCAGTTCATATTACCTGTAATTTTGCCCAACTGTTCGGACATTTTTTGCAAATGCTTGGCACGTGGATCGCCGTTTTTGTATACACGGTGACCAAAGCCCATAATTTTTTCTTTATTAGCCAGCTTCTCGTTGACATAGGCCTCTGCTTTTTCAAAAGTACCGATATCCTCAAGCATAGCCATAACCGCTTCATTCGCACCGCCATGTAATGGTCCTTTAAGAGCTCCGATAGCAGAAGTTACGCCGGAATAAATGTCGGACAATGTAGCTACAGTAACGCGAGCCGCGAAAGTTGATGCGTTCAATTCGTGGTCTGCATGCAGCACCAAAGCTTTATCCAATGCTTCGATTGCCACTTTATCCGGGTCTTTGCCAATCAGCATGTATAGGAAATTCTCGGCAACGGAATCGCTTTGCTTAGGAGCAATCGGCTCTTTGCCTTCACGAATACGAGCAAATGCAGCAATGATAGTAGGAATTTGAGCTTGCAATTTAATCGCTTTGCGCAGGTTGGATTCCGGCGACATATCGTTAGCTTCTTCGTCATACAAGGCCAGACTGGAAACAGCCGTACGAAGTGCAGCCATCGAATTCGTATCCTTAGGATACGTTCTGATTTGATCGATCACTTGACTTGGTACAGCTGCATATTGATTTAGATCTTTAACCAATTGAGCCAATTCGGAACGGTTAGGCAGCTTGCCATACCATAGCAAATAAGCTACCTCTTCAAATGTCGCATTTTCAGCCAAATCATCAATATCATAGCCGCGGTAAGTTAAAACACCGTCAATAATGGAGCTGATCGAGGACGTTGTAGCAACAATGCCTTCTAAACCTTTAGTAGCAGTCAAAACAATCTCTCCTTTACTTTACATGTTCGTATAATAACTACTATATCATAAATTACTGTTCACAAGAAAAACTCCTGATCGAAGTCCTTTTCGAAGAAATACATTCGTTACGGTATCATTCATTTTACCCAAGGTCGAATGTTTATTACTCTACTATAATTGATTTGGCAAACAATGTGAACAAAACAAGACATAAAAATTCATTATCAGCACAATAAACTTATGCTATCCCTTAATATTAAGATTGACTCCAGACACTCGATGCTACGGGCTTATTCTTTCCATTATCCGCTTAATGAACCCTAATAAATCATGGTGAATGAATCATATTGTGTGGAAAATGCAGGCTGGAAATCGCAGCGGACCTAATTAGTGATTCGTATGCCCCAGACAAAAAAAAACTCTCAATCCTTGAGGAAAGAGAGTTATTTGTTCAATAGCAATCAGCTCCCTATTCAAATAACGCTCGCTTTGGAGCCTTCTATAAGATTTGGATCAATTGTGTTTGTGCTGCTGTTCTCGTTGTTCGCAACACTCCCAATTGAATCACCAGGAGAAAATGCTGCTGCACCCCCATAGTTTCTGGAGGAGCTTGAAAGCACGATGCAAGCAGTATCCCCGATTTGAACGTTTGAACTTTGGCTAACGCTATTAATCTTAATATTTCCGACGATTGAGGGCATTGGTTGAAACCTCTTCCATCAAATTTACAAGCTAATGTAATATGTTATGGAATTATCGCCCAAACGTTCCGCTTCAGCTCCAGGGATGCTAAGACTGGAAAGTAGACAAATAACACAGAACCCATAGGTTTATGAGAGTCATACCTGTAATGAAGTTTTTTCCCTACAATTTGAAACTGTTAAATTATTGTTAGAAATTTTGCTCTCACTGAAATAGGTGGTAAAATAGTGCTTATATGTCCAAAAAAAATTAATGTTCACTAAAAGCGATACGCTACAATGTGCACACTATGGAGGAGTCTTATGCCAAACAGCCGCAGAATCGGCATCATTGATATCGGTTCCAATTCCATACGTCTTGTTATTTATGAAATAAATCCGCTAAATGCCTATAGAGTTATTGGAGAATTCAAGCAATCCGCCCGGTTAAGCCAAAGAATTGGTCCTGACAATACTCTGCCGCCTGACGATGTTCAAGCTATTGTCGGGATTTTATCGCATTTTAAACAAATATGTAATGCTAATCAGGTGACGGAAATTCGTGCAGCGGCGACAGCTGCCATACGTAATGCTGCTAATTCTCAAGCTATCATTCAAACGTTACATATTGAGTCCGGCATACAAGTTGAGCTTCTATCCGGCGAGGACGAAGCAAGGCTCGGTTTTCTTGGCATGATTCATTCATTGGATATTCCAGATGGAATCGTTATCGATATTGGTGGGGGGAGCACAGAGGTTACGATATTCCGCAACCGCACAAGATTGAAAAGTGTCTCGTTTCCATTTGGTGCGGTAAATACAGGCCGCAGATTTGCTACCAACGGTGATTGCAGCGAAGAGCAATTAAAACAAATTCGCCACATGGTTCAAGAAGCCGTTGCTAACGAGCCGTGGATTAAAATGCATCCCGGATTGCCTCTTATAGGGCTAGGTGGAACGATCCGCAGCCTTTGCAAGATCAATCAAAAAAGGCAAAAGTACTCACTTCCGGTTACACATAATTACCCTATATCCTCCATGGATATGGATGAGCTGATGCAATGGCTGTCCTCCCTCCCAAGTGATAAGAGAAAGAAAGTGGATGGCTTATCCAAAGAACGATTCGACATCATTGTTCCTGGAATGATCCTTTTGCAAACCTTGTTCGAAGCAACAGGCTCAACCCATTATGTAATTAGCGGCGCAGGCTTGCGCGACGGGCTATTCCTTGAAACTTTTTTACCTGATCATTTTGCTTCCATGAGCCTTCTGGAGCATAGCACACGCAACCTTCTGGCCCTTCACTCCACAGCCCCTGTCGCCCATCTGGAGCAGGTTACAGCGAATGCTGCAGTGCTGTTTAATGCTCTGCAAGCCATACATGAATTGGACGGTCGCAGCCTGCAAGTATTGCGCGCTGCCGCCTTATTGCACCGTATCGGCGTGGCTGTAAATTATTATCAGTTTGTTAAGCATTCCTTTTATTTAATTGCCCATTCCCGGCTCGACGGACTATCTCACAGAGAAACTCTTGTATGCGCAGCTGCCGCTTCCTATAAAACCAAAAACAAAGCCCAGCAGGTTTGTTTGCAGCATAAGGATATACTGTCCGATGTCGATTTGGATGTAATTACAAAGCTCGGAACGATTCTCCAACTGGCAATAGCTTTGGATATTTCCGAAACACAATCAATATCGTCGATCACCGCCGATATTGATCCCAAAAGCTTACTTATCCATGCTCAATTGAAAAAAGACCCCTCTTTTGAATTAAGAGAGGCCGAATCTGTACAAAAGGAATTCAGCAAAATTTGGGGCTTGAAGCCGATTATTCATACTTCTTGATGCTGCGGCTTCTTTTTCCATGATTTAATTTTCATTGCTTCAAACTGGCTGCGCAGCGGTTTCTTCTCATTGACTATCCGTGAATATAAGCCGCTCGACTGCAGCAGGCGTGCCTTGACGTTGTCCCCCAAGCTTAGCTCAAGTATCCGGATCAGCGTTTCCTGAAGATGCTTGTCAAACACTGGACAAATAAGCTCAATTCTCCGAGTTAAATTCCGCGTCATCCAATCCGCACTGGAAATATACACTTCTGGCTCTTGATCGTTTTGGAAATATAAAATACGCGAGTGCTCCAAAAACCTGTCGACTATGCTAATAACCTGAATATTTTCGCTTAATCCCGGTACGCCCGGACGCAAGCAGCAAACACCGCGTATGATTAAATCTATCTTGACTCCGGCTTTGGAAGCCTCGTACAGCTCCTCCACCATCTGTTGATTCGATAAGGAATTTAGCTTGGCAATAATATGAGCCGGCTTGCCCTCTAAGGCATGCTGGGCTTCACGGCGTATTTTCTCGAACAGCTTATCCTTCAAGTCTGTGGGCGCGACTCCAAACGCCTTCCAATTATGCGGTGCGGAATAACCCGTAACTTCGTTAAAGAGCGCAGACGCATCCTCTCCAATGATCATATGGGATGTGAACAGACCTACATCTGTATACAGCCTCGCAGTGCTGTCATTATAATTGCCTGTCCCTACATGCACATAACGCCGCAATCCGTCCTGTTCCTGACGCACTACCAATGTGATTTTTGCATGTGTTTTCAAGCCAACCAGACCATATACAACATGGCAACCAGCCTGCTCAAGCTTTCTGGCCCAAGCAATATTACGCTCCTCGTCAAACCGCGCCTTCAGCTCAACCACAACCGTAACCTGCTTGCCGGACTCCGCAGCACTTGCCAAAGCTTGAATCAACGGTGAATTTCCGCTAACCCGATACAACGTCATTTTGATAGCCAAAACTTGACTGTCGTAGGCCGCTTGGCAAATAAAATCAGTTACAGCATCAAAAGATTCATAAGGATGATAGAGCAGTACATCCTGATGCTTCAGCTTATTAAAAATATCTTCCGTGTCAGCCAATTCATGAGGATAAGCAGCCTCAACCGGCTTATACCTCAATTGCTCATAACCTTTTAAAGTGCCTGCCAGCTTCATAAAATAAGTCAAATCCAAAGGACCGTCGATTTCAAAAATATTGTCCATAATTTCGAATTCATCCTGAAGCACAGTGAGCGCATACGGATGAATTCCCTTCTGCACCTCCAGACGGACCGGAGAGCCCCAGCGCCGGCGGCGCAGCTCCTTCTCAATTTCCTCCAACAGATCCTCCGCGCCTTCTTCATTCAAGGTTAAATCGGCATTGCGCGTCAATCTGAAGCCATGTACAGAAATAGGAGTGTAGCCGGAAAACAACGTATGGATATGCTGTTCAATTAAATCCTCCAGAAGGACAAATTCATGCTTCTTGCTGTTGGATCGTGCAGGCACCTCAATACAACGCGATAAATTGGAGGGAACCTGAACAATGGCAAAATAAGGCTCGTCCTCCGGGTCATCGCCTTCCTTCATCAGAACTACCGCTAAATATACAGCTTGAGTATGTACCAAGGGAAATGGACGGCTCTGATCGACTGCCATAGGGGTCAGCACTGGAAATACGATTTCATGATAGTAAGAATCCATCGCTTTGCGCTGATTCATATTGAGGTCTTCGTAATCCGTAAAGAGAATGCCTTCTTTGGCCAGCTGCCTGGTAACGTCACGATATGATTTGTATTGTTCCGCTACCATTTTGGCCGACCGCTTCATGATACGTTTGAATAAACCTGCCGGTGTGTAGCCGGTAAAATCCTTTTTCACGTACCCGGCTTTAATCTGATCTTTGACCCCAGCAACACGAACGCTCATAAATTCATCCAAATTGGATGAAACGATGGCAAGGAATTTGACCCTTTCCAGCAACGGTGTATCGGCATCCTGAGCTTCCTCAAGCACCCGCCAGTTAAACTCGATCCAGCTCAAGTCGCGATTGATATAGTTTGATGAAGCTTCTCTTTCTCTTTGCGCCATCTCTTTCATATTGTCCTCGTAACCTCCATAGGATTCGACCGTTTTCGCGAATGAAATAAACAAAAGCGAGCTAATCTATTATCATTCATCTATCTTCATGGTAGTTCGACAATGTAATCAGAAGATGTGAAGTTTGTAAATTGTATGTAAAGATGAGAAAAGCTTTTTTTGATTAAGATACATTCATGTCTTTGTAAGTATCTCTTTCTATAAGCAGCTTATCGTTGAATATTTTATTGCATTTGCAGTAATTTATACAGTTCAGGAGCCGCTTTGTCGATACGCGTCGGCTTCCAATCCCGATTCACCCACACATGCCGCGTGCTCCCACTAACGAGCAGCTCGGTTCCGCGTCTAATTTCCGAACTAAAATGCACTCGCAAATGTGTATATTCTTCAATCCTTGTACATATGGTTATCAAATCATCGTATTTAGCCGGAAGCTTGAACTGCATCTGCGCATCCACTAAAGGCAGCAGTAATCCCTGCTCTTCGATTTTATGATAAGGCATGCCAAGGGTGCGAATTAACTCAGTCCGGCCTATTTCAAACCAATTTAAATAATTCGCATGATAAACGACACCCATTTGATCCGTCTCTTGATAACGAACCCTTATTGTATGCTCAAACCATGGTGATGAAGAAGACGACACATAGGAACCCCCTTAGAGATATCGCAAGAAATCTATTGGTCATGAGTAAAAAAAAAAGAGTGAAACCGATGTATAGACTCGACTTCACTCTTGGGGGGAAGCTACAACGCCCTAGCTTCTATTATAGGACGCGTGCACGACCCGAATAGATTACGCCTACTTCCGGATAGATCGATACCTCTACACCGTCTCTGATGAGCTCCAAAGCGCCATCAACACCAACAATAACAGGCTTGCTCAAGCTGATGCCGACAACTGCCGCGTGGGAAGTAATGCCGCCTGTCTCTGTAATGATTGCAGAAGCTTTCTCAATGGCAGGGATGTATTCCTTGTCCGTAGTTAAGGTAACAAGAATGCAGCCTTCCACCGCTTTGGCATTAGCTTCTTGTGCAGTGCGGGCAACGACAACCTTGCCGGTAGCGATTTGTGTTCCAATACCTTGACCCTTGGCAATCATTTCACCAATTTGGTGAACTTTAATTATGTTTGTTGTTCCCGAGCGGCCTACAGGTACGCCTGCCGTAATGACAACTGTATCGCCAAGGCTAACATGGCCGGCTTTTACACTGCTGTCTACTGCATGCTCGAACAGCTCGTCCGTCGTTTTGCAGTCTTCACCTTTAATTGGCACAACACCCCATACCAACGATAGACGGCGCAAAACATGATCAATTGGAGTAACGGCAATGATTGGAGCTTTCGGACGGTATTTGGAAACCATACGTGCCGTATATCCGCTTTCCGTAGCTGTCAAAATCGCTCTCGCTTCCAAATCCAAAGCTGAGCTGGCTACCGCTTGGCTGATTGCTTCGGTAACTGTTTTTTGCTGTGCATTGCTTTGACGAATGAAAATTTCGCGATGCTCAAGCGCCGCTTCTGCACGCTCAGAAATTTTGGCCATAGTCAAAACGGACTCAATCGGGTATTTCCCAGCAGCCGTTTCGCCTGACAGCATAACAGCATCCGTTCCATCAAAAATCGCATTCGCCACGTCACTTGCTTCCGCACGAGTCGGACGCGGGTTGCGCTGCATCGAATCCAACATCATAGTAGCTGTAATAACCGGTTTACCCGCCTGGTTACATTTTTTGATCATTGCCTTTTGTACGATCGGCACATCTTCAGCAGGAATCTCAACTCCAAGGTCACCACGCGCTACCATCAAACCATCCGAAACCTCAAGGATTTCATCCAAATTATCGACACCCTCTTGGTTTTCGATTTTGGAAATAATCTGAATATGGTTGGCATTGTGACGTTCCAGAATTTCACGAATCTCAATAACGTCACTCGCTTTGCGCACGAATGAAGCAGCGATGAAATCTACCCCCTGCTCAATACCAAACACTATATCATTAGCGTCCTTTTCCGTAATACCAGGCAAATTGATTTTCACGCCAGGTACATTAACGCCCTTCTTACCGCCCAACAGACCCCCGTTAACGATACGGCATTTGATTTCGGTGCTGTTCACATCCGCAACTTCCAAACCGATCAAACCATCGTCAATTAAAATGGTCGCACCAATTTTAACATCCTTCGGCAAATCTTTATACGTAATATGAACACGCTCAGCGTCCCCAACAATTTCTTCTGTTGTCAGTGTAATAAAGTTGTCTTGAACAAGCTCAACCTTCTGGTCATCCTTCAGCTTGCCTGTACGAATCTCCGGTCCCTTGGTATCCAACAGGATGGCTACGATTTTATCCAATTCCTGAGAAGCTTGGCGTACATTCTTGATCCGGTTGCCGTGCTCTTCAAAGTCGCCGTGTGAGAAGTTCAGTCTAGCTACGTTCATACCTGCATTTATAAGCTTTTTGAACATGTCCAGTGATTCGCTCACCGGACCGATTGTACATACAATTTTCGTTTTACGCATGATTATGATTACCCTCCTGAATGTAAGTAAACCTTCCGATTTGTCTGAACTTTTTATACCGATCTTCGACTAGTTCTTTCTCTGTAAGAGCCGTTAGTTCCTGCAAATGCTTTATTAAGGTTTGTTTAATCTCCAGAGCCAATGATTGGACATCACGGTGGGCTCCTCCGCGTGGTTCTTGGATAATCCCGTCGATAACGCCAAGATTTAAAATATGCTCCGCAGTGATTTTCATGGCATCAGCTGCTTCCCCTGACCTTGATGCATCTTTATATAGGATCGATGAAGCCGCCTCAGGCGTACTAACTGAATAAATCGCGTTCTCCAGCATAAAGACCCGGTTGCCTACTCCTAATGCAAGCGCGCCTCCGCTTCCGCCTTCCCCGATAACTACACATAGAATTGGAACTCCAAAAGAAGCCATTTCCATTAGATTTCTGGCAATTGCTTCGCTTTGTCCACGCTCTTCAGCTGCGCTGCCGGGATAAGCTCCAGGCGTATCGATAAAAGTAATGATAGGACGTTTAAACTTGTTCGCTTGTTTCATTAATCGCAAGCCTTTACGCAGTCCGTCAGGATGAGGCATACCGAAGTGTCTTGCAATATTATCCTTCGTATCCTTACCCTTTTGATGGCCGACCACCGTTACCGGTATTCCGTTCAAACGCGCCAATCCACCGACGATAGCCAAGTCGTCACCATATAACCTATCGCCATGCAGCTCCATAAAATCTGTAAAAATAAGCTGTATGTAATCCAAAGTCGTTGGACGCTGAGGATGACGAGCCAGCTGCATTTTCTCAGAGGTCGACATGCTGCTGTATAGCTGAGCAGCCAGCTGCTCGTAGCGCTGCTCCAATCGGGCTATTTCATCCGAGAAGTCCATTTGCTTATCAGAGCCGAATTTCCTAAGCTCCTCAATTTTGGCCTTTAGCTCAAGAAGCGGCTGCTCAAAGGGCAATTCACCCGCCATTTGCCACATCCCCCTTCACTACGTGCATATCCAATAGTCTAACTAGCGTGCCTTTAATTTCCTTACGGGCTACTACCATATCCACATGACCATGCTTTAAGTTGAACTCTGCTGTCTGGAAGTTATCCGGAAGCTTCTGACGGATCGTCTGTTCAATAACCCGGCGCCCGGTAAAACCGAAGGCTGCTCCAGGCTCAGCAATAATGTAATCACCAAGCATCGCATAACTAGCCGAAACGCCTCCGAAGGTCGGATCTGTAATTACCGAAATAAACAAGCCGCCTTGTTCATTCAACTGAGCTATGGCTGCGCTTGTCTTGGCCATTTGCATCAAGCTGAGTATACTCTCCTGCATGCGGGCTCCCCCGGAGGTGGAGAATACAATCAACGGATATTTCTTCTGAATGGCATGCTCAATAGCTATCGTCACTTTCTCACCGACAACAGAACCAAGAGAGCCGCCCATAAAATCGAAGCTCATTACAGCAACGATGACCGGAAAACCGCCTATAGTTCCTTCGCCTGTAATAACCGCGTCACTCATGCCAGTAGCTTCCGTAGCTTTATTGTATTTGTTCACATAATCCGGAAATTCAAGCGGATCCTCTGAAATCATTTCACTATCATATTCAAAAAAACGGCCCTCATCCATAACCAACTGAATGCGCTCGACCGCATTTAATTTGAAATGATAACCACAGGCTGTACAAACCTTAAGGTTTTTGTCCAATTCCTTAGTAAATTGAATGGTGGCGCACTTCGGACATTTATTCATTAAGCCTTCAGGAATTTCCCTTCTTGGCTTGTCCTCAGGAACTATTTTCACACCATCCGCCGCACGCTGAACAGGTCTATCCGAGCCTGGTATTGTGGCGTACTTTCTCTTCTTCTGAAATAAATCTTTAAATTGCACGATCTGCACCTCGCTTGCGGTTGATGTTCAAATGCGGTCCATCTAAGATCTATGCAAAATGGAATTCAGCACATCTTGAACCTCTTCCAGTTCACCTTCAGGGACTACAATTTCAAACTGGTTTTTCGTCATATTAATGGCCCGCACCTGGACAAGAAAGCCCTCTTCTGTCAGTTTCGTCTTGATTCTATCCGCAATTTTCGCTGTCGGAGCTATATAAATAACGGTCCACATGAAAAAAGACCTCCTGAACATAATGCACTAATAATATCATATCTTCTCTTTTTCCCGCAACAAAGGCTTATTGCTAATTATAATGTGTATGGAAATACCGAGGCCAGCTCCCGTCAGAGCGGCCGCAGGTATATAATCATCCCTTTATGTTGGTTCGTCTTTCGTATGCGGCACATCCAGATCCATTTCATCTTGATGCCTGTGAGCTATACGTGCGGATGCTGCAGCGGCAAGGCCGGCAACTAAATCATCAAGAAATACATGAATACCGCTTGGGTGGTCATTGAGCTCCCGTATAATTCCCATCTTTTCTTTATCCAAATAGCCAAAGCTGGTTAGGCCAATCATACCATAGACATGTACAATACCGAGAGCCAACGTCTCATCGACACCATACAAGGATTCATCACGTTCCATAATGGATTGCAGCGGCTCAGGAAGCAGCTTTTGTTCAGCCAATTCATCCAAAGCAATGCCTGTATATAAGGTATATTGCACTTCTCGCTTTTTCAAAACGGTAAGGACGCTGTCGATGCAGTCTTCCTTTTGCAGCTGCGGATTGTAAGGAAACTGCAGCTTGTAAACGATATCGGCCACCTTCTCAACGGTGACTCCCCGTCTTCCCAAGCTTTCCACTATGTGCTGATGGGACATGTGACATCGCCTCCTCCATAACTCGGAATGACCTTCCGGGTTACTAAATGTATGCGGAGGAGCAGCGATTTATAATATCATAATTTATTAGTTTATTGCGAAGCTCAACGATTTTGTAAGTAAAAAAATTATTTCACTTTCACGGATTCTTTGCCAAGCAGCTCTTCAATGGCCTGGAACAGCTTCGGTGAAGGCTTCACTTTATATTGATCGCTCAAGCCCAACGTTTTTTGGCTTTTCTCATAATACAGAATAACGGACAAGGGTCCTCCTTGCTCTGCAAGCAGCTGCTTCAGAGCTGTCAATACTTGCGGCTGCTCATGATCAGCCGAGATTTTGACATACACCCGCTGCGGACGCGATGCCGTCGATGAGGACGTGCCTGCCGGAGCGGCCGATCTGGTCGGCTGGTCAGCGGCCGCGGGACTTACTGCTCGGCCCGGCGAATTCGGCCGTGCAGCGGAGCCAGACTGAGGCGGACGCGCCGTCTGGCCGGACGAAGCCACGCGCGGCGCGGCAGCGCCTTCGCGGGCCTGTGGCTGCGGCGAAGCTTGCGCTTGGCGGCTGGGAGCCGCAGAGCGGCCCCCAGTGCCGGCAGGAGCTGCACGATCGCCGCCAGTGCGGGCGGAAGCATTATGCGCCGCAGGGCGGCGCACAGCCTTCAGCTGCAGCTGAGGATCACTCAGCGCTACCAGCTGATCGGCAAACAGCTTAATATCCTCGTCCCCCTGCTGCAGCTTGGCCCGGACCAGAACGGGATTCCCCTTCTGGACGAGTGGCGCGAACTGCTTCCAAGCTTCCGGAAACAATACGACCTCCACCTTGGCTACACGGTCCTCCAGCTCCATGAAAGCCATGGGCTGGCCTTTCTTGGTCACTATCGTCTTGTTGGACAGCACCAATCCCGCTACAATCACCTCGCTGTTGTCAGGCAGCTCCTGCAGCTGATGGAGCATATCAACCTCAATCACCCGCAGCACCGCTTCATAGTCATCCAACGGACTGCCAGAGATGTAAAGTCCCAACAGCTCTCGCTCCAGCTCCAGTTGCTGGGTCATCGTAAAGGGACGAATCTCCGGATATTCGACCTCCCAGTGAACGTCCTCGACGAACCCGAACAAATGCAGCTGCAAGTCATCCCGCTCCTTGCGCCATTTGACAGCAGCTTCAATCGTCTCTTCGAGCATCGCCAGCTTTTGAGCCCGGTGTCCAGTCAGCGAGTCGGCGGCTCCGCCTTGAATAAGCGACTCAAGCACCCGCTTATTGCACACGCGCAGATCGACCCGCCGGCACAGGTCGAGCAAACTCTTGTAGGGGCCGCTGCCGCGCTCCTGCATGATCGACTCGATCGCATGCGTGCCGACGTTCTTGATCGCGGCGAGCCCGAAGCGAATCGCGCCCGCGCGCGATTGCGCTGCAGCTGCATCCACGCCGGATGCGCCCTCGGCGTCAGCAGCGGCACTGCCGCCTGCGAGGCTCGGCTGCGCCGCAGGCGTAAACACGATGCCGCTCTCATTGACGTCGGGCGGCAGCACGACGATGCCCATGCGGCGGCATTCGTCCACATATTCAGCCACCTTATTGTGGCTGCCCATTACGGCTGTCAGCATAGCAGCCATAAATTGGACCGGATAATGCGCCTTCAAATAAGCGGTCTGGAACGCCAGAACGCCGTAAGCTGTCGCATGCGCGCGGGGGAAACCATAGTCAGCGAAGCGTACGATCATGTCGTACACCTTGTTCGCCTCCGTTTCACTAAAGCCTTCGCTCACGCTGCCCTTTACGAAATGCGCGCGCTCCTCGTCCAGCACTTCGCGCTTCTTCTTGCTGACTGCACGCCGCAGCAAATCGGCCTCTCCGAGGCTGAAGCCCGCCATTTTGGAAGCAATCTGCATGATTTGCTCCTGATACACGATAATTCCGTATGTATCTCCAAGAATCGGCTCCAATAAAGGATGTGGATATTCCACTTCCAGCTCGCCATGCTTGCACCCGATATACCGTGGAATAAAATCCATTGGACCCGGGCGATATAACGCTACCACTGAAATAATATCCTCGAAATCCGAAGGCCTTAAATCCTTCAGCACCCGGCGTACTCCAGCCGACTCCAGCTGAAATACACCTGTTGTGTCGCCACGGCTTAGCAGTTCATAGGTTGCAGGGTCATCCATGGGAATCTTGTGGAAATCTACCGATTCCCCTGTCTGCTCTTTGATCCATTGGAGCGTACGCTCGATAATAGACAAGGTTCGCAAGCCAAGAAAATCCATTTTGAGCAGTCCAATCGCTTCCAAATGCTCCATTGAATACTGGGTCAATGCAGTCTGCTCATTGCCTTCCTGCAGCGGTACATATTGTGTCAGCGGCTCCCGGGAAATAATTACTCCTGCTGCGTGCGTAGAAGCATGCCGGGGCATCCCCTCAACCTTCATCGCGATCTCCAGCAGCTGCGCTGTCTTCGGCTGTCTCGCGGCAAGAGCTTTCAAATCGGGATTGGCTTCGATAGCCTCCGCCAATGTCATCCCGAGCTGAGACGGTATCATCTTGGCAGCGCGATCCACTTCTCCATAAGGAATATTCAGCACTCTGCCCACATCGCGAACAGCCGCCTTCGCCGCCATAGTTCCGAATGTAATAATTTGGGCTACCCGATCGCGTCCATATTTGTCCACCACATAATCTATAACCTCGTCACGGCGCAAATCGCTAAAATCAATATCTATATCGGGCATCGAAATCCGTTCCGGATTAAGGAATCGTTCAAACAATAAATGATAACGGATCGGGTCTACATCCGTGATCTTCAGTACATAGGCTACCAGGCTGCCAGCAGAGGAACCCCGGCCCGGACCTGTTACGATGCCTTGCTGATGAGCGAAACGGATAAAATCCCAAACAATTAAAAAATAATCGGAAAAGCCCATTCGTTCAATTACAGATAACTCATAATGGAGTCTTTCCTCAAGCTGCTTGCGGTAGCTGTTATCCTCTGATTCCAGCCACGCTTCGACATTCCCGTAACGCTCCTCAAGCCCTGTCTGACACAATTCAGCAAGATAACTGCCTGCTGTCGCATTGGGTGGAATAGGCTCGAACTGCGGCAGGATCGAACGGCCGAATTCGAGCTCCAGCTCACATCGTTCTGCCACGATTCGACTATTTTCTATCGCCTGCGGCACATGAGGGAACAGACGCTTCATCTCTTCTTCGCTTTTCAAATACAGCTGGCTTGAATGGAAGCGCAGCCGTTCCGTATCATCTACCGTCTTGCCTGTCCCTATGCAAATCAGAATATCCTGGACCGCATGATCCGGCTCACGAACATAGTGAACGTCATTGGTCGCGATCAACGGAATGCCTGTATCCTCGCTCAATTGGAGCATGCTTTGCATCACTTTTTTCTGCTCCATCAATCCATGATCCTGAAGCTCCAAGAAAAAATCATCACCAAAAATGTCCTTGTAACGAAGCGCAGCAAACTTGGCCTCCTCGTAACGGTCATGAAGCAAGTGCTGGGAAACTTCACTTCCAAGACATGAGCTGGTGCAAATAAGCCCTTCCGAATATTCAGCCAAATGCTTAAGGTCAATCCGAGGCTTGTAATGATGTCCCTCCAAATGTCCTATTGAGCACAGCTTCATCAGGTTTTGATAGCCGGTATGATTCTTGGCGAGCAATATTAAATGATAAATCGGCTGGTCCTTCCGAGCCCCTTTATCCCGAAGCGAGCCTGCCGTGTAGTAAACCTCGCAGCCGATAATCGGCTTGATACCGCGCTGCTTGCAAGCTTTATAGAAAGGTATGGCTCCATACATGACGCCATGGTCGGTCAACGCCAACGCCTTCATTCCGAGGTCGGCCGCCCGTCCAACCAGATCATCGATGCGCGCCGCACCATCCAGCAAACTATATTCGCTATGTACATGCAGATGGACAAAATCGCTCACCCGCTCCACCCCCTTGTTGGTAATCCTTATGCCGCCAAAAATATTTCTTTTATTTTATCATAATACGAACACTTGTACCATAGATTAGACAAGCAGGACATCATGCGCGGTAATAAAGGAAGGATGGGAACGAGGAATGTCAAGCTTTTTAACAAAATGCGTAGTCGATTTTTTTGTGGCGTTCGGAGTTGTTCTTGGAGGAACTATGCTTGGCGGGATAGCAGCCGTATTTATTATGGAACCGCCTACAACCCGAATGCTGCTAATCTCGGAGCAGATCAAAATCTGGGCGCTGGTAGCTGCAGTAGGCGGGACGATCGACCCCATTCGTGTAATCGAAAGCAACTTGGTTGAAGGCTATATGTCGCCCGCGATCAAACAAATTTTATATATCGTATTTGCTTTTATAGGAGCCCACTCAGGCACGACACTCATTCAATGGATTTGTAAAGGAGGCAGCGGCAATTGAAGGTACCGCCCTTTGAACAGTTTACCGGGCTGATGAAAGCAACGGGCCTGCTTATTGCCGGGGGCATTATCGGCTGCGCTGTATTTACTGCAATTTATCATCACCATCTTAATACGGTACTTATAAAAAATAAAGAGCTCCAGGCTGAGAATGAAAAGCTTATTCAAGACAATAATTCGTATAAAAAAAGCAAAAATCAGCAAAGCACAATCAATCAAATTGATGTCACCGTGGAATCGGGAGATCTCGATCCTCTCGATAAGGTAACCGAACAGGAAATCGAACGCCGCCTGCGCAATGATCTCAGTGTCGTCAAGGGGCAAAAAATAACTTATTTTGCAGAATCGCCCCATGTGTATCAACGACTGCTGGCCCAGAAAACGTACCATGCCATTCAGGATAAGGATTATACCGTCAATGTTAAAATCATGCTGTTAATCCATACAGAGCTTAAGGTATGGGTCACAGCAAAGGAATGGAGGCGCACCGTCCCATAGGCAATATTGAGAACACAAAAATGAGAACAGCTTTAGGGGGAGTCGCGGATCACTGCGGCCGCTCTTTATTAGCTAGCCTCGTTGCATTTCCCAACAAAAATCGTTACATTAATAAAGATCCAGTTTGGACGTCATTTCTGCGCCACACCATGGATACAACTAAGAAATGAATAAAAGGATGTGCCTGTGATGGAAATTCTCCAAGCTTTGTTACCTATATTTATTTTTGTTCCATTAATTTTATCGGTCTATTACAGCTTTCGGTCAAGGAGAAACCAGGATCCCAAGCTTCGCGGGATTTATGCGGCACGCATGAACATTGCGATGGGTGCAATGCTTGTTGTTATCGCTGTTTCCCAGCTGTTTTTCTTTACAGATTCTAACCTGCGCCGCGTTTTTGGCACCATTTGCTTTCTGCTTGGCCTGTTTAACCTGTTCGCGGGTCTGCGCAATCATAGCGCTTATAGCAAGCTGTAGACATTCTCGAGCTTAAACCTGATCGATGAATTGGGCGGTCAGCATGGCTTTGGCTACTAATGTCGGGCCGTGATAAATTCCCACATCAATTTTTCCGAATTTGCGGCTGACCTCAATTATTTTGGGATGGATTTCGATTTGGCTGTCGATTTGCACCGGCTTTACAAAATAAGAGGACATGTTGTCCATCACGAGGTCGCCCTTCTTCACATTTTGTACAACATGATAAGCCGCTTGCGTCATCAGAATCGTCAATACCCCCTCTGAGACTGTCCCGAGCTGATTGGTCATCTGAGGCGTAATCAAGCCCCGGTAAACCGTCTGCCCTTCCTTGCTTCGCTCCTCCTCAAACCCGGACCAGATCAAATCCTCAAACGTTTCGCCGTTTTGCGGCTGGCGTTGGATTTGCTGCATCGCTTTAAGCACGTCCTTGCGACTGATAACCGCCATTACTTTGCGATTCGTATCAATCACCGGCAATAGATCTATGCCCTCCCACACCATCATATGGGCAGCAGAGGCTACTGAAGTGTTAAGAGCAGCTGTCAGCGGATTGCGCGTCATCAGCTTATCCATCGTCTGCTCCGGCTGTGCTCCAATCAAATCCTTGGAGGTAATCATCCCTGTCAATCGGTTCCATTCATCAACTACGGGAAATCGGCTATGTCCTGTCTGTTCGTGAAGCTGCTGCCAATCCTTCAGCATATGATGGCCCTTAAGAACCATAACCTGCATTTGCGGAGGTACAATATCCTCGATAAGCAGTATTTTTTTCTTGATGAGACGGTCATAAATAGCTCTATTAATCATCGATGCCACTGTATAGGTGTCATAGCTGCTCGATATTATAGGCAGGTCCAGCTCGTCCGCCAGCTTTTTCACCTCATCGCTAGTGCCAAAGCCTCCTGTAATTAACACACCCGCCCCTTGCTCCAGTGCACATGTATGGGCTTTACTGCGGTTTCCTACAATGAGCAAGCTGCCCGGATCAATATAACGCATCATAGCATCCTGCTGCATCGCCCCGATAACAAACTTGTTCAATGTCTTTTGCAGTCCATCCAGACCGCCGAGCACTTCCCCGTCCACGATATTAACAACCTCAGCAAAGGTTAGCTTGTCTATGTTATCACGCAGTTTTTTTTCTACACGGATGGTTCCGACCCTCTCTTTGGTGCTGACTAGACCAAGATTATCCGCTTCCTTTATGGCACGGTAGGCTGTCCCTTCACTAACCTCAAGCTTTTCAGCTATTTTCCGAACCGAGATTTTGGAACCTATCTTAAGACCCTCGATATATTTTAAAATTTGTTCATGCTTGGTAGCTGCTTCCTGCGTTGATTGCTCCAAAACTGTTACACCCCGTTTCACAATACTGTATTATTCTGTATCACTTATTATAAGCTCTATTTGAATGAAACAAAAGCGCTTGTAATAATCAAATTGCTCATTTCGTTAAAAATATGAACCAAAACTAGGCATTCGCATAGGATGGAGTAGAAACTTTTGGAGGTGCACGACCGAATGTATAATCAACCAACAGCTGTACAGAATCAACCGTTGTATCAAATGGACCCTACAGTGTGGGAATCTATGAACAAATTGAAAGATCATGTCCATGGGCTTTGCGCCAAACACATGAACCATCCGGTTCAGGTACAAACGGTTCAAGGGCAAGTGTACCATGGTTATATCATCCATTTCGATGACTCCCACTTATACTTACGGCCACTGGAAGGACATGTGCGCGCATTCGCCAATCCTTACGCTTATAACAACGTAATTCTTCCTCTGGTATTGTACAATCTGCTCGCCATCACTTTATTGCTCTGAGAAGAAGCCCTTTCATTATCACAAATAAGAAAAGCTTCTGATGGTAGCCCTTTCGAGGAAGATACACTCGTGTCTAAATTGTAGCTTTTCTTGCAATATCAGGCTTGTTCAGCTCCGCTGAAAACTATAAAGTCTGATATTATAAGAAAAAGCCTTACAGAGTCCTTGGTGTACGATCTACTTTTGTATGCTTTGGAGGGATGGATGTGGGATTACGGCCGCTGTTGAAGTCGTGTTTCTTGGAATGGAAGGCTTGCAGCGGGAGGAACATGAGCTTCTAAGGCAGGTCGCATACCCGAGCAGTTACCGGAGGTGACGATCAGGGTAGACGCTTACACTCCTCCACCCCACACCGGATTCCCTCTTTTGTTCTACTCTGTGCTTTGCGCCGCTTCCTTACTCCCCTATGCCGGTCTTCGAACCGTTATTGATAACCATGAACTTCTCTGCTGGTGTTCCATGTACGGTTAGCTTCGCTATATTTTAGCGCAGAGATCACCTGCACATAACCCTAAACAACACGCCAGTATTGCATCCACGGAAGTGTAGGGTATTGCAGAAGTGAAGGGCAATGCGGAAGTAATTGTTCCTTTATCGCCTGAAAAGACCAAAAATCAGAGTGATACGGGAACAGCTAGTTCCGTTATTGCTCTGTTTTTGTGCATAAATGCTCCATTCAGCCAACATAACGGAATTCCCGCTTCCGCTATCGCCCCGGATTGGAGGCGCCAGATGGAATAACGGAACTTTCAGTTCCGTACAAAATCCTCCAGGGTTCATCTCCGCTATCCCTATAATCATGGGGTGCATTTAATGATCTTAAGTTCTAATGTAGGTCTAATCTAAGCAAGGTAGACAGGTTACTCACTCATTCTTCATTCCTTCGAAAAGCTTTCTGATCCGAAACTCTTTCATCGAGGATACATTTCAATCTTACAGGCAGCTTGTCTTGCGAGATAAATAGGGTACCCTCGGCAAACTTAATGTTAGAAAGGGCATCTCACTTTAGTGCTGTAAGGCACTTGATCTTTCTTATATGTAAAATAAACCGTATTCCCGCAAATCCGGGGAAACGGCTTTTTTCCTATGTTCCTATTTGTTGCTTTTGTTCCTATTTGTTGCTTTTCGCTCAGCGCATTTTTTTAAATTGCAGCATTTTACGTTTGCCTTGAAGCATTTGCTCCAGCTGCCATTTTTTCATATGCCTAACCTTCGCCATCTCCCGTTTGGACTCATCATCAACTCCAAGAATTTCATGCAAATGCGCAGCAATGATTACAAGGGCAAAAAACACCCAGACGATTCCGAAAATGGTCGGCAGTGTAAATCCCGAGTGAATATCCAATCTAGGGACGGCAAAAAACAGCATGCCTAACGCCAGCCCCATATACATAATATTTTTCGTTCCTTTCAATCGATCATCCCTCCCTTTCATTACAACTTGTACGATACATTGTATGAGAGAGCCGAACAAAATAGCACCCCGGCTCGACGCAACAATTGGGCAGGTCGATCCGGTAATCGGGATAGAACATCACGCGCATGCTGCATATTTTGAAGGCATAAGAAGGAGGATGAATTCACCTTGAAAAAACACCCTGCTATGACGCATTCCCTGCATCGTGCAGTTGCTGAGTGCAAACGATCTAAAACCCGAACCACCGTTCCGGTAATCGTTCAATTCACGGGCAGCCACCCGGACTCTCACAGGAAGCATCAGTCCAAGCTTATGAAAAAGCTTTGCCTGCACAAGCATCACTTTCTGGATAAAGGAGGATTATGGCTGGTAGGTGGCTGGTCCGCTCATGTTTCTCCTTCCTGTCTGGATGTCATCTGTAACCATAAAGGTGTTTCCAAGGTCGTTTTGGATCGAAAAAACAAAACCAAGCTTAACATCGCAGCTCCAGCAGTCGGCGCTACCACCTTGCAGCGAAAACGACTGACCGGCCAAGGGGTGACTATTGCGGTTCTTGATACAGGTGTCGCTCCCCATCCGGATTTAACGAAACCTTACAACCGGATTAAGTCATTTAAAGATTTTATTCGCAATAAAAAAAAACCGTATGACGACAACGGCCATGGAACGCATGTAGCTGGAGATGCTGCCGGCAACGGCTATTTAAGCAAAGGGAAGTATAAAGGAACGGCGCCAAAAGCCAAAATCGTCGCTGTAAAGGTACTCGATAATCAAGGCGGCGGCTTCGATTCAACCATCATCAGAGGCATTCAATGGTGCATTGCGAATCGTAAAAAGCTTGGTATTCGCGTCCTGAATTTATCTCTTGGCAAGCTGGCTTTGGAGCCATGCAAAAACGACCCGCTATGCCAAGCGATCGAGAAAGCAGTCAAAGCCGGTATCGTTGTTACCGTTGCAGCCGGAAATTCAGGCCCAGCCAAAGGCTCCATCACTTCACCGGGAACAAGCCCCTTGGCGATAACGGTAGGAGCGGTGGATGATCGGCGTACGGTCAAGCAATCAGATGACCGAATTGCCGGATTTTCAGGCCGCGGACCGGCTAAAGGCGGCTTAATTAAGCCGGATACGGTAGCACCCGGCGTCAATATCGTTTCGCTGCGGGCTCCTGGATCTCTCCTCAGTCGCTTATCTCCACAAGGAAACCTGCCCAAAGGATATATGCGGCTGACCGGCACCAGCTTTGCTGCACCGATTACGGCGGGAACAGTTGCCCAGCTGCTGCAGAAGAATCCACGGCTTCGCCCGTCACAGATCAAAACATTGATTAAGCGAAATTCATTCTCCTTGAGATTGCCTTCCAACACGCAAGGCACCGGTGAATTAAATATGCGTTTTGCTGCGGGCTCAAGGGTAAGATAGCTTATCGAGCAGAAATTTCAGCCTCATGGCATAACCGATTGCTTGCGGAATTGCTGCGGCGACATTCCTGTTATCCTCTTGAATAGCGAGTGAAAATATTTCATATCGTGATATCCTGCCTGCTCGGCAATTTCACTTATTTTACTATTCGTTCTGTTCAGCAGCTCGCAGCATTTTTGAATTCTAACGTTATGCAAATACTCCGTATAGGTTTGCCCCGTCGCCTGTTTGATCAGTCGGTGGAATTGCCTTGGACCTACGTTAATTTGAGCGGCGATTTCAGGCAGCGACGGCGGGTTATGAAGCTGCTGTTGAATATATCCAAGTGCCTCGTCCATTCGATTGTTCTCAGGCAACGAATCGGACCACGGCCCTGCTGGCTGTCTGGAGCGGTATAGCAAAACCAGCAGCTGCATGACATAGGATAGCAGCATGAAGCGCCGCGCCGCCTTGGCCTGTGAGAATTCGTTGTGCAGGCGGCTCATCAATACTCCGATATCCCCGAACTGCTCTTTTTGCTGAAACCATGTCGTTTCTTTTTGCAATGCAAAAAGAACGTCTCTATCACCCGAAGTCAGAAGCTCCGAATAATTACGCGACATTTGTTCAAAAAGCTGCTCATGAAAAAGACAATTGTATACGATGAGCCTGTCCTTCGCCGCTGCATGCGCAGGCCTGAATACATGCGAGGTGCCAACAGGAATGAAAAATACATCGCCTTTTTGGACAGCAATGATCTCATCCCTTATATAATGAAATCCTTTTCCTTCGCTTACATACGTAATTTCCACAAAATCATGCGAATGCTCGAGCAATTCAAACGACTCGCTTGCCCTGTTCACATACAAGGGAAAGTCGGGTTCGAAAAACATTTGTCCATGCATCGATTCAATCGTTCTACGAATGGTCATCGGCTCATAATCTCCTTAAATACTCCCAACTTGTAAAGGGTTACAATGTCAGTATAGCCCTATAACTATGTCTATAACAACCCATTAACTTAATCACTTGTCATAATAAAATGAAAGACAAATCCTATCCAAAAGAGGTGTCCTCATGCATGATTTAATTGTTAAGAAGCTTAGATGTGAATATCGCAATAATCCTGTCGGGATCGATGTAGTAAAGCCCAGGCTAAGCTGGCAGCTGGCAGCGAGCGGGAGAAATGTGAAGCAAGCCGCTTACCAAATCCAGGTTTCGACTGATAATACCGGGGCCTTCACAGGGCCTCTCGTATGGGACTCAGGAAAGATAATTTCCGACCGTTCCGTCCATGTGGAGTACGAGGGAGATCAACTGCGCTCCAGCACCCAATATTCGTACCGGGTACGGGTTTGGAGCTCACTCGATGAGGAAAGCGTATGGAGCGAGACTGCATACTGGATAACCGGACTTTTAAGCTCGGACGAATGGAAAGCACAATGGATCTCCGGAATGTACGGTCAACCGACTGAGCAGTCGAGCCATCAGACCTGCTGCGTAAAGCATTTGATATTACCGCTGAAGTTAAATCAGCCGTAGCCTATGTCACTTCCTTGGGCTTGTATGAGCTGCAGCTCAATGGTCAGCGAGTTGGCGATTGGCTGCTTACACCAGGATGGACCAGCTATACGAAAAGGCAGCCCTATCAAACGTATGACGTTACTAAACTGCTGCAAGCAGGCGGCAACGCCATCGGCCTGATGCTTGCCGACGGCTGGTACAGAGGCAACCTGGGCTGGAAGGAGCAGCGCAACTCCTTCGGTGAATACCGTGCCGGGCTTCTGCAGCTTCATATCGTGTACGCTGACGGGAGCGAGCAGACCCTATCCACAGATGCCAGCTGGAAAGCATCGGAAGGGCCTGTCCGGATGGCAGAGCTGTACCACGGCGAGACGTATGACGCTCGGATGGAGGTAACCGGATGGAGCACCTCCGGCTATGATGACACGAACTGGAAAGCCGTTACTCTTGTGGATTCACCTCTGGAATTGCTAATCGCACAAGAAAATGAACCTATGAGGATCGCAGAGGAGATTCGTCCGGTTCAAGTACTGCACACTCCAGCCGGTGAAACCGTACTTGATATGGGACAAAACATGGTTGGGTGGATTCGATTTACGGTAAAGGGCGAAGCTGGGCAAACGATCACGCTTAAGCATGCGGAAGTGCTGGACAAGGACGGAAACTTTTACACAGGCAACTTGAGATCTGCGAAGCAAACCGTAACCTATATATGCAAAGGTGACGGAACGGAAAGCTACGAGCCCCGCTTCACCTTCCAAGGCTTCCAATACGTCAAGGTGGAGGGCTATCCGGGCGAGGTGCTTCCTGAGCATTTTACGGGCTGCGTCATTCATTCCGACATGGAACAAACAGGCAGCTTTGAATGCTCGCATCCTTTGATTAATCAGCTTCAGCACAACATTCTATGGGGGCAAAAAGGGAATTTTGTCGATGTCCCGACGGATTGCCCGCAAAGAGACGAACGATTGGGCTGGACTGGCGATGCTCAGGTATTTGTACGCACATCGGCGTTCAATATGAATGTGGCATCCTTTTTCACCAAATGGGTTCGAGATTTGAAAGCGGATCAATTCCCTGATGGAGGGGTTCCCTTTGTCATTCCCGATGTTCTTTCAAAGGATAATCATTCCTCATCCGCATGGGGAGATGCAGCCGTCATATGTCCATGGACGATGTACTTATGCTATGGAGACACGCGCATTCTTGATGAGCAATATGACAGCATGAAGGGCTGGGTAGAATACATACGCAGCCAGGGGGCCAACTCCTTATTGTGGAATACCGGCTTCCACTTCGGGGATTGGCTCGGTCTGGATGCACGGGAAGACAGCTACACGGGCTCAACGCCCAAAGATTTGATTGCTTCAGCATTTTATTATTATTCCACCAGCTTGCTGAGCCTTGCTGCCGAAGCGCTCGGCAAACGTGAGGATGCGGAAAGCTACCGCAGCTTAGGTTATAAGATTAAAGAGCAGTTCCGCCAAGAATTCATTACTCCTGCAGGCAGACTTGTTGCGCCTACTCAAACCGCTCATGTTCTGGTGCTTATGTTCGGGCTCGTAGAAGGAGAAACGCGCAGCCGCGTGATCCGTACACTGGTGGAATTGATTGAGGAACAGCAGTTCCATCTGACAACCGGTTTTGTCGGAACCCCTTACTTATGCCATGTACTTACGGAGAACGGTTACCATGACGTAGCGCTTAAACTTGTATTGCAGGAAAGCTATCCTTCCTGGCTGTTCCCTGTGACAAAAGGTGCGACAACGATGTGGGAGCATTGGGATGGGATTAAGACGGACGGAAGCTTCTGGAGCGATGATATGAATTCATTCAATCATTACGCATATGGGGCTATTGGAGATTGGCTTTACCAGGTTGTAGCCGGCATCGATACAGATCACAAGCAAGCGGGCTATAAGCATATTCACATTCGCCCCAAGGCAGGTTACGGGTTCGATTATGTGAAAGCAAGATATGAATCGATTTACGGAGAGATTCGGTCAGAGTGGGCGCTGTCTGAGGATGGCGAGCTGACCATTACTATCACAATCCCGCCTAATACGTCAGCTACGGTGCAGCTGCCCGATGCGCGGCTGGAATCATTGACGGAAGGAGAAACCTCCGTTCAGTTCGCGGAAGGTATTCATGTTCAAGAGCAAACAGCGGAAGGTGTCACGATGCTGGTCGGATCGGGCAGCTATCGATTTCAATATTTGCAGCAGCGCCGTTGAACAGCCCTCTAAAATAAGCAGTCGCCTAATAACCAACAGCCCTCGGTAAGTTCAATTCCCGAATGGGGCGGTCGGCAATGGGGTCGGCAGCCTCCAAATATCACCTATCCTATTGTGATGTGCTTCGACACATTCCAAACGCTGATATGGACGCTGCCTTCTGGCTCGTCAATGTCAATAAAAAGCAAATCGGCAGCAAGAAAAAGTTGTTGCCGATCATAGCTTGCTATGCTGCAGGATCGGATCTTCCGCTTATAGTGAATAAAAGGCTGAACCCTCATATGACTATTGGCTATACCGCCGCTCTGACCGATGTATAGGCTTCTTTACCCTTTTGAGATAGCCCTTCCTGGGTATTCTCAGTGAATAGCAGAAATGAGGTCGCCTTCCAACGAGTGCTAATCGCGGGTATCGGGGTTACGGGTTACGGGTTACGGGTTACGGGTTACGGGTTACGGGTTACGGGTTACGGGTTCGTAACCAGCATGGCATGGCAGCCCAGCGGACCCCAAGCAATTATCAGGAAAATGTCACGTTATTTTCTACCAAAATAGCGTTTCAAGCCCTATAACTGGAATTTCTCCTGCTAATTGTAAGGATTTTGGGTGATCTCAGCCATAACAACTAGATTAGCAGGAGTTTTTCCAGTTAGCTTACTTTCAAACGATTTCCAGGCTGGATTAACGGGAGGATTTCCATCTATCGTCTTTCTTCCGGCAGCAGTCAGAGTATCCTGGTCTCCTTTACAATGAAAGCAACCTTTGAACATCTGTTCTCGCTTCATGACTTAAGCAACATAAGAGGGGATATTCCCACTTTAGCGCTGTAAAGCACTTGATTTTTTTTATATATCTAAAAAACCTCTAGACCCACTATAGAAGTGGAGGCTAGAGGTTTTTTTGCAATGTAATCATCAATAAGAGGGCGAGAGCCCTCATCACTTTTAGGACAGCCCTCTCATGCTGCTGCTCTTAAGCTGCACCACGCTGCGGCGGGCGACTGCGGGAGGAGCGCAGCGATTTTCGGATTCGCCCATAGACGGAAATGAGCACCCAAGGGACAAGCAGGCTGAGCAGAAAAGCACTGATCGTATAGGCGTAATAATCCAGCATACTTCCGCTGCCGATCACTGCATGTGTACGCCAATAGGTAAGTACGGCCGGATGCATCAAGTAGATGCCGAACGATACCGCGCCCAGCGAGAGCAGCGACTTACTCACTCTAGGCCAGTGCTGTAGAAGCTTGCGCCCAATCCATATAAAGCTCATAGCTGCGAACATCGGATATATGTTAAACAACAGAGTGTACCAAGTATTATCCAGAACCGCCTTCGTCATTACCTCCAGCAGGAACAAGCCCATAAAGCCCAACCCAAGCAGAATCGTTAAAGGCAGCACCCACCGGATATGCCTGGAAATCCATGCTGCAAAGGTGTCGTAATTCATGCCAATATATCCGCCCAAAGTAAATAGGCTGAAATAGGTTACACATAGCGATGCCGTATGGTTTAACGGTTCGATCCAATGGTTGTAGCTGTAGAAAGCCACCTGAATCGCAATGCCTATAAAAAACAAACTTTTACGAAAGCCGCTCCACGCCCTGCAAAGCCAGACCAACAGCGGGAACAGCAAGTAAAACTGAACAATAATAACCATAAAATACAGATGGTACGAGGCATCTGCCCAAGGCAGCAAGTCAAGAAACTGGCCCCAATCCCAGTGCAGCTGTTTAGGCGTGAACACCCACTGATTATACAAATAATAAAACGCCGACCAAATCAAATAAGGAAATAAAATTTGCTTGACGCGTTTCAAATAAAAGGTAACCGCTTGTTTACCGCTCCAATCATCGATGTAACGGTAAAAGAGCACCAATCCGCTAAGGAGAATAAATAGCGGAACTGCAAAATTGCTCAGCTTATTAACAGCAAGAAATAATGCTTGTGAGCCTGATCCGACAGGCAATTCTACGGTCGCCTCGGATGTACCATGAATAATAAGCACTGCTAGTATGGCGAAGGCTCTTACGATGTCCAGCTCCACCAGTTTCGATTTCTTTTTGACCAATGCTATTCCAATCCTTCCGTCCTTAATTCATGTTATAAGAGGTTATTCTGTTATTCAATAAGCCTCTTATGGATTACGAAGTTTCCCAGATGATAAGGTTATCTTCAAGCATTGTACCACATTTAGGTATGCCTGTATCAAGGGTTAAGCAACCGTTTACATTTATGCAAAAATACTTATGTTTACTTAAATATATTTTAAAATAACTTATAATTAGCTTATTATTACTTAAATGATATTGCAGATTAGCTGATTACCACTTATAATTCCACTTATACAGTAGATTCGATACCTTATCTTAGGGGGAACTGGAGCGGTGTATCAAGAAGAGCGGCTAATTGAAATCGTACAATATTTAGAGAAGCACAAACGGATCAGCACTGAGAACATATGCGGATTGTTCGACGTTTCACGTGACACTGCGCGCCGGGACATTATTAAGCTGGAGGAGCAAGGCCATATATTGCGGACCCGAGGCGGAGCTATATTGTCTACATTGTCCAAATCGATCGCCAATTACGACGACAGGCTTCTGGACGAAACTACAACCGAATCGAAAAAAGCGATCGGCAAGCTTGCCGCCTCTCTGCTTCATGACGGTGAATATTTGCTGCTGGATGCCTCAACCACCGTACAAAGCGCCGCAGAGCAAATCTATACCAAAGGTCATGTTGTAGTTACGAACTCAATAGACATTGCCGGTATTTTAAATCAAAAAGAAGGCATTTCCGTCCATCTGCTCGGGGGCTTACTCCATCAGGAGCATCGGTTTATTTACGGCTCCCGCGCTATTGAAATGCTCAGTGATTATTATGTGCATAAGCTTTTTTTGGGAGTTTGTGCGATTACAGCTGAGGGCATAACTACACCGAATGAGGAGGACGGCTACATACTGAGAGAAATGATGCGCCGTGCCGATCAGGTCATTTTGTTGGTTGACCATACGAAATTCGGCAAACGTCAATTCCACCGTATAGCTGGCTTGGAGATGATCGATATTCTCATTACCGATCAGGAGCCGGATGAACGATTGAAGGAAGCTCTGCTTCTGCATGAAATAGACATCATGATAGCCAAAGGAGAGACTCAACCATGATCAAGCTGATAGTTAGCGACTTGGACGGCACTTTGATGCAAAAGGATCATACCGTTCGGATAGAGGACCAGGAGGCATTAAGAAAAGCTATCGAAAGCGGCATTATTATTACATTTGCTTCCGGTCGTATGTATCCTGAAATCCGTCATGTTATGGATTTAATCGGCTTGGAGGTGCATGCTGTATCACAGAACGGCGCTTACGTGCACACCTCTGGGAAAAACTTGATCCGGCACGACAGCTTTGAAACGGAGCTGATTCGGCAGCTTGCTGTTGCCGCGCAGGAAACTCCTTTTTATACCGTGATGTGCAGCCCCGATACTTATGTGGTCACCACCCATAGCGCTGAAAATGAAAAGGTCCAACAAAATTTGTTGGCCCCTCTCATAGTGATGCCCCACGCTCTGGAAGCGCTCGGCGGTGAATTAATGTGCTGTAAAATTACTTATTTGGGTGATGTAGAGAAGTTGTTGACTTTCAAAGAACAATTGCTGGCGGTTCATGGTGATAAGATCGATGCCTATATAGCCGACGTCAACTGTCTGGATGTCATGCCGAGGCATGTTTCCAAAGGAGCAGGTTTGCAGGCGCTGCAAGCACATCTAGGCATTCAGCCTGAGGAAACCATCTGTATTGGCGATTCGTTCAATGACGTATCGATGTTCCGAACCACGCCGCACAGCTTCGCCATGAGCTCCAGCCATTCGGATGTGAAGTCGCAGGCAGCTTATGTTGTGAGTAGTGTGGCCGATGCCATTGATTGGGCATTGAAGCTAGGCCTCAGCTAAGTGGATGATTAAGGGAAAGGCTGCTGCCTGTATTTACTGATGGGCAGCAGCCTTTATCTGTCCCTTCACACGGATAAATGAGCTTTAAGCCAATCAAAGGCTACTCGGCCGGAAACCTCATGCTGCCCTGGATGGATGTCCTTATCAAGCTTATCATCCGCATTTGCTGCATGATAAATTGCTTTCAGTTGATCGATCGCCTTGAGCGTGCCATGAATCGGAAACCCCTTATCCTCTTGACCGGACTCTATAAGCAGAGGCCGGGGAGCGATCAAACCGAAAATATCGGGCATCTCGGCAGCATTAAAAAGTCCTGGGATATAATTATCCGAGCAATGAGGCTTCGCGAGAATGCTATCCCTGTAAGTATTCGTGTAGCCGCTGATGACGGCTGCACGTATTCTTTCATCGATAGCAGCCGTTAGTGCCATGACCAGCCCGCCCCCGGAGAATCCATAACAGCCTATCCGGTCCGATGCCGTATCGCTGCGGGACTGTAAATAGTCTACGCAGCGCATCATCTCATGCACCCGGTATCCGGCAAGTGTCTTTCCGGCCATAAGAAGATTCGTCGATAACCGGAAGCATGAATTTTCCTTGGGCTCCTTAGCCCTGTCCTGCTCCAGCCTTCTATCTCCTAAGCCGAGTAATTCAGGCACTATCACCATAAATCCTCGCTTAGCCAGCTCTATCGGGAAATCCTTGTATATCCCCGCTTCCCCCGGCCGGACACTGCCATCCGGGAGCAGCCCCGTTAACTCCTTATACCCATAGCCATGACCGGGACAAGCCACGATAGCAGGGTAGGGCTGTGAACCGTTCTTAGGGATTAACAAATAAAACGGCATTATCAAATGCGGAGCTGTAGTAAGCTGTATATGCTCCCGAATATATTCTCCGCAATCAACCCTCTCCAAAAGAACCGGATCCAACTTAGTGTCTGATTTAGGCGGTAAAACTAGTGATTGTATAAGCACTTCCTTTAAACGATTTCTCCATTCAGCCCATTCATCATAGGTTCCCGCTTGAAAGGCGTACGCAGGAGTCTCCTTATACAATTGTGCAAGAAAATCATCCGGATTCCACATGTCAGCTGCACCCTCCTTTCCCTAGACCGTATAAGCTTTGCGAAGCACGCTTGTAACAACCGAGTCGTCCATACCCAGACCCGGGCCTGTAGGAGCATTTATAACCCCATCCTTGACTTCCATTTGCGGTGAAAATAAGAAGCGGGTATCTTTAACTCCCGTTTTGTTTTCCTGGAACTTACCTATATTAGGAATATAAGAAGCAAAATGAAGTACATAAACGTACCCATATCCGCTGGATATATGCGGTGTTACCGGTATTCCTTTTAAAGCAGCCATCCTTGCAATCCTTGTGTTCCGAATAAAACCGCCGTTATATTGCAAATCCGGTTGTACTACCTGTGCTGCGTCATTAGCGATGATCCATCTGAAGCGCCTCATGCTTGTTTCCTGTTCTCCGAATGCCATAGGAATTCTTAATGCATCGGCCACTTCCTTCGTATCCTCCAGATGCTCGAAGGGACAAGGCTCTTCATAGAAGAATGCGTTGATTTCCTCCAGCATTTTGCCATATTCAATAGCCATAGGAGGATCATAGGAGCCGTTGCCGTCCGCATGAATGCTCATCTCATCACCGAAAATTTTGCGCGTCATATAAATAAGGCTCTCGGAACGTCCGTGAATAGAGTCGGTATTTTTACTCATCCGGCCCCCTACCTTGAATTTAATTGCCTTCGCGCCAGTATCGGCTACCTTTTCTTGGAGTACCGCGATTTCCTCTTCAGGTGTCGTTCCTCTGTTACCGCTCGCCACATAAATAGGAACCTCGTTGCGGATAACTCCTCCCAGGAGATCCCCTACCGACTTACCGCTTATTTGGCCCAGCAGATCAAGCAGGCTTGCTTCTACCCACGAAATGCAGCACCATAATGCTAGCCCCGACAGCTTATAGTTATTTTCATAAACATAGACGCCGTCTAAGAGCGCTTCCAAATCCCTTGCATCCTTGCCTATAAAAAACGGGATAATCAGCTGCTTAAGAAGCGGATGCAAATATTCCGCCCTCTCGCTTGCCACTGACACTCCTACAGACCCGTCCTTTGACCTGGTGCGCAGAAAATATAAACCGTTGTTAAACAGAAGTTCCATCGATTCTATAATTACAGGAGATTTAATTTCATCAGCCTGCAGCACCTTGGAAGTAGCCGCGGCCTCTAAGTCGTCAAGGGTAACATCCTTTTGCGCTTGAGTTAGAGCGCCGTTCAAATGCAAATAAGACAGGTCCGAATATTGGTTTCCCATAGTTACAGCTCCTTATTGTTTATAAAATAGTACTTTACATGGACGGTACATAACAGCTTATTCCCCGCCTTCGTTGTTTAACCACATGTCCCGATACTGCCCCGGCGTCATGCCTGTCGTTTTTTTGAAATAACGGATAAAATTTTGCGGGTTATTATATTGAAGCTTCTGAGCCATATCCGAAATTTTCATTTCCGTTTCCACCAGCCATTTCTTGGCAACTTCCATCCGGTGCGTAAGCAAATAATCAGTAAAATTAATGTCCAAGCTCTTCTTCAATGCGCGACGGATATAGCTGGAATGATAGTTAAGCCTTGAAGCACATTCCTCGAGCGTTAGCTCGCGGTCATATTCACTCTGAATAATGCGGATAACCTCATTGGATATTTTATTGTACGGTGCTTCATTGCTTTGTTCTCCCGAGCGAATGATGGGCTCAATGATTTGCTGGGTAAACCATTGCTCAATTTCTTGAACGGTATTAAGCCTTTTCAGCTGTACATACAGTGGTATGGCATTCGTATCAAGCGAAGAGAAGGCGGTATCCGGCAGCTCCGGAATGTACAGCAAATCCAGCAAAAGCTTCATCAGCCAGTTCTGCATTTGGTTGTGCGTCAGCTCCCGGTTGGACAAAATCTGCAAAAATTCCTTCAGCAAAGCAGAAGCCCGTCTTTCATCCGAGAACTTTACTGCCTCGACAAGCTGCTTCTCCAAATGCTCGGGAAAATACACCATTTGCGTCTCCGGCTCTTCATTCTCGATAAAAAGAATCGTCTCGGTATCCTTCGTAATACGGTATTTCAAAGCGTCCAGACCTTCAGCATACGCTTTCGGCGTACTATCGTAGTTTGAATACGGGCGGCTAATCCCTGCGCTGACAGGCAGACCAAGAAAGGCCAGCACATTTTCCTGAACCTGCTTGATTGTATCGTACATGAATACCTTGAAAGCTTCAACCGATTCATGATCTCCGCTAAAGACAGTCACCTGCGATTGTTCAATGACAACAGGACTCAAGCGATGCTCCGGCGGAACCGTGTCCTCGACAATGTTACTGATCGCAAACAACAGCAAATCGCGGTCGCTTTCCAAATAACGAGTTTGCTCCAACGTGTCGATCTGAATGGCTACCACGGCAAGCCAGCGAAATTTCCGGGAAAATCCGAATAATTGAAGCTGCTCCTCGATTTCCTTATGCGTCAATTCTCCCTGCACCAGCTTGAATATCATAAACGGTTTCAGCTGCTGCCTCAGCCTCTGCACGTGACTGGTCATATGAATGTAATTCTGCGACATCTTCTCCATTCGCCGCTCGATTGCCTGGAACTCATCCTGCGGCTCCTGAGGATCGGAAGCATCGTCTGAACCAGCCGTCTTCTGATACAAGCTGCGCAAGGGGGAATAAAGCTTGTTTGCTCCCTGCATTGACAGCAGAATAATCAGGACAATGATAATGACACTTGCCCAAATGGTAGCCCATCCGATTGATTTCGACTCGCGCGTAATACTGTCTATTGAGACAATAGACAGATAGGTCCAACCGTTATAGGAACTTTTGCGGAAGGTAAAGCCATATTCCTCTGAACCGATTTGACCGATTCGATAGCCGCTGGCTTCCGGTGTCTGCTTTACATCGCCAAACAATGGTGAATTTCGCAAGGCCGAATCAAATCCGGACTTCAGGCTATTAGTTATGATCTCCCCATTCTCATCGAGAATGACGAGGGACCCCAGCTCACTGCTTTTCGGCAGCAGCCTGAACAGCTCTTGATTGGACATTTGAGTGACTAATAACGCAGATGGATTGCCCGAATAGCTAGGAAACCGTTTGACCAAGGTTATACTCGTAGCCATGGACTCCCCGTTCCGGTCATCCGATACTTGAGTAACCCATTTGAAGGGCTTGTCCAGAAGCTTGTAAGAAGAGAGTCGGTTCGCATCCGAAAACTCATCCAGCTTAACATAGCCTTTGTTGCTAATGACCCATTGATGTTCCAGGTTAATTAACTGAATATCCCTAATCCCAAGCTCGTAGATTTGAATACGCTGCAGCGTTTCAAGCAATTTATCAACCAATGGAAAATCCTTTGCTTGGATCGGCGTTTGAAGAACATCGCTTACTGCCTGTGAGCTCGCCACCTGAAAGATCGAAAAATCAATGATTTTCAAAGTATTTTCAAGCTGGGTTTGTGTTTGCAGCAGCAATTGATCATTCCCCTGCAGCACCTTGCTTTCAATAATGCTGGAGGATTTGAGATACGAAAAAATGCCCAGGACTATAACAGGGATAGCTCCAAACAACAGGCATAAGGTGAATAATTTAATCTGATAGCGGGACAAGCTCAGCTTCATGGCGTTCTCTCTTTCTTATGTCCATAGGGAGATAATTCTGCCACCATTATCGCACAGAGCTTGATGAAATCATATAATCATCAGCGAGACATTTGAAAGAAAAGTGAAGGGGAACCCGCTGCGGCCCCCCTTTACCGTTACTTTTTCATCGTTTTCTCATAATCGCTCTTATATTCAGTGATCACTTGGTCGCCGCCATTTTTCTGCCAATTCGCCACCGCCTGCTCAAAGCCCTTCTCGTCAAGTTCACCTATAATGAATTTAGTTCTGGCATCGGTAATCACCTGATCAAGCTGCTTTCCTTTTTCCATGTACGTTTTGGAGAGGAGAGGCAGAGCCGGATTTGGAACGGCATATTTCTCGTTTTCCTGAATCAGCTTATTGAATTTGGCTACGCTTGGATCGACATTGCCTGCAATAGCCTTGCTGCCATCAAATACCATTAACTGGAATAAAGTGTTGTACACCTCATCTGTGAAAACCTTCTCGTCGATGCGAACAGCTTTACCATTTTCTACCTTATAGTGTTTGCCTTCAATTCCCCAAGTCATCAGATTTTGTACTTTCTCATCACCAAGCTTGTCGATAAATGTTAATACCTGCTTGAGCTCAGCCTCTGTTTTTACACTTGTTTTGGGAATCATGAACACACTATTATAGCCGGTGCCCCCTTGTACCTTGATGCCGTTAGGACCGCTTACGTTCGGGATGGTGTCCAGCTTCGCGTTCGGATTCGATTTGAATAAATCAGTAAATCTCGCATTCAAATCATCATAAGCCCCGATGTAGACACCTGCTTTACCTTGATTCAGCAGTACCGTACGGTCTTTAACTACAGGGAAATCACTGTTGAATACTTTATCCGCATACATTTGCTTAAGCAGCTTAAGAGTATCCATGTAAGGCTTGGTCATGAAATCCGGCGTCATGCGGCCGTCTTTATACTCCCAAGTATTAGGTGCCCCCAAAATGGACAGAAAGTGATAAAATTGTGCGCTGTTGGCGTCAAATGCAATACCGAATGTATCGTTCTTTCCATTCTTGTCCGGATCATTATAAGTGAATGCCTTGAACACATTCAATAATTCCTCTATCGTTTTGGGCTCCTGAAGACCCAGGTTATCGAGCCAATCCTTACGGATAATTAGACCGTTACGTGCAATCGCTCTCCACCGGAATATACCGTAAACTTTGCCGTCAATGGAAATGTTATTCAAGCGGGCTGCATCCAGCGTTTTCAAGTTCGGGTAATCCTTCAGATAAGGCCCTACCTCCCAGAATAAGCCGGCCCGCGCCGCCTCGATGATAGCCGGATTGCGATCGTCCTTGACCAGCAGCACCTTCGGCAAATCTCCTGCCACAGCAATGGAAGCCGTAACCTTCTCACTGTAGCTGGCGCTTGGCACCCAAGTCACGTTAAGCTTAGTGTTGGTATATTCCTGCAGCAGCTTCATCGGCTCACTGTCCATTTTGGGCGGCTCAGCAGTCAAATACTGGTTCATCATCGTAATTTCGATCGGACCGGCTGGAGCGGCACCACTTGGTTTCTTTTCTCCTTCATTTGCACATGCCGAAGTGATGACGAGTGATAGGGCACCTGCGGTAAGCAGACCCTTTTTGAATAATCCTTTTGTATCCATTTATATGCCTCCTGATATCATTGTATATTAGTAATTCGTTCAAAGAATCGATTCCGTCTAACCTTTTACAGAGCCGAGCAATACTCCTTTGGCAAAATGCTTTTGCAAAAACGGATACACAAGCAAAATCGGCACTGTCGAGACTACGATAACCGCCATCTTGATCACTTCGCCGGGAGGTGCAACATAGTCGTTGCCCATTTGCTGGGAATCCCCGATTCCCCCTTGGGATAAAATGACAATTTGGCGAAGCCATACTTGAATGGGCCATTTTGTATTATCGTTGATGTACAGAATAGCATTAAAAAATGTATTCCAGTGCCCCACTGAATAAAATAAGGCAAAGGTAGCCATTGCTGGAAGCGAAAGCGGCAGCACAATTCGGATTAAAATCTGAAAATCATTGCAGCCATCGATTTTGGCCGATTCCTCCAGCCCGTCTGGAAGCTGCTGAAAGAAATTTCTCAGTATAATCAGGTTAAACGCGCTTATAGCACCTGGAATGAGCAGCGACCAATAACTATTTAGCATCCCAAACGATTTGACGACAAGAAATGTCGGAATCATGCCTCCGCTGAACAGCATCGTAAACAGTACGAGCAGCATGATAGGCCGGCGCCCGACAAATTCATTTCTCGCGAGCGGATAAGCCGTCAAAGTTGTGAAAAAAAGATTGATTAAAGTCCCTGTAACGGTGATGAAGATCGTCACGCCTAGACTCCACAGAATTGTTTTTGTTGAAAAAATATACCGGTAACCATCCAGAGAGAATTGAGTCGGAAACAAGACAACTCCGCGCTTGACCAACTCTTCTGAAGCTGTAAGCGAGCCTGACAGTACGAATAAAAATGGAACGACTGCAAATAAAGCAACTGCGATCAGGATACCGGCATTAACTATATCAAAAAAGCGTGAACCGAGCGATTGGCGAACCATGGCAACATCCTCCTTTCCACATTAGTAAACTCCCTGCTCTCCCATCTTCTTGGCCAATTTGTTAGCTGCAAGCACCATGGCCAAGCCTACTAACGACTTAAACAAGCCGACCGCTGTGCTGAAGCTGAATTGTCCTTGTTGTACACCATTGGAGTATACATAAGTATCAAATACCTCTCCTACTTCCCTATTTGTAGAATTGAGCATCAGGAAGATTTGTTCGAAGCCGGTATCGAGAAAATTGCCGAGACGAAGTATGAATAAGATGACAATAGTGCTGCGAATAGCCGGCAATGTGATATGCCATAGCTGTCTTAAGCGGCTAGCCCCGTCCATCTTGGCAGCTTCATACAGAGTTGGATCCACCCCAGAGAGTGCAGCCAGAAAAATAATCGTTCCCCAACCGGATTCCTTCCATATGACCTCAAGAATGATCATCGGACGGAACCAGTCGTTAGACATCAAGAAATTGATTTTGCCCATTCCGGCATCGACGAGCATATTGGTGATGATGCCCCCCTCTGTTGAGAAGAAGGTATACACCATCCCGACAACGACTACCCATGATACGAAATGCGGAATGTAGATAGCTGTCTGGATCGACCTTTTGAACCATTCCAGCCGCAGCTCATTAAGCATCAACGCGATTACTATCGGGATTGGAAAGAAGAAAGCGATATTATAGATAGCCAGTATAAATGTATTTTTAAACAGCAGCCAGAACACCGGGTCATGGAAAAAACGGTCAAAGTGCTTGAAGCCAACCCAAGGGCTGTTCCAAAACCCGCGAAACGGGAGATAATCCTTGAAAGCAATTAAGACCCCCCACATTGGTAAATATTTGAACAAGGCGAAATACAACAAGCCCGGAGTAACCATTACATACAAGTAGCGGCTTTTGACAATCCGGCTCCAGAGAAGGCTTGCCTTACGGCTGTAATTAGTCTGTGCCGCGTTCGTTACCTGAGTTTTCAATCTTCATCCTCCCGTCTTGTTGTTTAACAGTTCATGTGGATTCATACCAAGTACATCTTCAATACGAATCGGGCGGTTCTCCTGGACCGATCTCCAGACGGCTTCACCCGCAGCTACTGAATAAGCGCCATCCATCGAGCCCGACAAAATGGGATACGCCCGCTTCGGATCGGAGCCGAGGAAAATATCCTCCAGCAAGGCCGGATCTCCCCCGCCGTGACCACCTTCCCTATGTACGACATGTATCGTTTCCTTCGATCCGAATAACGGGAAGTAATCGATAGTTTGTTCCGGCACCGGGAACGGTACTCTTCCAGAGGAATGGTATTCCATCGTTTCGATGCGGCCCTTCGTTCCATTAATGGCAAGGCGGTAGCCTTCATAAGGAAGCGAGAAATTGACGGAGTAGGACAGCAGCGCTCCGCCGTCATATTTGACGTTCGTTGAATAGGTATCTTCGATATTGATTTCCGAATCGAAGATACAGGAATCAGCCCGATAAAGGCTGTACGGTGCTTTAGCATTTGCGTCTGCCGGGCCTTCCGTACCGATATGGTCATCTTTCACATGTACTTCCTTGCTTCGGGATGACCAACGCATAAAATAGTTGCAATCCTGTTTGACATCACAGGTTGCACAATAGCGTCCGTCCTCCTTTTTCGGATTCATGGCTCCATCAGTCCCGTAATAGTTGCGCGCTCCATAAGCAAACACTTCTTTCGGCTTCTGGCCAATCCACCAATTAACCAAATCGAAATGATGGGAGCTCTTATGAATGGACAGCCCTCCGGAATGCTCGCGAATACGATTCCACCGTTTAAAGTAGCTGGCTCCATGGTAGGTGTCGATGTACCAATTTAAATCCACAGAGGTCACTCTGCCGACCTTTCCTTCCAGCACCATTTCTTTAATGCGGCTATGAATCGGAGCGTAACGGTAATTAAATGTAACGGTGACCGTCCCTTTACTCCTTGCTTCCGCCTCCATAATTTTGCGGCAATCATCGCCGGTTGTAGCCATCGGCTTCTCGGACAGCACATCCAGATCATGCTCCAGCGCCTGGATAATGTATCCGGCATGAGTATCGTCCCGTCCGACTACGATTATCACATCTGGCTTTGTCCTTTCAACCATCAAAGCGAATTCGGACGGATTGTATTCAGGTACAGCCGCTAATTCCGGGTATTTGATTTTACAAACCTCAAACCGTCTGGGATCGCTATCCAGCAATCCAACGATGTCAGCTTGATTCGAAAAGGTTTTGAGCATCGGGCCGATAAACATTTTCATGCTTCGATTACTGACCCCGCATATGGCGTATCTTTTTCTCATGCAGCACCTCATTTGTAATAATGAACTTCAGGTCGACCGTTGAACCTGACTCTATTATTTATTACAGCACTAATAACTGGCTACAATCCTCAAAGCGACAATTGAATGGCTGACATGCGAAAAGCGTGCTGCGGCGGGCATTTAGGACCCGATAATCCTAAGCGCTGCTTTTAGTAATCTTTATAGATACAACGTGTAATTGACCGTGGAAATTGGGGAATTGGATGGGATAAACAGCAAGAACCTGAGGCTCGGCCTCAGGTTCTTGTTATCAAGTTATAGGTTGTGCCACCTTTGTTTCCTTATGAGCCAAAGGAGTACAGCTTGCTCCATTGCTTGCCGCCATCCGTTGTTTTATACAAAACGGAAGGCTTGGAGTACGCATACGTCAGCAGCCAGCCTTGTTTGTCATCCACGAACGATGCAACGGCATCCTGCCCGGGAAGCTTCTGGCTTCCATTCGTCCAGTTCGTTCCCGCGTCAAGCGTCCAGCCAACGGATACCTCACCCGCGTCTCCGCATGCGCGGCAATAACCCAGCATGAAAGCAGCTTGCGGAGATAGCGGCAGCAGCTGTCCGGGACTATTGCCTGGACCTTTAGGTACGTTTTCACTGCCGGATTGATACCCGGGAGCCGGTCCGCCTCCTGCCGTAGAATTGGCCACAACAGGGATCCATTTATTCCCGCCGTCCTTACTATGCAGCAGCGAATAAGAGGTCTGTGTCATACCTGAATCTCCAATAAGCTGAACCCAAACATCATCTTTGTTTGTCGATCGGATCACAGCCCCATTCAATATGCTCCCGACGGGTTGGCTATACACGGATTGCCACGTTTTTCCCCCGTCCTTTGTATGTTCAATTTGGAACTTATCCCCATTGTTTACTACAGCCCAGCCAACTGAACTGGAATTAAAGTAAGCTTCACCTGATATTCCAGCAGGAACTGGAAGCTCCTTCCATGTTTTTCCGCCATCCTGTGTAGTTTTATTTCCGCTGAAGCCTTCTTGCTCGGATATAAAATGAATTTCCTTACCTAATGCAGCCGATGGATTAATGACCGTCCAGTTTGCACCTCCGTCAACCGTATGAAGAAGGTTGCTTTTCTTCGGGCTTCCGGCTGGAGAGCCTGCCCCAGGGCCATTCATTTCGCCTTCATATGCCCAGCCTACTTTCGGCTTATCGCTTAAAAATGAAAACAAAGCAATATTCCCTGTTCCTGAATATTGTTTATCCCAATGCTGTCCCCCATCTGTTGTATGGGAGATAAAGCCATTGCCGCCTGCCCAGCCTTCAGTTGCACTAACGAAAGCAACCGCTGTTGCAGCAGCCTTGGACTTCGTCTGATCAGAATTCGCCGGATTTCCTTGCGAAGGGTCCTGAGGCTTGGAAGAAGGCACAGAGCCTGTTCCATCCGTTGGTTTGGCTGCCGGATCCGTCCCGGGTGCCGGTTGGCTGATTGCCGCTGCTGTCGGTTCTGGCTTCACAGCCGCGCCTCCAGCCGCAGGTTTATTGTCACATCCGGCAACTATCAGCAGAACGATGGTCGAGAGCAGAGCCAGCTGCGTTATGCGTAAGTATCTCATCTCTATTCCTCCCTGTTCTAATGGATTTAGCGATTTAATTTGCTTGCTTGTGTCCGACCTTATAGACGATTCTTAAACAAATTAAGTTACAACTATTTTAGACAAAATAAAGAAGGCTGAATCAGTTCAGCCTCCACATTCATTATTTTTTATATGGTTTAGTCGCGACCTTGCAGTTTCAATACTTTGTATGGATGCAGCTCCGCATCAACCACATCAGCGATAACAACAGGATCATTATCAAAAATACGGCGCGCTTCTTCCTCTGAATCCGCTTTAAAAACAACCATGCCATATGCGCCGTCCGTACATGCCCCCGACATTATGAGAATGCCTTCAGCCTGCAGCCCGTTACAATAATCGAAGTGAGCGCCCATCGCTGTCATTTCTACAAGCGTTAACGTTTGCAGGAAATCCTCACGCCTCGGTTTAAAAATATAAACAAATTCCAACTGTTCCATTAATCCTTATCTCCTTTTGTTAACGCTTCTTTAACGAAAATACTTATAATAGTCATTCACATAGTAATTGAACTTTTGACGATGTGTCAAGCCATCTTAATCGAGGAATCCGGATGGGATATCTTCCGGCTCAATTGCTCGCTTGTTCTATCATGCAAAAAACAGGGTAACCGCCGCTAGTAGATTCAGCTTAGTTGAAAAAATCAAAAAGCGCCCTGCCACACAAGGGCAAGGCGCTTTCATTGATTACCAGCGGAGATTTCTGCACACCTTCGCCTTTATGGAAGCTTCCGCTTTTACACCGCTTTTCTTGAACAATTCTTTAATAGTCTTTTGGAAATTGTCTTCATTGCCCTTCACCGCCGATTTCTTAGGTTTGAGTAAGTCGACGCGATAAGGCCCAGCTTCCGCTCTCGCAATAGGTCCGTCAGTTCGACAATTGGTATCGAAATCAATTCCTAGCTTGTAACCAGCCTGCAAATTTCCTATTCCGGCCGTAAGCTTGGCCATAGCCTCCATTGAAAACTCATTCTTGGCAATATCCTCGAACGGAGAAACCTCTATTCCTAGCCCTACACCAAAGCCAGTGTCTACGCAGGAAGAAACACCCTCACTGTCGATGCACACCTTGCCGCCAATCCCGACAACCGCGTATACGGATGCTCCTACGCACACTTGACCGCAAGGATCGCGAAACATAATCGGGTTGTTATTGACATATGCATACAGATTCGTCTGACCGCTTTCGAGTAGAACTGAATCCCGTGCCGTCCAGCGGCCTGATACAGGGTCATAATCACGGAAACCAAAGCGAATCAACCCCGTATCCCGATCCTCCAAGCCGCCCGCATAGCCGATCAGTAGAACAAAGGCCGGATTAGAATCGGATTGCAAGCCGCCATAGCTGTCATAACGCAGTTCCTTCACGACAGCGCCGTCGCTGTCCAGTACCCGTTGAGGCGTGCCCACAGCATCAGAGACGACATAGTATCGCGTTCCACCTCTCTCCAGCGCAATGAGCAATCCCATTTCGTTGTAGTAATACATGGAGAGTTGGCCGTTCGGATCAACCGATGCTGTCAATAGATGGAGCGACTCGGGATTTCCGTACAAATACTGCGTCTTCCTGCCTTGGCTGTCTTCCTTGGCAACCCTTCGGCCGATGCCGTCATACGTATACTTATAGGTGCCATTGGTCAAAGCATTCATATACGTGACGCCAGTAACACTCTGGTTGTATGTGCCACCAGTAACGGAATTAGTAGTCGTGAAGCCGCTCCCGGCACTGTTCACAGTCGCTTCGAGCAGCTCGCCACGAACACCGTAGCTGTACGTATCCGAGCCCCGCTGTTTAAGGAATCCGTCTACATCGAATGTGTAGGCAAGAGAGCCTACACGCTCCAACACATCGTGCTCCCCGTAAACACTGACCACTTGCGCTGCTCCGTTAACAAGACTCGTGATCCGGTTTTTATTCACATCATAGCTGTACACTTCCGTAACCGCATTGCCGCCCGGCTCCATCCGCGTCATGCCTTTCAGTTGTCCGTCAAGATCATACTCGTAATGAGTGGTCTCCTTGCCCTTCGCGGAATCGACTATAATGTCTGTTACAAAGTCTCTGGCATCATAAGCATAGTGTGCCTTGTATACCTGGCTTCCCTTCAGCAAATAGGTTACACTGTCGATTTTGCCATACCTGTCGTAATCCACTTGAATGTCCATCTTGCCATCATCCATGGAACCGACTGCCTTCAACGGACCGCCGCGTTTAAACTGGAAGGGACCGAATTTAGTCAGGTTGTCTTCCTTGTCATATTGGAATGGCGTGTTATACACAGCTCCACCGACCGTCATCCCGATATTCGTCAGATTAAAGAAACCATCGTATTCGTAATTGAACGAGGCGTTCGCTTTGCCTGCCAGCACCATCGTATCGATGCTCTCGCCCTTATAACCATATTCGATCTTTTGGCTTCTTGTGCTGTCCTGTGGCATCACGCTTTCGATCGTTTTGGCAAAATCCGACTTGCCCAAATACGTAAACTTGCGCTGTATATCGGCATCGTTGATGCCAACAGGCCGCTTACCCTCGCCAGACTCAAGCACGTGGTCAATCGCACGTCCGCTTCGCATCACGGTATTTACCAGATTGCCCCCATTGTCATGCTCCGGATTGTACCAAAGCCCGGAACCTTGTGGGGCGAAGCCATCGAATTGACCTCGTTTATTAAATTGCTGCACGTACTTGGAATTATCAGGCATCGTAAGCCCCGTAAAGTTGCCAAGACCATCGTAATCTTTGCGATATACTCTATTCCCCGGAGTGGTAATAGAGGTAATGCGTCCCGCATCGTCATATTCGTATTTCTTCACGCTGCCGAATGCATCCGTCTCCTTCTCGATCAAATTTTGACTATTGTACGAATATTGTACGAACTTCTCCCCTTGCTGAACTCTCTCCAACCGACCGATACTATCGTAGAAAGATTCAATGGGGAACAGATCTGCCCCCGGCCAAGCCACCTTGCTAACCCGATCCCACGCATCTAAATACGTTTCGGTCACGGTGCCTCCGGCTGTTGTATCCGTAAATTTATGGCTTGCTCTGACGTATTCGATGGTGGAAACATCGCCGTTAAGAGTATGCCGGACCTTGTAAGACACCAGCTCATTGTTACTAGTCATCACAGCGGATCGTTCTTCCTTGAAATTGGTAACCTTACCATCAGGTGAGGTGTAGGTTAGCTCCGCAACGAACGGCGTATTCTTTCCCATTCGCGGGTCAGTCCCGAATTTCTTACTCACCTTGGTGCCGTCTGGCAATGTTGCCGTTTCACTCTGCTCAGCTATTTTCTCCGTTACCGTTTTGTAGCCGCTCGGGTCTGTCAGCGTATGCGTCGTTTTGCCATTTGCCGTCACAGTCTCATACGTTGTCTTTCGGTTGCTGGGATCGGTGAATGTTACGATATTACCATTGTTGATGTACGCTTTCTGCAGTGTTTTGACGCCGCCCTCCGGATCGACCGCTTGCACCAGTTTACCGAACTCATCGTAAGCGTACTGGCTCACGCCTTGCTCCGGATCTGTGTACTCCGTGAGCAGTCCTCCCGCGTACTTCATTCGATAAGTCTCCCCAGCGGGGTTCGTAATGGAGATAAGCTCGCCGCTGCCATCGACCTCAAGTATCGTCCGCTGCCCTCCTGGCGCTACAATCGCCGTCGGTTTGCCTTGCGCATCACGTTCAATACGGATCAGGTTTCCGTTGCGCTCGGTTATCGATAGCAGGCGACCGTCATTATCATACCCGAACATTCTCAGCTCAGCGCCGGATAATGCACTTACGTTTTGCATGATCCTTCCGGTTGCCCGATCGAAGACATTTACCGACAAGCCGTCCTCTTCCGGAAATTCTGCTAATTCGAAATAAGATCTGTCGACCCGATAGAAGGCGCCCTTGAGATCATTGTTAAAAATGAAGTTGCCATTATAATCTATTGCAGACAATGAAAGAAATCCTTTGGCTGCTGCATTTGCATGGTCGAAGTTTATTTCCTCCACAATTCCTTCCTTATTGATTCTGTAAAGCTTTGCTGCTTCCCAGGTATATCTTCTAGCTTCGATCATGAGGTTACCTTCACCATCAATAAACATCTTGTTCGGGCTGAATAACGTCTGTTTAGCAGGCACACCGTGATCAATCACTCGTTCGGTAGAATAATCATCCGGTGAGACCCCAGCAATCATTGTTATTAATCCGTCGGGGCTTATTTTTCTTATTCTTGTAGCATTGTAGGAATAGCTAGAATCCTCGATGTAAACAGAACCGTCAGACCCCGCCACAACACGAGACGATTTGCCAATAGTATCATTGTTTGCCCTGCCGCTGTCTGCTCCGGACTTACTACTACCCATGACTTGAATACGGCCATCCGTGCTGATCCGATGCAAAATATTATACGGTGAAGTCAGGATTCGACCAGTGAAATACAGATTTCCGTCCGCAGCTCCCGCTATACTGAAGATCCTAGGTAAATCCGATTCTGCCGCAACAGACCCATCGATGATTTCGTTCGTTGCATCTTTCCCCGTCCCCGCAAAAACAGTCCAGTTTTTCTTGTCAAATTTTTTCTGGTAAATCTGCATCTTGGCTGGCGAATACAGATAGACGTTACCCTTTAAGTCAGAGCTTAACATTCGGTACGCATCCATCACCGGCAATGGGTCACTCTTGTCGACGGTTCCATCATTATTTAGACGTGCGACAATTTGATAAGGATCGCCGGTTTCATTTCTTCCGTTAGCTATAAAATACAACGATTTACCGGGACCAGGGGCTATATCACTACTCAAACCGTAATCATTACCTAGCCTATCCCGTATATCCAGATTTCGTAATTCATTGTAAAACATTGTTTTTTTATTACGGTCTCCCTCGTAAATTATATTTGCTTCCATGTTGAGCATATGATGCGCATCCAAGCTCCAGCCTGCAACTCCCGCTTGCTCGAACGGATTGTTCGGGCTCTCCAGAGAACCGTACCAGACACGTGATAGCGGTATTTGCGTAAATTCCCTAATCGCTCCGATCACCACTCCTGAGCCGCTGAGCCGCCCAAAGCTTTGCTCGAAATCACTCCGGGCCGCATAATATTGGAGCCCATAATGATTCGTTACCGTTACTTTATACGGATGCTTGCCGATCAGCTTCCTTGCGTAAGCATCTATCCCATCCCATTGAAGCGTATGCGTAACATTGGGAGCAGGGCTGAACGTTTTCTTAAACGATTTCCCCCCGATATCGATCGTGACACTCATCGAAAGCAGCGAGCTTGGAATCGAATTTCCGCTGACCGGAATGATTAGCTTTGATTTCTCCTTATTACCGGGGGTTCTCGTACTGATGTAATTCAAGTTCATTCCCGTTCCATCAATCGGGATCGCCTGACCTAAGCTTTGGTTCTGACAACCGATGATCGATCCCACTTGTTCACAAGGGTCCTCCTCTTCCTCCCGCTTGGGATCTTCGTCGATAGGAGGCTCTGCATCCAGCGGCGGCCCGTACGGCCAGTTGCAATCCCATGGCGTGAAGTGCTCGATCGGAACGCGCCACAAGCTTTGGCCTGCCGTGTATATCCCGGCTAACTTCTGTCTCTCCTTATCGGTAAAGCCTAATGTGCGCAGCTTCTCCGAGCTGTCAGCTGCCCCGTCCCCGTCTGTATCGATGGAGGCGATTCCTCCGTCTACACTGACGATACCGATGATTTTCCCGTTATTTGAGGCGACCCAGCGGCCTTCTTCACGGTCGTAATAACCCATTGGCACGGCTCCACCTACAGGAAATTCCAAGTAATTCTCTACGTAATAATATAATCGTTGATTGAAGCGAACCTCTGTCGCTCCCGCTTGCACAGCCTCGTCCGCCGACAGCTCAATGGCATGCGTGTATCCAACATAATCCGGCAGGTCGCCAGGCATGCTTTTCAGCCCGTTCTCCCCCACCGTATATTCGGTAGCGCGGAGGTGTATTTCCGTAAGCGGTACTACCGAGCCATTCGGCAGCTTCATGGTAGCAGCCGTTCCCTCCGGAATTACAACCGTCGGTCGTCTGGCGCCATCTCCATCTGTAACGGGAGAGCCTTGGGCTACCTGAACATCCGTTGCTGTCTTCAAGTCAACAACCGTCACCTTCGTGTCATAAGCTTTCAGTACAACATCCGGCAACGCAGCATAATCCCCTGCTGTAACCGTTATTTTACGCTGAACGGGCATATATCCTTCTTTGGATAATTGAACGTTGATGATTCCACCGCCGTTTACGGCGAGATCGAACATACCGTCTGTACGGCTTCTGGTAACGCCCAGTTCGTCATGGTTCAATATCGTAGCAAGAACCCCTGCTAGCGGCAGTCCCGCTGCGTCCAACACTTTGCCCCGTATAACGGACACGAGCTCAGCTATAATAGCTCCCTCATCCACGCCCGTTTGCAGCGGCTGGCTCCCGGTATAAAGAAACTTGACCGTTGAATCGAAGGATGGCAAAGCTGTCGACGGAAGCTGAGAAGCCACCGTAACCGGGTCAGGCGGTGGGCTGCTCGGTTCGACAGGAGCGAGAGACACAGGAAGGGAACGATCCGATTCGTTTCCTTCCACGTCGTAAGCAGTCACGGCGAATAGATAAGCTCTGCCGTTTTTCAAGCCTTTCACCGAAGCCGCGGTTGCTTTGCCCATATTGGGACCGGCGCTCCAGGTCGTTCCGTTGTCCATCGAGTAGAAGATGTGATATCCCGCTAAATCCGGCTCGCTATTCGCTGTCCAGCTCAAGCTTACGAACGTATCTCCTGGCAAGCCGCCAAATCCGGCAGGCACAGCCGGAGTTGTTTCTGAAGGAGCTTGCGGAGTAATTTTCACCCCAGCCGACTTCTCCGATTCACTGCCGCCATTGTTATATGCCGTCACAGCCAATACGTACTCCTTGCCATTGACGAGACCAGTTACCGTATAGGTCGTGACGTTGCCCGCATCCGTACGCTGCCAAGTGGTTCCACCGTCACCCGAAACATACACGTTGTAACCAGCTATATCGGTTTCCGTATTTGCCCTCCAATTCAGTTGAGCCTTACCGTTACCGGCGACCGCGACTACATCGGCAGGAACGGACGGCGGGACTTGAGGCGGAGGCGATATTAGCTTAGCCTCAGACCGGGAAGACTCGTTTCCAGCCCCATCATACGCTGTGACAGCGAACAGAACGGCTCCAGTAATTCTCTTCTGATATTGTGCTTGTGCCAGGCTTACAAGTCCATCCAAGACCCAAGTGTCTCCGTTATCCGTCGACATATAAACCTTGTAGCCAGCCAGGTCGCTTTCGCTGTTTGCACTCCAAGTCAATGAAGCAAAACCGTTCGAAAACTCGCCATCCAGTCCGGTTGGCTTGGCTGGCGGTGTCGTGTCAGGCGGTGGCTGCGGCGTCACATCCGCTGTGGTCGACTTCGCCGACTCGTTGCCGGACGCATCATACGCCGTCACCGCAAAGCGGTACAACGCCCCGTTCGTCAGTCCGCTCGCTATATGGCTCGCCACGCGGCCGACATTCGTTCCGGCATCCCATGTCGCCCCGTTGTCGGCTGACACGTACACCTTGTAGCCGGCCAAGTCGGCTTCGCTGTTGGCCGCCCAGTTCAGCTGCGCCGAACCGTTGCCAGCTGTGCCGGTCAGGCCCGTCGGCGCGCTAGGCGGCGTCGTGTCGGACGGCTGCTGCGGCCTCACATCCGCCGTAGCCGACTTCGCCGACTCGTTGCCGGACGCATCATACGCCGTCACCGCAAAGCGGTACAACGCCCCGTTCGTCAGTCCGCTCGCTATATGGCTCGCCACGCGGCCGACAATCGTTCCGGCATCCCATGTCGCCCCGTTGTCGGCTGACACGTACACCTTGTAGCCGGCCAAATCGGCTTCGCTGTTGGCCGCCCAGCTCAGCTGCACCGAACCGTTGCCGGCTGTGCCGGTCAGGCCCGTCGGTGCATTCGGCACTAGATCGATTTGCGGCCTATTATTGCTAGAGCCTCTACCGGATGAAACCGCTGCGATAGCTCGAGCTCCGTCGATCGAAATAGAACCCATTTGCAGTTTTTGCCCCACTCCTAAAGAGGTGTAAGTTTCAACAGCGTCGTATTTACGACAATCGCAGTCAGTCAATTGCGATTGCTCTGAATCAAGCAGCGACAATCCATGCACCGTTTGGGCGCTTGCCGCAAAAACATCCTCAGGCCGACCACCTTCAGCTATAAGACGCGACAGGTTCTTATCCTCCAGGAGCGTCAATCGGTACGTCTTCTCCGGTAGCACATTCGCCCGGAACATACCGTCCACACCGGTGACGGCATAGAATGTCGGATTGGTCGTAAACGAAAGAAGTATGCCAACTGACGGTTTACCGTCTGACCCGATCACTTTTCCTTCAATTTCCGCCGCATATCCAGCCGCTATTTCAAAACTTGTGTGTCCCTCTTCATAAAGAACAGGTTGATAGGCCACATACCCGTCCTTTAGGATATGTACATCATAATTTCCGAACGGAATCGAAACAGCAAAATCACCTTGCTCATTCGTTCGTCCCCACGCCTTGAACATCCGCTTCCCTTTCTCATGAATGAACACATCGGCTTCAACCAGCATCGAACCGTCAGGCTTATTGACCTTGACGGTCAACAACGTTGATTCCGGCTTCACTCCTGAAGCTCCTTTCATTTCTGCCAGCTTCCCGGCACGATGCACAATAACAGCTGCTTCCGCCCGGGTCAGCTTTCTATCCCCATGGAAAGCTCCATCGTCATAACCTTGGATAACACCCGCCTTGTGCAGCGCTGAAACTGACGGAGAAGCCCATTCGGGAATGAGTCCCTTATCTGTAAAAGACTGATCATTCGGATCGGCCAGCTTCAGCATACGATTCAGCATAACAGCTATTTCGAACCGGTTCACGTCGTCATTAGGATGAAAATTTCCGTCTGCATAACCTTTAATAATTCCGAGGCTTGCGGCCTGGTTCACATCGGAGGCGAACCATTGATCCGAAACGTCGGGGAATATGCCGTTTTTTTTGTCCTTGGCATTGCCAGTCAGCCGAGCCAACCATACCGCAGTTTCCGCTCGTGTGACGGCTCTCTCGGGTTGAAACGTCCCGTCCTCGAAGCCTTGAATAATTCCTTCATTCACAAGTCCATTGATTTCCTGCTCAGCCCATGCAGGCAGCTTATCTGTTAGCTTCAACCCGCTGTTCCCTTTTGAAGCCGCAGGCTGATCAGCCGCGCTCACTGGTGCAACAGCCTGAAGAAGCAAAATAAATATCATGAACTGCAAAAAAACTTTCTTAAAAGAGCGATAGCTCATATTTTAAATCCTCCTTCTTAATCCGTGTGACAAATTCGATAAGATTGATACATTTTGTATCAAAACTAATAAAACTCTACCTTATTTCAGCTAAAGCAGCCCTTTTCCCGAGCTAATTTCCCTCCGTTTCTTTACAGCATTCCCCTCTACTATCTTCCTAGAGAGCATGAATTTCAGACAGAGCCTATAATCCCTTTTTTCAAAATGACCAAGTAATATATTTAGTGTGATCAAGTAACATGTAACTGAAAGTTAACTAACTGTATCTCATTTACCCCAATGCCGCTCAGCCTGTAAAAAGAAAAGACGCACCTCCATATTGGAAGTACGCCCTTGTATGGGTCGAGGATCTAGACTTTTCCTGATGCAGCTTGCCCTAACGTAGTGATAAGTCCGTCCATGCTCGTCGTATTTTTTTCATGCTGATATTGGGCAAGCTCGGACTCTCCTTTTTTCTCAACCCATTTCTTAAGTGTGTCACGCTTACCTGAATAGAAATAATAATGCTCCTGCTAATAACGGGGAGCTTCGCATATCCTACCAGCGGAACGATTTGCAGCCTTTCACCTTAAGGGCAGCTTCCGCTTTTATGCTGATGGATCCGCCATTGCCTCCATAATCATTATTTTTGAACAAATCCCGCACATCGTGCTTCAATTGACTTTCTTTACCTTTCGCTCCGGATTTTTTGAGATTCAACAGATCCGCACGGAAGGGTCCCACATCAGCCTTCAGAATGCCGCCGAATTCCGGACATCCTCCGTCCCAAGCAGTGCTTGCTTTAACACCAAATGTAAGAGAAGCAGGACCATGCGCTAATTTACCGGTCAATTCCGCGCTAATTCCATCAGTGGAAAGATCCTCCATCGGATTAAGATCCAATCCGCCCCCTACACCGAATCCGGCCTCAAGGCAGGAAGAGAACCCTTCATCCGTTACGCAAACCTTGCCGCCGCCGCCAATTCCTTCATAAGCGGAAGCTCCAACGCAGAACATCCCGCATGGATCGCGAAGCAGAACCGGGTTGTTGTTAACATAGGCATACAGATTCGCTTGACCGCTCTCGAAGAGCACCGGATCGCGCGCCGTCCATCTGCCTGAGGCAGAATCGTAATCTCTCGCCCCGAAACGAACTAACCCGGTTGCCCTGTCCTCCAAGCCTCCTGCGAACCCGATAAGAAGTTCAAAGGCCGGGTTGGAGTCGGAAAGCAGCACCCCATAGCTGTCATAACGAAGCTTCTTCACTTCGGCGCCTGCAGCGTTGAGCACCAGCTCAGGCGTACCGACATTGTCCGTAATGACATAATAACGTTGTCCGCCTCGTTCAAAGCCAATCAGTAAGGAATCTTCATTATAGTAGTAATTGGTTACCTCACCATTCGTGCCGACCGAAGCGGTAAGCATCTGCAACGAATGAGGATGGCCGTATAAATATTGGATTGTTTTCCCTGTTCCATCATCCCTTGCCGTTCTCCGGCCCAGAGCATCGTACGTGTACGTATACGTCGAGCCGCTCACCGTAGCCTCTAGCAGCTCTCCCCTCACGCCGTAACGGAATCTGTCGCTGCCGCGCTGCTTCAAGAAGCCGTCCGCATCAAACACATAGGCTGTTGCCCCTGCCTGTTTAAGCAGGTCATTAGCATCATACAGACTGAGCTCCTCAGGCTTGCCCGTTATAGAGCGGCTGGTGCGGTTTTTATTGACATCATAGCTGTAGGTTTCTGTGAATCCCCCGCCAGCCCTCGCAGATGAGAGCAATTGACCGTCCCGATCGTATTCATAATGGATACGATCTGCTGCCCCGCCAGCCATTGAAACCGTGCGATCTGTAACAAAACCTCTACTGTCATAGTCATACTCCGCGCCATATACAGACCGGCCATTCAATAGGTACTTCCGCTGCTGCAGCCGGCCAAGATCATCATAGGTGTTTTCCATGCTGAGCGCTCCGTCGCTGACAGTTGCTGCCCGGCCTCCAGGACCGCTAAGCGTGAAATTAAAAGGACCGAACCGGGTCATTTGGTTATCCTTGTTCCAGCCAATAGCGGTATCATAGACTACATTCGTCACGTTTCCGTATACTTGCTGTGTAACCGCCATATGAATATTCGTCAGGTTGGAAAGATTGTCGTACGTATAGTCAAACGTACCGGCCGCCTTCCCTTTATACGCGATCTTTTTAACATCCGATCCGCTGTACGTATATTCAATCGTTTGCTTTAACGCGGCATTGCCGGTTTGCTCGCTCATAATACTGCTTACACGGTCCGTTGCATCCGAATAGGTGAAGCTTCGTTTTACATCGGGATCATTCATAGCCGTAATTCGTTTACCACCGCTGGACTCATAGCCATAATCGACATTTCTTCCACTTGGCAGCGAAGCTTTGTTAAGCCGTTCTCCATTGTCATAATCCAATGTAACCCAAGGAGAAACGCCATCCGGCGCAAAGCTTTTAAATTGTCCCAGCTCATTAAATTGCTGATTGTATTTCATGCCGTTCGGCATCGTTAAGCCGGTCATTTGATCGTTACTGTCATAGTTGTAGCTGTATACTTTGCCGTTCGGGCTTTTCACAGAAGTGAGCTGATCTGCATCATTGTAAGTAAATTCCTTTTTACTGCCGAATGCATCGGTCATAGAAACGAGCCGGTTACGGTCATCATAAGCATATTGAACCAATTGCTCGCCCTGCTTAACTAGCTTCAATCGTCCCTTCGCGTCATATTCGTATTGGACAGGCTGAATATTTTGGCCGGGATATTCTTCTTTGAACACGCGATCGGAAGCATCCAAATAGGTTTTGACCACTTTACCTTCCGCACTCGTCTCCGTATAGGTTTTAGTTGCAGCATCGAAGGTGACGGTTGATGTATTGCCGTTTACCTTATACGTGTGCGTCAAAGCTTTAAAGCTGGAATCTTGATTTAACTGGACCGCACGCGTTTCCGTGAAGGTTGTAGTGCGCCCGTCGGGAGTGTTAATCTTCAGTTCCAACAACATAGGAACATTTTTACCGTACCTCGGATCTTCTCCTATCGTTTTCGTTGTCACTGTCCCATCCGGCAGCTCCACCTGCTGACTTCCGTCAAAGCGGAGCGTTGACTTAATCTTGGCTCCTGCAGGGTCTGTTGTGGTGCGAATAATATTTCCGCCGGAACGCTTGACCTCGTACACGGTCTTCTTATTCTCAGGGTCTGTAAAGGCAACCTGGTAACCGTTCTGGATTTTGGTGCGGGCAAGTGTTTTGACTCCTTCAGCAGCATTTTTCGCCTGGATGAGCATTCCTTCGCCGTCATACTGGTATTCACTTAGTTGCTGTTTAGGATCGGTAAACTGGGTCAGCAGCCCGTTCGCGTCATAACTCATCTTGTAGCTGTCCCCGGCTAGAAGCGTTACATTTTTTAGCTGTCCGGATCCGTCAACTGCAAGTGATGTCCGCTGACCGCCAGGTGCGACAATCGCCGTTGGCAGCCCCTGAGCATCCCGCTCAATAACCGTTTTGTTCCCGTCCCGATCCTCGATCGATTGCAGGCGTCCCTCCGTATCATATCCGAAGCTCTCCACCACAGTGCCTGTCAATGAATGGAGGGTATCCATATGACGGCCAGTATCTGCATCGAATTGATATAAAAATACTCCATCATCGCTTGGAACCGTGGTTCTATCGCCAAATAGCGTTGCTTTGTAGAAGCGGTACTCACCATATTTGGCTCCATCCCGCGAGCTTACGATTAAATTTCCCTTTGAATCCACATTCGAGAGATACAAATCGGTCGTCTTGTATTCCTCTTTAAGCTTCTTAAGGGTGTATGGATTAACCTGCTCCACAACCCCGTTGATAGCAATCTTGTAGAAATTTCCCGTAGCGCCGCCATATTGATAATAGGTTTGGAAATATATATTGCCCCGTCCATCTATTTCGAAGTCTATCGTATAGAAGCTCGTTTCAAGCGCTGATTGGCCATCTGCAATTGCCGGCTTCGTTGGAGGACCTGCATAAAGCTTCATCGTGCCGTCCGGATAAATGCGGCGAATCCAGGCCCTAGCCCCATAAAAATAACCGTAGGTGTCGAGTACATATAAGCTTCCGTCAGGACCGATTTGCATTTTTTCTATAGAACCGATTGTCTGTTTGTTGGCAATTCCGCTATCAGCCCCACTCCCAGGGTGGTTCACCTTAGACTCGTTCATGGCAACTACACGCCCGTCGCTTCCGACTTTATACAAATCCTCTGAAATCCCTATAAAATATAGATTCCCGTTAGCATCTCCCTTTATATCTGTGACATAATATAATTCAGCTTCAGTTGCCTTGATTCCATCAGGAATTAATGCACTCGGTTGTCCTTTGATCCCATTACCTACAACCACAGTCCACTCCGTTTCCGAAATCTTCTTTCTAAATAGTTTATATTGATTACTAAAGAAGACATATACGCTCCCATCTAAGCCTACAGCTAGCCGGCTCAGTTCGTAATTCATAGGAAAGCTTCCAACTTTATTCAGTTTATTAGTAGGGTCCAGCCTCAAAATCAGAAGCTCTTGGGTTGTGTAATTGGATGCCGCATAATACAGCTCACCACCCGCCCCTGTTGCAGTATAGCCTGAGAAAACTCTAGATTGAAGGTGGTTATCCCGTTCATAATTGCCTGGCATACCCGGATCACCGCGCAGGTTCAAAAACTTAAGAGAAAATGTATTTTTCTGCGATCGGGAGCCATTTCCCATGTACAAGGAATCGCTTACCTTATTAAATAAATGATGCGTATTCAGGCTCCAACCGGCAATACCCATCTTTTCATACGGATTCGAAGGGCTCGATATTTGTCCGTCCCAAACTTTGGAGGAAGTGATATAAGCCATTTCCAGGCCGCCAATGATCGTATTACTGCTATTTCCTATTCTCCCGAAACTCTGAACAACATCTCTATTTGCCGCGTAATAGACCGGTGCATAATGGTAAGTCACTGTAACTCGATACGGATATTCGCCGCCGCTCAACATACGCCCATAAACGTCTTTACCATCCCAAAGGTACGTATGCGTTTGGTTCGGAGCCGAATTGAATACTGTGCTGATAGACTTGCCCGCAATCTCAATTTTCACTGTAATGAATTTTAAAGATGCAGGAGTTGTTGCATCGCTTACAGGAATAGTGATCTTCGATTTATTTAAATAACCCGGGGTGCGCCCACTATCATGGTAAAGTGAATAAGAGGTTCCTGAAATCGGGATGATCTCTCCCAAGCTCTGATTTTCACATCCGATAATGGAACCCTTTTGCTTGCAGGGGTCCTCTTTATCGGCATCGTCTTCGTTCGGTTTCCTGTCCGGAGGATCAGTAGCATCGTCAGGCGGACCGTACGGCCAGTTGCAATCCCATGGTGTGAAATGCGCAACCGGCGAACGCCACAAGCTATGTCCCGGCTGATACATTCCGGCTAATTTCTTGCGTTCATCCACGGTAAAACCCAAAGCATTCAGCTTGGTATCATCATCCGCCACACCATCGCCATCCGTATCAATGTTTGCAATTCCTGCCTGATTGCTGATGATGGCGATGACTTTTCCGTTATCGGACGGAACCCACTGACCCATTTTACGATCGTAATACCCAATTGGAACGATCTCACCGACCGGGAAATTCAAATAATTATCCACATAATAATATAAGGGCTTATTAAAAGTAACCTCTGTCGCTCCCGCCTCGATAGCTTCATCCGCTGATAGCTCCACAGCATGGGTATAACCGACGAATGTCGGCAAATCGCCAGGCATGGACTGCGGCCCCTTCTCGCCAACGGTATACTCGGTCGCACGGAAATGAATCTCATCAAGCGGCACCGTCGTGCCATCTGCAAGCTTCATCGTTGCTGTGGTGCCTTGCGGCACCAGGATGGTCGGTGTGCGTGTTCCGTTTGCATCGACAACGGCGCTGCCCTGTGCAGCCTGCATCTCCTGGGCATTCGTAAGGTTAATCGCCGTCACCTTCGTATCGTAAGGCTTCAATACTACATCGTCCATTGTAGTGTAGTCGCCCCATGTGACGGTATGCTTGCGCTGCACACTCATGTAACCGTCTTTACTTGACACTACGGTCAAGCTGCCAATACCGGTTACTGCCATATCGAACATCCCATCCGTACGGGTAAGCGTCTGCCCCCACTCGCTATGGTTCAAAATAGTAATCTTGACTCCGGACAACGGATTCCCTGCTTCATCAAGCACTTTCCCCCGAAGCACTGCGGCCCGCTGCGGTTCGATAGCATTCGGTGCAACACCGGTCTGAACCGGATTGCTGCCCTTGTAAAGGAACTCGGTCATGGACGAAAAAGAGGGCTGGCTCGCCAATGATACTGGAGTTGCTACTTGACTCGGATCGGGCGGCAAATTGCCTGTGCCTTGATTTGCAGGCACAACTGAAACCGTAGCCGTTTTCTGCGATTCATTGCCATTGGTATCATAGGCAGTGATCGCCACATGATACGTGGTTCCGTTAGTCAGTCCTGCCACTGTATAGCTCGTAGCATTACCTGCTTGAATAGCCGGATTCCAATGGACTCCTCCGTCTGAAGACACATACACTTTGTAACCGGCCAGATCAGCTTCATTGTTGGCCGTCCAGCTCAATGCTGCCGCACTGTCACCTGGTATCGCCGTTAGCCCGCTTGGAACCGCTGGCGGTGTCCGGTCAGGTGTCTCGTTGCTGCGCGGTACAGCAGTGACCGCAGCCGTTTTCTGCGATTCATTGCCAGTCGCATCATAGGCAGTGATTGCCAGATGATACGTGGTTCCGTTCGTAAGTCCTGCCACTGTAAAGCTCGTTACGTTTCCTGCTTGAATAGCAGGATTCCAATGCGCTCCTCCGTCTGAAGACACATACACTTTGTAGCCAGCCAGATCGTTTTCATTGTTGGCCGTCCAGCTCAATGCTGCCGCACTGTCACCCGGTGTCGCCGTTAGCCCGCTTGGAACCGCTGGCGGTGTCCGGTCAGGCGTCTCATTGCTGCGCGGTACAGCAGTGACCGCAGCCGTTTTCTGCGATTCATTGCCAGTGGCATCATAGGCAGTGATTGCCAAATGATACGTGGTTCCGTTCGTCAACCCAGCCACTGTGAAGCTCGTTACGTTTCCCGCGTTAACAGAGGGATTCCAATGGACTCCTCCGTCTGCAGACACATACACTTTGTAGCCAGCCAAATCTTGCTCATTGTTCGCCGTCCACGTCAGTGCAGCCGTTCCATCACCCGCCACACTCGTTAATCCGGCTGGAATGGCAGGCGGTGTCCGATCAGGCGGCGGGTTCTCACCTGACTCAGGTGTAACGTTTACAGCAGCAGACTTCTGCGATTCATTGCCGCTAGAATCATAAGCTGTCACGGCTATTTTATAGGTTGTGCCGTTAGTCAATCCATCCACCGTATACCCTGTTGCCTTACCTGCATCCGTGCCCGGGCTCCAATTAGCCCCTCCGTCTGCAGAGACATATACCTTATAACCGGCCAAATCGCTTTCGCCATTAGCTGTCCATACTAACACTGCCTTCCCGTTCCCGGCAGTACCAATTAATCCTGCCGTCACTGCAGGCGGAGTGATGTCAGCAGGCGGCGTATTTCCGCTATTGCTACTGCGTCCCCCGCCTCCACCAACAGGCACTGCAGCACCTACAATGGAATGGGAGCCTGTTTCCAATGACTCACCAGCCGCAGGAGACTTAAACGTCTCCGGTGCATCAAATTTGCTGCAATTGCAGCCGGGGAGCTCTGTCAGTTCGGAGTCAAGCAAAACCACATCCTTCAGCAGCTGCTCATGGCGGAATACGGTTTCCGCATTCGTTCCCAATCCCTTCAGTTCTGAGACTTCAAGGTAGGAAAGCCGGTAAGTACGGTCCGGCAGGACATAAGCTTTGTATGAACCGTCCGCTCCTGAAACGGCGTAAAATGTCGGGTTAGTCGTAAAAGACAGAACTACGCCTTCAGCTGGCTTATTGTCTTTGTCGACCAATTTGCCTGTAAAAGCCGCTGCTTTCTCAGCGGTAATATGAAGTGATGCCGTGTCACTCTTATATTCCACAGACTGATAAGCGATTACACCGTCACCAACCACATGTATATCGTAAGCTCCTAAGGCCAAATCCTTGGTCGAAAATTGTCCTTGTGCATCGGTACGGCCCCAAATGCTGTATGCTCTTTTGCCTTTGATATGTATAAATACAGAAGCGTCTTTGAGTGGGCTGCCATCCGGCGCCGTAACGGAAATGGCTAACGGGTTAGACTTCTGCTCCGCTTTAGCATCGCTCCATCGCTTCCAAACCCGGTGAACCAACACAGCTGCTTCCGCCCGGGTCAGCTTTCTATCCCCATGGAAAGCCCCATCGTCATAGCCTTGGATAACACCCGCCTTGTACAGCGCTGAAACTGCCGGAGAAGCCCATTCGGGAATGAGTCCCTTATCTGTAAAAGACTGATCGTTCGGATCGGCCAGCTTCAGCATGCGGTTCAGCATAACAGCTACTTCGAACCGATTTACGTTCTCATTAGGATGAAAATTTCCGTCTGCATAACCTATAATAATTCCGAGGCTTGCGGCCTGATTCACATCGGGGGCGAACCATTGATCCGAAACGTCGGGGAATATGCCGTTTTTATTGTCCTTGGCATTGCCAGTCAGCCGAGCCAACCATACCGCAGTTTCCGCTCGTGTGACGGCTCTATCGGGTTGAAACGACCCGTCCTCGAAGCCTTGAATAATTCCTTCATTCACAAGTCCATTAATTTCCTGCTCAGCCCATGCAGGTAGCTTATCTGTTAGCTTCAACCCGCTGTTCCCTTTTGAAGCAGCAGGCTGATCAGCCGCGCTCACTGGTGCAACAGCCTGAAGAAGCAAAATAAATATCATGAACTGCAAAAAAACTTTCTTATAAGAGCGATAGCCCATATTTTAAATCCTCCTTCTTAATCCATGTGACAAATTCGACAAGATTGATACATTTTGTATCAAATCTAATAAAACTCTACCTTCTTTCAGCTAAAGCAGCCCTTTTCCCGAGCCAATTTCCCTCCGTTTCTTTACAGCATTCCCCTCTACTATCTTCCTAGAGAGCAAGAATTTCAGACAGAGCCTATAATCCCTTTTTTCAAAATGACTAAGTAATATATTTAGTGTGAGCAAGTAACAAGTAACTGAAAGTTAACTAACTGTATCTCATTTACCCAATACCGCTCATCCAAAAAGAAAAGACGCACCTCCTTGTTGGAAGTACGTCCTTGTATAGGTCGAGGATCTAGACTTTTCCCGATGCGGCTTGCCCTAACGTAGTAATAAGTCCGTCCATGCTCGTCGTATTTTTTTCATGCTGATATTGGGCAAGCTCGGACTCTCCTTTTTTCTCAGCCCATTTCTTAAGCGTCTCACGCTCACCTGAATAGGAATAATAAGGAATGCTATAGCCGCAGGAGGTTTTCACTGCATGAAGCTCTGCACATATGATTTGGCGAGTGCCTGGTAGAAGCTCAAATTGTGGCGCCCAATGATTCCATTCCTCTGTCCCGGGTAAAATAACGCGCCCCTTACCATACAACCGCAATATCATCGGAGGGCCTTCCAATGCTATGAACATAAAGGTAATTCTTCTGTTCTCCTCAATGTGGGCACTCGTTTCGTTCCCGCTTCCCGTCAAGTCCAAATAAGCGACTTCCGTTGGTGAAAATATTCGAAGCGCATCATACCCTTTTGGCGATATGTTGACATGCCCTTCTTCATGAAGTGGAGCTGTCCCTACAAAAAACATCCTTTGCTTTTGAATAAACTCCCGATGCTCAGGCAGTAGTGCTGTAAACAGTTTTCCCATTTTTCCCACTCATCCCTTCATCTTAATATTTACTCAATCCGGCATATTCAGATGCTCAGCTGGTTTTGTCATTCAGCCACAGCACCACGTCCTGCATAACCTCTTCGCGATTTGTTTCGTTCAACATTTCATGTCGGCCGCCAGGATACAGCTTGTAAGAAACCTCCTCCATACCAAGCTTGTTATACATACTTACGAGCTGCATGATGCCTTTGCCCATTCCTCCTACCGGGTCGCGGTCACCTGATAATATAAGAACCGGCAGATGCTTAGGAATGCGCTCCATATGCTGAAGACGGTGAATATCTACCAGCCCATGGAAAAAATCTCTAAAAAAGCGTGCTGAGAACACTCCCCCGCAAAATGAATCCTGTATATAACGGTCTACCTCTGCTTCATCGCGGCTTAGCCAGTCACTCTCCGTTCGATTCGGCTGAAACTTCTTGTTGTAGCTTCCAAAAGACATCGACATCAACAACGGGCTGCGATGATCATCCCCTTTCATAGAGGTTATAAGCTCTGCAAGGACTATCCCTGCTCGTATCGCTTGAGATTGTCTGCCGTTTGTGCCCGACAGCACGACTCCGCTTATTTTTGCAGGGTAACGATACATATATTGCTGCGACAAAAAAGAACCCATGCTGTGGCCGAATAAATAGATGGGCAATCCTGGGTGGCTCTCTGCTATGGTATCCGTCAGTTTGGCCATCGTATTTGTCATTTGGGAGAAGCTGTCCTTCGGTGTCAAACCTACCCGATCAGGCTTCCCTGCCGTCAGACCGTGTCCTATATGATCGTTAGCGTACACTATATAACCCGCGTCCGTTAAAACTTTGGCAAACCGTTCATAGCGCTCCGCGTTTTCCGCCATCCCGTGCGAAATCTGTATCGCTGCTCTCGGTGTTCCTGCACCTGCCTTGCTCCAACGATAAACGAAAATCTCTTTTGATTCCGCATCCAAAAAAGTAAAGATTTCTTTATGCAATGAGAACCGCTCCTCACTTTTGCTTCAATTCTAATATCACGATTCCTTTCAATAATTCAACTTCTACCGTTCTATAAAACAGGAGCCAAGCAGCTCGTAAGAGCGAAGCCGCTTCTCATAATCAGGAATTACCGAGATGACCAGAAACTCATCCACACCATATCGAGCGCTCATCTCCTCCAACCGAGCTTTCACTTGTTGCGGAGTACCAGCCACCAGCTTGCGCTGCTGAACAGCTCTATCTTCTTCCTCTTCTTGCCGCTCCTTCTCTTGCTCCTGCACCGGCTCAGCCTGTCCTTGTGGTCTAAACCATGCTGATGCCTCCGAGGCCAACTGCCTGGCTTCCTCTTGAGTTTCGGCGCAAATAACGCCAATGGCTACAATTACGCGAGGCTCCGGTTGAAGCCGTGAAGGCTTAAACTTTTGCCGGTACTCCGTTACTATCTCCAGCCCATCCCTATCGCTCATAAATTGTCCAAACACGTAGCCGGTCCCGAACTGAGCTGCATAAGAAGCACTTTTACTGTTTGTTCCAAGCATCCAGACCTCAGGAGGAATAGGCGGGAGAGGACGCGCAATTACCGGTTGGCCCTCTATTTGGTAGTTATGAACCAGCATCTCCATTAAAGCCTGCAAGGAATCCGGTAAATAACGAACATTTTCCAGAAAATTGCCGCTCAAAGCCATACTTACGTGTGCAGAGCCGCCCGGAGCACGCCCGATGCCCAGATCGATCCGCCCCGGGCATAAGCTGGCTAGCAGATGAAAGGTCTCGGCTACCTTTATCGGTTTATAATGCGGCAGCAATAAAGCGCCTGTTCCCAGTCGTATCCGTTCTGTACGGGCACCGATATAGGCTAGCAAAACCTCAGGGGATGTGCATGCAAGACCTTCCATATCATGATGCTCGGCAACCCAATACCTGTGATAACCGTGCTGCTCTGCCATGCGTGCGAGCTGAACAGCCTGTTCCAAAGCGGCTACAGAGCCTGCGTTCTTAAAAACCGGCACAAGATCCAGCACACTTAGCTGCATATCCGGTAACTCCTTTCCTACTGTTATTCATTATTCAGGAAATATCTGTAGCAAGCCAATCTATCTGATGGTGAATTCATAAAATTTTCCTTTTGGCAGAAAAATAAATAAACTGAGGTAAATAATGTAAATATAACATAATGTCCACAGTTTAGATAAGAAGTAATGATTTGTCTCAGGCCAGCCTCTATGGTAGGTTTAAATAAACGACTAAGCTGATAGGAAAAATAATAAATAATGAAGGAGCGTTATAAATGATGTCCAAAATTGCCAAAAACCTGACCGAGCTAATCGGCAACACCCCTCTGCTCGAGCTTGCAAACTTCAATCGTATGAATGACCTTGCTGCTACACTCATTGCTAAATTGGAATATCTTAACCCCGCAGGCAGCGTCAAGGATCGCATTGGATATGCCATGATTCAGGATGCGGAGGACAAGGGACTTCTGACCAAAGATTCGGTAATCATTGAAGCTACGAGCGGCAATGCAGGCATAGCTCTTGCTTTTGTAGCGGCAGCAAAAGGCTATAAGCTTATCATCGCATTGCCGGATAATTTTAGCTTGGAGCGCAGAAATCTGCTGAACGCACTTGGAGCGGAGCTGGTGCTGACTCCCGGGAATGAGGGAATGCCAGGTGCGATGAAAAAAGCTGAAGAACTCGCTGCCACGATACCGAACTCATTCATGCCGCAGCAGTTCAATAATCCCGCTAACCCGCAAATACACCGCCAGACAACGGCAGAGGAAATTTGGCGGGATACCGGCGGTACCGTTGATATTTTCGTCAGCGGTGTAGGGACCGGTGGGACTGTGACCGGTGTCGGAGAAAGATTAAAACAGCTGAAGCCAGATGTGCAAATAATCGCTGTGGAACCTTTCGACTCTCCGGTACTTTCAGGAGGGGCCAAAGGACCGCATAAACTCCAAGGTCTTGGCTCAGGCTTTGTTCCGTCTGTATTCAACAGGTCCGTTATTGATGAGATTGTAACAGTAAAAAGCGATGCTGCGTTCAATACGGTTCGAATGCTGGCCAAAGCCGAAGGACTGGTTGCAGGAATCTCATCTGGAGCTGCCCTATCCGCAGCCGTTCAAATTGCTAATCGAGCAGAGAATAAAGGCAAAACTATCGTAGTATTGCTGCCCGACTCAGGTGAACGTTATTTATCGACCTCTCTATTTCAAGACAGTCAGCTGCCGTGACGGCATGTCTTCTTGCAGCATATTGTGTTAGGAAGTTCACAATTTGGGCAAGGGGGTTCAATAATGACCCGTAACCATGTAAAAGCATATCGCTACCGCGTTGGTAAAAATCAATTCCTTGTCATCAACATCTACCAATCTGCAACGGCAAGCGCGGTACAAGGGAATGTTATAGCCAGCAACGCAGTCAATGTGCAGATTAGCAAGAAGAAACAGAAACGGCGTTAACCTGTTCAAGCAGTTGTTGGGCAGGCTCCTGAATCGATTATTATCGGAGGGAGGTGAGAGCTGTGCGTCGTAAATCAACAAACCGCCAAACGTGGAGCGAAGGGAAAACAAAGGTTATTGTGAAGCAATCCTCAAAGGCCACCATCGGTCAAGGAGGAAATGCCTTCTCCATTAACGCTTCTGAAGTGGCAGTTGTCCGAATTCGTCCGGGTCAGCAGTAAAAAAAAAGGCTGTGGAATCGTCAACTCTATGACGTATCCCCAGCCTATTTTGTTTTCACTCTTTAATGACAAGACCGAAAATATTTGCAAATAAAGAGGCTTGTTCCCGTGAGATGATGCAGCCCCTCAAATCCTCAACCTCCACACCTAATCCTGTAAACCTGCAATCACTTATATCAATGCCTTCCAGCTTCGTCCCCGAGAATTGTGCTTGATCGATATTCGAGCTATTCAAGTAAACCTTCTGCAAAGTAGAGTTGTAAAAATCTGCTTTGCATAACGAACAGCCCTGGAAGTCAACCTGTCTTAGGTTGGCAAAGCGGAAGGTTGCGTAATCACCGAAACAGCTATGAAAGAGCACATTTCTTAAAGTCGCCGTCGTAAAATCTAACCCGACTATTTTACAATTTCTAAATTCCGTCCGATGCAGGGTTGAATCACTGAAGTCCGCATTGGACAAATCGCATTTTTCAAAAATGACATCGGTAAGCTCAAGGTCCTTCAACGATGTTTGTGTAAAAGTTACATTTTGAAAAATGATCTTCTCAAAGGAAACTTTATTTGCATTTTGATTATCCATGCTGCAATCCGCGATTATACCCATGTTGAAATAGTCATTCGATTGCACACCAAATTCCGGAATCTCGATATTGGACAAGCCTGTTGGGATTTTGGGTAATTCTATTTTCAAGCTTTTTTTCTTATTGGTCATGAGGGAGCCTCCCTCTCGAAAGTGAGATCATCCTACCGATTACGACTTCATTACATCCTGCAGAGGTTCGGAAATGATCCGCTGAACATCCTCCATAATAACGCCCAACCGGCGCTCAGCATCAAATAAACGGCGAAGCGACGGATTTAAATTAATGACTTCATACAGCTTCTCCATCTTTTGCATCTCTTCTTGGGACGGCATTTCTCCGGACATCATTTTTTGCTGCAGCTCCGTTTGGCGTTGACGAAAGTCATCGAGCATTCTTTTGCTGTCCGCATCACCTTTAATCAGCTCATTAATTTCCTTGATCTCCTTAAGCTCGCTGCTTTCGCGAAGCGCTCTAGCCAACTCATAAGCTTTGTCATACATATTCATGGGTAATTCTCTCCTTTTAAATGATTTAATAGACAATGAAAAATAGACGGATGAGCTAACTTGCTTTTCATGGACGTTTCGCCAGTTTCTTTTCACAAAGGGTAAAACGCCCTCATATGATGAAGTAGTTCACTTGATGATTCATGCAAGTCGGCGCTGGGAAGGAGTTGCAAGAGTGAAAAGAACGAAGGTCAAGATTCAGGTTCAACATGCCGGCATGTACTCGGACGATCGAGTCATTATGCTTAGCGATGCGTTGGTGAAGCAATGGAAAATACCTACAAACACAACGCTTGCACTACGCTTTGGTTCCGCTAAACATGAGGTGAAGGTCGTTCCCATTCAGCAAGCAGGCGTCCTTCGGATCAACGACTCCATAGCAGCCAAATGGGGATTGTCAACCGGCAGTTCACTGTGCCTTCAGTATAAACCAACGAGCCGTGCGCTTCACATCGGGCCGTTAATTGGCGTTATGATCAGTCGTGCATATTCGGGTAAACCGGATAGACCTTTTGGAGCCATAACTACATTTTGCCGAGAACTGGATGAAGCTTGTAAATTGTACGGCGCAGCTGTGTACTACGTTACTCCTGATGATCTTAGCGGGCAAGGCGATACGGTCAAAGGCTGGCATTATGCAGGCAGATGGGTAAAACGAGCATTTCCGTTGCCCCATGTCATCTATAACCGGCTGACCTCTCGTAAGCTGGAAAACCGCTCCAATGTTCAGCAATTTCTTCGGCATGCCAAAACACAGTATCATTCAGCTTTATTCAATGAAAAATACTTGAACAAAACTGAAGTATTCGATGCGCTGCGTAAAGAAAATAGTCTCCAAATATATCTTCCGGAGTCCTACCTGCTGAAAAATTTGCAGACATTGAAATCGATGTGCACCAAGTATCCCACTGTGTTTTTAAAGCCCATTACAGGAAGCCTCGGGAAAGGGATCATTCGAATTAAACGGCAGGCTGACAACTCATTTACTTGTCATTTTACCAATCTTGGCGGCGTCCGTAAACAGTCTTATGGAAATCTAAGCCAGATGTGTGCAGCCCTATCCGGTAAAATCAAGCAGCAGCGCTATCAGATTCAGCAAGGTCTTTCCCTTATTTCTGTCGGGGATCGGCCGGTAGACTTTAGAGCGTTAGTGCAGCGCGATGAGCAGGGACAGTGGAGCATCACTTCCATTGTAGCCCGAATCGCCGGAAGTCATCACTTTGTATCTAATTTAGCCAGAGGCGGCACTTTGTCTACGGTTAAAGAAGCTTTGGCACGTTCCAATTCTACCGCAAGCTCCGGGGGAGCGGTTAAATTACGGCGGGCGGCAATCGCAATTGCCAAAGGCATTGAAACACAAATTCAAGGACATTTTGCCGAATTAGGCGTAGATCTGGCTTTGGATATGCAAGGGCGTGTGTGGCTGATAGAAGTCAATTCCAAACCATCCAAGGATGATAACACTCAGCTAACAGGTGAGAACAAGCTGCGTCCTTCCGTCAAGCAGCTTATTCAATACTCCCGTTACGTAGCCAAATTTTAAATGATTGAGGTGATCTCATGATGACATCGTCGTCTCCTTACGCATTGGGCATCATGACCACGCAAATCGAAGGAAATCCGCCTTTCTTAAACCGCGGCTTTTACCGCCGACTAACTTTGGCCGGCAGCCATGCCGGATTTACGGTTTTTGTGTTTTCACCTCAATCCATTGACTGGCTCACAGGGAAAGTGAGAGGCTACGCTTACGATTCCACAACAAATCAATGGCTATCCCGGTATTCCTCATTTCCAAACGTTGTGTATGACCGCTGCTTCTTCACCAACCGGCAGCAGTACAACGAACATCGTACCGCTGTCCGCAGACTTCGGGAGCAGCACAGGTCTGTTCTTTTCTTAGGCTATGGCCTAAGAGGCAAATGGGAGGTGCAGCACATGCTTGAGCAGGACGGCCGCTTCAACAGCTACCTGCCGAGGACCGAAGCGATGCGCAGCTTGCGCTCGGTCGCTGACTGGCTGCGCGCAGACGACGAAGTGCTGCTCAAGCCGCAGAGCGGCTCGCAGGGCCGCGGGGTGCTGCTCGTGCAGCGCTGCGGTACCGGCGCTGCTGACGCGCAGGCAAGGGCCGGCGCCGCGGCCCAAGCAGGGGCGTCCGCGCCTGCCGCGGCGCCCGCGTTCACCGTGCGCGGACGCGACGCGCACAACCGCCATGTCGGGCGCAGCTTCGCTGACGCGCCCGCGCTGCTGCGCTGGCTGCGCCGCTTCACGGCGCAGCGAAGCTACCTGCTGCAGCAGTACTTGCTGCTGCAGACCCGCACCGGCGATGCGTACGACGTACGCTCGCTTGTGCAAAAGAACGGCGCCGGCCTCTGGCAGGTGACCGGCATGGCAGTTCGCCGAGGTCAAGACGGCAGCTTGACCTCGAATCTTCACGGCGGCGGCATCGTAGAATTAGCGGTTCCGTTCCTGACCCGCCAATTCGATCCCGATATAGCAAGCAGCATCGTGAGCAAGCTTCACGAGCTTTCGTTATTAATACCTGAAGCACTGGAGAAGTATCACGGGCGGCTAGCCGAGTTAGGTATTGACTTCGGTATCGATGTCGAAGGAAAAATATGGATCTTGGAAGTTAATTCCAAGCCAGGCCGTTCCATCTTTACTTATCTTCAGGATAACCATGCACGCATTAAAGCTTTAACTCATCCAATCCGTTATGCTCGCTACTTACTTCAAAATGCTCATCAGCGGGCTGTGAAGGAGTAGTTTTATGATAGGCTCAGTCCGGTTCAACCAAAAAAGCTCTTTCTAACTGCTTTTTTAACGAAAAGCTCAGTTTACGCTTACGATACCAGCTTTTCTAGCGAAAAGCTTAGCACATGCTTACGAAGCCAGTTTCGCTGAAGCGAAACTCATAGGAGGAAAACCATGAGTTTGACCACTTGCACGATTCATGTGACGCAGAGACAGGAAAGAGTCATCTACTTGACCAGTGAATTGGCGAGATCCCTCAAGCTGTCAAAGACTAAATCCGTAACCCTGCACCTGGGCAGCAAAAGTGTCACCGCAGGCCTGCGTTTACTGAAAAAAACCGGGAATCATCTACATGTGCCGCTATCTATCATGTCTCAACTGCATATCCCTTATCTGGGTACAAGTACGATAGTGTGCCACAACGGCAAGGACATCCGAATCGGTCCATTGATCGGGGTTCTTACAAGCGTCAATGGAAGCACTTCGGCTCCATTCGGCTCAAGAACCGAATTTATCCGGCAATTTATGCGGGTAGGGGCTGAGAAATCGTACTACTTTGGCTTTTCCCCACGCGACGTGAACTGGTCCCAGCAGACGGTTACAGGAACCTTTCAGCGCAGAGAGGGTGGCGGATGGTATCGCAAAACGGTACCGTTACCCGATGTTGTATATAATCGGCTGCCCAGCCGCAAAGCGGAAAAGCTGGCTTCCATGAATGCATTCAAACAGCGGTTTGTACGAAAAAATATTCCGCTTTTTAACTGGGCTTTCTTTGATAAATGGGATGTTTATAATTTACTCGAAGGCAGCGATGCTTTTCGCTATGTGCCAGAATCGCATATCAACCCCTCCTCCAGCCAGATCAAGGAGATGCTCGATAGACACAAGTTTATTTATCTCAAGCCTACAGGAGGAAGCCTGGGAATTGGCATTTACCGACTGACCTACAACCCCAAACGCGGCTACTATGCCCGTTTCCGTCGTTCCGGCAAAAATGTTCTGCTCCGTTTCAGCAAGTTCGAATCGTTGATGTCCTTGTTAAACCGCAGCAATGGACGCCTTAACCATTATGTAGCTCAGCAGGGAATTCGCTTGATTGAGCTTGACAGCTGCCCTATCGATTTCCGCTTCCATCTGACTAAAAACATCAATAACAACTGGGTAGTAGCTGGAATCGGCGCCAAAAAAGCCGGGAAAGGCAGTGTAACGACACATGTCCGCTCCGGTGGACAATTGATGACGCCAGACCAGGTGCTGCGGCAAATTTTTGGCTCCAGAGCAGATCAAGTATTAAGCAATGCGAAGGAAACCGCAATTAAACTTGCTGAAGCCATTGAACGAAATGGCAAACATCTTTTGGGTGAGCTTGGCTTTGATATTGGAATCGACCAAAATGAGCGCATATGGATGTTCGAAGCGAACTCCAAACCAGGAAGATCTATATTCAAACATCCCGCCCTTAAAGGAGAAGGTAAAGCAGCTTTGCAATATGTTTACGACTACTGCTTATACCTCAGTCGATTTCGAGCAAGGAGGGATTCCTAAATGGAACCACTCTTACACCAAAAGCCGCAACGGCCTACACTGGCCATTCTCACTTATTCCGACGAAACACGGGTTTTTAGAGGAAATAAAGAAAATTTTGTCGATTTAATCCGCGTCGGTGAAGAAAGAGGCGTTACTGTTTATGTCGTAACTACCGCTGATTTCAAGCTCACCGATCAAACTATGTTAGGATACTCTTATAATTTTCAGACTAAATCGTGGAAAAGAGGGCAGCAGCCCCTACCGCATGTCGTTTATAACCGTATTCCTTATCGGAAATTCGAGCTGCTCCCCGATGTGCAGCAAATCATTCAAACCTGTATGAGACATGGGCAAATTCGCTTCTTCAATCCTTCATTTTTTAATAAATGGACTCTGTTCGAATGGCTGAACAAATCCAAGGAAACACAAACTTTCATTCCAACAACACAAAAGCTGACTTCCGGAGATGATCTGGAGCAGCTTTTGCAAAAGCATTCCAACCTTTATTTAAAGCCGGTCAAGGGCAAGGCCGGGAAAGGCATTATGAAGGTTAGCAGGCTTTCGGATAAACAAGCCAAATCACGTAAATATCAATTGAGCATACAGGAAAAAACCAAGAGCCACATTTCGCGCTATACGAATGTCCCTCAGCTCTGGACGCAAATAAGGCAAATGGTAGGATCGAAGGACTATATCATGCAGCAGGGTATTGCGCTATCGAATTACAAACAGCGTCCATTTGATCTTCGTGTTCTCGTACAGAAAAACAGCAAGGGGCTGTGGACCGTTGCCGGAGTTGGAGCTCGGCTTGCAGGCAAGTCCAGCATAACGACACATGTCCCCCGGGGAGGGTCCATTGATGACCCCTCCAAGCTGCTTGAAGCAGGCTTCGGATCGCTTACTAGCAAGAAAATTTTGAACCGTACCAAGCAGACGGCTTTGATTCTCGCCAAACAGATTGAGAAAGCAAGCGGAACCTCGCTGGGTGAAATGTCCCTGGATTTAGGAGTAGATACTACGGGCCAGATCTGGTTTTTCGAAGCCAACTCCAAGCCGATGAAATTCGATGAACCCCATATCCGTAGAAGATCACTGGATAACCTGATCCGATACTGTATCCATTTATCTAAGCTATCCCCTAGAAAAGAAGTACGGTCTGCTGTTCGCGCCAAGAAAAAAGCTGCCAATTAGACTGACCATAAAGCAAGATAAGCAGGTGACAAGTGATGAGCATTTATCAATTAGGTGTTTTGGCCATGTATTTGCCTGGAAGAAAGCTCGAAGAGCTTTCCTTCTTTCGCAAATTGAGTGTACACGGGCAAAAGCTTGGGATTGAAGTGCTTGTATTTACTCCCGACGATTTGGACGAATCCATGAATAAAATCAATGCTCTGTTCTTTCATTCTCCTACTCAGCAATGGCGCCGCAAATGGATACCGTTTCCTGGTCTGATCTATGACCGCTGCCGCTACCATGGGATCGACAATTTTCACAAAATCAGTAAATTCCGTTCCCAGAACAGCAAGCTTCGTTACCTGAGTAAACCTTTGGCTAACAAATGGACTATGTATCAAATTTTATCGGAAAAACCGGAGATTGCCGCTCATCTTCCGGCAACCGTCCGCTACAATGGGGATAAAGAGTTAATCAAATTTTTGAAGCAGCACCGGCGCGTGTTTTTAAAACCTCGCAATGGTACCGGAGGACGTGGAATCGTTCGACTTCAGAGCATGAGTGATTCATTATTCATTCTCCAGGGACGTGACCCTCAGAGAAGAATCATAAACGCCCAGAAGGTCAATGCAAACCAAATATCTGCAAGGTTAAGCGGTTGGAAGCTGGAAGGACGTTATATCGTTCAGCAAGGTATTCCTCTTACATTGAAGGATGGACGCGTCCATGATTTCCGTATGCTGGTGCAAAAAAATGGCAAGGGCCAATGGCAAATCACCGGTTGCGCCGGTCGGGTGGGACCGAAAAATTCGGTCACCTCAAACCTTCATGGGGGTGGCTCCGCCATTCCTATGGAAGCGCTCCTTAAGAGACGTTTTGCCGATCAGACCAAGATCAATGCCATTAAAAATGATGCCTATGAGCTAGGGATGAAGGTTGCCCATTTCACCGAAGAAAAATTCGGAATCCAATGTGAGATAGGCATTGACCTGGCGGTTGATCCTAGTGGCAAGGTGTGGCTTTTGGAGGTTAACCCGAAACCATCGCGGGAAGTCTTTTATCGGATAGGCGAGCGTGAAATTTACCGCAATGCCATTGTCCGTCCTCTGGAGTACGCCCTTTGGCTGTTTAAGAAAAAACCGTCAGATAGTAAGGAACAATGAATATAGAAGAGCCCCCTCCGTGTAATTGGAACACGTGAAGGAGCTCTTTTCGTTTGGTTAGGTTCTTAGTATGATTCGTCCGTAGTCTAATTTCTAAAACCCGAATTAAATCCATGCTTAACCGACTTTTACTGTGAGATCAACAGCATCGGGGTTCTGTATGGACCTGAATATGTTTAATCTTAAATGTAGTATCTGTGATTCGAGGTTCGGGATTCGTGATTCAAGGTTCGGGAGAATAACGGAAGAGTTTTTCCGCTATTTCCAGATAATACCCAAAACTGAAGAATTACAGGAAGCTTTAGTTCCGTTATCTCTTCATTTTGGGCATAAAAAGGCTCGCAATCACCCTAATAACGGAATTGCAGCTTCCGCTATCATCTCAAATTAAGCAAGATGGAACTAATAACGGAACTTTCAGCTCCGCTATGGTACTTTGCAGCCGTTTATCCCTTGTAACATCAGAAGTCTACGGTACTCGCTTAGATCCCAAACCCACGTTGTAGCGTTACATGGCGATCGGTCGAACCCCACGCGGGTTGTCCAGGTTTATTACTTAAACCTTCTGTTCGTTTGGTGCCCCTTTTAACGTTCAATCAGTTCCAAAAGCTGGCTAAATTGTTTGATTCGAACATGAGCATCCTCTAATTCTCCACCGCTTTTGAAATCAGCGTAATCGCAGCCGATAACTGTCAAGCCATTCTTCAGTCCGGCTTCCACATCAGAGGAGCGATCGCCAACCATCCAGGCTGAACGGATACCGTAGGTGTCCAGCAGCATCCTGACTAGATCAACCTTGGAGCGCGTTTGAAACTCACCCGCACTGTACAGCCCTTCGAACAACGGACCAATGCTTTTATGTGCTACGACCTCTTTTACATAAGACTCCAGGCCGTTACTTGCGACAAACAATCGAACGCCTTGCTGATGGAGCGCAGTTAAGGTTTCCGCCACACCTTCGTACAAGACTCCTTCTCCGCCAGCTAAACCGTTCAACTGGTAGTCCAATAGCAGAACATCAGCACGCCTATGTACGACTTCATCTGAATCAGGCATTACCTTCTGCCAAATATGCTCAAGCAGCATTCCCAGGCTGCCTAGAATCACACTTTCCGGCGGTGTATCGCCGCTATAAAGCTTCTCTGAACGCAGCTGATCGAACGTTGCATGATAGGCTGGCAAAAGAAGCGTTTCCGTTTGAAATAATGTTCCGTCCAAATCAAATATCATGGCTTCCGGCTTTTGAAATGTTGGTAACAAACCCTGATCCCTCCCAATTTGACTAATCACGTTCTATACAACCATGATTCTCTAGTATTGTCAAACAGGACTTGTACCTCACAAACACGGATAGATTAACAAATAGATCAGCTCAAAGTCTTTTTTCTGTTGCCCCCGCTGAATGCAAATGACATAATAAATTTAAGAAATCATCTCATCCCTTTAGGAGGACTGCCAATTTATGCAGCAGCAAAATTACAGCAATCACCGCAAGATGGATCCGCCTTATCATTATGTCCTGTCTTTTCTATGTCTGCTTATTCTAATTGGCTCCATCTGGTTTTTAATTGCATCAGGCAAAGTTTTTGAAGGCTTGCTTTTCCTTGCAATAGCTCTTGCGCTGCTGATCTTGTTTCTTAAAGTCCGAGGCTATGGGTTAAGGGCACAGGACCGCGCTATTCGCGCCGAGGAGAACCTGCGGCATTTCATTCTTACCGGTATGCCTCACGACTCCAGACTAACGATAGGCCAAATCATAGCTCTAAGATTTGCAAGCGATAAGGAATTTCCTCAATTGTCTCGTAAAGCGGCAGAAAATAATATGAAGCCAGACGACATCAAAAAAGCCATTAACAGCTGGCGTGCTGATCATAATCGGCTTTGAAAACATACACAAAAAACCGTCGTACCTATTCAATCATACTTGATTGGATAGGTATGGCGGTCTTTTTTTCGTTCAAATTGTTCCAATCTTTGCAATGGCACCATTTACCACATCACCAAATAGAGAGTTTGCAACAGCCATGTAGAATGTATAGTTTATTGAAACTTTTTTAAGGGGGCCTACTTATGTTCTTCTTTTTAAACGAGCTTTACTGCAACCGATACATCAAAAAAATGCTATACACATTTGTGGCTATCGACATTGGTATCCTTGCTGGGCTTATCGGCAAATAATACAACGAATCCCCTAGCCACAACCTTGCTACATATAAAAGCTCCCTGTCATCAAAATGACGATTGGGGCTTTTTGGCTTTCACATAGCGCCTGTAGATTCAATCTTTTGTTCTGGGGACAACTTTAATTTTCTATAGTAATCTCGATCTCTGTCCTTAATGTTTTGGTATCTTGATAAGCATGATTGAGGATGTAACGGGCTTCTACCCCGATTTTGTAAGTGCCGGCCGGAAGGTTGGTAGGAAGCAATCGCGTATCATTAATTTTATTGTCAGGATTATGATAGTCAAAATTATATTGCTGCTGCAGCCACTGAGGGAAGATTCGATGGTATTCATCCCCGGGCTTTACTGTTAAAGGAAAGAGAGCTAATGTTCCTCCTAAATCTGACCGGTTTCCTTTCTGATCCTCGATATAGAAACCCATAAATTTACCAGAATACTCAAGAGCGAGATTTGAGTCACCCTTGTACCGTAAATCTGCTCGAATATTCATAAATTCATTCTTCTTATAGGATGCTTTCTCTGAAAACAGGAACAGGTTAAATATATCGTTTTCTTTATTTGAGTGTACATCCGATTTAACTTCTAAAAACGATGGAAATTGCACGTTAATTGTTTTGTCCGATTCATCATACGCAATATTGGAACCCATATTATCAACTAAAAAACGTGTCGGCACATAAGTGTCCCCATCGATATTTAACGTTTTGTAATTCGATGGAAGCGCTCGTTCTTGGCCATTAAACGTATATTTAACAGGAAATAAAATAGCTTTAATAGTTTCCGAAGCATACGCAATGTTACAAATAGATATAAGCAAGCCAAAAATTAGACCGACAAAAAACTTTTTCATACAAATCCTCCTGCTTATTAAAAATCTATCTACCTAGATCATCTTTATTATATTCTAATTAAATCATCACTGTAACTATAAGAACAATATCTCACCACTAAATTGTTAAAGGAATGAGGTTGCTTTGCACAACCGCATTCCTTTTTACTTTTAATATACTTAACTTAAGGAGTAGCTTCCGATACGATTCTCACATTGTAACTCCAAGAATGTTAGAAGCATGACATTTATCAGTGCCTTGTCTTCCATGAATAGCTCCAGAACCTTCAAGCTAAAAAAGAGGTTAGCCTAGCTTTTACACCTGCTCAGCAATAGTATTTAGCCAAATAAAAGCCCTCAATTCATGAAGAATGAGGGCTTTATCAATAGCAAATCAGCTTCATATCTACTTTCATACAAATCTCTCGTCATCAGCCACACAACCTTTGATCTTTAAAACACCTTCTTCACATCCTGCTCCGATTTCAATATCTCTACCGCCTCACGAAAGCGCAGCGAATGAATAATCTCCCTTTCCCGCAAAAATTTAAGGCCATCCTGCAAATCCACATCATCCGTCAAGTCGATCAACCACTGATATGTAGCCCTTGCCTTCTCCTCCGCAGCTATGTCCTCGTACAAGTCCGCTATTGGGTCTCCCTTGGCTTGAATGTATGCAGCTGTCCATGGTACTCCGGAAGCATTGTTGTAGAACAATGCCCTATCATGGGCAGCGTAGTAATCATCCATTCCGGCAGCCTTCAGCTGCTCCATAGTCGCGTCTTTTGTGAGCTTATAGACCATAGTCGCTATCATCTCAAGGTGGGCAAATTCCTCAGTCGAGATATCCGTCAATAATCCAACCACTTTATTAGGGATCGAATAGCGTTGATTCATATAACGAAGTGCAGCTGCAAGCTCTCCGTCAGCCCCTCCGTACTGCTCCATTAACAGCTTAGCCATCCTTGGATCACATTTGCTGACTCTTACTGGATATTGCAGCTTTTTCTCATAAATCCACATGCTTTTGCTCCTCTCCCTTCGCTAGCAATCTGCATCGTCTAACGGATTTATACCTGCCATGGCCAAGGTGTTTCAACCCACTGCCACGGATGTCGGGAATAACTTCGTCCATAGCTCTGCAAAGGGCCGAATGCCGATTCAAACTCATGCGCGAGCTTCATCCTAGTATGAGCGCATTGATTGTATTGTTTAAGAGCTTGAACGTCGGTCGGATGGGTATCCAAATATAAAGTCAACTCGACTAAAACAAAGTCAACCGCCTGCAGCTCTTGCAGCTTCGTATAGTACTGCTCAGGCAACTGTTGTTCCATGAAACCAGCTCCTTTCAAATTAACATTTTGAATCGTACGGGCTGTATAGCATAGGCCATAGCGTACCTAGTTTTAATGCTTCCATCGGAGAAAATTGAGGCAAATTCATTGGCTGAAATTGAATGTACAATTGTGGAGGTGTACTATACGTTTTCATTCTGATGGGTGGACAGGGGTCGAACGGACCAATAAACGGATACCATACTTTTTCTTGAGACGGCAACATGGCTGATAACCTCCTTAGAGCTTTAGCGGGACTTGCTTCAACAGCTTGCATTTGGGGGGATAAGGAACTGCTATTTATACATACTTATCTGGTTATCTCGTCCTTTATGAGTAGAAATTGAAAAACATATTAGTGAAAGGGTATATCAATGATCGTCAAAAAAGACCCGGTATTATATCTATTTGACTCTATAAAATGCTTGTCAGTGCCGCAATTGTTATAATGTTCATACAGGCTTATAAGAGTATCGGTGGGGGGAGACGAGACGTATGATCATTTATCCGATTTTAGAAGAAGGAGCAACAATAGGAGTAACAGCGCCCTCATCCGGGGTAAAAGCTGAGCTGCATGATTTGCTTAAACTTTCATGCAGCCGTATCCAGACCAAAGGATTCAATGTCATTTGTGGAGATACTGCTTGGACTCAAGAAAAGGCTAAATCATCACCTGCCAAAATACGGGCTAAAGAGTTCAATGCTATGATGTGTGATGATAAGATTAATATGATCATTCCTCCTTGGGGTGGAGAGTTGTTAATTGAGATCCTTGAAGATATTGATTTTGAAAATTTAAAGAGCAAATGGATACTAGGGTATTCAGATACAAGTGTATTGTTAATGGCAATCACGATAAAGACAGGCATAGCGACTGCTCATGGAACGAATCTTATGGATTTAAGAGGAGAATATTCGGATCACACCACAGCGATGTGGCAAGCTGTCTTATCAACTAAAACTGGTGAGTCAATCCTCCAGCATTCTTCACTAAAGTATCAAAAGGAGTGGGATTACACGGCTCCTTCGCCATGCGTCTTCCATTTAACGGAACCAACATATTGGAAAGCTGTTTCAAATATGGATGTGAAAATAAAGGGTCGTTTGCTCGGAGGATGTATCGATGTGATAAGACATTTGATTGGCACACAATATGGCGATGTGCGGCATTTCCAACAACAATTTATTCATAATGAATCCATATTGTGGTATTTAGAAAATTGTGAGCTGACGACAACAGATTTGCGCAGATCATTAGTTCAAATGAAATTAGCAGGATGGTTTGAAAATTGTTCAGGTCTTATGTTCGGTAGAAGCAATGCCAATCAGCCTGTTGATAATTATACAGTTGAAGATATTTATAAGGAGCTTTCCGAGGAGCTTCAAATACCAGTTATCTACGATATGGATTGCGGTCATGTTCCTCCACAAATGACGCTCATTAATGGGGCATATGCAGAAATAGAAATAGAAAATGGCAAAGGGTCTGTCATGCAATTTTTTAATCCATAGCGACCTTATTGTTGTAACTGCAATAGTTCAAGGGGTACCCCTATAAGAGGCTGTCCCAAAAGGGTATCAGTGAATGAATCCGTCCCAAACTATGTACAAAGACGCCTCCAAAACCACCATGTAAGCGGAAAATGGAAGCGTCTTTTTTGTAGGGAAATTCCTATCAGATTGGGGGTTCGAAAACCGAAAAATGAGTCCGGCCGCTTTTTGGATGTTACTTAAGTGATGGGGCGAGAAGCGATGTTCAAAGACTGCTTTCAATCTAGAGGAGACCATGATTTGTAGGGGCCGCTGCCGAAGGAAAGAAAATAGATGGAAATTGTAACGCTAATCCAGCGTGGATATCGCCTGAAATCAATCTAACTGGAAAAACTAACTCTAATATAGGTGAAATGGTGGATATCAGCCAAAATACGTAGAATTAGCATGAGGAATTCCAGCTGTAAGACTTGGAACGCTATTTTCGGAGTAACTAACTTGACATTTTCCTGATAATTGCACGGAGTGCGCCAGACTACCATGCAATGCCGTAACCGAACCACGAACCCGATACCCGCGATGAGTACGCGCTGGAAAGTGACCTCATCTTATTCCTCACTAAGAATACACAAGAATATGCAAAAAAGCCTTCAGCTATTAAAGTGGAATTGAGGGCTCTTTTGCAACCATCTATTCAGGATAAAATGGTGGAGGGGGTGTCTCAAAATGACTTTTGGGACACCCCCTTTTTCCTAAATAGGTCAATTATCATGTAAATACGTTTATTGCACCTGAAAAGAGTACATCTGGTAAATATATCCACCAAATCTTATGTATTTTAAACATGCTTTAATCCAGCTTAATATTGATTTGCAGAAGCCCTACGCGGCGCAGCGCTTGATACACAATTATCAGTACAGGTCCGAGAAACAACCCTACTACACCGACCAGCTTAAAGCCTAAATACATGCTCATGAGCGCTGCCAACGCATTGATTCCAACGGCATTTCCGATAATTTTGGGTTCAATCAGTCTTCGGAACAGCATAATGATCACAAGTAAAATCAAAAGTCCAACACCTAGAAACACATTGCCCACCAGCATACAATATAAAGCCCACGGCACCAAAACAGCGCTCGTACCTAGAACCGGCAGCAAATCAACGACAACTATCAGCAATGCTACCGCCAGAGGGTACTCAACTCTCAAGAACAGCAAACCAATTAATGTAACGATATAGGTAAGCAAGCTGATTAGAAGCTGTGCAAACATAAACCCAAGAAGCGCACGCCGCAGATCAGCCAGCACACTGATAACCTTAGCCTGCGATTTGTTCTCAAATAACTGCAGGAAGGATTTTCTAAGCATGGGCAAACCATAAGAAATCAAATACAAGCCAATCACAAACACAACAAAAAATACGAATAAATTCGGTATCGTCTTTGCAACTCCTAGGAAATAGCCGGATACCGCAGTTACAATGTCTTTAATATTTTCCGTAACCGTATTAACTCCAGTCTCCACCAGACTTTGTAACTGCTCGGCAAGCCCTGACGGAAGTGTGCTGTAAAAGATTCTGGTCTTCTCCGATGTGTCATCTAGAAATCTCTGTGCATTATTCAGATAGTCGGGAGCATCTTTCCAGAATTGGATTAGCTCCGACACTATCTTAAATCCGACTAGATAAAAGAAACCCAGCATGGCTGCTGTAAATAAAGTACATACAGTAGCCGCTGACAGCCCCCTGCCGAAATGGGCATATTTCATGAGCCCCTGAATCAGACGCTCCAGAAAAATCGCGATCACCAATGCCATTAGAAATGGAAAACCAATGGTGAACATCCCATAAATCAGTACCACGCCAATGGCACAAAATAGTATTGTCCTAAGAGACATGAATCGGCAGACCCCCTTAACTATTTTAAGACGCCGACTCTTCAGTTGCTTTGCGTGTTGTAAAATCGACATCCTTGTAATATGAATCTACAACCAACAGATTAGGTCCGCAGCATTGAACCGCCGGACAATGGCAATTGACGGAACCATGAAGCGGATGCGCTTCCCAGCGTGCAAATACTTGTTCAAGTGTATCTGCATGGATATTACCCAGTGCAGGAACATCCGAAAAGTCAGTCACATACACATCCCCTGTGAACAGATTCACATTCAGACGATTACGTCCATCCGGATCGTTGCGTACAGTTACATTAGGTTCACCACGGAGTCTTCGGAGCAAACTTTGATCTTCTCCCAGCATGCTGCAGGCATAAAAAGGCAGTGTTCCAAACAACAACCAAATGCTGGGGTCCCGCTCGTCCAAAAGCTTGTTAATCGATGCCCTGAATTGGTCCAGTGACAGAACAGGCAAATTAGAAGCAAACGAGCTCGGATACATAGGATGAACCTCATGTCGTTTGCAGCCCATCTCCACAATAAGACGGTGTATATCGGACAGTTTGTCATGCGTACGGTAATTGATCATGGATTCAGCTGAGATCAGCATCCCTCCACGGCTTAAGGCAACCGTATTCTCTATCATTCGTTCATATAGCTTTCCTGACGTTTGCTGCTTAACAGGATGGCTTGACCGGACGAACCCAACCTGATGGAAGTCATCAGCCGATGTATAATTAAATGAAATATGCATAACGTCCAAATAAGGAGCTATCAGTTCATACCGGGCCAAATCCAATGTCAAATTTGAATTAAGCTGAGATCTAATCCCTCGGCTGCGGGCATATTTAAGAATGGGAACGATGTAATCCCGCACCGTTGCCGCGTGGTAGCTTGGTTCTCCACCTGTAATACTAATGGTTTCGAGATGCTCCACCTGATCCAGCTGCTGAAGCACTTTGGACAGTGGAATTTTCGGACCTTCTGTCATTGTTAGCGTCTCCCCAACCGCGCAATGCTCACAACGCATATTGCACAGATTGGTTACAGTCAGTTCAACGCTGGTTAAAATATGCTTGCCATGCCTATGAAGGGAACGGATCGGATCCCAGGGGTCATTCTGAGGTGTAATGGCAGAAACCTCGGGATTCAATTTATGTATCATCTTGTATTTCACACCTGACTCATTAATTATTTTACCATCTATTGTATCCTATGATGCTTAAAAATGAAAATGTAACCAAAACCATTTTTTCCAACATAATCATAAATGAAATAAAAATACAATCGCCGCTCAACATCCAATGAAGGCTGTTAGCGGCGATTGATTTGGGTAATAGGGGTCTCAAGCAGATTCAATTTCATTAACTCCTGTAATCATTAACGACAGCCTCTTCGATAAATCTACATCCTGCGGTGCTTGGGACTCCTGCCCGTCCTCATCCGTCAGCACGCGAACAATCGGCCTCTGTGGGACGAGCTTGTTCAAACCGACCACAATGCCAGATTCGCCTGTATTGAGCGTTACCGTTAGTCCAATCGGATAAATCGCAATTTTATCGCGGAACAGCTCAATTTTACTTTTATCATACAATGTTTCTGTGCCGGCAAAAATAATTTCCATCGCTTGATGCGGCAGCATCGCTTTTCGATATACCCTGTGGGTAGTCATGGCATCGTAAGAGTCTACCAAGCCTATCCAGCGAGCATAATCGTGAATAGCCGTGCCCTCAATACCACGCGGATATCCGCTCCCGTTTAGCCGTTCGTGATGCTGGAACGCGCAATGTGCCGCCAAAAGCGGAATATTCGGCTCGTCCTTAAGCAGATAGTAGCCGTATTCAGCATGCTTTTTAATACAGGAAAACTCATCATCGGTAAGCTTGGCATTTTTGCGCAGCAGCTCGATTGGAATCTGAGTTTTGCCGATATCGTGAAGCAGAGATCCAAGCCCTAAAGTCATTAATTCATCGCGATTATAGCCATGCGCCATCCCAAGCATCGTCGAATAAATACACACATTCAATGAATGCTGAAACAAATAATCATCCATAACACTCATATTCGTCAGCATAATCATGGCATCCTTATGACCGCTCAAATCATCAATGATCAAATTCATGACATCGCGGAATGCTCTGCCCATCTGGACAAATCCGACCGATTTGCGCTTCATGGAATCATCCATCAGCTTGCGAAAGGACGTACGAATTTCCGATATGGCTCTCAGCCTTGTGCCATCACTCAAAATTTCAGGAATGATAATATCGTCTGTCCGTGGATCTGCTATATAAAGAAAATCGACTCCATGTTTACCTAATCTATTAATTAAAGTTTGAGTTAATTCGACCTGTTCCCCCAGAAGGACTAACCCTTCTTCGTTGTAAATCTTCTTCCCCAGCTTCATTCCAGGGCGAACCATGCTCAGAGGTAGCAAACGCATATGTACAACCACGTCTTCTTTCTTCAGAAGTTCACATTATCTAGCATAAATGTACTGGATTCAAGTAAAAAGAGCAATACATAATTCCAAATTTCGACATATTTTTTAGCCCCCACACTTAAAATAAGGCTTCATGCACAAGCAGCAGCTTCTAAAAAGTTCAGTAATACGTTACTTTGCAACTACTTTGTGCCTCATAATTAACCTTGGTTTCAGACAAATTGGAATAGGACTGGTTTTGGGACTTTTGAATCATAGGTTACCTAAAAGCCAGCTTGAAAGTATTAAGTTTTTCTAAACACTAAACAAAGAGTTGTGTGCCATTCCATAACAAGCTAAAATAGAAGGTGGTTTGTACAAAACAACTGGGAGGCTTTTATGTTAAGTTACTGGATTTCGATCGTCTTAGGTGTTGTGGAGGGACTTACTGAATTTTTACCTGTATCTTCAACAGGACATATGATTCTGACGCAAGCGCTTCTGGGAATTCCGGAAGATAATGAAATGTTGAAAATATTTGAGATCGTAATCCAGCTTGGGGCCATTATGGCGATCGTAGTATTGTATTGGAATCGAATTCTTCGTTTGTTTGGTTTAAAAAAGGATCCTGCCCGGGTCGGCAAAAAGAAGCTCAACCTGATCCATATCCTAATTGGTATAGTACCAGCGGGTGTTGTAGGACTTCTACTGAATAAAGTGGTTGACAAATATTTGTTCAATCCAAAAATGGTTGTAATCAGTTTAGTGGTCGGCGGTATTCTCCTTATTGTAGCTGAAAAATCAAGAGCACCAAAAACAGCGGTCGAGCTGGACGATATTACTTACCGGCAGGCGTTTTATATTGGACTGTATCAAATATTGTCCGTTATTTGGCCAGGCTTTTCCCGTTCGGGTGCAACGATTGCCGGGGGCATGCTATCCGGTGTCACCAGAGGCGCCTCAGCGGATTTCACCTTCATTATGGCAGTTCCTCTTATGTTCGCGGCTTCAGGGTTATCGATCTTGAAATCATACAGTATGTTCACCATGGATATTGCCGGCTTTTTCGCCGTTGGCTTCATTGTATCCTTCATTGTAGCTTTACTTGCGGTTGTCACCTTTATCAAGCTCGTTTCAAGTATTAAACTAACTTACTTTGCTTACTATCGCTTCGCCGTTGCCATCTTATTTGCACTTTATTTCTTTATACTATAGGACGAAATTTCCTTTTAGAGTACAAAATGATCGGTTTACAAAAAATGACATTCGAACTGAGAACAGTTTGAATGTCATTTTTTTGTGTACAGTTAGTGTTCATTAAACTCCAAACCAACGCTGGACATTGCTCTGCTGAATGGCCTCAGAATCCTGAAGTTCAGTTCGCATGATGTCCCGCAAAAACTCAGGTAGAAAATACTGAACTCCTCTGCCTTTGGATAAAGAATGGTACCCCACGCCAAACGTAAACATATCGATAGTAGCGACCTGGTATTCCTTTTCAACCGCTAAGAGCTCAGAGCCAATCCATACCCGCTTGATTTTTGCATAGGCCGGAGCGTTCAAGTCATACTCTATTCTCAAGCCGTCTACATTCAACATCCCAAGCACCTTTCCACGAAATCCGAAGCCATAGAGCAGCTTCTCCTGAAATTCTGGAAGCAGGGATTCTTCCAAAGCTTGCAAAATGTTCTCGCCGGAAAGCAGCATCAAGCACGGATTAATCGGGGATGGGCATATTTCCAGCAGCCGCCCTACTGTAACGGGGCCATTCGCTAAGCCTTCCAGAAACTGCCCTGCGTTTACTATGCCAATATCGACCCCAACTCTCTTGCGCAAGCCTTCGGCTAACAGATTCCCAAGCGGCGCTTCCTTATACCACTCCGCAGCCAAAGGCTGCTGCAAATAGGCAACTTCGCGCGAGAGGACTTGATTGGAGCTTGCTTCATACCGCTCAATTACAGCCTTTACCTGGTCATCCCCAGACTCTGCATAATCATCAGTTCTTCTTACATAGCCTTCAATCGTAACGGGCTTCCGCGTAAAAGCATCGATATGCACATCCACCACGCCAAAATATTGACCGAACTTACCGGCAGCGCATACTACGGTATTCCCTATCCTCTGTGGAATTTCTAACAAATGGTGGGTATGACCGCCCAGAATAATATCAATTTCGGGAATTTCTGCTGCCATTTTTTCATCATTTCGCAAACCAAGGTGTGATAATACTACGATCAAATCCACTTGAGCTCGAAGCTCTCGAACCAGATTAGCCGTAGCCCGGATTGGCTCTTGGATATCCCAGCCCAAAAGTGTGTAAAAGTCAGTGAAATAGGCAGTGACACCGATAAGCCCGATCCGGATGCCACCTTTCTCCACGATATGATAAGGGACTCCCCAGGACGGCACCTTCCCTGTCTCCGAATCCAGCAAATTACTGCATAACACTTTGAAATTCGCCTTAGAGCTGTATATGTCATTCAAAGCTTCTTTGGTAAACGTCAATCCTTCGTTGTTGCCAAGCGCTACTGCCTCATAGCCGGTTTCATTCATAACTGCCAAATTCGCAGAGCCGCTGCTGCCTTCCGTTTGGGGCCGCATACGATCCATATGGTCTCCAATATCGAGCGTCAATGTATGCTCGGCTCCAGCGGAGGCTCGAAGCTCATGGAAGGCGGCTGCTATAGACGGCATCTGTTCAAAATGGCTGTGAATATCATTAGTATGAAGGATTCGAAGCCGCAGCAGTGGTGAGGTCATTTCCGCCACCCTCCTTTTTATGTGTTTAGTAACTGTCTTATTTTTTGAATTTAAGTTCTTCTATTGAAACCTGGTTCTTAAAACCATAAGTAGCCTCAGCAGATGATACTTGATAGGTGAATCTTATCTTCACCACACTTTTAACATTCAAGCACTCGCTGCTCCCGTCGGGAACGTACAGGCGAATCGGAAAACCTTTCTTCAGCGGCTCCCCATTCTGTTCATATAAAAAAGCGGCTTGACTCAGCTGCTCCCAGGGAATCTTCGCTTGGAACTCATCAACAGCTTCAACTTCCATATGGGTTGGTGTCCGGTCTGAGTCTGCACCTTGCTGCCGCTGCCACGCGCCGTACCAGGTCGGCAGATCGAATGCCCTGCCTGCAATACCTTGCACACGATCCTCCAAAGATAGATGCAGAGGCGCCAAGGCCTTCAATTCATCTACAGTAAACTCAGCATTTCCGCACAATTCATCATATACACTGACTTTCATACCTATGCCTCCATCATCCCAAACTACTCGCCTCTTACCATTTCAAGTATCCCTCTATTATACCATTAACCCGTCAAAATATGGTATGCTATACATCAGAATTATACAGAGCTTGTTGAAAAAGCAAAGTTAATATAGAACTATTGGAGTGAACACATATGAAGCTGCACATTTATGTTTTTGCCGGATTGGCCGAACGAATGGGCGGGCCTCTGCTTGAGCTTGAATGGGAGCAAATGGCGCCTTTGACATCCTTACTTTTAAAAGAGCAGCTTATTGCCCGCTATCCGCAAGCAGCTGAGACACTCAGGCATTCTTTCGTAGCTATCAACCAGAGCTATGCAGACGATGATCACCTCATTCAATCCACGGATGAAATTGCTATAATTCCGCCTGTTTCCGGTGGCCAGCCCCAGCTTGCAGAAATGACTCGTGAGGCCATCTCTGTACAATCGGTCAGCAATAAAGTACTGCATCCCAATCATGGTGCCGCTCTTTCCTTTATCGGGACTACCCGCGAGTGGACTCATGGCAAGCGTACCATTCAATTGGATTACGAGGCCTATGAGCCTATGGCTATCAAAACAATGAATCAAATCATTCTAGAAATCCAGCAGCGTTGGGAGGGGGCTCTCTGTGCCATCACTCATCGGTTAGGACGAGTCGATATTGGTGAAATCAGTGTTGTAATAGCCGTCTCCGCGCCGCATAGAGATGCAGCCTATGAAGCAAGCCGGCATGCGATTGAGCGTTTAAAGCAAATTGTACCCATTTGGAAAAAAGAAATTTGGGAGGACGGTTCCGAATGGAAAGGGCATCAACAAGGGCCGTGGAATCCTCTAATATAATCGCTCTACTTAAAAAATAGGAATGAAACTACAATAAAGGGGAACAATCGCATCATGAATCCATCCGAACCAAATCATGAGGTGAACGCAACTTCCAATGCCACCTCAACCAATCGTTACTCGCGGCAGCTGCTATTCGCCCCCATAGGCGAGCAAGGACAGGCCAAGCTAATGAAGTCCCGTGTCGTGATTGTTGGCATGGGTGCACTTGGCACTGTGCTGGCTAATCATCTCGTTCGTGCTGGGGTCGGATATATCCGTCTAATAGACCGCGATTTTGTCGAAACCAGCAATCTTCAGCGTCAAATGCTTTACGATGAAGCCGATGCCGCCGCATCGAAACCAAAAGCATTGGCTGCTGCAATTCGCCTGCAGCAAGCTAATTCGCTTGTACATCTTGAGCCCGTTGTGAGTGACTTAAATGCTACAAATGCGGAGGAACTTCTCTCTGATGTTGACCTTATCCTGGATGGCACAGATAATTTCAGTGTGCGCTTCCTGATTAATGATGTAAGCATCAAGCGTGGCATACCATGGATATATGGCGGTGCCGTGAGCTCCCGTGGAGTATCCTTGACGATCATTCCTGGCGTAACCCCCTGTCTGCGCTGTTTATTCGGTCAGGCACCTGCGCAAGGAACAACCGAAACCTGTGATACGGCCGGTGTAATCGGACCAATTATCCATACGGTTGCTTCTCATCAATCCACTGAGGCGTTTAAACTGCTTGTAGGTGCTCAAGAGCAGCTAAACCGCAAGATGGTACATTGGGACCTTTGGTACAATCAACACTCTGCAGTAGACGTCAGCAAAGCTAGGAAAGCGGATTGTCCCGCTTGCTCGCTTCACCAATACGATTACCTCGATCAGGAGATTGCAGAAGAGACGATTCAAACTCTGTGCGGCCGTAATTCAGTCCAAATCCAACCTATTCTAAAAGCCGTATTCAATTTGCAGGAATGGGCTGTAAAATGGGAGCCTTTGGGACGTGTTGAAGCAAATCCGTTTCTATTGAAATTGCACCTAAATGATACTATCACTCTTGTGTTATTTCCCGATGGCCGTCTATTGGTTCAGGGCACTGATGACCCTATCACTGCCAAAAGCATATATAGCCGCTATATCGGTATGTAATACTGTAATCATTAGCTTTCACCTCGGTGTTTAATTTTATATCTAAATTATTTTCATGTTGCCAATATTCGACATTCTTGGTACGATAAATAGCAATATGGATAACATACATTAGACCTATACAAAGCCCGAGGTGAGTAGCTTGAAAGTTTCTGTCACAGATTTACATGTAGGTGACCGTACCGGATCTGATGTGTTTAATTGGAACGGATTGCTTGTCGTCTCGGCTCATACTGTATTGAATGGTGAAGATATTGATAAACTGCACCGACATAACATTGATTATGTAGATATAATGCTGCGTTTTGATGGAGGATTACCGGAGCAATCAAATGTTATTACCACTTCGATAGATGAGCTAAGAATAGACCCGATTGCAACCTTCGAGAATGCAGTAGATACAGTAAAGCTGTTATTTTATGAAGTTGAACAACACGGACAAATTAAAGAGGCTCTTATTGATAGCGCTTTCACTCCACTGACAGATCACTTCAAACAAGAAAATGATGTTGTCTCTCTGCTATTAACCATGAATTCGAAGGATGATTACACTTATCAGCACTGTGTTCAGGTTGGCATGCTTTCCTATTATATCGCCAAGTGGATGGGTTATTCAGAGCAAGAAGCTCTTATTGTAGGAAAAGCGGGTTATGTGCATGATATCGGAAAAAGTAATATAAGCCTTGATATTCTTAACAAACCGGGTCGTTTGACCCATGAAGAATTTGAGGAAGTTAAAAAGCATGCGAAATACGGTTATAATCTAATCAAAACTTCGAAAATGGAAGAAGCTATTGCATTAGCCGCACTGCAGCATCATGAGCGGTTGGACGGTTCTGGCTATCCTTCCAATCTAAAAGGTGATGACATACATCCGTATGCAAAAATAGTTGCAGTAGCCGATATTTACAGCGCTATGGTATCGAGCAGAGTGTATCAGAAAAAGCAAAGCCTCCTTCAAGTGCTTATAGAATTGCACCGGCTTAGCTTCGGACAGTTGGATCCGCAGGTCGCGCAAGTTTTCATCCGAAATATGATTCCTAATTTTATCGGTAAACGGGTTCTGCTCTCGTCCGGTGAAATCGGCCAGGTCATTATGACACATCCTTCGGATTTCTTTAAACCGCTGGTTCAAGTTGATGATCGCTTTATCAATCTGACCGAGCAGCCTGAACTGGAAATACAAGAGATTTATGTTTAAATCATAATTTCATCCTGTTATAGCTCAACAAGCCTGTAGCCCCTAGTATTATTATAGGGATCACAGGCTTGTTCATTGAACCATTCGTAGCTTATTAGGCTTTCTTCACAAAGGATTTTATCGATCACTAAATCACGGAACATGTACTTACTCAGCTAATCAGCCATCCTTTTTGCTCTTAAAAATGTTTTTTTCCAGTATGCTTTATTGATATCAGAAATTTGAACCCCATCCTTGGGCTCGGGGGATGCGTGAATCATTTGGGAATTCCCCATATAAATTCCTACATGCCCTACTGTCTTATTGGTACGGAAACGGCCCGGCACATAGAAAAACATTAAATCCCCTTTTCTCAAGCTTGATCTGCTAACCGCTATTCCTTGAGTTGATTGTGCGCGAGCCGTCCTTTTCAGCATAACGCCTTGGCGTTTATATAAATATTGGGAATATGTTGAACAATCAAATTTACTTGAAGTAGGGTAAGGAGCTGCCCCGAATAAATATTTGACTCCAAGATATGCTTTCCCTTTCTGGATCAATGCGTTCATATCGATATTCTTAAGTGCCACAGGTATTGCATTTTCCCCAGGCTTAATATCAATTCTGCTCGCCGCCATCAAGCTTTCGTTGCTTGAATACTCTCCTGTTAAAACTTCCCCCAAATCCTTCCATGTCTCTGTGCCCTTAAACGGATCATTGGGATCATCTGCGAAATCCAGGTCACTTCCCATATTAGGCGCATCCGGACCATCAATCGGATCTGTCACCATATCAGCAGAGGGGAAAATAACAAGCTCCTTCTCAGTAACGCTATAATTCATATCATCCTGAAGAAGTCCTACAGCAGAAACAGGAATATACACTAATGAATTTCTTGAAATTGGCGGATCCGTAAGCTTGACGGGTTCATCTCCTTTCAGAACCTCTAGACCCCCTACCTTCCATTCATAAGTGGCGTCATAATCTCCCATTTGATAAGTGTTATTCGCTGCTTCCCATCTCGTCTTAAAGTTCAACACACGAGCCAGATCGTTTCCCGAAACATAAAATTTTCCATCGAAGCTGACGATGTTTATTACTCCTTCTTTCGCAGTTGATGCTCCTTGGTTTGTATTAAGTATTGAAATACCATTCGTATCTCCAGTACTTTGGGCTGAACTTCCGCTGCTTGTACCCGTATTGGAAGGCGGCTGAGATTGCTTCTGCGTTGAGTTACTGCTACAACCACCGCTTGCCATAAATACAGCCAAGGATAAGAAAACAATCATACTCCGTCCAACAGAACGTCTCATCATGTAGCTCCCACTCCCTCAAATAAATAGTATCTTTGGATATTAGGATGAGATAACAAGGTTATCCCTATACATTAGAAACATTGGAAAAATATAAAAGACAGACAGTTCAAATTACTTACTACTTACACCTGAGGAATTTTTTGGAATAATTACATGGTACATTTCGCCATTCTTTGATATAGTTGATACTGACAAAATTATACAAAAGGGGACATTAAATTGAAAAGTTTTCTATTAGTATCAGCTATTGCTGCAATTAGCCTTATAGCAACAGGCTGTGGTTCATCACCAGCACAACCGGCAGTTCAAAACTCAGCACCTAGTCCAAATACCACTGCCACAGCACCTGTAAAAAAAGAAGAGCCTGCTAAAAATGTTACTTTAGAAAGTCTTGTCCAAGCATTTAAAAATGGTGGAGTTGAGGCAGAAACACCGGCTAAGATGGAGGCAAAGGATTATGGTGCGGCTCCAAAATTAGGCAATGGCATGCGCATTTTTGTTCCATCCTTAGGTAAAGATAGCGGCGGCCGTGTGCTTCAATTTGATAATAAATCAGATTTAGAAGGTATGAAGAAATACTACGATGACCTTGGAAAAGCTTCTGCTATAGCATTTTCCCATACCTATGCAAAAGGATTGTTCTTACTCCAAATGAATGGAACGATGAAAGAAGATCAATTTATAAAATATAAAGAAATAATGGATAAAGTAATCAAATAAATAAAGCAGAGCCCTCTTTCCTTCGGATCGAGGGCTCTGCTTTATTTATTAAAGTTTAACTTGCTGTTATATGCAAAGTATAAACCGGACAAAGTCGATATAGGGTAAGAAATAACGAGAAAGGCCCTGATGCGATTCCTTCGCAAACAGGACCTTTTTCGAAGTCAATGGGTACAAAATCAGACAATTCTACCAATAGCGCCATTGACAAGAGACGGTTCGTTTGTATCCGTACTTTCGTTCGTATGAAATGTTGGGCTAAAGAAGGTATCTCCCGGCGAAAATGAGGCCGAACCCGCATTTACCTTGGCACTGCTGGATAAGATGATAAAAGCAGTATCTCCATTATTTACATTGGAACTCGGACCAACGCTATTGATTTTAAAACTCCCGATAAATGAAGGCAATCGGCGCAACTCCTTCCAAATAGCAATAGTCATATATATGTAGATTATTGCCCAAGTGTGACCCAATAAAATGACTTGTTTCCTTGGCAGACAGGAGGCGTCCCTAAGAGTGTTTGCTAACCATTTGTTAAAAGTCAATCACTGAAAAAATTGAAGAAGACGAACTTAAAAAGTTCGCCTCCTACACTCAAAGATAAATCTGGATTCGGCACAAAATCGGCACAAACGATTTCAGCCATTGTACGGTAAACCGAAATCCTTGTAACAGCAAGGGTTTCGGGGTATTAGCCGATACTGCCTTCCATTTCGAACTTGATCAATCGGTTCATTTCTACTGCGTATTCCATTGGCAGTTCCTTCGTGAACGGCTCGATGAAGCCCATAACGATCATTTGTGTTGCTTCAGCTTCTGTTAAACCGCGGCTCATGAGGTAGAACAATTGATCCTCAGACACCTTGGATACAGTAGCTTCATGCTCCAGCGTAATGTTGTCGTTCATAATTTCATTGTAAGGAATTGTATCTGAAGTGGACTCTTTATCCATGATCAAAGTATCGCATTTGATATTAGCTTTGGATCCTTGGGAATTACGTCCAAACGATGCCAAACCGCGGTATGTTACTTTACCGCCATGCTTGCTGATCGACTTCGAGACGATAGTGGACGTAGTATCAGGAGCCAAATGTGTCATTTTAGCGCCTGCATCCTGATGCTGTCCGCGGCCTGCAACAGCGATGGATAATACCATACCTTTAGCGCCGCGGCCTTTCAATACAACTGCCGGGTATTTCATGGTCAGCTTGGAACCGATGTTACCATCGACCCATTCCATAGTTGCATTTTCTTCAGCAACAGCACGTTTAGTAACCAGGTTATAAATGTTAGGAGCCCAGTTCTGAATCGTAGTATAACGAGCACGTGAATTCTTTTTGCAAATAATTTCTACGACTGCGCTATGCAACGAGTTTGTGCTGTAGATCGGCGCTGTGCAGCCCTCTACATAATGGACGAAGCTATCTTCATCCGTAATAATCAAGGTCCGCTCGAATTGTCCCATATTCTCCGAGTTAATCCGGAAGTAAGCTTGCAAAGGAATATCTACCTTTACACCTTTTGGAACGTAGATAAAGCTGCCGCCGGACCAAACCGCACTATTCAATGCAGCGAATTTGTTGTCGCTTGGAGGAATGATAGTTCCAAAGTGTTCTCTAAAAATTTCAGGGTACTCCTTAAGAGCAGTATCCGTGTCAGTAAAGATAACGCCTTGATCCTCAAGCTCTTTTTGCATGCTATGGTAAACAACCTCAGACTCATATTGAGCCGATACACCAGCCAAAAACTTTTGTTCCGCTTCAGGAATACCAAGCTTGTCAAATGTTTCTTTGATCTCGGTAGGAACCTCTTCCCATGTTTTCCCTTGCTTTTCGGATGGTTTAACATAGTACTGGATCTCGTTGAAATCCAAGTCATCCATATTACCGCCCCAACGCGGCATAGGCATTTTCTCGAATTGCTCAAAAGATTTCAGACGGAAATCCAACATCCATGCCGGTTCGTCTTTCATTCTTGAAATTTCTTCTATGATCTCACGGTTCAGACCTTTACCGCTTTGAAATATCGATTGATGCTCATCACGAAATCCATATTGGTAAGCTTCCATTTCAGGCATTTTCTTAGCCATCGTTTCCAACCTCCTAAAACTTTTTGTGAAAAAAAACTTACATCGCAAGCATAAGCTTATCAATTTAAAATGGGTTATTTATTTGCTTGTTCAATCCCTTTGCGCAATGCATTCCAAGCCAATGTTGCACATTTGATCCGTGCCGGAAACTTGTTTACACCCGAAAGAGCTTCAATATCTTCATATTCGAACTCAACCGCTTCGCCCTTCATAAGGCCTGAGAATTTCTCAGCCATTTCGAGTGCTTCTTCTAATGTTTTACCCTTAACAGCATCCGTCATCATGGAAGCAGACGACATACTGATGGAGCAGCCCTCGCCCACAAACTTCGCAGCTTTTACCTTACCGTCTTCAACCTGCATTTGCAGCTGAATTTTATCGCCGCAGGTTGGGTTGTTTAAATCGATAGTAACGGCTTCATCTTCAAAGGTGCCGCGATTTCGGGGCGTTTTATAATGATCCATAATGACGCGACGGTATAAATCATCCAATTGCATGGCCGAAATACTCCTTTGTTTTTATTAGTGAAGCTACCAACCGATCAACATCCTCTTCTGTATTATACAGATAAAAGCTTGCCCTTGCAGTTGAGGATGCTTTCAGCCAACGCATAAGCGGCTGGCAGCAATGATGCCCTGCACGTATAGCGATTCCATCCGCATCCAATACGGTAGCCACATCATGAGGATGCACTTCTCCAAGATTAAATGTAATAAGTCCAGCCCGATCATTCCGTGGTCCATAAATCTTCAAATCGTCAATCGTAGACATACGATCCATTGCATAGGCAGTTAGCTGCTTCTCATGACGGTCGATTTCGTGCAGACCAACACTTTCGAGAAAATCAATTGCTGCTCCCAATCCAACCGCTCCAGCAATCATAGGCGTGCCGCCTTCGAATTTCCACGGCAATTCCTTCCATGTGGATTCATACAAATCTACATGGTCAATCATTTCTCCGCCGTATTCGATAGGCTCCATCTCCTGCAATAGAGCCTTCTTGCCGTATAACGCTCCGATCCCCGTCGGACCGCACATTTTGTGGCCGGAAAGAGCATAAAAATCGCAATCTAGATTTTGTACATCGACCTTAAGATGAGGAGTGCTTTGCGCACCGTCAACGACCATCTTAGCACCCTTGCGATGTGCAATGGCTGCAATTTCCTTCACAGGATTAACTACGCCAAGTACATTGGAAACATAAGTTACGGAAACAATTTTGGTCCGTTCAGTAATAGTTTGCTCCACATCCTCCAGACGTATGGATCCATCCTCCTGAAGTGGAATATATTTCAAGACAGCGCCGGTAGCCTTAGCCGCCTGCTGCCATGGAATGAGATTACTGTGATGCTCCATAGGAGTAATAACGATTTCATCGCCTTCGTTACATACGGAGCGAGCATAACCAGTAGCAACCAAATTAAGGGCCGTTGTTGTGCCGCGGGTAAAAATGATTTCTTCTGTCGATTTGGCATTAATGAATTTAGCGACTTTCTCCCGAGCGCCTTCATAGGCGTCGGTAGCCCTGGAACCCAGCGTATGAACACCGCGGTGAACATTAGCATTATCCCATTCATAATAGTGCTTAATGGCTTCGATTACGGACACCGGCTTTTGAGAGGTTGCCGCCGAGTCCAAATAAACTAATGGATGTCCATTTACTTCCTGATGAAGAATAGGGAACAATTGGCGGATCTCTTTTGAATTCATTGTCCGAGCTTCCTTTCTACAAAGCTTTGCAGTTGGGATTTAACCTTCTCCATTGGAATTTCAGAAACTACAGGAGCCAAGAATCCGTAGATAACCAACCGTTGCGCTTCTTCTTTAGTGATACCGCGAGACATCAGATAATGAATTTGATCGGGATTCACTTGGCCTACACTTGCAGCATGTCCAGCCTTAACATCATCCTCGTCGATCAGCAGGATTGGATTGGCATCACCACGAGCTTTCGGACTGAGCATAAGAACCTTTTCTGTCTGCTCTCCATTCGCACCTGTAGCGCCTTTTTCAATCTTGGTGATCCCGTTGATAATCGCAGTAGACTCATCGCGCATAACAGCGCGAGTGATCATTCCACTTGTCGAAGCTTTTCCGAAGTGAATCGCCCGTGTTGTAACATTCAGCTTCTGCTCGCCTGTACCTACACATATAATTTTGGCATCGGAATTCGAACCGTTACCCTTCAATACGGAGGTAGTGTCCGACATCACGTTTCCGTAATTCATCTCACCGATAACCCAATGCACATTTGCATCATTCTCCACGATCGCACGGCGATAGCTCAGGTCAACGACAGAAGCATTGAGATTATGAACAGAAGCAAAATTAACTGTTGCTCCAGCTTTTACAATGATTTCCACGATTCCGTTCTGAACTAAATTGTTCAATTCGCCTACGGAAGCAAAATTATCTACATACGTTACCGAAGAATGCTGCTCAGCTACGATTAGTATATGCGGCGAGAAGCTTGCTTCTGCGTCATCTGTCAAAAACAATGCTTGAATAGGCACATTTACTTGAACGTTCTTAGGAACATATAGGAACACCCCACCGCTCCAAAGCGCGGTATGAAGGGCAGTTAATTGATTCTCATCCTTGCTGACAACGCTCATGAAATAGCTTTTCACAAGATCAGCATGATTAACCAAAGCATCCTCCAGGCTTGTAAAAATAACGCCCTGCTTTGCAAGCTCTTCCGATGCGCTGTGGTACACAACGCTGCAATTTTTTTGAACCAACAAATTTTCCGCTTGGCCTTGACCTTCATCCTGCAATAAAGCTTTGGCAGATTCCGGCAGCTCCTCAAGAGAGGTCAATGCAGCTTCCGCTTTATATGATCCGAAGGAATTAAGATTCCAACGGTCTATTCTTGTTTTTTCCAGCTTAGGTAATTCCAACGATCCAGCCAACTCTAACGCTTCAGCGCGCAGATTGGTCATCCATTCAGGCTCACGTCTAGATTTCGACAGCTCCACGATGGTTTGACGATCGATGGGAAGAATTGTGTTTGCACTCATTTCAAATATTCCTCCAGTTCGGTTGTCATTAGTATCTTGGTGCTGTCGTGTTCATTGGTACTTTGAACTCTTCATCTTGTCCGCCAACAGTCTCGTCAACAATTCCGAGTTCCTCTTTAATCCAGTCATAGCCTTCATTCTCAAGACGCTCTGACAACTCAGGACCACCAGATTTAACAATACGGCCCTGCATCATTACATGTACAAAGTCCGGTTTAATATAGTTAAGCAAACGCTGATAGTGAGTAATAATCAAGAAGCCGCGTTCTTCGGAGCGCATAGCGTTAACACCTGTAGCTACGATACGCAGGGCATCAATATCAAGACCGGAATCAATCTCATCCAAAATAACAAGGCTAGGCTCAAGCAGCAGCATTTGTAAAATCTCATTACGCTTTTTCTCGCCGCCGGAGAAACCTTCATTTAAGTAACGGTGCATAAATTCGGGATTCATCTCGAGCTCTTTCATCTTTGCTTCCATCAGGCGGATGAACTTGATCAATGAGATCTCGTTGCCTTCGCCGCGGCGTGCATTAATCGCACTGCGCAAGAAATCGGCATTCGTTACGCCAGTAATTTCACTAGGGTATTGCATAGCTAAGAACAATCCTGCTCTCGCTCTTTCATCAACTGCCATTTCCAATACGTCTTCACCATTCAAAGAAATGGATCCTTCAGTTACTTCATATTTAGGATGCCCCATGATAGTGGAAGCCAATGTACTTTTCCCTGTACCATTCGGCCCCATGATGGCATGTATTTCTCCACCTTTAATTTTCAAGCTCAAGCCTTTCAAAATTTCTTTACCTTCAATTGTCGCTTTTAAACCGTCTATAATAAATTCCGGTGCATTTGCCATGTTTTCTGCCTCCATAATTTGTAGTTCTCTTTAGAGTACTGATTATTAGATAATAATCATTCTAAACTGATTATCAATGATTCTCAATACTAATATATTATATCTTACCAAGTCAAATCAATAAAGCCTAAAATTGTCTGTTTTCAGAGAGTTTTCAATTACATGATAGCCTATCAGCTCAGCGCCTCTTTTATTTCCTCAATAGCTTTTTGAAAAGCTGCATCGTCAAGGACTGGTTTGCGTTCCATCCCACTCAATGTATCACTTTCCAGTTGTATCCAAGATTTGCATCCATTATACAAAGGCAATATCGGTAATTGAGCCGGAGCTGTGAGCTCATACACCCGAAGCAACATCACATGCAAAGGTTGAGTTCGCTTCCACTTAAGCCTTTCTTCTGCAAAAGTGTCCGTCCATATATGAAGACCACCCAGTCTAGACAATTGCTCTTGATCTTCTACTAGAATATCCTCGACAAGCTCGGCATAACATTGGATGGACACATTCGTATCCTCTATGCTCCAACCTTCCAAAGTTTTATCCAGCTGGTGCTGATACTCCGGCTTGATCCATTGCTTTTTCTGGTGCTCATAGGTTGGAAACAAATAAAAGCTATCGCTTTCTATCTGAAAATCCCTTGTTTCTTCACGGATACCACCCTTGCGCATAATGAGTATTTGTTGACCGCTTCGAAGAGCTTCTATGGCAACCGCCCACTCTTTCAAGGCAACAGGTCTCATTGTATTTTCACTTAGCATTTTCACTATCCTTTCCTTAGTAATTATGAGCCATGAATCCGGATTCAAACATTAATTCCTATGATATTATAAATAAGTTTGCGCTCCAAAACAATCCAACCTTTAACAAGCATAAAACAGATCATAAAACCCCAACCTATAATCGCATTTATTAAATCTCTGAAGGAGGAAAAACGATGCGTGAAGGACTTATTCCAACCGTTTTAGGAACAGCAGTTACAGCTTCAGGTGTGGCATTACGTAACAAATATCCGATGGCTGCAGCCGCGGTCGCAGGATTCGGACTTGCTCATGTTGTACTGGGCGCTATTGACTTGGTTGAGCACCGCAGCATCAAAAACAAATATTTCGAATAGATTTTGCTGAAGTACTGGAATCATTAATTCTATTGTAAAGGTCACAGAATGGCGGGCGAAAGCCCGTCTTCTTTTAATAATATGAGACGTACAAGCTTTCAGCAGAGCTAAACAAGTCTGATACTGCAAGAAAACCAGCAAATGAATCCGGTCACTCATCCTCAAAAGGCTCGTTAGAGATTCTTATCTCCCAGCAGCGCTATCCTTATTATACCAGAAAACTTACAAAAAGCCTCATGATGGCCGTGCTCATCAGCAGTGATGGTTTTTACAAGTTAAAAAAGAGCACCCACCGGTACCCTCACTTAATAAAAATATATTCAAACTTGACGTTTTACTTTCCAATATCTAATCCAAAGTATACGTCAGATCATTTATTTACATTTGCAAACATAGCGGGCTCATGAATACGATCATACTGCTGTTGGTTTACCTTCATTGGATTCGTGCCTGCCACGGTCTGGTTATCCTGAGAAGTCAGTCCAAGTGTCAGTACAACTCCAAGAGCAACGGCAGCAAACAATAATCTCACGATTACCTTCATAGTAAGAAAACCTCCTGATATGCTATCGACTATATTTTATGTAACCCTCAACTTGATCCTCTCAAAATAACTATCTATAAGCTCATATCATGCAACCTTAATTATTATTTTAAAAAATAAGCGTTAAGAGGATGTTAATGGCACGTGTTTTTTTTGTAAATATCCGTATTTTCACTATAAATAAGGCAAGAAGCTGGCAGCAGAAACAACCTCATAAATCAGGGCTGATTACTAGGGATACCTTCCAAGATGACGAACATTTTGATATACTAGATAGCGATATGTTTACGGACTAAACCTGTGCTTGAATAGTTTTTCTTCGATATGACGGTAAAAGCTAAAGAAGCCGGTTTTTGCTGAAGCAAACTTTAAGGGGGAATTATTTTAATGACTACATACCACGCATTTACTGAAGCTGAAGCGGTTGAATATGCCCGCACGATTCCGAATCTTTTTGCACCGAACAGCGAGCTGGCAAGCCGTGAAATCGGCGATGGCAATTTAAATCTAGTATTTCATATTTCTGAACCTTCTACCGGTAGAAGCATTATTTTGAAACAAGCGCTTCCCTATGCAAAAGTCGTTGGCGAATCATGGCCACTCACTCTGGATCGTGCAAGGATTGAAAGCGAGGCGTTGATCATTCAAGAATCGCTGTGCCCTGATCTGGTTCCACATGTCTTTGTATATGAAAAAGATCTCGCATTAACCGTTATGCAAGACCTAAGCGATCATGTTATTATGCGTAGAGGACTTATTGAAGGAAATCGATATCCATTATTCGCTCAGCATATTGCACGTTTTTTGGCACACACCTTATTTTACACATCTGACCTTGGCATGAATCAACAGGAGAAAAAAGAACGCGTTAAGCAGTTCATCAACCCTGAGCTATGCAAGATTACTGAGGATTTAATTTTTGACGATCCTTATTATAATGCAGAAACCAATAATGTACCTCCCGCTATTCAAGATGCCATAGAAGCACTCTGGCAGGATAAAGAGCTTCATTTGGAAGTTGCTATATTAAGAAACAGCTTTCTGACACATGCTCAGTCACTGCTTCATGGCGATCTGCACACCGGCAGTATTTTTATTACGCAAGACTCGACTAAAGTTATCGATCCGGAATTCGCTTATTATGGTCCAATGGGCTTCGACATCGGCGCTGTGTTCGCGAATCTGCTATTGAACTACGCCGCTCAGGAAGGCTGGAGCAAGGATGCAGAGTCGCGTGCGGATTACCGCGGCTATTTGCTTGGCACAATCAAGGATGTGTGGACATTATTCCAAGGGGAGTTCCGTTCGTTGTGGAGCTTGTACGGGGAAGATCGGCTGTCCAAGACAGAGGGCTATCAGGACTGGTACTTGCAGCAGGTGCTGCGTGACACTATCGGTTATACCGGCAGCAAGATCGTTCGCCGCGTACATGGCTTGGCACAGGTTGCCGACATTAACAAGCTGGAAGATGAAGCAGCTAAGGAACGTGCCCAACGCATCGCTTTGCGGATTGGGACTGCACTCATCAAACACAACCGCCAGGCTCAATCGATTGATGAATTGTTAGAAATTGCAGTTAAGGCTGTTGAATAGTTAGAGGATCATGAGCCTACACGCTGGAAGAATAAAGGAGATATTTTATTATGGGAACATTGGATAAACAATCAACGGCGGACTGGCTTCAATCAGTCCGTTGGAATTCAGCAGATAATCAGCTTGATCTGCTGGATCAGCGCTTGCTGCCCGATGAGATCGTATACCTGGAGCTGACTACGTCAGAGCAGGTATGGGATGCAATCAAGCAGCTTGCGGTTCGTGGAGCGCCTGCGATCGGCATCGCCGCGGCGTTCGGGGTTTACCTCGGCGTACGCAGCACAAGCGGCAGCCGTGAGCAGCTGCTTGACGAAACCGTCAAGCAATGCGATTATTTGGCGACGTCGCGTCCGACGGCGGTGAACTTGTTCTGGGCGCTGGATCGGATGAGACAGCGTGCGGAAGCTCTTGCTTCCGCCGGCGGCGAGCCGGAGGCGATGAAGCAGGCGCTGCTGGATGAAGCGAAGCTCATCCAGAGCGAGGATGAGGAGACGTGCCGCCTCATAGGCGAGCACGCGCTGGCGCTGTTCGAGGACGGCATGGGCGTCCTCACGCACTGCAATGCGGGCGGCCTGGCCACAGCCCGCTACGGCACGGCGCTCGCGCCGATGTACCTGGCGCAGGAGCGCGGCATACACCTCAAGGTGTATGCCGACGAGACGCGGCCCGTGCTGCAAGGCGCACGCCTGACGGCGTTCGAGCTACAGCAGGCCGGCGTCGACGTGACGCTCATCTGCGACAACATGGCCGGCGCCATCATGCACAAGGGCTGGGTGCAGGCGGTGATCGTCGGTACTGACCGCGTAGCGGCCAACGGTGACGTCGCCAACAAAATCGGCACCTACAGCGTCGCGGTGCTGGCGAAAGCGCATGGCATTCCTTTTTATGTAGCATGCCCGATGTCCACTATCGATCTGAATACTCCTAACGGTGATGATATTCCAATTGAAGAACGTCACGAAGATGAAATTACACAGGGTTTCGGTAAACGTACAGCTCCACAAGGAATCAAAGTTTACAATCCCGCCTTTGATGTGACGCCTAACGAATATGTTACGGCTATCATTACAGAAAAAGGTGTTATCCGAGCTCCTTACAATGAAAATTTAAAAAAGCTATTTGCTGAAGCATAACTTTTCAAAGCGACCACTCCTCCTGAGTGGTCATTTTCATATTGCTGAAGACTGCTAACAGCCCTATTATAGTAAAACTAGACAGATTCCCAATAGTAGCTAACTAGTTTTTCACTTTTAAATAGGGCTCTACTCTATATTTATGTTTTTGACGATGTATTCAGGCTATTCAGGCCATACCGATCACAATGAAGCCCCACAAAGTGTTCTCGGGATTTGCAAAAGAAAAACAACTGGAAATCCTCCTGCTAATTACCCTCATTTTTCTTCTAGAAGGTATCTAGCTGAAATTTCTGGCGCTAATTTAGGACTTTATTCCCTAAATGGACGGTGTAAAATTGTTTGTGTACCACAATTTGGAGCCTAGTCAGGCAACAAAAAAGTAGGGTATTCTCGGGATTAGTGAAGTCACCAAGAAAGGAACCCTACTCATGGCAACTATACACGAAACAA
>NZ_JANQBD010000020.1 GCF_024722015.1 Paenibacillus radicis (ex Xue et al. 2023) | reverse complement strand
GTAACGTTCCTGCTGGGATGTTTAACTCTTCTGCAATCTGCGGAACGCTCTTTGTCTGTTCTTGAATGTACTTTACTGTCTTTTCTTTAAACTCATCACTGAACCTCTGTCTCATCTCACCCACACCGGACACCTCTTCCTCTTTGTAATTTAATTATCTGCATTCTCTTATGAGGTGTCCACTTTTTATTCTAGATCTATTTTATATTTTAAGAGCGAGCAGCGCCTCATCTGTTGTCTTTCTTTAAATACATCATTCATAAAATTAGAAACCACCTTAGCATAGTGCCAAGGTGGAAACTGTTTCAAGCGAGCTTCGATTGTTCACGAAAAGATTCTGCTTTGTTTTTCATTGCATGATCGATCCTATAGATGTTGACCACATTAAGATTTAATAAAAACAACCGTACATCCTTTTCAACTTCTGTTCCTTAATACACTCTCAGATAATCAGTATGACTTAATGATGTTGTGATATTTAGCTAGCTCTCTTCTTTTTTATCACTTCATGATCAATAAATGTAAGTTAATTTTATTCTTGCGTAATTGTTTGAAAAGCCGCATACCTATTCCTGTTTGCCCTCTATTGCAAGCAGCAGCACGGCGGCCGCAAGACCAAAACGGCGGTCTAACTGATTGGCAGTATCCAGCGAAAAATCTACATTCAACTTACTGACAAACGGGTTAAAATTCTGTCCAAAGACGGTAATCGTCTTGGAGTTTATCTCCACATTGAATTTTTGTGGAATCAAGTTGATCAGGAACCTTCTGAGCAGCGCTAACAGAATGCTGTCTTCCTTGATAAGCCCAACCTCCGATTCATTTGGATCTAGAATAATCCACTCATCCTTGAGAATCGACTTCATACCTTTACGGCGCAAGGAACCGAGCCTTTCTCCAGTTTCGGTATCGACCACATCATAGGTCGCCGAGAAATCAATAACGCTGCGTGCCTTAATGGTAATCAACTCTTCTTGCATAGTTTCGTCGCTGTATAGCCGAATGTCTTCCTTCAGCTTGAAGGCTTTCATCTGCGAGAACAGAACCAATTGGCCGCTATTGTCGTAAATGTGAAACTTTGATCCCAAAATAGAGAGGATTTTTTTTCTAACCAAATATTGCGTTTGGGTTAACTTCGGTTTCATTGCTCAGCCTCTTCTTTCTCTATATTCTACATTCTTTCCACACACCGCAACGTGCCTGTCAGACTTCCCTCATTCGGCTCAACCCATTCGTGCGGATTCGACAAAAAATGTCCCGTCCACCTTATTAAATTCGATAATTTCATGGAATATCCTTCCTGCAAAAGCTTGCCTTATATATGTTAGGAACCCATGAAATACAAATTTTCTATATTTTTCCGATAGTATCCATACTTGAAATTAATGATTCACACGAACATCTCATCAATGAACAGGTAGAGTAGCCGATAATAAGAAGATGGCTTTGTTTTCTTTTTAGCTTTGGTGAAAGCTTCTTCCGTCCAAGGGAACCGGTTAACTGGTTTGTGAGCATGTTGAAGTAAACATGATTTACATTTGTATAAATAAATTAAATTTGATAAAATAATTGACCGACGTTCTTTAAAATCGAGGTGATTCTATTGAAAAATAAAGAGGTTAAAGACGTCACTTTAAATTTTTTTTTTGCAATTCGTGGGTATGAGGGAGTATCTAAGTCTCAAATTGCCGAGAATATCGGAATGAGAAAACTGTCTCTCTATGCTCATTTCAAGGGATAGATGATCTTTGATTTGTTTCAACAGAGCCTCATGGACCGTATTTTGGAGAGGTATTTCACAGCTATGATTTTACAGAGAGAGGTATTGCTTCATGAAGAAACCATTGAAAGAACAAAAAACAGTCTTACTCATTCTATTAAGTAATATATTCATTATTTTTCTGGGAGTCGGACTTATCGTCCCTGTTATGCCGTCCTTTATGAACATTATGCATTTATCAGGCCAAACGATGGGTTATCTTGTAGCGGCCTTTGCATTCGCACAATTACTTATGTCTCCCCTGGCAGGGCGATGGATTGACTGTTATGGCAGAAAAAAAATGATCATAATCGGCTTATTCCTCTTCAGCGTATCCGAGTTGATCTTTGGTGTAGGTACACATGTATCCGTTCTTTATCTATCCAGACTTCTAGGAGGCATTAGTAGCGCATTTATTATGCCAGCCGTTACTGCCTTTGTTGCAGATATTACCTCAGTAGAGGAAAGGCCAAAAGCGATGGGCTATATTTCTGCCGCCATTAGTATCGGTTTTATTATTGGCCCAGGTATCGGAGGTTTTATTGCTGAGCTGGGTGTGCGTGCCCCATTCTACTTTGCTGCTGGCTTCGCATTGATAACATGTATTTCATCCCTATTTGTTTTAACAGAGCCACTAACCAAACAGCAGCTTTTAGAAACGATTCAGCTTAAAAAAGATACAAACTTTGTAAGTGATCTCAAACGATCATTTCATCCACTATATATTATTGCCTTTATAATTGTGTTTGTACTGGCCTTTGGTTTATCAGCATATGAAACTGTATTTAGTCTGTATTCTGATCATAGATTTGGTTTTACTCCACGAGATATTGCTACCATTATTACAATAAGCGCAATCTTCGGGGTTGTAGTTCAGATCTTTATGTTTGGTAAAATGGTAGATAAACTCGGTGAAAAGAAACTCATCCAGATATGCTTAATTGCTGGTGTAGTATTAGCGATAGCATCCACCATGATCTCTAGCTATTTAGCCATCTTGCTAATAACATGCTTCATCTTTCTCGCATTTGACTTGCTACGACCAGCATTAACGACCTATTTATCAAAAACTGCCGAAAAAGAACAAGGATTTATTGCTGGAATGAACTCAACATACACAAGCTTAGGTAATATCGTCGGGCCCGCGTTAGGCGGTATATTATTTGATGTAGACATTAACTATCCGTATCTCTTTGCTGCTGTCATTTTGTTTATTGGTCTTGTAATTACGATGATGTGGAAAGAAAAACAATCAACTGGCAGCTTGGTGAAATAATGTGAGGAACACTCAAATAAAAAAAAGAAACCCATACTGTAAAAGCTAAAGGTCCCTCAAATCCAATCAATTAAATTACTTCTTCAATGGAAACGTGTCGACGGGATGCATGTCTGTTGGAGCATACCGTCTTTTACCGCCGTGTTTTATCTATTTAATCACTGGTGCCCTATTATATCCTTTGTCATCGTATGGCTGCAATTTCTCCAGCCACCGCTTTTCCATTTGCTTAATCTCCCAGCGCACGTCGGTAACTCCCTCGGTTTCCTTCTCCTCCAGCACCTCATAGGTGAAAGCTTCAGCCCCCAGTTCCTTCCAGTCCTTTTGCAATTGGGAATTGGCAAACCTGCCCATGTCCAGTTGTCCCTGTATGTTCATCCATTTGTTTTTCAAGTTGGGGTAGCTATCTACATAAATTTTGCCGTTGGTTTTGTTTGTTATTTGTATGGCACCCATGTAGGTCTTAAGCTGCTTGTATTCCTCCTGAAGCTCCCTGCGCTTGTTCTTGTCCATGTCTTTCTCTCCTTTCGGGTTCGATAACTGACTTCTACAATTATAAATACCGAGCTATAATCCGAACCAACTTCGTTGGTAGCTCTTTTAAATCTGTAATATCCAAAAATCTCTCGTTCCCATAAATATGACTAATTACATCTTTGTCCTGACCTATCGCCGCTGCAAGAAAGGTAATTCCTTTCCGTTCATATTCGGCTATGGTCTGCTGCATATCTTTGATTGCATAATTTCCGGTATAATCCTCCATGGCCTTCGGTTGTCCATCACTTATACTGATCAACAATTTTGTCTGTTGTGGTGAAACGGCTAATCGGTCTGCCATAATTCTAAGAGCCATCCCATCACGGTTATTGCTTCTTGCTCGAATTCCCATAAGTCGGAATCGATCGTTGGAATCTGTTTTATCAAAATCGGTATAAGCATAAATCGACATTTGCTCCAGCTTGGAAGCATCCGCTGTATCTCCGTAGATTAATATGGGAATATGGCAAATCTGACAAAATTCATATACGGCTAACACTGCACGCTTGGCAGCTTCTAATCTCCCAAAAGCGGACATGGATGCTGATTCATCCACTCTTAGACCGACCACAAGGGAGGGAGATTCTGTTGGAGGAAGTTTCTTGGCAAAGTACCTGAAATCCCGATAAGCAATACTATCCGCCTGAAATTTACTGCCATAATATTGATTCCTTGCAAACTCGGATGAAATTTCATGTTCCAATAGTGGAAGTGTCTTCCTGGCAATCTCCCGTACGATAGGCATAAGTTCCTTGCTTAGACTGATATATTCCTGCGGGGATTCAATACTATAATCCGGACGGTGAACAATGAGCTTAATCTTATTATGAATAGAATCGGACACAATCTCCCTTGCGTCGCGATTTAGCTTTTTACGGAAATTCCGATCTTTTTGTTTCGCTTCGTCTGACATTGGCTCAGGATTTGCCTGATGATATTTAGGGGGACCATCCTCTCCCGTATCTGAACTTTCCATATCGGTAGAATCATCAGTAACATCGGATGTACTTTCGTCACTATCCGCTGATTTTTTTAACGCAATCCCCTGTTCCTCTTCCTTGTCGTTGTCCTCAAAATCAGTGTCGTCAATAGTTCCCCAAGTTCTTATTTCTGTTTCATCAAATTTTCTTTTTTTTTTAATTCAATCTCAACTTTATCTAGCCCTTCTAACAAACCTTGGCTTTTTAGTGCATCTTCCAATAGCTTGATTTCTTCGGAATCAGTTGTAATCTTGTAGATGACCTTATGATAAAGCGATTCTTTTACCGAAGCACCCCCTGCAACCGCATCCGCCCAGTAGAAAAATGAACGCATACCCGCCACACCTTTAATCGCATTCGCCCTGGCTGTTCTATCCAAAACAATAATGATATCAGCTAATACATCCAACACCTTTTCATCCCTATAACCGGTTTTGGAAATTGCCCTTTCAATCATAATTTCTTTGGTTGGCAGATCCATCTTTTCCGTATGCTGAACTCTGTCACGCAACGCTTCGTTTAACGGTCTGGTTCCTGCATAGCTGCGATTTGTTGTGATGACTGCGATGAAATCCGGGTGTCTGCGAATGATTTCTGTGGGAAGGTTAATGCTTCCGTCCAGCTCTAAGGCAGAGTTGAGTGCCATTAGCACCGCGGCATCACGAATAACGGTTGGTTCCTGAATTTCCAGAAGATAGCCTTTTTGATAGGCTCTAACGATTTCGGATGGGTAAAATCGATACTCAACCACTTCATCCTCGGTGTTTTGCTCAATCCTTGTCAGTACTTGCTTCAGCTTTAAGGCAGCCTGTTCCTGTGTAACTCCCAGTACGTTCATTAATATTTCAGTTGTGCTTTGAAAACCGTCGCTTTCATATAATGCTTTCAGAACGGCTTGCTCTGCGGGCTCCATCTTCTCTATTCGTTCGGATGATATAACCGGCAAAATAGCCCCAATAATATCTGATTTGTCCATATCGGCAAAACAGGTCACTTTCGTATAAGGCAGCCCTAAATTGGATGACAATGCTTTTGCAAGCTGTGTTTTACCGGAACCTGCGTCACCCTCTAACAAAATATTGGCGATTTTCATTTCGCCGCGATTCCAGTTGCGCTTTATTTCATTACATATGCGCAGCTCTTCTTCGCTTACCTTATGAGATAATGGCTTCTTCCAAACAAGTTCTTTTTCTACATCTGTCAGTTGTCTTGTAGGGGACAAATAGTATTGTCCGTTGTCGTTCATAATATTTCTCCTCCTGCAACATTTTAGTACCCCATTTCTTTTAATAGCTGGGATAATACACGAAGTCGTTCTCCAATCATTTCGCCATCCTCACTAAGAGCCTGAGCGAACAGCTTAATATCATTATCAATCATGGGATTTTCTGTGCAGACGGCTACACTCATAGCATCGCCTTGCAGCCCAATGCGGTCGATCGTAGTGTTATCAGGGTCATACATTTTCGGGAAACGATAGGCATCCTGAAAAAACAAGTTGCTCCTGCAAATCAATATGGCAAGGTCAAGAACACGGTGCATAGGCAATTCCTCTGACTGCCTTGACCACTTCTCCCCTGTATACCTCCACACTTTGGCTGAGATATCGACCTTCCCTCTATCGTTCCACTGGGCCAATCCCAGGGATAATCCTTTTGCATCTGTGTTTCGGGCGTAACGGCCGTCAACCTGCTCATAATTTTCCGATACGACTACTGGTTTATGTTTTAAAGTTGTTGGGATTTTCATTTTTTCCACACTCTCCATTTTAAATTTTGCTAATTCGTTTTACTAATTTACTAAATTAGTAATTTACTAAATATATAACTTATCTTAGTCTGCATTTCGTCATCTGTCAATGCAGTTAATTGACCAAAAGTTGCCTTTACGAATAGGTATATTCTGTCCACCCACTATTAACTTATAAAAAAACATCCATAATACCGCTCCAAATAAGCCTGTATAGAAAACTGTGTAGTGTGCCAAATTAACATTGTTTCAATTACTACCTGCATGGAACACATGTGATTTGCCATCGCTAAAATGGTTAGTCAGAGAAATAAAAATAGACCGGGGCAGGTTGCACCGATCCGCACATACTAGGAATCTTTTTAGTAATGGTTCAAAAATCTTAGTCCCTTTAAAAATGTTCTCCCCGATTTCTGGTCCCTGTTGCTAATCCTTCTATTTGGAGTATCTTAAAATCCTCCTATACATTGTCTTATCCTTCAAAGTGTTAAAAATACTCATATCAGGTTGAGTGTTAATTTCCAGAATCCATGGCTTCATCTTAGAGTCAATTGCTATATCAACACCGAAAGCACGTTTACTTTTATAACTTTTACCAAGGACTTTGCTCGCTACTATCCCTAATGTTACAATTTTTTGAATATATTGTTTTCTGGAGTCGCTTTTAAGATGTGATTTGAGTAATGTTTCTATAGGCAAAGGAGTGCCTCCTGAATGATAGTTAGTTACTATCTTTTTAGGTTTCGCTAACCTTCCAATAATTCCTGTCGGAACCAATTCTTTATTTCTGTTCTTTTGTACCATAACTCTAATATCAAATGCTCGTTTGTTATGTTTTAACAAATCAATACCTTCCTGAACAATATACTTATTTTTAGTGAATAGTAGTTGATGTGAGTCATATAAAGCGCCAATTGAACTGAAAGATTTCGAGGTGGTCCCGCTTCTTAACGAATAGCCGTTATTGGTTTTGGTTAGTTTATATATCCCATGGCCCCCTGTACCCTCATCAGGTTTTAAGTAAAGCGATTCGTATAAACTTATCATTGTTTTTATATTGGATTTAGTGGCTAATCGAGTATCAGGCAAGTATGCGTTTATGGCATCAAATTTTTTCATGAAATTATGTTTCCCTAATTTACCCATTTTGTACTTAACCTTTTTCACATCATCAACCTCCTGCATCTTCACCAGATTAATATATGTGCACAAGTAAGTGTCAGGTACAGGCTAGAGTTGGTTTTGAAAACTAATTTCACAAATTCCGGTTGAAGCCACCTCGAACTATTTTCAAAAAAGCATGACATGCCCAATATCCGATTGAGCTTGATCATGCTTGGTTACATTCAAGTATTTGTTTAATTTTTGTATAGCGTTATAATTAATGTAGATCTAATTAGAACTGGAAGGATGTTGATTATGTTTTCAAACATTGTGTTAGCCTATGACGGTTCCAATTCTTCGAAAAAGGCACTTGAAAAAGCAATCGAAATTGCTAAAATTAATGATGCAAAACTTGAAGTTGTTCACTCTCTACATAACCGTGCTGCTATACTTGGAGAAGCAATATTTACACCTTCTGATGATTATGAAAAGGACTATTTGGAGCATACGCAAGTAATAATAGACAAGCTGAACGACGAACTGTCACCTATTCCAAATGCAAAAGCGACACTACTTATAGGTAATCCAGTTACAACTATTTTGAATTATGCTTATGATATATCAGCTGATCTGGTAATTGTAGGAAATAGAGGGCTATCTGATGTTAAGGAATTTTTCTTGGGGAGTGTAAGCCATAATTTAGTCCAACATTCTAAGATTCCTGTGCTTGTGATAAAATAATACAATCATACTCTGACATCCCGAGCGGATGTTTTTTTAATTATGCTCCAAAATGTTTCGCCGAGCCAGCATCTTAAGCTTACTATGAAATTTGCCTTTCGCCATCATTTAATGGTATCCTGTACCTCTCCAACAATGCTTATAAAACAGAACAAGTGAGGATGAAATCAATGAAGAAAGTAGTTATCTTAACAACTATGTGTTTATCTTTATTAGTTGTTTATTTCCTCCATAGGAATGGCTTGAACTTCAATACTTTTATTACTTCTACTGAATTATTCGTTGTTTCTTTAATATCAGGCGAAATTTGGGATTATATCAATAATCATCGTAATTAATTCAGGCTATATGTCCCATTTAATAGAAAATTAAACCTCATTCATCATAATCCAACAAATTTCTACTCTTAATTAACACATTCCTTCATTTATGCATTATTATATATAGAGGAGGGATGTTGAAGTGCCGCGCTTACTTTATGAATACATCTATGTGAATATGTGGATTTTATTTTTTCTTACTCTAATGTGGACTAATGATGGTCAAATATCTGTATTTGAAGGATGTTTACTAATTATCATTTCTATTACAGGCATTGCCCTTGTAGCTAAAAAGCAACTTCGAACACCAAATAGTGCTAAATTTCGAAAGCCCTTTTAGGAGCTTTCTTTTTTATTTGTTCTTTTCTAAGGGAATGTAATTATTATTGGAACTATATCCCCCGTTTAGGGGATTTTGTATATAAAACTGCCATGCTAAAATAACATATAAAAAACAGAGTGGCAGTAGCAGGAGTGGATTTAAAAATGCCGTATTATGAATTTAAAGAGATCTGGACACCGCTTAAATTAATTGGAATACGTTTCTATAGAGATGACCAAGAGAGAAAATGGGTCAAGTTTTTCGGGAAATCAAGGCGGTTACTTCGTTAATCCTATGGGCCGCAGGTTATTGCTTTCTTAATCTATTACTGCAACACTTAATTTTTGTCTTCCGAATTGTCTTGCTTCTTTTAAATCATCAAAATAAATATCAAGGTGGCCTTCTGTAATTCGACTCCCACGATCATGACAAATATATGTATGATCCAATTCTTTGATATAAATTTCGGTTCCAAATGACATGGATTTAGGACAAGCTGCTGTTATTCCTTCTTGAACTTGATTTCCACTGGCTGTAACGCCGTAACCTTTCTGACCTTTCTTCTTTTGCGTACTTTCATATCCTGATGTAAAGGCTGTTACTGAATAGGTCTCATAATTATTCTCATCGACCTTTTGTTCTTCTTCCAATGTAATACTCTGGGGAGCATTGACTACTTCAACAGTCTCATTATTCTCAATGATATTTGCCGGCATGTCCGACTGAGCGACGGTATATGGGTTTAAGGTGTCTATTTTCGCTTCTCTTGCTTGAGACGCACTAGTGAAGAACAATGTGCTGCTCAAAATAATTATGACAAAAGAACGCTTCTTAAATGAAATCATAGCATCTCCAATCTTTGTTGTGATTTTGATATTTTATAGTGCATTTGATGATTATAAACATAAAGCTGCCGCAATTTCATTAGAAAATGTACCCATTTTACCTCGCTCAAGCACAAATTATCCAATATCATCCAAATTTCAACCATCAAAAATAGACATCCATTGTTAAGATTTATTATGGGTTACACAAAAAAATCCCCACAAAGTGGGGTCTTGCTTCGAAGTTAAAATTTGGCTAATTTTTAAATGTTAAACTTCTATACTAAAAATTATTTTATCTTTGCTTATAGCTCCTAAAGCCAATTGTTTATCTAGCTCCTCTTGGTCGACAACTTGATAACCCTTATTGTTAAAAACATCGTTATTCGTTTCAGATGAATGAACAACAAAGTATGATTTTTGATTTTCTCTTGAAAGCATCTTTGAACGATCAATAGCATGTTCTTTTGTCATTAAATGTTATCCTCCCCTATTACTTACACGTGTTCATCCATGCTTTTTCGCCAAATCCCTCTCAATCTGAAATTTATTATCTTTTAAACTTCTCACCATTTTCATCTAATATTTCCACAACGTTTTGAATTGGAATTTTAAGAATGAAGCAGAGTCTTTCAATGGTTTCTAAAGTGACAGATTCACCTTTGCGGATTTTAGCAAGAGTGCGTGAAGAAAAGCCATGAGATTCGATTAACTCTTTAAAAGTTACTCCGTCCTGCTCTATCACCTTCAAAAGTGGATTGTAACTTATCATATTTTCACCCCAATCAACTACCAATAAATCCCATATTTCGACTCTAGCACATTTACATTAGTAAAGTCAATGATAGGTAGTTAATTTAATAGAGTATAGCTGTCAATATCAATGTATAAATCTTATCGTTTTGGAAAAATTATCTTTAGACTATAAGGAGGGATACGAATCAATGCCGAAAGAAAAAATCAATATAGAAACGGACGGAAATCCAGAAACGGTTTATGAAGATACAGCTGCTCATGAGCGAACTGGATTTATGGTTGAAGATACGAAGCAAATTAGCTATGAAGATGTAAATGATGATGTAGTTGAAATAAAATATTAACATACGGTTAAATACAAGAAGAGCAAGCCTCCAACATCATGGAAGCCTGCTCTTTTGCATAAATGTACGGATCGATAGTGTAAGGTCTTCATAAATCCTCTTCATGTCAACAAAGTTCTTGCTGGGACAACGGAACAAAATGGGGGCATTATCTTATCGATGGATGGCGTTCAGCCTGAAAAAGGGAATGAAACGCTTTATGTTTTACGAGAAGTATTCAGTGGCACGGTGTTCGCTGTCGTAGTTTTAAAAAAGAAAATGTATTAATTAATTTGGCAATATGGTAATTTGATCAGACAAGGAGGATGCCATGAAAACAGCGAGAATGTTCTCCATACTTATCTATTTATTGAAGAAAAAATTAGTTTCTGCCGATGAACTAGCCAATGAATTTGAAGTAAGTAAAAGAACGATCTATAGAGATATGGATGCTCTATCAGCAATCGGAATCCCTATTATTTCTTATCTAGGAAAAAATGGTGGTTTCACATTAATAGATAACTATCAACTAGATAAATTTACATTTAACGAAGAGGAAAAGAAATTTTTATTAGAAGGTTTAACATTAAAAAGTGAGTTATTTGATAACAATCAATTATCCGTGTTACAAAGAAAAATAGAGCTTTTGAAAGAAAATAAGGAAGAATTTCATTCTAATATTACAATAACATCATCTACATTACACCGAGAATCGATAGAAGAAGAAACCAAATTGAAGATAAAAAAAGTACTCTCTGTCATTGATGAGGGGTATAAAATTTGTATTCAGTATGTGTCACAAACAGCCAATATTTCGAGTAGAATCATTCAACCTTTAAAATTAAATTTTATGAATGGGAGTTGGTATTTGGAAGCCTTTTGTGAATCCAAAAAAGCTTTAAGATTATTTAAATTGACTAGGATAAGAAGTATGGAGGTCATACTTGACAATACTCGAAATGTTTATACGGTGGAAAATGAGTACTTAACTCCTAAGTCCGTTAAAGTTGAGGAGATTATATTGCTGTTTTCCAAAAGTGAACTTGGTAAGTTATACGATTTTTTTACGGAAGATGAAATATCAATCCTTGAAGATGGGAGTATAAAAGTAGCCTTTCATTATGACAGTGCTAAAAATGTATTGCCATTTCTACTCATGTTTGGCAGGCATGTAAAGATATTATCTCCACTATGGCTTAAACATGAATATAGGAATGAAATTAAATTTATTTATGAAAGCTGACAGACTGTTGTCATAATATGAATGTTATATTTTCTATATTAAAACTAGTAGGAGGAAATATACATGCACGCAGCAGTAACTGAAAAGCTTATTTATGGCAAAAAAATAAGAACCAATAATCAAAATACAGACAAAATACTTAGTCTGTGGGAAGAATTTCTTCGTTTAAATGTAAAAGGTGATATCTATGCTGTTTATAATAATTATTCAAGTGATTTTACAGGTGATTATGATTTGCATATTGGTTCTGAAGAGAAATATATCGATGAAAGCAGCGTCCTCATTCTAGCAGGAAACTACCATGTTGTAGAGGTGGATAATACCGACCCACAGGGCGTCTTTCATGCTTGGGTGAATATTTGGAAAAGTGATATTAGAAGAGCCTATACAACTGATTTTGAATTCTATTCTAAAGATGGAAGTATAAAAATATTTCTATCCATCTAATCAAGAATAGGAAAAAGATCCACAACCCTTTGTTGTGGATCTTTTTCTGTCTTTAATAACAAATTATCGATTGCGTGAATTAATCGCAATACCGAAGGCTACCTCAACGACTTTGAGCAAAAATGGAATTTACTTAACAGTTAGTTAATTATGCTGTCGTAGTTTAAACATCCTAAAAGTAGTCAAGTAACGACAACTGTATTCGAGCACCTTTTTATCTTCTTTCTGCTACTCTATTAAAAAAGCAGGAGGAAGAGGGTAGCCTATGACAGATTTTCTAATGTTGCCAATCATGATGATTGTTATTGGCTGTGTTGCGCTTGCAACCATATTCGGGCTACGGTCCATTCTTAAAAAGTTTGAAAAGTAGGGCCATTAAATTAATTCGTCCATAGGCTTCAACAGAGCACTCCAGCATTCAGGCGTATCTTTAGAGTTATTGACATATAAAGCTCGTAAATACTTTGAGACGTTGTTAACCTGATTTTCTATCAAAACCTCCTTTATTTCGGAAGCTTTTACCGGCACCGTGTTATTTATTATACTCTTGAAGCCACTTAGCGGTAGAAAAATAGCCGGACTTTTCTTGTAGGAACAATGAGTTGGAAAACGCGGCGAGCTTCCCGAGTCGTACTTGGATAACTTACCTGCTGAATAATGCTCCAATAATAAGGAAAATGCATCTAATTCTAGAACAGCAAACGCTTCATCCGTCTCTCTTCGAGCATAAGTATCCACCATTTTTCGGCAATCCCTTAAGGTTGGCCACAAAAAAACATGCATATCGAGACAAGCTCGAAATTGTTCCTGTGTTACTCCGGGTGCTATCATACTGTCAGGAATTTTTAGGTGAGCATTGATTGTAATCAAATAATTATTATAGTCCACTTCCTTGGCCCCTGTTCGTCGAACTCCTGCAAAGTGGGGATGCAAGTTATAACTGGATAACAAAGCATTGAAATGTGCAATAGCCGGTAAATTCTTTGCTCTAGTAAAATGGTAAAGGGACCTTCTGCCTTTTGCTTTCGTTATTGCAGCTATAATGGCTTCAGCATTACTCATGACCTCACACCCTCGCGTCTATTTTGATTTTAGTAGGATTTCAAAAAAAGCTCCATTTCAAACAAAATCATTACCGACGTGTATGATTTCATCACAATATGAAAGAGGAGCGGTTCATGGGCAGTAAAAATTAACTAAAAAAAGCAGTCCAAAACTGGAAAAACGTTTTGGACTGCTTTTTTGCATTATTGTAAATGCTAAAATTTCTGTCAGTTGGCAGCACTTACTTTTTCTGCTGATATAATCAAGAACATGGGTCTTCGATTTTCGTCTTCCATCAATGAATTGTTCTTCAGCATTTCTTCGGATGGCATAGGTTCCTTAATGGCGTTTATTGCAAACCCGGCTCCAATTAAGTCATTGATATAGGTTGAGATTGTACGATGATATTTAATTACATTGTCTGTTAAAAATGATGTTTTCCGCATTCCCTCCGCTTGATAGTTGTCCACGGGCCAATGCAGACGGTTTCCTTGATCATCAAGATACCAATCTTGTTCATTTCGAGAAGTAAATATAGGATGTTCAACTGAAAAGACGAAAGTACCTCCTGGCTTCAGACAATGATGTACTTTTTTGCAAATCAGTTCAAATGATTCGATATAGTGGAAAGCCAATGAACTGATAACGATATCAAATTGTGAAATTGAGAAATCGATATCTTCAATCGGCATTTGTATATATGAAATTGCAGAATCATCTGTTTGTTCACGAGCCATTTGAAGCATTTTCTCTGAAATATCGACACCTACTACTGAACTTGCTTGTTGCTCACGAGCGAATCGACAATGCCAACCAAAGCCGCAGCCTAAATCAAGCACACTTTTATTCCGTAATTCCGGTAGTAAAGATTTGAACACATGCCATTCTCCAGCACCTTCAAGTCCTTGGATTGAACGCGGCATTTGCTTGTAAGCTGAAAAGAAATTGGAATCATCATATTTATTTTGTTTCATCAGTTATGCATCTCCTGTCACAATTATACCCGTAACTTGTCTCTTCTATATGTAGTCTGTAATTCACTCTCATTATCAGTGGAAAGCAAAACCCCAGTAATCATGCCCAGCATTATTTTTTTCATCGACGTCACCCTATTCCACTATATATCCCTTTAACTAGCTGAGCTGTTTCCACTTTTGTTCTAACGTTTGCGGAATATAGTTTTCCATTTGATTTAAAAGCTCCATAGGTTCATTGGAAACGTTTATCAGACTGAGATGTGAGGAATTGGAGAAGCCTTCATTTATGCTGTATTTAATCAGATTCATTAAGGGATCAAAATAATTTCGGATATTAAGAATGCCTACCGGTTTTTTATGTATACCTATTTGTGACCAGCACAGGACCTCGAAAAGCTCTTCATAAGTCCCAAAACCGCCCGGTAAAGCAATAAACCCATCAGCCAGCTGCCCCATTGTAGCTTTGCGCTCATGCATATTTTCTACTTCTATTAACTGAGTCAGCTCTCTATGTACCACCTCGCCCTTGAACAATCCTTTAGGCATCACCCCGATAACTTGACCTCCGCCGTTCATGACGGCATTAGCGATTTCACCCATTAATCCGATTTTAGATCCACCGTAAATTAATCGATAATTATTTTGGGCCATGTAAGTACCCAGCTCAGCAGCTTTAATTTGATATTCGGGATGCTCTCCTAAATTCGATCCTGCAAAAACACATATTGATTTCACATTTTCATCTCCGGACTATATATAGTTATCTTTCATTGTATAATATACTATATGTTGAAATATAAATCATCTTAAAGATCAAGGAGTGCTATAAAATGGAAATTAATGATGTCCAAACATGGATTAAACATTTTTATGGAGAAAGAGGCTGGGCCAGCTACAGTCCTTTTATAAGAGTTGGATTTCTTATGGAAGAAACAGGTGAGGTTGCACGAGCAGTCCGATCTTATGAAATCGGTAGAGATCGCCCGGATGAATCCATTCAATCCAAAGATCAACTAAGGCAAGACTTAATTGAGGAAATTGGAGATGTTCTAGGCAATATTTCATTACTGGCAGATTTGTACGATATATCTCTAGAAGAGGCTTTTACCGCACATAAACAAAAGCTGCTTAAACGATTCAACTTATAGAAAATGATTTCGTCAAGTCAGATTTCGTTTTAAACAGTATACAAAAATAGGTTCTTCACGTTAGAATAGCGTTCCCACATGAGAGTTACTAGCTATGGCTTATTTTGTGGCTCTCCAGTTTCCCATTTTGATCGAATTGCAGAATAAGTAAGCTGTCATCTACCCCTAACCCCGCTCTCCCTAAGTAGTAAACATACTGGAGAGCAGGTTCTTCCAACTTCTGTTCTGGCTCCCCTAATAAGCTAATAATTTCCTTATCCGATTTCCCTATAAGTTCGTGTTTATTTAACAAATCATATACCATACTATTTCGTTTCTCGGGATCATCTAACCAACTCTCTGAATTGAATTGATTTTGACAAGAAGAAAGAAATAGTACGGACAGCAAAGTGAGTAATATCTTCTTCACAATTTGTCCCCCTTTCGATTTCAATAAGCAGTCTTATATAAAAGACATGAATTAGGGAGAAATTGTTTCATTCGTTTGACCGATTGTTAGTCTCACTAGCTCGATGGATGTGCTGACTTACGCCTTTCTTTTAGTAAAAAGGTCAAGGGTACAGCAAGCACACAAATGATCGTAGCCGTCATAAAAACATCCTGCACACCCAAGGTCATGCCTTGCTCTTTCACGAATTGGGCGCTTGCTTCCCCTCCTCCAATCAGCTCCTTCTGGTGAATCAAAGACCTGGCAGCGAGCAAAGAACTGAATATCCCGATAGACAATGCACCCGTTGCTTGACGTACCCAGTTGGTTACAGAAGATGCGTGTCCGGATTTCTCTTTGGGAATCGAGGACATTCCTGCGTTCATAACGGGCATAAATGCCAAGGCAATTCCCATGTAACGAATCGTCATCCAAACCGCGACATACAGATGTGTAGCCTGCAGCGAAATATGACTCAACTCCCAGGTCGATATGATCAGCAGTGCGATACCGCCAAGAATCAGCCAGAAAGGGCCTGTTTTCGCATATAGCTTTCCAACAATCGGAGATAAGAAAGCCATAATCAAGGAACCGGGCAACAACACCAATGCCGTGTTCAGAGCCGTCGATTGCTGGATATCCTGCAGGAAAACCGGGATTAAAAAAGTACCTGAATATAAAGAAACGGTTATAATACAATTGATTATCAAGCTGTATGTAAAGCGATTTATTTTAAAAACACTCAAGTTCAGCAGCGGTTCCTTCAAGGAAAGCTCTCTACGAATAAAATATACCAATGTCGCTGACCCAACAATGAGAAAAGTGAGTGTTTTCCATGAGGTCCAACCCCAACCGTTCCCTTCGCTAAACGCCAAAATAATGAAAGAGCTGCTGATTAGAACTGTTATAAAACCGGGTAAATCGAATGTTTTCGAGTGGCTTGAGCGCTGATAAGGAAGGCATTTGAACGCAACGACAACAGCTGTGATCCCAATCGGCAGGTTAAGGAGAAACAACGATCTCCAACCCAAGTATTCGGTGAGCCAACCTCCCAATGTCGGTCCAAAAGCCGGAGCCAGCATGGAGGATAAACTCCATAAGCTCATCGCGAAAGCCTGTCTGTCCTTTTCAATAAATTGATAGATCATCGTCATCGTTGTCGGTATAATTAAGCCGCTGAATACCCCTTGCAGTATCCGAAACCATACAAGCGATTCGATATTCCACGCGATCGTACATAAACCGGAGAATAGCGTAAACCCCGATAGGGAACATATATACAATCGTTTATAGCTCCAACGGTCACCAAAATAACCGACAACTGGAGCAACGACTCCAGTAGCCAGTAAGAATCCGGTAATCATCCATTGAACCGCACCTAACTCTGCATGAAAATCTTTCATAAATACCGGAAATGCAACATTGATCGTTGTGGAACTAAGAATGGACATAAAATTCCCGAAAAAAATAGATAAAATAATGAACCAAAATGATGAATTTCTTGCTGCCTTATTAGCCATTATTTCCTCAACCTTCCCATCGCAAAGTTTGCTTAATACTCAGTTATCTCAATCATCCTATTTATCCAACAGATTAGCGTACCAAAATGGATTTATTTGTATGTAGTTGTACGATGCAACTATATCATGTATTATTGTATAACTACATACCCAAATGTCAATACCCTACAAAGGAATGATGAAACAATGGAAGAAAAAGATCTGGAATTGATCGATTATGAATTAGTAATTCTTATTCGCCGCACCACTTTGGATAAAGAGCTGGGAGGGTTAGACCGATCAACCTATACGCTTCTCACACAGCTGTCCAAGAGTGGACCTATAGGCGTTAAGGCGTTAGCTGACGAGTTCCATCTCGATGTATCGACGATAAGCAGACAAACGACTGCTTTGGAAGCCAAGGGGTATGTGCAGCGATTACCAGACCCAACAGATGGAAGATCCAGTTATTTTCAAGTTACGGAAGAAGGCATGCGAAAAGTAATGAACGCCAAAAAAGCCCGGTTAGCCAGGCATGCTCAGTTATTCAAGGATTGGTCCGATGAGGAACGTCAAAAGTTCGGGGAGCTGCTGGCAAGACTGAACCGGACGTTTGTTGAGTAAGCGGCAGCCAAGGCGTTCACCACGGGCGATCTCGCGTAAGCCCTTCGAAGCTGCCGAACCATATCGGCAGCTTCGTCCTATAAGTGAATGTCCCTCTTATGACACACATAAATGACCGCAGGAGGTTAGCCTAACTGTCGGAATGCCATTACAAACGATATCAATGATGCAACAGTAGCGATAGTCCGCACATGATTCCAAGCTACCCAGCTGGCGTTGTAATGTGTCCATACATCAGCGCCTTTCGCACTAATGGGATCCACAGCTGCCAACGCGTCGTTCAGCGGCACATTGAACACGAGAGTAACCAAAAAGGAGCCGATGAGATAGATCAGGCTGCCTGCGAGGAGATAAATCGAACCCGCTTCGCCCCATCTGAAAAATGAGGTGATCGCCAGAACGGCGCACGCCAAGGCCGTACCAATAAATACTACGATAAACACCGTATTGAGTATAACGACATTGATAGACTGCATGGCTGCAATGCCTTGCGCCGCTGGGAGTCGCGCAAGGGCGGCCATCACGAATACGGAAAAAGCAAAGAAAATTCCGGCGATCAATCCTGAGCCCAGGGCTGAGAAAAAGGTCAAGCTACTTAACAAGCGATCGCTCATCTCGAACCTCCCCCCAGACGCCAGTCGCCGCTGTGTCTCGAGCATAGTCGGTAAAATCTCTTGGCTCCCGACCCAGGGCACGCTGAACACCGTCTGTCAGGTGGGAGTTGCGACCATCCAGCACCTTAGTGAACAGATCGGTCAGCAGCGTTATGATATCAGCCGGTAGGTCTTGCTGTGCCAGCTCATTCGTGAACTGCTCCGCTGTGAGCTGCAAATAGCGGACGTTTCCGCCGCTAGCCTTGGCAATTTCTTCGGTCGCTTCTGCGAAGGTAAGCGCACGTGGACCGGTCAACTCGTATAGCTGACCGACATGACCGTCCTCAGTCAAAGCCGCGACTGCGACATCCGCAATATCCTCAGCGTCGATGAATGGCTCCCTAACATCTGCGACCGGGAGAGCGACTGTTCCGCTGAGGACAGACTCCAGCAGGAAGCTCTCGCTGAAGTTCTGGCAGAACCAGCTCGCCCGCAGGATCGTCCAGTCAGCCCCCGATTCCTGCAACGCCTGCTCGCTAAGCTGAGCCTCTTCTTCGCCTCGACCGGATAGCAGCACCAGTCGCTTGACCCCATGGTCCACTGCAAGTTTGGCAAAAGCACCAACCGCTGCTGCTGCACCCGGAAGCGCTAGGTCAGGGTAATACGTTATATATACCGCCCTTACATTCCTCAACGACAATTCCCAGGTGGACGGGTTCTCCCAATCAAAGGATGGTTCGCCCGTACGGGAACCAATCCTTACCGGCAAGTCACGCGCCATCAACCGCTCAGCCACACGACGACCTGTCTTTCCTGTCCCGCCAAGAATCAAAATTGGCTTCTTTACATCAGCAACTGATTTCGTACTTGCATCATGGTTCATACTAATCTCTCCCTTATAATAATTGTTTGCGCAAGCAAATATTTATCTAAATAAAGAATGATTAATCATTCAATATTTTCTAATTGATCACTTACCTTATATAGGTGAAGTGATAGGTCGTCGCCTTCCTTTTCTCCTAATAATTCGGAGTATCGTTTACGAAGGTTATTCCAGCATTCATTGATCGTTTCATCCATCGCTTTACCTTTATCCGTGGCAAAAATAAGCGATAACCGTCCTTCTACTCGGCTAGTGATCAATCCTTTGATGACAAGCTTCTCAATAAGACGGGTCACTGTTGAAGGTTGCAGATGGAGCATTTCACCTAACTCTTTTTGTGAAATCCCTTCCTTTTCAAAAACGGCCATTAATAAAAAAGCAGAAGTTGGTGACAAACCACTTGTAGCAAACTCATCCTCTGCCATTTTGCTAATTACTCTTCCCAGTCGATTGGCAGTGAAGTACAGACATTCTTTCAAATAGATCCCAAGCACGGTTTCAGCCTCATCTCACAATAATTGCTTGCGCATACAAATATAATACATTTACAAAATATTGTAAAGTCCATTTTTTCTTTTTCCTTTACCATTATTCATTATGGCTATCCATTAGTTCATTTAATTGCATATATCGATAACCATTGAGGAATAGCAGCCATCGGGTTTAACTTCCAATCACATAATTTATCAAGCTCTTCACGCGATCTGGTATCTCTTTGATCACTTGATTCATCTATCCAAAATGTACCATCCTCTGCATACATTTCTTCTAAATGCTTAATGTTCAAGCCTGATGAAATAACAGCATTCATTATATCCTGTATCCGCCATTTGTAAGTTGGTATTTCTCCGAAAGGACCTGTTGAGTCATATGGCTTTACTACCGTTATCTTCTCTGTATCTCTTCCCAACGGTCGCATAAAAGGGTGAATGTCAAACATTATGTAACGACCCTTGTTATTTAAAATTCTATGTATATTGCTGTACATGGAATTCAAATCATTAATCCACACATGGACGCCGTTAGATGTAAATACAAAGTCGTATTCACCGCTTTTTATTTTGCTTAACTTCATAGTATCATCGCATACAAATTCAATATCCCAACCATGTTTGTGGGCTATATTAGCGCTATTCTCCAGTTGTTCTTCCGATATATCGGAAGAGGTTACTTTGGCTCCCATCAAATGAAAAGCAAAAACAGCATGGTTATCACCGCTTGAAGGAACACAAATTCGTTTGCCTTCCAGGTTTGGACATGCCTCTTTTATCATTGAATACGTGGTTGGATGAAAAACTGATTCTGGATGTTTGATTATTTTTGAAATTGCTTCATCCGTTCTATATCTTTTATACCAATTGCCTGACCATTGATTCCAACTATCTCTAATTACATGAATATGATTTTCCATTAAAATACCCCCGCTTCATTAATTTTATTTCTTTAATTTACCTTTTCCGCTTCAGATTCCCATTGCTCTTTACTGCCAAGGTAAAAACTAACCACTGTTGGGGAGTCCTCTCTACGACCATCTGCATAACCCGTACTATGGCTTCTTGTGCTTATAGCATGTATGGTTTCCTCATATTGCCCTGTTTCCGTAAGTTTGCCGTCTCTGCCAAGATAGAAAACACTCATGGTTCCTGCTTTCATCGGGGTGGATGTTTTTAGCTTTCCGTTAGCAGGAATGTGGTACACATAGGTACGATGTTCTTTTTCGAGCGGCTGAGACTCCGCCTGACCAAATGTGACCTCAACCCAGCCGGTATAACCATCTGAGACGATATATTTGTGATGTTCGGGCGACATGAATGCCGTATACCCACCGATTATGCCCAACAACACAACAACGATGACAGATACAGCAAGCAATACTTTCAATCCCATCACCCTCCTGAGTTAATTTCTATGTATGCCCTTTTTACCCACAACTTCTTTATTCATCTAAACCGATTAGTACAACGTAACATCCGCTCCAAGCCCAAAGCCTCGTTCTTATTGAGTAATGGTTCTCCGCTATGTTAATTTCGCTTCATCTTGAAATCTTCTCAAAATTTCTTCAACCGTTTCTTCAGCTGTCAATTCAGATGAATCTAACCACATTCCAAGTCGGGGTGTCTCATTTCGCAGCAAATTGTCCAGCCCTTCCACAGTCCAAGCACCATATCCTTTTTTAGAACGGGCAGCTTCCCTCTGTTTCACGACTGTTGAATTTGGACAAAGAACCACTACATAGAAGGGACGACTTTGGATAAAGGAAATAAAATCGTTTAGCATAGGACCAACTACAACATCTTGAACGATTACTGTAAATCCAGCTTGAAAATAGGCATCTGCAGAGTGTGCGGCCAGTCGATATCGAAGTCGCAATTGATCCAGCTCGTCTTTACCCGCGTTCGGCTCTACCTCTTGGCGGTTATTGACGATCATTCTCCGAAAAATATCTCCCCGTAAATGCACTGATTGTTCAAACCGTTCAGAAAGCAACTGGGCAACTGTCGATTTTCCACTCGCCATAATTCCTGTAACTAGAATAATGCCAGGACCTTCTGTTAGCATAAATTCATCACTACTTTCTTATTTTTTCTAAGGGTAAGTTTGAGCCCTGTTCAGCAGCCCAAGGCCTATAAGCCAAACGGCCACACCGGTTCCCCATAATATCAAGGCTGAGCCAAAACCGATAACTGCCCACCAAGCCATGATTTGATGATGCCCCAAAGTAACTCTCACCGGTAGAGCTATCATTGTAAGTGTCGCAAGTAAGGAAAGGAGTGTACCTGCAATATAATGAATCTTGACCCGGAAAAGATGCGCCAGCGGAAAGAAATGTGCACCGACAATAAGAGCCATCACAGGGATAAACAAATCCGGGTGATCGGTAGACTCACAAATTACAGCCGCGGCAGCAATCAACATCCCTTCTATGCCAAAAACAATACCAAACCGTATACCCTCACGTTTTGAACGGCGGGCATCTGCCTCATTGTCTGATAATCCTCGAGAATTCTTTATCAAAGTAATTCCGCCATAAAGCAGCGTGATACCAATTATTAGGGAAAGAGTCAAAAGCCAGGGCAGCCCCCAGCCCTGAAGTCCTCTAATTCCAATTCCAGCCCATAGAGTACCAAAAAACGCCATGAAAATAACACCGGAAGCTGTCCCTCGCACAGCTGCTCTAGGAATGATGTTTTGCAACATATGATGAACCTCCTCCTTCAAATGATGCCGAAGTGCCCTGGTCAATTATAGTGCGATAGCTTTATCTAATAATGAATTAGACGCTAAAAGTATGGATAATGTTACTTCTTATTACCCCTTTTGTTTAAGGCTGCCGCGGCGCCAGCTCATCAAATTTCTCCTGCTGAATAGACAAGCATTTGTTATAAAATGTAATCAAATTCAATTTCGTGGCGAACTGGAATGCCATCAAATCCAATCAGTGGTATGGATGGTTTTATTTTTCGGGCTTCAGTGATAGCATTTTCATAAACAGCCTTAATGTTAAAGCCTCTTTTTTGATAAAAACGAATAGCCCTTATGTTATCATTTGAAGTGATCAACCACACTCGTTTGCAGCCATCCTCTCTCGCTTTTGCAATGACCAGATCAATGAGTGTGGTTCCGATACCTTGGCCTTCTACCTTGCTATCAAGAGATACAATCTCGCAATCATGCTCATTCATGTTGTAAGTGATGAGTCCTTTTATTTCGCCATCAAATAACACTACGTATCCCGGTAATTTCTCTAATGAATGCACTTGATTTCTGGATACAATAATCATTCCTCGAAAATCATTTATACCTTTTCTTAAATGGTCGTCCAATTCTTTAATTACCATCATATTCAACCTCCATTATTTCCCCGCAGACTTGGGGCTACCGCAATCCTAGATTTCCTCCCCAAAACAAGCTGATTTTTCCTGTAATCCCCTAGAAAGTTTGCCCCTCAAATTTATTAGCCACTCAGGTTCGTTGTTCCATTTTTCGGTTATTGATCTTAGAATGCGAACATATGCGTATAAATTAGCAAACCGTCTACATGCTGGTAGGAAGGACGAAATATCATGAGCGACATCATATTCAGTAAGGTACCCGTCCATGAAACATTTGCTCTTATGGCTGAAATCTTCAGCTGGGATATAGTCACGCAAACTGTCAAGCGCTTTCTCAATATCCATCGCATACCAGTGATACATAGCATCATCAAAATCAATAACATGGCAAGACTTAGTTTCTTCATCAAAAAATACATTATCGTATTCGAAATCATAATGAATAAGTCCGAAATTGTTGTTTGTTACTGGGAGCGATAAGAAATATTCTTTTAGTATCGTTGCTTCCTTCAAAGCAGCTGTTTCTTCTGGATAGTCCATTAAGTGATCCTGAATCCAATCCAAAACATCGCTATATGACCATCTTTTGGTTTTAATAGGCGTATACTCACTTGATAACTGATGCAATTTTCCTAAAGCTTTCCCATGGCTGAAAATAGTGGAATCACTAAAATCCGTTTTGTTCATCTGCACACCCGGCACACGTTTAAACACCGAAGCATAGAAATCGCCCCATGGTGTGTGTGCTTCTACAAGCTCCTCTCCATTTTTAGAAGTAACTGATTCTAAAGCTCCATAGTGATTGGCACGCAAATAAGAGATAAAATCAAGTTCCGCCAAAATATTTTCTTTACTCTTCTCTTCTTTAGGGGCAAACCTTAAGAACTGAGTCTTACCATCGCATTTAAACGGATAAATTGCATTTGAGGATATTCTGTAATACTTGAACATATCGATGGACTCTTTTTCAAATTCCCAATTTTTCAAAAGCATTTCTGCTAAATTCACATCATTGAACAAATATTTCAATTTTAACATCAACACTACTCCCCATTCTGTTTTTTTAATCATACTCTTTCAAATGGAGCGGTTATAGGGATAAGTTGATTTAAATAAAATACCCCTTTCGTGTTTGCAGTTTCACATTCCTGTATGCCATCTCGACAAAATAAAAAGGAGCTGCTGCTAAGCAAGCCCCTCTACTATCTTATGCTCATTTTGGCCTCTTCTTGTCCATTTTTGTCGAACCTAACGGCAGTCCTATAAATTCACAATATCGTTGAGCCGTCTGCAGGATATTCTCTTCCCTGTCTTCATGAGATTCAAATAAGTTGAACTCGATATCAATGCCCTTACTCTTGATCGTTCGTTTCCAAGTGCCGGCTACTTGACCGTCAATGATAAGGGTGGGCATAAATACGCCGTTGCCGCCAGGTATAATATGGTTTGAATATTCCGCCTTTAGCACTGCACTTCGGTCCTTATAGCCAAGCAGATGCTCATCATATCCCGGAAGCAGGTAGACGGTTGATTCAGCATCGGTAGACCCCGTCTCTGAATGCTCGCCTTCCCAGTATTCCTGATTATTTAACTTCCCCGACACCAGACGGGCTCGAACAGCTTCGACCCCCTTTCGGGCATCGGTTAGTGTGATACCTGCCCACCAGGCAAAATCCTGTACTGTTGCAGGTCCGTGGCTGGTAAAATATTTTTCTGTAAGCTTGGCAAGCGCTTCACTCATTGATAATTCTTTGGCTCCAGGTGCCCACTCATCCAGCAATACAAAGGTTTGCTGCTTGCCCTCCCTTGGCCCCATACAGATGAGACCAGACTGAGCAATGTACCATAGAAGATGATATCCCCGCTGATTTTTCGTGCTGATCCCTGCTTCCTCAAGTAAATCCATGAGAAGGGGCCGGGATATTCGCTTATCCCCACGCAAGGCGTCGTACATAATCTGCTTACTCTGTTCAATAATTTTCTGATTAAGCTCCAATTGCTCCAATCTGCGATTATCCTGCGCCAAAGTTCGTGCTGCCGAAAGCTTCAACATCCATCTCACATCCTCGGGCGGCACAAAATGAATCGTTCCGCGCATCGGCCAAGTCAGAATGATCTTACGATCTTCTATGCTTCGTTCGATATCCGCAAGGGTCGATGATTTCATTCTTAAACCGATTGCCCACAGGGTTTGATGATAATCCTGTGCCTGCATGGCGCCAAGCTGCTTCACTACTTGCTCAGGCTTGTCGAGTCTCCCCCCGCTTATACGCAAATGGGACAATCGCCGATAAGGAATACTTTGTTCTATCATGGACTGCCTCCTAACAGAGATTCTATCCTCATATAGTTACAATAAATAATTTCACAAATACAATCGTATCGAAGCAGTCAAGTCGCTAACCATTCCTCCGATTTCTTCAGGTGTCATTTGAAAATCGTTTAACGTCCACTCTATTAGCATCAAATGAACGATGGCGGACAATGATTTGTGAGCGTACATTCGGTATGTATCATCTACGCTTTCTTCTGGAACTTTTTTTATATGAACGAACAGCTCATCGAAGGAATCACTAATGCTCTTATGAATGAGCTGCCTGATTTTACGGTCTTTTGCAACGATATTGTGGATCAGCGAGGAAGGAACATTACTTCTCCAATTGCGAAACAGGGCAACCAGAATCTCTTCATTAATGGTAGACAACTCCCCGAGATCCTTCCATAAGCCTTTCATAAGTTCTTCCAAATAGTCCAGTAAAATTTCATCCTTGCTTTGGAAATTACGATAAAAGGTTTGCCTTGCAAGCCCCGCCCTATCCGCGATTTCGGTTATGGATATGTGTGAATACTCCTTCTTATCCATGATTTGAAATAATGCCGTTCTAATCCATTCCTGCGATTGTAGTGCTAATTTACCTGACTGCTCAGTCAAAGTGTGACACATCCTCATATCTGTCTATTTTCATGAAAATCGCCTCAACAAGCATTGCATGAAAAAAGCTTTTATATTAGTATAACAAACATAGCTTTTATTGATAATGATAATCATTTAAGCGTTTATGGATTTGAAAGGGGATCTACTGTTGTTAAGATCAAAACTAGGGATGGCGTTAACGTTACTAATCATCATGTCTTTACTTATCTCAGCTTGCGCTACTCAAAATCCAGTGAAGTCAACCGAGGGAAAGAGTAATGATGCCTCAAGTCGAACTATCAAACATGCAATGGGTACAACAACTATTACTGGAACGCCACAACGCATTGTGGTTTTAACTAACCAAGGCACTGAATCTTTGCTAGAGCTGGGCATTAAACCTGTCGCTGCCGTTAAATCGTGGATTGGCGAGCCATGGTTCGATCATATCAAGGATAAAATGTCCGGTGTGCAAGTAATCGGGGACGAGACGCAGCCCAATCTTGAACTTATTGCCGGCTTGAAGCCGGATCTCATCTTGGGAACCAAGGTTAGACAAGAGAAAGTATATCCGCAGCTTTCCAGTATTGCACCTACCGTATTCACCGAAAATCTCGGCGACAGTATGCTGGATAATTTCAAATTGTATGCTCAGGCTCTGAACAAAGAAGCCGAAGGAGCAGCTATTCTGGACAGCTACAACCAAGCCATTCAACAAACCAAAGCTGCTCTCGGTGATAAAACGAAATTGCGCATTTCATTGGCTCGATTCCAACCCGGGAAAGTACGCGTATACTACAAAAATAATTTTGCAGGCGTTATCCTTGATCAAATAGGCTTTGCTCGTCCTGAAGCACAAAACAAGAACGATTTCTCCGCAGATATTTCAATGGAGCAAATAACTGTGCTTGACGGTGACGTATTTTTCTATTTCACTTCCGACCGTGAAGGTGAAACCGGCGCTACCAAAACGACCGAAGAATGGCTCAAAAGCCCTCTGGGACAAAATCTCAACGTCGTAAAAAAACAACGGGCCTTTAGTGTAAATGAACCGATATGGAATACATCCGGCGGCATCATTGCAGCAAAGCTGATGCTTGAGGACATTAAAACCAGATTCGATAAATTGAGTTTATAGTTTATATGAAAGCTTTCATCTGTTGGGTCGTTTTCTCATGGATGAAAGTTTTTTTATTTTTATTCATTGAGTTTATCATAGTCATGAGTTAAAAGCCCTCCATCCCAAAAGGATAGAGAGCTTATTTCTATTGCCGTTTATTGTTCAGTTCAATCCTTATTGATTTTTTTCCTCATTTCCAACATGACCGCCGAGATGCACACCAAGCTGACCTACATGATCCCCAAGATTGCCCCCAACATGCATGCCTACGCCATGATCCTTAAGATTTCCACCTGCATGTACTCCAGCTCCATGTCCCCCGAGATGACCACCAAGATGAACGCCAGCACCATGATCCATCATATGTCCGCCCGCATGTACCCCCGCTCCGTAACCTCCAAGATATCCGCCGGTATGAACACCCATGCCCTGATGTCCAAGGTGTCCACCTGCGTGCACTCCAGCTCCATGCCCTCCAAGATGACCACCGAGATGCACACCAAAGCCATGATGGCCGGCATGATGCCCTGCATGATGTCCTCCGCCTGGATAGTATTGTGTTGGGTATGGATAGGAGTACGGATAGGCAGAATGAGCGTGTTGACCATGCGGGTGCATATGAAGTTTCTCTTGAACTGGCATCATATTAGGTTCTGGATTCACCATAGGGGAATTTCTGTCGGTTCCAGGTCCGTCTTGCTCCATAAACATTTTATGGCAATACATTTTATCCAAACGAGGAATATTGGCTATGCTTCCTGGCGCTAAGTATTCGGAATTTTGAATATGCGGGTTCATAGTCTCCAAAATAGGTTGGGGTACATTGTACATTTCTGCAAGAGTCCCGATTGTATCCCCTTCATTACATTGATGTTGAGTAAAAAATGTGCCATTTGTGTCATTATTCCCTCTAAAGAAAAACGGTGAAAGAAAGAAATAAGGGGTAAATCTGCGTTGAGGAATGAAAGCCGGGTGTTCAAAATGGTCAAAACCTCCGTGTCCAAATCCTCCATGTCCAAAAGCTCGTTCCATATACAGTTGGCCTCCTAAAGATAATATAGTCATTTGCCCCATTGTATGGGCTTCCGTCTATATTGGTTCCCAATTTTTGTGAAATGGGCTAAACCATATCTGGATTAACCGAAAAATGTTTGATACAAGAGATAGACATTTAAACCAACTATTACAACAGCTACCATCCAGGCAATAATTTTTAACCATAGCGGGTTCACAAATTCACCCATTTTCTTACGATCATTTGTAAATTGAATAAGCGGGATAACGGCAAAGGAAAGCTGCAAGGATAAAATAACCTGGCTTAAGATAAGGAGCTGTGCCGTTCCACTCTCTCCAGCAATGGCCGTAACTATAACTGCGGGAATAATCGCTATTAGCCTTGTAATTAATCGACGCAGCCACGCTGCAAGACGAATATTTAAAAAGCCCTCCATTACGATTTGTCCTGCCAAGGTTCCAGTTAAGGTTGAGTTTTGACCTGAAGCGAGCAAGGCTACCCCAAACAAAATGCTTCCTAGTGTTGTTCCAAGCAGAGGCGTAAGCAAATGATAAGCTTCCCCTATTTCTGCCACCTCTGTCATCCCTGCCTTATGAAAGGTTGCAGCGGAAATAATAAGAATCGCTGCGTTAATGAAGAGCGCAACAAAAAGAGCTATGGTTGAATCCCAGGTTGTGAATTTTATCGCCTCACGTTTGCCTAAGCTTGTTTGTTCGTATTTTCTGGTTTGCACAATGGAAGAATGGAGGTACAGATTATGAGGCATTACCGTTGCTCCCAATATACCGATTGCGATATACAGCATAACAGGATTTGTTATTATTTCAGTACTAGGAACGAACCCCATCATAATCCCGCCTACATCTGGCTTAGACAGGAAGATCTCTATTGCAAAACACGCCCCTATCGTTACTATTACAACAATTACTAAAATTTCAATATACCTAAAGCCTTTGTTCTGCAGGAGCAAAACAATCAACACATCCAATGCTGTAATAATTACGCCATATATTAAAGGAATGCCAAAAAGCAAATATAAGGCTATAGCTGATCCGATAACCTCTGCCAAATCGCATGCGGCAATTGCCAATTCGCATAATACCCATAACACCATAGCAACCGGTTTACTATAATGGTCACGACAGGCTTGAGCCAAATCTCGCCCAGTTACTATACCGAGCTTTCCAGATAAAGCTTGAAGCAAGATGGCCATCAGGTTAGACAACAATATGACGGATAATAAGGTATAGCCAAATAGTGAACCACCTGCTATATCCGTTGCCCAGTTCCCCGGGTCCATGTAGCCTACCGCAACCAAATACCCAGGACCGGCAAATGCAAGAAATTTCTTTAACCACGATCCTTTTTTCGGTATATGAAGACTTCTGTACACCTCGGGGAGAGTTGGTTTCGTTCTTCGATTTCTCCATCCTTTCTCCGGTTCCAAAGACACTGTCGATCCATTTTCATTCATTCTTCTCACCTCTTGAGTTTTATTGTGATCACGGCCAATTATTTTGCACAAGGGAAACTTTTAGCACAAAAAAAATAGTGACATTGGATAGTCAAGATTCCTGCCAATAACATTTTTTACTTAACAATGTTATCTTAAGAAAAATACTATGTGTCACTATATGCACTTATGTATGGTTTGTTAACTCATTTTCCCTGAATCAAAAAATACTCAATGAGCTTTCATCGCTTTTACCATAGTTGAGAGCTTAATTATCGTTTTCCAATTGCGTGCTGTCTGGGGAACAAGCTTCTGAAATTTTTTAGGCAACTTGGAATCAAGCAAGCTTTTACGATACAGGACATAAATTTCTCTGCCCTCGATATAATATTCGTCATTCTCATAATCAACATCAGGAAGTCTATCGAGTTCTTCCTGCGTAGGAGCTTCTTTCAAAAGAATAAGGTGTATACTTTCCCCATCGGATAAGGAGTCTGGCACAAATGGACTATTTTCTATAATCTGCTGCAGCTCCTTGTCGGTTCTTAACATGACGCTGATCGTAAAACCGAACACCGTTTTGATTTCATTCTCAATACGCAATTGAAGCGTTTCTACACCTTCCTCCGATTCGAACAAAACATTACCGCTATTTATATACGTTTGCACTCGTCCAAATCCTAACGCTTCAAACATGGTTTTCAATTCACTCATTTTTATCATGTTATGTCCACTCACATTAATGCCGCGTAAAAAAGCCATATAAATTGTCATTTCTGTACCTCAATTCTTAATTTAAAAGGCTAATTCTCTATATTTCCAATTATAACCTTTAGGCACTCCAATAGGCAAAATATAAGAATAATGTTCCAAACAACAGCTAATAATAGGCTGGACTATACATTTGGAGGATAAAATGGACAATCAGGATAATAAAACCGAAAGCCTTACATTAACCAATAGGCAAGGCCACCCGATATCGGACAATCAGAACATTCGTACCGTTGGAAATCGAGGCCCCTCTACACTTGAAAATTATCATTATATTGAAAAAGTGTCCCACTTCGACCGGGAACGGATTCCCGAACGGGTCGTACACGCACGCGGCGCAGGGGCCCATGGCTACTTTGAAGCTTATGGTAAAGCCGGCAATGAGCCTGTTGCCAAATATACACGGGCCAAGCTGTTTCAAAAAGCCGGAAACCGCACTCCTGTATTTGTCCGGTTTTCGACGGTTGTCCATGGCGGACATTCCCCCGAAACTTTACGTGATCCTCGCGGCTTCGCTACAAAGTTCTATACGGAGGATGGCAATTGGGACTTAGTCGGTAATAACCTTAAAATTTTCTTTATTCGTGATCCGCTGAAATTTCCGGACATGGTTCATGCTTTCCGCCCCGATCCCGTGACGAATCTATCAAATCCGGAACGAATGTTTGATTTTGTGTCCAATTCACCGGAAGCCACTCATATGATTACATTTCTTTTTTCGCCCTGGGGAATACCGGCTAATTACAGACAGATGCAAGGCTCAGGTGTAAACACCTACAAATGGGTTAACAAAGAAGGACAAGCCGTCCTTGTGAAATATCATTGGGAGCCGCTGAAGCAAGAAATCAAAAACCTGAAGCAATCGGAAGCCAATGAAATCCAAGGCAAAAACACAAGCCACGCAACACAGGATTTATATGAAGCGATCGAACGAGGAGATTATCCGGAGTGGGAGCTTTGTGTTCAAATCATGAGTGATGACGAGCATCCGGAGCTGGATTTCGATCCACTGGATCCTACAAAGCTATGGGATCACGAGCAATTTCCTTTCCTGCCGGTTGGGAAAATGGTTTTGAATAAAAATCCGGACAACTATTTTGCTGAAGTAGAGCAAGCTGCATTCGGTACAGGCGTGCTGGTAGATGGACTCGATTTTTCTGACGATAAGCTTCTGCAGGGACGGACCTTCTCCTATTCCGATACACAGCGCTATAGAGTGGGTACCAATTATTTGCAACTGCCTATCAATGCTCCAAAAACTCGAGTTGCTACCAATCAACGAAGCGGGCAAATGGAATACATGATTGATAAAGCGCCCGAGCAAAACCCTCATGTCAATTATGAGCCGTCATCATTAGGGGGATTGAAGGAAGCAGCACCATCGGGTATAGAACATGAGCCTGCCTACAATGCAAAGCTCGTGCGTCAAAAGCTTGATCGGACTAATGATTTCAAGCAAGCCGGGGAAACGTTTCGGAAATTCGAGAATTGGGAACAGGATGAATTGATTGGCAACTTGGTGGACGCCCTGAATGTGTGCGCACCCCAAATCCAGAAGCAAATGATTGAAAATTTTACTAATGCAGATCCCGAATATGGCCGCCGCGTTTCCGAAGGACTCTCTCGTTCTAAACAATCCGATCATCTCGTCTCCAAAGATGCTCAAGAAGGAGCAGCAATCGCTGAGCACTCCGGGAAACGAAGCGATGGTTATTAACTGCAAAAAGCTAAGGGAAATGTTCATTTCCCTTAGCTTTTTAATTTCATAGTCCTATTTCCCTTACACCCAAGCTTAGACCTTAAACCTGTAGCCCGCTCCCCACACCGTTTCGATATATTGGGGATTGGAGGGATCGGCCTCTACCTTTTCCCTTACTTTGCGGATATGAACTGTAACGGTGGCAATGTCCCCCATTGATTCCATACCCCATAGTTGTTCAAACAAGTGGTCCTTGCTAAATACACGGTTAGGATTGACCGCCAAGAAAGCAAGAAGATCAAATTCTTTAGTAGTAAAGACGACCTCCTTGTCATTAACATACACGCGCCGCGAGGTTTTATCGATCATCAATCCGCGAATACGGATTTCTTCATTTGCGCTCTCCCGCTTCCCCATTAATCTTTCGTAGCGGTTCAAGTGGGCTTTAACTCTGGCTACCAGCTCACCCGGACTAAACGGCTTAATAATATAATCATCGGCACCGAGACCTAATCCGCGGATTTTATCGATGTCCTCCTTCTTAGCCGATACCATCAGTATCGGTGTATCTTGCTCGCTGCGAATTTTCCGGCAAATTTCAAAGCCGTCCACTTTGGGAAGCATAACATCCAGCAGAATCAGATCATAGCTTTCCTGCAGCGCTCTCTGTAAGCCGGTATCGCCGCGGTTTTCAATATCCACCCGAAAGCCTTCGATTTCCAAGTAATCACGCTCTAGCTCGGCTATACTCATTTCATCCTCAATAATCAAAATTCGCTTCAACGTTTTTCCTGCCCCCTTTCCATACTCATTGTTTCTACCGCAGGTAAAGTAATCGAAATACGAGTCCCCTCTCCCTCCACACTTTCCGCTGAAATAGCTCCTCCATGCTCCATAATAATTTGTTTGGCAATAGCAAGCCCTAGACCGCTTCCCCCTGTCAGGGAATTACGGGACAGATCCGCCCGGTAAAATCGGTCAAACACATAGGGCAGCGCATCCTGCGGTATTCCCTGTCCGTTATCTTCTATTTCAATGATAATTTGCTTCTCTCGTCCGATCAGTCCAACGCGGATAGCTTTATACTCTTTATCAGCGTATTTCACCGCATTTTCCCATATATTAGTAAGTACCCGCTTCAGCTTTTCCCGATCTGCACTCACCTTTACCCCACGGTTTGCAGCACCAAGATCAAGCGAAAACGAGAAGCCCTTTTTTTCCATGTCAAATTGCGCTTCTTCCATCAAATCTTCGAGATAAGGAACCAATTCTACCGTTTCAAAATGAAAGGAAAGCTTTTTTAAATCCAGTTTGGAAAATAAAAATAATTCATCAATCATTCGATCCATATCTACAGTCTTCGCATATATGGTTTGTAAATATTTTTCCAGCTTATCCGGTCCTGCCACACCGTCCAAAATACCTTCAACATACCCTTTTATCGAAGTAACCGGTGTTTTCAAGTCATGGGAGATGTTGGATAAGAGCTCTTTGCGGTTTTCCTCATACTGCAGCTGCAGCTCCACCGATTCCTTCAGCCTATGCCTCATTTGCTCAAAAGCGATACTCAGCTCCCCGATTTCATCGCGTGTATGCACGCCAACCTCTGAGTCCAGATTCCCTTCACGTATTTGCTCAGCAGCCTGCTTCAATTTCCTCAGCGGTCTGATTATGCTTCTCGATACCAAATAAGTCAAGACCCCGTTGGTCAGCAATAGAATGAAAAAAAGTGAGCCAATCAGCAGGAAGGAATACTTATGCACATACTTTTCCACGAAATTTACATCTGTAATGACAAATGCACTGCCCTTGGTACCATCGGCGAATATAAAATCATGCTGGCGGTACCAATACCAGTTGTCACTTGTTTTTTTCATGTCCTGACTGTCTCCTCCCTTGTTGATGTAAGCAGGCAGTGACTGCAGGATGGAAGAACCGTTCAGACGATCGGAAACATACGGCAGCTCAGAGCCCTTGCGAATGACCAGCCCCATCTTCACCACTTCCAAAAGATTTTCCAGCTCGCCTGCAACGTTCGGATTAAGCAGCGATTCCGGATCTTGGGCAGCTCTGGTCTGTATATCTGCGAACACAGCAGCCTGTTTCTCTATTACATCTTTAATGAAATTACCGTGCCGGAATTCTCCATGATAGACAGATTTCATATCTCCAATAAAAGCCACACCAATAATAAGCGCGGCCAGTATAAATAGCACTAACGGTACAACAAGCATAGCCATGTACGACAGCAGCAGTCTAACCTTGATCGACATATCATTTCCCCTATATAGGCTCTTCGGCCTTCTATATTTCTCTTCTATCGAACATAGCAAATGCCGCCGTAAAACACAAGATACAAGAAGCGGCAAGGTAAGTCGTCGCATTGATGATCTTACTCGCTGGTACCGCTCCATTCAACCATAACTGATGCCAATCCGTATAATAGGTTGGTGAATAAGCCGCATACTGCGGATAAAAGACACCTAACAGCTTTAATGCAGCATACACAAAAACACACACCATCATCGCCCCGCTCGCGCTCCGAAAAAGCTGGGTCAACAGCACAGCTAATACTACAAGAGTGAACATGGGCACAAACGCTACACTATAGGCCTCCAACGATTGCAGAAGACCGGTTCCCCAACCGCTTTGTGAGTTAAGAAGCAGCCCCGCAAGCACGGATACGGCACAGCCGACGACAAGACTAACAAGAGAATAGAGCCCGAGAGCAGCTACCTTGGAAGAAAATACGACGAATCTGCTTATAGGGCGCAGCAATGTAAGCTTCAGCGTACGGTCTTGAATTTCTCCTGCAAATAAATCTGCCGCCGCCATAAACGTGAACAAAGGAATAACGAAGCCGGTATAAATACTTAACATAAGAACGGGAAAATCACCCGAAGATACAGCCGCTATCCCAATGCCGGCTTGAAGCTGAGATAACAGCACAGCTGAAGCTACCGGAAGCAGAACAAGCAGAAGTAACGAGAACAGCAGTTTTTTGCGGGCAGCAAGCTTGCTCCATTCATTACGTGTCCCTGCAATAAAGCTATGCATATGCCTTCCTCCCCCTTTCCTCTTGAATAGAATTAATAAACAGCTGTTCAAGCGACCCTTGAGCCTGCCCGTTCACTAAATCAGACAGCAACCCTTCTTGAATCAATCTCCCTTCATATACAATGCCGATACGTGTACATAGAAGTTCCATCTCTTGAATCATATGACTGGATAGAAAGAACGTCATTCCTTGCTCGCTGGCTAATAGAGCCATCATTTTACGCATTTCGACCATGCCCTCGATATCCAGGCCATTCGTCGGTTCATCGAGAATTAGCAGCTCAGGTCCGGACAATAATGCCGCGGCTATTCCAAGCCGCTGCTTCATGCCAAGTGAATAACCCGCTACTTTCTCATGCTTATATTTGGCTAATCCGACAAGCTCCAAAACTTCGTCAATTCTTGACTTCCCGAGCTCCGGATAAAGCCTTGACGCCAACTGCAGGTTTTTGTAACCGCTCATATATTCAAAAGCTTCAGCCGTTTCAATAAGCACTCCGGTCTTTTGCATAGCCTGAGTGTAATGTGTCGTGATGTCATATCCGAATAATCGGGCACTTCCTTGATCCGCTCGGCAGAGGCCTGTAATTATTTTCATGACAGTTGTTTTTCCCGCCCCATTCGGACCGAAAAAGCCATACACCTCTCCACGCTCGACTTGTAAAGTAATCTGCTCTACCCCGCGCTTATTGCTATATTTTTTAGTAAGTCCGTTTAATTCCACAATAGGCTCCTGCATCTGCCTGCTCCTTCCGAATCATTATTATAGGGATGAAGCAGACGCATCCTTGCGAACGCGCCTGCCGCTTTAACCATTAGTGGTTAAATTTGGACTTATCCCATTGCTTCGCATCGACTGTTTGAACTTGCTTGCCTGTTAGGTCAATGGAATCCGGTGTAGTAGCGTCCAACCCTGTGATGCCAAGGTCGGCGTTAACGATAACTGTATGTGCTGCGCCGGACTCATCTTTACCCGAGATTGTCAACGCGGCTTTTTGTTTCGTAATTGTATTGTTTCCATCCACAGATGCTTGAATATCTACATTTGTAATCGCAACATCCTGTGTCAGCTTAGGCATAGCTTGCTTCAAGCCGCTCAGATCAGCGCCGAACAATTCCTTCTTGCTTGAAGCGTCGGACTCACGAGCATTTAGACTATCATGAGATGCTTTCTTCACAAGAAATGAGCCTACGGCATTCACTGCGGTTGGAAGCTGGCTGCCTGAAAGCGAGATATGAATCTCTTTACCTCCATTAGCAGCGGCTGTTTCCGTTACATACTGCTTAAGATTTCCTACCAACGCGTCAATTAAATTTTCGGCTTCCTTATTAAATTTATCTCCTTGAAGCTCATCCGTTTTCTCTTTTTTATTTTCACGTCCATGCTGATTGTCTTTAGCATCAAAAACGTTATATATATCGCTTGCACTAGTTTTAATAACCTTTTTGCCGTCAGCTGTTGTATACACATTAACTGATTGATCCGTGCCGCCGCCTTGTACATTTACATTTGCACTGACAGCTTTTGCCGTTTTATCTTTCTTAACGGTTGCGTTCACGTTTAATACTTGTTTACCGTTATCCTGAACGGATACAGCTACCGTATCTGTCATACTTTTGGCTGTCACCGTGTTTTTGATTGCTGCTTTGTAGGTCTCGTAGCCCGAGTTTTCAGCAATTCCTGCATAAGCGGATGTAATCAGCAGAAAAGTGCCTACTGTAACACCTGTTCCAATTAAAGCTAACTTCTTTCGATTCATGAGTCATTCCTCCATTTAATAGATTTAGTAGAAAGCAGTTCACTCTCACAAAACCCATTGTAGCCAACGAATCGAAACTGCCAGTAAATTAACTATTAAACCTGTATTAATAGTTATTAATTTTTTATAAACTAGGCAAAAAAGAAAAGCTCAATTGAACCCTACGTTTGTGCGTGAGGAGGGATGGATGCGGGATTCCGTCTGCTGTTGAAGTTTGCGTTGTTCGAATTGTAGGTATGCAGTGGTGGGTTCGACCGACCGCATGCAATGCCGCAACGCGCGCCCGGGATTCGCGCGCGTTGGCAAAGTGTGATGGGAACACGGTAATGATAGGTTGCATACCCGAGCAGCCACCGAAGGTGCCGACCAGGGCGGACGCTTACGCTCCTCCACCTAATATCGATTCCCTCTTTTGTTCTACTCTGTGCTTTGCACCGCTTCCTTCTTACTCCCCAATGCCGGTCTTCGAGCTGTTTTTGATAACCATGAACTCCTCTACAGTTCCATGTACTTAGCTTTACTATACTTTTAGTGAAGAGATCACAAGCTCATGACCCTAAACAACACGTCGGTACTGCATCCACGGAAGTGATGGTCAATGCGGAAGTAATTGTTCCTTTATTACCTGAAAAGTCCAAAAAACAGAGGGATACGGGAACAGCTAGTTCCGTTATTGCTCTGTTTTTGTGCATAATTGCTCCATTCGGCCAACATAACGGAATTCCCACTTCCGCTATCACCCCAGATTGGCGGCGGCAGATGGAATAACGGAACTCTCTATTCCGCACAAAATCCTCCTGGGCTCATCGCCGCTATCCCTATGAAAATCCCCTTTGATCTTGGGGTGCATTAAAGGTCACCCACTTTAGTACTGTAATGCACTTAAACTTTCTGGCGTGTTAAGAAACCTTCTAAGGACAACTTACAAAGATTATAGAAAAAAGCTCAATCAAACATGCCGCTGCATGCTCAATCAAGCTTTGAGTACCATTGTTTTTTATAAAATATAGTAAGACCTGCGGCTAACCAAGATCAAATTCCATAAGATCGCGCGCCATCGTAATTTTCCCGCTATAAATCTCGTTCATGCCTTCTATGTAAGCTGCTTCCGCTTCCTCCGTTTCCTGCGGTGCAGGAATATGATGTGTCAGCACAAGGTGCTTCACGTTCGCTGCTCTCGCAATCTCAGCCGCTTCCAGCGTTGTTGTATGATATTTTGCCGGATTCGATAGACCTACCGTTTGTTCGGGAAATTTCTCTATCAACGCATCCAGCCACGGCTTATTGTAGGATTCATGTATGAGCAGATCTATGCCCTGGCTGTATTTAACCATATTATCCACCGGGATCGTATCACCTGAGATAACGACAGCTTTACCGTTATATTCAAATTTAAAAGCAATTGCAGGCTTAACTGGTCTATGGTCCACCTCAAAAGCAGTAATTTTTATTCCATCACGGTCATACACGACACCTTCATTGCTTTCAAAATATTCGATATTAGCCCCGACATCCGTCGACTTATTGTAATTCACTCTCAGATTGACGTCAAAATCAAATGATTCACGCATTTTTCCGATTATTTCCTTCGTAGTTGTAGGGCCATATACGCTCATCGGGACTTTACGCCCTTCAAAAACACGCTCTGCGTTAACATGTGTCCGCCAACTGCTAATAAAAACATCGAAAAATCCGGAATTATGATCGCTGTGATGATGTGTAAATAACACATCGGAAATACGCTGCGGCATGACGCCAGCTTGTATCATCCGGTCAACCACACCTGCGCCACAATCGACTAGAAAGGTTTTATTACCTGCCAGTACGATTGCACCAGATTTAGATCTTCCAACAAAGCTTCGCGGCGTACCTGTGCCTAACAGGATAACCTTTAAGTTTTCATGAAAATCAGGAACCAGCTTTTCCTGGGCTTGTATAAACATCCTCATATCCTCCTCGGGTCTATTGGTCAGTAAACTTGCAGCGTAAACATATTCCCTAAGCTGCTTTGGATACTATTTCATTATTTCAGTTTAAAGACGACAATGCCACTCTGTCAAATCAGAAATATGTATAAAACAATCTTACTCAAAACCTGTCGATGATTGTTTGTTTTAGAGCTTTGGCAGCTGCCGTTTCCACCTTGTCTTTCCAGCTTATAATTCCATGGGTCACAAAGATATTATTCTTCATCGTCACCCTATCAAGCCGACCTGACTGAAGCTCCGATTGGACAGCAATTTTCGGTACAAGAGCAATCCCTTGCCCGCTCATAACTGTCTGCTTAATCATTTCCAGACTTGCATATTCCAGACTCTTGTACGGGTGAACGTCCCACTCCTGCATCATTGCTTCGTGTGCAATGGATTGATAAATGCAGCGGCTGCCAAAACCTATGACTTTTCTATCTGCTGGTAGCCCGGCATCTCGCACTCGCATGGACAATGCCGGTGCTGCAATGAATATCAGCTCCTCCTCTACAAGCGGATGAAAATCGATATCATCCCTTTCCGGATTCTTCGGAACAATCCCTATATGAATTCGTCGCTCTAATAAAGCCTCCAATGTATCCTTATAAAAGCCTGTCGTCAGCTCCAGCTGAACCTGAGGAAACTGTTCGAAAAAAAGTTCAAATACCGACGGCATGTAGGAAACGCAAAATGACTCCAAAACCTGCAGCTTCACGGTACCTTTGGCTACTGTATGAGCCTGTAATGCTTCGTTCATCGCTTCTCCTAATTGTAGAAATTGATTCGCATAATGGGAGAGCTCCACTCCGGCTTCCGTTGGCTCCACGCCTCTTGGAAGTCGATTAAACAGCTTTCGTCCGCATACCCGCTCCAGCAGTTGAATATGTGTCGTAAGGGTTGATTGCACATAGCCCAGCTGCTCAGCCGCTTTACTAATACTCTTATGCTCATATACAGCAGCAAATGATTTAAACCATTTCCCTTCGATCTGATCGAACATTGTGCACCTCTCCGGTATTGCAATTTGCAATGTCAAGCATCAAATATATCCATAAGTTAAATAGCTAAAGCTATGTTATCATATGGAGCAATGATAAGAAAAGAGGTGTTTATACACTATGAACAGCTACTCACATCCATTGAAAGCACTTCTTCCGAGCCTTGGCGGCTTCACAGCCATTCTACTTTGCAGCGGGTTAGGTGGCTTCATGGATTTCAGCTTGATTATGGCTCCGTTTGGGGCAACCTGCGTGCTAATTTTTGCGCTGCCGGAAAGTCCTTTATCCCAACCGCGTAATATAATTGGCGGGCATTTACTCAGCACTTTAGTAGGCCTTATTTGTTTGACTTTGTTTGGAACACATACCTGGAGTATCGCGCTCGCCGTAGGGCTTGCTATCGGCTTCATGCAATGGACTCGAACCCTTCATCCTCCTGCCGGAGCCGACCCATTAGTCGTTATGCTGTCTGCTGCCGCTTGGAAATTCCTGATCACACCTGTACTGATGGGTGCCGTGCTAATTGTGGCGGTTGCCTACTTCTATCATAAAATCGCCCGAACCTCGAGCTATCCCAGACAATGGTGGTAAGAAGTGATACTCTTTTCCCTAAACTAATTCCCATCGTTTCAGTAATAATATCGATTTACCCGCATATACTTAATCTCGCGTCCAACTAAATAGGGCAAACCTGATGACAGAGAAGGAACGGTGATTACATATGTGGGAAAGTATATTAAAAAAAGAACAATGGGAAATAGAAGTGAATCCGGATCACAAATCCATTCGATTCCATATTTCCAAAAATCACGGTCAAGAGAATGAGGAAGGTCAAATTTCACTGCAATTGGATCAAGCCGATTTATTTGAGCTTATGCACTCTTTATTGTCAATCAATCGCTCTTTTAATAACGAAACGATGTACTACGATGATCAAGAAATTATGGACCCGGCTTGAAGCAAGTACTTGGCCACTCCGTCTTCCCTATTCGATTCGATTACAAGGTCTGCCGCCTCTATTAGCTTTTGCTGAGCGTTGCCGACAGCGACCTTAGTACCAGCTGCTTCGAGTAGTCCGAGATCATTCAAATTATCTCCGAAGGCAATAACTTCTTCTGGCTCACAACCTACACTTTTGGCCCAGAGATATAATCCATCTTTTTTATTAGCGTTCGGGTGGCTTATTTCCAGAAAATAATGATCCGCTATATAAGCATCCGGCATGAAATGAATGTGCACCCTGCCTGCATACCTGCTGCTGACTGCTTCCAGCCATGGAAGAAGCTCATCACGATGACCAATATACGTTAGAATCAGCGTATGTGCAGTATCCGGACAGCTGAGCTTGGGCAATTCACGGAACCTTTTATCGCCTGGACGGCTAGCCGCAAACTGTTGATACCCGCTATGCACCAACGGTTCATGAAATACACGTTCGTTATCATACTCATCCAGCGCAAATAATAGCGGGCAATGCCCGAATGAACGTCCCAATTCCAGCAGCTCATTCGTCAAATCACTATCCAAAAAGGCGCCCCCAAGCTGCTTCTTTAACACCGGGTCGTACAACAGCGCTCCATTATACAATACCAATGGATGCTTCCAGGGAATCGATCCTGCCGCTGCTTGAGAGCTTGTGTAGCTTCTGGCCGTAGCATAGCTCACTACATGCCCTTCTTTTAATAATTGCGTTATAACATCCTTAGTGAATATAGACACAGTTGCATCTGGAAGCAGCAGTGTTCCATCCAAATCCGTTAGTGCATACATCTTTCTCATCTGATTGCAAAACTCCTTTCACATAAACCGCTATATGTAAAAATTCCTTTCGTTCAAGAAAGATAGACAAAACCAACGCCTCACGAGACGTTGGTTTGTTTGCCATTTCAATTGAAATTACTGTAATTTGGAATATAAAGCCGCATACTGCTGTGCAGATTTACGCCAGCTGAAATCCTTCTTCTTAATGTTGGCCCATATGGTTTTCCAAGCTTCCGGGTCATTATACAGCTTTACTGCCCGTTCAACTGTATATAGCATGTCATGTGCGTTGTAGTGAGTAAAGCTGAAGCCTGTTCCTTCACCTGTCGATTCATTAAAGGAAGTCACCGTATCTTTAAGTCCTCCTGTTTCACGCACAATCGGTATGGACCGGTAGCGCATTGCAATTAGTTGTCCGATACCGCAAGGTTCGAATTCCGAAGGCATTAAGAAAAGATCAGAGCTGGCATAAATTTGCCGCGCCAACGGTTCATTGAAAGTAATATTAGCGGAGAGCTTGTCCGGATATCTGTCGGCAGCCCAGCGGAATAATTGCTCATACCGATGATCACCAGTCCCGAGAATGACCCATTGCGCTTCTAGCGACAATAAGTTTTCAATGACTCGGTCTACCAAGGATAACCCTTTCTGATCAACCAGACGCGTCACCAATGCAATTAGAGGGATATCCTTGTTAACGGGTAGACCAAGACGCTCCTGCAGCTTCAGCTTGTTTTGCTGCTTCTTTACAACGGAATCTCGGTAGTTGACCTCCAAGCGCGGATCGGTCATCGGGTCGAACTCTTCATAGTCGATACCGTTTACGATACCGTACAGCCGATGCTGTTGGCTGCGAAGAAGGCCGTCCAGATATTCCCCGAAATAAGGAGTTTGTATCTCCTGCGCATAAGTCGGACTCACGGTTGTGATAATATCGGAATACAGAAGCCCGCCTTTCATGAAGCTCGCCCCTCCGAATAGCTCCAGTGCATAACCTCCCAAATGCTCATCGCCTAACGCAAAATAATCTTTGAATTGTTCCTTGCCAAAAACCCCTTGATATTTCAAATTATGTACGGTCATAACGGTTTTAATATTCTCATATTGCTTCTGCCAGCTGAAATGCGCTCGGTAAAGCACAGGAATCATTCCCGCCTGCCAGTCATGACAATGAATGACATCCGGTATAAATTCAATATGGGGAAGAGCGTCCAGCACAGCACGGCAAAAGAAAGCAAAACGTTCTGCATCATCACCGTAACCGTAGCAGCCTCTTCTGCGGTAATACGTTTCATTATCGACAAAATAAAAAGTAATGCCTTCATGAACAAGCTTCAAAATACCGCAGTACAGCTGTCTCCAGCCCATCTGCAGCGTAAAGGTGGCGACGGTTTCCATCTGCTGCGTAAATTGTGCCGGTATGTCCTCATACTTGGGGAGTATAACTCTTACATCCAGTCCTTGCTTGACCAGTTCCTTCGGTAAAGATCCGATAACATCTGCCAAGCCTCCTGTCTTCGCAAAAGGTACTGCTTCCGATGCGGCAAATAACACTTTCATGGCTTCCTACCACTCCTTTTATATTTATGCTTGCTTGGGTAATTTTTTTGAATGTGCTCCTATTTGCCGATAGGCGGAACGATTGGAAGATGACTTCGAGGCGAGTTTTTTCCGGACTTATTACCCTAAAATAAATTCAATAAAAGTCCGGAAAACGTGTTTGAAGCTACGAAGTCACTTCCAATCGTGCAGCCGCTACAGGCAAATCATGCTCTTCAAACCTATTACCCAATCAAGCTGGTTCTCTTAAATAACCTTGGTTTTGGAAGCAATAAATGGCGCTTGCTTGTCGCCTGTGAGTACTCGGCCTCTGCTAATAAATACATCCTTATCCAGTATGGCGTTCTCTATAATAACATTTTCTTCGATCTCGCAGTTTTGAAGGATGATACTGTTCTTCACATAAGCACCCTTGCGAATTTTAACGCCGCGGAACAAAATACTGTTTTCCACCTTGCCCTCGATTATGCAGCCATTAGCGATCAGAGCATTGCGGGCGCTGGAATTTTCCACATATTTAGCCGGGGGCTCATCTTTAACTTTGGTGAAAATAAGATTTTTTTGAAAGAATAGCTCGCGCCATACTTTAGGATTTAACAGCTGCATGCTGTGTTTATAATAGCTTTGAATCGTATTTACGATGCCTGCATGTCCTTCATGAAGATAACCATATACGCTCAGCTTATCAATATTTTTCATAATTCCGTCACGCACGAGATGATCGTATCCTTGCGCTAAGCAGGACTCCACCATGTCTAGCAGAAGCTCCTTGCTCATGACATACATTTCCATTGAAATGTTATCCGTCCGCAGGCGCCCTGACTGGTCTTCCATTACAGTAACTTGACCGCTGTCTTTAACGGCCAAACGGCGGTATTTGGCAAACTCTTCATCGTCTGCATGCTTGTACACAACCGTGATGTCGGCATTTTTCTCCAAGTGATAATCCAGCACAGCATTGAAATCGATATTGCATACGATATGACTGCGGGAAATGACCACATACTCCTCACGAGCCCGATAAAAGTAATCACGATGACTATAAAATTGGAACAAATCTCCCCGTGACATTCCCGTTGTTTCCTGGAGGATTGCTGGCAATATAAACATCCCGCCGCGCTTACGATCCAAATCCCATTCCTTGCCTGAGCCAAGATGATCCATCAGCGAACGGTACTTATGTTGAGTGAAGACGGCAACATTCTCAAATCCGGAGTTAACCATATTGGAAAGCGTAAAATCAATTAACCGGTATCTTGCGCCGAACGGTACAGATGCTACACAACGTGAATAGGTAAGTTCTTCCAAATCATCAGGTTCATTTACCAGGTTTATAACGCCCATCATACGCTTCATTTGATCTCACCCTTTCAAGTTGGCCGAGGTTGCCGGACTGATATGCTCATTACCGCCAATTAAAATAATATTTTGCTGCCCAGGCTCGCCGATTACGCTGCCGTCATCAACCACAGTACCTTCGCCGATAATGGATTTATATATTTTTACGTTATTTCCGATTCGTACATTTGGCATAATAACGGAATCTTTGATCAAGCTTCCTTCTCCAACCTCTACACCGTAGAACAACACGGAATGGTCCACTTCGCCCAATACACTGCAGCCCTCGTTAACAAGGGAACGGCGGATTTGTGCGGTCGGAGCTATGTATTGTCCGGGTTGGCATGGATTAACCGAATAAATGCGCCATTCTCTGTCGTTGAGATTGAAATCAGGCTCGTTTTCCAGCAAATCCATATTGGCTTCCCACAGGCTTTCAATCGTGCCGACATCTTTCCAATAGCCTTGAAACGGGTAGGCCATCATCTTCTTATTTTCACTGAGCATTAACGGAATGATATCTTTACCGAAATCTTTGCTTGACTCCGGATTATCTTCATCTTTTGTTAAATATTCCTTAAGTACCTTCCAATTGAAAATGTAGATACCCATGGACGCCAAATTGCTTTTGGGTTCCTTCGGTTTCTCCGCGAACTCCGTAATTCTTTCCTCATCGTCCGTACTCATAATTCCAAAGCGGCTCGCTTCCTCCCATTTGACCCCAATTACAGCAATGGTCGCATCTGCGCCTCTGCTCTTGTGGAAGTCTAGCATGAGATCATAATCCATCTTATAGATATGATCACCGGAAATTACAAGCACGTACTCTGGATCATACTGCTCTATGAAGGAAACATTACGGAAAATCGCATTAGCCGTACCGCTGTACCAATCTCCGCCTTTTTGTTCCATATAGGGTGGAAGTACAGTAACACCGCCATTCTTGCGATCGAGATCCCAGGGCGCTCCTATGCCAATATACGTATTCAGCACCAGCGGCTGGTATTGAGTTAGCACTCCTACGGTATCGATACCGGAATTCGTGCAATTACTGAGGGTAAAATCAATAATCCGGTATTTTCCGCCAAAATGTACAGCCGGCTTCGCCAGCTTATTCGTCAAAACTCCCAATCGCCTGCCTTCTCCTCCTGCAAGCAGCATAGCCACACATTCCTTTTTGCGCATCGGCACTAACCCCTTCCTATTCTTTTAGTGTGTATAAGATGTTGGATCTTGACAGGCTTTAACACAATGGTTGCAAGCGGAGGAATCGTTAGCTGCAAACTATACGGTTGATAATGCCAAGAAACGGTTTGTGTCTTCAATTTTCCATTATTGAACTGATTAGAGCCGCCATATTGAGGCATATCGCTGTTAAAGCACTCTAAATATTCACCGGCAAATGGGACGCCTATCCGATACTGACTGTGTGTGACAGGGGTGAAATTACATAATATAATCAAAAAATCTTCAGGATCCTTGGACTTTCTCATAAATGTAACAATACTCTGATTATTATCGTGGGGATCGATCCATGAGAAGCCTTCAGACTGATGATCCAGCTCCCATAGCGATTTCTCTTGTAAATAGAAGTGATTTAAATCCCGGACATACTGGTGCATCGTTCGGTGGCTATCATACTCCAGCATCTCCCAATCGAGGTCCTCCAGATCCTTCCATTCATCAAACTGGCCGAACTCACTGCCCATGAACAGCAGCTTCTTACCCGGATGGGCCATCATATAACCGTATAGAGCGCGTAAATTTGCGAACTTCTGCCAATAATCCCCCGGCATTTTGTTGAGCAGCGATTTCTTGCCATGCACAACCTCATCGTGAGATAGGGGCAGTACATAATTTTCGGAGAAGGTGTACATGAATGAAAATGTCAATAAATTGTGGCTGCCGCGCCTGAAATACGGATCCAGCTCCATATACTTCAGCATATCGTTCATCCAGCCCATATTCCATTTGTAGTTAAAGCCAAGCCCACCTGCGTACACCGGTGAAGTAACCATTGGCCAATCCGTTGAATCCTCCGCCATCATTAAAGCATGAGGATAATGGGCAAACACCGTGTGGTTCAGCTTCTTAATGAAGGCTATCGCCTCGGGGTTCTCGTCCCCTCCATGCGCATTCTTGATCCACTGATCCTGCGGCTTCCCGAAATTCAAGTAAAGTAGGCTTGCAACTGCATCGACCCGAAGTCCATCAATATGATACATTTCCATCCAAAACAATGCATTTGAAATTAGAAAGCTGATGACTTCAGGCTTGGAAAAATCAAAGGCAAGCGTTCCCCACTCCGGCTTCTCTGCATGCCGAGGATCCTTATGCTCATATAAGGGCTGCCCGTCGAATTGCCTTAAACCATGATCATCCTTCACAAAATGGCCTGGAACCCAATCCATTATTACTGCAATTCCAGCCTGATGGCAGCGGTCCACAAAGTACATAAAGTCCTTCGGTGTACCAAAGCGGCTCGTTACAGAATAGTAGCCTGTAGCCTGGTAGCCCCATGACCGATCATACGGATGCTCCGCTAGGGGCAGCAGCTCTACGTGGGTATAACCCATGCCGGCTACATAATCGACCAATTCATCAGCGAGCTCGCGGTATGTATAATACTCACCATCGGGCTTCTTTTTCCAGGTTCCCATGTGTATTTCGTAGATGTTCATCGGCCTGTTGTAGGAGGAATTGGCGCTTTTTCTTCCTTCCCATTCCTGATCATTCCATTCGTAGCCTTCGAGTGCATACACTCGTGAGGCAGTCCCCGGCTTCAATTCCGAGTAAAATGCATAGGGATCTGCCTTCAGAACCAGAGTTCCATGCTGTGTAACAATTTCGTACTTGTAATAATCGCCTTCCCGCACATTAGGAATAAACAAACTCCATACACCCCAAGTGCTCGCCCTGCTCATTGCATATCCGCTGCCATCCCAGTTGTTAAAATCACCAATAACCCGTACTTCCCTTGCGTGCGGCGCCCAAACAGCAAACCGAACCCCCAAGGTGTCTTCAAGTTTCGCAAAGTGTGCTCCAAGCACCCGGTAGCTCTTAAACAAGCTGCCCTCGTGAAACAAGAATAGATCTTCCGGACCGGGGAATAAATCCATCATAAAGTCATCCATCCCCTTATTGTTTAATTTTTCTGTTTCTTTAAGACAAATACTACATCAGCTTCCAAAATCCTCTCTTTTGACTAAATATACTTTTTCTTATTAATCGACATCCGGCCAGCTGGCCTAATATCCTTTTAACCAAAAAAAGCAGGAATTTGTCGATTGAAGAGGAATATATATTAAGTGTGCTTTTATACCGTACAACCACAGAGCACACTGGAGAAAAGAAAGGTGGATAAATAAGATATGAATGATAAGTTAAAAGGACTCGTACTGGGCTTGTCGATTGGTGTTATGATGACAGGGTCGATAGCATATGCCAGCGGGACACAAATTGAAGTATATTTCAAAAACATCAAATATATGTTTGATGGTCAACAGAAAAAACCGGCGGATGATAGCTTTATCTATAACGGTACCACTTATGTTCCGCTACGCTTTGTAAGCGAAGCACTGGGTAAGGAAGTAACTTGGGACGGCGACAATGAAACCATTTATGTAGGTCGCAAAGTCGATTTAAGCAGTATCGTTGCCGTTTATAAAGACGGGCAGGTTACACTTGGCGATTTTGAGAAGTATATGAATATTATAAGTCTGCTTAATCAACAGGATATATCGGCGAATGCTGATATTAACTATAAAACTTCCCTGCTCAAACAATTTGTTGCAAGCAAGATTTTGTACGGCCGAATGACCAGTGAGGATAAAGAATTGCTTCCTAAGGCTGTAACCAAGCAGTTCAACAGCTTAAAGGGATATATTGAAGAAATTAGCGGCGACCAGGGCTCAGCAGCCTTTCTAGCCAAATTAAACCTGACTGAAGAGGATCTGCGCGATTATCTTGATAATGTGATTGGTTCGCAGAAAGCATTGGCGGTTCCTGCCAAGGTTATGTACGATAAGGAAGTAAGCAACAACAACACGGACTATATAGCGGCCTCTGTCAGCCACATCCTAATCAATTTCAGAGATGAACAAGGTGCAACACGTCCTGCAGAAGAAGTGGACAAGAAAGTGAAGGAAGTACAGGAGAAGCTTAAGGGCGGCGCTGATTTTGCCGCTGTAGCCAGAGAGTACTCAGAGGATGAGGGCTCCAAGTCAAATGGCGGTTATTACGAAAATGCTGCTGTAAGCGAATGGGTCCCTGAATTTAAGAAGGCAGCGATTGAATTGCCAGTAAAAACGATTAGCGAGCCCGTTAAAACACAATTCGGCTACCATATCATGCGCGTAGAATCACGTGGCTACACCCCTTATGTACAAGCTCCGGATAGCATCAAAAAGAGACTGATCAACTCAAGCTTCCAGCAGTTCTCCACAAATGAGCTGCCAGGACTTATCGAGAGCATCGATCTAACTAAATAATAAGGTTCTACTCAGAGGCTGGAGGCGACTCCAGTCTTTTTGTATTAAGATTATTGTAAAATACTATCTAGTATAGACAAAAATGAAGTTTCCATTGCAAATTTGTTTACTCCTTTTTTCTCGATATAAATTCGTGTACAATAGATAGGATTGTCAAGTATGGAATTTCGGAAAATGATAGAAAGAAGGTAACGTCATGTTTGCAGCACACGATTGGAAAGATTACGAGGTTATTGATACTGGCGAAGGAGAAAAGCTGGAGCGCTGGGGCGACATCATATTGCGCAGACCGGATCCACAGATCATTTGGCCGCTAGCCAAAGAGAGCGGATTGTGGAAAAATCCAGATGCCCATTACCATAGGAGCTCCAGCGGCGGCGGAGAATGGGACTATAAGAAGCAAATCCCGGAACGCTGGACCATCGCCTACGATAAATTATCATTTCATATTAAGCCAACCAGCTTCAAGCATACAGGATTATTCCCTGAGCAAGCAGCTAACTGGAAATGGATGATTGATAAAATTCAAGGAGCGGGACGCAAGATCCGTGTCCTGAATCTATTTGCTTATACAGGTGGAGCTTCTGTCGCCTGCGCCTATGCCGGAGCCGAGGTGTGTCATGTGGACGCATCCAAAGGAGTCGTGCAATGGGCCAAGGAGAATGTTCAATTATCCGGTCTGGGAGACCGTCCGGTGAGATTCATTACAGATGATGTATTTAAGTTCGTACAGCGAGAGCAGCGCCGGGGAAGCCAGTACGATGCTATCATTATGGACCCTCCCTCTTACGGCCGCGGACCGAACGGTGAAACCTGGAAGCTTGAAACGAACCTGTTCCCATTTGTAGAATCATGTATGCAAATCATGTCGGACCGTCCGTTGTTTTTCCTTATTAACTCGTATACGACCGGCATTTCCGCGACGGTATTGAAAAACATTTTAGCTTTGTCGCTTGGCAACAAATATGGCGGCAATATAACCTGCGGAGAAATCGGGCTGCCGATTACGGCTTCGAAGCTGATGCTGCCCTGCGGCATCCTGGGCCGCTGGGAGGCGTAGCCAATGGCGCAAGCCGCTCTTCCCTCCATCCCTGTTCTATACGAGGACAATCATGTCATAGTGATCGTCAAGCCGGTGAACGTGCCGACACAGGAGGACGATTCCCACGATCCTGATCTTCTTACCATGATCAAGCAGGATCTCAAGCATCGGCATAACAAGCCGGGCAACGTATACTTGGGGTTGGTTCACCGGTTAGATCGGCCTGTCGGCGGCGTCATGGTGTTCGCCAAAACCTCGAAGGCCGCATCCCGACTCTCTGATGCGGTTAGGACACGTACGATCCGCAAGCATTATACAGCGGTCATCAACGGAAAGCCTAAACAGCCATTCGGTACATTGACCCATTATTTGCTTAAGGATACTAAAACCAATATGGTATCCGCTGTACCTCCCGGCAAACCAGGAGCCAAAGAAGCCATATTGGATTACCGAGTGATAGACCATATGGATGGACTCTCACTCGTCAACATCGAGCTGCATACCGGCAGATCGCATCAAATCCGTGTCCAATTCGCAACCATTGGCTGTCCCTTGGTCGGAGATCAGCGCTATGGAGCGCATCTAACCAAGCCCGGTCAGCAAATCGCTTTATGGTCAACCGAGCTCAGCTTTGAGCACCCGGTTACAAAAGAGACGCTGAGCTTTACCTCAACGCCTCCTGCAGCATTTCCTTGGATAATGTGGAACGATCGCTTATAAGCGGTCGTTTTTTTATGTTTCATTGAAAGCCGTTGTATTTATACCGTTGAACGCAGCTGCTCATCACTCGTAAACCACAGCTTATAGCTGATCATGCTGAGGACAATACTTGACAACGCCGCTGCTGCAATAATCGTAAATACAATGAGTACCTGATAACGCACCGCTTCTACCGGATTGGCTCCTGCTACAATCATCCCCGTCATCATTCCTGGCAGCTGTACAAGACCCATTGTCTTCATTCCATCGATAGTTGGGATCATGCTTGCCTTCACAGAGCGTTTTAACGATTCTTGAATAGCCTGACGCATTGTCGCTCCAAGCGAAAGCAAAGTCTCAATCTGCCCCCTCGAAGTTTGGATCTCCCGTTTCATTTGGTTCAAGTATAAACCGGATACAACCATAGCGTTGCCAATGATAATGCCGCTCACAGGTATGATATATTGAGGAGTCGGATCAATAATACCCAGTGTCAGCAGCAGTCCCATCGTTAGCCCTTCTGTGATCCCTATAGCCAGAATGATCCGCCATCGGATGCCTGAAACTCCTTTTGCCCGATGGCTTGCATTCCAAGCTGCAATAATAATCATGGCACATAAAATAAGGATTAAAAATGCCGGATGGTTAGCATTAAAAACAAACTGCAGCAAATACCCTACAAGCAATAATTGAACGGCTGAACGAATCGTCCCTATAATAATATCTTTTTCTAACCCCAGCTTCTGCCACATGGATACAAGAATTGTAATAACGATAAAAACAAGAGTAAAGCCTAACGCAAGATTGGACATAATTAATTAGCTTCCTCCCGCGTAATTTGCAAAAACTGGCGGGCAATCTCAGATTCCGGGCTCGTAAAGAAATCAACGGTATCCTTCTGCTCCAGCAATGTTTGCTCTCCCATGAACCAAACGCGATCGCTCGTTAGTCGCGCTTGCTCCAAATCATGTGTTACCCAGATAATCGTGCTTTCTTCTTTTCTTTGCCATTCCATTAACAGCTCTTGAACCGCTATCTTACTATGCAAATCAAGAGAAGCTGTGATTTCATCCAATAGAAGCACTTCCGGCCTTAGCAGCATGGATCGTACCAATGCAACCCTTTGCTTCTCACCACCGGAAAGATCGGCTGCTTGTTTATTCCAATCCATGCTGCCAAGTCCTACCTTGCCCATCAGTTCTACTGCCAGTTGATTATCAAACGGCTGGATATGGATAAAGCTTGCTGCTCGCAAATTATCCTCCACACTACCCGAAAGCATAACCGATAGCTGAGCCACATAGCTCACCTTCATTCTCCAAGCATGAGGACGCCATATGCTGGAAAGTCGGCCACGATAACTTACCGTCCCCGCATCTGCTGTATCCAGCCTGCCCAGGATGCGCAGCAGCGTGCTTTTCCCTTGCCCGGAGACTCCTAGCACTGCGATTATTGAAGGCTCCTCAATCCTCGCAGTAATCCCCTGAAACAAGGTTCTCGGTTTTTCTTGGAAAATGGATTTCTGTAAGCAATCCAGCTCTAGAATCGCGATCTCGCTCACGGATTCCCCTCCTATAAAAAAAGATCCCTATAAATCATCGAGTTCAATTATACCTCACTTTTTAAAGTTTGGCTTATGATATCAACCTCTCTCACGATTTAAGGCTGCTCCTCATGCTTTTCTGTATACATCCTTATTATAGGATACGGGTCCTCTCGGCTGCATCAACGGTATGCTTAAGCAGCATTGCGATAGTTACGGGTCCTACACCTGCCGGTACCGGTGTAATCGCACTTGCATGCCGCAAGCATGCATCATAATCCACATCACCGATATTTCCTTTATTGTAACCGGCATCCATGACTACAGCTCCAGGCTTAATCCAGTCGCCTTGCACAAATTTGGGTCTGCCTACTGCTGCAACAACGATATCCGCTGACTTTACGATCTGATCCAGATGCTGCGTTTTGGAATGGCATATCGTTACCGTTGCATTCCGGTTCAACAGCATTAGGGATACAGGCTTGCCGAGGATTGGACTCCTCCCGATAACTACAGCATGCTTGCCTTCGATAGAAATGTTATATGCATCTAATATCGCTACAATAGCTGCTGGCGTGCAGGATGGAAAAGCCCCAATTCCAAATGCCGTCTGAGCGAAACCCAACGTCGTAACTCCGTCTACGTCTTTATCGATGCTTATTGTATCGAAGGCTGCTCTTTCGTCAATATGGGATGGAACCGGATGCTGCAATAAAATGCCATGTACAAGAGGATCATTATTGAGCTGTTGAATAACATCCAGCAGTTGTGTCGTAGTGGTATCCTTGGCAAGCTGAATCCGCCTCGATACAATCCCAATCCTCTTGCATGCGTTTCCTTTCATTCTCACATAGGTTTCAGAAGCAGGATCATCCCCTACAATAACTGTCGCCAAGCAGGGGATAACTCCTTTGTCTGCCAGCTGTTCAATCCTTTTAGTCAATTGTGCCTTTATGGTATCCGCTACTTGAGCTCCATCTAATATAAGGCTTTTTGTTGTCATGTTCTCCCAACCCTTCGTCTCGATTAAGAACAGAAAAAGGCAAGGGATATGCTCCCTTACCTTTGCCCAGGCGTACGGCTCTGTACCCTATGTGCTCCCTCATGGTTCCCCATGTTCCGCCAGTCACACACAGCTTTCTTTGTTAAAAACAATTGTAACCTAATCTGGAAAAATAGCAACCCTCAAAAACTTTCAGCGACTTTTTGAACTCTCACTATCATGCATTCGCTACCTTGCCGAGAAGATAAACCAACAGCTGTTGATTATGTGAAGATATTCGGCTCAAATAGCTTTGCAGAAACCGTTCACGAATTTGCATTCCGCGTTCGCATTCCGCTCTTCCCTTCTCCGAGACCTGCACCCATACGATACGGCGATCCTTCTCATCCCGCTCCCGTGTAACCAGATTCGCCTTTTCCATCCGATCCAATAGTGTAGTAATCGCAGCAGGGGTTGTTGCTAGAAATTCGATAAAATCTGAAGGCTTCATTCGATCCCGGTTCAAAAGCAATTCTAAAACCGTTAGCTGCCCTTCAGTTAAGGACGGGGCAAGCTCCGCATCCATATGGGTATGAAGATCCTTGGACAGCTTCCACCATAGCTTAGCAAATTCTTGGGTTACCACAGATTATCACTCCTGTTTTCAACTCCAAAATTTTTCCTCGTTTGTTATTTTTATTATATCACTACCTTTCTTACGTTTAAAGGTTAATATCATAAATACTTTAAGACATTAATCGATAAATAACAGGAACATTAGACTCGTTTCAACATATAATGCAGCATAGGTATTTGACTAGAGGCGGGGCTTGTCAATTCGTGTAAGGAGTGATTGGGAGATGGAAGATTGGAAACAGCTTATCGGGGAACAGGCATTACAATCCGGCATAATAAACGACCCACAATGGCTCGACCGATTGGACGAATCGATGCCGGTGTGGGCCGTATTGAAATTATTTTTGGAATTTATTGAAAAACATGAAGCTCATTACAATAGCTACGATTAATCCAACTCTAATCGCTCTTCAACAAATCGGAAATCAGGTCTGGTTTATTAACGGTAACAACCTGTCTTCCTGTTGATTTGCGCTGTTCTATCGGCGTTTTCTCCGTAGAAAATGAGACACGTTCACCGCTTTGCAGGAATGCGGTAATCAGCAGCTCCTCTTTGACGATGAAGGCTTTCACAAGCTGATTGCCGTTAGGCTTCACGCGCTTGCCATCTCTGAATTCAAAGGTGACAATTCCCTTGCCTCCACGACCCTGAACAGGGTAATCAAGAACAAGCGAACGTTTCGCGTAGCCGAGGTCGGAAACAACAAGCAGTTCGCCTTCCTCCCCTTTGATCCATTCGGCGCTGATGACTTCATCATCATCCTTCAATTGAATACCACGAACACCGGCAGCCGCCCGTCCCATCGGATTCACTTCCGTTTCCGCAAAGCGAATGGCCATACCTTGCTTGGATACGAGCATGATATCTTGATCGTTGCTGCTTAGACGTACTTCAAATATTGCATCGTTATCCCCGACCTTGCAACCTACAATGCCAATCGATCGGTTGGTGAAATATTCCTTGAGCTCGGTCCGCTTTACCTGTCCGCGTTTGGTAACAAATACAACCGACCGGCCAGGTTCTTCGAAATCCTTCACCGGGATCACATTGACGATCCGGTCATCTTTGGAAATAGGAATAACATTCACAATGGCTGTGCCGTTTTCCTTCCATTTGTACTCCTGAACCTGATGTACCGGCAGCAGATAAAACTGTCCCTTTTGCGTAAAAATGAGCAGATTCTCCAGAGTATTTACTTCCAGAAGGTAGCGTACATAATCGCCATCCTTGAGACCTGTTTTCTCAATTTCCCCGCCTGATCGAATAAAGGACATTTTGCTTGTCCGCTTAATGTATCCTTCATTGGACAAGGTAACATAAACATCTTCAGCGCTTACCATAACCTCAAGGTTAACCTTGAGCTCTTCCACCTCATCTTGAATGTCAGAGCGGCGGTCTACGCCATATTTATTGCGAATTGCTGTCATCTCATCCTTGATAACCGATAGCAGCTTCTTTTCACTGTTCAAGATGGAGTTCAAAAGTGCTATCGTTTTTTGGACATCCTTAAGCTCCTTCTCGATGGAGTGGATTTCCAAATTGGTCAAACGATACAGCTGCAAGGTCAGAATGGCATCGGCTTGACGCTCTGTAAAGCCGAACATAGCAACCAGGTTATTTTGTGCATCCAACCGGTTTTTGGATGCCTTGATCGCTGCTATAACCTCGTCCAAAATGTTTAATGCCTTGGCCAGCCCTTCCAGCACATGCGCCCGATCCTCAGCCTTGTCCAGGTCATAGCGTGTACGATGTGTCACTACTTCCTTCTGATGTTGAATGTAAGCGTGAATAATATCCTGTATGCCCAGCTGCTTAGGAGTTTTATTAACAATAGCAACCATGTTGAAATTATAAGTAACCTGAAGATCGGTTTTTTTCAACAAATAAGCAAGAATACCTTGTGCATCCGCCTCTTTCTTCAGTTCGACAACGATTCGCAAACCTTGACGTCCGCTTTCATCCCGCACCAGGGCGATGCCTTCAATTTTCTTCTCAATCCGTATATTTTCCATTGCCGTAACTAGACGTGATTTGACGACTTGGTAAGGAATTTCAGAAATGACGATTTGTTGAAGTCCACCGCGCATATTTTCAATTTCTGTACGAGACCGGACATAAATCCGCCCTTTTCCTGTGCGATAAGCTTCACGAATACCATCGGAGCCCATAATGATACCGCCGGTCGGGAAATCCGGTCCTTTGACGATCTGCATCAGCTCTTCAAGCTCCATACCGGGCTTGTCGATCATGGCTATACATGCATCGATTACCTCACGAAGGTTATGGGGCGGTATTTCCGTTGCAAAGCCGGAGGAGATGCCGCTAACTCCGTTAACCAATAAATTCGGATAACGCGCCGGCAGAACCACAGGCTCCTTGGTCGTATTGTCGAAATTATCCTTAAACAGCACTGTACGTTTTTCAATATCACGCAGCAGCTCCATAGCAATTTCGGACAACCGTGCCTCGGTATAACGCATTGCTGCAGGAGGATCATCATCTTGTGATCCCCAGTTTCCGTGACCATCGACCAGTGTATGCCCCATCTTCCAAGGCTGCGCCATCCGTACCATTCCATCATAGATGGACGAATCTCCGTGAGGATGGTAATTACCCATTACATACCCGACTGTTTTGGCAGACTTGCTGTAAGGTTTATCAGGCGTATTGCCAGCATCGTACATAGCATATAGAATACGACGCTGTACAGGCTTTAAGCCGTCCCGCACATCAGGAATCGCACGGTCTTGTATAATGTATTTGGAATAGCGGCCGAATCGGTCTCCAACTACTTCCTCCAGAAATGCAGGTAAAAAATTTTCCAATATTGTCACAGTTTATCTACTCCTCGAACTCGGTAAAGTCGACATTCTCGATAATCCAACGCTTGCGCGGGTCAACTTTATCACCCATCAGCGTAGATACACGCCGTTCAGCTTTTGCCGCGTCCTCAATCTGCACCTGCAGCATCGTCCTTGTCGCTGGATCCATGGTTGTCTCCCACAGCTGATCAGGATTCATCTCACCCAATCCTTTATAGCGCTGTAATTCGATATTTTTGCCCAATTCCTTGGTCAGCTTATTCAGCTGTTCATCGGTCCAAGCATAGTTAACCGAGCTGTTTTTGCCAGCTTTTTTGGTTACTTTGTACAATGGCGGTTGGGCGATATAAACCTTCCCAGCATCTATTAATGGCTTCATATAACGATAAAAGAAGGTAAGAAGCAGCACCTGAATATGCGCACCGTCCGTATCAGCATCCGTCATGATGATGATTTTGGCATAATTGCTCTCCGTTGCATCGAATTCAGGACCTACCCCCGCTCCAATCGTCGCAATGATCGCCTTATATTCATCGTTTTTCATAATATCAAGAAGCTTTGCCTTCTCCGGATTCATCGGCTTGCCCTTCAATGGCAAAATCGCTTGATGCTTGGAGTCACGGCCTTGCTTGGCAGAGCCTCCCGCAGAATCTCCCTCTACGATAAACAACTCATTTTTGGTGTGATCCTTCGATTGTGCCGGGGTTAGCTTGCCTCCAAGGTTAGAGCTCTCGCTCTTGCCCTTCTTGCCGCTGCGCACCTCTTCGCGTGCTTTTCGTGCAGCCTCGCGAGCTTTAGCCGATTGAACAGCCTTCTTCATCACCATCTGCGCGGTTTGAGGATTTTCTTCCAGGAATACAGCCATCTTCTCAGATACGATTGAATCTACAACGCTTCGAGCTATCGCACTGCCTAATTGATCCTTCGTTTGACCGACGAATTCAACCTCGCCCATCTTGATATTGATGACGACCATCATGCCTTCGCGCAAATCTTGACCGTCCAGATTTTTATCCTTCTCTTTCAGAACAGCCGTTTTACGCGCATAGTCATTCATTACTCGTGTATAAGCCGTTTTAAAGCCCGTCTCATGCGTACCGCCGCCACGGGTAGGTATAGAGTTAACAAACGAAACCAGCGTTTCCGTGTAACCGTCATTATACTGAAGTGCTACCTCTACCTCGATATCATCCTTTTCCGCTGTGAAATGAATAACTTCGTGCAGCACTGTTTTTTCTTCATTCAAAAATTGGACGAACTGGCTTGCGCCACCTTCGTACTGGAATGTTTCTTGCTTATCGGCTCGCTCATCCTTTACGGTCACTTGCAAGCCTGAATTCAAGAATGCAATTTCTTGAAGCCGTTCAAGCAAAGTATCGTAATTAACCGCTATGCCGGCTTGAAATACGCGTTTATCCGGTTTAAAGGTAACCTTCGTACCCGTCTGTCTTGTATTTCCTATGATCTCGAGTCCGGATGTCGGTTCGCCAACATGCTCTACGCCTTTCTCGTCCACCCAATATTCAAACCGTTGGCGATGTGTCTTCCCATCGCGATAAATAATAACTTCCAGCCATTCGGAAAGCGCATTAGTAACAGATGCTCCTACACCATGCAAACCTCCGGATTTCTTATATCCTCCACCGCCGAATTTTCCGCCGGCATGCAGAATCGTAAAGACAACTTGTGGCGTCGGAATACCTGTTTTATGCATCCCTGTAGGAATCCCACGTCCATTATCTTGAACCGTAATAGATTGGTCCTTATGAATCGTCACGTCTATCTTGGAACAAAATTTGGCCAAGTGTTCGTCAACGGCATTATCCACTATTTCCCACACCAAATGATGAAGCCCGGAGGAGCTTGTGCTCCCTATGTACATACCTGGTCTTTTTCGGACCGCTACAAGCCCTTCAAGCACTTGAATATCGTCAGCGTCGTAATCCGTCCGCGTGGTTGTTTTGTTAGCAAACAAATCGAGTTGTTCCGCCATCGCAGCCTCCCCTTATGTGCAACCATTCTTACAAACTAAACGAAGTTGGTTGTCACATTATTTCTCTAGCTCTAGTTTCTATTGTGCATTATAACATCTTGTACCGTTAGTTCAATATATCTTTTTTCGTAAATACTACAAATGATGCAATTATGGACGCAGCTCCCCATGCCGTTAGTACCATCAAAGAAAACGGTAAATCCATACCCTTTATGGGCGGAAGGCTGCCTGTTAAATAATCAGTTAACCGCAAATTGACCATAAATAAATATTTTGCAGTTTCCCACGAAGACACCATATTCGTCAGTATGGTACCCGAAATTAGCACAGCCAGCATCAATCCCATCCCAGCGGCCGTACTGCGTATCATAACTGAAACCATCAAAGACATCACCGCTACGATCAGCGCAGAGTACCAAACCAAACCGAATTCCATGATAAGATAAAGCCATTGCTCCACTGGACGAACATAAGAAGTATCCACTTCGGTACCGACAACTTTAAATCCAAAGAAGATCGGCATATCCCAACCTCCGTAGCCAAATACAATACCGGATATGAGATAACAAAGCAAGGCCGTGCAGGTTACAATCAGAGAAGTAAACAATATAATACTGATCAGCTTGCTCATTAAAATTTTCCATCGCTCAACGGGTCTCGTCAGCAGCAGCTTGATAGTTCCGGTTGAATGCTCGGACGACACAAGGTCGGAAGCGATCACCATAATCATTAAAGGGATGAACAAACCGACAGCATTTTTAAGAAATTCTCTTGTAAAGGTTACCCCGTTAGGTTCTGCAGGATTCACATCTTTATCCAAGTAATACTGGGCCAGTATGACTTCAACCCTACGAAACTGCTTCCATTCCTCAGGTACGCGTGCGCTACCGATGCTCCTAGTGTAATCCGTAATTTTCTGCCTCTGCTCAGCACGCCAATCTTTCGTTCCAAACTGCTTCAGATTATTTTGAGCAACCTTCATCTGGGCAAAAGTAAACATAGGTATGAGTGCGGCCAATATTAGCAACACGACCAACAGTCGTTTTTTCTTAACGATTTTGATGCATTCGTTTTTAACCAAAGGATATAAACTAACCAATGCTCTTCCCCTCCGTTAAGCTCAAAAATAGATCCTCCAGTGTTGGACTTTTCGTCTCCACTCCATACAGCTGAACATCCGACTCAATCAACAAGCGTATCAATGAAGGAACCATTTCCGGGCTTAACTGAGTCACCACCGTTGCTGCCAAGCTATCAGCCTCTCCTGATTCCGCCTCTGAAGAGCTCAAAATCTGCACATCGGGCTGTCCTCGCAGAACCTCCAATGCCTTTCCCAGCGGAGATATCCGCCATACAACACGGCTTGCGGATTCATCGATTAGTGCATCCACCTTACCAACCTTAATGACTTCTCCATGGCTAATAATAGCTACCCTATCGCACATTTGTTGAATCTCGCTTAACAGATGGCTCGAAACAAACAAGCTTAACCCGGTTTTGGCCAACTGCTGGATAAACTCCCGCATTTCTTTGATTCCTTGCGGGTCCAAGCCATTGGTTGGCTCATCCAAAATGAGCAGCTTCGGACTATTAAGGAGTGCTTGGGCAATCCCAAGCCGCTGACGCATGCCTAATGAATAGGTCCTTACCGTATCATGAATTCGGGCATCCATTCCTACAATATCGACCACTTCCTGAATGCGCTTGTCCGATACATTCGGAAGCATTCTTGCGAAATGTTCGAGGTTCTCCCAACCCGTCAAATATGAATAAAGCTCCGGGTTTTCTACAATACAACCGACGTATTGCAGCGCTTCATTATGATTTTTGTGAACATCATAGCCGCAAATTGAAATGGAGCCCTCGCTTGGGGCGATCAGATCGACCAACATCCGAATAGTAGTCGTTTTTCCTGAGCCATTAGGGCCTAAGAAGCCAAAAATTTCACCGCCGTATATCTCAAACGATATCCCTTTTATGATCTCTTTACCTCTGATGGATTTCTTTACATTTTTAACTGATAAGACAACTTCCCGTTGTTTTTCCATACAAGCTTCTCCTTATTACGATAATAAAAGAGTTTGTTAAAGAGGGTTATTTTACTATTTGTGCAATCCGTTCAGCTATACGTTCGTAACCGTCTTGATTCGGATGAAAATGATCTGTATACAAGTATTTGCTTAAGTTAAGCTCAAATAAATCGAATGTAGGCACCACCACCATGTTCGGATAACGATTTGCAATTTCAAAAGCACTCAGATTCCATTTCTGAATAATCAAAGAGCCCTCTCTGTTGGGATCGATATCTAGAAAAGGATGATATAACCCTACATAACAGATAACAGCAGTTGGATTCTGCTTAGCTACATGGTCTAGTATTTGCTCCAAACGTTTTAAAGCGTCCGGCATCCGTTCAAGTGCAGCCTTCGGATTAAAGCTTTCATCGGATTGCCCATTGAAAACTCCTTGTCCGCCTTCAAACAGATCATTACCGCCAATTGTCAGCACAATCAGGTCCGCTTGCGAAAGAGCCGTATCAATCCCTTTTTTCTCCTGCATATCTTTCAACAAGTTGCTTGTCCTAAAACCTGGTATCGCAAAATTATTTAAAATAAACACTGGCTTACCAAGCTGCTTCTCCAGCTTTTCTTTTGCTTGTCCCACATACCCGCGGCCTGACAAATCGCCTGTTCCTGCTGTTAATGAATCTCCAAGAGCAACAATTTGAATCTTATCCTTGGCAGCAAAGGAAGTCTCCTTAGGCTTGACCGTTTCTTGAGGGGCAGCTACTCCCATATTATCAGCCTTCGTTGGAAATATAATCTGGTTGATTGCATAAACAAATCCGAAAATACATAGCAAAGTGGACACAAGCGCGGCCAACCCAATCGTGCGCCACAAAAAACGAGTGGATAACAAGACGACTCCTCCCTTTCTCCATCCTTCGACATCTATTGCACTTCCATTTTAGAGTAGCGGTTCGCGAACCAATTTGCAAATGTTTGACAAATAGACCGGAAGCAGCAGCCTCCAGCCTACATATTTAATCTTAATATTATAAGCTGCCCAAGTAGTTCAGCGGATTTTCCTGCTCGTCTCCTTTATGTACCTCAAAATGAAGGTGAACTCCTGTAGAATTGCCTGTTGTGCCCATGATCCCGATCTTTTCACCTTTCTGTACTATCTCCCCTTCACTTACGGAGAGCTTGCTCAGGTGACCATAAAGTGTGCTTAACCCATTCTGATGATCGATTATAATACAATTTCCATAACCATTTTTCCATCCGGCAAAAACCGTCTTTCCATGATCAGCGGCCATAATCGTTTTATTCTCAGAAACCATGTCTGTACCTGGGTGAAAAGCTCCCCAACGTTTACCGAACTCGCTAGTTAATTTGGCTCTATATATGGGCCAGGCAAGGGTTCCCGTGCCTACTCCAGGAATGACTTTCGTCCCCTTTCTGACGATCGCTTGAACGCTTGGACGCAGGATAGTTTCAGCAGCCGCCATCTCCTCTTTGAAATCACCATTTATACGGGTTGTCAAGTAAGTAACCTCTTTTAACCCAGTTTCACCGGGGAATAACGTTTCTTTGAGACCAGCTTTCATGGTAGAATCTTCTACATATGCAACCTCATACGGCACTTCAAAGCTTTCTATCCGTTTTTCGATTGTTTTAACCGATAGCAGCGGCTGCAGCACCGTTAAATCCAAAACATCTCCTACGCGGATCAAATTGTTTTTTATCCAAGGATTATTATCATAAATGACCTGCTTGTTAATTTTCAGTTTATATGCAATGCAGGACACACAATCACCTGAAACGACCTTATATTTGAACGGCTGCACATCGCCAGTTTCAACTTTTCTTAACATAGCATCGCTATCTCCGATATCCTCGGGCTTTATTTCAAGAGAGACAAAATCGACCTTTTGAACAAATTGAACGGATTCAAACATGGGAGTCATATTCTCCTCAAGCTTGTGTTCTGATTCTGTTGCTGAAGCGGTAACAACACCTGAAGAAGCTGATTCGGACAAAATGCGAACCTTTCCATTTGTGCTAGCTTTCGACATTTTTTGCTTGACCTGTTCCAATAATTGTTGCGCCGCAGCTTCATCTTTAACGACTCCCAACGGCTTATCATCTATCCGAATTTGTACACCTTTCATTTGCGTCCTGATTCTTTTTTCCAGTTCAGCAATTACACCCGAATTATCATAAGCTGCTTTATACTCCCGTTCTTCAATAAATTGTAAGTCCGCCAGCTTTGCTTCGGCTTGAACCGTCGGATATTGCTGCTTTGTCCATGTTTTTTTCTGCTCGAACCAATCCCAAACAACGTTTGGACTGCTCACGGTTCCAACTGCTTCCATACCAATAATAACGCGGTATCGCGTCACCGTATGCTGCAGTGTATACATGTATACAATTGCTAAAAAGAAAGCAATAACAGCCAAGCTTCCGCAGCTAAGTATCCACTTCTTTTCTATTTTCCAGCCTGTTGTATAGTCCACTTGTACCTCCCGTAAATCGGTGTAATGGTGGAAAGTAAACAACCTTTTCCTAGTCTATTCTTGAGTGGTGCTGATTAGCACTAAATACAACAGGGAGCGGACTTAATATGCCAATCTGTTGATACCAACTTATTTGATCTGGCGGCCTAAATTTGGGAGAATACCAGTGTTCACTCAATGAGTAATTGATGAAAGTAAATAACTCATTGCCCCCCCTCCAACTAATTCAATCCCCGCTGCAATCTCCTCCTAGTAAGTTTGCCAGTTGATCACCAATCAGTCACCGGAGATGACGAACAGGGCGAACCTCACACTCCTCCACCCCACACCCTGAACATAACCCTAAACAACACGCCAGTACTGCACCCACGAATGTGAAGGGCAATGCGGAAGTAATTATTCCTCTATCACTTGAAAAGTCCAAAAATCAGAGTGATAAGGGAACAGCCAGTTCCGATATTGCTCTGTTTTTGTACATACATGCTCCAATTCGACCAACATAACGGAACTCCCACTTCCACTATCGCCCCAGATTGTAGGAAGCTGATGGAATAGCGGAACTCTCAGTTCCATACAAAATCCTCCAAGGTGCATCGTTGCACAACTTCGCCGCTATCTATAAAAATCCCCCCTGATCATAGAGTACGTTAAAGATCTTAAGCTCTCATGTATGTAAGGCAGGGTGCTCGCCCATTCTTCATTCCTTAGTGCTGTAAAGATTTTATACTTTCTACAATCTTAAACAAGACGCCCCACTACAGGGCGTCTTGTCTTTCTAGCTCTAATAAAATTGGAACTTTCTTAAGAAATCCAGGTTTGTGAATACTTCTTCATGTGGGTATGTAGGGATATGGGGATGGTACGGAAAGTTTACGGCTGCCTTTGAAATCAAGTTGTTACCGCAATGTAAATTAATAGACAACTTGGAATTTCAAGAGCTTTGGAGTGCCACCCCTTTCCCGAAATACCCGTACTATGAATAAATGTTCACATGTTTTAAATTCTTTAAAACAGTCCTATCCCACTTCCCTCAGAAACCGATATTGAGCCTGTATCAGTCCATGATAGATGCCTTTATGTGCCAATAATTCCTCATGGGTACCCTGCTCCATCATAACCCCGTGATCTAGCACGATAATTTTATCCGCGCCTCTGATTGTCGACAATCTGTGAGCGATGATAAACGAGGTTCTTCCAGCAAGCAGCGTCTTCAGCGCTTCTTGAATTTTCAATTCTGTTTCCGTATCAATACTGGCTGTCGCCTCATCCAATATTAGGACGCGTGGATCGGCCAATAAAGCGCGAGCGAACGAAATTAGCTGCCTCTGCCCCATAGAAAGGACGTTCCCTCTCTCCTGGACCTCGGTATCATAGCCTAATGGCAAGTTAACGATAAAATCATGCGCCCTAACAGCTTTGGCCGCAAATTCAACTTCTTCATCTGTCGCATCCAGCCGCCCGAAGCGAATATTGTCCCGAATAGTGCCGGAGAAAATAAACGTATCCTGCAGCACGATACCTACCTGTGAGCGTAAGCTTGATACCGTTACATCACGAATATCGTGACCGTCTATGGTGATGCTCCCACTGGTAATATCATAGAAACGGCAGAGCAGGTTAATAATAGTGCTCTTGCCAGAACCTGTGTGACCTACAAGAGCAATCGATTCACCTGCTTTTACACTCAAATCAATTCCCTTGAGAGCTTTACGGCCAGGCTCATATTCAAACTCTACTTTCGACAGTTCGATGTCACCCTTCACTTTCGGCAGCTCTTTTGCATTCGCCGCCTCAGCCACATTCGGCTTCTCGTCGATAAACTCAAAGATCCGTTCAGATGACGCCATTGCAATCAGCATTTGAGAGTACATCTGCCCCAGTCGGTTAATCGGCTCCCAAAAATGCCCGATGTAAGTAGCAAAAGCAACCAATAAGCCTATCGTTATTTCTTCTTGTTGAATTAAATAGGCTCCAAACCAGAACAGGATACAGTAACCGATGGCTCCCGTCACCTCAATAATCGGGTTGAAAGCCTGATTTAAATTGGATGCCCGCTGCCAAGATTTATGGTTATCCAGATTCATTTGATCAAAAAAAGCAATATTTTCTTTTTCCTGAGTAAACGCCTGTGTCACTTTGATGCCTTGTATGCATTCGTTCAGATGCGCATTAATTCGGGATTGCTTCGTTTGCACAACCTGCCAGGAACGCCTAATCAAAACACGCAGCTTGGTGGAAACCATAAACATAATCGGAACCGTAACGATAATGGCCGTACCCAATTTAACATTGTAGAACAATAGAATGAAAATGATACCTAATAGCTGCACACAATCAATCATCAGGTTAACCACGCCGTTCGTGAACAAATCCTGCAATGAGTTTACATAGTTCGTAATCCTAACAAGAATTGAACCGGCAGGACGTTTATCAAAAAAACGGAAGGATAAGCTTTGAATGTTTTTGAACAAGTCATGACGAAGGTCATAAATCACTTTCTGCCCGACTTTATTCGTAAACCGGATTCGATAATTATTCGCCGCCCACTGAATGAAGTACAAGGAAAGCATGCCTGCAACACATTGAAACAGCAAAGCAGTGTCTCCATGACGTGGCGCACTCTCACGAAGCACATTATCGATTGCATAAGCAATTAATAAAGGGTTCAGCAGCTTTGTTAAAGCACCCACTATCATCATCGTTATAATGACAGGAAGTATTTGTTTGGAATAGGGCTTTAAATATTGTCCGAGACGTTTAACCTGGACCCAGTCGAATCCCTTATCCAGCAATTCATCGTCCTGATAAACAAACCGTCTTCCTGATTGCTCATCTCCATCGGTTTGTACCGTTTGTTTCACCTTCTCACTCACTGTATGTACCTCCCGGAGTTCTGTTGACCCGCAGCGGCCACTTGATTCTCCGCCTTCTGATCCTGATGTGATACAAGAAGCTCTTCGATTGTTTCTTCCAGTAAAACAGCATCCGCTTGATCAGCAAATTGAATTTTATATGTTTCCAAATAAGGGCCTTCTTGCTTCATCAGCTGATCATGCGTCCCTCTTTGAACGATCCGGCCTTGGTCCAGCACAATAATTTCATCTGCGTGCTTCAACGAGGATATTCGGTGCGCAATAATAAAGGTTGTTCTGCCTTTCATAACCTCTTGAAAACCCATTTGAATTTCATGCTCGGTTTCCATATCGACAGCACTTGTTGCATCGTCTAGAATTAATATTTTCGGATTGGTGAGAAGCGCCCTTGCAATGGCAATCCGCTGCTTTTGCCCTCCCGAAAGACCCATACCACGCTCGCCGACAATAGTGTCGTAGCCTAATGGAAGCTCCATAATGAAATCATGCGCTTTTGCAAGCTTTGCCGCTTGAACGATCTGATCCATCGTCACATTTCGAACTCCATAGGCAATATTATTGCGAATTGTAGATGAAAATAGAAAGGTTTCCTGGAAAACAATAGCCATTTGTTCCCTCAAACTCTCGAGCGTAACGTCTCTAATATCCAGGCCGTCCAACGTAATTCGACCTTCTTTGACATTATACGCGCGAAGTAACAGCTGAATGACTGTTGACTTTCCGGAGCCCGTACCTCCCAAAAGACCTATTACCGAGCCTGGAGGCGCATCCACTTTAAAATGCTGCAGAGCAGCCTGCTGGTCTGTATAAGCAAACGTCACATCCTCGAAGCGAACATGCCCCTTGACCCTATCCGAAGTTAGCTCAATCGCATTGTCTTTGTTTTTCACATGGACATAATGATGTAAAATCTCAAGAAGCCGTTCGCCTGCCGCTTTGGATTGCGTGTAGTTATTGATATGAAAACCAATTTGCCACATAGGACCGATAATATACCAGATCAGACTAAAACAGGCGACCAGCTCTCCTAAGGTGATCATATTGTGGATAACCATGTACCCGCCGCTTGCAAGTAAAAAGACAACGCTTAAATTTGCAAGAATCTCCATTAATGGAAAATAACGAGCCCAAATGCCTGACGTAGTCACGTTATTCATTCTGTAATCTTCATTTCTTTCCGAGAACTTCGTAATTTCATGAGGCTCGCGGGCAAATGATTTTACAGTACGTACACCCGTTATATTTTCCTGTACAGACGTCGTCATAGAGCTCATAGATTTGCGGATCGAACGAAACGCTGGATGGATCTTACCCTCAAAGCGAATCGCGGTGAATACAAGGAATGGCATTGTAATCATTGTGATCAGCGTGAGCTGCCAATTGATTGTTAACAGCATGGTCGTTCCAAATACAAACATCATAAGCACGTTTAATATTTGAACAAAACCAAATCCGATAAAATCACGGACAGCTTGCAAATCTGCAGTAAGACGAGACATTAAATCCCCTGTTCTTGCTTTGTCATAGTATTGAAAGGATAAATACTGCAGCTTCTCATACAATGCATTTCTAAGATTAAAAGCTGTTTTGTTTCCGAGCCTTGCGCTCATTAATCCATGCACAAACTGAAAAATCGCCTTGCATGTAACTACGCCCACTACCAGCAAAGACAGACCAGGCACCAAGGAGAACTGTTTCTTTGTTATTACTTCGTCTATCAAATAACGAAGCAAGTTGGGATAAACCAATCCCAAAGCCGTTGCGGTCATCAACGACAAAATCGAAGCAAGTAATAACTTTCTTTCAGACCAGTAATACTCCTTTAGCTGCCTAAAGACTTCCATTGGATCCTCCTAAGAGTTTTTTTGCGCCAGCCAAGAAAACTGGCATCGCAATCATGACTGAGTTGCTTGAGCAAAGCTTTCTTCCAAGCATAATCTGAGGCCAAAAAAAAGCCTCAAAAGCAAAAATTGCTTCCGATGCAGATCGCGCTGCCACCGAAAGCGTTCGCTTTTTTAGAATCTTAACACCATCCATGGGGAGCGGCAACAACCTCATTTCCCATAATTCTCCTTATAGGGAGATAATACCCCAAATCTTTACGAAATGATGACACAATCCACTTTTTTCACGATCATAGTACCTTTTGCCGCCATATGAATCCCCTTTCATAAAAACAATGAAAATCGGCTGTCTTTTTTTAGACAGCCGATCCTGGCACAACCTTATTTATTTGGTTTTAAATAATAATTGACTAATTTTTCGTGCTTATTTTTTAGCTCAACGATATCAATCTGCGTTTCCAGGGCGGCTAATTGCCCAACTGCATATTCCTGCAATTCGGTTTGCAATTGCTCGGATAACGCCTGGTACCACGACTGCAATTGGACCCGATAAGCTTGATCAAGCCGATCCGCCTGTGATTGTACATAAACGGCAAATGGATCGTTCAGTTTCGCTTCCAGCTCTGTCCGCAGCTTTTGTTTTCCGTCACCTTCGAAAAACTGCTTTGCATTTTTATAAAAGCCTGCCAACCATTTCACCTGTACGGAATCCGCAGTAAATGACTCTGTTTCCTGAGGCGTTTCAAATACCTTGGGCTCATATTCGGAATACTGAAAGGTTGTAAGCTCTCGGCCAAAAGACTGCGACCATTGCTGCCTTCTTTTTTTGGCTGTACTATTGATCGCATTTTCAATTCGAAGGGTAGTAGCCAAAATTTCTTGGGATAAATCAAAAGAAATCATACGTCGCAGATCATCCCACGCCAATTCCATAGTAGCTTTAATATCGCGCCCTTCTTCCCGGAATACAGCAGGATTGAAAGCATGCAGAAATAGTTCACCGAAGCGATACGTTTCACGCTGCTTGACATAATATAACAGTTCGTCTATTTCCTTGCGGAGTTCTCTTTCCTCCGGCTCTGTCGAAATTTCTCGAAGCTTAGTAACAGCTTCATCCAGAGCAAGACGAATGGCTGAGGCACGTTCGAGCCGCGCACTCTCGTCGGATTGTGCCCCGATAATCCACTGCTGCAGCACATCTGCGGCGCGCCCCAGATCGGCCTGTCCCGACCTGATAGCGATATCCGTAAGCTCCTCCAAGCTAAATCTCACAAAATCCTGCTCGAATGCCGCTATTCCTGACGCTTGAATAGTCTTTTCATCTTCAGCAAGCTTACCCTCTAATGCGTAATAGCTTGATAACGGATAAATTCTCGGATTACGGATTCCATGCTGCTGCAGATTGCTCTGAACATGGGCTACAACACCTTCAAGCTCATCCGTTGATGAAGCCAAGTCGGCTGCATTAACGATAAAGAACATTTTATCAAGCTCAAAGCTATCTTTGACCCGGCCCAATTGCAGCAGGAACTGACGGTCAGCATGTGAAAATGCATGATTATAATAAGTTACAAACAAGATAGCATCCGCATTTTTGATATAGTTAAACGCCACACCCGTATGTCGAGCGTTGATTGAATCTGCCCCTGGGGTGTCGACTAACACAATACCTTGATCAGTCAACGGATTAGAATAATACAGCTCGATCAACTCGACAAAACATGACTTACTTTCATCCGCAGCATAAAGAGCAAATTGTTCTGCATCTACTTTAAGTTCACGGCCCAAGTCGTTTTTTACAGCCGCCCAACCGTTTTCTACTGCCTTTAGAAAGGTATAGTGAGGTTTGCCTTTGGCTGACACTTGATCTGCTGTCAAACGGCCAATAGCGGCAAGGCTATCCGATAAACCACTAACCTGAATGCCAAGAACCTCTAAGGAGTAGCGGATATCGTCTGCTAGACGCTCATTGCTCTTCATCTGAATTTTGGCTGTACCGTGCGGCCAGCCGTTCTCCGGCTCGGGCGGCATAATTTTGTTGATCGCCGCTGTCGTCGGATTCGGCGAGACTGGCAGTACCCTTTCGCCGATCAACGCATTGGCGAAAGAAGATTTGCCCGCGCTGAACGCACCGAACAGCGCGATTGTAAAGCGGCTCTGCTGCAGCCGCTCAGCCTTTTCCTGCAGCGAGCGGCAAATGCTCGCTAAAGGCGCGAGCCCCGCGAGCTCGCCAGCGCCTGCGGCAAGCTGTGCGGCCGCTTCGCGCAGGCGTGCGCGATGCGCGCCTTGCGCCAGCGGCGCAGCGCTTGCGCTGCCGGAGCGGCCTGCAGCCGCGGCCATCGCCGCGAGCGCGTCGCGCGTGGCGTCGCCGTGCTGCGCCGGCGCCGAAGCAGCCGAGCCAGGCGCAGCCGCGCTAACCGCGGCTGCGGCCGGGTCCGGCAGCGACGGCTGCGGCACGCGCAGGGCCGCGAACGGCGCGACCAGCGCTGCCGCGTACGCAGCCTCAGCGGCAGCAAGCTTCTCGAGCTCGCGCAAGCTGCCCAAGCGGCCGTCCAGCTCCTTCAGCTGCGCACGAAGGTATACCAGCTGCGGCTGCAGCGCAGCGCCAAGTGCGGCACTGAGCCCGTCAATAAGCTCGAACGCTTGCTTGCGATACTGCAGCTTTAAATCGGCTGCAACCTGCTTGGAATAATTCAACGTATAGTCCCCGCCGAATCCGGCAGCTGTATTGACCTGCTCAGCCAACCATTCTGGCTTCACCGGAACATGCAGACTTTCTGCAATCTCTCTAACGAGCTCCGGCGCAACCACTGTAACCTCATCCATAGACTTCGTTAACAGCTGTTGAAGATGGCGTTCAATTTGTGCAGCAACCTGCCCTGCAAAATCATTGTGAAACGCCCCAAGACGTCGCTCCACTTCCTTAGCTGTCTTAGCTGCGCCTGCAAACAACCCAACCTTGAAGCCCGGTTTGCGGCTCTGCAAGTACTCATGCGCGAGATCGCGCGTCACAGCAGGTGTAATATTGGCGTTATCCAGTATTACCGCAGTTTCTTTTCGCAGCGCAGCACGCAGCTCCTCTGGCTGTGCTTCCATGCTTGCAATCGTTGCACTTAGCGCTGCCCATTGCTGCTGCGCCGACTCAATTCCTTCGTCCGCAGCTAGACGAGCGCGCAGCTCCTCCTTGGCCGTCTCATTGTTCTCGGCCATCTTCAATGCATGCGCATCGGCCAAGTGCTTGGCCGACTTCTCCAAACTTAGCGCTGCTAAGGGCGCTTTCTCGTCGATTAGTCGCTTAAGCAGCCAATCCAGCTTGCTCCATTCGCTATGCGGATGGTCTGGAGTTTTCACTGATGTATACACAATTCCATCCGGTTGAATATGCCAGTTCTTAAATGCCTCCTGAACACCTGAGCGGTAATCTGAAAATGATAGCTCTTGATCCCTATGCTTATCTACTTGATTTATAATTAAATAGAGCGGCTTCCCCCACTCTTTCATTTTCTTCGTGAAAGCAAAGTTTATTTCTGATTGCACATGATTATAGTCCATAACATAAAAAACGACATCTGCCAGATGCAGAGCCGATTCAGTAGCTAGTTGGTGTGCATCATCTGTCGAATCTATGCCGGGAGTATCCAAAAGTGCTGTATTTGAACCCAAAAAGGGTATCGGATATTGCAAATTTACGGTTTCTATAGCTTCCCCGTCTTTACAATAGGCAGCTAGCTCCTCCAAAGGCACCATTTGTACCTTGGCAGTCTCTTCAGAACCTTCACTAATTCTGTGAACAACTTTCGCTCCCGCTTCACCGTTACTGATACTTACAATGTTCGCACTTGTCGGGATCGGACTGGACGGCAGCAGTTGATGACCGCACAGCTTGTTTATTAGGCTTGATTTCCCTGCAGAAAAATGTCCGCAGAAAGCGATATATAAATTTCCACTCTCTGATTTTTGCAGCAATTGCTTTAATTTCTTACCATTTTCAGGATCACCGGCATCCTGTACTTTCCCCATCAGCTTGCGAATTGCATTCTCTATTGTTTCCTCTAGCATAGCTATGTTGCTCATTCTTTATCTCCCCATACCATAAAAATTTACAAAAAAAAACCGAATGGCTTCGGTTTTTAGTGTACCACACTTTCAGGGGCTGGAATGAAAATTTCAAACAAATTTTTATGCTGTAAAATGGTAATATCTTTATCCCTAACTTTCATTACAACAACTTCTGGCTTTATTTTCATACGATCCAAATAGTTGTCTGGAACATCTCCGGACTCCGTTACTGTTATGCCTTCTATTTGCTTTTCTTCATTCTCTGCCAATGGCATGCTCAGAACCTGCTCATAAATGTCCGAGAACACTTCAAAATCATTCGTATACACCGATATGCATTTCATATTAATCCCATCCTTATCGTATTCTAGTGATATAAATTTTACTGTATAGGTTTCCTACGACTACCGGATTTCATACGTTTTTTTCCTTCTCGGCATACTTCCACAAGCGAACATACGTCACATTGCGGGTTTTGCGCTTTACAATGGTAGCGTCCGAAAAAAATGAGCCGGTGATGCGTCAGCGTCCATTCTTCTCTCGGAACCAGCTTCATCAGCTTTTTTTCCACTTCCAGTACAGTATCCTTCAGGTTTGCCATTCCTAGTCGTTTAGATACCCGTTCCACATGCGTGTCTACTGCAATAGCAGGTACATCAAAAGCATTCGACATAACAACATTCGCTGTTTTTCTGCCGACACCAGGCAATTCGACCAGTTGTTCATGCAGTTGAGGAATTTCACCACCGTATTTGTCCAATAGAAGGACACACAAAGCTTGAATATTTTTGGCTTTATTTCGGAAGAGCCCAATCCGGCGGATGTCTTGCTCCAATTCCTCTATCGGTACAGCGATATAGTCTTCCGGCTTTTTGTACTTTTGAAACAAGGAAGCCGTCACTTTATTGACAGTCTCGTCCGTACACTGTGCCGATAAAAGTACAGCGATTGTCAATTCGAAGGGATTCGCGTGATTCAACTCACAATGGGCATCAGGAAACATACCGCCAATCGTATCGAGAATATTACGAACCTGCTTCTTGTTCATGGATGAGGACTACCTCTTTCTAATGGTATAAAATTTAGTTTACCCAATCCGCCGTGAGGAATCAATGACTTTACACGACAAAATCCGAACTTTTAACGAAATTTACCTTAAATTAAGGAAGTTTTAAGAAAAAACCGCCTAATCAGTAGAATAAAACTACTCTACCCCTTAGACGGTTGCTTGATTGATAAAGTTACATATTATTTTTCTAATTCTATAATTTTATTTGCTATTACAAAAACATTCACTTCGTCGTTTTCAACAAAAGCATTAGGTGCGACGATATTCGTTCCTTTGTGAAGATAAGCTTTGGAATATAAATTATAGGTAGTTTTGTCACCATTGGCTGTAGGCTTTAACACAATCTGATTAAGTACAATATCATAGGATGACACTGTACGTTTAGTTGCATCAGCTACTGTAATGTATGTTTTATCATCGGTATCACTAATAATTTCAACTCTATCATTTGGTTTAATAGCTGTTAAAGCTGCAGATGTTACTCCGCCTTGCTTAATAACGAACTTTTGCCCAACCGGGATAGCTTGAATGCCATTTGCAAAATCTTGAACAGTTATCGTTCCCGCTGCCGTATCAACGCCTGTTACTTTTCCGCGGACTGTTTTGAGGATAGTTACACTGGTCAATACATTACCGTTGTAAGATACTTTTAAATAATCATCCTGCTGGATATCTCCAAATGTATGAGTGATTTTGTTCGCATTGATAATAATATTATCATTGTCTACTTTGAAGGTGTACAAAGAGCCTGCTTCATCTTCTGCATTAACTTGCCTGCTATCCGAATTAACCATCAAAATTTTGTAAACACCTGTTTTCTTAACACTTATTTGAGTAATAATAACATCCTGGGACGATCTAATTCTGGCTGAAATTTGATCTCCGATTTTTAAATCTTTTAAAGTTCCATTCGTGTTCGACCAGAAAGAGACCCATAAATTATCCTGAACTTTGAAGGTAATGCTTTGACCGCTTGCAGTACGAATGCTTACCTCATTGGTTGTTGTATTAACTTGAGTCAAAGTTCCTTCCAACTGCTCCGTCAATTGAATTGAGATTACTTTATCCTTTGAAACCTTCAGGTCGATCTTATCTCCCTTGTGGAAGTTTGTCGAGAAATCCGTTAAAGGATAAGTTCTGCTGCCAACTTTAAGAACTGTGTTTTCAGTTAGCTTGTAGGCAAATACGTCTCCGTTATCATAAATTCCTGTAAGCACCTTATTTTCCGAATCGTACACACCCATAGTTGCAAAGGACATTTCCTTAATCGAACGGCTGGTTACATTAACTTTGACTACTTTTTCGTTCACCAGCTCTATTTTCAGCTCATCACCGGCAACAATATCGAACAAGCCAGCACTAGGTAATCCATCGATAGTTACAAGAGCATTCTCTGCTACGAAATAAGCACCGAGGCTCTTGCCCCCGATATTAATGGTCATATTCTTTTTATCATCACTTAAGCTTATCAATGTGCCTTGAACCGTATTGCTTACATCAGCTTGCTTGCGAATGGCTACCCCTGTAATCTGGTTAGCTTTAATATCGTAGGCAACTTCATCGCCAACCCGCAGCTTGGAAATGTCTGCTGCTGTTTGATCAGGGAGCTTAACAGGAACAACGGGTCCGAGAGCAAAGGTTTCATTTTTTCCTGAAGCTTTCTCCATAAAGGTGATAGTGTTTTGATCCTTTTGTATGCTAATTATTGTACCTTCCCCGGTTTTACTAACAGGAGTTTGCTTAACTATGATTTGACTAATCTTCGCATTAGGCACTAACAGATTCCATTTCAGCTCAATGATGCTGCCTTGGACAATAGAACCCAGACTTAAACCTCTTCCATCCTTGTCTGTAACTGTTACATTAGGCGCAAGCTCTTTTAATTCTACCCCTGAAGCCTGATTTATAGCTATTTGCATATTTGGCAAAAACAGCTGGTTCAAGCTTCCCTCAAGCGATCCCATCTTCTCTTGATCACTCATTAATTCTATGTAGGATGCCGCTCCCTGATTTTGGATCACATATACTTCATAAGTCTCCTTCAAAGCTGAAGAAGCTATTCGGCTGTCATCTTTGGCATTATAAATAACGGTATTGGAGTTAATTGTAAAATCGCTTGACTGGCCACGTTCATTTTGGATGGACAATTTATTATTCGTCAAACCCATCACATATCCGATAGAAACCTTGTCTGAACGTGTTGTCAGCTCTTTATCCGCTCTACTTAAGAAGGTTGCCATTTGTGCACGAGTTACAGCACCCTTGGGCTGGAAGTTATTATCGTCCACTCCATTGACAATCTTCAAGGATACTGCAGCATTTACATAACCAACAGCCCAACTCGACAAGTCTTTGTCATCCTTAAAGATGGAGGGTGTCAGTGCTTTCTCTTGAGCCAAGCCCTGCTTGCCAATTGCCCTTATTACGAGCTTTGCGACCCACTCTCTGCTCGCAGAACGTGAACCCCAAGCAGTTTTGGATGCAGCTCCGGAGGTATCGGTCTCTTCTTTAATATCAAGCAGCTGTTTATCAAATGCGTAGGCTATATATGGCTTAAAGAAACTATCGACCGCAACTGGCAGTATGGTTTCCGACTTGCTCTTCAAAGCTTCACTCTCAAGTCCCATCATTCTTATGGCCATAACGATAACCTCTTGCTGGGAAACAGGGTTTTCAGGTCGATACTCATTTCTCTCATAGCCTTGAATAATACCTAGAGCAGCTAATTTAGTCACATATTTAATAGCCCAGTGCTGTGTACTAACATCAGAAAAGGCTGAAGTAGTGTTTACAGATGTTGCACTCGTTGACGTTGGATTGGTTATTGAATCCGCTGCATAAACGGGACTGCTCATTAAAACGGATAAAGCTACGAGACCCGCAGCTACTTTTTTTGTTTGATTTTTCTTATGATTCATTCAATTGCCCTCCCGGCGTACTCAACATTTACAAAAAATATGAAATATAAAATTTAACTATTAATCTCGTTTGATTGGATGCGGCAGTTCCATATGCCCCATTAAACTATCAACTACTTTTCCATCAACCAATATCTCCAGACTCTGAATCTCTGAAAATTGAAATAATGTTTTTTTCATAGCTTGCAGCACCAAATCTTCCCCCCCCGCGCCCATTCTGGCTTCAGGGGCTATGGATAAGTCAACTGTAAGCAGTTGATTTTTCAAGACAGCCGACTTAATAGTAATTCCTTTCAGCAATGCAATCCGCTTACTGTCAGGAGCTGTACTCAATGCTGCTAATGATGCTGAATACTTCTCATCCTCTTGCTTGTAGCTTACCGCTACTTCTTGTTCTACTAATTTCTCACCTGACTCATCGCCGAAATACACTTTGATAGTATTTTGCTTTACCTTATCCTGAACAGGAGGTGCAGCAGGCTGTTTGGATTCGGGAACATTCTGCACCTGCGGCTTAACCGTTTGCTCAGCCGTTCCCTGTATCTTTGCTTGTCCGCATGCAGACAACAGAGCTATTAAAGAAACGCCAATCAGCACTCCGCTTAGCTTATTGTTTAGCATCGTTACCATCTCCTTAGTCGATATTCAACTGCTGCTTAATAGCAGTAACGATGGACGCGGCTACCTGATTTTGAAAAGCATCCTGAAACATAGCATTTTCTTCCGTTTGATTGGATAAAAATCCAACTTCCAAAAGCAATGAAGGCATGTTGGTATTCTTTACAACGTAGAAGCCTGATTGTTTAACCTTACGATCAGTAAAACCGGTGGATTTAAGCATGTGCTTATGCATCAAATTAGCAAAATCCAAGCTCTGGTCCGTATAATAATACGTTTCCACACCTCGTACGGTTTCTTTTCCAGCTGAATTTCCATGTACAGAGATAAACAAGTCTGCATCCCTGTCATTCGCAAAAGCAGCACGGTCAGCCAATTCGACGAATGTATCATCTTTACGGGTTATAAAAGCTTCGATTTTGGGTTCCTTTTCAAGCAATGCATGTATTTTGGTTCCCAATGCAAGCACGAAATCCTTTTCAAGGCGTTTGGTTACTGAGATTGCTCCTGTATCCTTACCTCCATGACCCGGGTCAATTACGACTCTATATCGATCTTTAGCAGGAATTATAGCCCATACGAATTGTGCGGCAGTACTTGCAGTTGCCGGTTTAAAAGCTGACTTCTTGGATAAATCTATTATTATTCTAACGATAGATGAATCTTTTGAAAAGAGCAAATATCGAATTTGTGACACTGCCTGATTGTTTTGTTTAATAATTCCCTCGCCATTCGCACCCAGCTTTAGAGCCGGATCCAGCTTACTGTTAGGAAAATCAATAGTAATGCGGTTACCCTCATTTGAAGAAATCAAATTCGGCGTTACTTTTGTTCCACTCGTTTTTACTATGAACTGATCGCCATCCATTGAAATTGAACTCAGTGTCGTAGTTAGTTCTGAGTTTTTATCAGAGGCAGCAGGATTTTGCTTTCCGGGCTGTGCTTCAGTTACCGGCTTCTCGCCCGGCTTGACTGCTGCTTCCTTGACAGGGAGCTCCGTTGCGCCATCTGATTTATCTATTGGCTTATCTGTGGTCTTATCTATCGGCTTATCTGTGATCTTATCTGATGCTTTATCCGTCGATTTATCTGTAGTCTTGTCGGTTCCTTTACCGTTAGAATTGTCGGCTGGTTTAGACGGAACTTTGGTTTTATCTGCAGCACCTGCTTGTCCTTCATTAGGTTGGGCTGGTGAAACAGCAGAGCTATTGGCATCCTGTTCTGAATCAAATAAAAATACGGAACGAGTCAAGTCATCCCATATGACTTTAACTCCAAGCTGCTCGCTTACAAAACGCAACGGCAGCATTGTGCTGCCTTCCATAATAGCCGGCGCGACTTCCAGCTGATATTTTTTTTTATTAACTATAACTTCCTGCTTATTAATAAATAATTGAATATTAACTTTATCTTTATCTACGGTAACTTTACCAGATTTCTCTTCCCAGTCTACCTTGGACCCGAGAGACTCGGCAATGATCCGCACAGGAACAACCGTATTACCTTCAACAATTTTGGGTGCAACATTAGCAGACAGCTGCTTTCCATTCAAAAATAGATTGATCGGCTTCTCCGCGGCGAACGCCAGCATAGGAACCATCAGCATTGACAACAGTAATAATGAAATAAACATAGTTAAAAATCTCATTTTACACCTCAGCTTATCGTATGTATTAGGAAATATGCAAATTGAAAATAATGGGTAAGGGGCGTATAATGTGGCGAAATCTGCCAATATATTAGACTATTAAAAACAGAAAAAGTTGCGAAAAATGACAAAAAACCTATAGCTAAGGTTAGCTTAGGTTTATAATTCAAATCAATTTAAAAAATCTCAAGCAGCCTAAGGCTGCCTGAGGTTAGGCCATCTGTAATCGGGATTGCTCCAATAATTGACGGAACTGATCACCAGACAATACTTCTTCTTTAGTCAAAATATGCAGCGATTCATCGAAAACAAGGCGATGGCGCTCCAGAAGCTCTCTGGTACTAGTCGTTAACTGCTCCAGTATCGCCGCATTTTCTTTCATCAATTCTTCTTTAGTTACCATCTGCCTGTCGATAATACCCAAGCTTGTCAAACCTGAATCCATCATTGTACGCACTAGTTGCAGAGCCTGCTCAAAGTCATTGCGAGAACCCGTACTGCGGCCTCCATAGTACATTTCTTCTGCAACTGAGCCTCCAAGTGCAATAATAATCTGCTCCTCAATATTTTCTTTCGTATATAAATATTGATCCTGCTGAGGATTATGCCGCACATAGCCGAGTGCTTTGCCGCGTGGACTTAGCGCAACTTGAGATACAGAGCCTGGACGTACGACTTCTGCAGCAATAGCATGTCCAAGCTCATGCAGGGCGACGCGATCTCTTTCTTCCTTCGTTGACTCACGATCAGTCTTCTCACCAAGCATCACCTTATCGACAGCTTGAGATAAATGCCTCTGTTCAATCTCAATGGATTCTTCACGCATAGCATATATGGCAGCTTCATTCATAACGCTCTCCAACTGTGCGCCTGAAAATTGAAACGTTTCTTCAGCTACTAGTTCCAAACTTATCGATTCTGCTAGAGGCTTGTTTTTGGCATGAATATTAAGGATATGAAGCCTGCCTTTCTTATCGGGCAGATCCACCTCAATATGACGGTCAAACCGGCCTGGGCGCAGCAACGCGCTATCCAGCATTTCTTTACGGTTTGTTGCGGCTACAATCAAAATGCGCGGAGTTTCAGAAGTATGAATCCCATCCATCTCGGTAAGTAATTGATTTAAGGTTTGGTCATACTCCCGATGTTGACCGCCGTCTCTTTTGCCTCCGATAACATCAATTTCATCAATGAACAATATTGCGCTGTCCTTATTTTCCTTAATCGCCCTTGAGCGTGCTTCCTTAAACATATCACGAACCCGGCTTGCACCCACACCAACATACATCTCAACAAATTCACTGCCTGCGGCAGCCATAAAGACGGAATTCGTGTAATGAGCTGCTGCTTTAGCCATTAATGTTTTTCCGGTGCCCGGAGGCCCTGTAAGCAAAATACCTTTTAGCGGGCGTATGCCCAGCTTCTGTATTTCTTCATGTTTGATCAGAAAATCGAGCGCTTCTTTCAATTCTCCTTTGGCCCGGTGCTGACCCCCGATATCATCAAACGTCATATAGCTAGGCGCGGCAGCGTTACGAGCCTTGCGGTCAGAACCTCCGCCAAAGCTGCCTCCGGCACCTCTCATTCGAGTCATAAAGAATAGAGCGCCAAGTATAATGGTCATAAATAACAAAGGAACAACGTTTATGCCGATAAAATATAGGAACACTAAAATTACAGGAATGACACCAACGAAAATTTCTTTATAAATTTTACTCATTAGGCCACACCCCCATTACGGAAGCGGTTCTAGGCATCATAATAAACTTGCTTTTGTCTCCGTCTGTTAGCGTAATATAAACAAATTTATCATCCATTTCTGTTGACACTTTTAAACTATCTGACGCTGCAGCCCGCTCCTGCAATGTTTTTGGAATTTGTGCATAACGTTTGGTTTCCATGGCTTGTGCCACATCAAATAACGCAGAAGACCACCACTGCTCTAATTTTGGAGATGAATCATTGACTACCTTTAGTTTCAATTCTCTTTTACCAAGAGCCGAGCCGCCATCATTCTGGATTCGACTGTAAACTTCACGCAGGCTTGTTCCAGCCTGAAGCTTTAGTTCCAACTCGGTAGCCGTATTGGTAATGTGAGTATGCATCAATTGTACACCCGGTGTACTTTCAACTACCTCTTTCAAAGGATTTTCCATAGCAACGCTTTGATATACGAACCATCCGCCAAATAAAACTACAGCAGAAATAGAAACACTTATTATCACAGGTAAGAGACGTAACTTCATAAGCTGACGTCCCCCTTTCTTATATATCGATTTGTTATATCGATAGTATAGCACATGATATATACGAAATGATGATGCAATGTGTGGAAACAACACAAAAGAGCGTCTGATTCAACGCTTTCGGTTATCCGATCGCTTTTGAATAGACGCTCAAATTAAACATTATTCGATGCTCAATCGATAGGTATCAATATAAGCCCCATCGTGGAATGCATAATAATCATAGTAATATCGGCCGCTGCGTTCATTTTCGGGTATAACTTTATAAAAAGCCTCCCAGACCGGAATTCCATTGACTATCCCTGGCATCAATCTTAATACTTTAGCTTCCGGCTGCCTTCCCAATACAAGCTGTTCGGCTTGTTCAGCAGTGATTCCATCAACAGCCATCTGCGTGTATATACTTTCTTTACCTACCCAAACAATAAGGCTTTGACCGATCTTATCCTCACCAAAAATGATGGTATATGGCTGATCACTCACAAAGCTTTCAACTTTATTCGCTTTAGTCAAAATTGTTTTCTGATAGGCAGTCTCCACGGCATTACGTTGAACCTTCCACTCATCTTCTTGAACTATGTTAAAAAAACGGATACTAAAAAAGACGAGAAGCGATAATACTATTACCGCGGCAACTATAATTTTATATTTCACGGGATGCAGCCCTCCTCCCCGTTTCAGTTCTCCATCCTATGCTTGTCCAACCAAACGCTCGAAGCACTGCTGTGCTTCAAACAACACTTTTTCTTCATCTAATGTTAGACACTCACCATTTTTAACGAGCATTTTTCCATCGACCCATACATCAACTACATCTTTGGCAGATGCTGAATAAATAGCATGGGAAATGAAATTCGTTTTCGGGAAAAAGTGAGGCTGATCGATATTCAATGCAATGAAATCAGCTTTCATTCCTGCTTGCAGCGCGCCAACATCTTCTAGCCAAATCGATCTGGCACCATCCAACGTCCCCATACGCAGCGCTGAATCAGCCGGAACGGCAACCGGATCACCGGAAACCCCTTTATGAATCAAGGCAGCAAGCCTCATTTCCTCAAACATATCCAGGTTATTATTGCTCGCAGGACCATCTGTTCCAAGTGAAACCATAATGCCTTTGCGCTGCAGCTCCGGTATCCGCGCCACACCACTAGCCAGCTTTAAGTTGCTGCCCGGGTTGTGAGAAACACGAACGTCATACTGCTTTAAAATATCTATTTCTTCATCGGTCAAATGAACAGCATGGGCAACCAATGCAGGCCTGGAAAAAACGCCTAGCTTGGCCAAATGAGCAACAGGTCTTGCCCCGTACTGATCTACATTATCTTGAACCTCACGTGCTGTTTCGGACATATGCGTATGGATTGGAAGCTGCAGATCATGAGCAACCTGTACAATCTTTTCTATATAATCAGGCGGGCATGTATAGGGAGCATGCGGTGACATCATTGTAGTGATACGTCCGTCAGCTTTACCATGCCAGTCAAGAGCAAACTGCTTTGCTTCGCTTAACTTGGCCGTTTGAACCTCCGGCGGGCACAATCCGATAACTCCGCGAGTTAGGACTGCACGCATTCCGCTTTCTTCCACCGCTTTAGCTACTTCATTCATGTGATCGTACATATCAACAAAAGTAGTCGTTCCACCTTTAAGCATTTCTATAATAGATAGCAGCGATCCCCACCGAACATCATGTGCCGTAAATTTGCCTTCCATCGGCCACATTTTCTCCTGCAGCCAAACCTGCAGCGCCAAATCATCCCCATATCCGCGAAGCAAAGACATAGCAGCATGATTATGAGTGTTAACTAAACCCGGCATATACAGCTTCTTCGAACCATCAATTCGTTCGTCATAATAATCAAGAGGCTGCGGAGGGTTTTTACCTATATATGTAATCTGATTATTTTCTACAACCATACATCCTTGAAGTACAGGATTTTGCTCGTCCATTGTAATAAAAGTACCATTAGTAATAATCCATTTTTTCATTATTTCACATATCCCTTCGCGCACATTAATAACCAAATTTAACTGTACAACTTCAATCCACAGAAATCAAGTAACATTAGATAATGCAACCTTGCTTATATTACATTTTTACACTTTGATGAACATATTCTAAATTGGATAAACTATGATTGCAATCCATCTGTCTATTGTGTTATTTTTAATTTTGTGTTAATTTTTCTCGGCAAAATTCTACATATTACAAGAATATTGTTAACTTATTGTTAAAATACACAATCGAGGAGGCTGCTTCATGCTTTTTGCAAAAAAAAATGACACTGACTTTTTGCTGCTGCTGATTAAAGCATCGGAAAATACGCTGCATGCCGCACAAATGTTTCGTAATGCCATCATGGGAGATCAACCGCCCGCTACGTTTTACCCGCAGCTGAAAGATTTGGAGCATAAAGGAGATCAGATTACGCACCAAATTTTTAAAGGTCTTAACAAAGTATTCATCACCCCGCTAGACCGCGAGGATATTATGGAGCTTGCATCAAAGGTCGATGATGTAATTGACGGCATTGAAGCCACGATTGCCCGTTTTGACTATTTGAATATCTCCGAGAGCGATAAGTATATGAAAGAATTCTCCGCGGTCATTGTAGCAAGCTGCCAGCACATCCTCGATGCTTTCAAGCTGCTTTCCAAGAAAAAGTACATGCAAATGACCGAGCACACGGTTCAAATCAACAGCCTCGAAAACGAAGCCGATCGTCTAATGAGGGAAGGCATCAGAGAAATATTTCTAAACCCTAAAGATCCATATCATGATTTTAAGCTGAAAGAGCTTTATGAACGTATGGAGCAAACAACAGATGCCTGTGAAGATGTTGCAAATATACTGGAAAGCGTAGTATTGCGTTATTCGTAAGCAGTCGTCCATATTTGGTAGGAGGAGACTATGTTAACCTTATTGTTGATCATTGTTGGACTGGCGCTGCTGTTTGACTTTATTAACGGCTTTCACGATACAGCCAATGCCATTGCCACCTCAATTTCTACCCGGGCGCTAACTCCAAGAGTTGCTGTCTTTTATGCGGCGATTTTGAATTTCGTTGGCGCATTCTTATCTTCAGAGGTAGCCAAAACCGTCGGTGGAAAAGTAGCCAATCCGGCCGAAATTGAGAATGGTGTACCCATACTTATTGCTGCACTTTTGTCCGCTATTATTTGGAATCTAGTGACTTGGTATTTCGGAATCCCTTCTTCTTCCTCTCATACTTTGATCGGGTCTTTAGCTGGTAGTGTTATAGCTGGAGCCGGGACAGCGGCACTCAATTGGAGCGGTTTCAGAGAGATTATTCTAATTTTGGTTTTATCTCCAATAGTTGCTTTTGGAACAGGTTTTATCATCATGTGGATTATTCGTCAGCTCATCATTGTAGGCGGCAACCATTCACGATCCAAGCTCAATAGAACCTTCCGATTTTTCCAAATTATTTCTGCCGGGTTACTATCCATATCCCACGGAGGGAACGATGCTCAAAAAGCGATGGGAATCATGGTTTTCGCTCTCGTCACTTTAGGGTATCAAACCACCATGGATGTCCCCTTATGGGTTAAAATAAGCGCCGCTATAGCTATGGGCTTAGGCACATCGATAGGCGGTATGCGGATCATTAAAACAATGAGTAAAAAACTGATCAAGATCGAACCTATTAACGGCTTCGCTTCTGATTTAAACTCATCCATAGTTATTCAAGTCTCTACCCACATGGGAATGCCATTATCCACTACTCACGTAATCTCATCATCCATTATTGGTACCGGATCTGTTATGAGGTTCCATGATGTGAAATGGGCTACGGTTACGAAAATGGTTATGACCTGGATCATTACAATTCCAATTAGTATGGTTGTTGCTTTTCTGCTTTACAAAGTCGTATTCCTATTCTTCTAGGGGTAATAGTGAACATAAAAAGAACGTCAGGAGCTCCTGACGTTCTTTTTATGTCTAACAATCCATACTGTTGACTATTCATCCAAATAATACGCCAAGCTTTGCAGCTCAGTAGTAAAATCAGCGTGATGCACGCGCACTTCACTCGGAACTTTTATAATAATCGGAGCAAAATTTAAAATAGCTTCTACTCCGCCTTCAACAAACTGGTTTGCTACATTCTGGGCTTCTGCTGCAGGCACTGTAATAATTCCAATCCGAATGTTCAAGCCTTGTATCGTTTCTTTAAGCTCCTTCATCGGCTTTACTTTCAAATGATTGATTGACTCCCCTACTTTGCTCTGAAGCTCATCAAAAATAGCGACAATCTTCATATTATCCTTAAGATAAGCATTATAATTGCAGAGCGCGCGGCCTAAATTCCCCGCACCAACCAATACAACTGGGATCACCTTGTCAATTTTAAGAATTTGGCGGATTTTCTCGATCAAATAATCTACATCATAACCAATACCCTTTTTGCCGAATTCACCGAAATAGGCCAGGTCTTTGCGTATTTGCGCCGGATTTAGATCAAGCTTAATACCTAGATCCTGGGATGAAACAGTATGCACATTTTTCTTGCTCAGCTCGTTAAGGAAGCGCAAATAAATCGGCAGTCTGCGGACAACTGCTTCCGATATTTTTAATGTTTTCATATATCGCTTTCCCCCATCCACTGCTTGATTCTCGGAACTAATTGACTTGTAGGCATATGTTCTATTTTGGGACCTGGCAGAGAGTATAGAAAATACTTGCCATAGGTCGTATCAATGACCCGCGTATCGTATATGATAACTATGCCTCTGTCTTTCGCCGTTCTTACGAGACGGCCAAAGCCTTGCTTAAAGCGAATGACCGCTTGAGGCACCGATAGCTTCATAAAGGGATTATGACCCAGCTTCTTCAAATTCTCTGTTTTCGCTTCAACAAGCGGATGGTTGGGAGGTTGAAAAGGCAAACGTACAATAGCGAGACAGCTCAATGCTTCCCCTGGAATATCCACTCCTTCCCAAAAGCTGCTAGTACCTAGTAAAATGCTCGCAGGACTGCTTTGAAAAAGCCTTGTCAACTTGCTGCGATTACTGCTGTCTACTCCCTGCCCAAGCACTTGGATGCCAAATGGACTTAGCTTATCTTTCAACGCTGTATGTGCCAGCTTCAGCATCCTGTTTGAAGTGAACAGCACAAGCATTCGTCCCTTCATTTCCAAAGCTACCTCAGCGAGAGACATACTCAGATGGTCCATAAATATTTTTTCGCCGTTATTGCCGCGTATGCTTGGAAAATCTCTTGGGATGGCGACAAGTGCCTGCTGCCGATAATTAAAGGGAGATGGAAGCTGAACCGTCTTCAGCTTGCTCTCATCTTCTTTAGTTTCCAAGCCCAGCTGCTCACATGTATAATCAAATGATTTGCCAACTGACAAAGTTGCTGAAGTCAGAATGACACTATCTTTTATACCAAAGAAAGATTGCTGCAGCATGGAGCTTACATCAATAGGTACACTTACCAACTGAAGCGACTTGCTTTTACCATTCCCTGCTTCAATCCAATACACATAATTATCGTCAGGCATGGTCATAAAAAAATGTAAATTATCACGATGGCGGTACATTTCCTTGAGAGTTCCGTTTAAATCGGTTAATATCCCTTGAATGTCCAACTCATCTTGCATTTCTTTCATCTCATTAAACAGCTTCTCCAGCTTCTTTATAACTTCATTCATATGAATGAATATATTATCCTCGAGCACCAGAAGTTTGTCCCAACCGTTGGGTGTTTCATCTTTTTTAACCCGGTACACTAGCTGGCCGGCTTCGGATTGCGAAGGGTCAGAGCGAGTCACTACCAGCTGATACAGCAGCTCAGCCAGCTCATCCCACTCTTCTTTTATTTGCAGCAGTTTAGGAGTTACTTCGTCTATTGATTGACACCACGTCTGTATTTGATCCTTCTCGTGCTTTTGCAGCTTTAAGCGAAGCAGCGGTAATTGACCGCTCCTGCTATCTTTAAACAACCACCAGAGTGTACTCAAGAAAGCTCCGTAATAAAGCTCTATGCCCAGATGCTTGCTAGCAACCTCTTCAAAATGATGAGCTTCATCGATTACAAGATGCTTGTAGCTGGGCAGAAGCCTGTTCTCCGCTTTCATATCTGTAAATAACAAAGAGTGATTCGTAATTATGACGTCTGCTGTGTTTGATTGATGCCTTGCACGATGGTAGAAACATTTCTTAAACCAGGGACAAGCCCTGTTTAAACAAGAATCCGTGTCGCTTGCAACAGAATGCCAAAACTGCACACCTTTATTTCCAAAATGCAGCTCCTCATCGTCCCCATGCTTCGTTTCACTAAGCCATACCAACATTTGTCCAGCCGACAGCCGATCATCTTTACCATTCTCAAAGTCTTGAACATTCATCTTTTGCTCAAATTTACGCAAGCATAAATAATGGCTTCTGCCTTTAAGCACTGCAGCCTGAAATCCTACAGGAAATAAATCCTCCAGGAGAGGGATATCTCTTTCACGAATCTGCTCCTGCAAGTTGATTGTATGGGTGCTTACAATTATTTTCTTATCTTGTTTAAGGCCATAGTATAAAGAAGGGATTAAATAACCAAGCGATTTACCGGTACCTGTTCCCGCTTCAATCATGAGATGCTGCCCCTGCTGGAATGCAGCCTCTACTTCTTCAAGCATACGGACCTGGGCTTCACGATCCTCGTAAGACTCAAAGCGCTGCTTTAACGCTTGTTTCAGCTCATCGTAGAATAATGCAAAGGTCTCCGGCAATCCCTTAACATCCTGTTCACTACGAATTGGCTCATCCTCTCCCCAATCGTCAACATTGATAGCGAATTGCCGAAAATAGCGAGCTGTATCGGAGTCAATGGTTGTGAACATTTCCTTATACGCTTTCATCTCTTGAATAAACCAGCCGAAGTCAGTCGTTACCTCATCAAAAATCAATGACAACCTCTGCAGCGTTAACAAGGGTAATGCTTGAAATTTCTGAAGACACTTAATCCAAATTAAGGCTGTCACTTCTGCGTCGCTGTCAGCTTGATGCGGACGTTCATGCTCAATACCGAAGGCAAGGCTAACCATACTAAGCTGTAAGCTCGATAATGACGGGTACAGTACCTTCAGCGTGTCCATGGTATCTAACACCTTGCCATCAAACGGAAAATAGCCTTCCTCGTCTAAAGCCCTCTGCAAAAAACCTAAATCAAAAGCAATATTATGGCCGACGAGCACACAATCTTGAAGTAAAGGCACCATGTTCCCCATAACGCTATCAAGCTCTGGCGCATCAGCAACCATACTATCGTCAATTCCAGTCAATGCAGTTATAGAAGAAGGTATACCGATCCCGGGATTTACCAAGGAGGTATACCTGTCAATGATGTAATCATCCTGTATAATGACGAGGCCAACCTGAATAATGCGATCCGTAGACTGGCTCCCGGTCGTTTCAAAATCCAAAACCGCGAATTTCATTACCCTTATGTCAATCCCTTCATTCCCAATTTCTTTCTAAGCATACCAATACTCATGGGAAAAGGGAATAGTAAACTTACTGCTAGAATTTCTAAAAAACGACTAATTTCTTGCAGGATGCTGCAGAAAATACAGCTTTCCTTTTACTTCGGAGCATAAACCCATTTCCATAAGTGGCTCAACACTGGATGGATCCGAATGATGTGCCATGGCAAAATATTCGAATGCTTTTTCCATATTCTGATATTGAATTTGAATACAGCCCATTGCGCTATAGGAAATAGCTCTCATACGATTATTTTCTGTTACTTGGGATAAGAAATGGAACTGATTGTAGCTTTCGGATATTTCTCCCTTTTGCAAGTAACTCATTGCCAAATAGATCCTCGCTAATGTAAACTCCGGCTGCTTGTTAACAATTGCTTTAAACTCTCTAATTGCTTCTTCATACATCAAAAGCTTATAGAAGCCCTGCCCTTTTAAAAACGCATCTGAACGTTTCCCAGCCAATTCCGGATCCAATAAATCATTGACCGACACTGGCTGGTGCAATTGGTAAAAGGCCGCAAGCTTTTCTTCAAACAAAAGCCACTCTTCAATATACGTGTCGCTCATAGCCTTCAACGTGTGAAGCTTTTCTTGCAGCTCTTTTCTTTGGGAACCGGACGCAGCTGCGAACTGATCATTCACTTCATCGAGCATTTCATTCATGGAGGCAAATAGTTGTTTGAACATGATGATTGCATCCCACCTTAACGTTGAGCATACTTTCATTTTTTGTTTCGGCGGCCTTTTTCATGCGTCACATGACGGTGGAATGAATTTCTTCTTTTAGAACACTTATGATTCGGTTGTTTTCGCCCATAATTGCTATTTGAGGTTGATGCTTTCTTGCCTCTTCATCCGTCATCATCGCGTAAGATAAAATAATTACGGTATCTCCAACATGAACCATTCTGGCTGCCGCACCATTCAAACAAATAACTCCTGATCCACGGGGACCCGGGATAATGTAGGTTTCAAATCGGGCACCATTGTTATTATTAACAATCTGTACCTTCTCATTGGGCAGCATATCTAACAACTCAATAAGCTCTTCATCAATGGTAATACTGCCAACATAATTGAGATTGGCTTCTGTTACAGTAGCGCGGTGAATTTTGGATTTAAGCATAGTTCTGAACATTAGAAGTCCTCCTTAAAGTTTTCATAAGAAAACTTTCTTCATTAATTTATACAAGACGAATAATAATATTGTCAATTAAACGTGTTTTTCCGAATTTTACGGCCAATGCTATAATAATTTGTTCAACATTTTTCAAGCTGCTAATCGTTTCTAATGATGGATAGGCTAATATTTCCACATAATCAATAACGGCCAGCGGCGCTTGCTGTATAGACCTGGTGATCTTCTCATTAAGCATCGTTAAATCAATATTGGTATGCTGCTCACGAATCAAACCCTCCGCCATTTGTAAGGATGCAGATAATACAAGTGCCTGTTTGCGTTCATCCGGCTGTAAATATACATTGCGAGAGCTCATAGCCAAGCCGTCGGACTCTCTAAGAATGGGACAAGGAATAATCTCCACTGGCATATTCAGATCATTAACCATCTGGGTAATGACTGCTATTTGCTGTGCATCCTTCAGACCAAAGTAGGCGGCATCCGGTTGAACAATATTAAATAATTTGGAAACGATCGTCGCCACTCCGTCAAAATGACCCGGACGCGATGCTCCACATAATCTTTCCGTTACTTGAGACACGGAGACGATTGTTCTGGTCTGTTGAGGGTACATTTCTTCAACCGATGGCAGAAATACGATATCCGTTCCCGCTGCCTTCGCAACGGCAAGATCCCCTTCTTCATTGCGAGGATAACGTTCAAAATCCTCGTTCGGACCAAATTGCAAAGGATTCACAAAAATACTCAATATAACCAAATCACATTGCGTGCGAGCAGCCTCAAGCAGGCTGGCATGTCCTTTATGGAGAAATCCCATTGTTGGAACAAAACCGATTCTTATACCAGGCTGGTCAATTTTTGCCTGTTTAACTGCTGAGCGAAGTTCATGTATGGTATGGATCGTTTGCATAGTTCAGTCCTCCTATTTCTTTGCGCCGCCATATAAAAAACCGGCAACCTCTTCCTCCATAAGGAATGAATGATCAACTGACGGAAAGGTACGGCTCTTCACCTCATTGACATACTGCTTTAAGCCGTTTCGAATTAAGCTGCCGGTATCCGCATAGGTTTTGACGAACCGTTTTGGCGCCATTTCAGAGCCGTAGCCAAGTGCATCATGAAAGACCAGAACCTGCCCATCACATCGTGGCCCTGCGCCAATTCCAATGGTTGGGATAGACAGCTGCTCGGTGATGTGCGCGGCAACCTGTTCGGTAACCAGCTCCAATACAATTGCGTAAGCCCCTGCCTGTTCTAATGCTTTTGCATCCTCAAGCAGCTGTTGAGCTTGCGCTGAGTTTTTGCCTTGAATTTTGTAACCGCCTATTTGATGAATGGATTGTGGAGTTAGCCCAAGATGACCCATTACCGGTATTCCCGCCATCGTACAGGCCTTTACGGCGTCGGAAATTTCCCGGCCCCCCTCCATCTTAATTGAATTAGCCAAACCCTCTTGCATAATACGCGCCGCGTTACGCAGCGTTTGATCGAGACTGCCGTGATAAGTCATAAAAGGCATATCCGTAATGACGAATGTTGACTGTGCCGCCCTTACAACTGAGCGTGAATGGTAAATCATATCCTCTAACGTAACCGGAATAGTCGAGTCATAGCCAAGAACAACATTTCCCAAGGAATCTCCGACTAATATGGCATCGACTCCCGCTTCCTCCGCTAACATGGCAGAAGGGTAATCATAAGCTGTAATTATGGAAATCGGATTTCCGGTTTCCTTCATTCTTTTTAACTTGCTAGTCGTAACGGCTTTTCTCTGTTCCATTCCTGCACCAACCTTTCTAAATCCGTATTTGTAAGCTTAGTATGAACAAAAAAAACCTTTTAGCCCCAAGGAGCGAAAAGGTTCACATGTTAAAAAAATCATATGATCCTTCTGTCTCGGTCCGTTAGGCTCAGAGCAGAATCCGACATACATACAAGCATAAATCTTATTAAGTTGTTGCAAGTCAGAACAATCAGTTAAATATAAGTTCCATTCGAGTGCAGCTCCTTACAGATACCGCCTCAGATGTAGCCTTATTATACCAAACTTTTCATTCTGATGATAGGGGGATAAATTCAATCGTTCCAGAATACCATTTCGTTAATGAGCCATCCTCTAGCTGCACAATTAAAGCCCCAGTCTCATCCAGACTTACAGCAATTCCTTCCACTAGCCCTTGTGGCGATTGATTGCGAACCTTGCGGTTCAGAGATACGCTGAGTGCCTCCCATAGCAGTTTAACAGGTTCAAATCCCTTACTATGGTATAATTCGTAAAGTGTCTCCAGCTCCTCCAGAAACCGGCACAGCAGCTCTGTACGGTCCACTAGCTTTCCCGCCTCGATCTGTAAAGAGGTAGCGATAGCTTTAAGCTCTTCCGAATAATCATCCTCGCGTAAATTGGCGCTTATGCCTACTCCCACAATGACATACAGTGGCTTCTCGTCCTCAGCAATAGACTCTGACAGGATTCCGCTGATTTTCTTTCCATCAATCAACAAATCATTCGGCCACTTAATTCCAACAGGAAGCGATGTAACCTGCCGGATGGCGCGGCACAAAGCAACTGCTATCAATAATGTTAGTTGAGGGGCAAACTGAAGAGGTATACGGGGTTTCAGAATCATGCTCATCCAGATTCCCTTTCCTTTGGGTGAATGCCACTTACGTCCCATTCGCCCTCGTCCTTCAGTTTGCTGTTCAGCAATAACCAGTGTACCTTCAACTGCGCCTTGTCTTGCCAGCTCATGAGCCTTTGTCTGAGTGGAACCCAGCTGTTCGTAATAGTGGATATTTTGTCCGAACACTTCAGTCTTTAATTGCTTTTCAATGGAAGCTAGCTCCAGCTTATCCGGTTTCTCAACAAGGCGATACCCTTTACGTGATACCGCTTCAAAAACATAACCAGCACTACGGAGCTTCTCGACATGCTTCCAAATCGCTGTTCGGCTGCATTGTAAAGTAGCACTTAATTCTTCGCCTGATACAAAAGCTCCATCTTTCTCTTCAAAGAGCTGTACCAATTGTTCACTTATGTTCATATGTACCACTTTCCTGCTGAAGAACCTTCTCATAATAACGTTCAGCTTCAGCTAGCAATAAATCTCTCTCGTTAGTCAATCGTTGCATCGCTGCTTCGCGAAGCAGATGGGCTAGTACTCTTGAAACCCAAGGACCTGCTGGTTTGGAAATATGAGCAAGCAGCTCCTTACCGCCTAATTCAAGATCTTCTAGTCTATGAACAGGCATGTCTTTCAACCAGTCCAATCCATTATTGATTAGGATTTCACTCCACTTAGCTTCTACTTCAAACCTTGCCAGCACCTCTGGAGCAGCTGTCACAATTTCATGCAGTCCACCAACCGCCTGCTGCCCGTACGTTACCGCCGACAGCTTCCAGGCTTCCTGCAAAGCAGCTTCATCTGTTTCGTCAGTAAGCTGACGCCTCAAATGGTGCGCAACAGCTATGATCTGCCGCACCTGTTCCAATTGTTGCTTGGAAAAGGTCAGCTGCCTTAGCTCCAGTTCTGCTTCTGCCGCGCTAACCCTTATACATAAATATAGATAGGCCCACTTGTAAAGCGGCTCTTTGAGGCTGCTCCAGCCTCTGGTCAGCTTCACCTGCTTCAAATCAGCCAGCCTCAGAGTCTGTTTGAGATGCCCCAGAAGCTGACTGTCAATAAGCAGTTGAACCGCATGAGCGGGAGCAGCACCATCAATCATACGCTCCAGCTCCATGCGCACACGTTCCATGGCAATATGCTCTAAGAGCGGCGCTTGCTTAAGAAGCGCAGCCCATGTTTGCTCCTCGATCTCAAGCCCATAATGTGCGGCGAAGCGAATGCAGCGAAGCATCCGCAAAGCATCCTCCTGGAATCTTTCATTCGCATCACCTACACAACGCAGCAGGTTATTCTTCATATCATCTACACCGTGAAAGGGATCAATCAACTGCCCGTCAACATCCAGGGCCATTGCGTTCATCGTAAAATCACGCCGTCTTAAATCCTCATACAAACTGTCAATGAATTGGACCTCAGTGGGACGGCGAAAATCTTCGTAGCCGGACTCAATACGGAATGTAGTTACTTCAAATAAGCTATCTTCCATCATCACCGATACAGTACCATGTTGAAGTCCCGTTGGAATGGTTCGATGAAATAATTGCTGTACCTGCTCCGGCTTGGCTGAGGTGGCGATATCGAAATCCTTTACCGGTCGCTTCAGATGCTTATCACGCACACAACCGCCCACCATATAGGCTTCAAAGCCAGCATCAATCAGCTTTCCGATGATTTTTTTTGCTTTTCTTTCCAGGTCCTGCGTCATAACCATCACCTTTTTAACAATTCAATGGTTTTAATTTAAGTTCTTCCGGCAACGGAAGTCCAAGTACACGATAATAAATCTCTTCGTACTGGCGGGTAATAACATCATTACAGAATGTGAACCGGGCACGGTGCAAGCATGCCTCCGTCATTTTTTCATACAAAGCTTTATCCGTTAACAGCATTTTTGTATAATGAGCCATTTGATCCACATCGCCGATTTCCGCTAAAAAACCACTTTCCCCGTGAGTGATCAGCTCAGGAATACCGCCTGCATCAGAGGCTACTGTAGGAACCCCGCAAGCCATTGCTTCCAAAGCAACCAAACCAAAGCTTTCTTTCTCAGATGGCAGGAGCATTACATCAGATAAGGATAACAATTGAGCCACATCGTCCTGCTTGCCGCAGAAGGTCACTCGATCGAGTAATCCCTTCTCCTTTACTTTGCAAAGCACCTTGGATAGCTCAGGGCCCTCTCCTACAAATAACAGTCTGGACGGAACATCCTTACTTACACGGTCAAAAATTTCAACCACATCCGTAACCCGTTTAACAGGTCGGAAATTGGAAATATGTATCAAAATTTTCTCATCGGGATGGGCAAACTCCTTGCGCAGCGCCGTAACCTCGCGAGGATAGTAAACCCTTTTATCAACAAAGTTGTAGGACAAATCGATCGGCTTATCTATGTCTAAAAGACTGCGAGTTTCATGGATTAAATCCTTCGAAACAGCTGTCACAGCATCACTTTGATTAATCGCAAACCGGATCAAATCACTTAAAGATTCATCCTGTGCGAGAACAGTAATGTCCGTACCATGCAGCGTAGTTACTACCTTCAGCTTATCGCCAACCATTTGCTTGGCTAATATTGCACATACCGCATGAGGTATTGCGTAGTGTACATGAAGTAAATCGAGCTCCTCCAGCTGAGCAACCTGAGCCAGTTTACTTGCAAGTGATAAATCGTAAGGAGGATATTTAAATACATAATAGTCGTTAACTTCAACTTCATGGTAGAAAATATTTTTATCGAATTTCCCTAACCGGAAGGGCATACTGTGCGTAATAAAATGAACCTCATGTCCTTTTTCAGCAAGCAGCTTGCCCAATTCCGTCGCTACAACGCCAGAACCGCCGAGTGTTGGATAACAGGTAATACCGATCTTTAATCGTTCTTTCATTGGGCTCCCTCCTAAGAGTGATTGCATCAGCAAAAGCTTACTCCGTGAGCTTTTGCTGAGCTTTCAAGTTAGTATATAGCTTATGCTATTTTTCAGATATGAATTAGAAAAGGTCAATCAAATAAGGAAGCTTGCTTACAAAACCTTCGGCGTATGGAAGCATATGCTTCTGACCAAGCATCCTATCCTTAGCTTCCACTCGTTCGAGATAGCCTTGGTTTAATGGAGTCCTTACAAAATCATTGGCTGCTCCCGCTGCTTCGAACTGGGTACGGTATGCCTTTAATGCTTGCATCTTCACATCATGCGTTCCAGTAATATCAACCAATAAATCGGATTCATAAATATCATTGATAAAATAAAAGTAAATTTGCTCCACTGTATGTGCTGCTGTCTCGGGTTCATAACGGCGGAGCTTAGAGTTAAACACCGCTTCCTGAACGAGCTTGCTGCATGCGATATGATCGGGATGCCGATCCTCCCAGTAAGGCGCAAATACAATTCGAGGCTTATACTTGCGAATCTCCAAGGTTATCTCTTTAACGGATTCCGGACTCATCCATAGCCCACGATCAGGTAAACCGAGATTCGAACGCGCAGATAATCCTAATATTTGAGCAGCGAGAGCCGCCTCTTGCTGACGGATCTCAACTGTACCGTTAGAGGACATTTCAGCATAGGTCAGATCGCATATTCCTACGCGTTGACCGGCAGATGAATGCTTGTAAATAGTCCCTCCCATTCCGATTTCCGCATCGTCCGGATGCGCTCCGAAAACAAGAATATCCAGCTGCTCGCTCATTCCATTTCACCTTGCTTATATTTATGTACAAGTTCCCGCCAAGCAAAATCTCCTCGATCCAGTGCTTTCACCAAAATCTCAGCTGTAGCAATATTCGTTGCCACAGGAATCCCCTGCACATCGCATAAACGAAGCAAGGCAATGATATCCGGCTCATGAGGCTGTGCCATTAATGGATCACGCAAAAAGATGATTAAATCCAGCTCATTGGTCGCTACCATGGCGCCAATTTGCTGGTCTCCTCCAAGTGGTCCTGACATATATCGGTGAACCTGAAGCTCTGTGCTATCCATAATTCGAGTACCTGTGGTGCCCGTTGCATACAATTGGTGATGCTTAAATACCTGCTCATAGGCAGTCACGAAATTAACCATTTCTTCTTTTTTACGATCATGTGCGATTAATGCAATTTTCATGGACATCCCTCTTAAGCTCCTTTATAATTCTTACCCGATAAGTACATAGAGCAAAAAGCCTTTTTAGGCTAGTCCTCATGTTTATATAAATTAGTCAATAAAATGCTCGAATCCGTACACAATTCCGGTTAGCTCCATAACCTTCTTCACAGCAACATTAACACCTGGCATATAACCTGCCCGGTCATAGGAATCATGGCGTATTTTTAAGGTTTGGCCAAATGCTCCAAATATAACTTCCTGCTGAGCAAAAACTCCCGGCAATCGTACACTATGTATTCTAAATCCATTGTATAATCCGCCGCGCGAACCTTCAATTGTTTCTTCTTCCCGAGGGTTGCCCTGACGTAACTCCTGGCGATTCTGAGCTATTAATTCAGCTGTCTTGATCGCTGTTCCCGATGGCGCGTCCAGCTTTTGATCACCATGGTATTCTATGATCTCAAGGTTAGGTAAATATTTGGCGGCTTGTGCAGCAAACTTCATCATTAAAATAGCACCTATGGAGAAATTCGGAGCAATGATGCCGCCTATGCCTTGCTCCTTACATTGTTTATCGAAGTTTTCAAGATCCTCGGGCGTAAACCCCGTCGTCCCGATAACGGGACGTACTTTATGCTTAATAGCTAATGCCGTATTAGCAACAACGGATTGGGGCGTTGTGAAATCAACCAGCACATCCGGTCTGGCTTCTACGAGTGCTAGCTCCAGATCCGTACTGAGTATAACGCCGCATGCGTCCAGCCCAACAAGTCTTCCGGCATCCACCTGCAGCTCAGATGAACGGTTTACAGCTGCGACCAGCTGCAAATCAGCGTCCTCCAGCACCATTTTCACTACTTCCCGACCCATACGGCCGCTTGCTCCTGCTACTGCTACTCGAATCTGACTCATATCCATTCCGTTCCCTTCGTCTAGAAATCTGCTAATAACAAGTGATAAAAATTATTTGATCAGGATTTCATATATTGTTTCAGCATTAATTGATATTCGGCCAACAATTGATTCCCAATTTCGTGCTGAGGATCCAATACCAGCAGTTCTTTAATTGCCCGAATGGCTTGACTATACTCCTTCAGCCGAGAGTAAGCAAGACCTAACAGCAAGAAAGCTTCAGAAGATAATGAATCCAGCTTTATTGCTTCCTGGAGCAATGTTACAGCCATCCATATCCGCTGTTCAGGCTCATCAAAATAATATTGCGCCTGCAAGATCAATTCTTTAGCACGCAGATGCTGGATATGGAATCGATAATGCTCCTCAAACGGCTCCAGCCTAACTGCTTCCTTGGCATGCTCAATGGCTTTACCCAACTTATTGCTTCTAGCATATGTGATTGAAAGCTTGTAATGGAAGGCAGCATTGTCAGGGGCTATTGCAATGGCTTGCTCGAACCATTCTATGGCCTGTTCAAAATCATGCATTAAAATCGATTCGTATGCCTTCTTAATTTGCTCTTCTCCATCCATCTGCCCATCCTCCCTCTAAAAAAGGTGATGGTATAGCATATGAATTTCATTAGCTATCGGTGTTAATTTTAGTCCATCGATCGGCATCGCGTGTTTGGAATTTATGCATTATCTTATCATGCGCCTCTGTCAAATCAATACCCAAAGAGTTCGCAAAACAGATCGTAATAAACAAAATATCCCCTAGCTCCAGCTCAATAGAGTTGTCTGCTTCAGTCGCTTTTTTTGGTTTCTCACCAAATTGGTGATTAACCTCTCTTGCTAATTCTCCAACTTCTTCGGACATACGGGCAAGCATGGAGAGTGGACTAAAATAGCCTTCTTTAAACTGTGAAATATATTGATCCACTTCTTTTTGCAGCTCTTGCAATGAACGTTCTGCCATATTCGAATATCTCACCAACCTTTATCCTTGTTCAAACTGATCCTCATTGGCCGCTAACGGCAAATAAGGTTGTCTTTATCCATGTTATCGCAAACATGTATGGATGACAAATTTATTTTGTGCGTGTGATAGGCATACTAAATAACAAGTTCCGTATGGCAATTGCTGAAGTTTCAAAGTTTGCGGTACGAAAAAACATTTACTGCGGAGGCTGAACATCCTATGTCAACCAAGCACTCGGTGGAAAGACTCCATGCTTTACTTCCTATCTTGCTCGGCACCGCCATCTACGCTTTCGGATTGCATTACTTCGTCATTTCAAATGAATTGATGGAGGGTGGAATAACCGGGATCGCTCTTCTTTTAAACTACATCTTCCAATTTCCTCCTTCAATATCGACATTGGTTATCAACGTTCCCTTGTTTGCTATAGGATGGAAGTTTCTAGGCAAGGAAGCGATGTATTATTCTATTGTCGGTACTGTTTCTCTCTCATTTTTTCTGTGGATCATGGAATGGTTGATTCAGCATAGCTGGATTGTGCCCTTTAGAACAGAGCATGATTACTTTCTGGCTACCGCTTACGCCGGACTTACATTAGGAATCGGTTTAGGGCTCGTATTTCGCTACGGAGGGACAACCGGGGGATCGGATATCATAGCTCGAATCGGACAAAAGTGGAAGGGCTGGAGTATGGGTCAGGTCATCTTATTGTTCGATGGCCTCGTTATTGGGACCGCATTTTTTTTTATTCCTAAAGAAAAAATATTGTATACCCTTGTTGCGGTATTTATTACTACCAAAGTAATCGATATTATTATTGAAGGTGCCTATGCCGCACGCTCATTTACCATTATTACCGATCATGCCGAAGAACTCGTCACCATGATTTCTGAACAAACCGACAGAGGAGCAACTATCATTCCTGCAATCGGCGGTTATTCGAAGCAAAATAAAAATGTTGTGTACTGTGTTGTATATCGCCAAGAAATGAAAAGGCTCAAAGACTTAACCCGTTCCATCGATCCCCATGCGTTTATTATAATAAACGAGGTCCACGATGTTTTGGGTGAAGGCTTTAAGCCGGAATAATTAATAAAACTTTGTTTGATATGCAATGCAACCTCTGCCTAATCTGCATCCTGTTTGCGGACTGGTATAACCCCATTATCCTTTTTAGCCAGACGCCAGCCTGCAAAGGCCAAAGCTGCGATAATAAACGAACCTATTGCCAACGTCCACAAGATCGGATTTTGCTGATCAATCACGGGTAAATAGGCTGTTGCTGCTTTCTTCATAAACAACTTGTCCACATGCTGACGCAAGGTTGGCAATATATTAGTGATCTGTTTGTAGTTATCCTGCTCTTGACGAGCTTGACCCGAAACAAAGCCGACGAGAGAATCCAGCTTCTCTACATCTGCCACTTCACGACTAATCAGTAAGCTTGGATGAATGACAGAGATATGCTGTTCGAATTGCAGCACGCTCTTCTGTACCCCCGCTTTTCGCTGCTCCTTGGCCGCTTGTTCCAATTGGTCCATGTCTTCTTGAAGCAATTTGTAATACTGAAGCCACATTGGCTGTGTTGCATGAGTTAGCGCATCTGTCGCCAAACGAATTTTGGCAGCTGTAACTTGACCTTCTTCAGGAGAAAATTTTACCGAGCTAAAAACTTTATTAGCTTGTGTAACTGTTTCTGTTAAAGCATTCAGTCCTTCAATTGAGGTTATACCCTCATAGCTGATTTGTGGAATCTGATCGCCCAACTGCTGAAGAACTGCTCGTCCACCTGCAAAATCTCCCTGCATCACCTTGTTATACATATCATCTGCTGTTTGATTCAGCAGCCCCACTCTTTGCAGCTGCTCCTGCGTTGGCTTTGGTACTGCCGCTTCATGCGAGCCTTTGCTTGTGCTTTGACAGCCTGCAAGCAGCCCGACCCCAAGCAGAACTGCCAAAATGAAGCCAACCCCTTTCCATTGGCTAAAATACCACATCGGACATCCCTCCTACCATCATCGTATGGGGGGATGTCCACATTTAGACCAGTTTTAAGGCTGTCGTTTTTCCAAAATCAAACGTATTTTCATCATTACATACGCGACAATTACACTTACAAAGCTCAGCTCTACTGTAAATGTGGCCACAGCATTCAAATCGTCTTCTAACGACTCAGGCAGCCAAGGATAAACTCCATAGCCATAGTCCATGTAATCGTTCAGAAATGCCCAAATGGCAACAATGAATATGGACAGTGGGCGATAAGTATATAATCTCAAATATAAGAGTGCTTCAGCAGCCATACCCAGATGGGAGATAGTAAGCATCCAATCTTGCCAGCTAACCGAATCCCCTTGATAAACCCCTGCCCAAATCATGCTCACAGCCCATATCCCATACTTGAAGGAAGTGATTACGGCGAAAGCTTCCACTATTCCCCGAATCCATCTATATCGGGGTTCTGTCCCCCTCAACAGATATGAATCCATAAGCAAAAAACCTATAGCCGCTGTAAAGAAAAGACTTGCAGTCGGACTATCTGGTACGAAGGGAAGAAATATAGCTGACTTTGTTTCAGCTGTATAAGTCAGCTGCTTCCAATACCACTGATATCCGTATATCGTGCCGAGCAAATTGATCCAGAATAAACTCCAAAGCATGAAGCGGCTTGATAAAAACGCCTTTGAGAAATAAGTCCTTATAGACATGCTCAACAAAAGAGGTTCCTCCCGTATGACTTCTACTGGTTGAAAGCTTCCGAACGAAGCATTTTCAATGAAGATGTTTTCGTGTCTTAGCGGTTGCTTTTTTTACAATAACAGATAAGAATAATGCCTTTTGAAATCGTGTTCCTTGGAATGGAAGGCTTTAAGTGAAGGGCAATACGGAAGTGATTGTTCCTCTATCACCTGAAAAGTCCAAAAATCAGAGTGATAAGGGAACAGCTAGTTCCGCTGTTGCTCTGTTTTGTGCATAAATGCTTCAATTCGGCCAACATAACGGAATTCCCACTTCCGCTATCGCCCCAGATTGTCGGCGACAAATGGAATAGCGGAACTATCCGTTCCGTATAAGATCCTCCAAGGCTCATCGCCGCTATCTCTATCATGGGGGCATTCAAGATCTTAAGCTCAGCTTATCTTGCGAGATAATAGGGTACCCTCGGCAAACTTATATTTAGAAAGAGCAACTTCCTTTAGCGCTATAAAGCACTTGAACCTTCTCATTGTTCGAAAAAAAACCTGACCGATCGTACGGTCAGGTCCATGAATTATTGTGCTTTTTGCTTGCCTAACCATTCAGCCAGCTTATTGATGTCTGCATCGGTTAATCCCTTAGCAATGTTCGCATCATACTGCGCGCCCATATTGCCTTGGCCTTTTTTGATGATGCCCAAAATCTCATCTTTACTGTGCTTGTCGCCGACACCCCGTAAAGCTGGGATACCGGAAGATGGCATACCTTTTAACTCGCCGCCATGGCATTGAAGACAAGTTGATTTTTTGTAGATCTCAGCAGCTGGATCATCAGCAGCAACAATTGCTGCAGCTGCAGCAGGCTTCTTGGCTGCACCGCCGCCGCTGTCGCCTTTACCAGCATGCATTTCTTGCTCACGCTTAATATGCTCAGGAATAATGTTCTTTTCCTTCAATTCATGCTGATAGTGAGACCAGGATACTACCGTCAGGTATGTAATGGCCACTAAGCTTAATAGCATCAAAGCTGTTGTAATAGGACGTTTGTAAAAACGTCTTTCCTTACCTGTATCGAGGAATGGTGCGAGCATCAGTCCACCGAATAAAATACCTGGAACGATAACCGTACCGAATACAACGAATTTATCAGAAGCATAAGGATATTTAAGCAACTGGTACATAAATAAGAAGTACCAGTCAGGCATTGGAATAAACGCTGTATTAGTCGGATCAGCCGGATAGCCAAGCGGAGCAGCTTCGGACATAACCAATACCAATATACCAACTAGACAAACAACAGCAACCATCCACTCTTTTAAAAGAAAGTTAGGTATAAATACTTCCGACTTTCCGGGATAGGCTGAAAAATCCGGTTGAGGCAAACGTGAGGTTTTAGCACGTACGCGGGTATCCCCAACATAAACAATTTTCTCATCAGGCTTATGACCATGTGCCACTATTGATGCACCTCCTTGCTTTCTTTTATAGCGGTCCAGAAATCCCTTGTTTACGAATCATAAAGAAGTGTCCTGCCAATAGGGCAAGCAATGCGCCTGGCAAAAAGAACACGTGCAATGCAAAGAATCTTGTAAGGGTCTGAGCACCTACAACTTCTCCACCTTGAAGGAAAGTCTTAATGTAATCACCCGCATAAGGAACCGAAGCGGCAATTTTGATACCAACTTGCGTTGCGAAATAAGCTTTGTTATCCCAAGGAAGCAGGTAACCTGTGAAGCCTAATCCCAACATAACAAAGAAAATCAAAACACCAACAACCCAGTTCATTTCACGAGGTGCCTTGTAAGAACCTGTAAAGAACACGCGCAGTGTATGTAAGAACATCATAACGATAACCAAACTCGCTCCCCAGTGATGCATACCGCGCACGATGACGCCAAACGCCACCTTATGCTGAAGGTAGTCAACACTTGCATAAGCATTGATAATGTCCGGAACGTAGTACATTGTCAAAAACATACCGGAGAGAATTTGAATAACCGTAATAAAAAACGTCAATCCGCCGAAACAATAAACAAAAGCGGAAAAATGGTGGGCAGGATTCACGTGTTCAGGAACCTCGTGATCGGCCACATCTCTCCACATTGGCGTGATATCTAGACGTTCATCAATCCAGTTATACATGTTTTTAAACATCAGATTTTACGCCTCCTTATACCCTCTTGTTCGGACCAAGCTGTCCTACGTACACAAATCCGTTTTCTACTTTAAGGTCGTACTGATCCAAAGGCAATGGCGCTACAGCAAGGTTTTTTCCGTCTGCCGTATAATGTGCACCATGACAAGGACAATAGTACTGGTCTTTGTACTCCGGATTTGAATTCCAGTTTACTGTACATCCAAGATGCTTACAGGTTGGATTCAAGGCGAATAAATTGCCTGCCTTATCCTTGGAGATCCAAGCTTCCAGTTCAGGATCACTCTCATACCAGCCGTCTACTTGATGCACTTTAAATTTGAAAGAAGTCGGTACTTCCGTAACCTTCGAAGCCTCGACCACTTTTACCCAAGCCGCTTGCGATTTCGGTTGAAGGACCGGATCAATAGCAAAGCGAAGCATAGGAACAATCATTCCAGCGCCCATGAATGCTCCTGCTCCCCCTAGGGTATAAGAAAGAAACTGTCTGCGGGACATCTCGCGACGTTTAACAGGCTTTTCCCCTTGATGCTGCGCATCATGATTATTGTGCTCACTCATTCTCGTTCTACCCCCTTTTGCAACATATATCACGTCGTTCGACATAACTTTACAACACATACTAGGACATTACTAATAATAGCTTACGAGTTAGGGTGCGTCAAGAATATAGCCTTCTCTTTAAAGGCTTCAAAGCTTGTCCCAACCGTAACTTTTAACGAAATTGTCACATATGCCTCTTCGGATTAATTAGTTTGTCCTGTACATAGAATTAGCAAATATGCCACTGAACATACACACATCACAAACTATCCCTTTATCAGCTCTTAGACACACATTCTGTATCAACTGTCAATCTTATTTGACCATAATTGCTGAAGCTTATTAGAGATTTGTTCCTTAACACTATGCTGTGAATCATTTAGCTTCTCTTTTGGGAGGGTAAAGAACAGATCGGCTTGCGCATTCATAAACAACGGTTCAAATTCCGATTTTGCGCTAACGATCACAATATATTTAAATCCATTTTCCTTTAAATTTTTACACACAAGCCTTAGCATACTTCCCATTTCTTCACCTAATACAAAATGATAGGCAGGATAAGTTAAAACCCTTCCCTTGTAAGGTATTTCAAAGCAATCCAAAGCATCCCTTAGCTCCTCCAGCGCTTGTACAGCCTCCCAAGGCTGCTCCGCCCCAGTTAACCCGGTAACAGGCAATAAACATGTATCCACGTAAGGACGCAGTTCCTCCCAACTATTTTGGGAAACATCACTAAACTTCATTTTATCCTCCTTATAGTTCCGCTTTAACGAAACTTCCTTCATAAGCATTTTCTTAGAGTTTGCTACTAACACTTTAACACAGAAAAAAAGACATATGAACCAGCTTCATATGCCTTTCATTAAAATGTCACAACCTAAGGCCCAAGAGCATCCAGTTATTTTCCATGAGCGTAGAGCGATTTCAGTTCTGTGGTGAGGGCTAGAAAAGTGACTTCATCTCCCTTGGCCAAAGCCAAATCAATCTCTTTGTACAAATACTGCTCCTTATGTTTGCGTATAGACTCATCAAGCACCATTTCGGCAAACAAGCTCAGCATCATATCATTGGAAACATTCATTTTGCCCATAGAATCTACCTCCAGCTGGGTCGTGCTCAAAATAGTTTATTGCCAGGGTTCACTTGATGCCGGTATTCGCTGCCTTTTACACAATAGCTTTCCATAGTACGCTGCATTCGTTGCAAGTCGGCTTCAATCAATTCGCGTATAACCTTTGCAGGAGAACCCAGTGAAAGAGTATGGGAAGGAAGCTGCTTATTCTCCGTAACGAGAGACCCTGCCCCTACTAAAGCATATTCACCAATATCTGCTCCGTTAAGTACAATAGCCCCCATACCGATTAATGTGCCTTTACCTATACGGCATCCATGGATTATAGCACCATGTCCAACCGATACTTCCTCCCCTACAATAAGAGGCTGATCCAAATTTACATGTCCGATACAGCCATCCTGGATATTACTTCTTCGCCCAATACGAATTGGAGCCAAGTCGCCGCGAAGTACTGTGTTATACCATATACTCGCTTCCTCTTCAATAATTACATCTCCGATGATTTGAACACCCGGCGCAATAAAAACAGTGGGATGTATTTGCGGCATTACTCCGTTATAGCTGTGCAGCATTAGGCTCTCACTCCTATTTCCATTAGTTGGTGGAGTGATTTTAGCAATCCTATTAACGATTGTCAAATGGCAATACAATAAGATCTTCCTCTGGTACATAGATCCCCTGAATAATACGTCCGCCTATTTTAGTTAACTGCACGACGGTACCTTTATCCTCATGCTGTCCAATGCGGATTAACCCCAAATGCATCATCATTTGCAATATCCGCTGTTCAATAATGGAATCAGGGTTATCGTAATAAAAGGGACGGATCAATGGGACCAGCGCTGCTTTGACAGATTCGATCGTAGCCCATGTTTTCGTGAGCTTTTCCACCCATTGAGCTAGAGACTGAAGATTCGGAATGGCTCCTTTATACAACCTTAACCAGAAGCGGTACACTTGAAGCAGGTCTTCCTTATGTGAATTGGCAATCCTGTCTCTTCCCTTCTCACTCAATGCCAGAACTTGATTATGCTCTGTAATCAGCTCTTGAAAGTAACAGTAATCATAAATAAACGAAAAGCGGTTTGGATATTCCTTAAACATACGTCCATAGCCAAAACGCCAAGCTGTCTTGCCAACCAGCTCTTCTTTAACGGAGAGTCGGTCCAGAACCTGCTGCAAATATCGCTTATACATGAAGTTTTCTGCCGTCAATACCGTCTCTTGCTGCCCAACAAAGTGAAGAAAGTGATAGATGTCTTCAATAATCAGCTTTTGCTCGTCCCGATATACGCCCGGTTCATCCGATAAATCAAGCTGTTGCTGCAGCTGCTTGCCTAAAGCATCACCAAACCTTTTCTTTAAATCGGCAGGCACCTGGAACAAATATCGGGTATCCCGCGAATATCCGTTAAATAACCACCCCCGCTGTTTGAAACGGGTAATCATATCTCTCGGATTCCAGCCATCATCCTCTTCTTTAACAAACCGGCTTTGTTGAACACGAGCGATAAGTTCTTCCAGACTGAATGAACCTCTTTTATCAAATATAAGAGAGTTCAAAAAACGAATGTCTTCTATTGATAGTTCGATGACCTGCCGCTCAAACACCTCTCTGCGAGTTACTGTAGATAGGATTGATTGGATCAGCTCATTTTTGGAGTGGCCATTGCATTCACAATTGTACGTTGTGGCAATTCGGCCCAAGTCGTGAATATCCGCATAGCTCAACATATCCGCTAAATTCATGGCACTATACCTCCCGTACACGCTTAGTACCATTATTGGAAGTTGTGCTGAATTTAAACACAGTTCGCAAAACTTTTCTAAAAAAGGGAAAGCTTCGCTTACCCTGAATCGCAAAAAAAGCCCCTCTGGGCTTTTCTTTAACTTATACAATTACAGGTCGTTCAAATGAGCCGTACAATTTAACAACAAACAATTCCAAATGGATATATCGCGCTTAATCACAGTCAAGGAGGTATTACTTAAATGCGATTCAACCGGTTTCCCCATTAAATGTTCAAGTACAGGGGCAATGTAACCGCCGTGACTAACAATCAGCACTTTCTTACCTCGATGCCCCGCTTCAAGATCTTGCAAAAAAGAGAACCACCTTGCGAGTAAATCTTCATCGCTTTCCATACCAAGATCAAGCTCTCTCCAGCCTTCACCCCAGCGATTTAGCCTGTCATCCAGCGTCGTACCTTCCAATTGACCGAAATGTCGTTCTCTTAATCTGGAATCCAATCCCCATATAGGAGTACCCGTCTTGTCTGAAATAGTTTGCGCCGTTTGTTTGGCTCGAATTAAATCACTGGACATAATTCCATCCCATGTCTCCGATTTCAATCGCTCGCCCAGCCGCTCGGCTTGCAGCCGTCCAACCTCTGCTAAATCCGTGTCCATTTGCCCCTGCATTCGGCCAACCAAATTCCATTCTGTTGTACCATGCCGTATTAATCCTATAGTAATCATGAAGTCTACGCTCGCTTCCCGACCTTGAGATAAAAAGCCTCCTTATTTAGGAGGCTTCATTGCTATGACCTTGTCCTGGACAACCAATTCAATACAAGCAATGTAGATGTCAACCCAAGTAAAGACAAGAACAGCATGTAATCCTGATAAGTATGAATCGGTCCAACCTGATACATAAACGGCTCATTGAAGCCCTTGAGACTGGCTACTGCGGATGGCATCGTATGCACATTCATTGATTCCGTTTTACTGGAGGCAATTACAACCGGATCTCCAATCCGTCCAAAAACGGATGAATTCGTATTCGCTACAACTTCCCCAGCTGTTGGCTGGTGAGTAATGGAGTAAATAAATGAAAAGATAAACAAAGCAAGACAGAATGCTATCGCAGCTGTAATGTTTCTGCGAAGTTTAAATGAGATAGCATATAAACGATCTGCAACGGGAACTCGCCAGCCTTCGTCCTCATAGATCCGGTTCATTACACTTCGCGAGATCGGCGTTGATTGATCCGAATATTCATCTGCTGACGCGGCTGATTTGATTAATTCCGTGCTTTCCAGCCAAATTTCGAATTCAGCCTGGCAGCTGTCGCAATGCTTAATATGCTCATCAACTCTTTGTCTCTTTAAATCATGCTCTGGCAGGTCCCAGTAGACGCCGAATAATTCCTGTATATCATCACATTTCATCATCGATTCATCCCTTCATACTCCTCAAAAATCGGATCAAGAAAGTATGGTTCCAACTGGAGCTTTACGCTAGCTCTCGCCCTGAACAATAAGGATTTAACCGAACTCACGGTTTGCCCAAGGATATTCGCAATTTCCTGGTAGTCGAGCTGGTCATATTCACGCAGGATGAGGGCAGACCGTTGCTTTTCAGGAAGATTATTTATTGCATCGCGAACCATCGAAACTTTCTCATTGCGCAGCGCACTCATCTCAGGCATAGCATCCAATCCCGCATGAGGCTCATGACCGCTTTGATCCAAAGATACATTATTGCTTTTATTTTTACGCAATTCGCTCAAAACCGTATTTCTGGCAATTGTATACAACCATGTTGAAAAAGTCGCTTCTACTTCACGAAAGGAGTGCAAGCTGCGGTAAGCTTTATAGAACGTCTCATTACATAAATCCTCAGCATGAGACTCCATCTTTGCGCTCTTTAACATGTGATAAATAAAAGCCAATATTTTACGTTCATAGCGACGCATCAAATCATCATATAGTTGGACGTTACCATCTTTGATCTCTCTGATCAACTGGGAATCGGTCATTTACTACGACCCTCCTTGTGATTCCTAGCTTACTCCCAGTGATTCTAACAAGTTTTACCGGATGGGAGTAAAAAAGTTGCGCTTATTTTTAAAATATTTTAATAATATTTATTCCATAGATAATATCATTCGGTAAAAACGGCATAATTCCTGCCTAATCGACATCTTTCAGAGTAATTTCCAAAAAAAGGTGTATAATCCTACTACAATTAGTGTACGAGACCAGGAGGAATAAGAGAACTTTTATTCGAAAACGCATCTTGGAAGATATATAGCCTCCCTGGCAGTAAATGACTCGAACAGTCGAGGTAGGATGCAAACAAAAAAAAAACCACCTCATATTAAGGTGGCTGCACAGAGTGCACATGATTCGGATAGGAGTGGAGAGAAACCATACTGTACTTTTATTATATGTATACGTTTTCAAAATGTCAATGGTTTTTTTGAAAACGCTTTATTTTTATTGAAAAAACAAAAGAATTACACGTGAACCGTGTAATTCTCCTGCTTTAACAGCTCTAATGCTCTGTCCATATGACACTCATCCCGGAACGATAATCTTAAAACTCCAGGTGTATCTTCCCGGCTTTCGATAATGTGAATATTGCTCAAATTAATCCTTTGGTTACCGAGGAGCATTGTAATCTGTCCGATAATACCCGGATGATCAGGAACATCCACATAAATTTCGAATACCGAGGTTAATACCCCTTTACGACGCTCCGGCAAGCTGCTGCGGAATTCACCCGCCTTCTGAAACTGCGCTTCAATCCCGCTTCCATCCTCATCCTGCAGCAGCTTAATGAATTGAGCTACCTCCTGATTCCAATCGGCAAGCAGTTTAAGCATAACATCCTTATTGTTGATTAGAATATCACGCCACATGATAGGATCGCCAGAAGCAATACGGGTTATATCCCTGAATCCGCCGGCAGCCAAATCTTGATACAAATGATTGTTTTCGTTATAGGCAGCGATTTGATTTACAAGAGCAACAGCAATAATATGCGGTAGATGGCTGATAGCCCCCACCACTTCATCATGCAAAACTGCATCGACTTTAATTAGAATCGCTCGTGTCCATTCAAGCAGCTCCGCTAAACGTCGGTAGCTTTCTTCCGGTACGGCTGTACTCGGTGTAAGTACGTAGAATGCATTTTCAAACAGATGGGAGGTTGCTGCTTCCACACCTGATTTTTCTTTGCCTGCCATCGGATGGCCACCGATAAAATACACATTGTCAAGCTCCAGCTTGGCTGCACTGGCTGCCACAGAGGCTTTCGTGCTGCCTACATCCGATATGATGCAACCAGGTTTTAAATCCATTTTAGACAGTTTAATTAAATACTCATCTAATATGCCTACAGGGCCACACAAAAAAATAAAATCTGCATCGGCCGCCGCTTCCTCCATCGAGGTAGTGGCTTGATCGACAACCTGGCGTTTTAAATATCTGTCCACGGAATGCGGATTATTGGAGTGGCCGACGACGGTTATCCCCGGCTTTCCCTTAAAGCAGAGCGCCAGAGAACCACCTATCAAACCAACGCCGAAAATAGCGATTTTTGTCATGAATAGGTTCCTTCTATCGTGTAATAATCCGTAAAAAACTACGGACTTATCGAACTATGCTTCTACCGTTACTTCATTCAGCGCAAGCTCAAGTGCACCGATGAACTTCTCATTCTGTTCTTGGCTCCCAACCGTAACTCTGATCATCGTCGGCAGCTTCCAAGAAGGATCGTGGCGCACAATTAAACCTTTGCGAAGCAAGGAATCAAATACTTGTCCACCAGGCCGTTCAACATTGACCATCATGAAGTTGCCATGGGCTGGATAATAGCTCAGTTTCAAGCGATCGAACTGTGCGGATAAGTATACAATTCCTTTTGCATTAGCCTCGCGGCAATCTGTAATAAACTGCTCGTCCTTTAATGCGGCAAGCGCTGCTTTCTGAGCAAATCCAGTCGTGTTAAACGGCTCACGCACTTGATTTACAGAGCGAATCACATCCGCATGTGCTATTCCATAGCCGATTCGTAATGAGGCCAAACCGTAAATTTTCGAGAAAGTCCGAAGAATAATGACATTCTTATATTGATTCACCAAGCCAATACTGTCTGGGTAATTTCCACTCACATTATACTCGGCATACGCCTCATCCAACACAACTAAAACATGCGCAGGCACCTTTTTCAGAAAATCAGCGACTTCCTGATCCGTATTCATCGTGCCTGTCGGATTATTAGGATTGCACAGCCAGAGAATTTTGGTTTTCTCTGTAACTGCACCGAGCATCGCTTCAAGGTCATGGGTTCCATCCTTTAAAGGCACTTCAATACAAACTGCACCTTCAACTTCGGCATTGTGCTTATATTGCGGGAAGGTTGTGGTTGCCATTATGGTTTCATCGCCAGGTTCAAGGTAAGCCCGAGCCAGCATCAAGATGATTTCATCCGAGCCTGCTCCGAAAATAACTTGATTGGTTTGAACCTTGAAATACTCAGCAACCGCCGCTGTTAATTCTACGGCACCGCCGTCTGGATAAATGCTGGATTGGTCAACATGAGCAATAATCGCTTCTTTGGCTTTAGGAGAACAGCCGAATGGATTTTCATTCGATGCTAATTTAATGACTTCAGTTAGTCCAAGCTCACGCTTTACTTCTTCCATCGGTTTGCCTGGCTTATACACCGGCAGGTGGACAATATTTTTCTTTGGCTGCACGCAGGTCACCCCATTCAAATAGTTGGAACATCCATGTTATCGGTTACTTTATAAAAAATGCCACAAATTTATGTAAGGCGTAAACACTATTTTAACTTATCTATATCATAGTTACCAGTCTGTTTCATTATTTTTATAGCAAGGGCCACACAATTAAACCAACTATACCATTTAATGGTATTAATGATTGGCTTCCTATGATATCCTTTAGGATAAAAATGACTCGAATAAACTTCAACTGAAAGGAAACTGCTGTGAAATTATGATACTCAAGAAATTAATCCGGTCAAAAATCGTCCTTATACTCGCCATCTCCGTAATTATTACGCTGACGGCAGTGCTCACAATGAATTCAGTCACTAAACAGGCGGCAAGTTATAATTATACGGCAAGTCAGGTAGTTGATCTGTTTTTCAAATCGGCTATAGCTGGAGATTTCAATCAAATGGCTTCCGTATCTATTGACCCTTGTATCGAAAGTAACAGAGAAAGAATCCAAATGTTTCGCGACTCCTATTTACCTACGGATCCAATAACTGCTTATACTATAATTAATACAACAACTATTAACTCCGAAACAGAGGAATATACAATAAGAATATCGACAAAATCAGGAACTATCCCTGGTGATCTGCCTTATAGAATTATTCGAATCAATAACGAATGGAAATTACTTTATGAGCGCTTTTCGATCAATGGTATTCTCAATTCTCCTGACTATGGCAAAGTTTCACGAATGACCGGTTGCGAAGCAAGAACCCGTGTTATGGATACAATAATTCAAAGAATCAAATCTTTTTTCTAAAATATTAGAAACAGCCCCCTCCACTAAGCAACGAATTGTTTAATAAGGGGGTTGTTTAGTTATGAATTTATTGAATAAGATTGCGTACGAACTCATCAATTTTTGAAAGTGCTTGTGGCCGTGTTGCCTCTTTCTCAAATAAAGTAAGCACATCCTCTACCTGACGTACAAGAGCGCTTCCTACAACTATGCCGTCGCATACTTTTGCGAACCTGGCAAACTGCTCATTAGTAGAAATACCGAAGCCTATTGCAATCGGTAATGTTGTAGACTGCTTAACCGTATCAAGAAATTCATCAATACCGCTGTGGAATTGTGTTCTCGTACCTGTTACCCCGAGTGACGACACGCAATATACAAAACCGGATGCACGGGACACAATTCGTTTGATACGCTCATTTGACGTTGGGGCCACAAGAGGAATCAAATGAATACCATTCTGCTCAGCTAGTGTACGCATTTCCGCGTCTTCTTCCATAGGCAGATCAGGAATGATCATTCCGCTAATATCGCTCTCCTTCAGCAAGCCAAAGATTGTATCGAGCCCAAGCTGAAGCACTGGATTGTAGTAAGTAAAAAGAATGAAAGGAAGCTCGCAGCCCTCGCTTCTAGCTTGACGTGCAGCTTCAATACAATCCCTGATTGAGATTTGGTTATTCTTCAATGCGCGTCCAGAGGAGCGCTGAATGACAGGTCCATCGGCCAGCGGATCAGAGTAAGGAACTCCTAGCTCGACCATGGTAGCTCCGGATTGCTCCAGCTGCTTAATAATATCGATGGAGGTCCGTAAATCCGGATCGCCAATCGTCAGAAAAGGAATAAATGCCGGCTTGTTCTGACCTTTAAGTTCGGCAAATGCCTTATCAATGCGATTCATTCGGCGTACCTCCCAAGTATTTCATAATCGCTTCCACGTCTTTATCTCCACGTCCAGATAAGCTGACAACAATGATTTCATCCTTGGCCATGGTTGGAGCTACCTTCATCACCTGGGCAATAGCATGAGCGCTTTCCAATGCAGGAATAATGCCTTCTGTGCGGCTTAGCAGCTGCAAAGCCTCCAGTGCCTCCTTATCCGTAATCGGGAAATATTCCGCACGGTTGGAATCCTTTAAATAAGCATGCTCAGGTCCAATACCGGGATAATCAAGACCAGCCGATATAGAATGCGCCTCTTGCACTTGTCCGTAAGTATCCTGCAGCAGGTAGCTCATAGAGCCTTGGAATACACCATGACTGCCTTTAGTCATTGTAGCAGCATGTTCATTCGTGTCGATCCCTCTGCCGGCGGCTTCCGCACCAATCAGACGCACCCCTTCATCACTTACGAATGGATAGAAGATCCCAATAGCATTGCTTCCTCCACCAACTGCGGCAATTACAGCATCCGGCAGCTTGCCTTCCTGCTCAAGTATTTGTCTGCGGGATTCGTCACCGATAATACGTTGGAAATCACGTACCATCATCGGATATGGATGCGGCCCTGTAGCAGAACCAAGAATATAGAACGTGTCCTCGACGTTACTAACCCAGTAACGCAATGTTTCATTGCAAGCATCCTTCAGCGTTTTCGTTCCTGAAACGACAGGAACTACTTCCGTCCCAAGCAGATTCATGCGGAATACATTAAGCTGCTGGCGCTTCATATCTTCCTCACCCATAAATACCTTGCACTCGTAACCAAGCAGCGCGGCTACAGTAGCTGTTGCCACACCATGCTGACCCGCACCAGTCTCCGCTATCAGCTTCTTTTTACCCATCGATTTAGCTAGCAAGCCTTGCCCCAGAGCATTGTTAATTTTGTGTGCGCCCGTATGATTTAAATCTTCTCGCTTTAAATAAACTTTGGCTCCACCTAAATGTGCCGTTAAACGCTCTGCATAAAACAATGAGGTTGGTCTACCAGAATAACGATGAAGCAAATAGTTCAGCTCTTGTTGAAATTTATCTTCTTTGACGTACTTTTTATAGGCATCTTCCAATTCAATCAGAGCACTCATTAAGGTTTCTGGAACATAGCGTCCGCCAAATTTCCCAAATCGCCCTTGTTCATCAGGTACGTTATACACGATGCTTCACCCTTTCTACAAAGCTGATTATCTTATTCACATCTTTCTTTCCGTCTGTTTCCACGCCACTGGACACATCGACCCCATCCGGGGAAAACCCATCTATCAGCGAGGTTACATTATCCGCTTGCAGGCCTCCAGCTACAAGAAGAGGAATACCTGCATCCCTGCACCACGCCTGATAGGGAGGGATGGAGTCCCAAGCAAACGTCTTGCCGGAACCACCACCATATACGGGATCGAATGTATCTAGCAATATTCCGTCAATAGTATCCTTGTAAGGATTCAGCAAAGCCGCAACAGCAGCGTCTGCATTTCCATGTCCAACTGAATCATCACTCAGAGAAGATTCTGATGCAGACTTTTTATCCATCGGCTGCAGCTGCGCTTGAGTTACCGATACGACTTTCCACACCTGCACACCAGGAAAAGCATTCTTCACCTTACGGCAGTATTCGGGACTTTCTTGCCCATGCAGCTGAATCACATCAAGCGGCGCTTCCGCCATTACACCCGCAAGCTCTTCTGAGTCGGGATTGACAAATACTCCAACGGTTAGTGGAACCTGCTCTCCGGACAAACGCTGATCAACTACTAGCTGAATCATCTCTCCTGCCTGCTGAGCCGTAACCTGACGTTTGCTTTTCGCAAATAGAAAGCCGATATAATCAATAGGTAAATGCAGAATAGCCTTCACCATATCCGGCTGCTGGAGCCCACATATTTTCACAGTGCTCATGCCCCACTCACAGCTCCTTTACTGCCGGAAGCCCCATCAGATCATGCACAGCTTGCTCTACAACAGGCTGGCGCATGAAATGCTCGCCGATTAGAACAGCTTCAGCTCCAATAGATTGTAAGTATGCAATCTCCGAAGGCTGGGATATCCCGCTTTCGCTAACAACCGTAACTCCTTTAGGCATATGTGCTATAAGCTCTTCGGTCGTTCTTAAGTCAGTAACGAAGGTTTTTAAATTGCGGTTGTTAATTCCAATTAATGTAGGAGCGTCTAATTCCAATACCCGATCAAGCTCTTCTTTATCATGAACCTCGATCAGCACATCTAATCCAATCCTTTTAGCTGTCGCTGAAAATTCCTTCATCTGTGAAGTGGTCAAAATAGCAGCAATCAGCAGAATCGCATCAGCCCCAATTAAACGTGTTTCATAAATTTGATGCAGATCAATCGTGAAGTCCTTGCGCAGAATCGGGACTCCCACCGAGCGCCTAACCAGACTCAAATAATCATTAGAGCCCTGAAAATAATCCACATCGGTCAGCACAGAAATACAGTCCGTTCCCGCAGCTTCATAAGCTTGAGCTAAGCTTACAGGGTCAAAATCGGCACGAATCAAGCCTTTGGACGGCGATGCCTTCTTCACCTCGGCAATGAGTCCCATAGAACGATTGCGTCCCTTGGACAATAAAGCCTTCTCAAATCCCAGGCAGGCAGGCAAGGAAGCAATATCTTGTTCCATTTCCGACAAGCTGATCCTGCTTTTCAATGCCGCAACCTCTTGCTGCTTGGTAGCTACTATTTTATCTAGAAACATGGTTGATTTCTCCCGTACATTGGACTAGTTGTTGCAGCTTGGCAGCGGCTTGCCCTGAATCAATTACATGAGCCGCATATTTAACACCCTCCTGAAGAGTGGCGCATTTACCTGTTACATAGAAGCATGCTCCGGCGTTCGCAAGAACAATATCACGGCATGCCCCTGACTCGCCGCGAAAAATATTACGAATGATTTCTGCATTAACAGCAGGGCCGCCCCCGACCACTTCCTTCATATCATAAGAACGTAAACCAAGTAAATCAGGAGTTACGTCATACGTGGTAATATCACCGTTCTTTAGCTCTGTTACCTGTGTCGCATCGGAAATACTGATTTCATCTAATCCATCATAGCTCGCTACAACAAGTGATCTTTTCACATTCAACGCTTGCATGACATGAGCAATTGTTTCCGTCTTGCCGCGGTCGAAAATCCCAAGCACTTGGCGATCAGCGCCTGCAGGATTGGTTAATGGACCCAACAGGTTAAATACAGTGCGGATGCCAAGCTCCTTGCGGGGGGCAGCTGCATGCTTCATCGACTGATGATACAGCTGCGCGAACATAAAGCAGATTCCCACTTGCTCCAAACATTGTGCTGCCTGCTGATTGTCTAGCGTAATATTAACACCCAAAGCCTCCAGCACATCAGCACTGCCGCTTTTACTCGACATCGCACGGTTGCCATGCTTGGCCACTCGTATTCCCCCTGCAGCTGCCACAATTGCTGCTGTTGTGGAAATATTGAACGTGTCTGCCCCGTCTCCGCCTGTGCCGCATGTATCTAACAGATCCGACTGCTCTGTTTGTACCCGATTCGCTTTGGCGCGCATAGCTTCGGCGAAGCCGGTAATTTCCTCGATTGTTTCGCCCTTCATTCTCAGAACGGTTAGAAACCCTCCGATCTGAGCAGGAGTGGCCAAGCCATCCATAATACCGGACATCACTTCATTAGCTTCAGCACGAGTTAAATGCTGGGTTAAAATTACTTTTTGAATCGCCTGCTGTATCGTTAGCTTATTGTCCATTTCTAACTGCCTCCCCCATACATATACTAATCACATACATATACCAAGCAGCCTTCAATACTTTAAGAGCTTGTTTAAATAGTCATTGTTGACCATTCAAACGGATACTTGAAGCCAGAAGTGACTGTTAAAGCTTATATAGCAGTTCAATTATTCGTAATAATCGTGATTAATAACGGAATGTGCATACGATTTTTTAGCGAAAACAGCCTCTGCAATGCGGATTGATTTAAGCATTCCCTTTGCTTTGTTGACTGTTTCCTCGTATTCATTCTCAGGAATGGAATCCCATACTATCCCGGCACCAGCCTGAACATAGGCTTTTCCATTTTTGAAAATGATAGTGCGGATCGTAATGCATGTGTCCATGTTTCCGGAAAAGCCCAAGTAACCAATTGCACCGCCGTATGCACCACGGAATTCATTTTCCAGCTCAGCAATAATCTGCATCGCTCTCAACTTGGGTGCTCCGGATACGGTTCCCGCAGGCAAACAAGAGATAAAAGCATCGAAGAAATCTTTGTCTTTGGCGATCTTCCCTGTCACATTGGAGACAATATGCATTACGTGGGAATATCGTTCGACCTGCATAAATGTATCGCAATGCACGGTTCCGAATTCAGAAACACGGCCGATATCATTACGTCCCAAATCAACAAGCATTAAATGCTCTGCACGCTCTTTCTCATCAGCCAGCAGCTCACGCTCATAAGCCTCATCTTGTTCAGGAGTTTTCCCGCGAGGTCTAGTTCCTGCAATCGGCCGTGTGTCCACTTTCTCATCCTCCACACGTACCAGCAGCTCGGGAGAAGTACCCACGATAACCTCGTCATCCATTTTTAAGCAGTACATGTAGGGTGATGGATTTAGAGTTCGCAAAATACGGTACACATGAAGTGGGGAAACATCTGTCTTAATCTCGAAGCGCTGTGACAGCACTACTTGAAAAATATCGCCTGCACGAATATATTCCTTCGCTTTTTCCACATTGCCAATGTACTGTTCCTTCGTCATATTGGATTGGATCTCTCCCAGCTCTACCTCATCCGGTATAGCCTGCTGAGACATTGAAAGACCAGGAAGCGGACGTTTCAGGCGTTCTATCGTATCATTGATTTTGGTGCATGTTGCTTCATAAGCCGCCAATATATCTGCGTCTGTTCCATGCTGAGGTACATGCACATTAGCAATAACTTTGAGCTGCTGTTTGAAGTGATCAAAAACAATAACTTGGTCGCAAAACATGAATTGAATATCATTCATCTGTAAATCATCAACTCGATGCGCCGGCAGCTTTTCATAATATTGAAGCAGATCGTAACCGAAGAATCCTACTGCGCCGCCAGTAAATCTCGGCAAATCAGGCAACGATGGGCTTGAATAAGTACGTAAGCATCCTTTTAGTACTTCAATCGGTTTTTGCTGCGTTTGTGTCTTTCCGTCCTGTCTCTCGATTGTAGTCACACCGTCTTTGGCAGTAATCATCAGGAACGGGTCTGTACCAATAAAAGAATAACGCGCCCATTTAAGTCCACCCTCTACGCTTTCTAACAAAAACGCCCGCTTCTCCTGATAAAAATGTTGAAATACCCGGATCGGAGTTTCAGTATCAGCCATTATCGACCGTACCACGGGAATTAAATTGTACAGCTTTGACAGCCGAATGACTTCCTTAGCTTCCGGTGTGTACATGTTCTTTCTCTCCTCTCATGTTTCCCCCACCCAAACCCTCCCCGCCGGGAGGGCTCCAAGGGCTGCCGCCCTCTGGACTCCCGCAGGTGCACCTGGGTTATGTTAGTTGGGGGATCGCTTTCGTCCTTATGGACACGCTTTACATCTGATCTCCCGCCTGTAGGAACGCTTTCGTCCCTGCGGGACACGCTTTACATTGTACTTTCACCCAAACTCCCTGATCTATCCTACTTCTCGCCCTGTGTAAGCGTGGAGTGGCTCGTTTTGCGAAGCTGAAGCGGCCACGACTAACGCGCTCCCACCACCCTACTCCCATCGAAGCACGGAACTTCCACCTTGCTCCACCTGTTCCCGCACTTATGTAAGCGTGGAGTGGCTTGCTTCGAGTAGCTGAAGCAGCCTCGACTAACGCGCTCCCTCCACCATACCCTCATCGAAGCACAGAAGCAGCTCCCTCCCCAACTGAGCGGGTGTCCAGAGGGCGGAGCCCTTGGGGCCCTCCCGGCGGGGAGGGTTTGGGTGGGGGCAAAATAAAATAAAAAAACCTCTACGTCAAAGTAGAGGTGGTTTCGCAGATGATCATCACCGTACTGCAGCTCCCATTGCCCAAAAAAAGCAATAAAAAATAAAAGTGCTGGAACAACCCAACTGTGGGCATGCACGGGAATTGGTGTTACACTCGGCTCATCTCTGCTCAACTGTCTTGCTCACTCTACTCTACTCAACTGATCTTGCAACTCACTACTATAACTATACTATTGCGTTTATGGTTTTGTCAATTTCGATAAATCCGGACGTAAACGCATTGCTTCTTTCAAGTAAACATGCACAATTTCATCCTGCTTTTTCTCTGTGTTAGTCATCACCATCAAGCGGATGCACAAAGGCAGGCTGCCAGCAACCGGCACTTCCAACGAACACATCAATGGAACAAGCTCCCAACCAGCCATAGCACGAATGGAACGCGCTGGAAAAGTTGCCGTTAAGTCTGTCGTAACTGTAACGAACACACTGGCAATTTCTTCAGGAATAATGCTGTTTTCTGCAATGATATGATTAAGCAATTCGGTCGTTGCAGTTAAAATCTCTTTCTCATCATTATGCTCTACGGTTGTTGCACCGCGAATTCCCCGAACATACATGTACTAGACCTCCTGTTTCAGTTGCTCCACGACTTCTCTCACCCATGCCGCGGATACATTTTTGTTAATTTCTACTTTACCAATTTCAGTAGGAATAATGAATGTCATATTGCCTTCACTGAACTTCTTATCGTGCATCATAGCGTTCATTATCGCATCCGTATCCAAATGTGCCGGAACACTTATTGGCAAACCGAAAGCTTGCAGAATACGTTTGGTTACCGTATAAATATGCTCAGGATGTCCGAGTCGGATAGCCAGTTTAGCCGCCCCTACCATTCCAATGGAAATGGCCTCGCCATGAAGAAGCTTGTTATACCCGCCTACCGCTTCCAATGCATGTCCAATCGTGTGGCCCAGATTAAGAATAGCCCGTAGATCATTCTCTTTTTCATCTTGGGAAACCACAATTGATTTTACCTTGCATCCAAAATACAGCCCATACTGCAAAGCGGTCTGATCCAGGGATACAAGCTTGTCGGCATTTTCCTCCAGCCAAGCTGTAAACTCCGCATCCCAGATCAAGCCATGCTTGATCATCTCAGATAAGCCGGCCCGTACTTCACGGTCAGGCAAAGTCTGAAGTGTCGCCGTATCGTATAGCACCAACTCCGGTTGGTGAAATGCGCCGATAATGTTTTTGGCAAGAGGATGATTCACTGCTACCTTACCGCCAACACTGCTGTCATGCGCCAAGATTGTAGTTGGAATTTGTACGAAGCGGATGCCCCTCATGTAGCTGGCTGCCACAAAGCCTGCAAGATCGCCTACTACTCCGCCACCTAATGCAACGACTGTCGATTTACGGTCAAGTCCTGCTTGTAGCGCAGCTGTCACTACATCCTCCAATACGCTAAGCGATTTGGACTGCTCTCCCGCAGAAACCGTGTAAGAAGTGGTCGTATACCCTGCTTCCTGCAGTCTGCTTACAACATCGCCTAGATGATGCTCAGCAACATGCGAATCCGTTACGATGAGGAGAGGCGAACCTTTCCCAATTCCATGCTTGGCGAAAAGTTCGCCGATTTGCTGCAAGATGCCTTCCCCTATGTAAATTGGGTACGAACGCTCACCTAAGTCAACTGTTAGTTCTTTCATCCGTATCAGCACCCCCTACCGTCCGAATTAATAATTTTTAATTTGTTCCAAATAGCTGTTATAGTTATTCCGAATCTCTTCCAATGAATCTCCGCCGAATTTCTCGAGAAATGCGTTAGCTACTTCCCATGCAACAATATTCTCCAAGATTACGCCTGCTGCAGGCACAGCACAAGTATCTGAACGTTCAACCTGTGCAGTAAACGCTTCTTTCGAATCTATGTCAACGCTTTGCAGCGCTTTGTAAAGCGTTGAGATCGGCTTCATAACGCCGCGCACAACAATCGGCTCACCAGTGGTCATGCCGCCCTCAAACCCGCCAGCACGGTTGGATGCACGATAAAAACCGCGGCCTTCTTCATACATGATCTCATCATGTACTTTAGAGCCTCTAAGCTTCGCAGCTTCAAATCCAATACCGATTTCGCAGCCTTTAAACGCTTGAATCGACAACACAGCTTGTGCAATACGACCATCCAATTTGCGATCCCATTGTACGTGGCTGCCCAATCCAGTTGGAACACCTTCAATAATACACTCCACGATACCACCCAGAGTGTCGCCTTCTTCTTTAGCAGCATCGATTGCAGCGATCATTTTGACTTCTGCATTCTTGTCAACCACCCGTACCTCTGATTCCTCGGTAATGCGGATCAGCTCATCAATCGGAAGCTCTTGTCTTTCTACTTCCACCTCACCTATACGGATTACTTGTCCTGCAACTTTAATACCAAAAGCTGCTAATAATTGACGCGCTACCGCACCTGTTGCTACACGCATAGTAGTTTCTCTAGCGCTGGAGCGCTCCAGGATATTGCGCAAATCCTTTTGGTTATACTTCAAGCCGCCATTCAAATCCGCATGACCCGGACGTGGACGGTTAACTCTCCGCTTTGTTTCGTCATTGCCCTCGATAGGCTCAATATTCATTACAGAAGTCCAATGCTTCCAGTCATTGTTCTCAACAACCAAAGCAATCGGCGCGCCTGTTGTTTTGCCGTGTCTGACGCCACCTACGATGTTGGCGGTATCCTTCTCAATTTGCATACGACGTCCACGACCGTAGCCTTTTTGACGGCGCCCTAATTGAAAGTTAATTTCCTCAAAATCAATGGTTACATTGCTCGGAAACCCTTCAATGATCCCGGTAAGCTGTGGACCATGTGTTTCCCCTGCCGTTAAATATCTCACGTGTTTGTCCCCTTTCATCCTATCCCCAAAAACGCAGCTGACTGCTGCAAGCACATTCCATTTGCGTTGTCCGAAAATACTTTACGCACTTTAACGCTTTTATGTACTCAATTCATGTGCTAATTATAGTATAGGTGTCACCGTTTGACAAGAAAATGCCCAACAATTAACCGCTTATTATGTTAATAATCAAGAGTTAACACCTGCATTTACTTGGATGAGGTTCACCTGCTCAATAGGAAATACCCAGGTCAGCATATTTTTATTAACAAAAAAAAGAAGCATCCTGACAGCCAGGGAAGCTGCAGACATGCATCTCTATGAATTGCTTTAAGTTTTAATTGACCTTATCCATTTACCGAATGCTTCTTGGCTGTTCGAGACTTATTATTCGGTTCCGGCTCTGGATCATCGACCAGACCCATGATCTGTAACGAATCCACACCTAAAATCTGTGCACATTCCTGTATCGTAATAAAACCTCTTCTGTAAGCCATGATCACTTTCCTTTTGTCCATCTAAAGTCCCTCCCGATCATAAGCTGCCCTACTGCTTCGAATGATACTAGTATGGGGAACAATGGAAATAATCATACCTGTGAGTCCTACTCTTTTTTACGATAGAAGAACGTCTCAGCCGTTTCCAGCTGGTACTGTCCCGGCGAGAAAATTTGCTCGGTACTGCCCACAAACAAAATACCGCCAGGCTTTAGAGCATTTGCAAATTTTTGATAAAGCAGATGTTTAGCCTCTTCTGTAAAATAGATCATGACATTCCTGCATACTATCAGGTCGAATTGAGTATCAAATGTATCCGTCAGTAAATTTTGCTTTTGAAAACGAATGCCTTTCTTCAATTCATCGGAAATAAGAAAGGTCAAATTTTCCTGTTTATAATATTTTTTTAAGTAGTTTGAAGGTACATCCCGGACAGAGCGATCCGAGTAAATGCCGTTTTTGGCTTTAGCCAGTGCTCCATCATCTATGTCTGTTGCTAGCAAGTGGGCGTCATTCAGCACATTCAGCTCGGCTAAAATCATCGCGAGAGTATAAGGCTCCTCCCCTGTGGAACAGGCAGCACTCCAGCATTTCAGCCTTTTGTTTTTGCGCAGCATTTCTGGAAAAAAGGTTTTCTCCAATACTTGCCATCTATTAGGATTGCGCCAAAACTCAGACACATTAATCGTCATTCTATCCAAAAACTCATAAAACAGGTCCTTGTCCTTCGTCATCGCGTCGAAAAAAGATACGAACGTGTTATACCCCTTTTTCATCCGTAAAGTCGTGAGTCGCCTCTTCATTTGAGCTTCTTTATATTGTGAAAGATCAATGGATGTATAATCTTTAACCTTTTTAATAAATAATAAAAAATCCTGATCTTCCATTCTGCCATCCCCGCCTTAAATCCACGATTGTATCGCTTTGTTGTAGCTGATCAGTTCCTGTGCACTGAAGAAATTGGCTATTTCTCTTTGTGCGCTTTCTGGAGAATCCGATCCGTGTATCAAATTCAGGTTAGTGTGAACTGCGTAATCCCCTCGAATAGTTCCAGGCGCTGCCTCCAAGGCACTTGTCTTTCCTATCATCGCACGAGAAAGCGCAATCACCCCATCGCCCTGCCACACCATCGCAAATACTGGGCCAGAAGTGATAAACGTAACCAGTCTTTCAAAAAAATCTTTCCCCAAATGCTCTTGGTAATGCAGCTCCGCTTGCTTCCTCGATATTTGGACCAGCTTCGCTCCAACCAGTTGAAATCCTTTTTGCTCAAACCGTTTCACAATATCTCCGATTAAGCCGCGCTGCACCCCATCAGGCTTGACCATTAAAAAAGTGAGTTCCATCTTCTTTTCCCCCTATTCTTATACTAATTTAGTTAGTCATTTTAGTAAGATCTGTTACCTATAAAGTGCGCGATTCCAACAAAATCCTTCTTGGCTTGAATATTAGGTAAAGGCTGCAGTGCTGCGATCGCTTTATCTATATAACGTGAAGCCAAATCCTCCGCCCTTTTAATTCCGCTGCTGTTGCGGATTATGCGCAGGAATTCACTGATGTCTGTTTGTCCATCATACTGTTGAATACGCTGGATCTCTTTTAACAAGTCAGACTGGAGCTCCATATCCTGAAGTGCGAAAATGACCGGAATCGATATATTTCCTTGACGAATATCGCTTCCAGGGGGTTTCCCCAATTCCTTCTCCGTTCCACATAAGTCCAGTATATCATCACGGACTTGAAACGCCATCCCCACATTATATCCGTATTTATATAAACATTTGGAGATTTCATCGCTTGCACCAGACGCAATGGCCCCAAGCTGGCAGCTGATTGCAATGAGCAAAGCCGTTTTACGCTTGATTCTTAATAAGTAATCCCGGATTGTTTGCTCCGCATTGAAGAAAAATCGAATCTGCTCCATCTCTCCAATGCTCATTTCCACTATCGCCTTTGACATAATCTGATGAATGACCGGGTTTGGCAATTGAGTCACCACGCTAAGGGCTGTGGCAAATATGTAATCACCCGTGTACATGGCAATCCGGTTATCCCATTTGGACTTTACCGTAAGCTGTCCGCGCCTTGTTGTGGCATCATCAATAACATCATCATGTACTAATGAGGCCATATGAATAAGTTCCAACGGTACGGCTACATGCTTAATGCGTTCCAGATCATAGGTACCGAATTTGGCGCCTAACAAAACATATACAGGGCGAATTCTCTTTCCCCCTGCTTTTAGCAGATGAAGCGACGCGTCGCGCAGCAGCGCATTGTCATTATCGATGCAGCGCTCGAGTTCTTTTTCTATGTAGGAAATATCTTTTTTCAATTTTGCGTATAAATCAATAAGCTTCATTCCGTCACCTGTGTCACCGTTTTATCGTTCCATAATTGTATGGGTGCTTCTTGCTTGAGGAAGCCCAATTCCCACGCATAGCGGTAATATAGCTTCAAGCCAGCCTGCTGCTCGGGACCGAACTCATAAATCAAAGAAGAGAAGTACCGTTCCCAATAAGAAGCCGTGCCTCCCAACAACTCTTGGGCATCCCGAATCATGGATGATAAGTCCGATAACGATTTCCGTTTGCTTTCCATAAATGCGCTATAAATCCGGCTTACCAGTTCAGGCCTTTCCTCAGCCAGCTGTTTACGGATCGCACACACTGCAAATGACATCCAATGGCCAGTCAAGCGATTCCATTCTTCTGCCAGATCCGTAACCATTAAGCCGCTATCTATCCAGCTCTCGCGAATAGCATGATCTCCAATTAACAATGCCGCGTCAGCAGTCTTCAGCATGTCTTTCAGAACCGGGGCTGCATAATGATAATCAGGCTCCACCTCATAAAAGCGGCGCAAAATAATTTTAAGCAGATTTACTGAGGTTGCTGAAGTTGTCGGCAATGCAATGGAAGCACCTGATAGCTCCTCCAGCGGCTTGCGGTGAAACAGCAGGATGGATTGCACACATTTATGAGCACTGACTGACATATTAGGCAACAGCACATAATCATCTGTATGCTCCCCGTAGGAAAACGAAGATATCGGTCCGATATCGATTTCCCCTTTGGCCATCGCTTCATTTAATTGTGTAGGCACCTGTGTTATAAACTCAACCTCTCCTTGGAAGCTCTCCAATGGAAAGTTATAAAACAATGGCCATACGTTTGTAAAATCAATCCGCCCGATGCGAACGGGTTTGCTCGTACTGCTCATCCGACATACCCCATCTTTTGTACAATTCGTGTTCCACATCCATACTATCCAATACCTTGCCTACCATAAAATCAACCATATCGTCCAAGGTTTGCGGCCCTTGATAAAAGGCGGGCATAGCAGGAATAATACGCACTCCTAGCCGGGAAAGCTTCAACATATTTTCTAAATGAATGGCATGCAGAGGTGTCTCTCGCGGCACAAGGATGAGCGGTCTGCCTTCCTTCAGCATGACATCAGCCGTTCGTTCAAGAAGGTTATCGGAAGCACCGTTTGCAATTCCAGATAAAGTTCCCATTGAACAAGGGACGATAACCATGCCATGAGTACGGAATGAACCGCTGGCTGTGCTTGCACCTATATCCTGGATTGAATGATACTGATAGGTTCCTGGGCCATAGCTTCCGAATTGGGCTTCTAGAGTATCCTTGCGTTTCGTCACATCCCAACCGAGCTCTTCCTTTAGCACCCGCCAACCGGCATCCGTAATAAGCAAATGAATATGAATCCCCATAGAGAGCAAGTACCGGCTTAAGCGAACACCGTATACGGCTCCACTCGCCCCGGTTATTCCGATCACCCATGGTTTGCTCATTTCCGAAGCACCACCAAGTCGATGAAAGTAAACACAAATACGGCAATACTCAAAACAGAGTTCAAATTAAAAAATGCGATATTCAATTTGCTCAGATTTTGCGGATTCACAATTTTATGCTCATAGAACAGCAGCCCGTTTGCAAAAATAATCCCGATTAAGTAAAGCCAGCTTAAGTCCGTTAAATAAAACAAGGTTAAAAGTCCAATGGCCGTAATAACATGGAACCAGCGAGCAATATGGAGCGCATTGGCGATTCCAAAATGGGCAGGTATTGAATGCAGCCCTTCTTTTTTGTCAATTTCATAATCCTGACAGGAATAGATGATATCAAAGCCAGCCACCCAGAATGCAATGGAAACATAAAATACGAGAGCCGCTATAGAAATATCGTTAGTTACTGCAACCCAGCCTCCGAGAGGGGCAAGTGCAATCGTCAGTCCTAATATGATGTGACATGCCCACGTAAACCGTTTTGTATAGGAGTAGAAAACAAGAAAAAAAACTGCAATCGGCAGCAATTTCATCGATAACGCGCTTAGGTTGGCTGTTGCCCAAAAAAGTAATGTGAAGGAAATCACAATGAATATGATGGCTTCTTTAGAAGAAATTAATCCAGCAGGTATCGCTCTTGCTATGGTTCGCGGATTCCTTCCGTCAAATACTTTGTCGATAACACGGTTCAACCCCATAGCTGCGCTTCTTGCCCCAACCATAGCCATTAGTATCCAGCCTATTTGACCCCAACTGGGGAGATGCTGCGATACAACGACAGATCCCAGAATAGCTCCCATAAAAGCGAATGGTAATGCAAATAGCGTATGTTCAATCTTAATCATTTCCAGAAAAATCTTTGCCTTTTTCAGCAGCATGTTGATTCCACTCCTGTTCCTTATTCCACTTCCTGCTTCTTGATGCCGATATGAAGTGCTGCGATGCCTCCGGTTAGCGGATAAGCTTGTACATGGGTCAGCCCTGTTTTTCTGAAAATATCGGCTAATTTCTTATGATCAGGAAAGTGAATCAATGATTCAGGCAACCACTTGTACTGCTCGTAGCGTTTGGCTATCAGTTTACCGAGCAGCGGTAAAATATTTTGAAAATAAAAATAATAAAGACCCTTGAACGGCTGCCAGGTAGGCTTGGACAATTCCAGAGAAACAATCATCCCTCCAGGCTTGACAACCCTTTGCATTTCTTCAATTACTTTAACCAAATCGGGTACATTCCTTAACGCAAAACCAATCGTAGCGTAATCGAATGTATTATCTTCATAGGGCAGCTCCATCGCATTGCCGCGAACCAGCTTAATCTGCTTATCCAGCCCCTTCTCGCGGACCTTCTTGCCTCCGTAATCCAGCATGTTCTGGCTGAAGTCCAGACCGACAATATCTCCAGTACGGCTTTCTTCCGCCAAGCTGACTGTCCAGTCGCAGGTGCCACAGCAGAGGTCAATAGCCTTGCTTCCCGGTTTTACATTCATCTTTTTCATTGTAAATTCTCTCCAGGCTTTATGCCTGCGAAAGCTAAGAATATCATTCATGATGTCATACTTGGGCGCTATGCTTTCAAATACGGAGTGAACGAATTCTTCTTTTGACTTGGATTCCACAGTATTCACCTCAAATTTCTTCCAGCACTTTAGGCGTCGACAGGTATCGAATAAAAGGCTCTCCGATCGACAATAATTCCTTGCTAAGCTCTTTGGAATCCAAAGAATGCAGTTTATCCTGCAGCTGTCGCATAGATGCATCAAGCAGTTGATACAGCTGCCAGGTTATTTTATATTTGAGCCAAATGGAGCGAATTTTGGAAGGGTCCGGCTCTTCGGACAATAAATACTTCCGCTCATCTTTGTTTGCCTGCTGCATAACATACCAATACCCCCAGCTCTCGCGAAAATGCTGTGCTGTTTCCGAGCTGGAAATTTCCTGCAGCAAAACCTCGCATTGGGTAAACAACCTCAATATTTCCGGCCATGCGCCGTTTACCGATTCTTCCATATACCCGGCAAAAGCGAGGTACAGCTGCGTGCGAATTTCCACCGTTCGCTTGACATAGTCATCTGCGGTCAGCTTCAATTGCTTCATCAATTGGTACATATTAATCTTCATACGGTTCGCTTCGCAAATTGCATGCGAAATGACCCGAATCAAATCTATATGTCCGGCGTGTGAGAGCAAATAATAAAACCGGCTGCTGAAATAATCGCCCGCCAGTATTTTGAGCTGCCTCGACCTTGCTGCTTTCATTTCCTTGACCTGATTCGTTACGCTAACCATATCGTGTGTGTCCAAACCAACCTGGACCAGTGCTGTAACGAGACTGAACAGCTCGCTATAGCTCGACATTGTGCTATGTTTGCTTAAAAAAACATATAAAAGCTTTGTACGAAATTCAGGAAACTGCGGTAATTCAGTATGTGTTTGGATCATATCGTATTCTATATATTTTCTCGCCATTTCTGGGATACGATAATAATTCATAATTAGCCTCCGAACGAGTACAAAGAATCATTTAAACATAATCTCAACTATTATAGCATAGTACAGCCAGACACGCATAATATCCGGCTTAACTTTTTATCTCAAAACGCTCTCTCCACCTCGTGGTATAGGTAACCCGAAAGTGGGATTGGAGGTACTGTTCCATCTCCTCGATGCTACGGGACGGAATCACGTTTTCATTAGGCAGCCACTTTTCTCTTCTGGCATCAGTTGCAAGCAGCAGCGCCGCTCCGCTGCTTGTGCTGCTTTTGGAACTGTCTAATACACGCACCAATACTTGATTAATATTCGTCGATCTGCTAAACAATGTACGTGGAATTTCATACATATCTTGAACAATTTCACTTTTCTCCGAGGATGGTGAAGAAATCAGATCGACGGAAACAATCGCATGGGTAACTTCAACCTTTCGGATGCGAAGATGCAGCTGCATTTTACTCATGACATCCACTATATTGGCCTCAGATACCGGCTGTGCCTTGACCGAACGAAACATAGCGGAATTCGAACCATTTTCCAATTGAGGCAATAACGACAGCCCTACTACTACGCCTACAGACAATAAAGTTGTGATAAGAAGTCGGGGCAACCATTTCATCGGGTAAACTCCTCCTAAGAGTTCCGCTTTAGCGAAACTGACTTCGTAAGCATCTGCTGAGTTTTGTGCATCAATCTGCTACACAAGCATGAAACTCAATTTCGCTTAACCGAGACCTTAGCAAAGTATAAATTGCTTGACCGAGATCCCTACTCTTATCATTGTACAACTAAAAAAAGCAGGCTATGCCTGCAGAAGCTGAAAAATTATTCCTCTGTATCCATAACACCGTACTTTGTCATAACCAGAGCTTTTCCTCTAATCTTCACAGCTGATGTGTGTGCAGTAAATTGAGCAATCATAACTTCGCCTTTGTCCAGCTTTTCTGTATGATGGAACCTCGTATCCTGGCCTCGGGTCAGTCCGATAACCTGCACACCATTTTCCTTTGCTTTTATTACAAAATAATCACCTTGAGTCGGGCTTGAATTGGCATCCATTGTTTTCTACTTCCTTCCTGTCAAAACATACTACTTGTATGATGCACAAAAAATAGGACTAATGTCAACTGTTCGATGCTCAAATGGACAAAAAATGGCCGCGGATTAAGCGACCATGGACTCTTTAGAGTAAGCTTTACCCTTTTTGCCGTAAAAGCCTTTGAAGCTGCTTGGAAGAAACTTGGACGCAAGGTGGATAACTAAATCCGCCAATTTAACGGTACCGTAAGCAAATGCCATTCCTGCAAACACATCCAGCACCCAATGAATTTGCAAATACATCGTAGAGAAAATAATCGAAGAGCAGTAAGCGACCATCATATATTTAAAAATACGGTCTTTCTCTCTCAACGCCAATAACAGCATGGCAAACGATATCGAAGTATGCATGCTTGGAAAGCAATTCATTGCACTAACAAGCAGTTCATTCTCTGTAGCGAAAACGCGCCCCAATAAATCAGGCTGATGTTTAACCCACCACACTTCACGCAGAAGAATTAAATTATAAAAAGGCAGGATAAGCGGGAATTGCATTAAATGCCCCGATAAGGCGTAGGAAAGCATCTTCTTCATACTTCTTGTCCAAAAGCTGCGCACAATGCAAATCCATAATGAAAGGACGAAACCATAATTATAGATCCATACCATCGCATGGTCAAGGGAAGGGCTATTGAACGTTCTGGCCCAGGCGCCGTCGTTAAACGGAATACTGTTCATCCAGGCATCCCAATTCCAAGGGTGGCGGTTATTTTCAAACATCCAATTGGCGATTTTCCACCAGAAGCCATTGCCGGTCCCGTAAAAATAGTAAAACACGTACAGCATCGGTATACCGAAAATAAAAAAACGTTTCCATTCAACATCAATCTGATCTTTTCTGACACCAAGCAAACACAATAATAATAACACCCAACAAGCAGAGCTCCAATTCCCGGCAGTACCAATACGCCAAATCAAATAAATAGAAGCTATAATACCATACATCGTCCAATCCAACGACGTCAGGTATGCTTTTGTTCTGTCCCCCACCCAAGTATCCTCCTCTAGCAATGTCACCGCTGAAAAAAGCCTCTATCTCTGCTTTCAAAAGAAAAAGACACCGGATCGACGATGTCTTTCTCATGGTCGGAGTAACACGATTTGAACGTGCGACCTCACCCACCCCAAGGGTGCGCGCTACCAGGCTGCGCCATACCCCGAATTCTTTTACATTGCTTATTATAATTGCGGTCTTTTTAATTGTAAAGATGATCTTTACATTAATAAAACGTTCTCATTGCTCATTCATCTAAATTGGGGGTAAACATAAAAACACCTGAATCGAAATCGATTCAGGTGTTACGGTCTACTCTTAAGTTCCAGCTATGATATGTAGGAAAGCATGGTTCTTACTGGATACCGTCTTTAAGTGCTTTACCTGGTTTAAAAGCCGGGATTTTGCTGGATGGAATATCGATCTCTTCGCCAGTTTGCGGGTTACGTCCTTTACGAGCGGAACGTTCACGAACTTCAAAGTTTCCGAATCCTACCAATTGCACCTTGTCGCCACCCTGTAAAGCTTCAGAGATAGCTTCAAACACAGCTTCCACTGCTTTGGTTGCATCCTTCTTGGAAAGCTCAGAGGTTTCTGCAACTTTGTTAATCAATTCAGATTTATTCATGCCATTCACCTCCCCCCACTATATTTCATATTACCCTTTGTTAACTGAATTGTTTAAAAATATACATACAGAACAAGGAAATCAAACAAACAAGACTATATTAATACACCCTAGTAGCTTTTTCAAGTAAAAACGAAAAAAATGCACCCAAAGGAGTGCATTTTCACTAGTTTTTGTGACCAAACTCACAATATGATAGCTATTAATCCACCCGAGCCTTCATTGATAATCCGGCCAAGTGTTTCTTGAAGTTTGTAGCGGGCATTGTCCGGCATCATCGCAAGTTTGCCCTGGATCCCCTCACGAACGATTGAATGGAGCGATCGGCCGAATATATCGGACTCCCATATTTTCAATGGATTGTCTTCAAAATCCTGCATTAAATAACGGACAAGCTCCTCGCTTTGCTTCTCTGTTCCGATGATAGGAGAAAACTCGGATTCAACGTCAACACGAATCATATGGATAGAAGGTGCAGTGGCTTTCAATCTCACACCGAACCTGGAACCCTGTCTGATCAATTCCGGCTCATCCAAAGCCATTTCCTCCAGCGTAGGAGGCGCAATGCCGTAGCCAGTCGTTTTAACCATCTCAAGCGCTTCTGCAAAATGATCGTATTCACGTTTGGCATGACTGAACTCCTGCATCAGCTGTAAGAGGTGATCCTTGCCACGGATCTCCACTCCGACCACTTCCATCAGAATTCGATCATAGAGCTCATCTGGGGCGTACAGGTCAATTTCCGCAACACCCTGCCCCATATTCATACCCGCCAGAGCGGCCTTATCAATAAATTCGTATTCTTCAAAGTGGCTTACAACCCGATCTACATCACGCAGTCTGCGAATATCCTGCACCGTTTCACGGACTGAATTTTCGAAGTGCGAGCGCAGCCAGTGGCTGTCTTCTAGCACCATGACCCAGCTTGGCAGATTTACGTTCACTTCATGAACCGGGAACTCGTAAAGCACCTCACGCAGTACAGAGGTCATATCATCTTCATTCATATTCGCTACACTCATTGCAACAACGGGAATATCATGCGTCGCCTGCAGCTCGTTGCGCAGTTCCTGAGCAATTTCACCATTAGGCTTCGTTGAGTTGACAATGACTATAAACGGCTTGCCGACTTCCTTCAGCTCATTGATTATACGTGCTTCCGCGTCCGCATAGGAAGACCGCGGAATTTCTGCAATAGTACCGTCAGTTGTAATTACTACGCCTAAGGTTGCATGCTCCTGAATGACTTTGCGCGTACCTATCTCAGCCGCTTCTTGGAATGGAATAGCTTCATCAAACCAAGGTGTATTAATCATGCGGGGACCATGCTCGTCTTCGTAGCCTTTGGCGCCTTCCACAACGTAGCCTACACAATCAACCAAGCGAACATTAACATTCAGTCCTTCAGCCACATGCAGCTGCACCGCAGTATTGGGTACGAATTTCGGCTCAGTAGTCATGATGGTACGGCCTGCCGCGCTTTGCGGCAATTCGTCCGTAGCCCGGATACGATCAGCATCGTTCTGAATGTTAGGTAGTACGATTGATTCCATAAAGCGTTTGATGAACGTTGATTTTCCCGTACGGACCGCTCCAACGACCCCCAGGTAAATATCCCCGCCTGTACGCTCTGCAATGTCCTTAAAGATATCCACTTTTTCCAATGAGAATCCCTCCTACAGGTTGTTTAAGACGAAACTCGTACCTATGCTTTCGGACTAGTAAAAATATATGTACTAGCAGAAGAATTATGATGAATTATTGTCACTTTTTATTTTAATCACTCCTTGCCCATAACGACTTTAGCCAAGCCGCCGCATGATCCCTAAGTGAATATATGAATAAGGGACCAAGTATATGACGGAATAATTAAAAAAACCTCTGTTTCCCCTTCTAGAAGGTTTACAGAGGCCTGTATTGGTGTTCAAATTACTCTTTATTATCTGGTGTTGGCTGTCCATTCTTCCAACGGTAGGCGAACGAACGCGCCGGAATGTAGAACGATTCTTTCACCAATAACTCTCTCAAATCCTGTTTGGCATCCAAACTATTCTGAAGTGATTTCTTATCAATCAATCTCATCAACTCTTCCGAATAATCAATAGCCACTTCTCCGGATTCATTCATAATGAATGGCAAAATAACCTGTCGTGTATACATGCTTTGCACTTGTATCGGCTTTTTATTCATCTTTTCAAAATCGATTCGGGTAAAAGAAGGAGCTACCACTTCGCCCTTTGGCAAAGCTCCGGCGTTTTTGGACTTAAATTCATCCACAAGCTTCTGTGCTTCTACGGCTTGCTGATAAGAAACGAGATCCATCATTTTGACGGCAGGCTTAGTTTCGGGATCAACCAGCACATAGATTGCCGTTCCTCCGTTCTCAAAAGCGTTAACCGGCACATTGCTTATAAACGCTCGTTCTTTAAGCTTCTTAAAATCAATTGGATATTTCTCAAAGATCGGAGTAGATTCCGTACTGTTTTTAATAGGAAGTACACCCGTTTTCGCATGAAATTGGTCCACTGCATTCTGCACAACTACAACAAACTCTCCTGTTGCCGCTTGATTCTCTTTGCGCATCTCTTTAGGATACATGCAGCCTGTCAGAAAGGAGCAGCACAGCAGCAGTAATATAACAGCAGAGGCTGCTTTATTGATTCGTTTCACTCTATTCATCCTCCTGCTGCATCATTTCCAACTGCTTACGGATAGCTGCCTTTAACGGATCCTCAGGAATCGTTACTGTAACATTTCCTGTTACTTTGGCTTGGCAAGCCAAACGGTATCCCTGATCCTGCAGCCCACCCAGCTTCAATCGTTCATTTTGATTGATTGGGCCCAATCCGGAAGCATCTGAGTCCTTAACAATTACTTTACACATAAGACAGGCTGCCTTGCCGCCGCAGCGTGTTCTAATCTGCACCCTCGCTTTTCGTGAAGCATCCAATACCGTTGTTCCCGGCCGTACCTCTATGGTTTTGCCGTCCGGTAAAAAAGTTAAGTGTATACCCATCGGCCTGTAAACTCCTTTATGCCAGTACTTAATCCAGCTCTTTATTCACATGAAGCAATTGCATCAGCTGCGCAACCACGGCTTCGCTCAGTGAATTCCGTTCAATCAATTGGCGCATTGTCAGAGTCAACCCCACATTGCGACTGCGTATTACTGTTGCAATAGCTTCGTAGCGATCTGGACGGTTTCTCAGCAAGTTGAACAGCAACTCGTGCTCTAGCGGCATCACCTTCAGAGGAGAAGTTGAGACTTCATCATCCAGATCTGCCTCTTGGATAGTGTTCATTTCCAGTAAATGAGTATCAGCTAAATATGCCGCCTCCACTTTATATAAACTATCGAGAGCAGTAACCTCGAACCCGCCAACCAATTCAACGTTGATGCCATTTATATCATAGTGACTTAATATTGATTTATAAATTCCAGACTGATCCTCTATTTGTTGGTCTACAGAATACGGTAACAACACACGATGTATTACTGCCGCACCCGGTTTATCGGTGTATAAATCAAGATCACGAGGGGCTGCATGAAGCGGCACACCTTGAAGAAGCAGCCCACAGCTGCCTCCAACGAGCCACGGTTCTCTCACACTTCGAAGACTTAGATGCACCTGTCTGAGAGCCTCACTCAGCTTATTTATTAATGATTCCAAAGCGCTGCCCCCCTCTTAAACCCTGAACGGTGTTCAGGACGGACTCACGAATGCCTTTATTAGAAATAGGGCTTGTGAATCACCGTAACCGAACCATCCTGCTTGATAGCCGCCTGGCAGCTAAGCCTAAATCCTTCTTCAAGTTCTTCAGGCTCTAAACGGTCCCATTCTTCGTCAGTCGGCTCATTCAAATACTCTTTTCCTTCGGTTACGAGACAACGGCATCGCGCACATGTTCCACGAGCGCAAGAGAATCCCCAATCGACCTCATGCTTCAGCGCCAAATCCAATAAGGTAAGCTTGATCTCGGCGGGCACTTCTTTATGTATTTTTTTTCCTTTAAGCATTATCATAAGCAATTGAACTCCTCTGTCTATTTATCAATTACTAATCGTTATAAATTATAAGGTTACAAAATAGACACGATCATATAAAGTAAAATCGGTACAAACAAAAGAAAGGCAATAGTAGAAAGAATAAATCGCAAAACTCCAGTTGTTTTACTACGCGCGAAGGAAATCAGAAACGATGCACCCACCATCAAAGCAATGGCTATAAAGGATGCCCACATTTTATCCATTGAACTCATTTTATTGCTCCTATTCTATATTTTTTGCTATTCACGCGAATTTAAACAACCCTGATTATAACACAAAAAAAGCACAAGCGCCCTCTCAGGGAGCTCATGCCACAAAACTGTCTATTTTTTTGAGATCATTTTCATCAGCTGCTCCATATTGTTTGCGTTCATTTTACTGGATTTAATTGCAGAGATCAGCTCGTTCATAGTTGCTTCCGAAACCGGCACATTAACCAAGCTCGAAACCTGCTTAATCAATTGCTTTAACTGAGCATCGCTTTGAGTAGTAGAGGGCTTCACACCGCTTGCCAGCTTATATATATCCTTCTCACTGACATTCTTGCCGGTTTTCTTCTTAACTACATTAAGCACATCTTTGGATACATTCTTGTTGCTCATTGTCCTGTCCCTCCTTAACCTCATAGCTTCCACTGGAGTGGAACATGAATCTAAGGATAGTTTATGTACAGGAATGATCAATCGTGTAGGCGGTTGTCTAACCAAACCATTTTGTTTGTACGGGCTTGGCTACTTCTTCAATTTCATGAGTGCGTCCGCGGCCCATTAAATCCTGGGCTGCTGCTTTCGGTGACTTTCCTTCAAACAGGACGGCATAAAGTTCATCTGCTATAGGCATTGTAATCCCATGCTCACGTGATAGCCTGTACGCAGCCTGAGTAGTTTTAACACCTTCAACGACCATTCCCATCTGCTGAAGCACACTATCAAGGGGCTCACCCTGAGCCAATGTATATCCGGCACGCCAGTTACGGCTATGCTTGCTTGTACAAGTAACTACGAGGTCGCCTATGCCAGCTAAACCTGCGAACGTCAAAGGATTGCCTCCCATCGCAGTACCTAGACGAGATATCTCTGCTAGCCCCCGGGTTAGAAGCGCTGCCTTCGCGTTATCCCCGTACCCAAGTCCATCCGTGAGGCCTGCTCCAAGCGCAATAATATTTTTCAATGCACCGCCAACCTCAACGCCTACTACATCAGGATTCGTATACACTCGAAAGTAGGAATTAATCAATAGATCCTGAGCAGCTTCAGCAGCCTCAATATTTTCTGATGCAACAACTACGGTTGTAGGGCATTGTTTAATTACTTCCTCTGCATGGCTCGGGCCTGACAGTACAACGATAGTGGAAGGATCGTAATGAGGCAGCTCTTCTGCCAATACAGTGCTCATTCTTCGCAAGCTCATCGCCTCAAAACCTTTTGTAGCATGAACTAGAATCGTTTCCTGCCGAAGAAAAGGACGCATCTGCGAAGCAACCTCGCGCATAGAAGCGGAAGGAGCCACAACAAACACTGCACGTGCTTCGTGCAGCGCTTCTTCCATTGAGGTAGTGGCTCGGATTCCAGGCGATAGTTCAACGTCCCCCAGGAAACGATGATTTCGGTGTTCGTTATTTATTTCAGTTACCTGCTGCTGATTACGAGACCACAGCATAACATCCAATTGGTTCTCCGCCAAAACCGAAGCAATGGCCGTCCCCCAACTTCCTGCAACAAGAACAGATACTTTGTCAGACATGAACGCCATCTCCTTTTGTAACGGTTACACTTTATGTGTTAGTAAAATACAGCAGTCAGGCCGTTTTTTTGGAGGAGCCCAGTTTATTTTCCTGACCCTTCAATAGTCTGACGATATTAGATCGGTGACGAATCCAGGCGAATGCGAAAACTAATAAGCTGAAGTAAAAAATTTCAATCGGATAATGCATAAACCATACAAGAATAGGTAAAATTGCTGTAAACAATAATGATCCGAGAGAAACATAACGTGTAGCTGCAATTGCCAAAATACAAACGATACCGGCATACAAAGCAGGAAGTGGAGCTAAGGTCAGCATGACGCCTATCGTTGTTGCTATCCCTTTTCCGCCGCGGAATCCAAAATATATAGGCCAATTATGTCCTGCAATAGCCGCTACACCGCAAAGCACCAGGAGCAGCGCACTGCCGTCGCCAAGCCAATATCCAAGCAAAACAGCAATTACACCTTTAATAGCATCAAGCAATAAGACCGTTACACCGGGCCCTACCCCTAGAACCCGTAGTGTATTGGTAGCACCCGCATTCCCGCTGCCATGATTTCGGATATCAATTCCTTTCAACAGCTTACCGGCTAAAAAACTAAAGCTAATCGAGCCCAACAAATACCCGACCAGAATGGATATGACAAACCACACTTGCCATCTCTCCTATTCATCATCCGATTTTTTACGTGTAAAGATCCTAAGCGGGGTTCCTACAAAACCAAATGCTGCACGCACTTTGTTCTCCAAATAACGCTCATAAGAGAAGTGCATAAGCTCTGGATCGTTAACAAACAAGACTATCGTAGGCGGCTTGACAGCAACCTGGGTAGCATAATTGATTCTTAAGCGTCTGCCTTTGTCTGTTGGAGGCGGATTGATAGCAACTGCGTCAGAAATAACATCATTCAATACGTGAGTCTGAATCCGAAGAGCGTGCTGCTCCGCTACTTGGTTCACTACAGGGAGTAATTTATGAACCCTCTGTTTCGTTTTTGCCGATAAAAAAAGAATCGGTGCATAGCTCATGAACAGAAAATGATCACGAATTTTCTGCGTGAACACCTGCATCGTTTTTTCATCTTTATCAACAACATCCCACTTGTTTACAACAAAAATGGCAGCTTTACCAGCTTCATGAGCATAACCTGCAATATGCTTATCCTGCTCAATAATGCCCTCTTCACCATTGATCAGCACGAGGACTACATCAGCTCGTTCAATAGCTTTCATTGCACGCATGACGCTGTATTTCTCCGTATTTTCATACACTTTACCGCGTTTGCGCATCCCTGCCGTATCGATAACTACAAACTTCTGGCCGTCCTTCTCAAAAGGCGTGTCGATTGCATCACGAGTTGTTCCGGCAACATCACTAACGATGACTCGATCTTCCCCCAGAATGGTGTTCACCAATGAAGATTTTCCTACATTAGGCCGTCCAATTAGAGCTATGCGGGTTACATCTTCGCCATATTCATCATCCGAGGTTTCAGGAAAATGCTGAACGACTTCATCCAACAAATCGCCTATTCCTGTGCCATGAGAACCTGAAATGCCAAACGGAGTACCAAAGCCTAAGCTATAAAATTCATAAATATCATCCTGCCGCTTGATATTATCAATTTTATTAACAGCCAGCACGATTGGCTTCTTGGAGCGGAACAACAGCTCGGCCACTTCTGAATCCGAAGAGGTAATGCCACCCTTACCGTCGACCATAAAGATAATAACATCCGCTTCTTCAATAGCTAACTCGGCCTGCACACGTATGGACTTGAGCATTGCATCGTCTCCATCGATCTCAATGCCTCCGGTATCTATCACACTAAATTGATGTTCTAACCATTCACCTATTCCGTACAACCTGTCCCGGGTTACCCCCGGCATATCTTCTACAATTGCAAGCCTGTCTCCGATAATGCGGTTGAAAATCGTTGATTTCCCCACATTAGGTCGACCGACTATAGCTACAACGGGTCTTGCCATCAGACTTCATTCCTTTCTTGGATCCAGCAAATTCGCAACATGAAAAATTTCACAATCTACATCATAGCACTTGCCAACAAGTAAATCAACGCTGGATCCTTACCAAAATACGAAAGGATAACGGGCTTTTCTGCCTTTACAGACTAGCTGATTAGCATGATGGAGTACAAACACCTAGATTTTATGATCAACTAATATCATGGTGCCATTTTGTAAATCATGTGCAGAAGCATCTAATATTTTTTCTAATTTAAACGAAACCTTCTGCTGTTCATCCGAATTGCTCACAATAAATATTGGCGCTCCTCCAGCTACCTGGTTTATATCCGCTGTTACTACAGCGACAATTTTCCCCATTTCACAGCCCTTCCTTTCCCTCCGGATGTAAATTGGCTTCAGTTGGCATTCTTACAGCGCTTTCCAATACCGGCGATTGCATCAATATTCGCCTTGCCTTCTCAACATTACGTTCCTGGGGCAATAAAAAAACAGCTAAACGACCATCTGCCATATCCAGCTTGGCTAGCGGCAAAAGCGAAGGCTCCCCTTCATCGCGATAAATGCCTAATATTGTCGAAAGATCATGCAGTATTGCTTGACGCTGCCCGACATTGGCGAGTGTGACGCGGCAATTTTTGTTTTTGGGTACAAGAATCAAGCCTATTCCCCTCTTACGGATAATGCTTCTTGTATCCTCCAAGCCAACATTCATTATGTAGATATCATCAACAAACAAGTTAGGCCCATCCAGCCTAACCTCGGCAGTATGCACATCCGCAATATGGCTAATGCTTTTCCCTGACTTGAAGTGGTTAGTAATCAGAATAGCGCAAATTCCCGCTGCAATTCCCCAATACCACGAGAAAACGATACTGAACAAGGCTGCTATAAACGAGGTGAAAATAACCAAATAATTACGTCCTTCAAACACCATAGCTATACCTTCTATATATGTCGCTCCTCGAGGCACTAGCTCCATGCTGTCGATTTTGGAAAGCGTCTGCCGTTCCATGTTCCTTACATCCCGAAATTGTTGAGCGGCAAGGGATAGAAAGGTAACAGCCGTATAGTTTTTGTCCAGCAAGGACGGGACTGCAACCGAACCGAGACCGGCAGCTATGACGCCAAGTGAAATGTGAATGATTCTGCCATGGGGATACGTCGGGTATTGACGATAATCCGTTCTCAGCATGCTTAGTCTGGCAGCAAGCCCGAACACAACACCAAGCACAATACCGACCGTATATTTTTGCTCCACAATCCAGTTTAGCATAATAGCGCCTGCCTCTCATTTCTATTCCATCGAGCTTTTAATCACGGTAACGGACCATTTTTCTAACACCGGCAACAATCCAATTTACGCTTTTTTTACTCATTAGAAGCATGCCGGCCAGAAGCAAAGACATCCCCCGCATGACGTATACCGTAAGCCACCAGCGGTCCTGCAGCATCGTAGTTCCCAATTGAAATTCGATTTGTCCTTTATGAAGGAAACGGAAATAAGCTTCTCCCAACAATAAGCCTAACGAAACTGCTGCCAGCTGAACGGCTGGCACTTTGATCAGCGAGCTGATCAGAAATCCAATAAGCAGTGCCATAGAGAGTTCTACGCTGCCTAGTACCATGGAAGGGAACAGATGAATCGTTTCCTGCAAAAAGAAAGAAACCGATCCCAGTAATATACCTACAGATAGTACATGCAGCTTATACATGAGCCCGTGGGAACGCCACAATACAGCTACAATTAGAACCGCCAGAACGATTGTCCACAATCCAATACGTACATGCGGCAATGTAATTACAATCTCCATAGTCACTAACCACGAGACAAAAAAAAGAAGTATCACCTTTGAAGTTATACCTCTCATAAAATAATCCATCCAGCCACTAGCAAATAAAATCAACGATACGACCAGAAATAATAATGACAAATATCCCGGATTCATCTGCACCACCTAAGAGCTTTACTTCGTCAGCATCAACATAAATTTACAAGCAGCGACCTTGTAAACATTGTCTAAGCTGTACCAGTTCTTAGTATGGCTTTATTATGTAATTTTTATCAATCCCGTTCGAGTGGCATATTGCCGGACATTAATTCCCCTAACATCGCACCACTGTGCAGTTTCACCTGATATTACAACAGGAGCATTCCATAAATTCTGAATGGCCGGTGCTCCCAGCGCTGTCATAATCAGCTTTAATTCTTGATGAAAATCAGTAATTTGATTGATTAATGCTGAAGTACCTTCAGATCGCAACGTTCGGAGAAAGGCTCCTGCAATTCCAACTGCGGATGCCCCAAGTGTTAAGGCTTTGCATATATCAATAGTACTGCGAATTCCTCCGGACCCTATTACCGAAATGTCAGATTGTGATTCACTATTAAGTGCTTTGGATGCATTCATTACTTCCAGTAGGGAAACTGCCGTTTTACAACCCCAGTCGTTTAACCAATCCATAGGCAAAGAACGCCGCGCGTTCTCGATAGCTGCAAAATTAGTGCCGCCAGAGCCTCCTACATCAATAATCTTAACGCCCGCCTGTATTATTGCCGCAGCGCTTTCCTGCGCCATTCCAAAGCCTACTTCTTTGACGATTACAGGAACTCCTATGCTTTTGGTAATTAATGAGATTCGCTCCAGCATCCCCATAAAATTGCGGTCACCCTCAGGCATTATCAGCTCCTGCATGATGTTCAAATGAATCTGAATAGCATCAGCCTGTACCATTTCAACGGCTTGTTCCGCTTGCTCCAATGTGGCTTCGCTCCCCAAGTTACCAAAGATGATTCCTCGTGGATTCATCTTCCGGACTATTCGGTAGCTGGATGCAACCTCCGGATTTTTAATAGCGGCCATCTGGGAACCAACCGCCATTGCCAGCCCGGTTTCCCTCGCCGCAACAGCCAGTTCCTTGTTGATCTCTTCTGTCTCCTGCGCTCCGCCTGTCATGGCATTAACAATAATCGGCGAGCTCAGAGTGAGTTCGCCGATTATTGTTTGTAATGAAATAAGCTCAGTTGAGGTTTCAGGGAGACAATTAGGTATCAATTTGATATCAGCGAAACCTTGTTCACCGCTTTGTCCAAGCTGGAGAGCATGATGCACATGCTCCATTTTTCTTGGAATACGCACCCTGACTCCTCCTAAAAACCTATGATATTATTTCAACTTATTTGAATTTACTCAATTTATCGCCAAAACGCTCGCCTAATGTTAAGTTAAGTCCTTGATTTTGATATTCTTCAGCAATAACCGTTTCTTTAGGTGCTCTTGCCGGTCTGTCTGATTTAGGAGCACGCTCCGGAGTAGCCGGTGCTTCTTCGGTTTCTTTGATACTTAAGCTGATTCTTTTCTCTCCAGCATTCACATCAAGAATTTTAGCCTGAACCTCTTGACCTTCCTTCAATACTTCCGAAGGAGTTCCGATATGGCGGTGTGCGATCTGAGAAATGTGAACCAATCCTTCAACGCCCGGAGCTACTTCGACAAAAGCACCGAATTGTGCTAGACGTTTTACAGTACCCGTTACAATATCACCAACATTGAAGCTGCTGGTTACTTGCTGCCATGGGCCTGGTTGGGTAGCTTTGATACTCAAGCTGATACGCTCATTAGCAGGATCCAGCTTCAAGATTTGAACTCTCACTTGATCGCCTTCTTTAACAACCTCTGCAGGGGTTTCAACATGATGCCACGCCATTTCGGAGATATGCACCAGACCGTCTACTCCGCCGATATCAACGAAAGCGCCGAATTGTGTCAAACGTTGAACAGTTCCGTCTAACTCTTGACCAACGGATAGCTGTGCGAAAACCTCTTTCTTTTTCGCTTCGAACTCTTCATCCAATACATCCTTTTGGGACAAGATGACTTTGTTCTTCTCGCGATCCATTTCTTTCACACGCAATCTAAGCGTACGTCCTTTGTAATCGCTGAAATCTTCAACAAAAGAACGCTCCACCATCGATGCTGGCACGAATCCTCTCAGACCTACGTCAACCACAAGACCGCCTTTGACAACCTCAGCTACAACAGCCTCAAGAATCGTCTTGTTTTCCATTTCGCTTGCCAGCTGTTCCCATGCTTTTTCACTGTCAACTACACGTTTGGAGAGCTCCAGCTTCTCCTTGCTATCATTGATGGAAAGCACTTTTAATTCCACTTCCTGACCAACCTGAACACTTTCACCGGCACTACCTACGGTTACGGATGAAAGCTCGCGAACTGGAATAACTCCATCATACTTATAACCGATGTCAACGAATGCTTGATCATCGTCAACTTTAATAATTGTACCTTTAACCGTATCGCCCTTCTTCAGAACTGCTACATTAGCCATAGATTCCTCTTGGGATACTTCTTGTTGCGCTTCTTCTGCTTGTACGTTTTGTTCTACATTTGTTTCTTCTGACATGGTTCAATTCCCTCCTTGATTAGCAACCTCAACCAATAAGTAATTAGTTACAATTGCTGCTATCTTATATAATTTACCGACGCAGTAAAGATACGCGGTTAATTGTTTTTCTAAGTATTCCACATTCTATCATTTCGATTCGTATTGCTTTACCATAGTACGGATAACCGACAAAATTTTGTCAGTTGCCTGTTCGAGTCCTTCTGACCCTTGATCGGCAAATTCACTAATATCAACGGGTTTGCCGTATACCAATGTTAATTGTTTAAACGGTTTGTATCCACCAACAATAGCTGCCGGTACAACTGTAGCTCCCGACTTCAAGGCTAAACTGGCAGCACCCTTCTTGCCCATTCCCCCTGCATTGCTTCTAGACCCCTCAGGAAAAATCCCAAGAATCTTGTTTTCACTAAGCAATTGCAGCGACAAGCGAATCGACTCTTTACTGACTCCGCCGCGCTTGACGGGAAACGCACTTATTCTTGGGAGAACCCAGCCCAATACCGGAACATCGAATAGCTCGGCTTTTGCCATATAATGTACACGTCTTCCTACTAACGGACTCCCTAATAATGGAGGGTCCATGTTACTCGTATGATTAGCGCATAAAATGACGGGCTTTCCGTGTGGAACATTCTCCAAACCTACAACTTTCAAACGAAAAACAAGCCGGAATATAAAATGAAAAAGGGCGCGAAGCGTTGAATAAAGCATACTACTTCCCTCCGCCGACTTCAGTCCTGCAAAGCTCCAATATACGTTCAACCACTTGGGGAATCGGCATACTAGTAGTATCTAACAGAACGGCATCCGGTGCTTGAACGAGTGGAGCTGTTTCTCTGGATTCATCCATTCTGTCCCTTGCCGCTATTTCTGCTTCAAGCTGTTCCAAGGTTACATCGGTACGATCATCCTGAATCTCTTTGTACCTCCGTTCGGCTCTTACCCTTACACTAGCCGTTAGAAACACCTTCAGCTCTGCGTTCGGAAGTACATGGCTGCCAATATCTCTGCCATCCATAACTACTCCTTTGTTAGCCGCCAACTGTTTTTGTTTGACAGTTAAATTGCGACGAACTTCAGCAATTGCAGCAATTTGCGACACATTATTCGTTACTTCAGCAGAACGGATATCCAGTGTCACATCTTGTCCATTCACAAATACCTGTTGTCCATTCTCACCCGGAGCAAGACGAATCTCCATCCGTTCTGTAGCGGCAATAACCTCCGCTGTATGATCCGGACTCAATCCCAAACGTAGTACATTCCATGTGACTGCTCTATACATGGCCCCCGTATCTACGTAAACAAATCCTAAAGTATTGGCAACAAGCCGGGCAATAGTACTCTTCCCCGCTCCCGCCGGACCGTCTATAGCAATGTTGAACTTATCCAAAACGCGGGCCTCCCAGCAATAAAAAAGAAAATACGATAAAGCTTTATTTTACAGGCCCTGCCTGTGATCGAAGAAAATTATACCATAGGTGAAAGAGGGATTGCAAAGTTGCCTCCCTCTTAATCCATGTGGTAGAAGTTTCTTTCATTCCGAACGAACGAAAGAGACCCCTTCCAATTGTTCCACCTTCACCAAGTAATAACGGATACTTGGAGACAGCAGCAGCAGCTGAAAAATCAATAATAACGTCAATAATCCGATTGTTGCTCGTACAAGCCATTTTTCCACTAAAGCCGAAAACATTAAAAATATGTCTTCATACCTGTTGGGCTGATTGGGATCATCATTATTATCCACAGTCACCGCTCCATAAACTACTTTTGGAGGTAGTTTGTCCATAAAGCAGTAAAATATGCATTACCGTTTACGGAAATCGAGCTGTCTTTCAAAACAGTACCGAATAATCTTTTGTCGATCTCTGTCGGATATTTCAGCAAACCGCATCATAACCTGCTGCTTCCCGCTTTCCAACTGCTTAACTCGAACCAATTCACCATTAAAAGGGATATGCTCGATCTGACCATTTCTATAATGGGCCAATAGCCAGCAGCTCACTATTTGTTGACTGGCAAGGGGGATGTATCCATCACAAATAAAAGATATTCCACCACCGCCAACGTCATCCGTAACGGCTATAAATTGCAGCTGCTCCGAAAATTTAACAGCCATTTCAAGCTCTGCTGGCACTCGTAGAAAGCTGCGACGCTGAACCTTCGTAATGGCATCGGGCTCCGGCTTTCTAATATGTACCATGCGGATTACATCATCGGAAAATCCTAATACCGAGGACGTAAAATAGTTTTTAACACCGCCATCGGTAATGAAATAGGCCGACAGTTCATCGCCGACATAAAGCCTCTTTAAGCGGCCTGTTTTTTCGTTAAGTGGAACTTCCATGCTGATATAACTGTTACTAATATCAGAAATTCTCGATTTCAACTCTTGTTTTGCTTCTTCCTCATCAATCGAGTTTATTTGTATATGTAAAATTTGATTTACCTTTGGAAGCAAAATTTGCACCTCCCATCGTTGTTATAACCAGTACCATAGTACTAGACTCTACCATTTATTATAGCATGACGAGAACAGATGGGAAGCAAAAAAAAGGAGACTCTGTAAAAGTCTCCTTCTCCTGATTCGTATTTTACGCATTACTTACTTTTTCATCATTTTGTCGAAGCCGCTCTATTTTTTCTTCAACGCCATTTTCCGCATTAATATAGATCCGGTATATTCCACCGTTGATCTTACCCATAAATTGATGACACAACACTTCCTCTTGTGTATCATTGCGAATTAAGGCCAGCGCCTCATGTTCTGTTTTAAAGTTCGGATTCAATACTTTACGTGCTTCCTCAACCGTTAATTTAGGGGCCTTCAACTGACGCTCCTTATGATCGAATACATAATCGGTTGCTTGAAGCCCTGTCACTTCACCATTGTCCAGCGCTACCTTAACAGACAGCTTGTCCAGAAAGTTGATAATGTCATTATCACGGCTTGCAAAAGTAACATTAGCTATATTGGTATACTCGTCATAGCTGACTGCTGTCATATTGCCGTAGCCATGCGAATCCAGAAATTCTGCTGCAATATCTCTGGCACGGCGAATGTCCAGCTTCCTCTCCTTCACATCCCTTGTGAAAGCAAACCATAACAGCTGGCCGCCTTTTGTGCTGTAATCCATATGAATCCCATCAGCTGAATTTTCTTTAGGTGCCGAAACGCTGAAGGAATGATATTCCGTTCCAGGACCGTTTTCAACTACTTGAAAAGAACTTGTATCTTGAACCCCAAGAAATTGGGCTGCCTTTTGTTTTATCTCCTCTGCAGTCACATTATTCCCTGATAGCATATTCATGTCATGCTTTTGAAAAACATTTAACATGGAAGGACTCCACTTGACGTCCGAATAATCGCCGACTTTCTTATCCACCGTTTGAAAGCCGTCTATGATTGCGTTATCCAGAGGCTCCTTCTGTGTAGCCAATGCCGTTTCAACATCCATCCAGCGCAAGTTATTATCAAGCACTTTGGTCTGCATGCTTCGAAGATCCGTAGAAATTTCCGTTGCATGGGTATACAGCGCGTTTAACGTCTTCATCTCTTCTTCGGTCAGCGGCTGCTTTGTTAAATCGCGTACAGCGGCCCGGTATGAGAAATTAGCCATATTGGCCAGAAACTCCTCGGTCTTATTAAAAGGTAGCAGAGTCAAAGGCAGCTGATTAATTTCGCTTTGCGCTTGACTGGTGATCCTCCAGACGTTGATTAATCCTTTTTTATACGAATCTTGGGACATCGTATTGACTGCCAATGTATTCCCTAATTCATTGTGAAGACTTTCAACATGGTACGATAAATCGTGGAAGGCTCTTTGGTATTGATTTTCCGCTTTGATCAAAATCGCATTTTTCTCCTGATGCTCTAAATAACCCCACAAACCTGCACCAACCAATGCTATAAACAAAATGGGAAACATTACAATACTTAATCTTTTATACATATTCGTGAAAGCTCCCTTCATCAGCCAAACTTGGGTTTAGCTTTCGCTGAAGGAAGAAGTCTTATACACATAATCTTTAACAAACAAAAAAAGAAGCCCCGCAGGCTTCTCACATTCCATTCGTATCAATATCAAAATCAGAATCATTACTGCAGATACATTGCTTAAATCCTGTATCGATTTTGCCTTTGTCTCTTCTCCCTTTAAGCACAAAGCGTTCACCGCATTTTTTACAGCGAATAGTCACTTTGACACGATCATTTACCGTCATGCATTCCCTCCGGTTTGTTATATTAATATGCAGTATAGACAAACCGGTTATATTTTAACCTGATCCTCTGATTGAATAACTCGTAGTGGCGACTTGGAATTGGCCCGATTGACCTTCTTTAAGCTGCGTGCCCACAAAAATACCATCAACGGGATCATAAACCATACCCAATACGATTTCGTAGTCAGCAAAATGTAATCGTATAATCCATGCCAAAAAATAGGGAATAAAATGGAATATGCCAAGTACCTTGTTTTGCGATCGGGTGTAAACTTAGATTTCCCTAAGTAATAACCCATGATGACCCCGAACATCGCATGACCGGAAACGGGAAGTAACGCTCTAGACAACAGTGAGGAAATACTCGCCGAGTTAAGAAAGGCATAAAACACATTCTCCAAAGTTGCAAAACCAAGAGAAACGGCTACAGCATAAACAATCCCGTCATAGGGCTCATCGAAAGAAGCATGCTGGTAAATTACAATATAAACTATAAACCATTTCAAAAATTCCTCTAACCCTGCCGAAATGATAAATGAAAATACAAGCGGATCATCGCCTAAGCCATGAGCAAAAGCCCGCTGCAGTACCATGACAGGAAAAACGAGCAGTACACCGAACAAAAATAATTTCATAACCAGATGTATAGGTTCAGTATCATACCTATCCTTCAAGTAAAAATAAGCCAGCAGAGCGACACCCGGCGCAATGGCCGCCGTCAAGACTGACAAGACGCTCAACGTGTCCCCTCCGTTCCTTGGGTTTTATATGGGAAAGCAAATTTCTGACAAATAGCCATAATACCGGATCAAAAGTAACTGCCTTCGGCCGCTGTTGAAATCGGGTTATTTTGAATTAACAGTACTGATGCGATAATAACCCGATTTCAAAGGCTGCACGTAAACTCTAAGGCAGTTACTTTGACCTCCATTATTTTCTTCGTCAGGAAAATAAGAACCCAAATAAAACCTGCCAATACTATTATAAATAAAAAATCAAACCCAGCCGCGGTAACGGGAAGCTTCGGCCATTTTCCGTACACCGACCATATAAGCGGCCAGACGCATATTAATTTTTCTTGTGATATGAACATTATAGACATTTTCAAAGCCTTTTTCCATCATTTCTTGCAATCTGGAATGCACTTCAGCTTCTGTCCAGTAATACCCTTGGTTATTTTGAACCCATTCGAAATACGAAACGACCACACCGCCAGCGCTTGCCAAGACATCTGGTACTATTAGAATCCCCCGGTCCGTCAAAATTTGGGTAGCTTCAAATGTAGTTGGACCGTTGGCCGCTTCAACTATAATAGATGCTTGAATTCGTTCAGCGTTTTCCAAAGTAATCTGATTCTCAATCGCCGCCGGAACAAGAATATCACATTCCAACTCCAACAATTCTTTGTTAGTAATCGTTTCTTTAAACAGGTTTGTAACCGTACCGAAGGAATCACGCCGGTCCAATAAATACTCAATATCAAGACCATCCTTATTATAAAGGGCTCCATAAGCATCTGAAATACCAATGACCTTAGCCCCGGCCTCATACATAAACTTGGCCAGAAAGCTGCCCGCATTCCCAAAGCCTTGAATAACAACTCGGGCATCATGAAGAGGGATTCCCTTTTTCTTCAATGCCTGATCGATCATTATAGTAACCCCTTTGGCTGTGGCCGTCTCACGTCCATGAGAGCCGCCTAGAACCAATGGCTTGCCTGTTATAAAATTGGAAGCGTCGAACTCTCGAATACGGCTGTATTCATCCATCATCCAAGCCATTATTTGAGAATTCGTCATAACATCCGGCGCCGGGATATCCTTGGTAGGTCCAACTATTTGACTAATAGCTCTAACGTATCCACGACTCAATCGTTCAAGCTCACGAAAAGACATCTTCCGCGGATCGCATATGATGCCGCCTTTTCCGCCCCCATAAGGCAAATCAACAATACCGCATTTTAAACTCATCCATATCGAAAGCGCCTTTACTTCGTCCTCCGTCACTTCCGGATGAAAACGAACACCGCCCTTGGTTGGTCCGACAGCATCGTTATGCTGAGCACGGTAGCCCGTAAATATCCTAATAGAATCATCGTCCATTCGAATAGGGATTCGTACTGTCATAATCCTCATCGGCTCTTTCAGCAGCTCTACCATCGCTGAAGAATAACCAAGCCTGGTCAGTGCATCTTCGATTATTAATTGCGTAGCTTGAAGCACGTTTAAGTTTTCAGTCATCAGAACCATCCTTTGCTTCGTTAACTATTTATATGAAGAGTGTTTTCAGGTAACCTTACTATGCACATTTCATTTTCTTTAGTTCTGCATTGTTTGTATTCTTACACTTTCACGCCGCGCTGATTCATCAAGCCAGACACAATTCAAAACCCGCAGCTATAGGAGCTGCTCTAAAGGAACAGATAGCACATGCACAGCCCATACAAACCGCAAAAAAGCACTCCGCAAAAACAATACTGTTTTTGAGAATGCTTTGGGCAATTATTTGAAGTGTGTACAGAGTACATTAACAGCATCAGCAGCAATAACTGTTTTTCCGTATTCCTCAAGAACCGCCCGAGTTACGGAAGCTGCATCTCCATACTCCGACAGAACTGCTATGACAGCCTGGTAACCGTTCTCTTCCATATCAACGGCATCCAGCTGCAAAAACCACTTGTTCTTATAGGAGAATAAGATCCCACCATCGGTTACCATCGGCTGTAACACCTTGGCCATGCGCAAGAGGTCTTCAAAATCATGAAACACATAGGAGATTTGGTCGGACTGCTCCAATGTGACCTCTAGCTCATACATTTCTTCGACTTCCTCATCATACGATTCGCCTGAATGATGGAAGTCCATCTTGCTGCGAGTGACGATAACAACCATTCCTTGAGCGGGTAGCGCTAATACTTCGACAGCCAAAGGTCCTGAGGGATCGAATCCCAATTCGGTGTAAGCTTGATCCATCATATCACTGAACAGCTCGTGAACCTTGGGGATCTCCCTCCACATATCATCCTTTTGAATGCCTCGCTCCGTCAAGTCGTCGAATGTGAGAAAAATCCGTATCTTGTCCTGACTTAAACGCTCCATTTTCATACAGGATTCCTCCCTTGCCGCCACTTATAATAACAGCTTATGAAGTAAGGTTAAAAAGGTGTGTAAGCTTCACAGCTTGTATTCAATTATATGAGTATTATATCACAACATAACAAAAAATGTCTTGTGCTCATAAAAAAAGAAAAGGGCATAAGCGAAAAATCCGCTCATGCCCAGCATTTATGGATAAAACCAGATCTGTTATTTCATGAATGCCCTCTATACAAGGATACGATTAAGAAGCTTTATTGCGTATGAAACGTTTCTTTTTCGTTATTATTTTGTGCTAATATATCTTGGACCGTTTCATTGAGCTTTGGATCCTTTTTGATGATTTCCTCTACTTTACCAAGCCCACTGCTGTTTGTCGAGAAAGCATCTTCCTTCTTAAAAGCATTCGATGAAGACGAAGCTGTCTTATTGCTCGAATGCTTGCTACTGTCGAAAGGGCTGGTTGAGGCGCTGTCTGATGCCCCGTTGAATCTATCCTTTGCTTTATCCATCATATTTCCGACTGACTGATTATTGCTGCTGAATGCGGATAATAACATCGATTTACTTTTATTGTTCAAATATACGACTGCGGCTGCCCCAACTAATCCACCAAATAAAAATGATCCTAATTTCATGTTATCCCTCCATTCGTATAGGTTCGAACTTATTTTTTACTATGTACGAGGGAAGCATGCATGATAAAATTAGGAAACCACCACGAATAGGAGCAACTTATAATGAATATGAAGCTTACAACACTGTTAGCCGCGATGCTGATACTGACCTCAACGGCCTGCTCGAATAATCCAGGCACTCCTGCAGCATCCCAGCAACCTGCACCTGCATCGCCACAAGTCCAAGGATCAACTAATACGCCACAAAGTCCGGATCAGAAATCATTGCCGGAAAAACTAACGGAAACGGCCCCTGTAAAGCCTCCAGTTGATTCACAGCCTCCTTCGGCTGGCAAAGACTCTAATCAACCGACAACTGCACCTCAACCGGCAACCAAACTTTACAAAATGAATCCTAAATCTTATGACATAGTTCCAATCGATCCTGCAACAACTGATAAAAAGGTTGTATTGCTCACGTTTGATGACGGTCCGCGCAATAAAGAAGTATTGGAAGGCATTTTAAACACTCTGGATAAACATAAAGCCAAAGCTATTTTCTTCGTCAACGGTTATTTGGTAAAACAAAAGCCCGAGCTGCTCAAGCTAATTAAGGAGCGTGGCCAAACGATTGGAAATCACTCATGGGACCACATCGATTTAAAGAAGGAAGGCAAGGAGAAGATAGCTCAGCAGGTCGAAGATGTGCAGGCCATTGTGAAGGAGCTAACAGGAAGCGCACCCCAGTTTTTCCGCCCGCCATTTGGGTCTGGTAGTGATGAGCTGCGAGCCAAAGTAAAACAAGAAAACATGCTTTATATGACATGGTCCAATGGTTCTTTGGACTGGGAAATGTCAGTTAAGAAAAATGATCCCAATAAGGTGATCAGCAATGTTATGGAGCAGCTACGAGGAGGCAGCAACATATTAATGCATGAGCTTCCTTGGACAGAGAAAGCTTTGGACAGCATGCTCACTCAATTGGAGGAAAAGCAGTACGGCTTTGTAGACCCAGGCCTCATTGAAATAACCCCTTAATATCCCAAAGAGCTAGCATTCAAGGGAAGCTAATTTCAGGCTTCCCCTTTCACCTTGCGCCAGCCCCACACTAACAATCCTGCAACCAGCATTATAAATAACCATAATAAAGATCGGTAGAAAATACGGAGCCATTTTTCTTTCTCAGTTGGATGAACCGCATTTCGCGGAGGAAGAAAAGTATCATCCTCTTCTAACGATTCTTTTTTTATGTCGTTTGTTTGATTATCCAAATTATGTTTTGAATTGGAAAACATTAATCTTCTCTCCTGTAACGAATGATGCAACCCATAATAAAGTCAATAACAAAATGCGCAATAATCGGTGTCCACAAGGAGCCTGTCTGAATATAAATCCACCCCAGGCCGTAGCTAATGCTAAAAACCAAGCCGGTCATAATCCAATGCTGCAAGTAGCGAATGTGAATGGCAGCAAACAAAATGCTGGTCCAGTAGGGACCCCAGGAGGCTTGAATAGCACCGCGGAAAAGCCATTCCTCGCAAATAGCGACAATTAACGACAATAAGGCAATATGCCATAATGGACGATTTTTAAAAATCATCTCATTAATACCGCCGTCATCCATAACTTCTGCCGGGACCCATCTCGATACAAGAATATCGACAAGCAGCACCGCCGCGGCAAAAGCAATACCCCAGATAGGAATATAAATCCCCTTCTCAAGCGATAACATGGCTCCTAGCGAGGGCTTTTGAAAAAGCATAACAATACATGCTATCACAAATACGGCAAGCTGCGTAATGTATAAGTTGATCAAAAGCATTTTATCATTTAAAGATTGAATATCCACTTTTTGAAACTTAAACGGCTTGAAATTAAATTTTTTCATCAATTATTCCCTTTTTCGACAATATCACCTATACTATCAATAGAATTTAAGATAAGGAGCTAGGGTCATGAATAAGCGGCTGTCACGTACCGATTACTTATTTGCCATCATGTTTATCTTTATGCTTGTGCTTGCTCTTGGCACCTTCTTCTTCGGCCTCAGAATGGGACAAGAACGAGCTACAACTAAGTATGAGGACCTGCTCTTCAAAAAAAATGAAGCAGCTAATGGATACTCTGCTTATCATCAACAATATTTGGTGTCCTACTATCATACCATTTATCAGCCATACAGGGAATTTCATAAGAAATGGTTTGAGAAAATCAACGAATTGGAACAAAACCGATCTGCGGACGGGGCCCTTATATTAAAAGAATTAAGTAAAATGGCTAAAGAGAAATACGATGAATTAAGCAATAAAGCAATGCCGGACTCATCTCCACTGCTCCAAGAAGCCCAACAAAATTATGCAAAGAGCCTCAAGCTCTTTCATGAAGCCTTAAACACTCTAACCGCGAGAGCGAACGGAATGCCTGGAGCTGACCTGGTTACGCTAATGGATAAGGATGTATATTTATCCGAGGCCAAGCAATTTTCACTGAACTCACAAAAAAACTACTATGAATCGATCATCAAATGGAACGAAACCGACAACCCTCAGCTAAAAAAGGTCGATGTGAATAAACCGCTCCCCCTTGCGGATTGGAGCACCTTGAGTCTGAACGTGAAGAATGATTACATAGCACAATCGCTTGCTACAGGTAAATCCTTCACAACCTTTACCCCACAGGACTTATCTGTTCGTATCGATGAAATTATATTTTCCGGGCAAGCCAAGAAAATGAATCTCAACGAGGTTCATCAAGTTATCGGCGTGCTTCTGGCAACGGAAGCTGTACGTACCGGCGATTTTATCCGTAATAAAGCGAAGTTTTATCCTAATGAAGTACTTCCACAGCTGCCTTTCTTCTCAAGTCAGAACTAACCCAAAATAAAGCCATCGTGAAGGAGCCTTGTTCCCGAAACGATGGCTTTTCATTTGTACACGAAAGCCTTAATCGTACTGGAACCCTCTGAGCATCGCAACCGCTGCCATGCCACCCTCCACATTAATTACATCCTCATACCCTTGCTCTTGTAAAAAATAGCAGACATTCGCGCTGCGGACGCCATGGGCACAAATGATATATAGTTTACGATCTCTCGGCAGCTGATCCAAATTACCGGGGATCGTATTCATGGGTATTAATATGGACTCTTCGAGGTGATAATATTCCCATTCCATTCGTTCACGTACATCTATGACTAAAGCATCTTCAAGCTCACCCCGATTAAGTATTCCGGTAAATTCTCTTGGTGAAATCATTTCAAATGAGTCCATATCCATCACTCCTCTAACTGTGTTGATTGAAGAATAAACGAAAATTCACATTAGATCAACCCAAAACCATTGCTTTTCTGCCCAGTTTGCCATAAAATATGGTAGTGTTCTTAGTCAAGTTAATCTGCATTTATTAAGTTCACACTGCTATTATTAATTAGGTTTTGAATAAGCTGTGACAACATTCTTCATCTATTGACACGACCTTCCAGGTCATGTTACGCTTATGAAAATTTCATTTGTAACAAAACATTGACGGAGAAAGTGTAAACCCAGTAATGCGCAGAGAGCCGATGACAGGTGCGAATCGGACATTATTGTTTACACAGAGCACTCCAGAGTTGCTGAACTGAAAGTACAGGGACATTCATTGGAATACCTGTTTCCTATAGGTACAGCCGGGTAGAAACCGTTATATTTCCGGGTCTTTAACAAAGACCCATAAGGTTGCAGGTGCGAGCTTGCAGCGAATTAGGGTGGTACCACGAAAGTTACTCTTCGTCCCTTGTATACGGTAATCGTATGGGGATGAGGAGTTTTTTTGTGTTTGTGTTTAATATGAATTGGAGGTCAGTGAGAATGTATAAAGTGTTGGTTATGGATGGCATCAGCGATTTGGGAATCCAACTGCTGAATGACGCAGCTGATGTAACAGTGGATAAGAAAGCAGGTCTCTCTGAGGATGAACTGGTTGCAATCATTGCTGATTACGATGCGATGATGGTACGCAGTCAAACGAAGGTAACTGAACGTATTATGGCCGCAGCTCCTAAGCTTAAAGTAGTTGGCCGTGCAGGTGTAGGAGTCGACAACATCAACCTGGAAGCCGCTACTCAGCGTGGTATCGTTGTTATTAACGCTCCTGACGGCAATACAATCGCAACTTGCGAATTAACATTCGCGATGATGATGGCTGTTGCTCGTTCCATTCCTCAAGCTTACAAAAAAACAGTTGAAGGCGAATGGGATCGTAAAACATTCGTAGGCGTAGAGCTTCGCAATAAAGTATTGGGAATTCTCGGTATGGGCCGAATCGGCAGCGAGGTAGCCAGACGTGCAAAAGTATTCGGGATGGAAGTCATCGGATATGACCCGTTCCTCACTGAAGAGCGCGCAGAGAAACTTGGCGTGAAGCTGGGTACTGTTAATGAAATAGCAGCTCAAGCCGATTTCATAACTGTCCACACACCACTTACGAACGAAACCCGACACATTATCGCGCGTCCTCAATTCGAATTAATGAGAAAAGGCGTAAGAATTATCAACTGCGCCCGCGGCGGCATCATTGATGAGCTGGCATTGGTTGAAGCGATTGAGTCCGGTATTGTCGCAGGAGCTGCTTTTGACGTATATGAACAAGAGCCTCCGCAAGCAAACCATCCGTTCTTGAACAATCCAAAGATCATTGTAACCCCTCACTTGGGCGCTTCAACTGTCGAAGCTCAAGAGAACGTGGCTATTGATGTATCTGAGGAAGTGCTTCACATCTTGCGTGATGAGCCCTTCAAAAATGCGGTTAACATGCCTCCGGTTCCGGCAACCGTTTTGAATCAGCTTCAGCCTTACTTCTCGCTTGGCGAAAAGCTGGGTCAATTCATTGGACAAACAACAGAAGGTGCTGTTAAAGAAATCGTTGTAAGTTATGCCGGCGATTTGGCAGATGTGGACACTACTCCACTTACCCGCTATATTGTCAGAGGTATCTTGTCCAACCAATTAGAGGGTGTGAATATCGTTAATGCGATGCACCTAGCCAAGTCACGTGGCGTTAACGTCGTTATTCAAAAGTCAGCAGCAAGCAAAACATTTACTAATTTGCTGTCTGTTACACTTAAAACCAAAAATGAAGAACATATAGTTGCAGGTACTCTACTCAGCGGTTATGGCGAGCGTATCGTACAAATTGATCAATATCCTGTAGATATCGCACCAAACGGAAATCTTCTTCTTATCTCACATAATGACAAACCAGGTATCATCGGTAGAGTTGGAACATTGCTTGGAAGCAACGATGTCAACATCGCGACCATGCAGGTAGGCCGTAAAGTGATTGGCGGTTCCGCTATTATGGTACTAACAACAGATAAGCAGACTCCAAAAGAAGTTCTAGGCCAATTGGTTCAACTTCCTGATCTAACTCACGTAAGCGAGCTTTCCCTTTAGTAGTTGGCTAAGTTAACCTAATTGTTTCACGAACAACAAGATAAAGTCGTACATTTCAACAAAAAGAGAGCCTCTGATCCTAGAATCGGAGGCTCTCTTTTAAATTTTAGCGTCTTTCAGAGGAAGAATTACGGAAAATGTCGTTCCTTGACCTACAGTGCTTTTAACCTGTACAGCTCCCTGATGTGCCTCCACAATGTTGCGAACAATAGACAGTCCTAAACCTGTCCCTCCTGAAGTGCCCCTTGTACGAGCCTTGTCAGCCTTATAGAATCGTTCAAAGATGTACGGCAAATCACTTGCAGCTATTCCATAGCCTTCGTCGCTTATTTCAATAAGAACCGCTTTCTCACCTTTATACTGAATGGTATCTGCACGCATTCCAATTGCCGCATCTTGAGGAGTGTGCCGAAAAGCATTATCCATCAAGTTCGTCATTACCTGCTCCAGCCTGTCTTCATCTACTTCATGCAAAATAAGTTCCTGTTCCGGAAGCTCGCAGGTTAAAGAAATATTCTGGTCCTTGGAGAGCACGGCAAACTTTCGGTGGATTCGTTTCATAAAGCTTCCTACATCCATCGGTCTGAAATGAAGCTCCAGATTGCCTGTTTCCATACGGGCAAGGTCCAACAAATCTCTCACTAGCCTTCCCATCCGCAAAGACTCATCATGAATAACCTGAGCAAGCTCCTGGCGCTCTTCAGGCGTTGCTGCGATATCATCGAGCAGTGCCTCACTGTATCCTTGGAGCATCGATAAAGGCGTGCGCAGCTCGTGGGATACATTAGCCACGAAATCCTTGCGCAGCTTATCCAGCCTAAACTCCTCCGTAACATCACGAAGCACAGCTACGACGCCACGTACAGCATCTCTCGAATACAGAGGCGCCATTACAACGGACCAAACTTCGTTCTGGACATGGAGCTTGGAAGATATCTCGTGAGCCCCGCTAATCACGTCATCAAACAGCATCTTCATCGGTTCAGGTATTTTTCCATCCTGCACTTCCAAAGATGAAATGACAGAGCCCTCGTTCTTCAAATCATCATTCCATTGAATCTCGTTCCACTCCGTAATAATCTTATACCCTTGCGGATTGGTAAGAATAACATTCCCATCCGCATCAAAAGTCACTACTGCGTCCGTCATACTTCTCAGCACGCTCGACAGATGCTCTTTTTCATGACTTAAGGCCTTAATTGTATCCGATAACTCCTCACCCATGCGGTTAAAGGTTTTGCCGAGCTCTCCAATTTCATCGGTAGATGCTATCGGAACTCTTGTACCGTATTCACCATGTGAAATTAAATCCGCCGCTTTCTTAAGGCGCAACAGAGGCTGAGTAATTTTCGTAGAGAGAAAGAAGGTAAAGAAGGTGGTCATCAGAAAACCGATAACCCCAACATAAGCAAATACTCGCTTTACATACGCTTGTGTAACCTCCACCGATTGAGTGGATTGATACACTATAGCCGCGCCGATAATATTTTGCTGAGCGCTATCCTTTAACGGAACTGCAACAGCTGAATATTGGCTATTCGTATACTGCTTCTTCCCCCCTGATGTTCCAGCAACCTGGTTATCTATCGACTCACCGGCGAACACAGCTTGAAGCGATTGCTTGGTAAAAAAATCATCATAATGCAAATCATTCAAATTGCCATTATCGTGAAAAGTATTCAATTGCTTTAAATCGGTATTAATAATAAATACATTCGCTTCCTGTGCGCTCAATAAATCATTGACCAGGTTTATATAACGATCTTCTTCCATATGACTTGAAATGCCGCTTGCAACTTTGGCAGCAAGCCTATGCAAGTTTTCCGTTTGATCCTGTGACTTTGGAAAGGACGTTTCGATATATTGACTAAGAAATAAACCTAATACAACCAATATTACAGCAACCAATCCAATAATGGTCAGCCATAGCTTTCCTACTACGCTTTTTAAAATAAACACTTTACTTAGGCACCTCTAGCTTGTAACCTACACCCCACACAGTTGTAATCATGGATGCAGCATCCGGAGATACCTTATTCAACTTCTCTCTCAGCCTTTTAACATGAGTATCAACGGTACGTAGATCCCCAAAAAACTCGTAATTCCAAACGTCCTTTAATAGCTCCTCACGGGAAAACACTTTATCCGGAGAAACAGCCAAATAATGCAGCAGCTCATATTCTTTAGGAGTTAGAGCCACTTCTTGTCCACCGGCACTTACACGGTGAGCGTCATGCTCAATTACAAGGTTCGGGAACACGATATTGTTGCTGGTGTTAACTTCCTTGGACAAGTAAGCCGTAACGGATGATCTGCGCAAAATCGCTTTGACCCGATAAATCACCTCACGCGGGCTAAAAGGCTTCACAACGTAGTCATCAGCACCCATTTCAAAGCCTTGGACACGGTTCGTCTCTTCACCTTTAGCTGTTAGCATGATAACCGGCGTAGACTTTACCTGACGCAATCTTGCACACACCTCATTGCCATCGATACCAGGCAGCATGACATCAAGAAGTATCAAATCATAGTCAACTTCCAATGCATATTTCAGAGCTGTCTCGCCATCTTCCGCCTCTTCGATAATAAAATTTTCCTTTTCCAAATACATCCGCAGTAATCGGCGAATTCTCTCTTCATCATCGACTACCAATATTGTCATTTTCGCTTCTTGCATGGATATCAGCCCTTTCTCAATAAATTATACGCCCGAGTAAGAATGTAGTCCGGCAATAACAAGGTTAACGCCGATTAATGTAAACATTACAACCATAAACCCAATAACCGCAAGCCACGCAGACTTCTTCCCCTGCCAGCCTTTGGATAAACGCAAATGTAAATAGGCGGCATAGTACAACCATGTAATTAATGCCCATACTTCTTTGGGATCCCATCCCCAGAAGCGTCCCCAGGCTTCAGCAGCCCATATCATAGCGAATATCAATGCTCCCAGTGTGAAAATGGGATAACCAATGGCGATCGCCCGATAGCTGATCTCATCGATATCCTCTCCATCAATACCATGGAGCATCGGACTTAGCGCTGTACCCAACGGTTTACGGACAACAATCCGAAGCAAACCATACAAGATCAAGCCCGCAAGAACAGACCATACAACCGTATTCAGCTTCCGTCCTGCATTCGCTCCCTTCATCCATGATGGAGCTTCGAATGGGGCTTCTGTCATACCGAGGAACGGTTTCATATCCAATTGCTCCCCTTGGTATGGCTTAAAGATCGGTGGCAGCACATAATCTACTGGCTGCTTTATAGTACGTTCAATACCCTCTTTATCGGTGTATGTAACATCGTTCGCAAACTTGGCATGATAGCCTGATGCATTGAATCCGAATATAGATACAACGAACGCGATGATCATAACCAGGAAAAATAACGTGAACTCAACCCCACGCTGCTCTTTACGATCTGCAGCTTCCTTGCTTTTGAAATTAACACTGCGCAGCAAGTACATAAGTCCGGCCGCAAAACCTACGGCAAAGAAGGCTTCGCCTGTCGCAGCAGTAGTCACGTGGATTTTGAGCCAATAGCTTTGCAAGGCGGGAATCAATGGTTGAATTTCTTTAGGAAATACCGAAGCATAGGCGATAATGATAATGCCAACGGGAAGTGCAAAAGCACCAAGCACCGGAGCACGGTACAGAAAATAAACAATGATAAAAGCAAACATAATCATCATGCCGAGGAAGGTCATAAATTCATACATATTGCTGATTGGAATATGCCCGCCTTCCGCCCAACGCAAGAAGAAAAAAGAAACATGGCCAAGGAAGCCGACAATAGTCAATCCTATTGAAACATTTCCCCATTTCTTTATGTGTGCCTCAGGATCATTCTGATTCCACTTTTTGCCGAGAATTGCGATAACAAAGCTCAAGAATGCAGCATTGTACACAATAAACGCGATTAACAAAAACAGACTGCTGTCCACTATTTCACCACTCCTGCTTCCAACGATTTAGGATCTACATCTATACCTGACTTATGAAGAAATTGTGCTACTTCCTTACGGACCCCAAACCAGTTTTTGCTTGTATGCGCACCCAACGCTAATTTTCCATTATCAATACGAAGCCAAATCCGTCTATGATGCCAATAAAAGCCCATAATTAAGCCAATCATTGAAATCGTAGCTCCAACCCAAACGAACGGCATAGCCCGGTCAATACGTATGTTTAAATAACTGATATATTCGGAAAATTTAACATCGGTCATTGAATTTACAGATAACTCCAGCTTGTCGGCCATGGCTCCATTGATTTTATCCTGCTGAAATGCTTCCTTATCTATCTGTCTTGGGAAATAAAGATAAGGCTCGCCTTGCGGCAGCAAATCAGGTCCTGTTATAGAAAAAATAAAGGCAGGCATTTTCGGTTCATTCGAGTTAGTCATCGGCATGCCCTTGGAATCCAACCCAAAATCAGGGAAATAAGCTTTCAATGTCAAAGTATAAGCACCAGCTTTATAGCTTTCAGCCGGTCTCGACATGGAAAGATCAATACTTCCGTAAGCTTCGCCTGTTTTTTTATTTTTGAGAGTCGGCTTCACTGAAATCAGCATCGGTGATTCCTTATAATCGAATTGATAGGCCATAAAACCTTTATATTGAAGCGGCGTATTGACGATAATATCTTGTCGGTACACTTCCTTGAGCTGCGGCTCTTTCCCGGAATCATTGCAATCAGCCGTGCATTCATACAAGACGGCTTTGGTCTCATACACTTTGGGAACAGCCTGCTGCTTCTCGCGGAAACCTTCAGACATTTCCTGCTCGCTATAATATTCAAGTGTAAATTTTTCATTTTTCAAATAATAAGGTGTGTCCGTAATTTTGACAGCTTGACCCTCAGGAAATGCAATATGTTGATCCATATGCCAGCCTGGAATACCTCTCATCAACACAGCCATGAGAAAAATAATGAGGCCAATGTGATTGATGTATGGACCCCAGCGGCTAAACCTGTATTTCTCCGCAAGTAATGCGGTTCCATCCTTGTGTACACGGTAATTCTGTTTTTTAAGCAGCACAGCGGCTTGATCTACCCATTCCAATTCCTCTGCCTTAGAGTCCTCAGCGGAAGCCGGTTTTTTATTGTTAAACGGTCCTTCGTAAGATACCTTTTGCCGTAAAATAAAGTCCAGATGTTTGCGAATCTGCTGCTTATTGAGTGCACGGTAAAGCGGCAGTACACGATCCAAGCTACACACGACAAGCGACGTCCCAATCATAAAAAGGAGGCCAATAAACCACCATGATTCGAAAGTGTGCGATAAACCTAATAAATAATAAATTTCTCCAAATGTTCCATAGGTGTCCTTGTAGTAGGTAGAAGCATCAAAATTGAGAAAGGTGCTTTCCTGAGGATATATCGTACCCAGCGATGATCCTATGAGTGTAATAATAATCAGATAAATAGCGATCTTTACAGAGGAAAAAAAGTTCCATACTTTATCCAGAAGGTTTGGATTTTCCTTCTGTGACCGTCTGGCCACCCCATCGTAGCGCATTTCAAGTGGAGCTTCTCCCTTGACCTCATACAAGGGCTTGCCACAGGATTCGCAAAGAACGGTACCTACATGATTCTGGTGTCCGCATTCGCATTTTGTGTTTTGAATCATGGTGGTCCTCCATAAAGAATATTTGTGAGTTAGTTCAGCGTTGCAGCTTATTAGCTGTGCAGCGTTGCGTAAAAGAGAGCGCCTGCGGCCGCTGTTGAAAGAGTGTTCCCTGATTCGGAAAAGAACTACGTTGTAGGAACACTCTTTCAAAGGCGGCGCGTAAACTCTCCGGCTGCTCTCTTTTACTCCACTGAAGCAAACCACCGAGACAAATAACTCTAGTCGTTATTTAGTAGTAAGATAAGCAAACTCCCCCGGGTCGTTTGCGTCGCTTGTGTAGAACAAGAGAAAACAAAAGAAAAGCCAGAATTTAAGCAGGATTTAAATAATCCCCGGCGTTCAACCTTATTTGTCTTCAGGACCGATACAGAAGTTACTTGGAAGCTGAGATGGAAGCAACGGTTTGCTCAATGAAGGCTTCTGTCATTTCGCCGATCCAAATCTTGGCGATTTTACCGTCGGGGCCAACAAAAAAGGTCGTGGGGTAATTCATAACACCGTAGCGCTTGCGCGTTTCCTCGTTATCATCCAGCAAGATAGGAAAAGTAATTTTGTATTGATCAATGAAATTTTGGACGGTAATCTTGCTTTCCCCCAAATTCAAACCAAAAAATTCCACCTTCTGAGCGTTTCGTTTATCAAACTGATGCTGGATCGCCGGCATTTCATCTTTACAAGGAGGACAGAAAGTACCCCAGAAGTTGATCATTACCGTCTTCCCTTTATAATCAGACAGCTGATGCTTCTTGCCATCCAACCCAACAAGCGTGAAATCCGGAGCCTTGCTGCCTTCTACAGGTTTCTTGTCCTTAGCATACAAATTATTGATTAACGTTAACGCCCCAATCAAAAGAACAGCAGAAAAAATAATCAGCTGCACCCATCGTTTATTTTTTCCCATTGGTTTACACCTCAAACCTTTGCTTATCGAACCTAACACCTATTATATCGAAAATTACAGTCCGTGCTTATTTCCCTTTTTGAATATTATGTGTCTTGAGCGCGTTGTCTGTCAGTTCTTTGATTTCATGTGTTGTTAAATGGCGATATCTGCCGCGCCCGACACCTGTCAGAGCCAACGGCCCAAACATAACGCGTCGAAGCCTGGTGACGGGAAATTGGATCGCATCGAACATCCGGCGAACCTGTCTGTTTCGACCCTCATAAATGGTTATGGAGACGATAGTTTCTTTACTTTCCGGATTGATGTCATGATAATCAACCTCTGCAGGAGCAGTCATACCGTCCTCCAGCTCAATCCCGCTGCGCAGCTTGTCCAAAAGTGATCCATGAGGCACACCTTTTACAGTAGCATGATATGTACGAGGGACATGGTGCTTCGGATGTGTCAACAGATTGGCAAACTCGCCGTCATTAGTTAACAGCAGAAGCCCTTCTGTGTCATAATCCAGCCGGCCGACCGGGTATATCCGCTCAGGGATATCCTTAATAAAGTCTGTGACAATTTTGCGTCCGCCTGGATCCGAAGCACTTGTAATAACTCCCTTTGGCTTATGAAAGAGCACATATACCTTTTTCTGCTGCCGGATGGCTCGTCCGTCCACATGGATCACATCCTGGTTGGCGCTTACTTTCACGCCCAAGGTTGTGACCACTTCGCCATTGACCATAACACGGCCTGCAGTAATTAATTCCTCACATTTTCTCCGGGAGGCAACTCCCGCTTCTGCCAATACTTTTTGTAATCGTTCCATTGGTCTCTATTCACCTCAACCCTAATGATACCTATCCTCAGACGAAATCACAAGCTGCGACCAAGGAAAGAATGCGCCCGGGCAAGATATAGTATGAGGGAAAATGTCATCATGCTGGAACTTGAACGTATCCGCCAATCTTAAAACCAATTTATTCAACAAAAAAAATTGCTCTTTTTCTTCTAATGAAAAAGGATGACGGTGATCGGAGAAATCACCTTCCAGGCAAATATGAATATACAAAGGGTCTGTTTGTTCGGAAGAAGGGATGATCGATCCATTGCGGGTGATAAAAAAATCATACCCTTTTCCATTGATGGAGGGACAAATTGAATGGTGAATGACAATTCCAAAAAACTGCACGCAGCTCACTCCTATGTGCAACCATAGCTTCCATTGCAGCTTGAAGCCGGTTATCACTTCTAATGCGTTAGCTGGTACAGTATATGTGCGGAGAAAAGCGAGGGTTCTAGGCAAAAACTAAATAACAAATAAGTATAGAGGCCACAAAACCAACAATATCCGAAATTAATCCTACCTTAAGAGCATAACTTGCTTTACGAATACCGATAGCCCCAAAGTAAACAGTGATCACATATAAGGTTGTATCTGTACTGCCCTGAATTGTCGAAGCGATACGACCTACCATGGAATCCGGACCAAATTGCTGCAGCAAATCGGTAGTGAACGCGAGCGACCCTGCCCCCGTAATTGGACGCAAGATCGCTAAAGGCAGCACTTCACTTGGTATTCCAATCATCTCGAAGAAGGGCCTCGACCACCCAAGCATCAGCTCCATAGCTCCTGATGCACGAAATACACTGATTGCCACCATCATCCCGACAAGATGAGGGATAATGCGGATTGCTGTGTCAAAGCCCTCCTTCGCACCATCAACAAACGATTCATAGACCGGTACTTTACGATACACTGCATATAACGGAATAAAAACAATGATAACAGGAATGGCCCACGCCGAAATTAAATTCACGATTGAGTACAAGGGAATCATCCTTTCCCTTTTGGATTATGCTTGGAGGATTGGCCCTGCAGCATTAAATATTTCCGTCTGTACCATTTGTCCACAAGAATAGCAGCAACAGTCGAAACAATCGTTGCAAGCAAGGTAGTCCCAACAATTTCAGCTGGGTTAACGGAGTTATAATTCATACGAATGGCAATTAATGTAGTTGGGATAAGCGTAATGCTAGCAGTGTTGAGCGCAAGAAGCGTGCACATTGCCGGACTGGCAATATCCTTATTGGAATTCAATGTTTGCAGCTCCTGCATCGCCTTAATGCCCATCGGAGTGGCTGCATTTCCAAGCCCCAAAATATTGGCTCCCATATTGGACATGATATATCCCAAAGCCGGATGATCCTTGGGCACACTAGGAAATAAGAAGCGCACAGCCGGTCGAAGCAACGCAGACAGCACTCGCAGCATACCGGCATCCTCAGCGATACGCATAATGCCAAGCCAAAAAACCATGATGCTGATAAGACCAAAGCAAACGGTTACCCCGCTTTTGGCCCCGTCAAAGGTGGCCTGCGTAACCAACTCTATCTTACCCTGCGCTGCAGCGACAATAAAGCCGGCAACGATGAAAAATAACCAAATTACATTCACCATGAGTTATCGCCACTCCCTCCCCGATTTGGCTGTCAATCGGTATTTCCCATAAACAAGACTCTCACTAAAAAATGCAAATTAAATAACCATCTATCCATAACTGACACTTCGCCTATTCCCGTTTCCGTAAACGAAAATGCGCTGCTGTCTTTAAGCTTCAGTCTTGGGCTATCTTTCATATATATAGGCACGCTGCCAATCGATTTGCCGTTTAACAAAAACTGTTGTTTTCCTAATTCTCCCATCCGAAAATATATCGAATCCTGACCATTGAAATCTAATTTCGATGTAACTTGCGCTTTCTCCCCATCAAGAACAGGGTAAGCGAAGCTGGCTCCTGCCACATATTCCGTACCTTGGATGGCATCTCCTTTTTGAACATAAGTTTGTAAAGGATAGTTCTTAAAGCCATAGTCCAACAGCTTGGAATGGTCAGCCCAGTCATCTGAATCGTTAAGAGTAACGACAGCCAATTGTTGTCCATTACGTGTAGCAGAGGATACGAGGCATCGTTTAGACAGCTTTGTATAGCCCGTCTTGACTCCATCTGCGCCTTCATACAGGTTAAGCATCTTATTTTTATTCATCCATGTGTAATCCCAGGCTTCATTGGGGTTGGGTGCTTTTTTCACCTTCGTCTTCACGATCTCTTGAAATACCGGATTTCGCAATGCGTAGGCTGTCAGCTTGGCCATATCGTTTGCAGTGGAATAGTGGTTTTCCTGATCCAGACCGGAAGGGTTTTTAAAGCTGGAATGCTCCATGCCGATCATTCTGGCCTTCTCATTCATCAGATAGACAAATCCATCCAATGTGCCTCCCACATGCTCGGCAATCGCAGTTGCTGCATCGTTGCCTGAACGCAGCATCATTCCATAAAGCAGATGCTGCAGGCTCATTTCTTCATTCAATCTCAAATAAATAGAGGAGCCTTCTTTGCCAAATGCATTTTTACTTATAGTAGCGGTACTCGATAGATTGCCATGCTCGATTGCAACGATCGCCGTCATGATTTTAGTTAAGCTGGCAATACGCATGGATTTATCACCCTGAGTGCTGTACAGCAATCTCCCGGAACGCACATCTATCAAGGCCGCGGCTTCTGCATGTGTAGAAATTGAGGGAGCAGCTTGTACGCTTACAGGCAAATAAATTACAGAACTAAGCAGCGTCAAAGCAATTAACAGCATAACCATTCTTTTCATCTGGATCCTCCTAAGAACTTTGGCTCGAGCAAAGTTTACTTCGCAAGCAACGACTTGCAGACCTATATCTTGTACATATATATGCTTATCCACAACAGTTATGTCCAAACAAAAAGAACCCCGCCAAAGAACTTAGTTCCTCGCAGGGCCATAATTTTGTTTTATATTATGATACAAAAGCTTTAAGCTAGACGATAAAGTTCTGATTTTCGATATTATTAGTTACGGATGTCCCATTGCTTGTTCCTGTACCGGTATTCATCCCATTGGCTGTATTGCCTTTCATCATGCTCTGAATCCTGTCCACTACAGTCGGTGCCGAATCGATCAAGCGCTCCAGCAGATGTGTCTGATTATCAAGCGGTACAATTTTGACACCTAATTTACTTACCACGAGGAATGCAATCGGAGTAATCGATACCCCACCTCCGCTACCTCCACCAAATGGGAGAGATACTTTGGCATTTGCCGCGTCATTGTGGCTCGTACTGTTTTCCTCAGCGCTAAATTCACTACCTCCAGCCGCAAATCCAAAGCCTACCTTCGATATCGGCATAATTACACTTCCGTCAGGGGTTTCCACAGGGTCACCTACAATTGTGTTAACGTCCACCATCTCTTTGATGTTTTCCATGGCCGTCTTCATTAACCCTTGTATCGGATGTTCTGTCATCGTCATATCGTCCTCCTTCATCTTTTTATAAAAAAGTTCTTTTAAGCATTTGTTAGAATTCCCTGCAAGGATGCGGCATATTCTCGAATTCCTGTTGTCAAAAAATCACAATGCACGATCCGGCTAGCGCCCTGACTTATGCCTTAAACAGTACACGCTGCCATGTTCTCCAACCATCCTTGACCTTTATAATCCGAACGAGCAAATGAAATCCGGCCAACATAATATAATACAAACGAATTCGGGCCAGGCACAGTACCTCAGTTGAAAACTTCACCTCGTTGAATTTTGGTTCAACCCTAAGTTCCGGTCGGGTATCCAGTTTAATGAACCGAAACACAAATCCTAGCAGTGAAGTTTTTAATCCCCATACCATACCTGTCGTTAATGCAGTTTCAGCAGCGTCGCCAACTCCCACAGACGTTTTCCAAACTACTCGTGTACAATGAATATGTCCCAATGTATTTAGAAGCCACTGGTGAAATTGAAAGCAATGACTCAGAAGATCGCGCATTGCATCAAAAGCTTCTTTAATTGTTTTTTTTGTAATTTTTTTCTCTGTATCGGAAACTACATGCTCCTGGGCTTTATCCACGTATTCCGCCTTGATACCTACTCCTTCAGAAAAGCCTTTAAAAACAATAACAGGGACTGTGATTCGTTTCTTCACTAAGCCAAATACAGCTCGGACATCGAAAACAATTTCATCATCATCTTTTTTTCGCATCAATGTAAGACTAAACTTCACATTACTTGAAATTAACATGACCAATAATACAACAGCTACTCCTGCAATCCAGGGCCAAACCATGATTAACCCTCCACTCCCGCAGCCTTCATGGGAAAAAGAAAAACTCCCAATGCAAGAAGCGCTGCTTCTTCTCATTTAGGAGTTAGTATAGCCCTGTATTGGCAAAACATTCGCTGTTACAATCAGGCCGTTCTGCCTGTTTATACCTGTTGTATGCCTGCTTATTCCGTGTCAGATACATCCTCGAAGGTAATTTGTGTAGTGTCCTCACTTCCGAGCTTATCGAATAAAAGCCTGGTTTCTTCCTCTAAATTATCTTCATTATGGAATAGCGATGATTCCGGGAGCTCTGCAATACTGGCCAAAGCAAAATAATCGAGAAATGATTTAGTTGTCCCATACAAAATAGGACGGCCTGGAGCATCTGCGCGATCCACCTCATGAATTAAATCTTTGGCCACCAGTGTCTGCAAGGCACGATCGGCTTTAACCCCTCGGATTTCCTCAATTTCTACTCTGGTGATAGGCTGCTTATAAGCAACAATTGCCAATGTCTCTAACGCTGCCTGTGATAATGAAGTGCGGGATGGGGAATACGCTAGCCGCTCAAAAAAAGGAGCATGTGCCGGCAAGGTTGTTAATTGAAAAGTTCCTGCAAGCTCCACGATTTGCAGCCCTCGCTTACCGCGGCGCAAATCAGCTTTCAGATCCAATACGAGCCCCCTGATGAAATCAGTATTTTGCTCAAGCACCTCGGCTAAATGTTTGACATCGAGACCTTCATCACCCGCTACAAACAGAAGGCCCTCAATAACTGATTTCATCTGCCGTGAATCCATTTGCTGTCCCATCCTCTCTTGCCTGAATCACAATTTCCTCAAATAATCGATGCTGGTAGCATACAACAGCCTTTATCTTCATCAATTCAAGCAGCGCTAAAAATGTTGTAACAATCCCTTCACGGGACATGTCCTCGTCAATTAATTTAGAGAACAGCAGCTTGCCGCCAGCTTGCTCAAGCCATAACACAACTTCCTTCATCCGATCCTTAACAGATATCTCATCCTTGCGGATTTTGGCAATCATGTTCCGGCTTGTCATTCTCCGAAGTGCCTTTTGAAAAGCATATACCAAATCTGCAACATTCAGACCCTTGACCGGATTCTCAATTATATGAGGGATGTAAGGGGTCAAATCCTCAGGCTCACGGGTATAGATGAGGCTTCGCTCCAGCTCTTTATCTCTTAAATGGTCGGCTATCGCTTTATATTTACGATACTCAATCAGCTTGGCCACGAGCTCAGCTCGCGGATCATAGTCCTCATCGAGCATATAATCATCATCATAATCAAACTCAATAATAGGCGGCTTCGGCAATAACATCTTGCTTTTAATAGACAAAAGCGTTGCTGCCATAACAAGAAATTCACTCGTTACTTCAAGCTCCAGCTCCTGCATATCTCCTATATAAGCCATATATTGATCTGTAATTTCCTTGATAGGGATGTTATATATGTCTACCTCAGATTTATCTATAAGATGCAGCAGCAAATCGAGGGGGCCCTCAAACATATCCAGTTTGTATGTAACTTTATCCAACTAGATTTTCCCCCTAAAAGCTTTCCAGATGAAAGCTATCTTCGTAAGCAATAATTATTTAAATATCCTTTGGCATACATAATAAATGGTTCTTTCGCAAGCAATGCTGAGCTTCCATAAGGAAACTCAGCATGTGTAGTTTACTCTATTATACTGATTTTATAGGAAAAAGCTAAATTAAGATAGTTGTTTTGTCAAATTTGCCATTTCAATTGCAGTTACAGCTGCTTCCCAGCCCTTATTACCGGCCTTAGTGCCTGCTCGCTCTACCGCTTGCTCGATGGAATCTGTAGTCAACACTCCAAAAATAGTAGGCACGCCAGTCTTTAGATTGATAGCTGCCACCCCTTTTGCTGCTTCACTGCATACATAATCGAAATGTGGAGTTGAACCACGAATTACGGCACCTAATGTGATGACTGCATCATATTTGCCGCTTTCAGCCATTTTTTGTGCTATTAACGCGATTTCAAATGCGCCGGGAACCCAAGCCACTTCTACCTCATCCTCAGTAGCTCCGTGACGCTTCAACGCGTCCAAAGCCCCGCCCAGCAGCTTGCTGGTGATGAATTCATTAAATCTTCCAACAACGATTCCGTATTTCAGTCCTACTGATATTAAATGTCCCTCGTATACTTTTGCCATGTTTGTTCAACATCCTTCCGATTTTTTATATTTGAAAATCAAGCAAATGGCCTAATTTTTCTTGCTTCGTATGCAAATAATTGGAGTTGGACTCGTTTTCTTCCATCTGAATGGGAACACGCTCCACTACTTCTAAACCATAACCCTCCAACCCTTTAATCTTCCGCGGATTGTTGGTAAGCAGACGGATTTGGGAAACTCCTAAATCTTTTAGAATTTGAGCGCCAATACCGTATTCCCGCAAATCAGGGGCAAAGCCCAGCTTAATATTCGCGTCAACCGTGTCTAAACCTTGTTCCTGAAGCACGTAGGCCTTCAATTTGTTAATCAAGCCGATACCGCGACCCTCTTGCCGCATGTATAGCAGCACACCTGAACCTGCTTCGTCAATCTGCTTCAGCGCTGCATTTAACTGTGGCCCGCAGTCACAACGATGGGAATGAAATACATCACCGGTCAAGCATTCGGAATGCACCCGAACCAACGTAGGAACCGATCCGTCAATTTTGCCTTTGACCAATGCAACATGCTCTTTAGAATCCAATGCGTTCGTATAAGCTACCGCATTATAGTCACCGTAGTCCGTGGGAAGCTTTACTTCAACCTCACGCTGAATTAGTTTTTCTTTCAGATTGCGGTATTGAATAAGATCCCGAATCGTAATGATTTTCATCTCATGCTTGCGGCTGAACTCAAGCAGCTCAGGAACACGAGCCATTTCCCCGTCCTCTTTAATGACCTCGCAAATAACAGCAGCCGGGTATGAGCCGCACATCCGGGCCAGATCTACCGCAGCCTCTGTATGCCCGGTTCTCCGCAGCACACCGCCTTTTTTGGCGATCAATGGAAATATGTGACCGGGACGCCGAAAATTATGAGCCTTCGTAGATGGATCGATCAAAGCTTTAACTGTCATGGAACGCTCCGATGCGGAGATGCCAGTTGTCGTATCACTGTGATCCACGGAAACTGTAAACGCGGTGCCATGATAATCTGTGTTTCTTGCCACCATCGGGGGAAGCTCCAGCTCCTGGGCACGTTCCTCCGTAATGGGTACGCAGACAAGTCCACGGCCTTCCTTGATCATAAAGTTAATGACCTCCGGAGTTGCTTTATCCGCTAATGCGATAAAGTCCCCTTCATTCTCGCGATCTTCATCGTCGACAACGATGATAATTTTACCCAGGATCAAATCATAAATGGCTTCTTCAATCGTATGAAATTGGATAGGTTCCGTCATTTCCACTCCCTGCCTTTCCTTATCTCTTTTACTCTCTATTCGATTAAATAAATCCATTGTCCGCCAGAAAAGCTTCGGTTAAAGTGCTTTGCTTTTTTACCGGTCCGCTACCGCCGCGGGAATTCAACAGCTTTTCAATATATTTACCGAGAACATCTGCCTCAAGATTAACTTGATCTCCTGGCTGCTTCGTCTGTAAAACCGTTTGTGCCAAAGTATGAGGTATTATCGATACCGTGAACCGCTGCTCCGTTACTTGCACTAATGTCAAGCTAATCCCGTCTATTGTAATGGAGCCGTGTGGAATCATATATCTAAGTACTTCTGTGTCCTCCGGCTCAATTTGAAACACAACAGCGTTCTCCTCTGGGACACGGCCTGTAATGATCCCTGTAGAATCAACATGCCCTTGAACGATGTGACCGCCAAAACGGCCCCCCGAAGCCATCGCGCGCTCCAAATTGACTTGATCGCCTACATGAAGCTTTTGGAGCGTTGTTCTGCGGAATGTTTCCGGCATCACGTCGACTGTTATTGAAGTTTCATCGAACTGGATAACAGTTAAACAAACGCCATTCACCGATATGCTGTCCCCTAGATGTACATCCTCCAATATCCGTTTCGCCCCGACCGTCAAAACCATCGCTTGTCCCTGCTTCGTTATCCTGCGCATGGTGCCGATCTCTTCAATAATACCTGTAAACATTCCCTACACCTCGTTCCTATAAAGCGGATAACCGGCAATACAAATATCTTCCCCAAACTGCTGCACCTGAGTCCGCTCCAGTTGGATAGCATCCTTCATGGATTCGAAACCGGAGAATTGAAAATTATCAGGAGCTTGATTGCCGCCTCCGACAATTTTGGGTGCAAAGAACATCAGCAACTTGTCAATCAAGCCAAGCTCCAGCATGGACCCATTGAGCTGTCCACCGCCTTCAAGTAAAATGGATGAAATTTCTCTTTCACCCAGCAATTCCATTGCTTTGGCCAGATCAACCTTTGGTCCGGCGCCGCAAGCCAACACGGTTACACCGGCAGCTTCCAGCTCATCCCGTTTGGTTGCCGCTGCTTCCTCTGTAGTAAGCACAATGGTTTCAATCGAGCGGTCCACGACAACTTTGGCATCCAGCGGCAGACGCAAGCCTGAATCTACTATCACGCGAATCGGGTGCAATCCCGGCACTTCCAATCGGGTCGTTAACAGCGGATCATCGCTTAGCACAGTTCCGATCCCGACCATAATCGATTGATGCCGGTGGCGCAATGTATGCACATAACTTCTGGATTCTGCATTCGTAATCCATTTACTATCACCTGTGCGCGAAGCGATCTTGCCATCCAGTGTACTGGCCGTTTTCAACGTTACAAATGGCCGACGCGTTATAATGAACTTATTGAAGACTTCGTTCAACTGTCGGGCTTCAGTCTCCAGCAAGCCAACATCCACTTGAATACCATGATTTCTGAGCTTGGCAATGCCTGTTCCCGCTACTAGAGGATTGGGATCGCTGCAGCCGACGACTACCCGTTTAACCTTTTCCTGAATCAACCGATCGCTGCATGGCGGCGTTTGGCCATAGTGGCTGCAGGGCTCCAATGTGACGTAGGCCGTGCTGCCCTCTGCTTCCGCCCCAGCCATCTGTAGAGCATGAATTTCAGCATGGGGAGTTCCACGTTTCAGATGAGCTCCCATTCCAATGATGCGGCCTTCTTTCACCAGCACGCAACCGACTACCGGGTTTATGCCGGTTTGACCTGTTGCGCCTGCTGCAAGCTGTATGGCTAACCGCATGTAGTATTCATCATTCAAAAGCTGCAAAATTCAACTCCCTCCCCCGAATTTCAATGTCACGGTCGCTTTGTACACTTTTTGCAACAAAAAAGCCCACTTTTCCTGAGAAAAGGGGCTTGTGTTTGATAGGCATTCGTAAAAACGCAGAACAAATAGTCCATTTGGCATAGCTAAAAAATAATGACAGCACAAAGTAAACAGTCGTTGAGACTGTTAATTGAAAAACCAAGGCTGGTCACAATATAAGCCATGACAAAATAAAACCGTTCCCGTTTTCCTTCTCCCATCCAGACTATACTGTCGGTCTCGGAATTTCACCAAGTCCACCGTCTGCTGCTCGCAATAAGCTGCAGAACGGGTCACGGACTGAACAAAGCGCGATTAAACGCTTCATATCACCGCCGGTGGGGAATTTCACCCCGCCCCGAAGGAAATCATCTTGCTGTAGGTATCTGAATATTCAAAATACCCCAATTGATTAGAAATATTATCATTAACTCAAAAAAAAAGCAAGGAAATTATCCTCACTTTTAATTAGTTAATATATTTATTTATTTGGATATGCTAAATTTATTGTTTTCGAGGCTTATTTTCAACCCCAGTTCCTCTACAGCAAATCGCCAGGTCATCGGAAAATAAGTGACGTCGTTAAAAACTAAAATCGGGTATTCCTCTTTGTCATTATCAATTTCATTGTTGTTCACACGAATTGAGAAGTCCGGCAGTTTGGCATACAAATGTCTAGCCGAAATGATGGCCACTTCATTGGCAAGCTTTTTGGGCGCTTGATTGCTTTTATTAATAGCGAAGCCTTTCTCGGAATCCCAACGCACATCTAACCCAAGGGCTTGTGTAAATCCCCATGTCATAGGGAAATAAGTTACACCTTCATATATTAAAACAGGGTATCTCAATATTCCATTATTCAAATGTATGTTGTTGATCATAATCTTAAAGCTTGGAAATTTGACTTCGTACGTCTTCTTCTGCTTCGCGGAGTTACTTGGAACAGAAGATTCATTCGAAGAACTCGCCGGAGAATTAGCAAGTGCAAGCGGAGGAAATGAAATGAATAATATCAGGACTAATAAGCTGCGAATTAAACGGTTTTTCATGGGCTTCCGCACCTCCAGGTAGTTAATTATACCCATGACAATAATGCTGCACTCGAACTACTTGTTCAATCGTTCAAGTATCCGTCTTGGATATAACTAATACCATCCTATGCTTGTCCCACTTCTGACATTCCACTTTATTCCAACAATAAGCTTCTTGTTTTTATTTGTCCTATGCTTTACTTCCTTACTTCGAAATGCGTTTATTTACAGCCGACTACTTCTTCCATAATGAGTCGAAGCATTAGCGGAAGTAATCATTCCGCTATGGCGTGGAAAGCACAAAAAACAGAGAGATAACGTAACAACGGCTTCCGTTATCTCTCTGTTTTGGGCATATTATTCCTCATTCGCTCCAAATAGTCGAGTAGGCGGGGCCTCTCCTTCTCTTGGATTGCGCCCCTTACCCCTCACAGATCCGTACGTGCGCTATTAACGCATACGGCTCTTCACTTCACCATTACAGGTCGACTGACGAACAGGTTC
>NZ_JANQBD010000001.1 GCF_024722015.1 Paenibacillus radicis (ex Xue et al. 2023) | reverse complement strand
GAACCTGTTCGTCAGTCGACCTGTAATGGTGAAGTGAAGAGCCGTATGCGTTAATAGCGCACGTACGGATCTGTGAGGGGTAAGGGGCGCAATCCAAGAGAAGGAGAGGCCCCGCCTACTCGACTATTAGGGATAATGAGGGCGATTTACATAAAAAGCGAAGAGATAACGGAATGAATGATTCCTGTATTTCTTCGTTTTTTTGCTTTTTTGGGAGTTAACGGAACAACCGCTTCCGTTATTATTTTAAAGACAAGGATACGAGCACTGAGCTTAAATGTTCAGCTCCCGGCCCCCCTTATACGGGATTTTTCTGCTAATAAGCCGAGCTTTGGCGGAAGCTGCATGTCCAAACGTGGAAGTTAACAGCCTGCTTCCAATGATTATTGAAGGGGACGCTAGTGATTATGAAGGCTTGCTGTACCTGAAGTTTCGCCGACAAGAGCAAGTGGAACGCTGTTGATTATTGAACGCAATCCGTGGCTTCGGTATGCTGACGCTATCGACATAATCAAGGAGGACGATGAATGGTGGAACTGGCTTCTAAACCGTTAAAGACGCACACGGTTGCTAGGAGCAATGCCCGCCGAAGGTTAAACCGTCTGATGAAAAACAGGTGGCTGTATCTGATGGCAATTCCGGGCATGCTCTACTTTATAATTTTTCGATACTTCCCAATGTGGGGGCTGCTGATCTCCTTTCAGGACTACCAGCCGGCTCTGGGCATGCTGCATAGCAAATGGGTTGGATTCAAGCACTTCGAGCGATTTTTCTTTGACGCATCCTTCGCTATGCTGTTCAAGAATACAATCATATTGGCCATATACAATCTGGTATTCTTTTTCCCGCTGCCCATAGTACTCGCTTTGTTATTAAATGAAATTCGCAAGGAAGTATTTAAACGAACCATCCAAACGATTGTTTACATTCCTCATTTTGTATCCTGGGTTGTGGTGGTCGGTATTTCGTATATGTTTTTTACAACCGAAGGTGGAATTGTCAATGATGTGATTGCTTCCATAGGCCTTCCCAAGGTGGAATTTCTAATTTCCAGCGAGTGGCTCCGAACTATGATCGTTTCGCAGGTAGTTTGGAAGGAAACCGGCTGGGGAACGATTATTTTCCTGGCTGCGTTGGCCGGCGTTGATCCGCAATTGTATGAGGCTGCGAGAATAGATGGAGCCAACCGTTTTAGGCAGCTGTGGCACATTACGCTTCCCGCGATACGCAGTGTCATCGTGATCTTGTTTATCCTAAGGCTAGGTTCCTTTTTGGATACAGGCTTTGAACAAATCTTCCTGATGCTGAACTCTATGAACCGTGAGGTAGGCGAAGTATTCGATACGTACGTTTACAACGTCGGTATTCAACAAGGCCAATTCAGCTACAGCACGGCAGTCGGATTGTTCAAATCGGTGATCGGATTGATACTGGTGGTTGGAGCTAACCGGATGGCCAAAAAATTCGGCGAAAGCGGACTGTATTAAAGGCGGGTTTAGCCTTGAAAACTGCCTTACTTAGGAAAGGAATGGTAACTAATGGTCAATAGGGGCTTAGGCAGCCGCATTTTTGACGGCTTTAATTATACATTTTTAATATTATTCGCTTTGGTCATGCTTATTCCGTTTATCTATATTGTTTCGGTCTCTTTTGCAGAACCGGCAGAGGTGCTCAGACGCGGCTTTATATTATTCCCGACCTCCTTCTCATTGGAGGGGTACCAATACATTTTCTCTACGAGCATAATTGTAAACAGCCTATTCGTGACTATAGGAATTACCGTAGTGGGGACATTCATCAATCTTCTGTTCACCTCGCTGCTGGCCTATCCATTATCGAGGCAGGATTTTGACGGGAGAAAGCTGTTTATGATGCTCATTGTATTCACCATGCTGTTTCATGGAGGCATTCTTCCAACCTTTCTTGTTGTAAAAGCAATGGGAATGCTTAACAGCTATTGGGCGCTGCTCATACCTAATGCTATCAGCGCTTTCAATCTGATTGTGGTGGTGAGCTTTTTCCGGCAGCTGCCGGAAGGGCTTGAGGAAGCCGCCAAAATTGACGGCTGCAGCGATCTGGGCCTGCTCTTTCGAATTGTGCTGCCTTTATCCGCACCTGTACTAGCAACGTTTGCCTTGTTTTATGCAGTGGGGCATTGGAATACTTTTTTCAGCGCGATCTTGTATATCAATGATTCGAAAATGTGGCCTATTCAGGTCTGGCTGAGGCAGATTGTCATCTTATCCCAAGGCGGGATCGGCGATTCGACCCAGTTTGATCAGAACTATGTAGCTCCTCCGTCGCAAATCATTAAGATGGCCGTAATTGTAATATCTACAGTGCCGATTCTGATCGTCTACCCTTTTTTGCAAAAGCATTTTGCCAAAGGGGTCATGCTTGGATCTGTAAAAGGTTGAAGGAGCTCCCGCCAAAAGAAGGATTGGGAAGCATTCATATAATATAATAGTAAGGGGAGGCAATACGACTATGAACAGGAAAAAGGCAATGAGAAAAGCAGGAATTGCAACGATGGGTGTTATGGTAGGCGCTGCTGCACTGCTGGCTGGCTGCGGCAATGATAAAAGTCCGGCAGCGGGAGGTACGGGAAACAGCAATGCGCCCGAAGCGAAAGGACCGCTGAATCTTAGCATTATGACCTTAATGTATGCCGAGCCGCCTAAAGCGGATAGCGAAGTACAGAAGAAGATCGAAGAATACACGAACACCAAGCTGGACATCTCCTGGGTACCCAATTCCTCCTATAAGGAAAAGGTCAATGTGACGATTGCCTCCGGTGAGCTGCCTAAGGCGCTGCTCGTACAGAACAATAAGGATTCCAATATTTTGAGCGCTGTACGTGCGGGTGTATTCTGGGAAGTTGGCCCGTATTTGAACGATTATCCGAATTTGGCAAAAATGAATAAGACTGTATTTGATAATATTAAAGTGGACGGCAAGATTTATGGCTTGTATCGTGCCCGCGACCTTTCGACCTATGGGATTATTTACCGCAGCGATTGGCTTAAAAATGTTGGTCTTAGCGAGCCTAAAACCGTTGACGATCTATATAATATGTTTAAAGCCTTTTCTTTAAACGATCCTGACAAAAACGGGAAAGCGGATACGGTTGGCTTAACGGAAGAAAAAACAATGGATGGCTTCGGAGTGATAGCAGCCTTTATGGGCGCTCCGAATGGCTGGGAAGTGAAGGATGGCAAGCTAAGCCCGGATTTCCTGGCGCCGGAATATTATGAAGCTATGAAATTTTATAAAAAACTATATGATGAGAAGCTGATCAAACAGGATTTCCCTGTTCTGAACACGCAGCAGAAGAAGGATGATATTAACCAGGGTAAAGCCGGGGCCGTTATCTCGAACATGATCGATGGAGCCAGCTACCAAGCTTCGCTTACCAAGTCATTCCCGGGAGCGGATGTGGATGTAGTAAGCCGTATCACAGGTCCTAAGGGAGAACGTACGCCTGGTGGAGTAGGCTATAACAGTGTGTTTATGTTCCCCAAATCAAGTGTGAAAACAGAGGCGGAATTGAAGCAAATTCTTGGCTTCTACGATAAGATGTCCGATCAGAAGATGCTGGATTTGCTGGGCTGGGGTATCGAGGGAAGACATTATAAGCTCGAAGATGGCAAGCCTGTATTTATCGATCAAAAGCTGCAGGACACAGAGGTTGGCTCCAGCTATCTCCAACTGCAGGTAGCCAAGTATACAGCCAAAACGACAGGCAAAGAGACTCCGCTTATGGAGAAGTATGGAAAAATGATCAAGGATAACGAGTCCATCGCTGTGGGGAACCCGACGAATCCGCTTGTTTCCGAAACGCAAACTACCAAAGGCAGTGAGTTAAAGCCTATTATCGACGATGCCAGAACTAAATTTATTCTAGGCAAGCTGGATGAAGCAGGCTGGAAGCAAGCGATAGAGCAATGGAGAAAAGCAGGTGGCGACAAAGTCATCGAGGAATTCAACGTGCAAAATGGAAAAAACGGCAAATAAATTAAAGATTTTATTAAAAAAGAGGGGCAGCCATGCCCCTTCTTGCGTTATACTTGCTCTATAAGCAAGTAATTAGAGGGCTGGAACGCAGACGTGGTCCATCCCATCACAGAGGGTCTTTTTTCAGCTTTATTATGGTCGTTTAAAAAACTCTAATCAAGGAGGAGTGACAATAATGACAGCAAATAGGTTGACGGCTTGCATATCCGGTACGGACAGAGGAATAGGCTTGGAGCTGGTGAAGCATCTTCTAAAAGAGGGATATATCGTATTTGCAGGGGGCATTATCAAAGACAACGAATCTATCAGTCAGCTTGCGGAGCAATTTCCAGGACAGCTGCACGCTTCCATTCTCGATGTGGGCAGTGACGCAAGCGTGAAGGAGTTCGCCGCTTTCATCGAGAGTAAGACCGACAAGCTGGATCTTCTGATCAATAATGCAGCCATTCTCGGCGAAACGAAACAAACGGTGGAAGATTCTATTGATTTCGATGATATCCAGCGCGTTTATAATATCACTGCTGTTGGTGCCATCCGCTTATCGAACTTATTAATCCGGCCTGTTATGAACGGCGGCAAGCTGATTGTGAATATTTCGTCAGAAGCAGGCAGCATCGGGAACAGCTATCGGGAAGCCTGGTTCGGGTACTGTATGGCTAAAGCTGCGTTGAATATGGGGTCATCGATTATACATAATAAAATTCGCAAGCAGGGTGGGCGGGTTATGCTGCTGCATCCGGGCTGGGTCAAGACCTTTATGCAAGGTACATGGAATGACCAAGGCACTTATACTCCTGAAGAAGCAGCTTCTAACATTGTGAAAAGAATCGATGAATTTAAAGATCAGATTCGCGAACTGCCGATTTATATCGAGGCCGATACCGGGAAAGAACTTCCTTGGTAGACGGAATGAGAGGAGAGCTGACAATGGCGGAAAAAATACTATTGGTAGGCGATGGGGAGGCAGCTATATATCATCCTTTGGAGCCGGTCAGATTAGAGCTGGAAGCGATTCTAAAGGATGAGTTTGAGCTTATAAGCACGGAGGATTATAACGCTTTCGTTAATTTGGAGTCAAGTGAATACAAGCTTTGCATTTGTTATACGGATTGCTGGAAGCGCGATCTGACCTCCGGGCAAACTGCAGGGCTGTTGAAGTTTGTATCGGGGGGAGGCAGCTTGATCGTCCTTCACAGCGGTATTTCTATACAGGGCAGATACGAGCTGCTGCAGATGGTTGGAGCTAAATTCACCCATCACCCCAAGTATCAGTCGTTAAATTATTACGGAACGTTAGAGGGACATCCATTGCTCGTTGATGTCGACAATTTTACCGTTGATGAAGAGCCTTATATGTTTGAATTCGATCCGTTTTCGAAGAAAACCGTATTTTTGGAATATGAATATGAAGGGGAGCGTTATCCGGCAGGCTGGGAACAGGACTATGGTTTGGGCAAGGTTATTTATTTGCAGCCCGGGCATAACGCAGCTTCATTCAGACCGGCAGCCTATCGACAGCTGGTTCTTAACAGTGCCCGCTGGGCAGCGGCAAGGGAGCAGGTATAGCAGTTTTGTATAGGTAACGTGTGAGAAGATATATTGGATGATGTGTAAGAAAATTTGTAAGAAAATGTGCAAGAACATGTGTAAGCTGAAAAGACATCTCCAAGTATTCCAAAGCTGCCCATAATGAGCAGCTTTTTTTTGTTTGAATGCCAACAAGTGTAGGTTATTGCTCATTCCTTTGTCGGAGAAAGTATAATGCCCGGCGCGATAAATGTGCAATAGAAAACTAGAGCCATAATAAAAATGTCCAGTTGTGTGCAATATGCGGTCACTCTATAGTAAGCGTAAGCAGCTGGGAGAAAGGGAATTGCAATGATGAAAAAAATAGCTAAACCGCAACGAACCGTCAGCTTCTTCCACAAAAGCTTAATTATTACCTTACTCATATCCAGTATTCCAATGGCGCTCCTGACCATGCTCACCTATTATATTGGGATTCGTGAAATCGAGAGAGAAGTGGGACGGACGCAAAAGCTTCAATATGAGCAAGTTTCGGAAAGGATGGATGCGCAATTAGCCCACTTAAAGTTTACGGTGAACCAATGGGCTTACAACCCGGTTTTTAATGATCTGAAAAATCGCAGCATTTCCAAGGATGTGCGGTTCACTCTGGACTTGTACAATCAGCTGATCGTTATGAAAAGCTCGAATCCTTTAATCAACCAGGTCTCGTTATTTTTGGATCAAGAAGGAAGCTTGCTGATTGACGGAGAGAATGGCAGCCGTACGATACGAAATACAGATGAGAAGAACCGCTATCTTACGCTGCTGCAGCAGAAATCCTTCATGTTCTGGAATGAGGCACTGCCTCATAGCAGCAATGAGAAAAATTCCGTTGCCATGTCTTTAATACAGAAGGTTCCGATTGAGGCCGAGCCCTCCTATGGAGTTCTGATAGTTGATTTGAAGAAGGATGAAATCAATGCCTTGCTCCAGCAGTTGAATCCGGTAGGTCAAGGAACAGCTTTTCTTTTAAAGCAGAACGGATCCTACTTAGTGACAGACAGCAAGCATGGGATGGCCTCGACAACTAGCTCAACTCCAGACGCAAATTCATTGGATGAGATTATACGCACCGAGGTAATCAAGCATAATCAGGAGGCAGAAGCGGGAACTTTTCTTTATTCAGCGGATAAAGAAACCTACGTAGTTTCCTACGGAAAGCTTAAGAATACAGGCTGGTTCTATGTATCGGCTACTCCATTATCTCATCTGACCAAGCCGGTTGAATTAATTTCCAAGCTGCCCCTTGGCGCGAGTCTGATTGGCCTGCTGCTATCCGTGCTTCTTTCCTGGTTCGCCTCCAAACAGCTGTATCGTCCGTTGCAGCATTTAATGCGGGTATTCGGATCAGATAATAAAAGCTTAGCGCAGGGCGAAAAGAACGAGGTCGATTTTATCGAAAACAAGTGGAACTATCTCATCCGGGAGAGAACAGATTTGCAATTCAAAATGGAAAAGGCGGTTCCAGCTCTTCGGGAGGGCTTCATGCTCCAGCTCGTTCAAGGCCATCTAAGCACATTTTCGGAACAGCGGATTCGTGAGGAATTCGAGCAATTCGGTATTCAAATCCAGGATCAACAATTTTCCTTGCTTGTCATCCAGCTCTATGGCTTTACGAATTCATACAGTAATTTTGCCAAAGGGGATGAGCAGCTGATTACTTTTGCGGCAGCTAATATTGTGGATGAAATGGCTGGGCAGCTATCCAAACAAACTCAGATCATAAACTTTCAGGATTTGACCATAGGTGTATTATTCATTTCGCCGGAGGATCATTCAAGAGAGCAGATCAAGTCGGAGCTCTTTGAATTTGCGCGCTTGCTTATTGAGCCCTTACGGGATTATTTGAAGCTTCAAGTAGTTATAGGCCTAAGCCGGATTACGACTTCACTTAAGAAGATCCCTGTTATATTGGAGGATACTCGGCAGGCTGTCCGGTACCGGGATATAGAGATGGAGAATTCGATCATTGATTCGGAGGATATAGTGCTAAGAGGCGAGCATTCCACCCATTATCCTTTTATTCAGGAAAAAATGCTGATTCAATCGATGCAAATGGGGTTGAGGGATCAGTCGATGCAGCTGGTTGAGGAGTTTTTAGAGGCTTTGCAGGTGAAATCAAGTAAAGAATTCGTTATCCAACAAGGCATGCTGCAGCTGCTTGGCAATGTTCAATTCGCCATGCTTCAAATAGGCTGCAACCCTCAGCATATTTACAACGGGGTTAATCTATTCGAACAGCTGCTCCTGATTCGTGAGCCTGCCGCTATGCTGGATTGGTTTAAATCGAAGCTTATCCATCCATTTATTGAAGAGATGCAATCGATCAAGGATTTACAAACCAAGCAAATCGTTGACAAAGTCATAGCAATGCTTAACGAGAATTTTATGCAGGATATTTCCCTGGAGGCTTGCGCAGACAGGTTCGGTACTTATCCTCAGAAGCTAAGCGCGAGCTTTCGGCAAACGGTGGGCGTTAATTTTATCGATTATTTAACCAATCTAAGGCTGGAGAAATCGAAGGAATTGCTTATCAGCACCGATCTGAAAATAAATGATATTGCAGAGCAGGTCGGCTACCAGCCAACCTACTACAATCGTATCTTTAAAAAGCATGAGGATATAACGCCAGGCCAATACCGCGAAAAGCATGCATACAGAAAATGATTTGGAGGAGGAAACTAACGCATGAAAGCTTTGTCCGGTATAAAAAAGGACTCCTTTCTTTACCTGCTCGTTTTACCGGGAGTATTATACTTTCTAATCTTCAAGTATGTCCCTATGTGGGGAATCGTTATCTCCTTTCAGGATTACTCGCCTTATATGGGGGTATGGAAAAGTCCATGGGTAGGGCTTAAGCATTTTATCGATTTATTTAACAATCCCGATTTTATGATTTTATTCCGGAATACGATGGTTATCAGCTTGATGAGTATAGTCTTTTATTTTCCGATGCCTATATTAATCGCTTTGCTGCTGAATGAACTGAAATCCGCCATGTTCAAACGTGTCATTCAATCTGTCGTCTATCTTCCGCATTTTCTTTCATGGGTTATTATTTCAGGCATCACGTTCCTGATGTTATCGCAGAGCGGAGGGATTATTAATAAGCTGCTTCCTTATTTCGGATACAAGCCGTTCAATTTCCTGACCAATCCCGACATATTCTGGTGGCTGCTAACCGCACAGAGCATATGGAAGGAAACGGGTTGGGGAACGATTATATATTTGGCTGCCATTGCAGGAGTAGATCCACAGCTTTATGAGGCTGCCAAAATGGATGGAGCTAATCGATTACGGCAAATTTGGCATGTGACGATACCCGGTATCCGCAACATTATTATCACGCTTCTTATTTTAAGGCTGGGTCATATTATGGATGTCGGCTTCGAACAAGTATTTCTTATGATGAATGGCGCTGTATCCGAAGTGGCCGATGTGTTTGAAACCTATGTTTACCGTAACGGTATTCAACAGGGACAATTCAGCTATAGCACGGCGGTAGGCTTGTTTAAATCTGTCATCGGCTTGGCCCTGGTTATTATTTCCAATAAATTGGCTAAACGCTTTGGAGAGGAGGGGTTGTACTAGATGAAAGAGAGTCGCTTATTTGGTGCAGTGAATGGAGCTTTCCTGGGGATAGTTGGCATTCTGACTTTGTTTCCTCTCTATTATGTGTTTGTCGTATCGTTCACCGATCCTGCTGAGTACATACGAAAACAGGGCTTCATCTTATTTCCGGAAAAATGGTCGCTGCTCTCCTACAAATACATTTTGTCCACCTCTACTTATCTGAATGCGACAGGAGTCAGTGTATTTTTGGCAACGGTAGGCACCGTACTTAGCTTGATGGTAACAGCTTCACTGGCTTACGGTTTATCCCGCAAACGATTGAAGATAAGAAAGCATCTGATGATGATGATCTTGTTTACGATTCTATTCAGCCCGGGCATCATTCCGCATTATATTCTGGTCCGTGATTTAGGCTTGATCAACAGCATTTGGTCGTTAATTATCCCTGCGCTTAGCAGTGGTTGGTATGTGTTCTTGATGAAAAGCTTTTTTGACAGCATCCCGCCTAGTCTTGAGGAAGCAGCCATGATGGACGGGTACAATGACTTCGGAATTTTTTTCAAAATCATTCTTCCGCTTTCATTGCCGGCGCTTGCGGCGTTTGGCTTATTTTATGCAGTGGGGTATTGGAACACGTATTTTAATGCGGTGCTTTATATCAATGTATCATCCAAATGGCCTTTGCAGATTTTGCTTCAGAACATTCTAATCGATTCATCCACATCTTCCTCGGGCTCCGGGGCAGCTGAAATTATGAGTGAACAACAGGTGCCTGCCCAGACGTTGAAAATGGCTGCAGTCGTAGTTGCAACAACACCGATTTTGCTGGTTTATCCGCTGCTTCAGAAGCATTTTGCCAAGGGTGTCATGCTGGGGTCCATCAAGGAGTAGCTGCAGTAACGATGCTTGATCAGAGTGGGAGTAGACGAAGTGTTCCGGGAAAATAGTGGATGGTGGCGGGTACAGGGGAAATTGGCTGTATAGCTGGATTTTCAATGACTTTGAGAGGGGTGAGCCGGACTTTTAAAGAGATAAGAGGCAGGAAGGCGCACGAAAAAACAAAATGAAACCAGGGGAGGATTTACCGCAATGAGAACCAGTAAAATGGAAAGAGCAGCAAAGACAACAGCGATAGCTATTCTCGCAACAACAATGCTATCAGCCTGCGCAAGCAATAGCACTACGGCACCTAACGATTCGACAGCAGGCAAGGTGGATGAAAAGCCGGAAACTATCAGCATCATCACTGAGTTTAATACACCTGAAGCTCCGGGACCCGACAATCCAGTATTGAAGGAATTCGAGAAACGGACGAATACAAAGCTGAATATTATGTGGACGTCGCCTAACAGCTACACGGATAAAATCAATCTCGTTCTAGCTTCCGGTGAGATGCCTGACTTGGTAAAGGTACTGGATTTCAACAGCTCGTTGATGCGTCAAATGATTCAACAGGGAGCCTTCTGGGATCTTACCCCGTATATCAAAAACTATCCTCATTTAATGGAGTACCCGAGTACAGTTTGGGAAAAGACCAAAATTTCCGGGAAAAATTATTTGATTCCATCCGTACGTCCTCTGCATGGAGGACCTGGATTACCGATTGTACGTAAGGATTGGCTGGATAAGCTAAAGCTGAAGGTTCCTGAAACGTTGGATGATATGTACAATGTGATGAAAGCTTTTGCTGAAAATGATCCGGATGGCAATGGCAAGAAGGATACAATCCCGATGGTTCCAAGAAATGACCTTAGCTGGGTGGAAGGGGTACTTAATCACAGTAACGGGAAATGGAAGGAACAGAACGGCAAGCTGATCGATACAACATTTGAACCAGGCACACGCGAAGCGCTGCTGTGGTTAAATAAGATTTATAAAGAAGGCTTCATGCCTGCCGACTATGCCATCATGAAGGAAACGCAGTCCGAGGATCTCGTCAAAACAGGTGTTGCCGGAATTTATCCTAACACTATTGAAGCGATTTGGAGGGTTCAAGCTGAGCTGATCAAGACGAACCCTGAAGCCAACTTTTTGCCTCTGAGCTATTTGAGTTCAGCAGCGGGTAAATATGCTCCATCCACTCCCGGCTTCAGCGGTGTATACTTGATTCCGAAGTCTGTGCCGGAGAATAAAATGAAGAAGATTCTCGCTTTGATGGATTATGGCGCATCCGAGGAAGGTTTTATGCTTGCCTGCTATGGCTTGAAGGACATTCATTACACTACTGATAAAGAGGGCTTTAAAGTAGCAACGGATCAAGCGTTCAAGGATAGCGTATCCCAGAGCTCATTCGGCAAAATTTTCGAAAGATACGATAAATACCTGTGGGCTTACCGGACCGGCATGCCGAAGGAGCTTTTCGAACGCAACAAAAAGATTGTGGATGAGCGTGAAGCCGTAACCGTCAACGATCCAAGCGTAGGCTTGATTTCCGAAACGTGGCTTAAGGCAGGACCGGATTTTACGAAAAAAATCGGTGATTTAAAAACGAAGGTCATTATGGGGCAGGAACCGATTGAGGCGTGGGACAGCTTTGTTGCCAAATTAAAAACAGATGCGACTTACACAAAAGCAATTGAAGAGATAAACCAAGCTTATCAGGCTGCCAAAAAATAAGCACTAGCTTATCAGGCTGTCTAAAAAAACATTAACTTACAGGTTGCCAAAAAATAAGTACTAGTTTATCAGGCTGTCTAAAAAAACATTAACTTACAGGTTGCGAAAAAATAAGCACTAGTTTATCAGGCTGTCTAAAAAAACATTAACTTACAGGTTGCCAAAAAATAAGCACTAACTTACCAGGCGCCCCAAATAAACACCAACTTAAGTATTTGTGTATAATTGGAAATAAGTCCCCAAGGGGCTTATTTTCATTTCAATAGGGTTACCACTGTATAGACGTCGGTGGAAGAGGTGCGAGTGAATTCGGGGTCGCGTTGGAAAGCAGCATGGCGATGCTCCAGCCCGCTTACTTGCTTGCTGCCGAATTCTTTCTTTTCCGTGCTTCCCGGAGCAGTAGATAGGTAGGATGGCTACCTGACGATTCAACCCCATCCTCCTGACCTTCTCACTTCCATGCGGTACATATCAATCTCTTAGGCAAATCCCCTCTTTTTTGGAGGAGGCTGGGAGCTTACAGCTTGAGGGACAGAATAAACTAGGGGGGCAACGACCCCCTAGTGCAACACCACAACCCGCACTCGGGATCCGCGCGCGTTGTAACGATAGAATAGCAGTAAGTGACCGGGAAAGTGTTGATTAGGGTAACAAGTGTTAGCGACGGTGAACGTGCTGACTAGGGTAACATATTGTGAGTAACGGTAGATGTGCTGACTACGTAACAAGTGTGAGTGACGGTAGATGTGCTGACTACGGTAACAAGTGTGAGTGGCCGGTTACGTGCTGATTATGGTAACAAGAGTGAGTGACGGTAGATGTGCTGACTACGGTAACAAGTGTGAGTGACTGGGAATGTGCTGACTAGAGTAACAAGTGTCTGTGACTGGGTACGTGCTAACTAGAGTAACAAGAGTGAGTGACTGGGAATGTGCTGACTAGGGTAAAAAGTGTGAGTGGCCGGTTACGTGCTAACTAGAGGTAACAAGTGCACTGGGAATGTGCTGATTATGGTAACAAGTGTGAGTAACGGTAGATGTGCTGACTAGAGTAGTAAGTGTGAGTGACCGGTTACGTGCTGACTAGAGGTAACAAGTGCGAGTGACGGTAGATGCGCTGACTACGGTAACAAGTGTGAGCGACGGTGAACGTGCTAACTAAGGTAACGTATTGTGAGTGACAGCAGATGTGCTGACTAGGGTAAAAAGTGTGAGTGACTGGGAATGTGCTGATTACGGTAACAAGTGTGAGTGACGGTAAACGTGCTGACTAGAGTAGCAAGTGTGAGTGACGGTAAATTGCTGACTAGAGTAACAAGTGTGAGTGACCGGGTACGTGTTGACTAGGGTAGTAAGTATGAGTGACGGTGAATGTGCTGATTACAGTAACAAGTATGAGTGACGATAGATGTGCTGACTAAGAGTAACAAGTGTGAAGAAATCTAAGGTTTAGCAGTGCTTTTTCGTTACTATTGCGGATAATCTGCCTTTGCTATGCACCCGAAGTGCCCCGGAATGGATGACTAAGCCAATTGAATTTGAATTAACTGGAATTCCTCCTGTAAATTTGACATAGAATCCCGAAAAGATGAAGTTAACTGGAAATCCTCCATCTATTTAGGGCGCTTGGGTAGCAATTGGCTGAAATTAATAGAATTAACGGGATGTTTTCTAGTTATATGTATTAATAACCCATAAATGTTAAAATTAACATGACAAATTCCAGTTAAACCAGGAAGTTCAGCATACCAGGAGCCAATTCGTATCGGACCACACGTTCTCCTTTGCCGCGCAAAGAGGGAAGCAGCCAGCCCTTGGTACATAACTTTTGCAGCATCTGAACAGCCGTCTTATGATCGATTTCAAAATGAAGCTCCACATCCTTCGGCCGAATAGGCTGAGCCAATTGAGCTGCGAGTAGGATGATTTCTTTCTCGGCGAGCAGCACGCGAGAGATCGGCCCCCGACTCGTCTGGTATCTGCTCAGAACCATGCGCAGCAAAGCGATGCATAGATCGGGACGCTGCTCGATGTCGTCATAAGCGAAGGAGATAACGGAGTACCCCATCGCATGAAGAAAAGTTTCGCGGTTCAATTCGCTGCAATATTTGTGCCGGTCCATGTCTCTTACGTGCGATGCAAAGCCTTTGATCTCAAATAATACTTTCACGTTATCCGGAAGCCAGGCCAAATCGGCAAAGTAAGACCGGCCCCGCCAATCGAGTACTTCATATTCGGGATGGAGATCCTCGAAGTTTCCACGGAGCGGCCACCAGACATTTTTTAGAAACAGCGATTCAGCGTGTTGATGTCCCCTCTCCAGTCGTGACCGGCGTTCTCCTGCTCTGCTTTCTAGATGATGACGGATAAATGCGGCGTGCGCTTCTTTTAAAGTCATTTTCTGATCCCCCTTGGAAAAAATAAAAACGCCCCGTTCCCACTCATCAGAATGGAAAGGGACGTTCTTCATCACTTGCTTTTTATTATAAGCGCAGTACATATGATCGAGCAAGTGATGATAATTGGCGGCAGGGGCAGGGGGCACGATTATTTACAACAAGAGCTGGTGCATCGACCGATAATAAAATTACATTTCAGTGAAGGGAACAATGTTGCCTGCAGAAAGTTGCTAGCAGAAAGTTGCCTGCACAATGTTGCCCGCAGAAAGTTGCTAGCAGAAAGTTGCCTGCACAATGTTGCTAGCAGAAAGTTGCCCGCACAATGTTGCCTGCAGAATGTTGTTCACAGAAAGTTGCCCGCAGAAACTTGCCAGCGGAAGCATAGAGGATCGTTCCTCTAATCAGCAGGAGGATTCTTTGCGCTATTCGATGACGCGACTGAGGTCGGCGATAAATACGCGCCTTGTTCCGTTGACGAATCCATTGAATACAACATGTTTATCGTCCGGAGCCCATGCAGGATGCGGATCGAGCCGAAGTGTAGATGTAACCTTCGTCCCTGGATTGCCGACATTAATCCGCACAAGAGTCGTTTCGGTTTTGCTTACAAGGTCGATTAACCGTAAAGGAACCGTTCCGTCTCCGAAGGTGACCTTTTCCTTCTCATAAGCATCGGTCAGAATGTGACGCCCGTTGGGATGAACCGTAGGATGGCCGGAGCCGGGAAATTCCTCAATGATTTTCTCAAAGCCTGTGCCGTCCAGGTTCGCTTGAACGAGATACAGCTGCTTGTCTCCATCCAGGCACAGATTCATGGAAAGCTTCCGTCCGTCAGGGAACCAGTTGATATGGTGCCCGCCTTTATCCCATTGCTCTGGACCTACGGCTACATGAATATCGCTGCCGTCCGGTTTCATTGTGATGACCCAGAACTTAAGGGGGTAATCCGTAAGCTTATTCCACGGCTGTGCCTCATTCGTATCGAACCATCTCATCGTAAACAGCAATCTGTCGCCTTGCGGATTGAATTTGCAATGAAAGCCGTAGCATTCTCCATGCTCATACAGCTTCTTGTCGATGGCAGGCTGGGCGCGGTCGAACACCTCTTGGATCGACACAAGCAGCCTGCGCTTGCCGCTCTCCGTATCGGTGATGTATAATCCGTCGTCATCACGGAAGCCAAAGTTGCGGGGGACAAGGTCATCGGGAACCATGACGCCATAGCCGTACTGGGTACGTCTCATCCGTTTCATGCATGCAGAGATAATGCTCTTCCCGTCAGGTGAGATGCGGTAGATGCTTCCTTCGAGCCTTCTTTTTTCACCGTTATGAGGGTTCAACTTCACACAATAGGGCTCCCAAACTGCCGTATCCACATCGTTGTAATAGATGGAGTCGTCATCGGTACCCCAGTTAATATTGGCTCCGAGCTGCGGTTCCCAGCCGAAGGTTTCGGCTACCACCCGCTCTTCTGCCGTATGCAGATCGATAAGGACAACTTCGGCGGCTTCGCCGGGCAGTGGCAATCGCTCCTCTTGAGGCATGCGAAGCAAGGCCACATATCTTCCGGATGGGCTAACTGGCGAAGTATCGAAAAAACGGTGAAATGAGCCCTTGCATTCCGGAGTCAGGCACCACACAGGGACTAGCGGATCATACTCGGTGTAGAGTGGGAATTGCTCGTTAATGATCAACAGGGATCTCTCCTTTTATTGAATTGCACAATTATCTTAATTTCATTGTAAACGCTGCTCAGAGAGAGATGTTTATCCGCAGAAAAGATGTTTTTGTCTATAGGTTATATAACAATGTCGGGATGAATGAAGAAGGAGGCGTTTATGGGAAAGCACAGTGTAGATATACGATGGACTTCCAGATATGACTACGAGCAGGGTGGAAGGTTAAATCTTCATGAACATGATTTTTTTCAAATCATTTATTTTATTGATGGAAAAGGTACATTCACTCTAGGAGAAGCTGAATATGTCATTTCTCCGGGCGTGTTTATTTTTATAAACCCCATGCTGAAACATGGCTTCATCCCTTACGGGAATTCGCAAATCAAGACACTTGATCTGAAATTCGATATTAGTGACAAAGATATTTTGGAAATGGCGAGCGGTTTACAAGCCTATCAAACGGATGAATCCATGGTAATTAAAGATTTACTTGAAAAAATAAGGTTCGAAGGTTTGAACAAACGATTATTTTACGGGGAGATGGCTTGTCTATTCTTGATCCAAATCTTATATACGTTATTCAGGCAGAACGGCGAGCCTCCCAAGCAAAAAAACATAACACAAGCTGTTTATAAATTGAAAAACGAGCCTATAGAAGCGGCGCAACGGCTGGAGCACTATATACAAGAGCATTATGCTGAGGAGCTGTCTTTGGGAGCGATTTCGGCTCAGTTATGCTACAGCAGTAACTATTTGAGCCAAATTTTTAAAATGAATTACGGCTGCACCTTTACGAATTATTTGAGGAGAATAAGGATTGAGAGATCCAAGGAATTGATTTCCTATTCAGCCTTAAGCCTGAAGCAGATTGCAGAATCAGTGGGGTTCAAAACAATTTACCATTTCAGTAGAGTATTCAAGGAAACAGAGGGAATTAATCCGGGAAAATGGAAATTAAGGGAGCTCGAAGGGATTCGCAAGGATGTGCATTTCAATTAGTCGGATAGATCTGACAGACATTGACTTCATATTCAGAAATAAGCTATAGTAGGATTATCTTTTACTAAGGGAGAGATTTTGATGTCGGTGGCCGTTCTTAACTAAAAAATTCCATAAAGAGGTTTCGCTAATCCATGGACAAATTGCTGATTTAGCATTGTTTATTTGTTATGGCCTAATGGTAGCCTCGGAATTAGTTAAGAACAACGGATATCATACAATGCCTTAGGTGTATTCCTATCATTGCACCCGGATCCGTGCTGAGTTCAGCGCGGTTTTTTTGTTTTCCGGGGCTTTATTTAGGTGTCGATAAAAGGGCGGAGAATGGACGTAAGTTCATTCTTCGCCCTTTTTTTATTTTTTAAAAAGGAGAGATAAAAATGAACGAGAAAGCATTACAGCGGCTAGAGTACAACAAGGTCAAAGAAATTTTGATGGGGTACGCGATTTCATACTTGGGGAAACGGCATATTGATCAGATGCTGCCGATGACTTCGGGTAAACTAGTAAGAAAAAAACTGGATGAGACGGCGGAAGCCAAGTCTTTAATTCGGCATGGAGCAAGCGTTCCGGTTCCTTCGCTGGAAGGGATTGAAACTATACTAACGCTTCTCGGCACGGGTTATGTATTCAGTGAAAAAGACTTCATGCATATCCAGCAATTCCTAACCAGCTGCGCGCAGTTAATGAAATACATGGCGGCCAAATTGGAGGTTGCCCCTCATGTTAGCAGCTATGCGGCTTCCATGTATGAGATGGCTAAGCTGAAGTCGGAAATCAACCGGTGCATTCGAAACGGGCAGGTGACCGACATAGCAAGTAAGGAGCTGCTAAAAGCTCGTAAGCGAATATCCGTGTTTGAAGAACGGCTCAAAAGTAAGCTGGATTCCCTCATGAGCAAACATCGTTCCATCCTGCAGGAGAATATAATCAGTACACGAAGCGGAAGGTATGTGCTCCCAATCAAGAAAGAGCATCGAAGACTAGTGAAGGGTACGGTGCTGGATGAGTCGGCAAGCGGTCAAACAGTATTTATTGAGCCGGATGAAATTATGAGCTTTCAGTTTGAGCTTTCAAGTCTCAGAGCCGAGGAAGCACGGGAAGAAGTAAAGGTGCTGAGCGATTTGACAGCTCTTGCAGAGGAATCCGCACAACAATTCCAAGTTAACGTGGAAACCGTTGGCACCTACGATTTTCTGTTTGCCAAAGCTAAATATGCTTTAGCTATCGGAGGTTCCAATGTTGAATTAAACGAGGAAGGAATGATTGAGCTTCGGGAAGCGAAACATCCTTTGCTGGGCAATCAGATGGTTCCCCTTCAATTTGCAATCGGCAATAACTACAAATCGCTTATTATTACAGGGCCGAATACAGGGGGAAAAACACTGGCGTTAAAAACGGTCGGTTTGCTAACCGTCATGGTACAGTCGGGTTTACTTGTCCCTGTGCAGGAAGGAAGCTTGTTTTCGGTATACACAAACGTTGCTGTGGATATAGGCGATGGGCAGAGCATTGAGCATGCGCTCAGTACGTTTTCCGCACATATTCGAAATGTTATCGACATTTTGCAAATAGCCGACAGCTCCACACTTGTGCTTATCGATGAAATGGCTTCCGGGACGGACCCTGGAGAGGGTATCGGCTTGTCTGTTGCCATTCTGGAAGAGCTGCATAGAAGGGAAGCGACTGTTGTGGCGACAACCCATTTTACGGAGATCAAAAATTTTGCCGCGGCAGCACCGGGCTTTGAAAATGCGCGAATGGAATTCGATGCGCAAACGCTCCAGCCCCTCTACCGCCTGCGGATAGGGGAAGCGGGTCAAAGCTACGCCTTCCAGATTGCCTTGAAGCTGGGAATACCAGCCGAAATTATTCACAGGTCCCGTGAAATTACAGCAAGCGGTATCTCAGTTAAAGTGGCACAGGAAATTACGATGGCTGAGCCGGAGCCGCCTGTGAACGCAGGGAGCAGCAGAGTTCGGCAACCGGAAACCCGTACATGGCCCATCCAGCCTATTCATAAGGAGGAAGCTGAAGCAGGTACCATGAAACATGAGACAGTTGCTGCAAGCTTTCAGCTCGGTGACCGCGTGTTCGCAGCTTATTTAGGCCGCAGCGGCATTGTTTGTGAAACCGAGGATTCCATGGGCCAAATAGGTGTGATGATCCAAAAGCAGAAATTGAAAATAAATAAAAAGCGCCTTGTGCTTCAGATCGAAAGCAAGGACTTGTATCCTGAAAATTACGATCTGGATATTGTATTTGAAACCAAACAAAACCGCAAAATGCGGAAATTGATGAATCGCAAGCATGTGAAAGGATTAACCATTGAAAAGAGACCGGAGGAGTAATAGTTGCTGAGATGAAAAAGGGTTAGCTGTTCCCCAATCAGAGTATGGGTCAATGAAATATGGGTCCGAATGAATGAAGTCCGCGTAAACACGCGGGCTTTTATAATTTCAAAAAATATTTTCGAAATTTAGGTTTCCTGTTCTTTACATTTTAATCATACTCGATTAATATATGAATGTAAGTAAGTACTTGCATTGAAGAAGGGTAGATAAATGAACAGCAATCAAAGTACTAGTGATAAGCTTTTGTTGGCAGCAATCGATCTTATGGCGGATAAGGGGTATGATGGCACAACCACTAAGGAAATTGCCCTTGCTGCCGGAGTGAACGAAGTCACGTTATTTCGCCATTTCGGAACGAAAGAGAAGCTGCTTCAGGCCGCATTTAATCGTTATCATTATGGTCAAGAGATGGGAAAGCTTTTTAATGAAGCCCTGCAAGGAGAGCTGCATTCGGATCTTCTTATGCTTAGCCGAACGTATCATAAGATTATGAGCCGGAACAAGAAGTTAATATCAATCGCTCTCAAGGGGAGCAGCAATCTCCCTGATGAGGTTCTTCAGGAGGCCTCGCGCAATCCGAAATATTTGAAAAGCCTTTTAACGAAATATTTGACGACCATGTCTGAACAAGGTAAGGTTGTGACTTCGAATCCTGAGCTGAATGCACTGTCTTTCATGTGGATGAATTATGGCGCGTTCATTAGTAACCTGAATGCAAAAGAGGCTGTCTCAGATGACTCGCTGGACGAATTTATCGAGGAAAGCGTGCGGCTATTCGCTAGGGCTTTAACCCCCTAGCTTTTTTATAAAACAGTATGCAAGCATGTGCTTGCATACAAATCCATCAAAAAGGAGTTATTAGTTATGAAATCTGATTCAAAACAGCACAAAGGTCCGATTCTAATGCGCTTAATGATGTTTACCGTTATGATGTCATCCATGAGCTCCCTTATGTTTAACATTGTGCTTCCGCAAATCGGTGAGGAGTTTCATCTGACCCTTGCTCAGGTGAGCTGGCTGTCATCCGCCTATACGCTTATCTATGCGTTTGGCACTGTGACTTACGGGAAGCTTGCGGACAGATTTCAGCTTAAGAGCCTATTGACCTTCGGTCTTACGTTGTTCGCGGCTGGTTCTCTAATAGGGCTTGTTTCCCAAACCTTCTGGTTAGCGCTTCTCGGAAGATGCCTGCAATCTGCGGGGGCCGCAGCTATACCGGCGATTGCACTAATAATCCCTGTGCAGTATTTTTCGCCTGAGAAGAGAGGCTCCGCATTAAGCATGTCTGCCGTTGGGATTGCGCTCGGAAGCGCTCTCGCACCTGTCATTTCAGCGATCGTAGTGAGCTTTGCGAACTGGCGTTGGCTATTTTTACCCTCTTTGTTAATATTGCTGTTGCTGCCACTTTTTCGTAAATATTTGGAGCATGAACCGAAAGAAGCCCCTCGGACCTTCGATTGGCTCGGAGGAAGCTTACTCGCTGCATCCATTACGCTGCTTCTGCTTGGGGTCACGAATCTAACCTGGTCGTATTTGGTTTTCGGATTAGTCTCTTTAATCCTCTTCATTGTACGAATTTGTACCACTAAAGATGCTTTTATCGAGCCCCAATTGTTTCGAAATAAAAAGTATGCCAGCGGGCTGGCGCTTGCATTTCTAATAGCGGGCATAGGTATTTCCTTATATTTGTTAACTCCGATCCTGTTCTCGGAAGTGTACCGATTAGGCTCCAATTGGATCGGCTTCGCCATGGTTCCTGCAGCGATAGCCTCTGCCATTCTGGGACGCAAAGGCGGCAAATTGGCGGATTTGAAAGGAAACTCCTATCTGATCTCTGTTGCTTCCGGTTCTTTAATTAGTTGCTTTGCCTTGTTGTCCATCTTCACAGGAATTTCTCCGCTTTGGATTTCATTCTTTTTAATATTCGGTAATGTAGGCCAATCTTTCCTGCAGATTGCGATGTCCAATTTTATTTCAAAATCATTGCCCAAAGATCAAGTTGGAGTAGGCATGGGGCTGTTTTCGATGATCAGTTTTATATCCCAAGGAATAGCTGCCGGTGTTTACGGGATTGTAGCGGCGCATGGTTCATCCGTTAGTTGGAATCCGTTAAATGTCGATCCGGGGGGTTACGTGTTCAGCAATATTTATCTTGTTCTTGCCGCTATGCATGTGGGGATTCTGTTGTTCTACCGCGTGCAGTTCCGAACAAAAAATCCAAGTGTTTCAATAGAGCGCTAAAGCAGCAGGAAGGAGCAGGCATGTAACGTTAAAAAAACCTTCAATCCGGCTATCGAAGCGGGATTGAAGGTTTTTTCAATAAATACTTGATCCGTTACTTTTACTTACCAAGCAGCATTCTGCTTTTTTTCTTCCACGTCTCTATAAACGGCTCGTCAACAGCCCATTGGACCATAACAACGGACTCGTCAGGGGTTAAGCCTACAGACAATAGCGGCATGGGAATCAACTGGCCTTCCATTGGATAGACAACGATATCCCGATCTGTCACGACACCTACCATTTCATCATTAGGCGAAGTAAAGGCGTCTCTGGCGTCCGGGCGCACTTGCAGAATATCCTTCCAGCCTACAGTTAGCCGGTCATAAGAAACTACCGAGGTGGGCAGTTTTAGCCGCACTTCCCGAAGCTCATATTGGTTCACGTCCTGTTCAGCAGGACTGCTGTAAGCCGCTATCTTGGGTACCCATTCCCCCTGATTCCGAACAATTGCCCAGCTTTCTCCATCTGGAAACAGTTGGCGTGATTTGGAGGCATTGGAGCCGGATAATTGTGCATCTAGGCTATTATCTGCCTTCCAGGCTGGTTGTGCGGTGTCAGCGTACAGCTTGCTCAAGGAAACATGCGGGTCTCGTACAGGAGCCAGCGCATTTTGAGGTTTAGCCTGGGCTAAATCCGGCAGTTCCTTAACCCATACGTATTCAGACTGTACCTCTTTGCCTTGCTCCTTTTGGTTAACGGTTTGTGAAATGGACAAGTACCGGTTGCCTGCAAAGAGCAGCTTTTCCGAAACTTTCAAGGGCTTGGATGGTTTCAATGCCAACGCAGGAGAGCCGCTTCCATCTGCTGACAAGGAAGCCTTGAGCATTCGATACTCCTCATTAGAGCTTACCTGGCTCTGAGTGGTGATCTTCGTAAAGTCTGTTTTATAGGGCATCAATATTCCTTCGCCCTCGGCGACTTTGCTCAGCTTCCCTTGCTCCTCGGCTAGCAGCAAAGTCCGGTAAGTGCTGTATTCAGGGCTGTCGCCTGCCGGAGGATGATCCTTGCGCAAGCCTATCAGCATCGCGGAATGAACCCGGAATGCATTAATATCCGTTGAACGCAATGTTGATGCCGGCGTTTCGCGTAAAGTGATTTTATCGCCTGGTATTCCGGCTGAATCTTGGTTGAATGGTTCATGCCAATCGACTGTGAAGAACAAGGCTGCCAACGCAAGAGAGGTACAAATGCCACTGATCCAAGGCATCCATTTCTTTTGTTTATCGACTTGTTTTTCCACATTGGCTCCAATACGTTTCTTCAATTTATCGGAGAACCCATGTTGGCTAAGCGGTCCATCGGCCAAGCCTTTTAGCAACTCGTCGTTAGTCGGATCCATTGCTTTGATTCTCCTTTAATTTCGAAATTTTTTTGCGGGCATGGAATAATCTCGATTTTACGGTTCCCTCAGTGACGCCTAATATTTGTGCGATCTCTTTCATTGAAAGCTGGTAATGCGCGTACAGCAGCAGGATCTCCCGGTATTTGACAGGCAGCTGCAGCACCAGCTTCCATAGGTCGTTTACCGCCAGTTTTTCAATAACGGCTTGTTCGGTCGAGGGTTGCACACCTGAAGGCGCTATAAAGCTCATCAAGCTTACCTTACGGTAGAAGGCGGAGCGGCGATAGTCCAAAGTCATATTGCGAGTAATGGTCAAAATCCATGTTTTCACAGACGATTCATTACGAAATGTATATAAATTGCGGTACACCTTAATAAAAACTTCCTGTGTTATATCGTCCGCCTGATCCCATTTGCGGGTAATACTGAAGGCGTAATTCCACACATCCTTACCATAAGCTGTCATTAGCTCTTCCAAGATAGCTTTCTTGTCGGAGCTTTTTGACAAATATTTCAAGTAATCAAAATTCACCTTGGATTCCAACACTGCCACCTCAATTATTTGACGATCGGCTCTCATTAAAAGTTCAATTTCCATAATGAGGCGTCTCGACCTGCACTCTTCTATACCTAGCTTACCTTTTTGTGCGTTACTTGAAAAGGAATAAGGTGAATTTTATGGGAATATATAACAAATTTTCAGCGTGGGCCTTTTAGCTCCGGTACAGTGACCAACTGATAGCCTTCAGCCTTTAAAAAGGCAATGATGTTGGGAAGAGCTTCAACTGTGTTGTCCAGGTTTCCATTCTTGCCGCCAAAGCTATGCAGCAGAATAATATGGCCAGGCTTTGTATGCAGTTTAATATTATCTAGAATGCCGGATGAAGAAGTACCCGCCCAATCGCGCGGATCGATGTTCCAATCGATTAGAGGGCGTCCGGATTGCTCGAGCTCCTTCTTCAACGTGACGGTGGCAGCGCCATAAGGGGCACGAATTAAGGTCGGCATTACACCAATCGTTTTTTCAATAATATCGTCCGTATCTTTAATTTCCTGATTAATCTTTTTGGCTGAGAGCTTGGTTAAATTCGCATGATCCCATGTATGATTACCGATGGTATGTCCTTCTTCGTTGATTCTTTTAAGAACATCCGGGTGCAGACTGACTTGATTTCCCACTACAAAGAAGGTGGCTTTAATATCATTTTTCTTAAGAATATCCAAAATCTTGGGGGTATAAATGTTATCCGGTCCATCATCAAAAGTAAGCGCCACCCGTTTGGCGGCTGAGGCCGGCGTATTTGTCCGAGCTGGCTTGACTTCCGAGACAGGCTTCGGCTGAGCCGAAAGAGGAGATGAATGAATTTCTGGCGAAGCAGTTTGTTCGGGTGCTGGTGAAGACTTGAGCTCTGCTTGTACTTCCGGTGGGCTATTCAAGGGTTGATTGCCAGGCAGTGGCAGGACGCTTCCTGTAACTATAAGATTGGTAATTGCCATACTAACCATGCCGCAAAAAGTAACACCGATGATCCACTGTTGTTTTTTTTCTGTCAATATTCGCGTTGCCATCCTAAGGAACCTTCTTTCAAACATTCATCTGTAGTATTTATTATACCAAATTTGACGAATAGACTCGATAAAAGGTTTATAGTTTCGACATTTTTTTTAAGAGAAAAAAGATTGAAAAATAGTTGGAGGTAGGGTCCTTAATGAGGACTTAAAAATCCGCAAATGACTTTCGAGCAAGCCCTTTTGTAAATAATTGGATTTTACATATGAGATGAATATCAAACGTTTCCGGTAACGTTTGATATTTGAAATGCGTTTTTGAGTCAAATAAGGGGTAAATTTTAAAGTTATTATTAAGATTTTAGCGATAAAACGGCTGATTTCTTGAGATTATGTAAATATGGGCAAAACCAATTGAAACTTGAAACATCGTATTGTAACATAGGGAACGTTTCCGGAAACGTTTGTGAAGAGGTGTGCATGTGGCAAATATTAAAGACGTGGCTAAGCATTTAGGAGTATCCGTATCTACAGTTTCAAGGGCGATGAATAATCATCCCGATGTTCGCGAAGAAACAAAACTGCAGGTGATGGAGGCGATCCGAGCTTTAAATTATCGGCCTAATGCGATTGCGAGAGGTTTGATCAACAAAAAGACGTATACGATCGGTTTAATGATACCGGAAATATCGGATCCGTTTTTTGCCGGCCTGGCCAATGCTGTGGAGGAGACCTTTTCCAAGCAGGGGTATCAAGTTGTTTACGGGAATACGAACCGCGACCCTGTAAAGGAGAAGCAGTTTCTTTCCAACGCTATTGAACGACAGTTTGATGGGCTTATCATTACTCCCGATTTTCTGGACGACACATTCAAGGAGCTGATTTCAGGTCTGGATATGCCGGTCGTATTTTTACGGAGAAGAACGCCCCCGGGAATATCGGCTCCCTATGTTGATGTTGATCATTATGAGGCGGCAACTGAGGCGGTCAAATATTTAATCGAGCTGGGTCACAGGCAAATTGGTTTTATCGGGATGCCGGAGAGCTCTTTTACCGGGATTCAAAGATTGCTTGGCTACAGGGATACCATGTGGAAGCACGGCCTTCTTTCTGATGACAGCAACATCGTTATGAGCGGAGGAAGAAATATAGACTGCGGCCGGAGGGCCATGAGCAAGTTGTATGAGAGAAATCCGAACGTAACCGCTGTATTCGCAGGGAATGACTTGCTTGGCATCGGGGCTCTCGAATGGCTGGCTCAGCAGAAGATTGTGGTTCCGGATCAGATATCTGTTATCGGCTTCGATAACTTGGAATACGCGGAGCTGCACTGGATCCAATTAACGACAATGGAGCAGCCTCGTGCGGAGATGGGGACCAAAGCGGCCGATCTGCTGCTGCAAATGATCTCTGATAAAGAAATGACGCCGGAGTCCGAATTGATCAAAGCCAGACTGATCGTAAGGCAATCCTGCAAGGCGCTGCAGACAACATTATCCATATGAATTAAGCTATGCGGCATCTTTCAACTAAAAGGCCCTTTGGGCAAAAAAACAAGGAGGAACGAACGTGTTTAAAAAATGGATGGGGTCATTAACTGCCTTTACGCTTCTCACTACTGTAATGCTGACCGGATGTGGAACGAATGGAACAAATGGTGCAAGTCAGACACCAGCTTCTGCGCCGAAAGCAGCGGATACTAAGGAAGCTCCTAAAGAAACCCCAAAGGATACTCCCGCAGCATCCAAAAAGCTGACCGTGTACGCAGCCCTGAATGAAGATGATATTGTGCAAATTCAAAAAAAGTTTAAAGAAGACACCGGAATTGAAATCGAATATTTGCGTTTGAGCGGAGCCGGAGAGGCAAGCACACGAATTCAGGCTGAGAAAGCTTCTCCCAAAGCAGATGTATTTGTTGGCGGTTCTGTTGAATTTTATGAACCCCTCGCATCCCAAGGCTTACTTGAGAAATATTCTTCACCGAACGCCAAAGAGCTGGATGCCCAGTTTAATGATCCTAAAGGCTTCTGGCAAGGCTGGTACATGGGTGTGCTTGGCATCGTGCTGAATAAGGACAGATTCAAAAAAGAGCTTGAACCGAAAGGCATCAAAGAGCCAAAAACATGGGATGATCTGCTAGATCCGGCTTATAAGGGCTTGTTCATAACATCCAATCCGGCAACGGCTGGCGGTGGATACATATTTGTAGCGGATCAGTTGTTCAGATTGGGCGAGGAAAAAGGCTGGGATTACTTGAAAAAGCTCAATGACAACGTTCATCATTACACCCCTGCTGCTGGAGACGGCATTAACCTTACGGCTACAGGAGAGTTTGTGGCTGGAATGTCTTGGGCACATGATATCGTTAAATCCGCTAAACAGGGCTATCCGATCCAAGTTATCGTTCCAGACCAAACCGCCTTTGAAATTGGTGGAGCAGGTATTGTCAAAGGTGGAGCTAACACTGAAAATGCCAAGAAGTTCATTGACTGGCTGTTAACCAAACCGGTTGGAGAGATGAATACGAAATTATCAAACCGCTATTCCGTTAGAAAAGATGTTGCTCCTCCAGAAGGTATGATCAAAATCGAGGATGTTAAGCTTGTGAAATATGATCGGGATAAGGCTTCCCAAATGAAGGCTGACGTTGTGAAGAAGTTTACTGAAATGACAGGCAAAAAACAATAGCAAGACCTACAGCCAAAGAAAGCTAATTGCTGACTTGTCTGTGCGGGGGCGGCATCTCTCTTGCCGCACAGGCAAATTTAGCAATGGAAAGGTGTGACCTGCCTTGACCTCACGTGCTGTTAAAGAAGCATGGGCCGATATGAAGCGATTAAAGCACGAGCCGCTTCTGGCTATCCTTATAGTAGCGATTATTATCATCACCGTTTATTTTGTATGCTGGCCGATCATCAAAGTGATAAGCTTCCCGCAATGGAACGATTACTTAAACCTGTTTACCAATTCACGTTGGTATCATGCAGCGTTAAACAGCTTATTCATGACGCTGATTTCTACCATTTCCTGCACCGTAGTCGCTTTTCTGTTCGCCTACGCCATTACAAGGCTGAATATTCCGCTCAAAGGGCTGTTCCGCTTTATTACCCTTTTGCCGGTTGTCTCACCTCCTTTTATCGTAGCACTGTCTTACATTCTGCTATTCGGCAGGCAGGGGATCATTTCCAAGCATGTGCTGCACATTAATATCGATATTTATGGCTGGCACGGGTTATGGCTTGTTCAGACCATTACATTTTTCCCCTATGCGTATGCTGTCATTAACGGGGTTCTCAAAGCAGGTCCAACGAACCTGGAGTATGCGGCCTATAACTTGGGAGCAACGCGCTGGCAAGTATTTAAGGATGTATTTTTTCCGCTATGCAGACCGGGAATTGCAGGAGGGGCGCTGATTGCCGCCATGAATGTGCTGGCTGATTTCGGCAACCCGATGATTATCGGAGGAAACTACACTCTTCTTCCGACAGAGGCTTATATGCAGATGGCTGGATTGTTCGACCTGCCTTCGGCGGCGATGTTGTCGACCGCTCTACTCGTTCCAGCGCTTGGGTTGTTTATACTGAACAGAAATTGGGTAGGACAACGCTCCTATGTAACCGTCACCGGTAAAGAAACATCCTTAGAGCCGTATCCTGTCCCTTTTTATATAAAATGGGGTTTGTTCTCCTTCTGTTTGTTCGTTACGATTGTTATTTTAGCCGTCTATGGGGTGCTGTTTTACGGTGCTTTTACGAAGACATGGGGATATGACTGGTCGTTCACTCTGAACAATATGAACTATGTGCTCGCTAAAGGAAAGGAAATGTTCAACAGCATCAAGTTCGCGCTTATTTCCTCGGTTGCAGCAGCATTGTTTTCGCTACCGCTTGCGTATATCGTGCAAAGAAGGCAGATCGGGATCAACCGTCTACTGGATTTTCTGGCTATTTTGCCTGGAGCTGTTCCCGGCGTATTTCTGGGACTCGGTTTTGCGATTGCTTTTAACGAAGGGCCGCTTGTGCTCACGGGAACTTCCACCATTATGATACTTGCATTAATGTTCTGGAATTTACCGACCTGCTATAGCGCGAGTCTTGCGGGTCTGCAGCAGATTGGAAGCTCTCTGGAGGAGGCGTCGCTTAATATGGGGGCCGGCAATTTTAGAACCTTCAAGAACATCCTGCTTCCCCTGCTCAGAGGACCTTTTCTTTCGGGACTTGTCCTTTCCTTTTTACGATCAGTGACTTGCTTAAGCGTTATTATATTTATTTATTCGGCGGGAACTTCGGTCGGGACTGTATCGATTCTAGGCCTTGTGCAAAATGGCGCTTGGGGCAGCGCATCGGCGTTTACGGTTGTGCTTATTTCCATCGCATTCGCTGTACTGGCCATAGCCCGGCTTTTTATGAAAGAACAGGGTAAATCCATTGGGTTATAACGGAGGCAGATGATGAGCGCACAGAATTCGATTATCAAAATTGAAAGCGTGACGAAGCAGTTCGGAGCTTTCAAAGCTATCAATAATGTATCGCTGGATATAGAGAGAGGCAGCTTTACCACGCTGCTTGGGCCAAGCGGCTGCGGTAAAACGACGCTGATGAGGCTGATCGCCGGTTTTCACGAACCCGATTCGGGAAGCATTTACATTGAAGGGAATAAAGTGAACGGCACGCCGGTGTACAAAAGAAACACCCCGCTCGTTTTTCAAGAATATGCGCTTTTTCCCCATATGACTGTTTTTGAGAATATTGCCTATGGCTTGAAGCTGAAACGGATACCCTCAAATGAGATCAAGGAAAAAGTCGGAACGATGCTCGATATGTTCGGATTGCAGGGAATGGAGCACAGGTATCCGAAGCAGATGAGCGGTGGACAACAGCAGCGGGTTGCGTTCGCAAGGGCGTTGATCATTGGACAAAACATTTTGCTGATGGATGAGCCTTTAAGTAATCTGGATGCCAAAATGCGCGTCGAAGTGAGGAACGATATCAGGGAAATGCAGCAGCGTGCCGGTATAACCGCTATTTTCGTAACCCATGACCAGGATGAGGCTCTGTCATTATCTGACCGGATCGCTGTGTTTAACAAAGGAACCATCTATCAAGTCGGTACTCCATGGGAAGTTTATTTCAAGCCTAACAACAAGTTTGTAGCCGATTTCGTAGGGGTAGCCAACTTTGTGGACGGCGAAGTAGTTGGAGTTGAGTCGCAGGACTATATGGTCAAATGTGCCGATATAGCGATCAAAGTGGATAAAACCGGGTATTCTGCAAAACTGGGCGATAAGGTGACACTGGTTATAAGACCGGAATGCATCTCTGTCTTACCAAGGGAAGGCAGCTATGGAAGCAGTGATAATGTATGGAGCGGGTACATAACAAGAAGCAGCTTTCTTGGACGAATGATCAGATATTGGGCGGAGGCTGGATCTATGCAGTGGATTATAGATGATTCCAGTCCTAGCGTTCGCGGATATCTGGAAGGCCAAATCGATCTTGTTGTGGACAAAAAGAAAATACATATGTTAATTGGAGAGCAATCATGAAACCTGTATTATATGCGCTGAATGTTGGGCGGGGTGACGCCTTTTTTCTCGAAATCCCGACGGATAACGGAGTCGCTGTCATCCTAATGGACGGAGGGGATCATTTCTTTCATGACTCCGTCAGGCCATATCGTTTCGTGCAGGAAAGAGGCTGGAAGCAGATCGACTTGATGATTCTAACTCATCTTCATCCCGATCATCTGACTGGCTTGCTTGAGGTGGCGGAGCACATTCCGATAGTGGAGGCGGTTCTGCCTTATCCGGAGCTGACGCTTGGTTTGGGTGAAATGCGGCATCCAAAAGCCGTTCAAACCGCTCGAATGTTAAATGATTACAATCAATTATGGGAGCTGCTTCGCCGGCAAAAAACAGCCGTTACTTTACGTCAGCCTTTTGGTGAGACGGCTTCATGGACGTTCGGGCCATTTATGCTGCGGCATCTTGATCCTCTGCATATAAGTGATCTACCAGCCTACAGCAATCTTCAACAGCTATGTTCTTCTCATCTGGAGACGGAAATACAAGAGAAGCTGCTGGTCGCCTTCGATTCATCATCGAATCGGGACAGCAGCGTCTGGCTTCTTGAACAGACAGATGGCCAGCAGCTGTTTTTATTCAGCGGCGATGCGCTGCTGTCGAACTGGGAACGGATTATGGAAAACGAGCAACTGCGGCCAAGCGGGTTCAAGGTTGGCCATCATGGTATGGCAGATGGATGGAACGAAGATCTGCTCAGGCTGCTATCGCCAGATTGGGTATTAATAACAAATAATAACACGGAATACGAACGGTTTCGGGATGATTGGAACCGGATTGCGCAAGCCTCGGAAAGCATGTTATATGTTACAGGCTCACAGCCGGACACGCTTTATCTTGCATCCAGCTTACCGCTCGCTCCGGAAAGGATTGAATTGAAATAATGCCATCCCAACAACGCTACCGCATGGTCGTCACTGATATTGACGGGACGCTGGTGGATTTGCAGCAAAAGATCAGTGAGCGGAACAAGGAAATGATCAACGCTTTTCAACAGCAGGGCGGGATCGTTACGCTTGCAACCGGCCGGGTAGAAGAGGCTGCGTACCCCTATGCGATGGAGTTGGATATTCGTCATCCGGTCATCTTATACAACGGCGGTAAAATCGTCGATTTCGATACGGAGCAATGTCATTTTGAAGCCATTCTTAGGCAGGATGTAATTGACAGATGTCTTCGATTGATAGAGAATTACCCACATGATATGATTTTTTACGCCGACAGGAAAATATGGGTGAAAGAAATCACGGAGCCTATCGAGGAATATATGAAGAAGGATAGGGTGCAATGTCATAGCTGGGAGTCTCCTGAATTTTTGAAGCAAAGTGAAGTCAATAAAATATTGGTAATAAAAGAAGATGGTGACTTTTGCCAATTAATGGAAATACTGGAGCCAGTGGTAGGAGTGCTCTGTGAATTGGTACGCTCGGAGCCGACGTATTTGGAGGTGCTGCCCCGGTCGGTGTCCAAAGGACAGGCTCTAGAAATGCTGGTAAACCGGCTCGGAATCGATATGCAGGAAGTGATAGCTATCGGTGATAATTTAAACGATCTAGAAATGATTCGCACGGCCGGCTTGGGAGTAGCTGTCGGGAATGCCCATCCTGAGCTCAAAGCCCATGCACAATATGTTGCCAAATCACATCTTGAGGATGCTGTGGCCGAAGTGATACAGAAATATTGCTTGCCTGCAGTAACGCTGTAGCCTTACGAGTAGAGGATGTGCTGAAGGAAGCGGCAGCTGATGTAAAGAGTAAGATAGCAGTTGTGAGGAAGTAGCAACTGAAATGAAACTAATGCATAAGCTGTGAGGAAACTAAAGTAGTAACTATAAGGAAAGTAAAGGGGCTGTCCCAAAAGACATTTTGAGACAACCCCTCCACCATTTTATCCTGAATAGATGGTTGCAAAAGAGCCCTCAATTCCACTTTAATAGTTGAAGGCTCTTTTACACATTCTTGTGTATTCAGTGACGCATAAGATGAGGTAGCTTTCCAACGCGTGCTAATCGCGGGTATCGGGTTCGTGGTTCGGTTACGGCATTGCATGGCAGTCTGGCGCACTCTGTGCAATTATCAGGAAAATGTCAAGTTAGTTACTCCGAAAATAGCGTTCCAAGTCTTATAGCTGGAATTTCTCATGCTAATTCTACGTATTTTGGCTAATATCCACCATATCCCCTCTATTAGAGTTAGTTTTTCCAGTTAGATTGATTTCAGGCGATATCCACGCTGGATTAGCGTGAGGATTTCCATTTATTTCTTTTCTTATCGCAGCCTCCCGACAAATCATGGTCTCCTCTAGATTGAAAGCAGCCTTTGAACATCGCTTCTCGCCCCATCACTTAAGCGACATCCAAAAAGCGGCCGAACTCATTTTTGGATTTTCGAACCCCCCACTCTGATGGGAACTTCCCTAAAAAAGACGCTTCCATTTCCGCTTACATAGTGGTTTTGGAGGCGTATTTGTTCATAATCTGGGACTGATTCATTCACTGATACCCTTTTGGGACAGCCTCTTGTGCTGCAAGCGTAGTGCTTCGAGTCGCAGTTCTGGCGCATGAGGAAGTACTCGAAATCCGAGAGCGTGGTGATCGAGCGCAGCCCCCCGCACACGGTGTGGCGTTGTATGTTAGGTGTGCGGCCTCAATCATCGATGGATTGGTAAGCAGAAGTCCAGAAATCGACGAAGACATTGGGAGGAACAGGTGAATCCATAAGGCGCTGGGTCATCAGGATCCCGACCATGTCTTCTTTGGGATCGGAATACCCGGACGTGCCCACAGCACCGTCCCAGCCGAATCGTCCGGGAACCGTGGCCAGACTGTCGCGCCGAGTAGTGATGCCAACGCCGAACCCCCAGCTGCTTTTGTCATCGAAGAATATACTTGCCTCCGCTTTCTGCTCCGGCGTAAGTTGGTCGGAGGTCATGAGCTCGACCGACGGCCTGGACAAGATGCGTTCGCGACCGTACCGGCCTTTGTTCAGCATCATCTGACAAAACGCCAGATAGTCATCTATAGTCGAGACGAGCCCGCCTCCGCCGGATTGAAACGCGGGCGGCTGACCCCATCGACTGCAGCTGGGATCGTCATGAACCGTGAGTGTTCCGGTTTCGCGGTGGGTCATGTAGCTTGGCGGAAGTCTTTTCAGCTTGGCAGCCGGTACGTGAAAACCGGTGTCCTTCATTCCGAGTGGCTGGAAGATTCGTTCGCTGAGGAACTCCTCCAGCTGCTGATCGGCGGCGCGTGCGATCAGTACGCCGAGAATGTCAGAACCCGTATGGTACATCCACCTCTCGCCCGGCTGATGAATCAGCGGCAGACTGCCGAGGCGCTTCATCCATTCATCGGGCGGATGTGCTGGAGGGTTCGGCCCAGGGGCTAGCCCTGCTTCAGCTATCGCTTTCTGAATCGGGTACTGGTTGGGGGGAGCCATTACAGCTCCGATTCCCAACCTTAAAGTCAACAGATCCCGCAAGGTGATCTGCCGATTCGCGGGCACGATGTCGTCGAGTGGCCCATCGAGCCGTCTTAGAACTCTGCGGTTAGACAATTCGGGCAGCAGCCGATCGACCGGCTCATCCAGCCGCAGCTTGCATTCTTCCACTAGAATCATCGCCGCCGCGGCGGTGATCGGCTTGGTCATCGAAGTGATACGGAAGATGGTGTCTCGCTCCATCGGGTCGCTGCCCCCCATCGCTTTCATTCCGATTGCATCGACATGAACCTCGCCACGTCGGCTGACTAGCGTAACAAGGCCGGGAACTTCGCCGCGCTCGACATAGCCGGCCATGACATTGTGCATGCGACCGAGCCGCTCCTTGGACAATCCTCCCGTGCTCATCATCTGATCCCTCCGTTCTTTCTAATGGATAACATTACTAGATCTAACAGAACGTTTCCCATAGAGGTGACTCCTTTATTAATAAATTGCTGATCGAGCAATAGGCCCTGCTTGTGGTTGGGTATCATAGGTCTATGTTCTTAATGAATTCTCCTTTCTTTGTCAGCTTGGTTTCCACTTTAATGAATGTTCAGATCCCTCCTATTTTAGCATGCAGCATTGGCTATGGTTTCTTATCGATTGCTAGTTAAGGCAATCTCACTCAGAAACTTCTTCATAAGTACGGGCAGGGAAATCAGGATTGGAGGGTCGTCCAAGCGAGGGACGTGGAGCATAACTTGCCGATGCAGGACAGAGGGATAGGGTTCGACTATGATAGGCTCCTTCCATCGGGTGCGCAGGGTTGTGTGCGGAAGCAGAAAATCTACAGCCTGCATTCCCCACGAGACTGATGTGCCCATCAAATAATAGGTACCCGGCTTAACTCCCGTAAAGCAAAAATCCCCTAATGAAGAAAGCAGCGTTCCATATAGGGGCAGTCCTTCAGGAATAGGCTTGGCAAACAACCCGATCAGAATGACACCCTCAAAAGGAATTTCCGCCTCGATAGTCCCCTCTACTCTTGAATAGTGATGTGAAGCAGGATGCGAATTGCGCCAATCGTTAAGCTTCTGTAACGTACGCAAGTGGTCGCCGGCTTGCAGCGCAGAGTTCCGAAAGTCGGACGGCGTCACGCCTACCCGTTCGGTAAACCGGGTGGTGAAGGTTCCGAGACTTTGTTGTCCGATCTCTAGCCCGATATCGCGAACAGTAAGATTTGTGCGCAGCAACAAGTCTTTTGCCTTCTGTAATCGGAGGGAAGAGACATAGTAGAGTGGCGAGAGGCCGATTCTTTCCTTAAAAATGCGTGTGAAATGGTACGGACTATAGCCTGCATATTTGGCCAATCGGGCAAGCAAAAGCGGTTCATAGATACGTTGGTGAATATATTCGATCACCCCGTCTATTTCTGAATACCGGTCGGTCACCGTTCCTACACCATCCTTTCATCGTTATGATTTCACCTTTCACACAATCGACAGAACAACCGTTCGTATTAATATTACCATATATTTCATATGGATGGAACCGCCTAATAGAACTATTCTTCCCGGGAACTTCCGGAAACCAGATGGCTAATAAGCCTGGGTGCGGCATTTTGAGATTATGTGTGCAGGGGTGCTGAAAAGTAAATGAAGGGCTCACGCGCTCCATGTGTTCTACGATTGTAGAAAAGTATGGTCTTTTTCTGGCTCAACCTCAAAATCAGTACTTGACTCTCCACGACCACTAGTCCTCGCAAAATCCTGCAAACATGCAGTTATATTCCTACCGGAATTGCTGTAGTGAGAACAAACCTGCAAAAGTACATCCATTTTCATGGAAAACGCACCGCTTCAGCTAAGAATGAAAAAATAAATGCACATTTGCATGAATTCTATGAGACTTCGGAAATACCGGCTAAAGGATGTATAAATGCAGTTTTTTGGGAGCAGAGCGAGCAGGCAGTGGCTTCAAGTCGAATAAATTTGTGCGCTGTCATTACCGTTCTTAAGTTTTTGTCCAGGGCTAGGCTGGATAAGGAGACGAAATCGAATGACTTCGTCAAGCGCTGATTTCGGTTTTGAGCCCTTATTCCTCGCTTATCTTACCGGTTTTGTAGCGATATGACCGTTTAGACACATTTTCGTGCTGAAAAGTGTAAAGAACGGTAAGGTTTAAACATTATCTTAAAATCTCGTTAATTTTCTACTGACATTAGGTTTATACAATTAGAAATATAAGAACGGAGTTGGAAAAGGAGTTTAGAGTTCAGGTCTCAGAGTTGATAGAGTGAGAGGGGGTACAAAGGAATGTCTACAGAAACGGCTCTGATGGGGAAGAAGTCGGAGAAAGCGTTGATAGCCCGGGAGAAAACAGCCATGAAGTCGTTAAGCCGTCGAAAGCGAAGGGAGGGGTGGATTGGGTTAGCCTATGCACTACCGGCGTTGGCGCTATTGATTTTGTTTCGGTATTGGCCGCTCTTGTTCGGGTTTTGGATGAGCTTTTGGAAATGGGGATATGTACCCGAGCGGTTTGTCGGGCTGGACAACTATACGCGTATCTTTACCGAGGAGCTATGGGTGAACGTTCCCGGAACAGGGTGGCAGCCCGGGGATATCGGACAAAGCCTGCTGATCACGATCTATTACGCTATAGGTACAATTCCGGCAACACTGTTCATTTCATTCAGTATAGCTTATGTGCTTTTCTATTTGAGCAAAGGGAAAACCGTGTTAAGGATTATTTTCTTTCTTCCGTACATCACCTCTCATGTGGCCGCAGCCATTGTATTTAAATGGATTTTTCATCCAAACGTTGGATTGGCCAATGGGATACTGGAGGGGATCGGGCTCACCCGTCAGCAGTGGCTGACGGATCCAGATCCGATACTCGTAAAAATCATGACCGCTTTAGGCGGAAGTTGGCCTGGCTGGGTGCCGACGGTATTCGGTGGTCCGACACTGGCGCTATGTGTCATCATTATCTTCTCGATCTGGAACAGTCTAGGTTTTCAGATTGTGGTTTTTCTAGTGGGTCTCTCACAGATTCCCAATGATTTGAACGAGGCAGCGCGGATGGATGGAGCAGGGACGTGGACGATTATCCGCCGAATTACATTACCGCTGCTGTCTCCGACTTGGTTTATGCTGCTCATTATATCGGTAATCGGAGCGTTTGAATCATTTAACGCGTTCTATGTGTTCTCAGGCGGTGAAGGCGGGCCGCTCGGATCAACGATGTCTCTGCCCTTATACATTTTCCGCAGCTTCTATGTATTCGGTCAAGTAGGCTATGCTTCAGCGGTATCGATGCTGCTTTTTGTTATTCTGCTGGCACTTACATGGCTGCAGATACGCTTCGGTGAAAAGAAGGTTCATTACTTGCATTAGGAATAAGCTGATCGATAAGGAGGCTTGAATTACATGCAGGGTTGGATTGGGGCGCATTGGTCCTCCAAAGCGGTGTGGGCGCTGATCACAGGGGTTATTGCTATCTTAGCCATTGCGGCGATGTTTCCCTTCGTCTGGATGCTGCTGACTTCGTTGAAGACCGCGGAGGAAATCAATCGAATGCCCCCTACGCTAATACCGGAACTGTGGAACTTTCGGAATTATACGGACGCTTGGAATAAGCCGGAGTCCACATTCGGCCAATATTTCGTAAATACAATAATCGTTGCGGGCTTGGGTACCGCTCTTCAACTGCTGATTTGCGTACCTATTGCTTACTCAGTCACTCACTTTTACTATCGCAGTAAATCATTTATTTTCCTGCTTGTCGTCACTACCATGATGATTCCGTATGACGTGACGATCGTCCCGAATTTCGTGACACTGCGGCATATTCCATGGGCGGGCGGGAACGATTGGTTAGGCACGGGGGGACAGGGCTTTTATGATAGCTATATGGGGATGATATTGCCCTTTTTAGCGGATGCATTCTCCATTTTTCTGCTGAGGCAAGCGTTCCTTTCGATCCCGAGAGAATATTGGGAAGCTGCACAGACCGACGGAATGTCACATTGGCGTTATTTATGGACCGTGCTGCTCCCTTTGGCGTTGCCTGCTATTGTAACTACTGCTTTGTTGGCTTTCATCGGCAAGTGGAACGGAGTTATGTGGCCGCTTCTGATCACTTCAAGCGAATCACTTCGCCCTATCCAGGTTGGTTTGCTCTATTTCGTCAGTGAAGAAGGGCCTAACTATCACCATTTGATGGCAGCTGCAACATTTACAATAGCTCCTATTTTGCTCCTGTATGTCTTTGCACAAAGATGGTTCCATCAAGGCATAGCGTCAACTGGATTAAAGGGATAGAACAATGCTTTGCATGAATCGAAAAAAAGGGAGGGACCCAAATGGATTGGCTTGGTCAGATTGAAGTGGTTTTGTTTGATTTGGACGGTACGCTGTATCGGGATGACATGTTTTATAAACGATATTTGGAAATTCTGCTGATGGAAACCGAGCATGAGGCCGCTTTGCAGGATGTAACGGAAGAGTTGACCCGAATGCTGGAAGGGCAGCATCTTTGCCGAATTGGGGATTGGTATCACCCGGGCCGGGACATATGGATGAGGCTGTTTAATGACCGGGTTATGGCGTTCGATTGGAAAGGTGAGCCGGTGGAGTCCGACGATGATGCGTTGGAAGGATCCAGAAGCGGACTGATCTATGCAGGAGATGCGTGGAGTCTTGTTAGTGTAACAGCTCATCGGTACGGGATTTCGGAAGAAAAGCGTCGTGCAGCCTTTTTCCAGGTTAGAAAAGAAATGCTCGCTGGAGCAAGCGGTTTTACGAAGCATAACGAGCTGCTCGAGACCATTGACAGCTTAACTGGCTTACAGGCGAAAATACTGCTGACCAATTCACCGTCAGAAACCGCTCAGGAGTTTATTCATGCTCTAGGCTGCATAAATTCGTTTGACGAAATTCATTACTCAACGGGAAAACCTGCCGGTTTGGAAAGCTTCTCCCGGGAGCTCATGCAGAAAATGAATGTACAGCCCCATCAACTATTATCCATAGGAGATCATGCATGGAACGACCTATACCCTATTCGTAGCCTTGGGGGCCGCACGGTATGGATCTCTCCTGTCGCATCCTCCGAAACAGAGAAGTGGGATGTGAACGTACCAGGTCTTGATGAGTTAACAGAGTTCTTAAAGCAACTGCAGCAGGCTAAAGCAGTAGCTGCTTCTTAAATAGAAGGAGGATGAAGCGTATGACGGAAAGCTTAACATTTTATGGCGGTTTGACAACAATCGGAGGCGTGCATATTGTCTACGGCTGTGGAGACACAGGGCTGGTGTTTGATCTGGGGATGACATGGGGGCTGTATGCAGGAGAAACCCGCATCCAGCCTGAGCATGGAATTCGCAACTACCTGCTGACGAGGATGGCCCCTCCGGTAACGGGACTCTACCATCCGGATTACCTAGGGGATGTTGGAGAGGCTGAGCTTAGAGGTGTATGGGGGAAAGAAAGTCTGCCTTCCTTCGATAAACTGCATGGCTTTGTAAGCCATATCCATCAAGATCATATGGCGCTTCTGCCCGCACTTCGTCCCGGTATTCCTGTATGGATGCATCGGGATGCACAAGCCGTGTATCGCGCAGTCATTGCCGCAGGAGAATATGGCGATACGCAGGCTGACATCCATACGGTACAAGACCGGGAGATCGTGAATTTCGGTGCATTTTCGGTCGAGTTTATAGAAGTAGACCATGATACACCGGGTGTGACCGGATTCATTATTCATGGCCCCAAGTACAAAATTGCTTTTACGGCCGATTGGAGACGTCATGGTCGCCATCCGTACCGAATCGATGGCTTTATAGAGCGCTGTCGTTCGGCAAGGGTAGATGTGCTTATCACAGAGGGAACCAGACTTCGCCCGGATACGCTGTTCAGGAAACCAAAGGACCGATTTGAGCAAAATGTAGCTGTGGAGTGCAGGCGTGCAATGGAAGATACCAACGGTCTTGTATATGTGAACATCCTTGCCAGAAATGTGGAACGAGTGGCGGATTTGATTGTTCGGACCCGGGAAGCGGGCCGGACGCTTGTAATGGATGAGAGCACTGCGGTTCTATGGCATGAGGCGGGACCGAATGTGGAGGTACTGCGGAATCACCCTGCCCTTGAGATTGACCGTGATATCATCCGAGTGCTGAAAAATCCTGAATGGTCAAAAGGGCCGCAGTCTAAGGAGTCCGTAGAGCTGCCTTATAAGACAATTACTATTTCAGAAATCACGACAAACCGCCGTCAATATGCCGTTTACTTGATCTATCCGCATACTCCTCTGCTAGCGGAGCTTGAATCTATGGGCGAGCAGGGCTGCACAGCACCGATTTACGTACATGCAGACGGCAATCCGCTAACACCGACAGACGAAACACTGCACCGCTGGCTTAAGGAATTTGGTGTAGATTACCGTTACTGCGCGACAGGCGGCCACGCGGCTCCTCAGGAAATCGCTGATATGGCCGAAGCGATTGATCCCCGCATCTTGATTCCGCTGCACAGCGTACATCCGACATTGTTGGATAGCCGGGGCGTGAAACGCTATTATCCAACCCCAGGTGAGAGCATCACGTTGGATCAGCTTGTCGGACAGATCACATCTGTTTGAAGCAAACATTATAAGAAAAGCTTCTATTCGAAGCCATTCGATGAAGATACATTCGTGTCTTAGCAGTAGCTTTTCTTGCAATATCAGAATGGTTCAGCTCCGCTGAAAACTTATACATTCTGACATTATAAGAAAAGCTTTTATTCGAAGCCATTCGATGAAGATACATTCGTGTCTTAGCGGTAGCTTTTCTTGCAATATCAGAATGGTTCAGCTTCGCTGAAAACTTATACATTCTGACATTATAAGAAAAGCTTCTATTCGAAGCCATTCGATGAAGATACATTCGTGTCTTAGCAGTAGCTTTTCTTGCAATATCAGAATGGTTCAGCTCCGCTGAAAACTTATACATTCTGACATTTTAAGAAAAGCTTCTATTCGAAGCCCAATCGATGAAGATACATTCGTGTCTTAGCGGTAGCTTTTCTTGCAATATCAGAATGGTTCAGCTCCGCTGAAAACTTATACATTCTGACATTTTAAGAAAAGCTTCTATTCGAAGCCCAATCGATGAAGATACATTCGTGTCTTAGCGGTAGCTTTTCTTGCAATATCAGAATGGTTCAGCTTCGCTGAAAACTTATACATTCTGACATTTTAAAAAAAGGGAGTGTTACAAGTGAATAAAAACCAAGCAGGTTATCGTTGGAAGGCAGCTATGGCAGCAACCCTGTTGTTGACTGTTGTTGGTTGCGGTACGGTCGGGCAGGGTGCGAGCCCGGCTTCGGGAGGTACGTCAACTCCTCAGACTGGTAAAACAGAAAGTCAACCGTCTCAAGGCATAAAGCTTGGCAGCAACGGTCCGATTACCATCGACTTTTGGCACATTCAGGCTTCCATTTACGGAGATGCTATTAAAGAGATGGTTAGCGAATTCAACAAGGAGTATGAAGGTAAAATCATCGTTAAAGAAGTGTTTCAGGGAAGCTACGACGACTTGAACAAAAAGGTTCGGGCGGCTTTGCAGGGCGGGGGACTTCCGGCTGTATCTATGGCGTATGAGAGTGATACGCTTGAGTATATGAAAGCTGGCCGCATTGTGCCGCTTGACGAGTACATTAACGATCCGACCTACGGTGTAAGCAAGCAGGATCTGGACGATATCATGCCTGGTGTGCTTGCGCGTCAGCGTATACCGGAGTATAGCGGCAAAACGATGAGTTGGCCGCACGGCAACAGCTCGATGGGCGTTTACTACAATATGGATCTGCTTAAGAAAGCGGGCTTCGATAAACCGCCGGCCACTTGGAAGGAATTCGAAACGATGGCGCTGGAAATCACCCAAAAAGCTAACGTTCCCGCTCTCGTCATGAGCAACGGCAACAACGGCGGATCTTTCCGTTCATGGCTCCGGACTTACGGAATCGACCCTATCGCGCTTGATCAGAGTGGAGTGAACTACAATAACCCGCAAGCTATCGAGCTGGCCTCTATGATTAAAAACCTGTCGGACAAAAAGGCGATCGTCTTGGCTCAAGACACCGAGCAGGAATTCACAAACGGCCGGGCTGCGATGGAGATAGGAACGACGGCAAGAACCAGCTCTAAGCTCGAATTGGTTAAGGATAAGTTCAAGTGGGGCATTACATTGATTCCGCAAGGCGGCTCCAAGGAAAAAGTTACAGAGCTCTATGGCGGCAACCAGGTGCTGTTTAAAACGACACCGGAAAAGCAGTTGGCAGGATGGATGTTCCTTAAATATTTTGCCGCTTCCAAAGCACAGTCCATTTATGCGGCCAAAACGGGATACTTCCCAGCAACCAAATCCGCTCAAAATACAGATCTGCTTAAGAAAAACTATTTAGACAATCCACAGAAAAAGCAGGCGTTTGAAGAAGTATTCCCTTATGCCCGAATTGACGTATCAACGGCGGCCCGAAGCAAGATGGACACATCTGTAGGGGGAGCGCTCCAAGGCATGATGGCAGGGAAGATGACTCCTGCGGATGCTATGAAGAAAGCACAGGATGATGCGGCAAAAGCGTTAAAAGAATATAAATAAACATCCCGGGAGGGAATGAGTTTGAGCTCCGTACATCGCAGAAATGAGATTATTCAAGCGGTTCGCCGTACGGGCAGCGTCTCGGTGGAGGAATTAGTAGCAGCTTACAACGTCTCGGTGGAAACTATCCGCCGGGACCTTCGTATTTTGGACGAAAGAGGGTATCTTCGCCGAACCTACGGGGGTGCGGTGAAGAAGGAGCAAACCACATGGGATCTGCCTTTTTATGAACGAATGAATTTGAATCAGGAGCGCAAGACGGCAATCGCGCGTGAGGCCGTTTTGCTGCTGGAGGAAGGGGATAGTGTATTCATTGACGGGAATACATCAGGGCTTGCCCTCTCCAGGTATGTTCCTGCCGATAAATTCCTGACGATTGTAACGAATTCGGCCATGGTAGCATTGAATTTAATTCAAAAAAAAGGCAAGCTCAAGGTGTATTTGGTTGGGGGCGAATTGGACGAAGAGGGTAAAACGTTCGGATACAGGCTTTCATGCGAGCTGCGCCAGTACCGCTTTGATAAAGCTTTGTTTTCCTGCATGGGCTTCGGACCAACAGGCTTGTATTATTCCAAGCCGGATCCGCTTCAGATAGCTCAGATGCTGGTAGAACAAAGCAGTCAAATCATTCTGATGGCAGACTCCTCTAAAGCGAACCGCACTGGCTTTTTATATGGGATGGAGCTTCAGCGCATTCATACCCTGGTTACTGATGATGGCATTTCATTTGAAATGAGGGAACTTCTTCACGAGACGGTACGTAGAGTTGTTATCGGACAGATTGAACAGGAGGATGCTGGAAGGTAGTCTAATATGGATGCATCGGAGAAATGTAACGGCTGGATACCAAACAAAGCTCCCGGTTATCAGACCAAGCTGAAGGAACAGGCGGGAGGAGACGATACTATAAACCGATTCCTGGGTGATTGAGCTGCCGTCGAGTGGTCCGTCTTCTTTACCGCCAAATTCCTTCGGCATGACTGAGCTCCCCCACAAACGGATAATGCTTATGTACTGTTGTTTAAATGCTGCTTTTCTTAGTAAAGACGGTAGGGGTAGCTTGCTCTCCAATAAGTTGGTTTCCGGATGTTACAAAGACTTCTTTATCCAAAATGACGCGATCCAAAACGGAATCACCTTCTATCACGCAATTTTGCATCAGAATGCTGTTTTTAATAACCGCGCCTTTTTTGATTTTAACTCCCCGGAATAAAATGCTATTTTCTACGGTCCCCTCAATGATGCAGCCATTGGCCACCAGCGAGTTTGTTACAGGGGCATCTTTCGCATATAGTGCTGGTGGTGCGTCCTTAATTTTGGTGTAAATCAAACCCCGCTGGAAAAAGAGAGCTTTCCATACTTCCGGTTTTAATAAATCCATGCTGCATTTGTAATAATTATGAATGGAATTGATAATAGCCAGATATCCTTTGTACTCGTAGGCATACACATTTAATTGATCCAGGTTTCGCATGATTACATGCCGCACCAGGTCGTAGTAATTTTGCGCCACGCTTTTTTTGACCAGATCAACCAGCAGTTCTTTTCTTAGGATAATCATACGCATATACACTTTATTGCTATCAGGCTTCAGGTGGTTTTCTGTCATACTGACGACACGGCCGTTTTCGTTCAATTCCAGCATGATGAGGTTGGATAAGTTTTCCTGGGCAGTATCCAGCTCCTTGTAAATAACCGTGATATCGGCATTTCTCTTTTTGTGAAACTCGACCGCTTCGGTGTAGTTGATGTTGCAGATCATGTGGCTGCTGGAAACTATCGCGATTTCCTCTGTACTGCGTTCGAAATATTCGAGATGTCCATAAAAGTTTTGCAAATCGCCGTTAAATCCGGAAGAGTTCATATTGGGGGGAGGCAAAATGAAAAGTCCTCTTTGTTTATGATCCAAATCCCACTCTTTGCCGGAACCCAAATGGTCGATGATAGAACGATAGTTATTATGAGTAAGGACACCTACGTTATTGATCCCTGAATTCACCATGTTGGAAAGCACAAAATCAATTAATCGGTACCTGCCTCCGAATGGGACAGTAGCGGTTGCCCGAGAATATGTAAGCTCATGCAAGAGCGGCTGGTTGATACTCAGATTGATTATCCCTAATACGTTGTTCATACATGTGCTCCTTCAATAGTTGAGGAAATAATCTGGTTTTCCCCGACTAATGTAATTTCCGACGATTCCTCCGCATTGCCGATCTGCACTCCGTCACCAATAATCGTACCCGGACTAATTATGGCTCTGTGGATGGTCACATTTCTTCCGATTTGGACATGCGGCATAATAATGGAGTCTTTTATCAGACTTCTTTCACCGACATGAACACCGTAAAATAGAACGGAATGATCGACTTCCCCGAACACCTGACAACCTTCATTTATTAGTGACTGGGAAGTTTTTGCGGTTTTGGCGATATATTGTGGGGGCTGATGAGGATTCTTTGTATAAATCCGCCATTTGGAATCGTGCAGAGTAAAGGGTGGATCGTCTGAAAGCAAATCCATATGCGCTTCCCAGAGGCTGTCAATGGTTCCGACATCTTTCCAGTAGTCGTTGAATCGGTAGGCTAGCAGATGCTCACTGCTTTCAAGCATAGCAGGAATAATATCTTTACCGAAGTCGTTGCTTGAATCGGGATTTTGTTCATCGGTAATCAAATGTTTTTTTAACGATTTCCAGTTAAAGATATAAACCCCCATGGAGGCCAGGTTATGCTTTGGTATTGTTGGTTTTTCCTCAAAGTCGATAATCCGGTCATTATTGTCAACATTCATGATGCCAAAGCGACTGGCCTCTTCGATTGGGACTTCAATAACCGCAATCGTGGCGTCCGCGTCAGCCTCCTTATGTTTTTGAAGCATGGAAGCGTAATTCATTTTATAAATGTGATCACCGGAAATGACGAGTACATATGACGGATCATACTGTTCCAAATAGCTTATGTTTTGGTAAATGGCATTCGCCGTTCCTTTATACCACCTGCCTCCATTTTGTTCGACATAAGGGGGGAGGACTGTAACACCCCCGTTTTTTCGATCCAAATCCCACGAGCTCCCAATTCCAATGTAGGAATTTAATACCAGCGGTTGATATTGGGTCAGAACTCCTACTGTGTGAAAACCTGAATTGCAGCAATTGCTCAAAGTAAAATCAATAATTCGGTATTTGCCGCCAAAGGGGACGGCGGGTTTTGCCAGCTTAGTGGTCAAATGTCGTAATCTTTTGCCTTCACCACCCGCCAGCAGCATCGCTACACACTCTAATTTCTGTATTTAAATCACTCCTTTATGTATGATGTTTTTATATTGTAAGCGGTTACACTTTAAATGTCAATATATTCTGAACTTTCTGACAATTAACTTTTTTGCACTAGTATAAGTGTACAAGATCTTTATGGAACATGAGCAGCGCTCACCCTATTCGGGTTTGATCCATGCGATTTTTCCGATTTGGTAATATACATGTTTTTGTCTGCCAAACTTATTAATTCCTCCATCTCCACCGCATTATCGGGATAAACAGACACACCTATGGATAGAGAGAGCTCTAAACTTAGTTGGATGGATACTTCCTGCAATTGTTTTTCAATTCTATTTATAATAATCGAAGCATCATTTTTATTTGCATATGGGGCAACAATGAGAAATTCATCTCCTCCCCATCGTGTTACAAAATCCGATTTTCTCGTACTACTTTTAAGCAAGGCAGCTATATTTTTTAAGACAGTATCTCCCATATCATGCCCATAGGTGTCATTAATCTGTTTGAATTTATCCACGTCGACTACAAACAAACTTAATTCCTTTTTCCTCTGATTCATCTTTGTTAAGAGTTTAGGCAATGCATTAAAAGCATATCTCCGATTATATGTCTGGGTGAGATAGTCTTTCTCTGAATAAAACTTCGCAATATCGTAGTTCTTGCCCAGAAACCAACCAAATACGATGTACACGATTGCACAAAGAATGTAGATATAGTCCAAATTCCCATAAAACAGTTGAGAATAGAAGATTAGGAACATCCAGCTAAAAAATGCCAGTATAGGTAGCCCGACCCTACCGGTGTATTTCATAATAATCATCCCCTATCTTTTAAGATAGTTATAGTTGGTATGTCTTTTCGGTTTATTTCGACATTATCCACGATAATCCTTTATATAATAATTTCGAATTCGTCTTAAACGACTTCATAGCTACCTGACAAGGTCAGCTCCAGCTGCCTCCCCGCGCTTTCTGGGGATTGAAGAAGGAGCGGGTAACTTGCTTAGCTGCTTACCCTATCTTAACTTAGAATAAAGTTGCATTAGAGCTTAAGGTATTTAAAGTACTCCATGATCAAGGGAGATTTTTAAAGGGTAAGCGGCGAAGCTGTGCAACGATGAGCTCTGGAGGATTTTGTGCGGAACGGAAAGTTCCTTTATTTCATCAGCCACCACTAATTTCTAAGGCGATATCTGAAGTCGAAATTCCGTAATGTTGGCCCAATTGGAGCATTAATGCACAAAAACGGAGTGATAACAGAAGGAGATGTTCCCTTATCACTCTGTTTTTTGGACTTTTCAGGTGATTGAGGAACAATTGCTTCCTCTATTGCCCTTCACTCTCATGGATGCAGTACTGGTGGGTAGGTGATTTCTCCTCTAAAAGGGAGATGGGGCTAAGTGTACATGGAACAAAGCAAAAGTATTCATTGTTATGAATATCGGCTCGAAGACCAGCTTGGGGGGATAAGGAAGTGGCGCCGCAGAGAGTAGAACAAAAGAGGGCAGGGATGTGGGATCGATGAGCGTGAGCGTCAGCCCTAATCGTCACCTCTGGTGAATGCTCGGTATGCAACCTGCCTTTGAAAAAGCTTGTGTTCCCCCACTGTAATCCTTCCATTTAAAGGATCACGATTTCAACAGCGGCTGTAAGAAAAGCAACAACTAAGACACGAATGCATCTTCATCGAATGGGCATCGATCCGAAGTTTTTCTTTTACACAAAAGAGTGTTTAAGCGCTTTACAGCGATAAAGTTGAAATGCCTTTTCTTATGTTAAAGGAGACACAGGATACTCTTATGGCTGCCGACAAAAGACGATAGATGGAAATCCTCCCGGTAATTCAGCCTCGATTTCGTTTGAAAGCAATCTAACTGGAAAAACTCCTGCTAATAGAGGTGATAGGGCTGAAATCAACCCAAATCCTTAGAATTAGCATGAGAAATTCCAGTTATATGGTTTGAAACGTTATTTTAGGAGAAAATAACGTGACATTTTCCTGCTAATTGCACAGAGTGTGCCAGGCTGCCATGTAATGCCGTAACCAAACCATGAACCATGAACCACGAGCCACGAACCCGATACCCGCGATTAGCACGCATTGGAAAGCGACCTCATCTCTGCTATACGCTGAGAATACCTAAGAAGGGCTATCTCCAAAGGGTAAACTCTAGTGAGTAAATGGCATCACATAAAATGTGCAAAAGAACCTTTAATACCAAAATGGAATTGAGGGTCCTTTTGCAGCTTATTCTTATATCAGGGGTGACTTATCTTATAGCTTTGTATTCTAGTATTATCCTTTTACAGAACCGGCAGTGACCTGCATAAAGGAACGGTTTGCAAAAATATATACAATTAAGATCGGCATTAAGGAAATACAGGCTCCAGCCATCATCAGATGGGTTTGAGTAGCTGCATTATAGCCATACCGCAGATTAGCAAGACCTACTGTCAAGGTTTGAAGCTTGGGATTCGTCATTGTAAAAACGAGCGGTATGATGTACTCGTTCCATGCATTTCGAAATTGAAACAAGGCGCCGACAGCTAATCCGGGGCGAAGCAAAGGGAGGATAATACGGAAGAAAACTCCGTAGAAGCTGCAGCCGTCCATGGTTGCGGCTTCGTCGAGCTCCCGCGGAATAGAGTTGAAAAATCCGATAATCATGAAAAAGACGGCGGCATGAGAGCCAAGCAGAATGAGAATAATCCCCCACAAGCTGGAATTCAAATTCATCGCGACAATCAATTCGAATTGTGGACGCAGAACGACAGCGCCAATCGAGATAAACATGGTGGACGCTTGGAGCATGCTGTAGAGCTGTTTACCTGGAAACACCCTGCGGTTAACGACGTATCCCGCCATGGAAGATATAAGCAGTGCAATGACTGTCGTCATCGTGCTGATAAAAAGACTATTCCACGAGAAGCGGGCGAAATCCGCCTGCTTCCATGCTTCCATATAGTTGGAAAACTTCCATTGCTGTGGGAAAAATGTCCCCCCGGCGGTTACTTCGGCATTGGTTTTCAACGAGCCAAGTATGGTAATAAGGACTGGAAACAACGTAAAAATGAGCACAGCCAAGAGGAACAGCCAGATGAAGACCTGGGATGGTAATCGGGACAAACGGTACGCACCGGCATGGGTTCTGTTATCCGTTTCAACGACCGGTTTATGAACGGTTTGCAAGCAGCTCGCCTTCCTTCCTTAAGTTTGGTTCAGACGACGTGATAGTTGAAAGTACAGCAGCGTGACAATACCGACAATAAGTGCGGATGTGAAACCGACAGCGCTGCCGTAGCCGATTTGTTGGTTGACGGCTGAACCTGTGGAAACAGGAAAAAACAATTTGTAAACGTATAAATACATGACCTCAGTTCGACCAGCAGGGCCGCCCTCTGTAATTAACATTATGCTTTCGTAGCCCTTTAGTGAAACGAGAATGGCCAGCATAACGATCATTTGCAGTACCTGTCCAAGCATAGGAATGGTGATGTACCATAGCTTCTGCGCCGGATTTGCTCCGTCAATGGACGCGCTCTCGTATACATCCTGGGGTATGCTTTGCAATCCGGCAATAAATAACAGCATGTAGTTGCCGACTGCTCCCCATATGGCGACGATGATCAATGTAATCATGCCATAGTCACTGCCAAGCCAATCGATATTGGTTTTGATGATCCCGAGACGAAGAAGCATCTGATTCAGAATACCGTTATAGGAATTGAAAATAAGGAAAAATACAATGGAAATGACAGCTGTGCTTATGACGGTAGGCATGAAGTATACGGCTCTCAAAAACTGCCTCCCCCGCAGCTTTTGATTTAATATGACCGCTAGTATTAATGCGGCGGGGATAGTCACGCTAAGCTTGCCCAAGGTGTAAATGAAAGTATTGATGACGGACTGCCAGTACAGCTTGTCGTTTAGAAGCTTCTCAAAATTGCCGAGACCTACAAACAATTCATTTCCATAACCTGGATAGTCGTAAACCATGTATCGCATCGCCCACAAAATGGGGTATACGGCAAAAATGAGCGTAATAACCAAGCTTGGTAATAAAAACGAATAGGTTTCGGCGTAATATCGCACATTCTTCATCCGGTAGGCTTCCTCCCCAAACGCTATTTAACAAGCTTGCCTTGAAGCTTCACTGGATCAAAGTCAGGATTGGCTGACAGCTTAACGTCTCCCGACTGGCGGGCTTTGTCTAAGGCTTGATTGTATCTCTTATTCAAATCAGCGATGATGCCATTAAGGTCTCCACCATCAAGAATATACCGAAGGAAGGCGTCCCCATAGTTCATACCATCTACAGTAATGGTTGGAGGAGCCGGCTGCAGCGTATCGTATTTGGTTGGAAGAAAGCCTTCAACTCCCTCAAGCTGAGGTTTCTTAGCATTGGCTAGAACGAAAGGAATGAGTGAGGTTCCCAAGCCTTTTTCATAATAGGAATTAAGCACTTCATCTCCATAAAGGAATTGCAGGAACTTCCATGCCTCCGCTTTATGAGCCGATTTGCTGCTGATCGATAACCAGGCACCCGCTTGGGTTAATCCGATAGCTCCGCGAATATTTCCGTCAATAGATGGCGGCAGGGCCGCTCCCCATTTGATTTTCGCAGGAAACTGCTGCTTGTATACATTCGGCTCTGCAGAAATGGAGATGTACATGCCGATTTTCCCTTCCGCAAACTGAGCGCGGAGCGAATCGATATCCAGAGATTCCGAGCCCGGGAAGAAGCTTCCGTCTTTCTTCATTTGCCGGAACGCTTCCATGATAGGCTTGAACCCGCTGAAATCGTATTTGCCCGTTTTAAAATCATACCCATAGCCGGGATACCCGCTTAGTTCGGCAATGGCACGAGGGGAACGCTCGATGGCATTAAGCGAGCTTTTTAGATTGGCGGAGAAGCCGAATGCGGTTCCGTTGCCGGATTCTGTAATTTTCTTTGCACTCGCAACCAGTTCATCTAACGTTTGGGGAGGCGACTTGATTCCCGCTTTTTCAAATAATTCCTTGTTATAAACGAGACGGTGAGTATAGCCGTAATTCGGAAGGGAATAAATTTTGCCATCCTTCATATTGATCTCTTCGGATAGTACGGCTTCAAACTTCTTCTTCATCTCCGCCGGCAGGTAAGTATCAAGTGGATCCAGATAGCCTTTTTTTAGAAACGGCATGAAGGTAACATTGTTTACACGTATGATGTCCGGAGCTTGATTGCTGGAGAAGGCGATATCAACCGATTGGGGGTAGTTTTCCGCCATAATGGATAACTCGACTTCTATATTGTCTTTGTTTGTTTTATTGAAACGATCCACTTCTTCGCGAATTTGCTCGGAGAAACCACGATCCGGGGTCCAATATTTCAGTTTCACCTTTTGATTGGATGCGGTAGGGGTGGCATTAGAACCAGCTTGATTAGGTTCAGGCGTATTATTGCTACAGGCGGAAGATAAGAAAGCTAGCAAAATACCTAAGGACAAGGCGGTGATACGTTTATTTGACATGGGAATCCTCCTGATTGTTATCACTTTTACTATTGTGGCCACGAAATCATTGTATATCCTTGCTGGATGACTTGACGAGGGGGGATTCGCTGATATACCGGGGACAATACAACGGTATTCGTGAAAACGCTTTACCCTATAGCGGGATTAGAGCTACAATATAAACAAATTCCTGAAAGCCAAGAGGAGGCCTCCAGTGTATCGATTGTTATTCCCTCAGATGTCTTTCAAAAACCGTATTTGGTTATCTTATTTAATTTTACTCCTGATTGCCGTATCTTCCTCTGGAGCTTTATCCCATATGATAGCAGCTCATGCTCTGGAAAAAAACGTTAAGGATTTAAACCGGAGCGCTATTCGCAAATCTGCGCTTTTGTTGGACGAACGATTGAAAAAAATTACTGTAACGGCCATGTCGGGCATGCTTAACGATTCGTTCACAGGAACGATGAAAGATATCCGCTTGAACAACACGGCTTCTTATTATGGCCATTTTGCGGATTTACAAGGATGGTTTCTGCAAATGAAGGTTAATGAGCCTGCTATTGACTCGGTGCTAATTACGACGCCTATCGGTGATTTTTATCCAACAACGGAATATAGGCAGCGCGGGAATTTATTTGAACAAAGCGATATGTATCGCGCCATTAAGGAGAAGAACCATAACGTTTGGATTCCGGAGCATACGGATGTTTTTTTTAGCGGCAAAAGAAGCGTCATCTCCTTAATCATGGAGCCGCTTATCGATGATCATACGCGAATGGAAGGTGTTTATATCATTGTTAATGTGAATGTAAACACTTTGATTGAAGCATTAGCTAATGAATGGGGAGAACCTGCCAGTAATTTAAATTTATTGACGGTAAGCGGTACGAACGTATTTACTTCCCTGCCTCTCGTTAAACCGTTCTTGAGCAAGCCGGAATTTATAAACAGGCTTGTTTCTGAAGCCGAACCTCACTTTACTTATAACGATAATCAGGATGACTATCTTGTCGATGTGCAGCGGATTCAGCTCACGGATGAATGGATGCTGGTCGGAGTCAGGGCGACTCGCGATTTATATGGGCAAGTAGCGGCTATTAAATGGACGACTATGGCGGTTATCGGTGGCTGCGCTCTCTTGGCGCTACTGTTCTCCGGAATGTTAACTTCGTATCTGCTGCGGCCTTTATCTCAGCTGGTCCAACTAATGAAGAAGGTGGAGTCCAACGATCTGGCTGTCCGGTTTACATCCGTGCGGCAAGACGAGCTAGCTTTCGTAGGCAATCGGTTCAACAGGATGCTCGAGCAGATCGGACAGCTGATTTATGATATGAAGGAAGCGGACCGAAGCAAAAGACTTGCTGAATTGAAGGCGCTGCAAGCACAAATAGATCCCCACTTTTTATACAATACGCTCTACACCATCTATTGGAAAGCAGAGCTTGCTCAATACGAGGATGTGAAGGAGATGACCTACTCCTTGTCTCAATTGTTCCAGCTGGGCTTGAATAGCGGACAGGATATGACAACCGTGGAGAAAGAAATGACTCATGTGACGGAATATTTGAAAATTTTAAAAAGATGCTATGATGATTGGTTCGAATACGAGATTCATGTGGAGGATGGCCTGGGGTCCATCAGGATACCCAAGCTGCTGCTCCAACCGCTCGCAGAGAACACAATTCTTCATGGCTTTCAATCTCGAAAAGGAGGCGGACGCATCGTTATTTCCGTATATTCGTTCTCCAAAGAAATTCACTTCACTGTAGAGGATAACGGAAGCGGGATGGATGCCCTTCAGCTGGAGAAGCAGGTGAAAGTACCGGCTCAGGATGCCTCTTCTTACGCGCTTCGCAACATTTACGGTAGACTAAAGCTTTATTACGGCGAGACCGCCGATTTTAGAATTGCAAGCGATCCTGGTTCCTGTACGAGAGTAACACTCATAATTCCATCGAATCACAAGGAACTGGAATGGGAGGATACCAATGAAGAGTGAAATGACGCTATGCGTTATTGATGACATTAAAACGATTGTTGACGGCATTGCCAAACATATACCGTGGGAGAGTTACGGAATTCGAATCATTGGAACGGCTACTAATGGGGAAGATGGATTGAAGCTTATTCTGGAGCAGCGTCCTAATCTGATTATAACCGATGTCAGGATGCCTATTATGGATGGATTGAACATGCTTGAGCAGTTGGATTCGGGGCGCGGGCAAACGAAGGTCATTTTGTTGAGCGGGTACAGCGATTTTGAATACGCGCGTCAAGCAGTCCGGCTTGGAGTGTTTGAGTATTTAACCAAACCGTTCCGTCCGAACGAACTGGTGGAAGTTGTGCTGAGGGCGAAGCTGCAGAGGGAGAAGGAGCTTGAACAAACAGATCGGCTGCATGAGCTGGAAGGAAAGATGCAGGAGAGCTTGCCCTTGCTGCGGCAAGAGTATTTGAAGCTATTAATCCGTTATAAAGCTGATGAAGGTTTGGCGCGCAAAAGATGGTCTTTTCTGGAAATAGCGATGGAACCCTCCGAGCTGACTTTAATGGTTATTGAGATTGATGATTTTGCCAAAAAGGTGGAGCCGCTTCCGACGGGCGAAGCAGAATTAATATTATTTGCTGTTCAAAACGTGTTGGACGAAACGGTTTCCAGGAGAGCTCCTCATATCATCTTCCGCGACAATATCGGCAGATTTGTTTGCCTTTTCCGGGCAAGCGGCGGTCAAGATCCCATTGAAATTGCAGAAGCATGCTGCCACAATGTAGTCTTGTATACCAATCAGACGGTTTCCGTTGGTCTTGGCTTGGAGACGAAGTTTCTTGCGGGATTGCCGCAGTCTTACAGACAAGCTCTGACAGCGCTCGCCTGTCATTTCTATACGACGGGAAACAGCGTCATTCGTTTTGGCGATTTTAAAATCAGCCCTTATATACCCGTTTTCGCCTCTGATCTGGAGCAAAAGGTCATTTTGTCTCTGGTGTCGGGCAATATAGATAAAGTCCATTCCGTGCTTATGGATGTATTTCATCAAATTCATGATGAAGAAGTTAGGCCGACACCGGATTATATGGTCAACACTTACTGGGAGCTGGCAAGAAAAATGGCTCATGCTGTTAAGCCGAGACTAACCGAAGCTGCGTTTGCGCCTATTGAAAGCCGGCTGCAAGCCTTATTTAATCCGCTTCAAACCCAAAAGGATTGGCAGCAGTCGTTATTGGATTTAGGAAGCGAGATTGCTGCATGCTTTAAGTCAAGGAAAACTAGCGATGCCCAGGACATCATCCAGATGGCTTCAGACTTTGTCAGGGAGCGGTTGAATGATAATCTGACTATTCAGGACTGCGCCAGGCATGTCCACTTAAGCCCATCTCATTTCACAAGCCTGTTCAAAAAAATGACGGGTATGACTTTCGTTCAATTCGTAACCATTGAACGCATCAAAGAAGCTCAACAACTGTTGGTTTCCGGTGTCACCGTTCAGAATGTCTCGGAGAAGCTTGGCTATGATGATCAAAAATATTTTCGCGAGTTGTTTAAAAAACATACGGGAATGACACCGAGTGAGTTTAAGGATTTCTACAAGTCCACATAAAAAGGATAGGAGTCTGTCCGACGAGTTGATCTTCGTGAATATGTATTCGTTAGAGAGACTCCTAGGATTTCTTTTTCCACTGAAGGCGGTATTGGTGTGGGGTTTGCCCCTTGCTTTCCTTGAAGGTCCGACAAAAGTAAGAGGTGTTCCCAAGTCCGACGGATTCGCCGATCTCGGTTACGGATTTATCGCTTATCGTTAAAAGTACACAAGCCTGCCGAATTCGGCGGGCTTTTAAATATTCAGACAGGCTAGTTCCGGTCGTTTCCTGGAACAGATGGGAAACATAATACGGCGACATATGCAGCTCGGCAGCCAATGATTCCAGACGGAACACTTCGGTGTAATGGCGCTCGATCCATTGCATCATTTGTTCGGCGCGGTGTACCGGTCTCTGATTAAGCACAGGTATGCGCCCTGGATCGGACAGCAGGGGACGCAAGTGACGCAGCAGCGAAACAAGGAAGGATGCCGCATCTTCCCGGTACGGCTCTGAATTCGCATCAACCCGGCTTTCTCCATAACCGGTGAGCACCTTTACAAGGTCATGCTCTTCCCTGAGTGGATAAATGACTGGACTTTGCAGAGAGCCTTGACACAGCTGCTGAAAGAACGAATGGAGCAATGGAAGGCTCCGAAGATAAGGTTCAAAGACAGAGGGCTCAAATAACACGAAGCTGCGAATATAATGATTGTTTACATCAATGACCGGCTGCAGTCGGTGAAGTTGATAGGGTTGAAACAAGCACAATGTACCGGACCCGATATCCAAGGATCGCTGATCGATCAGCAGTTGGCCTTTTCCTTCATGGATGTATTGCAGCTCCATACCTTGATGGGCGTGAAACGTTTCTTTAAATGAATCATGCTGAGTAGAGGTTCTGCGTACGACGGAGTATAACGGGAATTTATTCAAATCAAACAACTCGATATGCTTCATTGTTCGCTTCACTCCAGTCGATTCTTCCTTCGTAAACTATTGTACCACTTGGAATAGAAATCGCAATATTGTGTTATTTTCAAGCAAGGAGGTGTGACATATGAATCGAAATTTCTGATAAATTGAAGGTACCACAATCAAGGAGGAAATGTTTATGAGCGACCATCATGTAAAAGGTATTGTAGATATGGAACGGGACAAAGCCGGGCGGGAAGTGAAGAGCTCGCGTTATTTACGTCCTACGGATACAGCGAAGTTTTTGAAACCGCTCTTATGGCATGAATTCGAGCTTTCTCGTGCGGCAGCAGGATGGGTCACGGCAAGTAAAGCGTATGAAGTGAAGCTGAAGCTGGGACGTCTGACTTACCTGCACATCCGCCATGCAGAAAGTCTGCAGAAGCGTATTATCGAGCTTCCCGGAGGTTTGGGAGAGGAGAAATCTCCTCAACGGATTCGCGAAGTATACGAAAGGCTGGCTTCGGCACCTTCCTCAGAGGCATATTTGGCCGGTTATCGCTTGTTTTACCGCAACCTGCTCGCGGAGTACGATGAGTTTTTAACTAAAACCGATCCGGTTCTGGATGCACCGAGCATCGACCAGATTCGAATTGTTTTATTAGATCGTCAAGATATTTTGGCTTGGTTGGACGAACAGCTTCGGTTTGTAGGGTTGGATGAAACAGCCGGGCAGATGGTTGAGGAGTGGACTGACTATGCGGCCAAGCTGTGGAATACACTGAAAAGCTCGCAGTCCGGTACGAGTCCGTTGTACCCGGCGGCTCCGAACTATGAGCCTGTCGGCCCGATTCCTGAGGTGCCGGCAATGGATGAAGAACGGTTCCCTCCTCTTGAAAGTCATGGCGGCACAGCGCAAGCATATTCTGACGATGGGATGTCCCCTTTGTTTAATTCAGTACGCCAGATGGTCTACATTAACGCTACGGAAATTTCGCCTGCGGAAACAATGACCTACCTGTACTATTCGGTGCAGAACATGCCGCTGACCTTCTATTATGACTTCGCGCGCCATATGTGGGATGAGTTTCGCCATAGCGAAATGGGGATGCGGCGCTTGCAGCAGTTTGGCTTCAAGACAACCGATTTCAAATGGCTTCGGACTTCGACGCTTAGCGAGGAGAATGATGCGCGTTATGCGGATATGTATGCATGGCTGACCATGGTCGCAGAGGCATGTTCATTCGCGAAAAAGCGGAAGGCTGTAGAAGCTTTCTGGAAATTCGGAGATAGCATGTCAGCTATCCAAACCGAATTCGATATCGTTGATGAAAGGCTTCATGTCGATTTCGGCACCCAATGGGGACCGGAGCTGTATAAGCAGGTTGGAGATATGGTGACCCCTAAAATCATGGCGGAGAGGGCAAGGAAGCGTCGGCTTGAGGAGCTTCAGACTGTCCAACCGGATGAAATCGACAAGCTGGCGCAAAATTTCCCGGCATTTTGCGGCTTCCATACGAGCACGCTGGAATACGGTACCTATTGATGCGAGAGGGGCAGACGGCTGCTGTGCATAATTTATCACTTAGGGGTCAGGAGAATTCCTTATTTCGTCTTGGCTTTGGAGCTATGGGATTAGATGGTCGCTTCGGCGTACAGGACGATGAAACAATGATTGAATCCTTGTTATACAGCTTAGAGCAGGGGGTTAATTTCATCGATACGGCTCGGGCATACGGTCGATCTGAAGAATTAGTGGGAAAGGCGCTGAAGCGATGGGGCGGTCCGCGGCCGTTTGTTGCTACGAAAGTGGAGGCAAGGCAGGCGCCGGCCGGATATTTGCCCGGAGCGGGGTTTCACTATGCTATTCCGGTGGAGGCGGCATATCCCCGAGGCAGCGTAACGGAAAGTGTAGAGGAGTCGCTCCGTCAGCTTGATATGGATTGCATCGATTTGGTGCAGATGCACCAGTATTGGCCTCAGTGGGATGACTCCGATTATTGGATGGAGGAACTGATTCGCTTGAGAGAACAAGGGAAGCTCCGCTTCATTGGAGTGTCACTTCCGGACCATCGCAGTGACTTGGGCATCGGACTGGCCAGGTCCGGTCATATTGATGCCATTCAGACCATCATCAATATATTTGATTCCACTGCGTTTGATGGTCTTGTCCCTGTATGCCGGGATCATGGAGTCGCTGTCATTGCCCGCGTCATTATGGACGAAGGAGGACTTACAGGATGGCTTAAGGAGAACACCGAGATTCCTCCGTCAGACTATAGGTACCAATATTTCGATTGTGTTCCGCGTTCGTTATATATGAATAAAGTAAATCGATTGCAAGAATACATTCCGGACTATTCCGATAGCTTGGCGGAGTTGGCTGTGAGATTTGTGCTAAATGATCCGGGAGTGACGGTGGCGCTGACCTCGATGCAAGTCCGGGAATATGCGGAAGCTAATATCGACGCTGCCCGCAAGGGAGCGCTGCCGGATCACCTTTTTGACAGCATGAAAGTCCGCAATCGTTGGTTCCGCCATTTCTATCATGAGAGAAGGCATCTGGACCTATGACAACAGAAAAAGTGGCTTGGTTGGAGCTGTTTCCGGATGAATTCAAAACACGCCAAAGGAATCTTCCTTTGGTGTATCTTCCATTGGGGCTATGCGAGCCGCATGGGCAGATCAGCGCTTTCGGGCTGGATACGTTTAAGGCGGAGCATCTCACCTATGAGGCTGCCAGACGCTGGGGCGGCATTGTGGCTCCGACCATGAACTATCACATCCACGAAATCGGACCTTCGGCCAAATTTCTAGAGGAGCATGTCGGAGAAAACAATCCGCATATGACATCGGTACCGTCGTATATTTTTCTTCATTTTTTCTTGTATCAGCTCCGTGCCTTGTATAACGCAGGATTTCAAGCGGCGGTTGTGCTGTCCGGACATGGAGGAGCCCATCCGGAGGATTTGCGCCGGGTCATTAACTATTTTACCGGCTATACCGGAATGCGTATCTGGATGGGGACGGACTTCGATTTAGCAGCACCGCATTATCAAGGGGACCATGCGGGAAAGTACGAAATTTCCGTGTTAATGTATCTTCGACCTGAGCTGATTGATGTCAGTAAAAAGAAATTGGAAACAGTCCCCGGCAGCGGGGGCAGGCTCGCGCTTGGACATGATGCGTTGGATGCTTCGGAAGAGTTTGGCCAGGGAATTATTGAGGTGTGTTTGCATAAATTGGAACAAATTATGACTGGACTTACAGAGCATTTGCCTTCAGCCAATGAAAACCAAATGCTCTCTTTTGAGCAAACGGAGGGAATTTGGCAGGAGATGATAAGATCCGAAACGCAATGGAGCACCCTGCAGCCGAGACCCGGTCAGGCTCCTGTTTCCGATAATTCCCGTTGGAAACAAGGTGAAGTCGGGAGCATTCGTCACGGTTAGCTGAGGGGCTATATATCCGCCGCCAAGTGGGGTTCGACCGACCGCCATGCAATGCCGCAACGCGCGCCCGGGATTCGCGCGCGTTGAATTGAAAGGGTTGAACGGAAGGAAAATTTCTCAATCTGCAGCCTCCAATTTAAGGTGTTATCGGAATTTGAAATGCCGTTATGTGGGGCGAATAAGAAAACGATGCACATAAACAGAGAGTTAAAGGAACAAGTAAGCTGTTCCTTTATTTCTCTGTTTATTGTGCTTTCTGAGTAAATAGAATAACAAACACTTCCTCTGTTGGTCTCCGCTTCGGTTTCTTGGATGTCGCCCTGCTATTTACGAAGCCACCTGATCGCCTGTCCTCTACCTCATGGCCGAGCACGAACTGGAAAACATCCCGCTAATTTTGCCTTCAGTGCTGAAATAGAGCATTTATCTGGAAATTATACCTCTAATATCCCTAAAATATCCTGTATTTAAAGAAATGTTCTGATTTAGCTCCAGAAATTCCAGTTATATGCGACCAACTGAAAAAAACGATTAAATTAGAGGGGTTTTTTCCAGTTATTTCTACAGCTTATGGAACCGAGAGTGCTTTACAGCCCTTTGTGGTGGTTGGCGGAATATTATGAATCAGCGACCTCGCCTTTAATCGACTCCGTTTTTTATCAGGTACTGATTATAAAGCAGAGCCTCAAGTTCTTCCATATTTAGTCGAATAATAACCCCCTAGCAAAAGTTGACGGGGGGCAGGAATCGTGCGGGATTCGACCGCCATGCAATGCTGCAACGCGCTCCGGGAATCGCGCGGGATTCGACCGACAGCCATGCAATGCCGCAACGCACACCTGGGAATCGCGAGCGTTTGATTGCGGAGAGCTGCGGTTATCAACAAATAATTTCACTAGTAGTCTCAACCGCTTTTATGGATGCAGCTCTAGCTATTGATGATGAATATATCCTCTCGGATTTAGCTTTTTCAAAAGAACTTTACAATATTCGACAAAATTTTCATGAAATCTTATCATCCCCTTAAAAAAGGTAATTATTTCAATAAGTATAATGAAGATGCAACGAATAATTCGAACAGGGGTGAGACGCGCATGAATAAAACAAGCTATCAAGTACTTGTATGTGATGATTCCATGCTGATTCGTAAAAAGCTAAGACAACTTTTGGAGGGGATGGACGGGATTGAGGTTCTGGAAGCTGTTAACGGTAGAGAGGCTGTCGAGGTTTGCAGAGACAAGTGCCCGTCCGTTGTGTTTCTGGACATTGTCATGCCTGAGCAAGATGGAATTGAAGCGCTCATCGAGATCAAACAAATGAATCCGTCCATCATTGTTATTATGGCTTCTTCGGTTGGTACGGAAGGCAATTTGAGAAAAGCAATTAAAGCGGGGGCTGACGATTTCATTCAAAAGCCAATTCTTCCTGAAAATGTGGAGCTGTTATTAGCCAAATACATTTATGGGAAGGAGGAGCAAAATGTTTAGTCAATATTTCGGGCATTATTTGCTGGAAAAGGGCTATATTAATTTCGCTGAGCTGGAAGACGTATGGGAATATCAAAAAAAGACACATGTCAAGCTAGGACTTCTTGCGATCAACGAAGGCTTCATGAGTGCGGAGCAGGTGGAGCGGGTACATCTTCAGCAGACACAGAGGGATATGAAATTCGGGGAAATTGCCGTTGAGCAAGGCTTATTGACGGAGCTGCAATTGAATAAATTGCTCTCTTCCCAAAAAAGCAACCATCTGCTGCTCGGACAAGCTCTTGTGGAAAGAAACTACATGAGCTTATATCAAATTTCCACGACGTTGTTCCAATACAAGAAAGACCATGGTTTGTCAGATGAACGGTTTTCCACTATTAAAAACGGTGATATCCGCGCGCTTGTTGATTCACTGCTGCATAATAATGAAGGCGTCCATAGATCCATAGTTGTTGATTATTTGACGCTTCTTGCCAAAAATGTCATCCGCTTTATAGACCCGCACGTACGATTGGAAATCAGGGATTGGCTCGTTCCTGTAAGCAGCTATGATTGGTCGACCTTTCAGCATATCCAAGGTGAAATTAATATGTACGCTTATATACTGTCTAACCAAGCGAATTGGATAGACTTAGCTGCCAGATATGCTCAGGAGCCTATCACGGAAGCGGATGAAATGGCTGAAGCATCGGTCGGCGAATTCCTCAATTTGCATAACGGTATATTTCTTGTTAATATGTCTGATCGTGGAACCGAATTGAGCTTGACTCCGCAGATCGCTCAATCTTCTGTTTCCGTTGAGCAGTCTCCATCCGCTGTATTGGTAAAGGTTCACTACCTGGACAAATCCTTTGATTTTATATTGAGCACCGAGCCTGTTCATACCGGAGCTTTATCCTCAGCCATAGGTGTCTAATGCTAATGACAGCACAAAGAACCTCGGGAACGACTCTGGGGTTCTTCGTACTGTCCAAACAAGCAGAATACTCAAGCATGCCATATTCTCGGCATAGCGAGAGGCTCTTTCCCGAGCTCTGCCCATACATACTTCAGCAGCAGCTCCGTTTTTAAACCGGCCGAGGCAGGTGAGTCCCACAGGTTATTAATTTCTCCGGGATCTTCTTGTAAATCAAAAATCTCACCATAGGTTTGATTATAATACACGGTTATTTTGTAACGCTTATCAACATAGGTTTTTTGGTGAATGGTCGTCTTCTCATGCCGGAATTCACATATAGCATGATCTCTGGCCTGCGATTCAAGCCCACGCCACACCTTGCTCTGATCTACCCCACTTATGGAACAAGGAATATCCAGTCCGGCAAAGCTCAGGAAGGTAGGAGCCAGATCGACGAGTGACTGAATGGCGTCAGATTGCTGACCCGCCGGTACTTGTCCCGGATAGCGGACGATAAATGGAATTTTAATCAAATCCTCATAGTGGAACCCGCCTTTATACTGAAGGCCGTGTTGGCCAAAGAAATGACCATGGTCGGTCGTAAAGACAACGATAGTATTGTCTGCCAGTCCGAGCTCCTCCAGCTTATCGAGAATGTTCCCGATATATTTGTCCATCATACTGATCATCCCGTAATAGGTCGCGACAATCTGTTTACGGTCATATTCGGAAAGCTTCGTATGAGAATGATACCCATGGATGCCGAAGCCCGATTCCAACAAATGGCTAAAATCCGGTGCTTTCTGCTGCGTCATGCCGAAATGCGGGGGATTCTGATCATGCTCGCCAGGGGTCACTACCGGTATCGTCAGCTGGTCAGGATCATACATCGTATCCCATGGCTCTGGCACCAGATAGTCCGGATGCGGATCGAAAAAGCTGGACCATAGGAAGAAAGGAGTATCCTCTTGCTTGTACTGCTCTAAAAGTGCCCCCGTGCGTTCAGCAATCCATGTATTGTAATGGAACTGCTCCGGAATGGGCCATTTATGGAGGAGGGAGGAATCCATTGTACCGGTAGGAGCTACATAATAATCACGCCAATTTGTACAGCCCTTCTCCTCCATCCATAGAGCATAATGCTGTCCGACATGAGCTTCATTAGTATGGTTGCGCGCCAGCTCAACATGGTCGAAGCCGTAGAACGGGCCATGATGAGTTTTCCAAAACTCTAAATCCTGTAGGATAGGATATGATTCCAACGAAGGATAGGCTTCCGTGCTTTTCAGCGGCTGAAAATGCGCTTTGCCGACAAGCGAAGTACGATAACCGGCGCTGCTGAAATCCTCTCCAATGGTGTGGCGGTCTTCCAGAAGCTTGGTACCGAGTGTCCATGCGCCATGCTGACTAGGGTACATTCCTGTAATGATGGATGCGCGGGTTGGCGTGCAGGTTGGATTGGGGCAGTAGGCTCGTGTAAAAGTAGTGCCTTCCCTTACAAGCCGGTCCAGATTAGGCGTAGATACTTCGGACTGAAACGCACCTATTGTGTTCCAGTGCTGTTGATCGCTAGTTATCAGCAGAATGTTAGGTTTACTCATATTGTTTTACTCCAATCCTAATCATGATAAAATAAAAATGCGTATATATTCAGATTATATCCGAGCTGATATGATACAGGAATGTTGGAATGTATTTGGCATTATGTTGTGTTTGGATCATGTCCTATTTAATCGGGGGGAGGAAAAGCATGCAGGAATATACGAATGAGTTTGCTGAGCTCTGGCTGAATGTGCCGAATGCCCTGGAGCGGGCGGGTGAGCTGTGGTTGGTGAGGGCAGGCAGGAATAGAGCGAAGCCTAACTATGCCGTCGGCCCCAAAGTGATCGATTGCTTTGGCTTTCATTTTGTTCTGAAAGGCAAGCTCCAATTGGAGTACGAGGGAAGACAGGTGCTGCTGCACAAACACGATATATTTTGCCTGCTGCCGGGCATTTCTTATGTCTATGGGATTCAGCCTGCCTCAGAAGCGTTAGAGATGATTTGGCTGACACTGGATGGCAGACAGGTTCCTGAACTGTTATCCTGCCTGGGCATTAATAGAAATACACCCTATACAAGAAATCGATTGAATCGCTCATCAACGCATCAGCTGCGAGCTATAATCGAATTGCTGCGAACGGATCAGTCGGAGCCTGTTCAAAGGCAAATTTTGCTGCTGCAGCTTTTTGCAAGCTTGATGGCCCCCCCAGAGGAGCCGTTTCATACCCAAGAAAAGCTGCGCAAAAGCTGGGTCAAAACAGCGGAGGCCTACTTGCGGCTGCATTTTGCCGAACCTCTAAGCATTGTGGAGCTGGCTGCGACAGCCGGGGTGCACCGCTCTCATTTCTCCGCATTATTTTCCAGAGAGCTCGGAGCTTCACCTCAGCAATACGTACTCCGTATGCGAATGGATAAGGCCGCTGCCATGTTAAGTGAAGCCTCCTTATCGATTACAGAGATTGCACTTTCAGTAGGCTATTCAGATCTGTATTCCTTCTCACGGGCCTTCAAAAAATATTTTGGCTGTTCACCGAGCCAGTGGAGTTTCTAATTGCCAATTACAGAAAGTAGTAGATTCGTTTATTAACTTCTTGTATTATATAACTACTAATTGTCGACAAGTAGACATAATGAGGTGAAATGCTTGCAATTTCCTGCGATATGGTTACAAGGGGATTCTCTTGGTGAGAAAATTTCATGCGAACTACGCTTACGTATTATTAATGGAACGCTTGAACATGGAGCGATATTAACAGAAAACCAATTAGCTGAAGAGTTTGGTACAAGCCGTTCTCCGATTCGAGATGCACTGAAGGCACTCTCCAATGAGGGGCTAATACGAATGGAGAGAATGGGTGCAATAGTAATTGGTCTTAAACCAAAGGATATGGAAGAACTGAATGATGTTCGTTTCTTGCTGGAGGGATTCGCTCTACAGATCTTATCAGATGCTTATGATGAGCTTAAGGTCAAAGAACTGCATCAAATTATTGATAAAATGGAATTGGCTGCAAGCCACGATGATCCTGTACAATTCGCCTATTATGATTTGTTGTTTCACGAGACTATTATTTTAAGGGCCCAGCACACGAGGATACTACATTTATGGAATAGTATACGATACGTCGTACTGACGGTTTTATTAGTGGCGACCGGGCGGAGATTCTCGAAAAATAAACAGGAGATAGAACCCCTTATCAATCGACATAAACGGATAGTGGATGCTTTGATTTCACGTGATAGCTCACACATTAAAAAGATCGTTCAAGAACATTTTATGGATACGAAGAAAACAGTAGATGAGAGTTTATTTCTTTGAAGCCACATGAGAGTATCCACATAACTGTGAACGTATAATTTAATTACCCTGAAGTAAAGTTTTACCAAAGGGTCTATACAAGCAGAAAGAACTTATTTATAATTAAGTTGTCGACAAGTATACAAGTTGATCAAGGATCCTCGTTAGCAGCTGCCGGCCGTTCGAATAGTTAATGTTGCGGTTGCTTGGTTATTAATTTGGTTTTGAAAAGGGTGGTGCTGATATGGGTAAATTTAAAGTGGTTTTGACAGGACAAACATGGCCTTCCGCTTTGGAGAAAATTGAAGAACAATGTGAAGTAAAAGTTTGGAAAGAAGCCAATCCGATCCCCCGGGCTTTATTACTTGAATGGTTAAAGGAAGCGGAAGGCTTGTTCAGTACAGGTGATGTCAAAGTAGACGCGGAATTGTTGGCTGCTGCTCCTCAATTACGAGTTGTAGCTCAAGCATCAGTAGGATATGACAATATAGACATCGATGCTTGTACCGAGAGGGGAGTACCCTTTGGCAATACGCCAGGTGTGCTTGTTGAGGCAACAGCTGATTTAACTTTTGCGTTGTTACTGGCAGCAGCTCGTCGAATTCATGAAGGATGGGACCATGTAAGATCCGGAAATTGGAAAAGCGGCAGCGGAATTCCGTTTGGCGTTGACCTGTTCGGGAAAACTCTCGGTATCGTTGGTATGGGGGACATCGGTTGCGCTGTGGCTAGGAGAGCCAAGGCTTGCGGGCTGAACATTATTTATCATAATCGCTCTCAGCGAAAGGATGATGAGTTATTGCAAGCGAGATATGTCGGATTCGATGACTTGCTGCACGAGGCAGATTTTATTATTGTCCTGGTTCCGTTATCTAATCAAAGCCGGGGGCTGTTCGGAACCGAGGCGTTTGCCAAGATGAAATCATCCGCCTATTTTATCAACGCTTCCCGTGGCCCTGTAGTGAATACCGATGCGCTTTATGAGGCATTAAGAAATAAACAAATTGCTTACGCCGCACTTGACGTCACAGATCCGGAACCCATTTCCGGGGATCACCCTTTGCTCAGTCTTTCGAATATATTAATAACCCCACATGTAGGCAGTGCGACGTTCGAGACAAGAAATCGAATGGCGAATTTAGCAGCAGATAATTTATTGGCAGGGCTTGATAGAAAAAAACTTCCAGCCTGCGTAAATACATCCGTTAATTTTGTATAGCAAATAAATATGATTATAAGGGAGCGTACCTAAATGGCTGTTATGAAAGCAGGATTATATATTTCGGAGAAGCAGGTAATGGTCGGTCAAATCGAAATACCCGACTTGCAGCCGGGAGAAGCGCTGATCAAGGTTGCCTATGCAGGTATTTGCGGCACAGATATGATGATTTATTCCGGCAAGCATCCAAGGGCTCAAGCGCCACTAGCCATGGGACATGAATTTTCCGGCGTGATTGAGAGGATAAATGGTGAATCATCCTTTGCAGTAGGCAACCGTGTCGTTGTTGAACCTACACTTAGCTGTGGTACTTGTGCAGCTTGTATGGCAGGCGAGCATCATGTATGTAAAACATTAAAGCTCATTGGCATTGATAAGCATGGCGGTTTTGCAGAATATGCAGCGGTTCCCTTAGACAGACTTCACCTGATTCCCGAAGGATTATCGGATGCCCATGCGGCCCTTGCTGAACCTGTAGCTGTAGCTGTTCATACCGTCCGTCGTTCCAATCTCAAAATAGGGGACAGCGTCGTAATTTTAGGTGCCGGTCCGATCGGTCTGCTAATTGGGGCGATAGCCAAGCACGCAGGAGCAAGCGAGGTTATAATTTCAGATATCAGTGAATATCGTTTGGAAAAAGCAAAGCAGCTAGGATTAACTCCCCTTAATGCCAAGGATGTAAACATTACCGAGGATGTGTTAAAACGAACGGGTGGGAATGGCGCAGATGTTGTTTTTGAGGTGGCAGGCAACCAAATTACAGCTAAGCAAATGATTGAAACGGTAAGAACTCAAGGACAAGTTGTCGTTGTTAGCGTATACAAGCAGCCTCCTATGATTGATCTGGCGGCCATGCATTTTAGAGAGATCTCATTAACGACAACAAGATGCTACAGCAAGGGTGATTTTGCCAAGGCAATCCGGCTAATGCACAATGGAGCGATTGATGTATCTTCGTTTATTTCTCATGACCTCCCGCTTGACCGCATTGAGGAGGGGTTTCAATTTATGTCTAACCCAGATGTTTCACTCAAAGTGTTATTTCATCCATAATAAAAAGGAGACTATAAATATGGGACATCATTTATTTGACCTGGAAGGCAAGGTAGCTGCAATATCAGGGGCTACAAGAGGAATCGGGCGTTCTATGGCTATGGCGCTTGCAGAAGCTGGTGCGGATATTGCCCTGCTCCAGAGATCACCCGATCAAATGGAGCTGAAGGAGCAGATCGAAAATCTTGGTAGAAAATGCGCGATTATTCCTTGTGATTTAGAAAACACAGCGCAGGTGAAGGCTGCCATTCCGAATGTGATAGATCAGTTTGGTACCATAGATATATTGGTCAATAATGCCGGAATTCAACGCCGATCACCGTCTGTTGATTTTTTGGAATCCGATTGGGATGATGTGCTGCAAATTAATCTGAAGGTAGTTTGGCTATTATGCCAGGAAGCCGGGCGTTATATGGTTCCAAGAGGCAAAGGGAAGATTATTAATACAGCATCCTTACTATCGTACCAAGGTGGAATTACCGTTCCAGCCTATGCTGCAGCCAAGGGTGGCGTAGCCCAACTGACCAAAGCTCTGGCGAATGAATGGGCCAAGCATCATGTGAACGTAAATGCAATTGTTCCCGGCTACATTGCTACGGATATGAATACCGCGCTGATCAATGATCCTGTGCGCAGCACTCAAATACTGAATCGGATTCCGGCGGAACGCTGGGGGAACCCTGACGATTTTAAAGGAACGGTGGTGTATCTGGCATCAGAGGCATCCAATTACGTTCATGGCCACCTGCTGGCAGTGGATGGAGGATGGCTGGGACGTTAAAGCTGTAATCAGCGGATAGAGCAGAGGTTACCGTTATAGTTCAGAGATTCCTTTAAAAGTCTGAGCTGATTTAAACCACATACGTTATTAGGGTTATCCTCCAAGCGGTTTAACAATTACTTGAGGGATAACCCGATTTTAGGTTTTAGCCATCACACAACTTTTGGGTGAACAGCGCATGGAACCTTGCTGGGAGTGGACGGAGGTTGGATAGGAGTTAAGCGATTAGCGAAGCTCTCCTGATAGCCCGGAAAAATTACACTGTCCGTTTTGAATTGTGGAAGGGGAAATATGTAACATATTTCCCCTATTTGTTTGTTTACTTTCACGAATCGATACGATATGTTAAAGGCGAATGAGCGAGGAAGTTCAGCCTTCCCGATTCCGTAAACTGTGTTACTACTGGAGGTACTAATGAATCGATGGACATTTTCATTTCCGCTTCGGGAAAATAAACTTTTCTTCAAAATCCTGGCTTATTTTCTTTCTTTGCTTATACCTATTGTCGTTATCGGCATTGTTTTTTATTTTCAGTTTTACCATGCGCAAAGAAATCAATTGAATGAAAAAATCGCTTCCACTTTAAAAACGTCGGTATCTACAATCGATACTAATCTTCATACAGCACAAAAAGCCGGCATCAGTTTATTTTACGATCCGACGATACAGCGCATCATGCTGCCGGAAGATTTATATGCATGGAGTAACCGTGCCGAATTACCGCTTATTAGCAAAATCATAGCTAATTATTCTAATATTGCTATTGAATATATCGTGAACATGTTTGTGATGATTGATAAGGAAAAGGTGTTTACAGCCGGGGGGATTGAGGACTTTTCGCTTTTCTTTAATAAGACCTACCAATATGCAGAGTATCCCAAGGAATTTTGGGAGAAGCGTCTGGAAACGACCCATCGGCAGTTTGAAATACTTCCCCCGACTTTCGTAAGCACAAACAAACGTAAGGTCGTTCCATTTATAACAGTTAACCATGTAGGCAGTCATCAAGCAAACCTGGTCATCAATATTCCGCTGGATATGATCGAGCGTATATTAGTAAACAATGCTATCTTTACAACTTCCCGCTTTGCAGTCATTGACGGCCAGCAAAATATTATATTGAACGGCAGCCCTGAACTGATCAGTGAAGATGTGATATCCGCACTTTTCCAGGAAGCCAAGGAAGGCCGGAAAACAAGTGAAATCCATATAGCAAATCAGCTGTATGTCATGAACATAGATAAATCGGACAGGTATGGGTGGTACTATTTTGCAATTACTCCTGAAAGTGAATTCAGGCTTCTGGCCGGGCGGATTTTTTCTTTAATCATTTCCATTTGTATTGTGCTGGCGGCTATTGGTATCGCTTTCTCATTTATTTTCAGCAAAAATTTGTATACACCGATCAAAAGGATCCGCGATATTTTGGAGCATAATCCGAATGGCAACGATACCGCTGATTCCATCGAAACGGTAAGAAATGAGATGGATTTCATCAACCATGGAGTACGTCAATTATTAGAAAATAACATGGCTTTTCAGAATCAATTGAAACGAAATTCGGAGGAGTTTCTGGACCAATCCATTTACCAGCTGCTCACCGGAAACGTCCCGAGCGATGGGGAGTATACGAATCACCCGATTGCTGAAATGTTTAAAGGAGCAGCCGGAGGGTATGTATGCTGTAATTTTAAATTTACATTTAAAGAGCTGTTTTACGATGAAATTCAAGATGTGGACCGGTTAATTATTATTAGTAAACTGAAAAATTTGATTGCCGGATTGATGAACGGTTTTTTGCCCACTTATGTGATCGAATATAAGCCCCGTTTATACGTAGCTGTCGTTAAGATGGAAGAGAAAGATGAAGATCAATTGCGTAAAGCTCTGTCTATAGTTCTTCATACATTTGAGTATGATTTCCGCTATTGCAGTGTACGCATTGGGATTGGCAAACGTTATGACCAGTTGGAAGCTATGCACAAGACGTTTTATGAAGCAATGACAATGCTCGACCAGGACGTAAATTCGGAAGAAACCGGTATTTTGGATATTACCGGCAGACAGATTCATCACAAATATTTCTATCCTGCTTCCGAGGAGAACAAGCTGATTAATTTCCTGAAATTGAGGGATTTGGATCAAGCGGTTCGCTTAATCGAGGAAACCGTTCAGAACAATATAGAGAAAGGGATCTCGCATCCCTTCTTGGCATTGCTGTTAGAGGAGATTTACCATACATGCTTGCGGTTCGCGTTTGAATCCGGCATAGAGATGGACCGCTTGATGGAGGAAGATTACGGGTCGCTGATTCACCGTAGAAATACATCTATTGACTTGCAGGAAAAGAAGGAGCTGCTCTTCCTGTTTGTGGCCCGCTTGGTCGAAATCACTGCTGTACGGAACGAAAATAACCCAGGACATTTAATTACTATGGTATTGCAGTATATCGGGGCCGGATACCAGCATGATTTATATTTAGAAAAAATTGCGGGCGATATGGGGATATCCGCTAAATATTTATCCCGTATCTTTAAAGAGAAAACCGGAATTAACATTACGGATTATATCCAGCAGCTGCGCATAACGAGAGCGAAGGAATTGCTCGAAACCACCCGTTCGAATGTCAGTGATATTGCCGCGGAAATCGGAATTTATAATCGGACGACCTTTATCCGCTTATTTAAAAAATATGAAGGCGTTACTCCGGTTGAATACAGAAAAGCCAAATCGATAGCTAAGCCGAAGAATGATGAGTAATGCAGCTTGCTCTGATAAGCAATAAACAGTATTACAGTGGATTTTTGTTACATGTAGACAAATGAAACATCCCAGAAAAAGGGGAAATGTATAACAAAAGTGTCCGTTTTACTTGTATCCTTTACGTTTGCGCTTGTCTTACAATGAGGGCATTCAAATGTAAAGGAGGAGGAGCAGCTCAGCAATGAAAGCAATTAAGGACCGGTATTTGTATGCCACGTTCTTATTGCTATAAGTTGCTTTTTAAGCTTGGTCCGTTCTTGGGCTGATGGTCAAGAAACACTAGTAAAACTAAAGGAGGTTTCATCTGTGTTCGGAATGAGGAAAAAAGGAAAAAGTATCTACTTGCTTAGCGTCATAATAATTCTTATGTTAAGCGGTTGTACCCCGGGCAGTACGCCCTCGGAGAGTTCGAAATCGGGGGAGAAGGGCAGCCCCAATCCCGTGACGCTCGAATGGTGGGTTAATCCTTCGCTCGGCTTCGTGGAAGAAAATGATATTAAGCAGGTCATAACTGAATATAAGAAGGTCGCCCCTCACGTAACGATTAATTATGGGATCGTTCCGGCTACCTCGGTGGATGAAAAGATAAACGTGGCCATTGCTTCAGATTCGTTTCCGGACGTGTATGTTGACGCTATTAATCGACTCGGTCCTCTGTATGTTCGAGGCATAACGGCCGAACTCGATTCATATATGACGGATGACTATAATTATAAGGAATATCTGGATAGTGCCAAGGCTTTGATGAACATAGATGGAAAAATAGGCCTCATCTTAATGGAAATTCGCAGCGAAGTGATTATGCTTAATAAGGATTTATTCGTCAAGGCAGGCGTACAGAACCTTCTTCCCGATGCGAAAACAAAAGCATGGTCAAAAGATTCGTTTGCAAAAGCAGCAGAAGCCATCGGCAAGCTTGGAAACGGCGTATACGGCTTTGGTCTTGCGGCAAGCGAAATAACCAACGACAAAATGATAGACGGTTTTATTTATGCGGACGGAGATGAGTATACCAATAAGGAACGCAATAAAGTTACTTTTAACACACCAGGCAATGTGAAAAAACTGGAATGGGTGACTCAGCAAGCTAAAGCGCCTTATACCGTTCCCGGCACTGCGGGCAATAAGGTACCTGACCTCTATGAGTTGTTCAAGCAAGGGAAAATCGGTATTATGACGAACGATGCAGGGCAATATCGCAGCCATACTGAAGCGGGCATCGTTCCGAAGACATTCGAGTATATGAATGCATTTTATCCAACTGATGATGGATCAGCGGGAAAACTACTTATCAATGGGTCAGGGATTGCAGTGAAAAAGCAGGAGAACAAAGTAAAGGAAAAGGAAGCGGCTAATTTTGCACTTTGGTTTTCGAATGGCAAGATCGATATCGTGAACAAAGTGGTATATCAGAAGGCCTCCAAATTACCGACAAGAAAATCTTTACAATCGTTTATAGTAGACGAACACGGCAAGGAATTGTTGGCTATGCTGGAACAAGGTAAAGGTATTAATAATCCTGTAATAATACCGAATTATCAACAAATACGGAAGGTTTGGTTTAACTACTATCAACCTGTCATGCTGAATGACGGCAAAGTGACAGCGAAAGATGCATTGGCCGCATATGAGAAGGAAGCACAGAAGTTGTTGGACGAAGGAAACAAGCAGTCAAAAAAATGATTCGAGAGAATAGAAAACCATATCCGGCACAGCCTAAGGAGAAAAGAAAAAATGGAAAACAACATCGGATTCAGAATTATTCCCCGCAGTCAGCGTCCCGATCTTCAATTGATTGAGCAATTTAGGAATGTCGTGACACCCCATCTTAGTGACAATATGAACCGCATATTCGCCAGTTGCTCACAGCTGAAACCCTATCATGCGGGAGGAAGGCTGGTTGGCACTGCATTGACTGTAAAAACCAGACCGGGAGACAACCTGATGATTCACAAAGCGATCGAAATGGCGCTTCCAGGTGAAGTGATTGTGGTTGATGGGGATGGGGATCTGACGAATTCGCTTATTGGTGAGATTATGACCCGTTTAGCGGAACAAAAAGGGGTTGCAGGCTTCGTGCTCAATGGCGCAATCAGAGATTCCGGAGCGATCGCAGGTAGAAATTTTCCTGTTTATGCCCGAGGCATTACCCATCGCGGACCCTATAAGGACGGGCCTGGAGAGATAAATGTGCCTGTTTCTATCGGCGGAATGATCGTAAATCCGGGCGATATCATTGTTGGGGATGAGGACGGGCTAGTAGCGGTCCCTGTACAACATGCGGAATTAATATTAGGAAAAGCCCGCCAGATGCAGCAGATCGAAGATAAAATCATCGCAACCCTTGAGCAAGGCGAAAATATTAACCGCGATTGGATAGACGAGTTTCTTAAACAAAAAGGGTGTCAACTGAACGACACGAATGCTATGAATTAAATTCTGTATCCGTTTTATTTGGCGGGTTATGGAGTAAATGAAACTAGTAGCGGAAAGATTGCCACCGGTACGTTGGATCTTCAGTTTATCCCAACAAACTATTCATACCGGGGGCACTTTCTACACCAGGCTTATTGGCACCTTGTCTGAGGAGAGGAGAATTTTTTCGTCATGATATCACTTTACCGGGAAGTATACAAAAACCGAATCAACTACTTATTTCTGGCTCCTATGTATTTGTTACTGACCCTGTTCTTAATCGTGCCGGCGCTGCAGGGACTGTATTACTCACTATTCGATTTTACTATCGGTTCTTCCCTAAGATTTGTCGGTTTTGACAATTTTTCTAAATTGTTAAATGAGGATGTATTTTGGATCGCATTAAAAAATACTTTTATATTGGTCCTGATCATTGTGCCGGTGAGCATATTCACGGCCTTGTTCATATCGGTTGCCGTTTACCGCAGCTCACAAGGGATCAAGACCTTTGTCAGAGGCTCATTTTATTTACCGCTGGTTGTATCGAGCGTCTCCCTGACGTTGGTCTGGGGTTTCGTCTTTAATCCTGTGGTGGGCTTGGCCAATCAAATTTTGAAGGCTATTGGCTTGGCCGCTGTTATCTGGTTGGGCGACCCGAAGTATGCGTTTCTAGCAATCACCATTGTGCTGTTTACGTTTGTACTTGGAAAACCTGTCATCTTATACCTCGCTTCACTTGGCAACATTCCCGAAACCTTCTATGAAGCGGCCAAGATCGACGGGGCTAATGTATTGCAACAATTTTGGCATGTGACCCTTCCGTTGCTGAAGCCGACGACGCTCTATCTGGTCATAACAGGAACAATTCAAGTATTCAATGTGTTTGTTTTAATCAAAATAATGACTAGCGGAGGACCCGGAAACTCTACCCAGACGCTAGCTTATCTTCTCTATGAAAAGGCATTTGTTTTCGGCCAATATGGAATTGCTTCTGCAGTGGGGGCTGTACTTGTTTTTTTAGTAGCTATAATTGCTATCATTCAGTACAAATTTTTGTCAACCGATATCGAGTATTAAGGGGGATTCCCATGAATATAACTCATCCGTCCCTACAAGGGATTGTTCAAAAATCATTCGTCGTGCTGGTCGTACTGCTCGCCTTGCTCAGTCTGGTGCCGTTGTATTTCGGTGTGTTGACATCGTTTAAACCGAGTAGTAGCGGGGGAGCCGTCAGCTTGATCCCGGAAAATTTAACTTTAGACAACTACAAGTACTTGTTCACACGCACGAGGATATTACGCTGGTTTTTCAACAGTTTGTTTACATCCACTCTAGCCGCAGCCATCATTGTTTACTTATCGGCACTGGCAGGATACCCGCTTGCAAAGAAAAAATTTCCCGGTGTAAAATGGTTGTTTTGGATCATCATTGTTTTCATGACAATTCCAAAGGAAGCATTGCTCCTGCCTCTATTCATGATGATGAAGGAGTACCACCTGTTTAATACGTACTATGGAATTATCCTGCCGGCTCTGGCTTGGCCATTTGCTGTCTTCCTGATGAAGCAATTTATCAGCACGATCCCTTCCGACTTATTTGATGCTGCTGAGATCGACGGCTGCGGCCCACTCAGATTGTTTCATTCGATCTTACTGCCCATTATCAAGCCTGCTCTTGGGGCATTGTCTATCTTCGCCTTTGTTTATGTCTGGAACGATTATATTTGGCAGTTAATTGTCATCACTTCCTTAGAAATGAAGACCCTGCCATTGGGAGTAGCCGGATTGCAGGAACAATCGGCCTCTGACGCAGTCAACTATGGACAATTAATGGCCGGATCTACACTGGGAGCCATTCCTTTACTAGCCGTTTTTCTGTTCTTCCAAAAGTATTTTACTTCAGGGATTACTATGGGAGCCGTCAAAGGATAGACCGATAGCAGGTTCCTTGGAAAACGACCTGTCTCGGGATATTGGTATTTGAAAGTGGTATATGTACAAGGAGGAGAATACAATGTCAATACATCTAGAGAAGACTATATGTGTAATTTCCGTGTTCGCCTTGGCTGTTTTCGCCGGTTGCAGCACCGGAAAGCCTGCGGCTAATGAGGAGGCTGCCACGGCCAACAGCGGTAAGCTGCTTCCAAATCCGCTAACTGTAAAGATTATGCAGTCGGAGCATCCTTCTCAACCGCTTTTAACAAATACCCCGATTATCCGCGAGGTATTCAACAAAACGAATGTTCAGGTAGTTCTCCAACCGGTGCCTGCAAGCAGTTATGAAGATAAGAAGAATGTGCTCATTGCCACCAATGACATTCCTGACGTTATTCGTGTAAGCAAGAAGGACCTTCATGAATTCGGGCGTACCGGAATGTTTCTGAATATTTCTGATTATTTGCAATATGCGCCTAACTTTAAGGCATTGATAGACACACGGCCCGAATTCCAAAAAAACTTGGTAGACGGAAAAATTTACGGCTTTCCTGTTCTTGAGAATTGGCGGATGAGTGTAGCTTTTCAACCGTTAATCCGTAAGGACGCATTAGAGATGCTTAACCTTCAAGCTCCGAAAACATTCGATGAGCTTTACGAAGTGCTCAAAAAATTTAAAGCGGCCTATCCCGACAAAATTCCAATGACTACAAGAAACGGCACCCTTTATATGTTAGGACAGCTTACTTATCCGATGGGAACCGGGGGATACACCAAAGCAGGCTCTAAGAGCGGCGTGTATTTTGAACCTTCTGATAAGCAATACGTTTACGGTCCTGCTAGCGCAGAATTCAAAAAACTATTGGAGTATATGAACAAGCTCTATATGGAGAAGCTTCTCGATCCCGATTATGCAACTAATACACAACAGATGTTTATTGAGAAGCTGAGTTCGGGCAGGGCGTTCTTCTATTATGATAATAGTACGTTTTCCGAGGATATTAATAATGCGTTAAAGAACAAGGAACCGAATGCCCAAATGATATTGCTCGATCCGCTTCAAAACAGCAAAGGTCAAGCCCGTTCTTACCGTGGTGCAAAAGATTGGTTGGACTTTAACTTCGCAGTCAGCTCCAGAGTTAAAGATCCTGTTGGTATAGTCAAGTTTTATGATTGGATGTATTCAAAGGAAGGAGTACTTTCAACCAATTTCGGCGCATTGAACGAAACCTACGAAATAGTTAATGGAGAGCCTAAATACAAGAGCAGCCTGCTGGATAAGCATAAAGACAAGCCGAACTATGTATTTTCGTTAAGGTCTGAAATAGGCAGCGGACTGAACGCGATTTCTGTTAATATCGACGAATCGCTTTACAAGGTTACTAATTCCAAGCTAGTTCTTGATATGGCGGAACGGATCGACAAGAATACAGGAACAAGCGTAGATTTTATGTTGGAGGATCCTCCTTTCACCAAAGCAGAAATAACCAGCTTGAGTAAGCTCGAGGTTCAATTAAATACGATGGTTGAGCAAGAAATGGATAAGTTTATTATGGGTGTTCGTCCATTGAGTGAATACGATAATTTCCGTGAAGAATTGATCAAGAAGGGCGCTAAAGATATTGAGAAAATTTATAATGATGCTTACGCTAAATTAAAAAAATAACTGGTAAATTTGGTGAAACGACAATGATGATTCATAATTGGATAAGAGAAACACATAAAATTATAGGAGTAGGCCCGAATTTCAAAGCATTTCGCGAGCAAAGAGGGATTGCCCATAATGAATTCCCTCAGCTCTTTTTAAAATCACCGGAGAGCTTATCCGTGGAAACCAACATATACCTTTCCAAGCAATTAACTGAATTTTTTTGTGAGGTTGAGATGGCCGTAATCATTGGAGAGGATGCCCAAAACGTGGTGGAAGAAGAAGCTTTGTCCATTGTAGCAGGGTATGCATTGGCCAATGATATAACAGCCGGTGCCCCGTTCGACAAAGGAAGGTCCAAGCTGTTCAATCAAACGACGCCTATCAGCGAGCTCGTGAAAAAGGTGGATCCGCAAAACGTATATTTGGAAATGTGGGTGAATGGCGAATGTATCCAAAAGGATCATACAAGCCAATTGCTGTTTTCCCCCCAACGCTTAATCTCCTATATATCCCACATGGCTACTTTGCGCAAAGGAGATATCATCTTAACCGGAACGCCCGCCAATCCTTGGAAAGGTGCGATTGGAGATGAAATCGAGCTTAAAAGCCCGGAGCTTGGGAGTATGAAGCATAAAATTCATAGCGATACAGGTACAAGAAGGCTGTTATAGTTACTTGAATGTGAAGAGGGCTGTCCCACTAGTCTGTAAAGACTAAGGGACGGCTCTTTGCTTTGAAAAAAGCATGTAGCTCTCTAAATACTTGCAGCTTTCAGGAGAACCAAGAAAATGCTAGTGTGCAATGGTTAAAAAACAACAAAATCTAATTGCCGGAAATTGACCGGCTCCCTATAGTGAGTGAGGAAAGGAGGGAACAATTGATAACGAAGCCGATTCGAAAAGCCCAAAACAAAACGATTTACTTAACTAAGAGGAGGTCAACCAATGTTCGGTTCGACACGTAATAAGCGAAGAAATATTTTTGTACTTTGTATAGTATTCATTATCATGTTAAGCGGGTGCTCCGCAGGCAGCACAACAGCACCGAAAAAAGAAGAAGGCACGAAGGATACTCCTGTGACGCTGGAGTGGTGGAGCAGTGCTTCATTAGGACTCTCGCAGGAGGATGAGTTTAAGCAAATACTAGCCGAGTATAAGAAAGTCGCTCCTCATGTAACGATTAATTATAACGCAGTACCGACTACGGGGCTGGATGAGAAGATGAACGTAGCGATTGCCTCAGGCTCGTTTCCTGACTTGTATGTTGATGCGGTTAACCGCTTGGTACCTCTTTACAATAGGGGGGTTACCACTGAGTTAGATTCGTATATTACAGATGACTATAAGGTATCCGATTATGTTAAAAGCGCCAAAGATATCATGGAGATCAATGGAAAGCTGGCCATGTTCCTGATGGAAGTCCGGAGTGAAGTGCTGCTGGTCAACAAAGATTTGTTCGTCAAGGCAGGCGTTGAGAATTTACTCCCGGACCCTAAGACAAGAACGTGGACGAGAGATAATTTCGCCAAAGCTGTAGAAGCAATCGGTAAGCTTGGAAACGGTGTGTACGGTATGGGCATGGTAGCAAGCGATCTTGCTAACGACAAATTCCTGGACGGTTATATTTATAGCGACGGCGATGAATATACGAATAAGGATTTCACTAAGGTTACTTACAACACACCGGGAAATGTCAAAAAGTTGGAATGGTTGGTTCAGCTGGCTACTTCTCCGTATGCCGTTCCCGGCGCATCGGGCACTAAGGTTACGGATATGTATGAGTTATTCAAGAAAGGAAAAGTAGCCGTAATCATGAACGACAGAGGGGATTACCGCAGAGAGATCAATGAAGGAACAATTACGAACAAAATCAATTACATGAATGCCCATTTCCCGACAGATGACGGCTCCCAAAGCAAGCTGGCTGCTACAGGGTCCGGGATTGTGGTGAAGAAACAATCGGACAAAGTGAAAGAAAAGGAAGCTGCCAAATTCGCAATGTGGTTCTCCAGCGGTAAGCCTGAGATTGTGAACAAACTGCTTTACCAGAAATATTCGAAGCTTCCTTCAAGAAAATCATTAGAAGGTTTTATTGCAGATGAACAAGGCAAAGTATGGTTGGATATGCCGGTAAAAACTATCGTCAATCCCGTAGGCATGCCGAATTACATGCAGATCCGTAAAGCATGGTTCAACTACTTTCAACAGGCAATGCTGAACAATGGCAAAATGACAGCTAAAGATGCTCTGGCCGGATATGAGAAAGAAGTGCAGAAGCTGCTGGACGAAGGAAACAAGGAATTGAAAAAGTAATTGTCCGGAGTCTGGATTTTGTGCTCTGTTTGAGAAAGGAGATTTTCACATCATGATACCGCTCTATCGAGAGATATATAAAAACCGGATTAATTATTTGTTTTTGGCTCCGATGTATATATTGTTGTTCCTGTTCTTGATCGTTCCGGCGTTACAGGGGCTGTATTATTCCGTATTTGAATTTAATATTGGCTCTCCCAAAACATTTGTCGGTTTCAAAAACTTCACGTATTTATTCGGAGAAGATGTATTTTGGATTGCTTTAAAAAATACGTTTGTTCTGGTTCTGATCATCGTGCCTGCAAGTATTTTCACCGCGTTATTCATTTCTGTTGCTGTATACCGCAGCTCACAATGGGTGAAAACGTTTGTCAGAGGATCATTTTATTTACCTTTAGTTGTATCAAGCGTATCTCTGACTTTGGTCTGGGGCTTCATCTTTAATCCGGTGGTCGGACTGGCCAATCAAATATTAAAAACGGTTGGTTTATCCCCTGTTACCTGGTTGGGAGATCCCAAATATGCATTTCTTGCGATCATTATAGTTCTGTTTACGTTCGTACTTGGAAAGCCGGTCATTTTATATTTGGCTTCACTTGGCAATATACCTGAAACTTTTTATGAAGCGGCCAAAATTGATGGTGCTAACGTTCTGCAGCAATTTTACAATGTAACCCTTCCTTTACTAAAACCGACGACACTTTATCTGGTCATAACCGGGACGATTCAAGTTTTTAACGTGTTTGTCTTAATCAAAATTATGACGGCCGGAGGACCCGGAAACTCAACCCAAACGTTGGCTTATCTGCTTTATGAAAAGGCATTTGTTTTTGGCCAATATGGCATTGCGTCAGCAGTAGGGGCTGTGCTCGTCTTTTTGGTAACAGCAATTGCCATCATTCAGTACAAATTTTTGTCAACTGACATCGAGTATTAAGGGAGATCTCATGGATAAAACTCAACCGTCGCAACAAGGGATTATTCAAAAGTCGTTCGTTGTGCTTGTATTATTGCTTGCCATACTGAGTCTGGTACCGTTGTATTTCGGTGTGTTGACCTCATTTAAACCTAACAATACGGGAATAACCGTCAGTTTAATCCCGGAAAACCTGACTTTAAGCAATTATGAGCACTTGTTTAAGGAAACAAAGATCATTCGCTGGTTTTTCAACAGTTTGTTTACTTCCAGCATAGCAGCAGCTATCATCGTTTACTTCTCGGCGTTGGCCGGATATCCGCTTGCAAAGAAGAAGTTTCCAGGGGTTAAGATACTGTTTTGGATTGTTATTGCCTTCATGACGATTCCAAAGGAAGCGCTGCTCCTGCCGTTGTTCATGATGATGAAGGAATATTATTTGTTTAATACGTATTTGGGCATTATCCTGCCCGCACTGGCTTGGCCGTTCGCTGTTTTTCTAATGAAGCAATTTATAAGCACCATTCCGGCGGACTTGTTTGATGCTGCTGAGATAGACGGCTGCGGTCCGCTCAGGCTGTTCCATTCCATATTACTGCCCATCATTAAGCCTGCTTTAGGGGCACTGTCAATCTTCGCTTTTGTTTATGTCTGGAACGATTATATGTGGCAGCTTATTGTCATTACTTCTGTGGAAATGAAGACCTTGCCTCTAGGCGTAGCAGGACTGCAAGAGGAAGCGGCAGCCAATTTCGGGCGTTTGATGGCGGGAGCTACACTGGGCGCTATTCCTTTACTGGCTGTGTTTCTCTTCTTCCAGAAGTATTTTACTTCCGGCATTACTATGGGAGCTGTCAAAGGGTAAAACAAGGCGGCAATAATAAGCAAACAAACAAGCGAGACCAGAAACAACAGGTTATAAGATGGGAATTCAAAATAACAGGTACTTTAAAGGAGAAATCATTTTAATGGAAAAAATCGGATTTAGAATTCAACCCCGCCGTCAGCTTCCCGATCTTCAACTGCTGGAGCAATTTCAAGATGTCGTAACGCCCCATATCAGCGATAATATAAACCGGTTATTTGCCAGCTGTTCGCAGTTGAGACCTTATCACGCCGGAGGAAAGCTGATCGGTGTGGCACTGACTGTAAAGACGAGACCGGGGGATAACCTTCTGACACACAAAGCGATTGATATGGCGCTTCCGGGAGAAGTGATCGTTGTAGATGCAGGCGGGGATTTGACGAATTCCATAATTGGCGAGATTATGACCCGATTGGCTGAAAAACAGGGGATTACAGGTTTTGTAATTGATGGCGCTATCAGAGATTCCGGAGCTATTGGCCAAAGAAGCTTTCCGGTCTATGCGAGAGGAGTTACCCATCGTGGCCCTTATAAGGATGGTCCTGGTGAAATCAATGTGCCGGTTTCAATCGGCGGTATGACCGTCAATCCGGGTGATATCATTATAGGCGACGAAGACGGTCTGGTAGCGGTACCTGTGGAAATTGCGGATGCATTATTGGAAAAGGTCCGCCAAACGCAGAAGATAGAGGATGATATTATCAGTACCCTTGAGGCGGGAGGATCTATAAACCGCGACTGGGTGGACGAGATGCTCAAGCAAAAAGGATGTCAATGGAATATTGAATAATGAGGTTTAAAGTATGAACTCCACTCGAAACATTTATTGTGTTGGCAGAAATTATGTCATGCAAGCAAATAAATCAAATAATGAATTTCTTACATCTCCACTTGTGTTCACTAAGCCTACTCATGCGCTTACCGAGGCGAAGGGACAGGAAATCATCCTTCCCGGAGAATGTGGTTCCGTTTATTTTGAAGCGGAGCTGGTCATTCGGATAGGTAGGCTATATGAAACAGGAATTAAGGTGGACGAACTGGTGGACGGCTTGGCTATAGGGATAGATTTTACATTGAGTGACCTGCAGAATGAATTGAAGAAAAAAGGTTACCCGTGGCTATTGGCAAAGGGCTTTCCCAACTCTGCTGTCTTGAGTGAATTAATGCAATTTCCAGGCGTAGAAGCATGTAAAAAAGTTAACTTTGCACTTGTAAAAAACGGTGAGCAGGTTCAGCTTGGTAACATTCAACATATGCTTTTTGATTTACAAATCATAATCGATTTCATAGCGCGTCACTTTGGATTAGGCGAAGGAGATATTATATTTACTGGAGCTCCGGAAGGGGCAGGTCCAGTCACCGACGGCGATCACCTATCACTATTGTGGGGGGAACAAATTGTTGGAAGTTGTACAATTAAATTGTCTTAAGAATGCAGTAGAGCCGGGTAACCCTATTGCATAAATCATTTTGGAATTGGTGTTCAGTAGAAGTTGTTCGGCAAAAAATAACACAGGCAGCTGCGGCAGCCTGTGTTATTTGAAGTTGTTTCCGAGCCGCCGGAGATGAAGTTTATCAAATGGGGCAGGTATATCTACGATTCAGTAAGGAAAAACAAAAAAGTCCAAGTGTGCAATATAAGAATAACAACAAAATCTTATTGAAGGAATTCGTCCTACTCTTTATAGTGGAGTGAGACGGTCAGAAGCTGTGGAGTATGCAATGAATACCCGGATTCAAATTGACCGCTAAAGACGCCTTATGTAGGGGATGCAAAGGAGGGTTAGCTCATGCTTGGGTCAACATGGAGGGAAGGAAGAACCGTACTCATGATCAGTTTGATCCTCTGTATTATGTTCAGTGGTTGTTCCACAGATAGCAATACAACAGTTCCCCGAAAAGAAGAAGGTGCGGGCTCAACTGCTGTAACGCTAGAGTGGTGGAGCAGTGCTTCGTTGGGACTCGTGGAGGAAGAGGAATTTCAACAGGTGTTAGCGGAGTATAAGAAAGTTGCCCCTCACGTTACTATAAACTTTAGCTCTGTACCAACTACAGGATTGGATGAAAAGCTAAACGTTGCGATTGCTTCAGGATCGTTCCCTGATTTGTATGTTGACGCAGTTAACCGCTTGGTCCCCCTGTTCACCCGTGGTGTTACCACCGAATTAGATGCCTATATTACAGAAGACTACAATTTGTCGGACTATATGAACAGTGCCAAGGATTTAATGACCATTGACGGAAAGATGGCTATGATACTGATGGAAATCCGAAGTGAAGTGCTGCTAATCAACAAGGATTTGTTTATCAAGGCAGGCGCTGAGCATCTGCTTCCTGATTCAAAGACAAAAACGTGGTCAAGAGACTCTTTTGCCAAAGCTGTAGAAGCGGTCGGTAAGCTTGGAAACGGGGTATACGGTTTGGGAATGGTAGCAGGTGATGTAGCTTATGACAAGTTCGTTGACGGTTATATATATAGCGATGGGGATGAATATACGAATAAGGATTACACCAAAATTACTTACAACTCACCAGGCAATGTGAAAAAACTGGAAGGGTTGATTCAACTGTCCTCTTCACCCTATGCTGTTCCTGGGGCAGCAGGCAATAAAATTCCTAATCTGTATGAGTTATTCAAGCAAGGAAAAGTAGGCATTATGATGAACGACAGAGGAGATTTACGCAGGGAGATTAACGACGGTATAATTCCTAAGAAATTCGAGTTCATGAATGCCTACTATCCAACAGACGACGGTTCAAAAAGCAAGCTGTTCGTTAACGGTTCAGGGATTGCGGTAAAGAAGCAAGAGGATAAAGTGAAGGAGAAAGAAGCGGCAAAATTTGCGCTATGGTTCTCAAGCGGTAAGTCTGAGATTGTGAACAAACTCATTTATCAAAAGTATTCCAAGCTCCCATCGAGAAAATCATTGCAAGCTCTTGTTACAGATTCACAAGGCAAAGAGTGGGCGGCAATGCCGGAACAAGCTATTAACAATCCTGCTGCTATACCGAATTACCAACAAATCCGTAAAGTGTGGTTCAACTATTTTCAACAGGCGATGTTGAATAATGGGAAAATGACAGCTAAAGATGCCTTGGCCGGATACGAGAAAGAGGCTCAGAAGCTGCTGGATGAAGGGAATAAGTAGTTGAAGAAATGACTCTCCATAGAGACGGCTTCACACAATCAACAAATCAATTGGATTTCAACCTTCATCATCGGAGGAACTATATGGGACTATTCGCGAGAACAAGCGGCATCATGGATAAGAGGAAGGCGTGGTTCCGGAGGAGTCTGCTGCTAATGCTGGCGGTAATCATTTTGCCGTCCATGCTGCTTTCAGTCAGTATCCATGTAATGGCTACGAAAGAGCTGAAGGAGCAGATCAATCAGACGCATCAAACGTTGATTCAACAAATGACACAGCGTGTTAATCAACAGCTGACTCAATTTGAGTTTACAGTGCGCAACTGGGCTATTAACCAGATCTTCGGTGAATATTTGGAGCATGTGGATTATTATCAGGAGTTAACAACGATCCGCTCCATTATGAATGCGTTAGGCGCCATGGAGAATTCAATCTCCTTCATTAAGAACATAGAAGTGTACATTTCGACTCAAGATTTGCTGATTTCGAATGTGAACGGTGTCTCCCGAATATACAATATGGAAAAACGCGACCGTTACAGGGAAGCCTTTCAACGACCAGGTGACATGTATTGGGCTTATGGATTGAATGTATCAAGCAATACGTTGAATAAAAGCATGGCATTAATTCATAAGATTCCGTCTGAATCCTCACATCCTTTTGGCGCCATAATTGTGGAAGTGGATCCGGTAAAGTTCTCATCATTTATCGGTCAAATTAATCCATATCGGGAAGGCTATACTCTGCTGCTTAATGAAAATCATGAGCTTCTATCCGCCGGTACTTTTGAGAAACGGGAGGATGCAGCGGTACTAGCATCAGAACTGATGAGACACAATGGTACGGGAACTTATGGATTCTCCTGGAATGGGGATCAATATCTCATTTCTGATGGAATCATTCCCCGTATGAAGTGGAATTTTCTTCTGGCTACACCCATTTCCAAATTAACAGAGCCTGCAGCTGTCATTACCCGAGTTATTGTTGGTATTTCAGCCGTTACTTTCATCATGCTTGTCATCCTTGCGTGGGTCGCTTCAAGGAAGCTATACTCTCCTATATCGCGGATGATGTCTTTATTTGTATCGGAGGAATCTGAGTCGGAGCCGTCGGTTCATCAAGACGAGATCGAATTTATTGAATCTCGCTGGGCACAGTTGACGACGGAGAGCCGAATCATGCAGGTTCGCCTTGATACGCAGCTGCCCTCGCTTAGAGAAGGTTTCATGTATCAGCTTATTTATGGTCACTACTATCATTTGAGCGAGGCGGAAATTCGCAAGAGGCTAAAAAATTACAATTTGGATCTGGGCAACGCCCGCGTACAATTTGTATTGATCCAAATTTCCGGCATTTCGAAGCTGATGGGTAAATTTAACGAGGATGATGAGCAACTAGTTACTTTCGCTGCATACAACATCATTCAAGAGATGATAGTGGCATCTGGCTTAAACGTGTCTGTGTTCAATTTTCAAGATATGACGGTGGGCTACATTCTCATGCTGCCAGATGGGATGTCAGCAGAAGAAGAGAAGCAAACCGCTTTGAAGCTTGCAGGAGAAATGATCCAAACACTGGAGCGCCTGTTAAAGACAGATGTGACGGTGGTCGTCGGTCAGCCTACAGATGAGCTGCGTGGTATGCATGCATGCTATGAGCAGACCGAGCAAACGTTGCGCTTTCGAAGTGTTCATGAGCCGGCGCAAATCCTTTATCTGGAAGATCTGATCATCCAGGGGGAGGAGGAGGTTTTTTATCCGTTTGAGCTGGAGAAGGATTTGCTGCAGGCGCTGCGGATCGGAAATGCGGAAGAATCGACTGCATTATTTAAACGGTTTGTTTCAACTTTCAAGGAAAGTGCCGATATCGAAACGGTGCTTCATCAAGGATTGCTGCAATTGCTTGGCAGCGTGCTGCATGTGGTGTATCAAACAGGACACAGCCCGCAAAAGGTGTTTGGTCTAAGTAACTTGTATGAGGAATTACTGCAGCATAGTGATCTCCAGAAAATGTGCGATAGTTTTGTGAAGATCGTTATGGAGCCGTTCATCGAGCATATTGTCGAGTCTCAAAATGTTAAGCTGGTGCAACTGACCGAGGACGTAAAAGCAACGATTCATAGCAAATATATGACCGATCTGTCATTAGAAATGTGTGCGGATCTTCATCATGTCGATCCGTTTCGGTTGAGCAAAGCCTTTAAAGAGGTAACAGGGATCAATTTTATTGATTATGTGACCGATTTCCGTATTCGTAAATCCAAAGAGCTGCTTAAAAATACGAATCTTCGCATCAATGAAATTGCCGAATTGGTAGGTTATCAGCCGACCTACTTTAACCGAATTTTCAAGAAACGTGAGAATATGACTCCAGGTCAATTCAGAGAAAAATAAGTTTAACCCCTCGTATGGATAGATGATTCCCGTACTATAACCTCGTAAGGCATAAGCATCTTAAAGGGTAGCGTATAGGCCGCTTGTAAATAATCAACCAATGCTTTGGCGGCGGCCATGCCAATCTCGTATTTAGGAATGTGAACGGAGGATAGCGGCGGCGTTGTATATTGGGAAATTTCAATATTGTCCAAGCCGATAAAAGCAATATCCTCCGGGATTCGCAGTCCTTTCTCTGTCACCGCACGCATAGCGGAGATCGCCAGCAAATCGCTGGCCGCGAATATGGCCGTGGGCCGACGGCTGCTGCTGTCAAGCAGCTCCAGCATACGGCTGTAGCTCGTATTTACATCCCAGCCTGAATGGATGATCCACTCCGAGTTCAGCTCAAGCCCCGCTTCCTGCAGGGCGTATTTATAACCCCGGTATCTCTTTTCCCGTTCCATGTCTCCTGTAAGGCCAGCTCCTCCAATAAAACCGATGCTTTGATGACCTTGGTCAATAAGATGCTGCACGGCCGATTTGGCTGCGTTAATCCGATCATATGCGATAACAGGTACTGTGCCATCAGCAATATCGATTCCAACGATAGTAGGAAACTGTTTTTTTATTCGTGCATAAATTTCAGATTTAATTCCCTCAACAATGATCATACCTTTAATTTTGTTGTCCTTAAGTATGTTGTCAAGGATTGCATCGTTTTGAATATCGTCCAGGTTGTGCATAAAAGCAAGCGAGTAACCGAGGTTGGCGAGGCCCTGCTCAATTCCTTCCAGTATGGATAAAAAATACGAATGCATATGTTTATGCGAGACTGCAATGATACAACCGACTTGATTGCCGGATTCAATGGTTATCGTACTGCTGGCAGTGGAGCCAGAGGACGATTGTTTATAAAAAGCAGCACCCCCTACACGTTCCACGCCTTGCTCTCTCAGCTCAGTCAGGTCTCTGCGAATCGTAGCTTGAGAAACATTAAGCTGCTCGCATAGATCATTTATTTTCATCATGGAATTCGTTTTAAGTAGCTGTAGAATTCGTTCATGTCTGTTTTTCATATATTCAATCCCTTGATCGAAATTTTTCACAGTGGCTCTCTTTACATTTAAAAGAATATAATGCCCAATGTCAAGCATCTCAGCTGTTCTTGTATAGGGATAAAATAATATGTTGACGGTTAGAATTGGAACATTTATGATTGAAATTAATCATAATTATGAAATATATTGATCATTTTTTTTGTGAAAAAGTGAAAGTGAATAAAAAAAGTTAGGTGTTTTGACGTCAAAATGAAATAAAACGATCATTTTCTGTTTGTTTTATGAAACATTTTTGAAAAAGAGGTGTTCTAATTGATTAAAGCGGCTTTGCTTGGAGCAGGACAGAGAGGTATGCATGCGTATGCCTCCTATGCATTAAAGAGACCTGATGAAATTCAATTTATTGCGGTTGCCGAGCCCGATGCGCAACGAAGATCGTTGTTTGCCAGCCAGCATGGAATACCGCCGGAAATGCAGTTTACCTCATGGGAGGAAATGCTTCAACAACCGCAGCTATGCGAAGTACTGTTGATCTGTACACAGGACCGGCAGCATTACGAGCCAGCCATGAAGGCTTTGGAGCAAGGCTATCATATTTTGCTTGAAAAACCGATGTCTCCGGAACCGCTGGAAACGATACGATTGGCTGAAGAAGCGGAGAGAAAGCAGCAAATTTTATCCGTGTGTCACGTGTCGCGTTACGATACCTACTATAGCGCTTTGAAGGAAGTGCTGGACAAAGGGGTCATTGGAAGGGTCATGAGTGTTCAGTGGACGGAAAACGTTGGTTTTTGGCATCAGGCGCATAGCTTTGTGAGGGGAAATTGGCGTAACTCGGATGAGACCAGCTCGATGATTCTGCAAAAAAGCTGCCATGATATGGATATGCTGCAATGGTTTATAGGAGGAAAGTGCTTGGAGGTGTCGTCCTATGGCAAGCTGAGCTACTTCCGTCCGGAGAATGCACCTCCAGGCTCGACGGAGCGATGTACAGACGGCTGTGCGGTAGAGCATGAATGTCCATACTCTGCGATCAAGCATTACCATAACGAGAAGAAGAACAGCTTTATTATGGTAGCATCGCCTATTCCAACGCTTGAGGCCCGGATGAAAGCTATACAAGAGGGACCCTACGGAAGATGTGTCTTCCGCTGCGATAACAACGTGGTTGATCATCAAGTAGTAAATATGTATTTTGATAATGAGGTAACAGTATCTTTCACAATGTCAGCGTTTACTTCTGAAAATACGCGTACTTTTAAATTTATGGGAACCATGGGCGAAATTAGGGGGCATCATGAAAATAATGAGATTGAGGTCAACTATTTTTCAGGTCGCAAGGAAATTATCCGCCCACAGCGGTTTGAAGGCGGTCATGGCGGAGCGGACTATTTGACTATGAGGGATTTTATCAGACAGGTACAAAACAAAGAACTTAGCGGGAAAACCTCGGCTTCAGTATCGGCGAGAGGACATATTATGGCTTTCGCTGCCGAGCATTCCCGCTTGACCGGTAGAAATGTGAATTTAGACCGCTATATCGAAGATTTGCAAAATACTCAGCTGTAAATTTGTAAGCGCAAGTCAGCGGAGCCATATTCAACTAGGGGACCTTGTGATGTATACAATAAAGGCTACATAACCTAGCACGATGACGATAATATAAATCCAGGAGAGCCTGGACCAATTGCTTTTTGTTTTGGAATCATAATTAGGGTTGCCTTCTTTATTTGTTTTGGAGATGCCGACGAGTATGGTTGAAACTAAAGCTATAAACATTATAGTTGCAATTAGAATGTAATAAATTAGTAAGGACATGATCATTCACCCCATGCTGTTCTTTTTTTCACAACCATAATATATCAGGCTATGGCTCCGGAGTAACCATCCACTTTTTTGCTTTTTGTCCCATCCACTTGGCATGGGGGGCTTAGAGAGGCTGGTGCGTTAAAAGGATAGTCCAAACTGCGGTCACGCAGAGGAGGACTATCCTTTTCTCTTAATGAAACCATTACTTTTTAATAAATTGAAAACTGTCCACGATTCCTTGTAGTTCCTCTTGAGCCTCCTTCAAAATTTCTTCATTGGCCCCAGTGGTGATCCGGTAAAAGCTTCCGTTTGCTTCAAAGAAGAGAATCGTATACACGAAATTTTTCCAACCTTCTTCGGTTGTGTGGTAGACCAATCGCTTGGCGGGGTAGCTTTGGAAAACTTCTTCTTTTTCTTCTATCAGATAGGTTTTTGAATCGGTATTGGCAAGTATCTGTGTCTTTATATTTTTATAAAATTGATCCAAATTTATACCATCCGGCAGTTCCTGTTTAGGTACGGCGGTATGGTTTACTTGAATATTCGCCAAAACTTTCCATATTACCTTTGTTCGACAAATGAAATTTGCTTTTTCATAGACAAGGAGAGGCTTGCATATAAATTTATTCATACACTCTGTGCTCAAATAAAAGGAAAATATATGTAAATGTTGAAGTTGTTTATTATCATTCCTAATGTGAGGTCTCCTATGATAACGATAAACGAAGCTTATGTAGATTCATTAGCGTTGAACGCAGCTGCCGTAAAGAACGGTCGTGACTTGGTTAAGAAAAATAAAATTACGAAACGATGCCGCACAGAGGATAGGACGCTGCTGTTCGGAGATTGCCAAGGGAGCGGTAAAGAGCCGTATCGCTGCTCAGTGGATTATCTGAAACCTGAAAGTCCGGTGTTTCGCTGTACTTGCCCGAGCAGGCAATTTCCTTGCAAGCATATTTTAGGGCTTCTGTATGCTTCTGCCGCAGGCCAAAGCTTCAGTATTGAAGCGGTACCGCAAGAGATTGCGGAGAAGAGAGACAAGGCCGACAAGCGGGAGGAGAAAAAGAAGGAAGCTGCCGGCAGCGATGATGCTGCGGTTCCTAAGCGGAAGACGAATAAAGCGGCATTGTTGAAAAAAATAAATGCCCAGCTGGAAGGGATCGAGCTGTGTGACAAATTAATCCGGCAGTTGGTTCAGAACGGACTTGCCGGGATCGATAGTAAAGCGTTGAAGATGATGGACGATCAGGCCAAGCAGCTCGGCAATTTCTATATCCCGGGCATCCAGAATAAACTGCGGGAGCTGATTTTATTAATTAAGGAAAATAAGGACCGCGAGAGCTGGTATACGGAAGCGATGGATCAGCTAACGTATTTGCATGCCTTACTAAAAAAGAGCGGAGTTTATTTAACTTCGCGTCAGCAGAACCCTGAGCTTGCCATGGATACCGATTCAGGGTTGGAGGAAGCCATTGGGCATGCTTGGCAGCTGGCGGAGCTGCGTGATTGTGGTCGCATGCAGACCGATGTAGAGCTGGCCCAGCTTACTTTTCGCTCCAAGCTGGATGCTGCGCGCAGCGAATATGTTGACGAAGGCTTTTGGCTGGATATGGATAGCGGCAAGCTGTACACTACACGCCATTACAGGCCGATAAAGGCAGCGAAGCATATGAAGGAAGAGGATTCTGTTTTTGACATTGTAAGGGCGAGAGAGTTGTTCACCTATCCGGGAGAGCTAAATCCGCGGATACGCTGGGAGGATGGGCGGATACGGTCTATGCAAGAAGAGGATTTCGACAGAATTTACTCTTATAGCAGGGGTTCATTTACCGAGGTAATCAAGCTGGTGAAAAATCAATTGAAAAATCCGTTGTCAGATAAGCATCCTGTAGCTCTTCTTCGTTATAGCGAAATAGTAGTGGGGGATGATGAAAGTTATGTACTGCTGGATGAGCAGGGTAAACAGATCGCTCTCCATGATACAGCTTACTTGGATCACGCCACGACACATCTGCTGTCATTGTTAACTCCGGAGCTGGCCGCGAACCAGGCGATGCTGGTTTTGTTCGAGCATGATTTATCCAGTGGGCGGTTAATTGCGCAGCCGCTCAGCTTGGTTACAAAACGCGAAATCTTACGTTTTATTTATTAGTCGGTGAAGTGAGGAGTCAGGTCATGAGCATAGCTGTTTTATATGAAGTGCATCAGGAGGTTCGACGATTATTTATAGCTGGAAGCGGGGTGGCTGCAGGTGATTTTCGATTAAGCAAGCTGCTGCCGCAGCTGCAGAAGCTTGGAGAGAGCGCACCGGTCTTCCGGCGTTTAGCAGAAGCCATTCAGCAAACATTGGAAGCAAATTCCGAAAGCTCTTCAGTCAAGCTGCTTGAGCTGGGAACATTGCTTCATTCTATTTTGTATACGCAGGGGAGTTCTGAGCTATCAGGGGAACTGAAGCGGTTTGAACCGTCCGGGTCCCTTGGGATAACCAATGTACATTACCGGAAGCTACGGCCGTTAATCGACGCGCTGACGCAACGGGGACCCGGGAGACTTGAGATCGTCCGCCAAGCCAAGGAGGAGGGGCTGTTCCACGATATGCGTACGCATATCCCGGCTGTTGTTGGCCTGGAGGATACTTATACTGAGATAGCCGATTATTTGGCAGAAGCTGTTATACCTTCTATAGGTGCTCCGGTGCTGCCTATTTTGATGAAACAGTTCCAATTAAACGGAGGAAAAGCGGATGCTCGCAAGCTGCTTCTGATTCATCGAATCGGCGGTATAGAGTACAGGGAGCTTTTTCAGCAGGCGGTAGATGCCGGTTCTACGGATGTGCGGTTAGCCGCAATCGATATATGGAGTAATTATGCTGAATTTGAAGGCAGACTGGTAGAGCTTTCTCGAGATAAAAAGAAAGAAGTGCGGCGTGCCGCGTTGTTCGCATTGGCCAAACATCCATCGGACAAAGCGATAGACGCGCTTATGAATGCATTAGCAGGAAAAGATTACAGCATTGCTCTGGAGCCTATTCAGGATTGCCTGGACGATCACCTTACGGCACGGCTGCTGGTCCATGCAAATGAGTTGTTCAATAAGGTGACGGAAGGCACTCTCGATGAACAAACAGTGGAGCGGTTAGCAACCACCGTACATTGCTTGGAGGGGAGAAGGACAGAGACGGTTGAAAACTATTTAATAAGCTTGGTATCCAACCCCTCCTTTAATCGAAAGGAGACCGATGCTGTTCGGGAACATGCGGCAAAGCTGCTGCTCCATAGCGAACGGCAGGAAGCGTATGCGTTCTTGCGTAATTTACACACTCTGCCGGACCAGCGTCTGATTGCTTACAGCTTTGAAGCGGCTTTAAGGGATTTGCCGCCCGCAACCGTGTATGAAGATTATTCGCCGCAGTTTCGGAATAAGGAGCAGTTCGCAGCCAAAGAGCTGCTGCGAGTTATGTATAATAGGACGCAACCGCTGATGTATGCGTGGGACAGGGCACATAAAGAAACAGCCGATATACAATGGGATTCCCGCTGGGTGCATGTATTCGTAGAAATTAACGAAGAGGAGCTTGTTTGCCGGCTTGCCGACGAGCAGGACCGTAAGGTGATTTCTTATTTAGCAGATAAATGGAAGGTTGCTCCTCAGATGCTGAAGCCGCGAACCGCTTCGATTCTATTTGCGCTGTATAAATTAAGGTACAAGGAAACACCTGAATTGCTCTTGCAATCTCTGGAGGGGGCAGCGGCTCGGCAAATTTATTACTTGGACCGCGACTGGCTGTCGCTGATTCGCCTTCTTCCTGCCAAATATACGGAAAGGCTTGAGAAGTTTGCGGAAAAGCTGACTTATGAGAGTGTGAAGCAGCAAATGCTTGAGGTTGTGGAAAGCGTCAAAGCTAATGTGCAGGATGAATCGAATGAGAGCAAAGGAGCGGGATGGATCGAATGGATGAAAAGCAAACTGTTATGAGGCTTCCGGCTGAACGATTGTATGAACGTGAGCTGCAGGCATTAAAAGAAATGGATACAGGTCCCAAGCCCGCGGGCTGGCAGCTATCACCGCGGGCGGTCCTGACGTTCATTACAGGAGGAATGGCTGGCAGTACGACCATTTCGCCCAAATACATCGGGAACTCCCGTTTGGTAGAAATTGCGATTGCTACACTTCTTACGGATCGCGCGCTGCTCTTGATAGGGGAGCCGGGAACGGCTAAATCATGGCTGTCCGAGAATTTGACCGCTGCCATCCATGGAGACTCCTCCAAGGTAATTCAAGGAACAGCAGGAACGAGTGAGGAGCAGATCCGTTACTCATGGAACTATGCGATGCTGCTGGCTAACGGCCCTTCCGATGCAGCGCTGTTGAAAAGTCCTATATACCGGGCTATGGAAGGCGGAGGAATTGCCCGCTTTGAAGAAATATCCCGCTGCGCCTCGGAGGTGCAGGATGCGTTGATCTCAATCCTGTCTGAGAAAACGATCTCGATTCCGGAGCTTGGCAAAGAGGTCGCCGCTGCCAAAGGCTTTTCCATTATTGCCACTGCCAATACAAGGGACCGCGGGGTCAATGACATGTCAGCCGCCTTAAAGCGGCGGTTTAATATCATCGTGCTGCCGGCTCCTTCTGAGCTGGAGACAGAAGTAAGCATCGTCCGTAAACGGGTGCAGGAAATCGCAGCGAGCTACGAATTGAAGGCGGCGTTGCCAGAAGAGGAGGCTATACGTAAGGTTGTTACCATTTTCCGGGAGCTGCGCCGCGGTATGACATTGGATAGCAAAGAGAAGATTAAGCCTCCAAGCAGTGTGATTTCAACGGCTGAAGCGATTTCCTTGCTTACGAACAGCATGGCTTTGGCGGCCAGCTTTGGAAGCGGCAAAATCCAGGATGAGGATCTTGCTGCCGGCTTGCAGGGAGCCATTGTGAAGGACGATGAGAAGGATCAAATCGTTTGGAAGGAATATTTGGAAAACGTGATGAAAAAGCGGGGATCGGAATGGCGAAGCCTATATCATGCATGCCGGGAGATGAACGATTGAGCAGCGGGGACGATAGAGTCCACATATTTGGCATTCGCCATTTGTCCCCGACCGGAGCTTATCAATTAAGAGCCTATCTGGATCGAATCCGGCCCACAAGGGTCTTAGTGGAGGGACCTTCCGATGCGACTCCCCTTATTGGGCAGGTTACAGGGAAAGGAGTCGTGCCTCCGGTAGCTATATTGGCTTATACGGATGCACTGCCTATCAGGACGCTCCTGTTTCCTTTTGCGGCCTATTCTCCGGAGTATCAGGCTTTTCTATGGGCAGCGGAGCACGGGGCGAAGGCACAGTTTATCGATTTGCCCTCGGATGTATCGGTTCAGATGTACAAGGAACGTGAAAAAGCGCGGGCAGAGCCGGATCATCCTCAAGAAGGCAAGGTGCAGGAAGAGCATAGCGACCGACAAAGCAGGCGCTATGAGTTTTACCGTCAACAGCACTGGATGTATGAACGGATTGCCGAGTTAGCGGGTGAGCCCGATTATGAAAGCTATTGGGAGCGAAATTTCGAGCATAATACGACCCCTGAAGCTTACCGAAGCGCTATAGGGGAGTATTCCAAACAAATGCGGCAGCTTCAGGAGCAGGATGAATGGTCGGCAGACCCGCTGGAGGCGGCGTATAACTCCATTCGTGAGGCTTATATGCGACGAAGCATATTACAAGCTCTCGAGACATGTGGGGCTCAGGATCGAATTGTCGTAGTAACCGGTGCTCATCATGCTTCAGCGCTGCAACTGGCGCTTCCCGGATTGACGGATAAGGAGGTGGCTGCACTCCCAAGGTCCTCAACCAAATTAACGCTTATGCCTTATTCGTATTATAAATTATCAACGCATTCCGGATATGGAGCAGGGAATCCGGCTCCGGCCTATTTTGAGCTGCTGTGGCAATGCTTGCAAAAAGGCGATATGGAACGGCTGCCATCGCTATATTTGTCTCGGGTAGCGAAGGAGTTAAGGAATTCGGGCACATACCGCTCGACCGCCTCTGTAATCGAAGGGGTTCGCTTGGCGGAAGCACTTGCTTCACTCAAGGACGGAAGCCAGCCTACATGGAAGGATTTGAAGGATGCGGCCGTTGTCACTTTAGGTTTAGGCGAGCTCTCTCCGATTGCTGAAGCTCTTGCTCAGGTCGATATAGGGACCGCGATTGGAGAGCTTCCGGAGGGAGTCAGTCAAACTCCGATTCAGGATGACTTAAACCGCCACTTGAAGAAGCTGAAGCTGGAAAAGTATAAGTCCTTGGTCAGCCAGGATCTCGAGCTTGATTTACGCGAAAACCGGCGAGTCAAGTCGGAGGAGGCTGCTTACCTGGATCTGCACCGTTCGACCTTTCTGCACCGTCTGAAGCTGCTGCAAATCGGATTCGCGCAGAAGAAGCGGCTGAGCCAGGACGCTGCGACTTGGGCGGAGCATTGGGTGCTTCAGTGGAGTCCTGAGGCGGAAATCCAGATGGTGGAATCGACGCTCAAGGGCGAAACGATCGAATGGGCAAGCGCATTTGTGCTGAAGGAAATGCTGGAGCAGTGCAGAGACCTTAAGCAAGCCTCGCATATCATTCATATGGCTTGCGAATGCGAGCTGCCGGAGATGCTGGAGGAAGCCCGGCAAATGCTGCAGCGAATAACGACGGAAGCTGCGAATTTCGTCCACATCGCGGCAGCGGCAAGAGAGCTTTCGCTCATCATCCGTTATGGCGATGTGCGAAGGGCTGATACAAGCACGCTGGTTCCACTCGTTCAGCAGCTGTTCCTGAGGGGCTGCTTGCTGCTTGTGGATGCAGCCATATGCAGCGATGAAGCGGCTCAGGAGCTCGTCGTCGCCATGAATGAAATGCATGCTGTTTCTCAAGAGCATTTCGAGATCGTGGATGACGAGCAATGGGTTAAACAGCTTACGCTGTTGGCCGCACATGATGACCGGAACGCGAAGCTATCCGGATTTGCCTTTGCGCTGCTGCTGGAGCGCAATCAAATCACACAGGAGCAATGCGCCCGTGAGGTGTCACGCCGCCTTTCACCAGGCATACCTGCGGACTTGGGAGCCGGCTGGTTCGAGGGGCTGTCGATGAGGAACAGGTATGCGCTGTTATCGCGGGCGGATTTATGGCAGCAGCTGGATGCTTACATACAATCCTTGGACGGCGATCAGTTCAAGAGGTCGCTTGTGTTTCTGCGCAGAGCCTTCGGTTCGTTTGAAGCGAGAGAGAAGACGGTGATTGCGGAATTGCTCGGAGAGTTCTGGGGGATGCCAGGGCCTGATGCGGGGGTACTGCTTCAAGAGCCGTTGAGCGAAGAGGAAAGAGGGAAGCTGGATGAGCTTAATGATTTTGACTTTGGAGACTTGTAGGCTATGAGTGATAGAGAGCAGATGAAACGCTGGCGTCTTGTGCTCGGCCATGAGGTTCAGCAGAGACTTAATGAGTATTCTTCAGGCGGAGAGCTGTTGAACGATGAAGATAAGATAATGGACGAAGCGCTTGCGGCCATATATGACGGAACCTCCGGGGGCTCAGCATTCGAGGGAGAGGCGACCGGAGGCCGCCGCCGTTCTGCGGGGTTAGGAAGCTCCTCACCCAAGCTAGCCAAGTGGCTTGTGGATATACGCAGTTTTTTTCCATCGGATGTGGTTTCGGTCATTCAGTCAGATGCCATCGAGCGAAAAGGGCTAAAGCAGCTGCTGTTCGAGCCGGAAACACTCGCCCAGATCAAGCCCGATATTCGGATGGTCGCTACGCTCATGGCATTGAAGGGACGAATCCCCGAGAAGACCAAGGATACGGCGCGGCAGCTGGTGAAAGCAGTTGTCGATGACATCGTCAAGCGACTGGAGCAGGATATTCGCCGCGCGGTAACAGGTGCGTTGAATCGGAGGCAGCATTCGCCGTTGCCGTCACTCAGCGGTATGGATTGGAAAACAACAATACGCAAAAACCTAAAGCATTACGATAAAGGGTTGGGCAAGCTCATTCCGGAACGGGTATACTTTTACGATAGAGCGAGACGGAGTAAGGAATGGACCGTGATTCTTGATATTGATCAGAGCGGCTCAATGGCTGATTCGGTCATTTATGCCTCTGTTGTCGGCTCAATATTTGCCAGCCTGCCTTCCCTGGATACCCGTGTGGTCGTGTTCGATACGGAAGTAGTGGACTTAAGCGAGCAATGCGCCAATGACCCGGTCGATATGCTGTTCGGTATCCAGCTTGGAGGCGGCACGGATATTAATAAGTCCGTTGCCTACTGCGAGCAGTATATAGTGGAGCCGAGAAAGACGCTTTTCATATTAATTTCCGATCTGTATGAAGGTGGCAATCAATCAGCACTCATTCGCAGAATGGAGGTTTTGCAGCAGTCCGGGGTCAAAGTGATGTGTCTGCTGGCTCTCTCCGACAATGGCGTTCCTTCTTACGATAACCAGCTTGCCCAGAAGCTGTCCCAGTTCGGCATCCCGAGCTTTGGCTGCTCGCCGGACCGTCTGCCTGAATTGGTAGAGAAGGCCATTAAGGGTCAGGATTTGCAGACGATTGCGGAGAGCCTTGCGACAGGCAAGATCCGTTAGAGGGATTAAATGAATGAACTGCCCCTGAACAGTGCAGGGTGCGAGCAGGCGGATATGGATCACTTCCGGCTGCTCGATCGTTCATTTCACCGGTCCTGATGTTTGAATGCTTACTTTGACTGACACATGAATGTCCGCTTTGGCCAGCTCCTCACCCCAATGATCCTTCACTTTCATGAAATGATCGTATTGATAAGCCCGAGCGTAGCGGCCAAGCCCCAATGGATCAATCTTATGCTTTTGAATCTGCTTGATGAGCGCTTCAAATCTCTTCCGGGCTTGTTTAGCCATCATTTCCTCCATCTGCGTTTCGTTCGCTCGCAAATCGAAGGGGAATAACAGCTCAGTCAAATCAACAGGCATATTGATTTGAATATCGAAATGAAATTTATTCTGCCGGTAGGAGGATTTTATTTTAGTTTTAACTTTGCTTGCGTTAAAGCTAACTCTGTTCGTATCAAACGGTGCTTGTTTGGATTCGGAAGGGATAACAAGCGTCATGCTGACGGTTTTGGAGTTTTTTTGCAGAATGGACAGCAGAACGCTATCTTCAGAGCTAATGGAAAATGTATAGTTCCCCTTATGGTTAAGCAAGGTTGTACCGTGCAGCTTGATGTCCTCGTTGTTCACCATTGTAACCTCAGAGATACACGGAGTGATGCCCCTCTCATACATTTGCCAATGCAGCTCCTGTACCGTAGTGCTCACCGTTTCTGACCGGGCGCTCTTCGTATCGACCATTCCGCGCAGCAGCAGGGGGAGAATAGGCTCGTCCTCCAGGTTTAAAAATACGAGATCCGAGAGAGGTCCGTTATAGGTAATAATTCGGGGAGTTAACGGGTTTTTCGGATCGCGCAAGTAAACATCCAGCATAGGGAACCAGCCCTCCTGCTGCAATACTCTTTTGCTGATCAGCAAAATCTGTACTTTCCTGGCTTGAAAGGAACCCGGCGCATAGGCATCTACCTTTGCTCTAGCCTGCCGAAGTGTGGATATTTTCACTTCCACTTCCTGACTTTTTTTCTTGACATTTTTGCTGAAAACAGGGTGAATGTCGTAAAGCAACAGGTTATTATCTTGATCCAAATCGATACCGATCCCAAGAGGGAAGACGGCATCCTCCATATCCAGCCTGTCCTCGCAGCCGGAGGTTGTCAGGGCAACGAAGATGAATAATAAAGCGCACAGCAGCGGCTTGTTCATAAGCGCTTCCTCCACTGAAATTGATGATGCATCCATAAATAAAGCAATAGAAAAGCCGGGAATAAATAGTCGAGAACAATTGCACTGAGACCCAAATATTTTTCGAATTGGTCGCTTTGGTTAAAGGTAGGCAGGTAGAAAAAAGTCATTATAGCAATCCCGATGCACAGCACCCTCAAATGGCCGCGGTGATCCGAATTCCCTGCGAACCAGCTTGTGCAAAATACAGACATATACGTAGTAGAGATCCAGCATAATGAAAAAATAAATAAATAAAAGGCGATAAATAAAATTTCGATCCTTTCTATAAACTTAAATTCTATCGTTTTCAATACATTAACGACCGGTTCGTTGTACTGTAATATTTCATCGGGACTGAAAAAGACAAAGCAGACAAACGTAATGAATAACAGCACGAGCATTGCCATAGTATTGGAAATGATTACAGCAGCGCCGGCCATCTGCTTGTTTTTCAAAAAAGGATACATAATAAACGCCGATTCCAGACCTCCAAAAGATAGAAATGTGACTCTTAGAGCTGAAAATATAGGGAGCCACCCATCCTTGACTACGGGAAGCAGATTGAGGAGGTGTGCATCCTTCAGCGGTAGCAAATAGGCAAAGGGAATCCACAAGGAAATAATAAAAACAAGCTCGACGTATCTCCCCAAAATACGAAGTCCATTACGCGCAATGAGATATGTGGGGATGAGCAGAAGCAGCATGATCATATAATTGGGAGTTTGAGGCAGCAGCCAGCTTTTTATATACAATATCGTCCTTACACCGCCTACATAGCCATACGCAAGAAACCAGGCGGCAAAAATCAGGGATGCTGCTTTACCTGCCCATTTACCAATGTATCGGGATAACAGATCAAATAAAGTACCATCGGGATGCTTTTTCATGATTTGAATAACCATTAAGCTAGCCGCTATGGAGAGAGCCCAAGCGATAATTATCGTAATTAAGCTGTCAGTGCCCGCTCTTTCGGCTAATTCCTTAGGCAAGGACAATAATCCGAAGCTCACCTGGATACCGAATTGGATGATAATAAACTGCATGAAAGTGATCTCGTTAAAGGCATATTTCTTCAATTATTATCACCCTTTGGATGTTTACTTCACCGGACCCATTGCCTGAATGGATACTTTCACGGAAACCTTAATATCAGCGTCTGCAAGCTCCTGGCCCCAGTGATCTTCTGCTTTCTTATAGTTGTTGTATTGATAAGCACGAGCGTACAAGCCAAATCCTACCGGATCGATCTTATGGCTCTGTATTTTCCGGATTAGAGCTACGGTTTCTTTCTGTATTTCCTCACTAATCCATTTCTCCAGATTATCTCCCGACTTACGGACACTGACAGGAAATAAAACCTCGCTCAAAACGACCTCCATTTGGATTTTTACATCAAAAAGAAATTTGTTCTGCTTGTAAAAGGTATTTATTTTCGTTTTTACTTTTCCGGTGCTAATACTGACTTTATTCCTATCAAAAGGTCCTTTCTTTGTCACGCCCGCGATGGGTAGGGTCAGGCTGACCGATTTGCTAGTATTATTTTGCAATATATTTAGCAGAATGGCTTCTTGAGTCTCAAGTGCGGCGGAATATCTGCCTAAATGATCGAGCAGTGTCGTTCCAGTCAGCTGGATATTTTTATTCTCATCCAATTTGACTCCTGACACGGAAGGGGTAATCCCCTTTTCGAATATTTCGCGATGCAGCTCTTGTGCGGTTGTTTTGGCCGTTTCCGAACGGGCGCTTTTTGTATCAACCATGCCTCTCAACAGTATAGGCAAATACGGCTGGTCATCAGGGTTTAAGTATATAATCTCCGATACAGGTCCATCGATGGCAATAACTCTGTCGGTAACTGTATTTTTTGAATCTCGGAAAATAACATCCAGCATACGAAACCAGTCTTTATGCTGCAGCAGTCGATTGCCTACAAGAATAACCTGAAACTTCCTGCCCTGGAATACTCCTGGCGAATGGGCATCCTGCTGGACTCGAGATTGACGAAGTGTGTGCGCAGGCTCGCTGATTTCATGGCTTTTCTTTTTAACATTTTTGTTGAATACAGGATTGGTTATGTAGATATGAAATTTATCATTGTCATCGATGTCTAAGCCTAGCGCAAGGGGAAAGGTGGCATCTTCCAAATCCAACCGGTCGCTGCAGCCAGCCAAACCGATTATAACGATGATGATAATCCCAACATACAGCAGTCCTTTGCTCATAGAGCCTTTCTCCTTAGAAATCGATCGTGGATCCATATATATACAAGTAAACAAGCGGGTAATATGTATTCGACACCTAATCCAGCCTTGGAAAGGATGGATTTCATTTCCTCGCTCTGACGGTAGGAAGGCATGAAGAAATAGGTCGTCATAACGAGGATTCCACACAGCAGCAGCATGGTACCTCGAGAATCCTTTCTGCCAACGAGCCAATTTGTACAAAAGGCGCTTATGGAGAAGGCCGGGATCCAGGCAAGGGAAAAAATAAACAAATAGAAGGTGATAAATAAAATTTCGATCCGTTCAATGAATCGGAATTCGATCGCTTTCAAATAAGTAATTACCGGCTCGTTGTACTCGCTTATTTCGTCAGGGCTGAAATAAACGAAGCAGGCTGCAGTAATGAACAAGTAGGTTAACAAGGACATGGTGTTAAAAACAACGACCCCTAGAGCAGCTCTGCGCTTATTGCGTAAAAACGGATATAAAATAAACGTGCTGGCAAAACCGACAAAGGAATATATAGTTGCAGGCAGGGCTGATAGTATGGGCATCCAGCCTTCTTTAAGCACAGGCAGCAGGTGAAGCCAATGAGCCTCTTTAATTGGTGCCAAATAAATAAAGGGAATCCACAACGATATAAGAATGACCAGCTCCCCATATCTGCCCAATACGGTGAATCCGTTACGTGCGATCAGGTAAGCGGGAATCAGCAGTATTATCATGATGAGATAGTTTGGAGTTTGCGGCAGCACCCAAATTTTAATTACAAGAATTGCTCTGACAATCCCCTCGTAGCCGAAAAACAAAAAATAGAGCGTAAGCAGAATGGCCGCCATTCTGCCGATCCATTTGCCGGACAGCGATGTTAATAAATCTAGCAGAGTATCATCGGGATACCTTTTCATAACTTGAATTAAGATTAAGCTTGCCGCTAGACTTAGAATCCAGCCTAATAGGAGAGCGATCCAGCCGTCGGTTCCTGCTTGTTCGGCCAATTTTCTAGGAAGGGACAGGAAGGTGACACTAATTTGAATGCCAGAATTGAGGAAAATATACTGCATAAGCGTGATCTCATTAAAGGCGTATTTTTTCATTTTCCATCACCCTTTGGACGTTTTGAGCCTTGTCTCTTCAATTGAACGGCCCTTGTGCTTAAAGGACGATTCAGCATGGACCAGAGCGGTAAACGGATGAAGGTATCCTTCCAGTCCGAGTAACGCACCGGTGCGAACGGGCTTCCATAAGGCGTACCAAGTGATTCAAGTGCTATGAGATGAGCAATAAGTGTCATTAACCCAATGATGATACCGACAATGCCAAACATGGAAGCGGCCAGCATCATGGCAAAGCGTAAGAGACGGACGGCGGCAACCATATCGTAATTCGGCAGGATGAATGAAGATATGGCAGTGAAAGCTACGACGATAACCATCGTATTGCTTATAAGGCCAGCTTGAACAATCGCTTGTCCGATAACAATGCCCCCGACAATGCCAACAGTTTGGCCTACAGGAGCGGGCAGTCGAACCCCCGCCTCCCGCATCATTTCGAGAGTGACTTCCATAATAATCGCCTCAACGAATGGCGGGAACGGTACACGTCCTCTGAATTCTCCAATCGAGAGCAGCAGCTTGATGGGGATGATCTCGAAATTATAAGAAATGACAGCAATATAGAAGGCTGGCAAGAAAATAGCTGTGAAAAACGCAAATAAACGCAGTAAGCGTATAAAGGTAGCGATCGACCAGCGCGTGCTGTAATCGTCTACGCTTTGAAAAAAAGAAGTGAAGGTGACGGGCGCAATCAATACGCTTGGGGAACGATCCACAACAATAGCGAATCGACCTTGCACAATTTGCGAAGCGGTTGCATCCGGCCTTTCCGTCAATATGAATTGAGGGAAAGGGGAGTAGGGGTTATCCTCGATCAGCTCGGCCAATTCGCCTGTGTTGATTACGACATCAACATCCAGTTGGCTGAGGCGGTCTGTAAGCTCTTCGAGCACCTCTTTCTTCGCAACATCAGCCAAGTACATGATGGATAATTTGGTTTGCCCCCTGCGTCCAACTCTTATCTCCAAGGTTTTTAACTCGCGGTTCGGAATATAGCGGCGAATTAAAGCGATATTCTGGCTTCCCGTTTCAACAAAGCCTTGATGAGCCCCTCTTAACGAAGCTTCAATCTGGGGGTCTTCAATAGCTCTTTGCGGCCATCCTGCCGTATCGAGAGCATACACTTCTGTTCGGCCGACAATAAACAGGATGCTGCTTGCGTGCAAAATGGCCGTTTCAATCTGAGACCAATCGTATAACGTGTCGTAATGGCCGACCGTTACCGTAAATCCTACGCTAGTATCACCGCTCCCGGAATCGAATTGAAGCGGCCGAAGGACGTTGTTGTTGATTGAGTTTTTATCTGCCAGACCGTCTAAATATACAAGGGCAGCCATGTCCCCTGTTTGTTTGATCGTAAATTGTCTTACAATAAGATCAGGGGTTTTGGTAAAGATGCTATGAATAACGGCCAGATTCTCAGCTAAATTCCCGCTCAAGGATACTTGCTGCTGCTTCTGATTATCTTGTTTCTGAGCTGTTTGGTACTTTGGCTTACCGAACCATTTCGCAAATCCCATTGACCGTCACCTCGAATCAGCAAAATACAAAACCAGTCCATGCCTGATAATATATAATTTACAAAATTATGTTATTTTATGTAACGAGGTTAGAGGCAATAAAAAAGAAGCCTTCTACCCCACCCGATTGATGTGGTTGAGGAGGCTTCATCCTATTCTATAAAAAATCTGCATTAAACAACCAAGACCCCGTGGATGCGCGTACTATCCTGCAGAAAACCTTCGCGTTCGGTCAGTTCGGCAAAGGATTTCAGGGAATCGGGGTCAATCTTATCATTCCATATGATTCGATTGAAGGCAGAGGCCAACAGCTCTGTCGACATGGAAACTCCGGTTAGCTCCTGAAGCTCGGCTATGACTGCGCGGTAGTTCTCCGGACTGGCTTGACGGATTTGCTGCACAGCCTCGCGATGAGTCTTAATAAACTGCTGAACCTTATCAGGATGCTGTTTCAGAAACGTTTCATTAACGGCGACGATGGTGTTAGGATAACGTCCATTTACAAACAGCTGATCCCAATCGAGTAATATGCGCGCATTCTTGCTGTTCAAAAGCACACTTACCCATGGTTCAGGGAGTAGAGCCCCATCGATTTCGCGCTTCTGGAGAAGCTCCTGAATAGCCGACGGTTTAGCTTGGATGACACGGACGCTGCCTCCTCGAAATACATCCCGCAGGCTGTTTTCCCGAAACAGGTGGCGCAGTAATATATGCTGGCCGTTGCCGAATTGAGGGACGGCAATTGTTTTTCCGTGGAGTTGTTCGGCAGTGCGGATGTCTGTATGTTCTCCCACCAAGAGCGCGGCTCCTCCCTGGCATACACCTGCTAAGATGCGGACACCCTTTTGCTCGACAAAGGCATTGAGAATCGGACCGGGACCGACATAACCAATATCGATCTGTCCTGAAATAAGAGCTTGCGTTAACGCGGGGCCTGCTGAGAAAATACGAGTATCAACAGCTTCGTGAAAGGTTTCCTCCAGAAAGTTAAGATGCTTGCTTAACAGGGCAGGAGCATGAGTTAAATTCGGCATGATGCCAATTCGCAATGAAGAGGCTGGCAAACTATTCACATGGAGATGGAGTCTTTGACTAATGGAGGATATGCTCGTATCGATATCCTTGGAAGCCGTTTGAAGATCTTGAGCGGCTCCAGCCAATGACAATACCGAGGATGCCTGACTTTCCGATAAGTCTGCAACCTTAAGTGCGGAGCCAAGCGATTCTTGAGACAAAGCCGTTATCGTCACAACCTGATTCCATAAACTGAACTTCGCTTCGTTTGCTTGAGATAGAGAATGATTGACTTGACCCATATAGCCGTTGACTTCCTCAAGTCCGCGATCAATGCCTCTGAATGTTTCCGCAGCTGTTTCGGCAGCGTGATGCACGGTTTGCGCAGAAACCCCTGTTTTTTTCACAATGGAGGAGCACGCTTCTATCTGTTTGCGAATTTCTTCGAGCACCTTCCTCATCTGCTGCCCGCCGGCATTGCTTTCCGTGGCTAAATTCCTGATTTCTTGAGCGACTACTGCAAACCCTTTGCCATGGTCCCCTGCATGAGCAGCTTCAATAGAGGCATTTAAGGCAAGAAGCTGAATGTTCGCTGCAACGGATGAGATCAGATCGATAGCTTCGGAAATTTGCTTCGATTTCGTCTGCAGGTCTCCCATCACCTGTATTAAATTGGAGGTGATCTCGATGCTTTTGGCAGCTTCTAGCTGCACGGTCTGAATAGATTCGACACCTAATCGCGAGGATGAAGTAGTTACTGCAACGGATTCGTTGGCAGCAGCTACATCCTGCAAGGAGGCATCCAGCAGGAGGCCAAGCTTCTCGGTATGCTCGAGACTTTCTTCCGTTCGTTGTGTTTGTGTAGTAGTAGCTTGAACGATATGCTGCACCGCTTGCGATACGGCTTCCGTGTGCAGCAGGTTGCCTTTAACAAACTGCTCAAGAGCTGTAGATGATTCACTCAGAGCCCGGTTGGCGCCCCAAATACCGTTTAACTCCCCCTCCTTCAATGCTGGCTGCGGTTCAGGGGGAATCCCTTTGGTCCGGAATGGAAACAGATTGGATAATACAGGCTTCATCGTGATATCACCGCCATATTAGAAATAGATGAATTTAAAACATAGTAATTCAATATGATTTAACGGAATAATACAAAAAACGTAGGTGTCTGTCAAGCTTTTTCCAAATAGTTAGTTTCCAGATGATTGACGTTGGCAAATAACAATGATATCATAAACAAATAAAACCAATGAGAAAAGTAGGAATAATTATCTGCATCTTCCGGTCAACTGGAGACATGGTATCCGCGAAGGACTATGTCTTTTTGTTTTGAATACTTATTTTGTTTTGAATACATTGGATTGGCTTTTTTGAGCTAGGATTTGGCTAATGAATGCAAGAAACGGCTAGTACATTAAATAGTAAAGCGAGGAATGACCCATGACGATTCAATGGCAGTGGGATCAGCCCCATCCCTTCGATTTGGTAACTGTACTGAGGCTGGTACAACTATCCAATTGTTATAAAAGCCTCATTCTGATTGGTTCCAATAGTACGTTGGTGGATTGTAAAGAAGTATCGCAGGCTGTTTCCTTCTTCCTCATTGCCAAACAGGACCAGCCGCTGCATATAAAGGTGGAGGGGGAAGACGCCAGTGAGGCCTTCGTGCAAATTATAGATTATATCGCGGTGGCTGCGGACTACATATCCTTGACAGTACAAAAGGAAGGAAAAACAGCATTGGATTCGATAGCCAATTCTTATATAGCCCCGGCTTCATTCCGAATGGTAAAGGATGGCCGGTTGGCATTAAGATCCGCCAAAGTGCCTGTATAGAATTTAAAAGAAATAGGAGTGCCTTCACAACTGAGGGCACTTTCTTCTGTTTAGGCAATCTATATTTTAAATGAAGGTGAGGTGACTCCGTGAGCAAGCGGGTTTAAAGTATTTCTAGCTGATGACGAAAGAACGATTAGAGAAGGTATCGCTAGTTTGATCCCGTGGGAGGAGCAAAACCTTCATTTTATCGGCTCTGCTAGCGATGGGCTTATTGCTTATGAAGAAATTATTCGATTGCGTCCGGATATTGTTATAACCGATATTAGAATGCCTAAAATGAACGGATTGGAGCTTATTCAACGAGTGAAGGAGGGAATTACAAATATTCATTTTATCGTATTATCGGGCTACGGTGAATTGGAGTTGGCTTCTCAAGCGATGCAGCTTGGCGTAAGGCATTATTTGTTAAAGCCCTGCGACGAACAAGAAATCATCCATGTGCTTAAGGAGGTTATTAAGGATTTGGAAGATGAATGGGAGCAACCATGCTGATATTATGGAAAAGCAATTGGAAAAGCAATTAGAAAGCAATTGAAAAAGCAATTGGAAAAGGCAGTCGGAGTCGCGGTGTTTCCTGAAATCTGTGGAAGCTGATGCGTGCGCGATTGATCCTCTTAATCCAAGTGAGTGAACCTGATAGTATGTGTCAAATGACCTTACTTACATTAGAGCTACATCAGAGCTTAAGATCATTAATGCACCCCCTGATCAAGGGGGATTTTTATAGGGATAGCGGCGATGAGCCCTGGAAGGTTTGTGCGGAGCTGAAAGTTCCTCTATTCCATTTGCCACCTCCAATCTGGGGCAATTGCGGAAGCGGGAATTCCGTTATGTTGGCCGAATTGGAGCATTTATGCACAAAACAGAGCAATAACGGAACTGGCTGTTCCCTTATCACTCTGATTTTTGGACTTTTCAGGTAATAAAGGAACAATTACTTCCGCATTGCCCTTCACTTCCATGGATGCAGTACCGGCGTGTTGTTTAGGGTTATGTGCAGGGATCTCTTCGCTACTAAAAGTAGAGTGAAGCTAACTGTACATGGAACACCTGCAGAGGAATTTTGTCACGAATAAGGCTATTCAAAGGATTTACGAACCTATAAAGTGACCGTAGTTCCACCCAATTTGAATGGTAACGTGTGCAAACAAAAATAAAGGATCGAGGTTCCTCTTCAGTTGGTGAAAATAGTTGTAAACTATACGGACACTATCCAAGCAGCTCTTGCTTGAGAAATTGATAGAGCTTTGTGCTCGCTAACCCCAATGGGTATTCTGAAGATTTGCAGAGGATACCGCAAGGCATGTCGGTGGCATTGCCGTTCAAAGTCCGTATCAGAGTGCCGGCAGGCGCTGGATTTAAGCTAACTTCGGGAACAAGGGCGATGCCAAGCCCACTTTGGACATAATACTTTAATGCGGCCATGCTTCCAATTTCCATAGTGTCCAAGGGGCTTCTGCCTGATTCCTGCAATACAATCTCAAGCTTTTTACGGTAAGGACAGCTTGCCGCTGTAATAAGCAAACGATGACCTCGAATATCCTCAGGTATCAGATACGGTTTAGAGGCCAACGCGTGCTGCTCAGGGATCAAAACCACAAATTTCTCTGTAAATAAGGGTTCAAAATAAAGCCCCGATTCAATCTCCGGTGCCGAACACAGAGCCAAGTCAAGCTCCCCGCGAAGTAGCCGCTCACTCAAGGCAGGTGTGTTAGCGATGTCTACGGCTATACGAATTTTCGGATAATAATTTAGAAAGCTTGCTAATACAGAAGGCAATCGATAACTCGCGTTGGGCTCTGTCACCCCTAGACGAATATTGCCTGCTTCACCAAGCTGCATATCCGACATGGTGTTTTGCAATTGCTCCAGATCCTTAACAATATGCAAGCTTCTCTCATGAAAAAGTCTGCCGGCTTCAGTCAGCTGAATTTTTTTTCCGCGTTCTATCAATTGAACTCCCAAGTCAGACTCCAGTTTTTGGATTTGCATGGTGACAGTGGATTGAGCATAGTTCATTTCCTCCGCAGCACGGATAAAGCTTCCGTATGTCACAATCGTTTGGAATGTTTTTAATGTTTTAAGATCCATTTAACCTCTCAGCTCCGAACTTTAGTTCAATATTTTTGAATAGAAGGTTTCATTAATTCAATTATACAAAATGGATATAGCCCTATAAACTAAAAATATTAAAACCGATAAGGAGTGATCTCTCATGGACCTAAAAAACAAAGTGGCTCTCGTCACTGGCGGCGGGACAGGGATTGGCAGGGCAACCTGTATAGCATTGGCAAAACGGGGCGCGTCCGTTGCGGTGAACTATTCACGCTCCAAAGCCGATGCCGATGAAACGGTGGAATGGATTATTAACGAAGGAGGAAGCGCAATAGCGATACGAGCCGATGTATCTCAGGATAGTGAAGTCAGGGAAATGGTCCATACGATAGTGCGACAATTCGGGACAATCGATCTGCTCGTCAATAATGCCAGTATCACTCGACATATTCCTTTAGACGATCTGGATGCAGCAACGGAGGATGTATGGGATGAGCTTTATGCTGTTAATGTCAAAGGAATGTTCTACTGTGCCCGAGCCGTTGCTCCCTGGATGAAGAAGAATAAGCAAGGTGCCATTGTCAATGTCGGCAGCATTGCTGGATTGTCAGGGTCAGGCTCCTCACTTCCATACGCTGTATCCAAAGCGGCTGTGCATGGTCTTACTAAATCGTTGGCACGTGCTTTGGCGCCGGAAATCAGGGTTAGCAGCGTTGCTCCTGGAGCCGTAGCTACACGCTGGTGGGCGGGGAAGGAAGAACAAATGGAGAAGCTACCCGTAATTTGCTGCTTCAGCGAATTGCAGCACCTGATGATATTGCCAAGCTTATCTGCTCGGTTTTGGAGCAAGAATCAATGACAGGCCAAATCATAACCGTAGACAGCGGTCAAACGTTGTAGAATAGCAACTTTTCCCAGCGGCTCATCGTCTTATTCTATATGGAATTGGAATGAAGATGAGAAGGTGTAGAAGATGACGAACAAGAAGAATAGGAAAAAACCGAAGCTAGCTCTCGGCCTCTGCATATGGACAGTAGCAGCGGCGGTTTCGGTTATTAGCTTAACTGATGCAGCACAGCCCGCGGCGAGTATTTATGCTATGGAAAATAGCGAGGCATCCAATTTGTCGCAGCAATTGGCTAGATCGGTAAATGAGGCTAAGCAGGCATTCGAGAGCAATCATGCGATTCCACCTGACCTTCTGGAACAATTAGCAGAGGGAAAAGAACAGTTAATCCCCATCGCTCTGAAGCAGCTATCCTTAGAACCGATGGGAGCGGAGACTAACCGATCAAAGGAGCATACAGATTTATCGTCCGATTGGCGGTTTTGGGCTGAAGCTTCGCTGCCATGGAAAGACACTCGGCTTCTGAATGCACTTCTGGACTGGACCCGGGACTATCCAGTCGACATGTATGAGAGTGAGCTGTATGTCCGTTTTGTCGCCGAAGCCTTGCAGGATGGTCAGAAGGATAGGCTGCTGCAGCAGTTGGATTCAGCCGATCGCCGCGGGACTCAAGTACTGCTGAGTATCCTGCAGTACAAAGGCTGGCTGGACGAAAGTAAGTATGATAGATGGCTCGCCGCTTATAAAGGTAAGCCGCAGTATGACGGCATTATTGATTATTTAATTTATTCCGGCAGCACCAACTATTTGAAACGAATTTATGATCGCAATGAGCTTTCTCCAGCCCAGATGCAATCAGTCATATCTGCTCTGGTCAGTATTCGAAACTACGATGAGGAAACCTCGAAATGGTTGAAGCAGCTGGCCGCTGCCACGAAGGACGTATCGATTGAACAAATGATTGATCAGGAGCTTGTGCTGCATCAAGGAGACCGAGCAGCAGCGGAAAGATTGTATCAAAGCGGGACTAGCGGCGGGTTTATGCTGCCCTTGAATGGAAGAGTGGAGAAGGTGCTCGCAGAGCTATACCCTGACGGAGAACTGTCCGCCGGAATTCGTCTCTATGAAAAGATCCGCGGGAAGCCCTATTTCTACGGTCTGGATGATCAGTGGTACAGCTCGGAAGGAAATGATTATGCACAGCCTGTTCAAGCTGCAGCTCAGTGGCAAGGCTTTCTGCAGCAGTATCCCAAGCATCCGGCGGCTGATGATGCCGCATATCGTCTGGCACGCTGCTATCAGCTTGCAGGAGATGGCGAGAATGCGCTCTATTGGATGAATGAAGCGGTTCATTTGGGAGATAGGGATCTTACTTACGATGCCAGAGGCATGCTGATCTTTGTACTTGATGTTGAAATGTCATCGGATGCTCTAGGTGCTGTAAATACAAAGAGGCTTCCGTCTTGGATGAAGCCATGGATTGACTATTCGCAGGCAGTTGAGTACATACGGGCAAGGAAGTATCGGGAAGCAGCGTCAGCGCTGCATGCTCTTATTGATACATACGGAGGGAAAGATATTTTTGCAGAGGCTTATGCCGTTAATCGGACAGATAATGCGGAGGTCATTTACCCGGAGGAGCGATATCCGTTCTGGGAGCGAATTAATGCTCAGCTTCAATTGACGGAACGTGCTGCGAAGCTGACGGAAGAGGCAGAGCAGGCGGCAGGCGCGGAGAAAGCAGACCGGCAGTATGCGTTGGCAGCGATGATCTACAGGGAACCGCTGATGTATTATAACCACCTATGGCGAGAGACACGTCAAAGCTTTTTCTGGTTCGGCCATATTAAAGAAATGGACTATTATGAACCTCTGGACCGTTACATCGGCCGGTTTAATCATCTGATACAAGCGATCGATCAGTTTAAGGCAATCGATATTCAGGAAGCTGGCGAACAGACGGCCGCCAAGACGTTGTATTCAACGGCGCTTAGCTATAGCAAGCTGACGTATTATGGGGAGGAGGCATCGTATTATTTGACGAGCTCCCAACTGAATGAGAAGGCTGCCGCTTATGCCAAACAGCTGGTCGAAAGCTTTCCTGAGTCCGAGCTTGCGGACGATGCGCTGCTGCTGTTATATGCTCATACTCAAGATAAGCAATGGCTGGAGCAGGTTGAGCTGCGTTACCCGGATGGGGATCAGGTGAAGAAAGCCATGGAGTTATTGGAACAGCTGGCAGCCAAGGAAAGCAAGAGGGCTACATCCTTGTACGGACCGTATGAGCCCATATCCACAGTTTACTATGAGCGGCTTCAGCGTGGTGACAGCCATCTCTCCTCCTCGGTCAGCCGGTGGATTGAAGAGCATCGGGGCACATCCTATCATGGCACTCTGGCAGATGGGGATTGGGTTTATGTATTACTTTCAGCTGATGAGGGAAAATCAATAGATTACATAAATATTGGGAGCAAAAAACTTCAAATGCAAGTAACCTGGCAGGAGAGGGCAGCGGATACAGTTTCTGATAAACAGGATATGCTGCTGGCGCGGGTTAAGAAAAAATTTGTGCATGACGGAGATTGGGCTTGGAAACTGTATAGTCCTTAAGCGTTGTAACGATATTTTTGGCTTGGAATAATGTGCCTAACAGCGAAGGCAGCCGAGCAACCGACAAAAAAGCTAAGTCAGATATCCACTGTGCGGATTGACTTAGCTTTTTTGTGTGTACGCCAGAAAGTTTAATCAGCCAGCTATAGCATGGCTTTCTATGATGATTTTTATGACTACGTCATAGTCAATTTGGTCCTACTTTGTAAGACTTGTTGCCTATATAATGTCGATGTAGAAAAAAGTCGAATCATGGAAGGTGTGATGGCAATTATTCACGCGAAGAAGATCCGATGTTTCGTCGCTTTGCTTGTATTTATGAGCTTGCTTGCGTCCTTTGCAGCAACAGGCGTCAAAGCGGATGCGGTTAACGAACAAATGATTTATAAGGACGCTCTGTCCCCAGGCATAAGCGATCACAGCTGGGCAGATCATGCATTAAATGAAAGTAAGACGGTACATACCGGAAGCCGTTCCATCCGACTGAATCCAAGCATGGACGGAGCGCTTTACCTGTACAGCGCAAATCCGTTTCTTGTTTCCGAGTATAACACGCTCGAATTTTGGATCCATGGAGGCGAAGCAGGAGGGCAAAAGCTGAACCTTATTGTGCAAGCAGGCGGCGAGCAGGCCGCTAAGCTGGATTTGGCGGCTTATTTACCGGATGGCCGGGTCACAGCCGGGGTTTGGCAAAAGGTTCAATTGGACCTCACCCAGCTCAAAATTCCTAACGGCGTCTATGATGGGATCGTGCTTATGGATCAAAGTCACACACGTCAAGGGGATGTATATTTGGATGATGTGAGAGTCTTTTATTCCAAAATTCCGGTGTCCAATAAGCCGCCCGTGCCGGTAAAGGAACAAACGGTTGTATATGACGATGCGTTGAACCAGGGCTTTCTTCATTTTGGCTCACCGCTGATCAGTAAGCTGAATGATTCAACAACCGTTCACAGCGGAGTTTATTCGGTCTCGTTAATTCCGGATGAATGGGAAGGCCTGTACCTGTATAAGGACAGGGTGCTTAATACGAACGAATTTACAACATTGGAGTTTTGGATACATGGTGGCACCAGCGGCGGACAGCAGCTGGATATGGTAATTCAAGCGGGCGGTGTTCCATTGCGTACGCAGCATGTGAATGATTACTTGCCTGATAGCTTGGTTGCAGCGAATGTTTGGCAAAAGATTTCGGTACCTCTAAGTGAGCTTAATTTGCCTAACGGGCTTATGGACGGTATCGTATTCAAAGGCCGGCTGCCAGGGCAGCAAAGCAAGCTGTATTTGGATGATATTAAGTTTATCAAGGAAACCTACCTGCAGCCTAAGGTCAAGGAGATCGTATTTCCCGTTCCGTCGATTCAGATGTATGCGGGCAATTCAGAGCCGTCTCTGCTCACAGCAAACTATGACAACGGCTATACGGAAAGAGTAACCGCTAATGTGTACTGGGCTTCCACGCGGCCGGATATTGCAGTCGTTGACAACAACGGTACGATAAAAGCTTTGCAATCCGGGAGCAGCGTACTTACAGCTACCTATGAAAACTTGAATGCATCCTTGCAAGTAAATGTAATTCAAGTTGACAGTGAAATTGTGTATGACGATGAGCTGCAAAATAATTACGCCAACTGGAGCTGGGGAACCGTAGAACTCAATGAGCGCGATGTGGTTCACTCCGGGAACCGTTCCATCCGCTTTTTACCAAGATGGTGGCAGGGCGTCTATCTGGATCATGACGAGGATTACGAAGTAAAAGACTATTACGGGTTTGAATTTTATATTCACGGCGGGGATGACGGCAGGCAAAAAATTCGTTTCGTCGTACAGGATATGAACAGCATACTGGGGTCCGTCGTACTGAATGATATTATGCCACGTGGCATTGAAGCGGGAAAATGGAATAAAGTTACGGTACGCTTGGCGGATTTGGGCATTACCGAAGGTTATTTCGACTCGCTCGTATTCCAGGCATGGGATTGGAAGGAGCAGGAGCCGGTTTATATAGATGATGTTAAGCTGCTCCGGTATAAAGACAGAGTTCAGAATCCGAAGCCTCCCGTTAATGAGGTCAGTATACAGATTGATACGAATGCGAACCGCAAGCCTGTAAATCCAGATATTTATGGCGTTAACTTTGAAGAAATTGAACCGAAGGACATGTCGCCTTTCTCCAAGTATCCGGTTGTCCGATGGGGCGGGAATTCTACAACCCGCTACAATTGGGAATTAAATGTCCAGAATCACGCATCGGATTGGTTCTTTATGAACCTGCCGAAAGAGAACAGCCCGAACACTCAGCTTCCTAACGGCTCGAGGACGGATCAACTGATCGATCAAACGTTAAGCAACGGAGGCAAAGTGCTGTTAACCGTACCTACGATCGGTTGGACGCCTAAAGAGCGAAAGGTCGATGTCGGCTTTTCGGTGAAAAAATACGGCTCCCAACAGCAAACTGAATGCGCTTGGGGAGAGTGGTGGTGCAACCCTGATGCCGGCAACGGAGTGAAGACCAACGGCCAATATGTGAAGGGCAATGATCCGAAGGACACCTCCAAAGAAATCGGACCCGAATTTGTCAGCCGTTGGATCGGCCATATTCAAAGCCGCGTAGGCAATAAAGTTAATTATTATGCGCTTGATAATGAACCGATGCTGTGGCCTTACACTCACCGCGATGTGCATCCACAGATGACGACTTACGATGAGGTATGGGGTTATACGCAAGCTTATGGCCAAGCGATTAAAGAAAAGGATCCCTCAGGGAAAATATTCGGTCCGGTTGTCTGGGGCTGGTGTGCTTATTTCTATTCGGCATCAGACGGCTGTTCACCGGGTCCTGATATGCAAGCTCATGACGGCAAGCCTTTCCTGGAGTGGTACTTGTCCAAAGTAAAAGCGTACGAAGACCGGACAGGCACCCGTCTTCTCGACTATTTGGATATTCATTATTATCCGACGGAAGCAGGCGTAGCTTTATCTACAGACGAGTCTAATTCGATCGCGGCACGGAGGTTAAAATCTTTGAAGGCTCTGTACGATCCGAAATTCAAAGATAGCTCCTCATGGATCGGCGAGCCGGTTAATCTCATTCCCCGGATGAAGGAAATGATCAGTAAGACGGCTCCCGGAACGAAGCTGGCCATTACCGAATACAACTTCGGCAACGGTAAAGGCATCAGCAGCGGCTTGGCACAGGCGGAAGCAATGGCCATCTTCGGCCGCGAGGGTGTGGATTTGGCAACGCGTTGGGGCCAGCCTTTGGCAAATACGTCGGTGGAGGATGCGTTTAAGCTGTTTCTCGACTATGACGGTAAAGGAAGCCGGATCAACGGGGACAGCGTTAAAACGGTCAGCACGAATGCGGACATGCTGGGTGCGTACTCGATTCACGGGGCAGACGGGAAGGTTTATATCCTGTTATTTAACAAGGATACTCTTCCTAAGAAGGCCAGTATTAACATAACGGGGACATCATTACGGCAAGGAGAGGTATACCGGTTTGACGCTGGACACCGTCTGGGACGGGTTGGCGCTTTACAGCTGGAAGACAGCTTCATCATTGATGTTCCAGAAAGATCCGCCACATTAATTGTGTGCTCTCCGTAACTTGGAAGGCAATACATGTTCATAAGGAGATTGCTATGGGATTGTGTTTAAACCGAACGAAGCATGGAACTGCCGTTAAATGGCTCTTGACTATTGCTGTTTTCGCCTCAGCTTGCGGTTCTGCCTTTGCGGATGCTGCGTTTACGGATCTGGAAAAGGGCGCATGGTATGAGAAGGCCGTCGGCTGGGCGATTGAGAACAAGATTGTATCCGGCTATGAGGATCAAACATTCAGACCGGGCAATGAAGTAACGGAAGCGGAGTTTGTGGCCATGCTGTTAAGAACAGCGGCAGCAACGATTCGCCCCTCCAATCCCGGTGAAAGCTGGTATGGGCCGTATTACGAAATCGCGGGCCGATACCAAATCCCATTGTCGGATAACGACACCGGTCGAAATGCACGGATTCACCGCGGGCAGGTTGCCCACATCATAGCTACTTATTTGGGGCAGAAGCTGGATCAAACCGGAGCGGTATTATTCCTGGTCAAGCACGGCATCTCGCAAGGAAAGGTGGCGCCGACGGCAGAAGGCTATATGTCCGACGATTTCCTTACCCGTTCCGAGGCTGTTATGTTTGTGCAAAATGTTGTAAACTATGCGGAAACGTTAAAGCCTGTTATCCCTGTGCCTGCATCAGAAGCGATACAGCCGACCGAGCCGTCTGCTCCTGAACCGGCGGTAGTCCAACCAGGGGCTCCGTCAAGCCGCGGCTCCAGCCGTCCGAACAGTAACAACGGGAATGGCATAGATAACGGTAACGGTAACGGCAATGGCAATGGCAATGGTAATGGCAACGGCAACGAGAATCCCACAAGACCGGATTCTCCTTCAACCGTGCCAAGCACGGAAGCGAGGGCCGTCTTAGCTCAAAACCTGCTTAATGATGCGGTTCAGCTAGGGATTACTTTGGAGTCCACAAGCAAAGGTTATAAAATAGCACATCCGAATCGAACAGGCGTCGGCGTTATTTTAACCAAGAACGATGAGTTTGCCGGTGATCTGCAAATTTTAGATGTTACCGATCCGGCGGTGGTCCGTTCTGCTTATGTTCTGCTCAAATCCATCGGGATTCATATGGCGGAGTCAGAGTTTACGGATATAATTAGTAAAGTGAATGCGACGGGCGCGAACAGAAGTTTAAAAATCGGCAGCCAAATAGTTACCGCCGCACGCAGCGTCCCGTCAGTAACCGTAGTCGTTCGTTATACATTGATCAATTAACCGGAACTTATGGATCTGCACATAAAAAACCGTCAGGGTGATTTTCCCTGACGGCTTTTTTTAAGCTTTTAAGGCCGTTAGGCTGGCCTCATGCGTTCCATCAAAATAATTTTTCAAGTACAAGCTTTTCATTTTAAAGTAATAATTTCTGGACCTGATATAGGCGATTATTCTGCAAATGGTTTGCATATACTTAACATCCTCTATGCCAGAGGCAATATTGTATACCGTATTTAAGCCGCCAATCGCTTCATCCTTGCTGATAAGTCCCCTCTCTAATTCTGAAAGCAGTCTTTCAATCTCCTGGTTAATGAACCCCATTGCTTTAGTTTTAATTACACTGTTAATCAAACCATGCACCTCCTGAAGTATGTACCCAAATAGCTTACTTCATGTGTCATGTGAAGTCTGTCGAAATACCAGCGTATGAAACCACTATTTTTGGAGATTAATGGAGAATAGTCTACGGAATCGGAATAGCAGTCAATGTATGAACGCCCATAAAGCCAAATTGTAGAAGGCAGGAGCCAATCTTGATTTTACCATTCAAAAAACAGTTCATGTTTATACCTATTTCGTTTATCATTAGTATGTAAGAAGTAGTGTAGCCGATACGTTTATTGAACGGTGTGCTAAGCAGGTTTTATACAGGGCGGGGGTTGGTTGTATCATGTTATCGAGAAGACATTTTATTAAAAAGATGGTTGCATTTATTGCTCTACTCTCAGGTGGAGGAGCCTTTCTGGCGCATGCCTTAAAAAACGATACTGAGGTAGGTGCGCTAGAGGGGGAGAAGCCAACAAAGCCGAACGAACAGCCTTCGACCTCTGTTCCAACTGCTGATAACGCAAATGAGCTGTTATTCTCGTTTTTTTTGCTAAGTGATCTGCATATTTCCGATGGGATTTCCATGATGACGGATAAGCTGCATTTTGCTTTAAAGGATGTTAGTGACTTTGAGTCTCCTGTGGATATGATTGTATTGGGCGGGGATTTGACTGACATCGGCAGAGATACCGACTATAAGCTGCTGCGCTCCATACTCAACAAGTATAAATTGCCGCCAATCTACGCAAACATGGGCAATCATGATTATTATGATATATGGCTAGACAAGAAAGGTGAGTTTGCGAAGGAAACGTTGCCGAATGGCAAAACGGATAGTATGGCGCGGGAACGGTTTATGAAGTTTTTTGGATATAAGGAAAAGGCGTATGTGGATTTGTGGGTGGGGGATGTTCATTTGATTCTGCTTTCTCAGGAAGCGTATGTCGGCGATAAGCCGGAATATGGGGAGGGCGCCTGGTATTCGGATGAGCAGCTAGCCTGGTTTGAAAAAACGATGAAGCAGCATGAGGATGGTAAGACAGCGCTTGTATTCATTCATCAGCCGCTGCCCGCCCCGGGTACCGATGGGGGATCTCACGCACTCGTCAGGGCCAAAGAATTCCGGGCCATTCTCAAGCCATACCGCAACGTCTTCGTCCTCTCCGGCCACACGCACCGCAGTTTTGTTGGGGAAGATCACTACAATACACAAAATTCGTTTCACTGGTTTAATAATGCCTCGGTTGGGAAAACCCGCAATACTCAGGATAATAACTCTGCCCAAGGAATGTACGTGCAGGTTTACAGTAAGGAAGTCGTCGTGCGCGGCCGCGAATTTTCCGACCGCAGCTGGATCGACAAGGCAAGCTGGACGGTTCCGCTTGTATAAACGAAATGTGCTCAGCTTGTTCGCCAAGTGAGCACATTTTTTTGTATGCGGTTTAAAGTTTACGAAGCTGCGGAGTAGAGATCTCAGACCAGCTCGGGATGCGGATAATCGAAGTCGGTTGGCGCTTCGAATTTATCCTCAGCTGAAGCGAGTGTGTATGACCTCATCCTTAAGCTGTCCATAGGGCGAAGCAGCCTGATTAGGGTAAATGGGTTCTTCGAATCAGGCTGCAGCCACTGGTCTACGTCATCCGGCTCAAGAATTGAAGGCATCTGCTCTTGATATGGAGCGATCAGAGAGTTGGCTTCGGTCATCAGCATCGTACAAGTTCGCAGCTCCTCGCCATCGAAGGAAGAGCGCCAAACATCATACAGGCCAGCAATCCCGAAAGTACCTGTATTCATAGTAAATTTAATCCACTGGGTATTCTTTTTCTCCGTTTTGGTTACATAAAAACCGCTGCACGGGATCACACACCGCTGTTTCTTGAGAATGAGCTTGTAGACCTTCTTGTCAGTGATCGAGCGGCTGTCCATACATACCGAATTTTTTCCCCAGAACGGCATAAGCCCCCAACGAAACTCGTCCAGCTGACGAGAGTTATCGCGAACTACTATCGCAGAGACAGATTGAGTTGGACTGATTTCATAACGGTTGGACAAATACGATAAAACATTGTCAATTTTAAATTGCTCGGTTACTTGCGATACATCGGCAAGCATACTTATCGATTTACACAATTGCTTCCACCACCTATGTTTTTGGTTATTATGATCCATAATTTCCAGAAACATGCAGTCTTCTTCCGATTAATATGATATGTGAAACAAAAAGGCCGCCCAAAAGTTAACATTAACTTTTGGGCGGCTATTCTCATGAAGCATTAAACTTCCGCCATTCCTCAAGCTTGTCCTCAATCATGCCACGGGTAAGGGTCGTAATCATAGAGGGCTCATAGGAAAGTGCTTGCTCCATTTTATTCCAGGCAGAAGCTTGGTCGCCGAGCTCAGACAATGTCAAAGCATAATAATAATAGGCTTCAGCAAAGGTAGGGTTCAGCAGCATCAGCTTCTCATAAATTCCCTTCGCTTCATTGTAGCGGCCGAGTAGATAATAGTTGAAGCCCAAATTATCGAGAATGGTCTTATCCGAGTCGGTGTATTCATAAGCTTCGAGATTGAAGGCCAGTGCTTTGTCCAAGTCGTTCATCATAAGATAATAGAGTCCCAGGTTGCCGTATACAATCGAGTTTTTGAAGGAGGGAAGGATTTCTTCCAATATAGCAATGGCTTCTTGCTGTTTTCCCAGCCTCCATAAGGCTATCGAATAGTTAATTTTGGCAGTCATTTCATTATTGCGGGACAGCTTGCGCTGCATGACTTGCGATAGAAGCTTCTCTGCTTGCTCGACCTCTCCTAACTTCAGCAGAATAAAGGCTTGGGAGATGGAGAAGCTTGAATTGCGATTTGCTTTGTAAGCTCGGCCGTAATAGTCATAAGCTCCCTTTAAATCCTTTTTACCGTAACGGATATTGGCTTGGAGCACAAAATAATTGCCTCGTAGCCAATAAATAAGAATAGCTGCGATTACGGCTAACCCAGCCACTCCATACCATAATCCCAATTTAAACAAAATAAAAAGGATCACTACCGGAACGGCGACTTGAAGCACAAGCTTAACCCATGTTTTCATATGTTTCCTCCTAAGAGCTTCGCTTTAGCGAAACTTACATCGTAAGCAAGTACAGAATTGCGTTTCAGCAGAACTTGCTTCATAGGCAAGTGCTGTAGTGCATGCGTTTTCTTCGATTCTATCAAAACCGCCAGTTATTGCAAGCCAAAAATCCTCCGATGCTGAAGCATGGAGGATTTTTGAATACATTTAACCATTACGAACTATCGCTTTACCTACACCTTGCTCCATATAAATGGATGTTTGGAATGGCCGGGACAGCCGGGCCAAATGACCAAGGATTTCCTCGCCCTGCTTCGCGTCAGCCAGGCTGGGGGCGTCCAAACAGGTATATCGTCCATACGCCAGTTCTTCGGGATTGCCTCCGACCAGGATCGATTCGAATTGCAATTCGGTTAAATTCCCATCAACACCGAAGCTGCACGTCGCAATAACGCTTTGCCAAGCTTTCATACCGATCTGCCCCATCCAGCGGGCGGGTTGATATGTGTGAAAGATAAAATTGCCAAGGCCGTAAAAAATCGGGCGCTGCTTGTATATCTCTACTCCTTGCAGCAAAGGTGTCCCGTGACAAACGATCGCATTCGCACCCGCATCGATGCAGGCTTTGGCGTATTGTTGTATCCAGTCCGGCGTTATCTCCATAACCGGCTCCCAGTGATGGCTATGCAGGTAGGCGACAACGAATTCCGCTTCGACTGCCGCTTCAGTAATCATAGAGAGATGCCAAGCGGCATCTTCTGGATTAGGTTCAAGCTGGCCTGCCTCATTACGCTGTACCAGCAATCGATTATTTCCTGGCCGTGAAGAAATCAGGTCATTTCCATCAAAAGCATACGCATATTCGGGCTGAGGTCCGCAATCAGCGGCAATAAGGGCGACACGGCCGAGGCTCGTTTCCTTGTATCTTGGCTTCGCCGCATCATTGCGGTCTGTTCCTATACCTGCATGCAGAAACGCTTTGCCTGTTGACTGCTCCAATGTCGATAATATACCGCCGGGTCCCAAGTCAAAGGCATGATTATTACACAGAGACAGCATGTTGAAGCCCATTTCTGCTAATGAATCAAGAACATGGGGCGGGGATGCGGCAACCGCTTTATTCTTGGTCGGCCAGCCTCCAAAGCTGCCTTTAATCGTTCCTTCAAAATTGGTAAAGGAGAAATCTGCCTGTTTGATGGTTTGAATGACTTTTGCAAGCCTGTCGCAGTGCATATACGGTCTTAAATCGCGTTTGATAAGCGCTTGGCCTGTTGCAGCAAATGTGAATGATTTGCGCATATATGAATCCCCTCTTGTTCAGGAAGGAGACATCGGTTGATGTCTCCTTCTCCATAATCCGATTAATTTTCGTACAGATCCTTGGTTAGCAGCGCAGAATTTTTATTGTCCGCATACCATTTTTTATACCATTCCTCGACCTTCTTGCCGCCGCCTTTATCCCAAGTCGACTTCGCCTCCTGAATAGCTTGATCTACGGTGTAGGAGGAGCCGCTTACAATCGCCTTAATCATCAATTCATTGATGGCTTCGCTTAAGTTCGTTTCAACGGAACTGACCTCTTGGGGAAGGGATGGCCAATAAAACTTGGAGGTAACATCGGGAATCGGACGTTCCTTGGATAAATAAGCTTTATCTGCAATGGGAACAAAGCTCGCAAATTCTTTATTCACCGGCTTGCTCATGTCGAGGCTTTTCTCGAAGGATGCACAATCGCCTTCCATGATTGTAGAAAAGAACCCTTGGAAATATTGGTTCCACGTAACTTCCTTCTTGCTTTTTTCTTCATCAATAGCCTGATAGCAGCCGCTGCTGTCTTTCTTCGAATGAACGCCCTCTATACCATACTTAATCGTATTCATCGTTGAAGGAGTAATCATAAAATCAATATATTTCATGACAGCTTCAGGGTCCTTTGCTTTGGCATTGACTACTGAAACCATGCGGACAGGAGGCTCAAGATAAGGGCTGAATTGGCCGAAAGGACTTTTAGGCAGCTCTATCGGCAGAATGGTTGCATCCGGGTTGTTCTTTTTGAACGTAGTGAACACCTTGTACCCTGTGCTTTTGACGCCGTTTTGAATACCGAAAATGCCCAGCTTGCCATTCACCCAATCTTTTTCCGCTTTAGCCCCGTTCTTATCGGCCAGGAAATCTTTATCCACTATACCTTCGTCATATAACTTTTTACGGAATACGGTATGCTCCTTAATACGATCCCAGTCACGAACAATTTGGTCATTGCTGACTACCCAGCCTACATCGCCAAACATTTCTCTAATATTATCACCGCTCATGAAGCTCAGGCTGGTTCCGAAAGTATCTTTTTTTCCATTACCATCCGGGTCCTGCTCTGCAAAAGCTTTAGCCACCTTATATAAATCTTCCGTCGTCTTAGGCACTTCAAGATTCAGCTTTTTCAACCAATCCGTACGTATGAACATAACATGGTTCGTGACCATTTTCTGCACACGGCCGATCTCATATATTTTACCGTCCGGCTTCGTTCCAAGCTTCTTTAACATGGGGTACTGCTGCATCAGCTTTTTATATTCCGTGCTGTACTTGTCAATCATATCATCCAGCGGCATCAGCTGCTTTTGTGTATACAAGCTGTTGCGGTAGGCATCGTCATATTCCGTAATTAAGTCCGGTGCGCCTCCGGAAGCAAACAAGGTATTGTAAATTTGGGTAGATTCTCGGCGTGTAATAGGTACGTATTGAACATCCACAGGTCCTTTTTCATTCACCCACGTTGCCCAGCTATTTTTTTGCGAGTTTCCTGCTTCAGCCGGTATTTGACCTTGGTCGTAGATCGATACTGTAATTTTGCCGCGTTTCTTCTCTGTTTTAGCTCCTGGTGCTTCAGCCTGCTTCTGATTACCGGGACTGCTCTGGGAGCATCCGGCTGCAATAACGCTGAGAGCAAGCCCACAGGTCAGCAATACCGGCCAATTACATACAGTGCGTTTACTCATAAAACGACCTCCTCAATGTTGGGACTAGCCTTTTATTGCTCCTATCATAACCCCTTTAACAAAATATTTTTGCAGCAGGGGATAAATCAAAACCATCGGTAAAATCATCACTATAATACCCGCCGACTTAATTCCTTCGGGAGTTACATCCGTCATTTCGTTGGAATCCAGCTTATTCATTTCAATTAATAACGACTGGCTGTTAACCATCTGCTGCACCATAACGGTTAAATTATGCATTTCCACATTTTGAATATAAATTAATACCGTCATAAACAGATTCCAGTAATGGACCCCATAAAACAACGTTAGAGCGGCAATAACAGGAAGCGAGAGGGGGAAAATAATCCTTATCAGCAGCCCAAATTCTCCACAACCGTCCATTTTGGCCGCTTCTTCAATCTCTGCGGGGATGTTCTCCAGAAAGCTTTTCAGCACTAGCATATTGTAAGCACTTACTAAACCGACCAACCAGACGGACCCGTACGAATTAACAAGCCCCAAGCCCTTCATCAGAAGAAAGGTGGGGATAATGCCTCCTGAAAAAAGCATCGTAAAAACAATCGCAAGCGTAAAAAAACGGGTATAGTAAAAATATTTTTTGGATAACGGATAGGCGGCCATAATTGTAAACATCATACTCAAAATGACTCCAACAACCGTTATAATCATACTGTTTCCAAAAGCTCTAATAACCGGGGTCCCGCTGATGAGCGACTTGTAAGACTCCAAGGAAAATCCTATCGGCCATAGTGAAACCAAGCCGGATCTAATGGCGTCAGCATTGCTAAAGGAAACCGATAACGTATACACGATGGGAATTAAACAGCTTATTCCTACAACAAATAATACGCAGTAGTTGAACATGTAAAACAGCTTTTCTCCTGCAGAAGCTTTCATCTTCCTGTCCTCCCACATCCTGTGCTACCAAAGTCCACGGCCGAATATTCTGGCAATTCGATTGGCGGCGAGCACCAAAATCAGACCAACTACAGATTCAAACAATCCCAGTGCTGTCGTTTCACTGAACTTCGCTCCTAATAAACCGTTGCGGTATATATAAGTGCTGATTACATCCGAGATATTCATTACGCCTTTATTCTGCAGTACAAAAACATGATCGAAGCCTACCTCCATAACCTTGCCTATCGATAGAATAAACATAAGAACAATAATGCCACTAATGCCAGGGAGAGTTATATGCCATATTTTACGAAACTTACCGGCACCGTCCAGGCTGGCTGACTCATAAAGAGCCGGATCGATGGAAGTTAAAGCTGCTAAATAAATGATAGCGCTCCAACCGGCTTCTTTCCAAACTCCCGATCCTAAGAAAATGGAAAGCCAAGAAAATTCTTTGTACAAGAAAGGATAGGGACTTCCTGTCCATAGCTCAATCCAATGGTTTAAAAAGCCGGACTGTTGGGAAAAGATCGTCACGACCATTCCTCCAAGAATAACCCATGACAAGAAATGGGGAAGGTACACGAGCGTTTGCACCGTTTTTTTAAACCACATTTTTCGAACTTCATTGAGCATAATAGCCAAAATAATCGGGAATGGGAAACCGACGAAAATGTTTAATAAACTAAGCAGCAATGTATTTTTAATAACATTCACTGTCTTGGGACTGCTGAGCATCATGTCGAAATGATACAGCCCTACCCAAGGGCTTCCCCATATACCGTCGGCAAAATTATAATTTTTAAAAGCGATAACCAGACCTGCCATAGGAAAATACTTAAAGATGAGAAAGTAAACGGCTACCGGTATAAACATTAACAGCAGCGGCATGTTTTGACGGAGCCTTCTTCCCCTTGCCTTTTCCGGACTGAGAGGTTTATATATAGGCGGGGCGGTTTGAAGCTGATCGGCTCTTTCCATTGTTTAATCGTCACCTCCCATCCTGTAATATTGTGCCTGCTTGCTAATCAATGTACACCAGTCCGATTTGCAGGGTCAATCCACATGATTTCCTGACCGCACCTTTTTCCGCATGTAGCATGAAATACAAAAAAGGAGGCATGAGCCCCCTTAACCGCACCTTTTTCCGTACTCACTTATTTCCTGCTAACGTTTTTCCTGTATTCTCCCGGGGTCATGCCTACAACCTTTTTAAATACGCGGGTGAATGAATACAAGTGGATATAGCTGACTTCAATTCCGATTTCCTGTAAAGTCTTATCCGTTTGCTCCAATAGCTGCTTGGCCTTTTCTATCCGAACGTTAGCTAAATAATCGACAAACTTTTGACCGTAGCCTTCTTTGAAAATTTGACTTATGTACTTGGCCGTTACCCCGAACGTCCCTCCCAGCTGCTCCAGCGATAAATTCGGATCATCATAATGCTCATCAATATAAGCTCGAATTTTCGGAATTAATGCATACTTGCTGCCACTTTCCCGGAAACTGTTGAGCTCCGTCTGAACCTGCTGCAAAAATCGGTACAGCTCCGTCTGAAGCTCATCGAATGTTTCACATCGTTCTAACAGATCTTTTAATTCAGGTAAATGAATAGATTCCCAGGCAGCTCGGAATTCATCGGGCAGCTTTAACATTTCTTTGTGTAAATGATAGTGCACATAATCGGCCAAGCTTCTGAATTCATCATTTGAAAACATACCCGCACGCAGTTTATTGAACAGGGCTAGAAATCTCTCCGTCCATTCTTCTCCGACCTGAAATAGCTGAACGATGGAACGGATCATTTGCAAATGATCATAAACTTCTTCTTGATGTCCTTCACCTTCATTAATCTCATTTTGTCTGATCAAACGGTTAGAGCCAAGGGTTGCTTTATAGCTTAGTGCCTCTCGTGCAGCAGCGTAAGAGCCTTGGATGTTGGAAAGATTCGCGGCGTAGGGCCCAATGGCTATGGTTACGGTGAAGCTCAAGTTCTCCGATACCCAGCACCGCAGTATCTCCTGCAATTGCTCACATTGATCAAGGCACTCATGTGCTTCTTCATTACTGAAATAAATACAGCCCAACCTGCTTTCAGACAGCCACTCCGCCCATAAAGTCCACGAGCGGTCTTCAGCGATCTCCTTGGTCGCTTTCAATAAAGAAAACTTCAAGAGTGATTTGTCTTGAGTGGAATAAGCTTGGTTAAAGGAGAATTCTTTATCCATCTCAATAATGACAGCTGCAGCACCTCTCCAAGCTCGATAAGGCTCGATGGCTAGCGCAAAACGTCCGTCTTCGGCTTCCGAAGCTTGTGATTGTTCAAGTAAATAACGGAAATCTTCCTGCCGTTTGACCGTTAAATACTTCTCTTGCTGCAGAGTATATTCGTTAAACTGCTCAATCATCTGATCCATGGCCGATTCAATCATTTTAAATTCGTCATTAGCTTTCTTTTGAACGGTCCCGCCATTGTTCTGCTTTTGGTTGGAATATACTTGAACCCGGCTCATAATAGATTCAATCGGCCTATAGTTCCTTCTCGTCACTATAATAATCCATCCGATTCCTGCAAGAAGCACGCCAATGCCTGCGAAGATCGCTACGTAAGTCAAACTGTTAACGAAATCGAGCTGTCCTCTGTTCCTCACACCGCTGCCAACTTCCCAGCCCGTGTAAGCCGACCTTACTCTTGCTAATTCTTTTCCTTCGCTAAGCTCGGTCATAAGCGCTTGATCTGCACTGCCGCCGGTCAGCGGTTTCCCTAATTGATCGAACAGCTGGAAATAGACCGTTTCCGAGTTGGATATACCGCTAATAAGCTTTTCAATCTCATCCGTGTTTATGTTAACGACGATCATTCCTTGTCCGCCTGAGATTTGCGGAACCCGTTTGACGAGCGAAACGACGGATTTACTTTTCTGCTCCCCTTCAAACTCTCGGAAGGTTCTTATTGACGTCCAATGCTCAGGGAAGTTCTCACTTATCATGCTTTGAATAAATTCCTTGTCCCCGAATTGCTCCAAGGGAGATTCCATGTTCTGGCTCAAAATTCTACGATCATGGATGCGAAATAAATACATCGAGTCAATCATAGGTACGGTTGTAATAATTTCAACCATTTTTTGTGACGGCTCGCGAATCGTATAATACGTATTGTCCCATAATGAATTGAAGAAAAATTGCTTGAGCTTGGAGTTGGTTTCAATTTCTTTATACAACAACTGGTCGATGGAACGAAGTGATTGATCAACCACATCCATGGCGTAGTTGGTATACGCCTCATTGATGGTTAAAGTCATTCTTTTGGAAACCATACTCAAGGATAAGAAAGATAGCGTCATTAATAAGACGGTCATAATTAAGAATACGGGAAGGTAAGAGAGCAGCATTCGGTTAAACCAGCGATTTTTAAACATAGTCACCTACAATCCTTTTTCCTCGGGTTAGATTTCTTTTAAGAGCTTGTTTACTTTAATGTAACTTTCGGTAGTTATTTGTCTATTCCTGCAAACTGTTTATTTTCATTTAGTTTTCAGAATAATAGAGTATATTATAGCTATCACGAAGGAGGGGGATTAACCATGCGTATTCAGAAAGATAATCTAACAAAACAAACATGGATCCCTCAAAAAGAACGAATTTGGGTGGCTGGCGCGATTACAGTTACTACATTAATCGTGGTATGGCAACTTTGGAGCCTATTACAGCTTCCATCAGCGACCCTGCACAGCCGCAGTTTCGAGCATACGTTTAAAAATTATGGATCGAACGCACGAATAGCCTTGTTTTTTGTATTAGCTAATTATGTGCTTGCCTTCATAATCAAACAGCGTATATGGGAACGGCTGGATGATCTGAAAAAGTGGATGGTTACCTTACTTCGATTCGCCAGAAGCTGGCATACGCCAATTGCTATTCTCGCTATTGCGCTTATTTTGCTTCATGTGGTTGCCGTTTTTATGTATGGTTTTAAATTTGATTTCAATAATATAAGCGGGATACTTGCGCTCTTAGTCTTGCTGCCGGTACCGGTTTCAGGCTTGCTTAGATATAGGAGGCTGGACCGAAAGTGGCATTTGCGTTTTGGACTGGCATTTGCCGTTCTATTTTTGATTCACTCTTTTTTTTAGTATGGATGCAGGCTAGCTGATCTTGTCCAGCGAGCTTGCTTTTTTTTAGGCGGAACTAAAAAATCATAGTCGATATGAAAGGAGCGGGTGTAGCATGAATATTTTGCTGGTTGAAGATGACAAAAAGCTTGGGGAATTAATCCAATATAAATTAAAAAAACAGTTGTACCAGGTGGAATGGGCACAAGAGGCGGATGCTGCACTGGATTTCATCGAAAGATTTTCCTTTGACATTTATATTTTGGATTGGATGATTCCTCAAAAAACGGGAATTGAACTGTGCAAAGAGATTCGAATGAAGAAAAATCGGACGCCCATTCTAATGCTGACTGCACGTGATTCAATAACCGACAGAGTACAGGGCTTAAATGCAGGTGCAGATGATTATCTGGTCAAACCCTTTGCTTTCGAAGAGCTGATCGCGCGTCTGAATGCCTTGTATCGCAGGAAAGAGACTAACTGGGAGGCGGATACCAAATCATTCGGCGATACGCTTGTCATTGACCATAGCACATACGAGGTTATAAGAAACGGGGTTCCTGTTGCACTTTCCCGACGCGAATTTCAATTACTGGCATTAATGTCGAATCATCCTAGACAAATATTGAGCAGGGAACAGCTTATGGATAGGGTATGGGGATTGGATGCTGAGATTACATTAAATGCCGTAGATGCCACGATCAAATTGCTTCGCAAGAAATTGGACGATCCTTTCCCCGAGAAAATCATTCAAAATGTACGCGGGCTTGGCTACCGTTTGGATGTAAAAGGGGGAGAAGTATGTTCGAGCGAACAAGAAAACAGCTGACGATATTTTTCGGAAGCATCCTTGCTGTCATTATAATTCTAATTACAGTAACTTATTATCTTATTCTTCAGCAAACGTTGCAAAAAAATGAAATCGAGAGATTGGTGAATGTCAAGGATAAAATGAATCACCAATGGGAGCATCGGGTAGAGGAGATGAAGAGAGAGCGACGAGCACCGGATCGTGAAATGAAGACGATGGAATGGGTCTTTTTGCTATCGGATGAATTGATTGCATTAGTTAACCCGGAAGGGAAGACATATACATCTCCAACTGCTTATACAGCAATGTCCAATCAACTTCTGAAATGGGCACAAAACAAAGAAGTAAAGAAAGAGCAAGGAGAACGATTCGAAATCACGGACGGAGTAAAAACGGAGGTATTTCTGGTGAGCTCAAACCAATTAAATAACTCTGGTGGAGCTTATTGGATGGCAATCGACATAACAAGGGATATCGAATTGTTGCGGAGTATTAAGCTGCTGCTGTTCTTCTTCACGCTTATATTGTTATCCATTGCTATTGGCTTAGCTTATCTATTTGCAGGGAAAGTTATGGTTCCCCTAAAAAAATCGTATCATCGACAAGTGGAGTTCACAACCAATGCTTCCCACGAGCTAAGGACGCCGCTTAGTGTTATTCATTCATCGGTAGAGCTGCTGGAGGATTGCAAAGAAGCGCTGCCCGAGTTTGAACAGCATGTGCTGGACGGTTTAAAGGATGAAGTGGAACGTATGATTCGTCTAGTTGAGTCGTTATTAACTTTGGCTCGAAGCGACTCGAAACAATGGGCATTCCAGCTGGAAGCTGTGGATTTAGGTCAAATTTCGCATGAAACCTATCAGGCCATGCTGCCGCTGGCTCTAAAAAAAGGAGTTGATATACAGATAGACCCGCCGACCATCGATGTCCATTCATCAGTAATTCAAGGAAATATAGATCAATTGCGGCAATTGATTTATATATTGCTAGATAATGCGATCAAATACACGCCATCCGGGGGGAAAGTGACTATTAAATATCTATGTGATACTCATTCGAGAACGACCCTGCAGATTACCGATACCGGGATAGGAATACCTAAGGATGAGCTTTCGCGTATCTTCGAAAGGTTTTATAGAGTGGATAAAGCGCGGTCCCGTGAATTTGGCGGAGCCGGGTTGGGGCTATCGATCGCGGCAGACATATTACGCAGTCATCAAGCATTTATTCATGTAACAAGTGAAGAAGGTAAAGGTAGCGTATTTGAAATTGTTTTTGAATCATAGCCTATTTCATTTTGTTTTCACTTACATGTTGTAAAGTAGGTATTGCAATCTAATATATCCTACAGGGAACAAATTTATCGCACATTGGAGGGATGTATATGGCAAAGATGAACAAAAAGTGGGTCGTCCTTTGTTCAACAGCCATTGGAGCGATATACGCGGCCGGATTATTCTCAACTGAAACTCAGGCATCCTATCAGCAACCTCAGCAATATAACCAAGCTAATATTCAGACAGGCAGCATTCAACCCAAAGCTCAATATAAAAGTGGGACTTTCTATGGAACAGGAAAAAATCGGCGCGGCTCCATTCAGGTAGCCGTTAGCATTAAGAACGATAAAATAACGGATGTTGAAATTAGTAATTTTGCCATGCACTATTCCAAAAATGATGTAGTCGGATTGCCGCAAGCAGTAATACAAAAACAAAGTGCGCAAGTTCAGAATGTATCAGGTGCAACGTATAGTACACAAGCTTTTAAAGATGCCATACAAGATGCGCTATCCCAGGCACAAAACACATAATGGCGGCAATCATGGAAAAAACCAAATTATTTATGGATACCGTTGTAACTATACAGGTTGTCACTCGGAAATCAAAGAATGAGTCGGAAGCGGCTATCGAGCGTGCTTTTGAGGCATTTCGAAAAGTCGAACATGCCTGCAGCCGTTTCAGTCTGGACAGTGAGCTGATGGAAGCCAGCCGGCAAATAAAGATTCCAGTACCTATTAGTCCGTTTTTATTTGAGCCTTTGAAGTTTGCTTTGGAGGTGGCCAAATGGACGAAAGGCATATTTGATCCTGCCGTGGGAAAAACGATGGAAGATCACGGATTCAACCAGCATTATTTAACCGGGGAAACTATCCAAAGCTCCTCGTCTGTTTCTGCTACCTATCGGGATGTCGTCTTAAATGAACAGGATCGTACGTTGTATTTACAAAAGCCTCTGGTGATTGATTTAGGAGGTGTGGCTAAGGGATTTGCCATCGATTTGGCCGCACACGAGCTGAAACAATTTGAAGGATTTGTCGTCAATGCCGGCGGGGACCTCTATGCTGGAGGTGTGGATGAAAAAGGAAGAAAGTGGAAAATTGACATTCAGCATCCAGAACACAAAGAACAAATGATACAAACGGTTGAAATTTCGAATGAGGCCGTATGTACCTCGGGCAGCTATGAGCGCAAGAGCACATTAAAAAATGGTGTGCATCACATCATCGACCCGAGAAGCAAGCAATCGCCTAACGAATGGATCAGCTGCAGCGTTATTGCCCCTTATGCCATGATGGCGGACGCCTTCTCGACGGCCTCTTTCCTACTGGGGTTAGATCGCGGGAGAACTCTAATAGAACAGCTTGATCTCAGGGGTATTCTAATTACATCCGATTTGCAAATATATAGAGTAGGAGGAATATAAAATTGAGAGTTAATCAATGGAAACATACACCAAAGGGATATGTCATAATTTCCATGGTTGCCTTTCTACTAATAGCAACGATCTGGTCACTGGATATCGGTGGTATTTATAATGCTATCATTGCCGTCGGAGTTTCTTCAGCGGTCGATTACCTTTGTTCCCGCATTGCCAAAAGGAAGCGAGTTTTGCCGGATAGTGCGGTTATAACAGGGTTAATCATCGCTTTGATTTTAAGCACAACGACCTCATGGTATATGGTTGCGGCTGCTTCCATTATGGCTATTTTGTCCAAACATTTACTTGTCTATAAGAAAAAACCAATCTTCAATCCAGCAGCTTTCGGACTGCTTCTATCCATTCTTTTTTTTCGAACGGGACAAAGCTGGTGGGGCGCATTCGGGGATATCCCTGTATGGACCCTTGTGTTTCTTTTAATCGGGGGATACATGGTAACGAACCGTGTGAACAAATTTCCTCAGGTTTTTTCATTTCTAGGAATATATTTCATCTTATTATTGTTCATGGGATTGATCAATATCGGGGATGCAACTGACGCACTTCGGCCCCCTTTTATTAATGCCTCTCTTTTCTTTGCACTTTTTATGCTTACAGACCCGCCTACTTCCCCAGCCAAATATAAGGATCAAGTTATTTTTGGCATTCTTAGCGCGGTAGTGGGAGTGGTCATTTATGGTTTCTATGGAGGGTTGATGTATTTATTTATAGGATTACTTGCAGGGAACCTATACCACCTATTAAAAACAAGAGTGCCTTCGCGCGTACTCAATTAAGATCCACATCCTGTTATGGAAAAAGTATGACTTCATTTAATTTGAAATGTTGCGAAAGCAGTGGCAAACGGTCGTATTAAAGCTGATAAGAAAGCATGTGAGTGCCGAAGAAAAGAAAAAAATACAGCCGCTGTTACAGAAGGCCTATTCAGAAAATGTAAAGGGCTTCTATATCCATTCCCGGAAGCAAAAGGGGGATGTGAAGATGCAGCTGGGGTATATGGGCCGTTTTAGGCGTCGACCTGCGATCGCGACAAGTCGGATGGAGGCCTTTGATAGGCAAACGGTGACGTTTCGATATACAGATAAAACAGATGGAGAAGAAAAGCGAGAAACCGTTATGGTAGAAGAGTTATATCGAGGGTGATTCGACCTATTCCAGACGAACAATTTAAGTCGATCCGGCATTACGGCATCTATTCATGTAGGACGAAAAGCTTGTGTAAAAAGCTTGTTACGGCATGGCAAAAAGAAGCGAGGAAATGGATCGTAAAGGCAATGGGTATGAATATCGCCTGACCGACAGGCTAGGAGCAGTCAAGAAAGAGGTAGCAGAAGGCAGTAAAGTAGAACCGTAAGAGGGAACGGGTGTGGGATGGAGGAGCGATAGCGTCCGCCTTTGAAGCTCGTGTTCCAACCGTTGCAAGTCATAAATTCAAATGGAACACGACTTCAACAGCGGCCGGAATCCCATACCCGATTCCCTTCCAACGCACAAACGTAGATTGTACACCAAGGACCTGGCCATCGGCCAGGTTTATCTTACGTTCGCCCTGTATATCCATGAACGGACTAAGTTTGTTACAATGGTATCGTTATTGATAATGACGGCAAAGGACGGATTGAACATGGATCAAAGCCAAGTAATTCTTCGAGCGTTTGAGAATGAGGATATTAGGGAGCTGCACCGATGGTTGAATGATCCGGTTTCCATAGCGATGGTTGGCCGAGCGCCGATGACGTACGAGCAGACGGTTAAGCATGTCGAGAAAAAGCGTAACAACGGCGATTTGGTGCTTGCAATAGAGAACGAAGAACACAAGCTGATTGGCTGGATCTTTCTGCAAAATATCGAATATGAGCATGGCAGAGCGAGTATCGGTATTTTACTGTCGCCCGAAGGTCGAGGACAGGGCTACGGATTGCCGGCCATGCAGCAAATGGTTGAAATTGGATTCAACCAGCTCCGTTTAAATAAAATTTATTTAACGACTAGAGCCATTAATGAACAAGCCGTAGGCTTATATAAAAAAATAGGCTTTATTATAGAGGGTCAACTAAGAAAGCATGCTTTCAGCGATGGGCAATACTATGATACTTATTTTATGGGGCTGCTGGCTTCGGAATGGAATGTGAAATGTTTATAAAAAAGAGCAGCCTTCAACAAAAAATGCTGATCTCTTTTCTGTGCTTGATTGTCATTCCTCTAGGAGTGTTTGGATATGTATCCCTAACTATATCCAAGCAAACTATTGAAGAGCAGACTATTACCTCCAATCTCAAAACGTTGGGGCTTATCTCTGAGAAACTGGATATTATGGCCTCCGACCTTACGGCTATATCGAATATTTACTTTTCCAATGAGGATTTACGTAAAATTTTGATGCAGCCTTCAGGTACAAGAACCTATGAGGAGCGAGCAAAAAAAGAATTTTTGACCAAAATGATCATCAATTTTAAATACGCTTACACTTGGCTGGAATACTATACCTCCATTCTGGGGTTAAACGCCTTTGAACTGCATACGTTCTATGATGGACGGGTCGGGATAGATGAATTGAAGAAGGAGGATTGGTATCAGGAGGCATTCCGGCAATACGGCGGGATCATCTGGGTGTCAGATCCTTCTCCCAAGCTGGTTCCAACGGTAAATGAAGAGCATTTTGTTTCGGCTGTCCGGGTACTGAAGGATTTTGAGAGCGGTGTACCGCTAGGTCTGCTTATGATCAATGTTAATGAGAGCTTTTTATTCCAGCAGTATGCCGAGGCCATGAAGGATTACGACCAGCTTATGCTGGTAGATGCGAAAGGAACGATTATTTCAACCACTCAAAAGTCTTTGCTGCACCAGAACATAAAGGACACCAAATATTATAAGCAAGCTACGAATGGAGAGCGCGGAAGCTTTAAGGATGAGATTGATGGCACAAAAATGCTGGTCACCTATCATAATGTTAAACACACAGGCTGGTCGATCATTGCCTATACGCCTTTTGATAAGCTGTTTGCGAATATTTATAGAGCGCAGCTATTGATTGTCATCGTGTTTGTAATTGTTCTGTTTCTTTCCATTCTTGTCTCTTATTTCATTGCAAACCGGCTTTCGGTTCCGATAAAACGTTTATATAGAAGCATGCAAAAGGTAGAAATGGGAGACTTGACGGAACGGACAGATGTGCTCGGAAGCGATGAGATAGGGGAGCTGGGGCGCAAGTTCAATCGAATGGTATCGAGAATCGAGCAGCTGCGCGACAGGGTTGTAGTGGAGCAGGAAATGAAGCGCAGAAGCGAGCTGCAGGCTCTCCAATCACAAATTAATACTCATTTTTTATATAATACATTAGCCTCCATCCGTTATATGCTACTGACTCAAACGGCTGAGAAGGTAGATTCGGTTATTGTAGCACTTGTGAAGCTGCTCAAGAGAACGTTAACGGATGAGAATGAATATATCTCTGTGGGCGAGGAAATCGAAAACCTCAAAAATTATGTCTACATTCAAAAAGCAAGGCAGGATGGAAAGCTGGAAGTCGAATTCCAAATCGACGAGGGGATTACCCATGCTCAAACCTTGAAGCTTCTTTTGCAGCCTATTGTGGAAAATGCTATTTTTCATGGAATTGAGCCCAAAGAAGGGAACGGCTGTATAAGTGTGAAGGGCTGGGAGGAGCAGGAGAACTTGATGTTTGAAATCACAGACAACGGGGTTGGCATTACGAAGCTGAAAACCGAAGGAGCAGCGGATCTTACAGAAGCCATACTCTCTATGGGGAGCGGGATGGGGCTGCGTAACGTAAACCATCGGATAGTGCTTCATTTTGGCGAGGAGTATGGATTGAGGGTATTTTCGCAGGAAGGGGAGGGCACCAAGGTTACCCTTAAGCTTCCCAAATTTGTAAAGGCTGAGGAGCTGACATCCTTATGAATGTTGTTGTAGTAGACGATGAGGTGCAAATTCGGAAATGGTTTCATATTCTGCTGCTCAAAACGGGATTGCCGCTGCAAATTGCAGGCTCTTGTGGAAATGGCAAAGAAGCTTTGGAGCTGTGCCGGGCTTCTCGGATAGATCTTATCATAACGGACATAAAAATGCCGGTTATGGATGGAATCGAGTTGATTCAGCATCTAAAATCCGAGTTTCCTGCTATACGAGTATTGATTCTGAGTGCTTATGGAGAATTTCACTATGCATCGGAAGCATTGAAGGCTGGTGCGAGTGAGTATATTTTGAAAGCCGAGGTCACTGTGGAAAGCTTGAAGGAAGCTGTTCTAAAAGTAATGGGTGATATCGATACCGAAAAAAAGCGAGTTCAGGAGGTTGACACTTTAAAAAGCACGTTGAATGAAAATCAAAATGCTCTGCGTGCTTTATATTTCACCGAGCTGCTAAGAGGTGTGCCGACAGCTATTCAAGAATTTGATAATAAGATGGGCGTCTTCAAAATTGCATTGGATAAAAGGCATATTACACTAATGGCCGTCTGTATTGACGATTACCGGAACACGCTCAAGACTGCCAGAATTAAAACTAAAGAGCTTCTGGATATGGCGATGGTCAACATTATGGATGAAACCTTGCAGAATGAAGCTAATGGCGGCTGCAGCTTGTTGTTCGAGCAAGGAGTATATGTGGTGCTGGTGAATACGCCGGGGCACGGCGGGAAATCAGCACGGGAAGCTACGCTTCGATATGCTCACCGGATATCCAATCATTTGTATGATTTTATAGGAGTGCCGGTCTCTATTGGCATCAGCCTTACCTATAATGATCTTTCACTGCTGGGCAGACAATATTCAGAAGCCTATGAAGCGCTGAGTAAGAAGCAGTTTTATGGAAGAAGAAGTGTTGTTTGGTATGAAGATGTGGAAGAGAGGCCGACCAAAAAGGATAACAAGGAATTAAATGCTGCACTCTCGGAATGGTCGCATTATTTAGATAGAGGCGATTATGAGCTGGCAAGGCGGTACATACAAGCTTTTATGGAGGACATGGGACGTCAAAAGCATATTCCTGAGCAAGAGTTGAAAATGTTTTGTCTGGAATCGGTGTTTCTGCTGCTGCAAAACTTAAGACGCAAGCTTAGTCAAGGTATGAACGAAGCACAGGCGGCATTTGATACCGGCTTGCCTCAACAGGAAATTAGTCAGCTGTCTTCCTTCCATGAAGTTAAGGAATGGATACTGCTGCGGATTGGGAAGCTATTGGAAGAAGCAGGTACATCCCGCCAAGGATATAGTGAAGCGATTCGTAAAACCTGCGATTATATTTATGCTTCATTTTCTGAGGAGATTTCCCTCCAGTATGTGGCCGAGCTGGTCCATCTGAATAAGACGTATTTAAGCGAGTTATTTAAGAAGGAAACCGGCACCAGCTTTAATGACTTTCTGACTCAGGTCCGCATTGAAAAGGCGAAGGAGCTTATTTTGGCAGGGGAAGTCAAGATGGGGGCTATGGCTGAGCAGGTAGGTTATCCGGACGGAAGCTATTTCACCAAGGTGTTCAAGAAGGTGACCGGAATGACACCGATGGAATTCAAGCAGTCCGGCGGACGGTTAAAAGGATAAAGCGTTAATTCAAGCAATCCGGGAGGCGGTTAGAAGAATAAGCGTCGATTCAAGCAATCCGGGAGGCGGTTAAAAGGATAAAGCGTCGATTCAAGCAGCAGCGGGGGCCGTGATGGAACCCGTTGTTTTGTTATTAATGCACCCCATGTTCAAGGGGGATTTTTATAGGAATAGCGGCGATGAGCCCTGGGGGATTTTGTACGGAACGGAGAGTTCCGTTATTCCATCTGCCGCCGCCAATCTGGGGCTATAGCGGAAGCGGGAGTTCCGTTATGTTGGCCGAATGGAGCATTTATGCACAAAAACAGAGCAATAACGGAACTGGCTGTTCCCGTATCACTCTGATTTTTGGACTTTTCATATGATAAAGGAACAATTACTTCCGCATTGCCCTTCACTTCCGTGGATGCAGTACCGGCGTGTTCCCACACCCATCCCTCCAAAGCGTACACTTACGAATAAATGACCAAAATATCTGAACAAATGACCAAAAATAGTTTTTCATTGATCTTATAATAAAAGCAAGGGCAAACCTAATTGTCGATAATACGATAAGAAAAGGCGGGTTGTTATATGAAAAGAAAGAACAAGATTATTATGGGGGCTGCAGCCGTAAGTTTGATGGCAACGATGACAGCTTGCAGCACAGGCGGGAATACTACGGCACCGGCTAAAGATGCCGGGGGCAATAAAGACGGTAAACCGGTTGAGATTACCTTCGCAAACTGGATTTCCGTTGAGGATGCAACCAAGGATGCGTACGCGAAGCTGATTGCCGATTTCGAACAGAAGCATCCTACGATTAAGGTCAAGTCGCTTGGGATTCCTTTTGCACAATTTAAGGATCAGGTCCTCGTAAATTCTGCGGGAGGTACACCACCGGATGTAACAATGGCGAATCAGAATTTTACGGCTGCTTTCGCTGGAGCGAATATTACAGAACCGCTTGAAGAAGCACTCGGCAAAGAGTTTGTTGATGACATTGTAGCGGGAAGCAGGGCAGGAGTTACATACAGCGGTAAAGTGATGGCGATGCCTTGGGCACCCCATCCGAATGCGTTGTTTTGGAATAAAACATTATTTAAGAAAGCCGGCTTAGACCCTGAGAAACCGCCTAAAACCTACGATGAGTTGATCAGCTATGCGAAGAAAATCGCAGCTCTGGGCAAGGATGAGAAGGGCAATCCGATTTATGGAATTGGTGAGAACTCCTCGACAGAATCTTATACAGGCAACATGCTGCTAAGAACGGCGCTTTCCTACGGCGGCAAGTTTGTTGATGATAAAGGGGCCGTCGTGTATGACCAAGGCTCGGCATTGAAGGATACGCTGGCTTATTACAAAGACATGATCAATAACAAGGTGTCTCCCAAAGGTGCGGCTATGAAGGATCTTCGCGGCATGTTCGCCAATGGTACACTTGGAATTCTGATTGACGGCGATTTCGGCCGCAGCAGCTTCCGCACGATGAGCGGTAAAGGTGAAACTTTTGATAAAGAATGGGGAGTATCCATTGTACCAGTCGGTAAGACAGGGCGCAGTGAAACGGTATTCACCGAGCATCAATTGATTATTACAAAAACCGGTAAGCAGAAAGCAGCGGCGGCTGAGTTGGTTAAGTACCTTGTTTCGAAGGACGCTATGCTGATCTATCATAAAACGAATGGCATCATGTCTTCGCGTAAATCGATTGCCGCATTGCCTGAAATGAACGAGGATGATTATGCCAAAGTATTTAACGAACAGATGAAAACAGCTTCGCCGCTTCCAGCTGCAAATCCTAAATTCGATAACGCGATGAAGGAATCATCCGATATGATTGTTCTTGTAACGGAAGGGAATAAGAGCCCTGAGGAAGCCATTACTACGGTTATATCTAAAATCAAAGATCTTTACAAGTAACCGTCTTTCGAGACAACAAGTGAACATTGTAATCGAAGGGACAGTGACAGTCTGCTGTCCCTTTCATTATTCATATGAAGGCATTACACTATCCGACAGACGGGGTGAGGAACTTGAACGCTAGGCTGACTCGTGAACAGCGCAACCTTTTCTTTGCTTTTTTATTGCTATTACCTGCAATTCTTCTTTTGGGTTTGACGATTATTAGTCCCCTTGTTAAATCCATTTATATGAGCTTTACGGACTATTCCTTACTTAACAGTGATCCTAAATGGAATGATTTCGCGAATTATTTGACGATTCTAAAATCCCCTGAATTTTATCATTCTCTTCAGATTACATTGACTTATGTTGTTAGTGCCGTTACTTCTGATTTGCTGCTAGGTCTTGTTATGGCGCTGCTGTTGAATAGAAATATTCGCATGCGAGCTTTTTTCCGCAGTATCGTTATGATTCCGTGGGCTATACCTACAATCGTAACCGCATTAATATTTATGTGGATTTATCAGTCCGACTATGGGGTTTTGAATTATAGCCTTATGAAGCTCGGAATTATTCATGAAAATATTAACTGGCTGCGGAGCATGGATTGGGCACTGACCTCCATCACAATAGTGGCTGTATTCCGACAAATGCCTTTGGTTGCTGTTATGCTGCTGGCTGGTTTACAGAGTATCTCCGCAAGCTTGTATGAAGCGGCGAGAATTGATGGAGCAGGCGGCTGGAAGCTGTTTCACCATGTGACGCTTCCGCTGCTGAAGCCGGTTATTACTAGTGTTTCATTAATTATGATTGTTAATAATTTCCAAATGTTTACTTTATTCTTTACTTTGACAGGAGGAGGGCCTGCGGGAGCCACTTCTTCATTAGCTATCCTCACTTATGAGACGGCATTTTCCAGGTATGAGCTGGGAAAAGGTTCCGCCATCGGTGTAATATGGCTTGTCCTGCTGTTCACCTTTTCGATCATTTATACCCGTTTTATGAATAGAAACACGGAATACTAGGGGGAGCTGCACAATGAATCCGGTTAAACATCTATTGTTCAAAAGAGAAGGATTAACCTACGCCTTGCTTCTCTTCCTGCTGTTCTTCTTCTTGTTCCCTATCTATTGGATTGTTGTGACCTCTGTACAAAATAACAGTGATTTGATGCAGCTTCCACCCAAATGGATACCGGTGCAAATTCAATTAACCAGTTATATGGAGATTCTTCGCTCTTCTGTATTTCTGACGTTTTACAAAAATACGTTCATTGTTGCATTGGGAGCGACAATATTATGCATCTTTGTTGCGATTTTCGCAGGGTATGCTTTATCGAGGTTTCGGTTTCGGGGAAGCAATTTGATCACTCTGATCTTTTTATCCGCCCAGATGTTTCCGACAGTCACCCTTGTGATCGGTTTGTATTCCCAATATCAAGCGCTGCACTTATTGAACACCTTATTCGTACTTGTATTGGCTTCGACCATGACGGCGCTTCCCTTCTGCATCATGCTGATGAGGACGTTTTTCAACGGCATCTCCAAGGAGCTTGAGGAGGCAGCGGAGATCGACGGAGCCTCTCGCTTCAAGACGCTCTTTATGATCATTGTCCCTTTGGCGAAGCCGGGTATTATGGCTGTTGCTATCTATACGTTTCTTATCGCCTGGGATGACTTTTTATTCGGCCTGACTTTAGTTAGCGACATTGATAAAAGGACGTTAAGCCCGGGACTATCGCTTACCTTCCTAGGCGAATATTCGTACAATTGGTCCGGTGCGACTGCTGCTGCGGTTACGGCAACTCTTCCTTTATTAATTGCTTTTATGTTTTTGCAGCGGTACATGGTGGAGGGGCTGACGGCTGGAGGAGTTAAGGAATAAAAGAACTGTTGTAAAAGAACGATGGAGTGGCTATAGTAAAACGATTATAGAAAAATGATTACGAGAGGAGCAACATCAGATTATGGAAAATCAACAGCAGAAACGCCCAAATGTGATTGTATTTTTTACGGATCAGCAGCGCTGGGACACCTCCAGCCTGCATGGCAATCCGATGCAATTAATGCCTAACTTTGAGAGGATGGCGCTTGGCGGAACGCATATCACTCACTCTTTTACATGCCAGCCGGTATGCGGACCCGCAAGATCCTGCTTGCAAACAGGGAAGTATGCAACGACAACGGGCTGCTTTGTCAATGGGATACCGCTTCCGGAAGAGTCGAAGACGTTAGCGCATTATTTCAACGAGGAGGGCTACCGCACCGGATATATAGGCAAATGGCATTTGGCGGGAGTAGAGCCTGTACCGGAGGGCAAACGCGGGGGATACCAGTATTGGCTGGCATCCGATGTATTGGAATTTACTTCTGACTCGTATCGTACGGTCATGTATAACAATGATAATGAGCCTGTTAAGCTCCCGGGATACCGTGTGGATGCAATTACAGATGCTGCGATCCGGTATATCGACGGGCAAAAGGAAAATCCTTTTTATTTGTTCCTTTCTTATTTGGAGCCGCATCATCAGAATCATCTGGACGATTACCCTGCACCTGACGGATATAGGGAAAGATATACCGGTGCTTGGCTTCCTCCTGATCTAGCTGCGCTTGGAGGAACCGTTCATCAGCATATAGCAGGATATTACGGTATGGTGAAGAGACTGGATGAAGCATTGGGAAGATTGATGGATGCGTTGAAGTCACTCGAATTGGATGAGAACACAATCATTCTGTTCACCTCCGACCATGGCTGCCACTTCAAGACGAGGAACGAAGAATATAAACGTTCAGGCCATGATGCTTCCATTCGTGTGCCGAGCGCGATAACAGGTCCCGGCTTTTGGGGAGGCCGCCAGTTGCAGGAGCTCGTGAGCTTGATTGATTTGCCGCCGACTTTGCTGGATGCGGCGGGAATTCCAGTGCCTGCGGATATGCAGGGACGATCACTGCTAACCGTGGACAAGTCGCCTTGGCCGGAAGATGTGTTCGTGCAGATCAGCGAATCGCAGGTAGGCCGTGCGGTCAGGACGAAGCGATGGAAGTATGGCGTAACAGCGCCGGAGAAAAATAGCTTCACCGATGCCGGGTCGGATCGTTACCAGGAGGCTTACCTGTACGATCTGAAATCCGATCCCTATGAGCTGACGAATCTCATAGGACTCGATTCCCACCGCGAGGCTGCTGATAGGATGAAGCAGCGTCTCATCCGGCGCATGCAGGAGACGGGGGAGAATGCCCCGGTTATTGAACTTGCGCCCTCCCGTCCGGGGGGACAACGGAGAGTAACAACAAAGGAAGCTATGAGTTGATACGGTAAAGTCCTTCACCTGGGAGATTCCTGGGTGGGGGATTTTTTTGTTGGTGATGGATTTGGAAGTACTGCAAGAATCATTTCTTCAACGCTGAAGAATTAGATACTTGCCGACATTTGGGCGATAAATGTACAATGAGGACAAATCGAGCCTTACATACTCTGATGGCAAGGCATTATACGGAAGGCTATGGAATTAACAAGGAGAGTGTAGCCAATGAATGCACCATTATTTAGAGATCCTGTATACGATGGGGCGGCCGATCCGGTTGTTATATGGAACCATCAAGCCCAAGAATGGTGGATGATCTATACGAATCGCAGAGCGACAGCGGAGGGCCTCAAGTTCGCGTGGGTTCACGGAACTGATCTGGGTATCGCTTCTTCGTCAGACGGAGGCCGCAATTGGGTTTACAGGGGGACTCTGCCCGGGCTGGACATTGAATGGGGACGCAATACATTCTGGGCTCCGGAAATTATATTCGAGGCCGGTACTTATCACATGTATGTCAGCTATATACAAGGGGTCCCTTACGATTGGGCTGGACATAAGCGTCGAATGCTTCATTATACAAGCCCTGATTTGTTGCAGTGGACGTTCCAATCTGAGATCAAGCTAAGCTCAGAGCGGGTTATCGATGCTTGTATCCACAAGCTTCCTGACGGACGCTTTCGGATGTGGTACAAGGATGAAGATAATGAGTCGCATACCTATGCGGCGGATAGCCATGATTTGTACGAATGGAGTGTTGTGGGGCCAGTCATAACGAGTCATCCCCATGAGGGACCGAATGTGTTTGAATATAAGGGAAGCTACTGGATGATCATCGACGAGTGGAGAGGGCAGGGAGTATACCGTTCCCAAGATGGAGAGAAATGGGAGCGCAACGGATTAATCCTAAGCGAAGCCGGAACCCGTGAAGATGACCGAACGATCGGTTTGCATGCGGATGTAGTCGTTCGGGGAGAAAATGCCTACATTTTCTACTTCACCCACCCTGACCGGGTACATCATAATGATCAGTCCCGCACCTATGCGGCTCGCCGTTCCTCTATCCAGGTTGCTCGATTGGAAGTGAAGGATGGGGTATTGCAGTGTGATCGTAATCAGTCCTTTGAGCTTGATTTGAATCGAGGGAACTGAGAGGAGCAAGAGAACCGAGAGGAGTAAGGGAAACGAGAGGAGCAAGAGGAGCAAGAGGAGCAAGAGGAGCAAGAGGATAGTTAGAGATAGGGGGCCATTTGCTCCATGAAAAAAACACTTAATAAGCCGGATTCATCTGAATAGCTGTTGATTTAAGGGAGGGCCACTGAAAAAGTGATGCTATTGAAAAATAAAGAAATTAGGCGATTCCGAGATGTCTCCCTAGCTGTGAAACGAGCCTTGGAAGCGATTCTTGAGGCTCATTTTTATTGGGCACTAAATCAAATCAGGGGCTGATGGAGTTAATCGATTTCGGTTGAGAACGTCGATGGCAGAGCCAAGATATTATTAGATCCAGCTCCGTACCCAGCCCAGCTCTAGACAAGACCTTAGAACGGCAATGGCAGAGCCAAGATATTATTAGATCCAGCTCAGTTCCTGCCCAACTCTAAACAAAACCTTAGAACAAAATTGGCAGAGGGCAAGATATCATTCGATTCGAAGCCATTGTCTACACCAAAAACCTGCATTCATACATCCTTTTGGCCGTTTTATCGTAGTATTCTGAAATTCATGCAAATGTGCATCTTTTTTCTCATTCTTAATTGAAACTGGCTGAATTATATGAGAATTGCTGTATATTCGCAGTTTTTTCCTCTCAACAGCAAATTTCTTCAGAAAATAACTGCATGTTTGCAGGAATTTATGCGGAATTATGGTCGGAGGAGGGGCAAGCGCTGATTTTGAGGTTGAGCTTTTTTGAATTTATTTTTTAAAAGAAACGCAGACCTTTTCAGTTCACTTGAGGAAAGACCGGAAAGACCGGAAAGACCGGAAAGACCGGAAAGACTGGTTTTTTGGTGTTTGTGTGTTTATACTTTGTTCGTTTTTGCCTTGTCTTGACTAAAAGAGTCGATGGAAGATGTATCCAGCTACCTGTGAATCATGAATTCGATGGGAAGCAAGACAAATAGGGCGATTACGTTCAGTAAAAGAGAGAAAAGATAGTGATGCCGCAAGGCGTTCTGTGCCGGGCTTTATATGTTTTGGGGCGAGCGAAGCTCACTCATTATTTCCAATTTATGGAGTGTTGAGGTATGCACTCGAACGACGTATGGCAACCAATAGATTTCGATGAGCCTACGGGCCTTTGATCCGGTACGGATAGCCAACGCTATATACAGTATAGGTGAGGTCTCTCTCTTAGGGGGAGTGGGAATGGGAACCTGATGAACATTTTCATCCACCTATGCTATGTTTTTGGATCATCTAACATGAATTCCGCTGACTAACGGAACGTCAATCCTCTATTGTTTGAAAACCCATCCCATTTCATGAAGTCGCGGAACTACGATACGTTATTTCGACTTTAATAGTCAGAAATGCGATATTTTAAACAAATAAGAGATCCTAGTTCCGTTTCGCTTGAAAAATAACGTTAAAACAATGAAATAACGCACCTCACTTCCGTCTAAGCGAGTGATTGGCAGTGTTAATGGGGATGAAGACACGCCACCGACTTTAGCTTTGAAGGTACATAGAGAATATTAAAATGGGGAATAGGGCTATGAATGCCGGATCGAAGACCGGATAAAGTAAGAAAGAAGGGGCAGGCAGCACAGAGTAGAACAAGGAGGGAATCGGTGTAGGGTGAAGAGGCGTGAGCGTCCGCCCTGATACCTCCAGTAAATCTACGGGTATGCAGCCTAACTATGAAGAATTACCTCCCAAGCACGTATGCGTTTGAACATATCGTGTTCCCACCGCTGCAAGCGTACCCATCCACGGAACACGATTTCAAGTACAGTCGAAACCCCACACCGATTCCCCTCCCACGCACACGTATGAGTTTGCACAAACAGGACCGTCAGGATTGAACTGAAGGTCCTTTTTATGCTTCCCAGAATATCTCTTCGTCTTAATCCGATGGAAAAAAATGTTTTTTAATTTTCTGAGGGGGACAGCGCCGTTTCTCGTCTTATATAACAGAAGGAAAACAAATACAATATCGCTTAATTGTTTGAACAAAAGCTTAACTGGTGCAAGGAACTGATCTTCACGTGGAATCGAAGCCCTTTATTTATATAGTTTAGGCTTGCGTGTGCACGTTTTCTGGAAATTATTTGGGTGGTGAAGCGATGGAGCAATGGACGGATGAGCAGCTGGTCGAACAAGTCCGTCAAGGCAATCAGGATGCGTATCGAATACTTGTGAACCGGCATAAAAATTATATTTTCTCATTGATATACCGGATGTTGAAGCATCGCGAAACCTCGGAGGATTTATCTCAGGAGGCATTTATTAAACTGTACCGATTTTTGGACGGCTATCAGGGCAATGCCAAATTTACAACTTGGCTGTATCGTTTGACTGTCAATTTGGTGAAGGACTACCAGCGGTCAAAGGGGCAGAAGCTCAATGAGACAGTGCTGGATAAAGTCAAGGGCTGGTTTGCGAGACGATCGGAGGGGCCGGAGGAACAGGCGGAGCTGAACGAAACGAGACATCTTGTACAATCCTTGCTCTCAAGCATGCCGGAGAAATACCGTTTGATTTTGTATTTGTATCACTATAAGCAAATGTCGTATCAGGAAATCGCCACGGTTACTAATTTGTCGCTTAAAGCAGTAGAAAACCGGCTGTACCGTGGAAAAATGATGCTTAAGGAAAAATGGTTGGAGGTGAACAGGGATGAGTCTTCGTAAAAAACACCCAAGCCAAGCTCTGCTGATCAGCTACCTTACTAACGACTGTACGATGCTTGAACAACAATGGATGGATGCTCATTTGGCTTGCTGTGCAGCTTGCCTGGAGAAGCTTGAGCTGGAACGGACGATAAACGAACTGCTTGACATTCTTCCTATCCTGCAGCCCGCCGACGATTTCACCGATCGTGTCATGGATTCGATTTCTGCAGCAGGCCAAGTAACGAATCAGGGTTCGTCAGAGGCTCCATCAGGGCATAAAAGCTACACCAATTGGAGGGCGGAGATTATGCACGCCATGATTGCATTTATGGGTACTTACATTTTCATTGCCTCCGGAACGCTGCATCGGATCGTAAATCAGTGGGCCGGACAATTTAGCTTTAGTGTGCAGGAGACGGTATTGAAATCAATGACCATCAGCTATAAATTGCTGGATCAAATAGCTGCATTATTTAATCATTTATCATAAATAAACATTTAGGAGGAAACAGCTATGGACGAACATTTGACTAATAATCCACATTCAAACATAAGGCATGAAGAACAGGATACGGATCCGTTTATGGAAGAACGCTTTAAACAGATGAACCCCCCGTTAACCCCGCCGCCCTTCATACCCTACGCACATAAAAGCAAGCTGATGGCTGGATTGTTAGCATTTTTCATCCCGGGTACCGGACACTTGTATTTGGGATTGATGCAAAAAGGGCTGCTGGTAATGATGCTCCTCGTTTTGGACATCTGCATGATCATAACGTTTGATGGCGATAAAAATGGGGGAAACCCGGTGCAGACTTTTTTTTGTTTGATGTTTCCGGTTATTTATTTCTACAGCCTTTTTGACGTTATGCATTCAACCGAAAAGGTCAATGCCAGAAATGCTTTCCTTTATAATGGGCACCTGGATTTCGAGCACATGAATCAGTGGTTTGACGAGCCGCTGGGCCTAACATTCAATCCGAAAAAATTCGGGCTGCTGCTCATTGCCGGAGGCATGCTGGTCTTCGTTTTCAGCACGAAGCCGCAGTGGATTGCCAAGCTGTTTGAATTCATGGGCTCCTACTTAGGCGCCATTGTGTTGATAGCTATAGGTATCTTCTTATTTTTGGGCAAAAGTAAAAAACAGTGAAACCAATGTCCATCTACAGCAATTCTTCAGAATAAATTAAGAGATTCCATCACTTAATCCTCAGATGTTTTAGATAAGATGAGTGTGTCTGTATTAACTAGCAGGGTTATGGAGGAGTAAAAAGGATGAGCAAGTTAACTGATTTTTCGATGAAAAACATTGCAGGCATACTCATCATTATGCTGCTGCTGCTTGGGGGAGGCAGTTATGCCGCAACGACGCTGAAGGTTGAGATGATGCCGGATATTTCATCAACGCGAGTTTACATCACCGCCCAATATACGGCTCCGCCTAAGGATATTATGGAACAAATCACCAAGCCGATCGAAAAAGCCGTGTCAGGCTTGCAAGGACTGAAGAGCCTGACCTCCACTTCGCAGGACAATAGCTCAACCATTGTTTTGGAGTTCGAGCAAGGCAAGAAAGTGGAGGATGCCAAAAGAGAAGCGGAAAGCATCGTCACCAATGTCCGTCTGCCTCAAAGCGCGGAAAAGCCCAAGGTGCTTACGGATGGCTTCGCCTCCAGTCCCGTATATTACATGGCCGTATATGGAAGTGATGGGATGAATCAGAATGAGCTCGATAAGATGTACAAGGATATTATCCTTCCCGGCTTTGAATCCATTAACGGGATGGACCATGTTGACTCCGCTGGAAATCAAGAAAGTGTGTTAACCATCCAATTGGATGCCGGGGCAATTAATAATTACGGACTTACACTGGCTCAGGTTACTGGCTTAATTCAGGCATCTCTAGTTTCAACACCCGCAGGCTTGGTCGATTTTAATGGAAATACGCATATGGTCCGGGTTCGAGGGCAGCTCAACTCCCTTTATAATCTTGAAAATCTCAAAATATCGTTACCTCAAGGGGGGACGCTTTTACTTAAGCAGCTAGCCAAGGTAGAAGCGATCAGTGAGTCAACCTTCATTGCTAGGGTGAATGATCAGCCGGCTATTGGCGTAATTTTATACAAAACAAAAGGAGCGAATGAAGTAGAGTTTGCCAACACAGTAGACCGTATGATCGCAGAATGGGAGCAGAAGCTGCCCGGAGTGGAGTTTCATATTGTTCTGAATGGCGCTACTTTAATAAAAGAGTCGGTTCATGGCATGGTCCAGGAAGGAATTCTGGGTGCCTTGTTGGCCTCTCTCATGATTTTCCTGTTTTCAAAAAATGTGCGAATGACCTTGATTGTATTGGTTTCAATTCCGCTTTCGATCCTCATCACCTTGTTGTTCATGAATCCGCTCGGTATTTCTCTTAACATTATGACATTAGGCGGATTAGCTATAGCGGTTGGACGTGTCGTCGATGATAGTATCGTAGTTATTGAAAACATATACAGCGAATTACAAAAAGCTCATGAACGCAATGAATCCGTGATCAAGCTGGCAACTCAGCAGGTTTCCGCAGCTATCACCTCTTCAACTATAACGACAGTCGGGGTTTTCGCTCCAATCGCTTTCGTCAGCGGGGAGATCGGAGAAGTATTTCGCCCCTTTGCGCTTACGCTAGGTTGTGCTTTGTTGTCCTCACTTTTGGTCGCGTTGACGGTTATACCGATGCTGGCGAAGCTTATGGTAATGAACAACCGTGCAATACCACAGCATGATGAGTCCAAGGTTGACTGGGTGGGGAGCCGATACAAAAGAGCATTGATAGGGTCGCTAAAGCACCGGATCAAAACTTTGGTCATCGCGGGTCTCGTGTTTGTTCTATCTATGGTACTAATCGTTCCGCAGCTTGCTAAGGACTTTATGCCGGAGGGCGAGTCTGACGGACAAATTTTTTATCAAATTGAGATGCCGAGAGAGACATCGATGGAAACGATGAATGCCAAATCGAAGGAAATCGAAGCTATGCTCAGAGAGGCCAAGGATCAAGAGGGCAACCCTTTATTCATCTACAATGAGGCGCTTGTTGGCTACAGCTTCAGCAGTGAACGAACGGCTTATAGAACCTCGATGTTTACCAAGGTTGCCAAGACTGCAAATGCCAATGAAGCGGTTAAAAAATATGAAGCTGAGATCCTCAATTTACTTCCGAAAGGCGCTACTGTAAAAGGTAAATTATTAAGCGGGGGGAGCAGCGGCGGTGGTGTCGATTTCTCTTACTCACTGCAAGGGGACGATCAGCTTTACCTGCAGCAAGCGGTGTTGATGGTCAGAGAGAAGATGAAGGAGTTTCCCGAGCTTTATGATATTACCGACGGTCTTAGTAAGTCCAAATCGGAAGTCGAGGTTACAGTTGATGAAAACAAAGCTGGTATTTATGGATTCACAACCGCCGGAGTACTGGAAAATGTGCATAACTGGATCAAAGAGGAAAAGCTCGGGGATTTGAAGTTCGATAATGTAACCTATGCGACAAAGGTGATGCTGGAACCGAGGTATAAAAATTCCGTTGACAAGCTGGGAACGCTGCTTATGAAGTCACAGACGGGCCAAACTATTCAACTTAATGAAATTGCCAAGGTCAAACTAATCGATGCACCGGTTGTAATAAGTCGCGAAGCGCAAAAGCAGGTGTTGAAGGTGACTGCCAAAATCGACAGCAAGGATAAAGGCGGCGTAAGCAATAAAATTTCAATGGAGCTAGGAAAGCTGGATCTCCCCCCAGGTGTAGGCCGTGAGGTGAAGGGGGTCGCCGATGATATCGACAATAGCTTCTCGCAAATGTACGCAGCCATGGCAGCATCCATCTTTATTGTCTACCTGGTTATGGTGCTTGCCTTCGGCAATGCCAGCGCTCCGTTCGCCATCTTATTTTCCCTGCCCCTGGCAGCTATTGGGGGTCTGTTGGGTCTGCTCGTTACTGGGGAATCACTCAATATAACATCAATGATAGGATTCTTGATGCTGATCGGTATCGTCGTAACTAATGCAATTGTGCTAATTGATCGTGTTCAGCAGCTTATAGAGCAGGGGCACTCAGTCCATGATTCGCTGGTGGAAGCAGGAATGACGAGATTGAGGCCGATTATTATGACGGCAGGAGCGACTATTTTAGCTTTGATGCCGCTTGCTCTTGGTTTTTCCAAAGGGACGTTAATTTCCAAAGGATTGGCTGTGGTAGTTATTGGAGGGCTTACGACCTCCACGCTTCTTACGCTGGTTATCGTGCCAATTATTTACGAGCTTATCTACGTATTTAAAAATAAGTTTGCCCCAGCTAGCAAAGCTCATGCAAATCCTTCATCAACCATTCATCCGTTCCATCTCGAGAAATAAACCATATATGGGTGAACTTTCCTTGAGGTTTATAGATCAATTCTTTAGCACGCAATATATCTGACATTCCGAAGGCTGGGGAAGCATTTCTAATAATTAGCGCAATAGGGTAAGTGGTGGAGTACTTATCTATTTTGATTTCCTTCGTTTGGATCCTTTTGTTTAATTCCTCGATTAACATCTCAATAACCTCAAGGCTGTGGACGCTTTCCTTGGAACGGCCTAACAGCATCTTGGCTTCTTCCGAATCATAAAATAAATGGGTGATCTCCACCCCCATTTTTCTATGGTACGAATCCTGCAGCACTGCATCCGGGCGCTCCCGCTGGTACAGCAACCTAAGCTTTTTATCATGGTTTTGGTTATAGATCTGGATGAAAATTTTTACCGCCGTACGCTCCAGGTCTCGCTTCTCTTGATAACCATGTACCATAGAACCCCTCCTAAATCTACCCCGATGACTTCTTCTAATTGTCTCATGAGAACGGTTAAAGGACAAGTCTTTACAGGGTCGGCTATTGCCAAACTCCCAAGAAACGATGATAATTTAAACTGTTCATCTGGCAGGGGAGGTAGATGTATTGCAGCTATATCAACGATGGACAGCGAATTGGAGATCCAGCTTGAAATGGAAGTTAGTTTCCGTATTTGCTGCTATCATTTTATGCAATTCTGTAGTGATAGGTTTATTCGTCAATAAGGAAGTAACGACTGTTATCGAACGGGATGAAGTCAGGTTGAGCGGGCTTGTATTGAAGCAAGCTAACTTGAACCTGGGCCGTTATTTACAAGAATATGAGCGATTCCTCATGACGCTGGGAACAAGCCAGGAAATGACTACATGGACCAACCTAAGCATTAACAAGAAAGTGGAGTCACTAGTACCTTATTCCATTCTTCAAAAGGATCAACTCCAGCCCTTTGCTAATGTTCATCCGGAGATTGTATCGATTAGTCACTATAATATAAATGAAAACCAGACGTTCTTTTCTCCTGAATGGGCACAGCGCATCGGATATTCGATGAGAAACGAGCCTTGGTTTGGGGAAATTCCGGTAGTGGGAAATATAAGCTATCATGTGGAAGAAAGCCACAGCTACATGGATTCCAGGCTTAACCCTATTACGATTCCGGTCGTATCACTCATTAAACGTTTCGGATTTAAAGGGGCCACTTATGTAAAAATTGATATTCGTCCGGATCTGCTCCAGAGCATATTGAATGAAATGCATTTGGGCGACAACGGTACAGGACTTATTGTGGATTCGAGCGGAACGATTGTAGCGCATCCTAACAAGGACCTGTTCTTATCTCCGCTCAATCAGGCGATGACAGAACGGATCCAGGATTCTGCTGAGGGAGCTTTCGTATTGGATGATACCAAGGAAATCGTTATCTATGATCCGGTAGCGAATACGGATTGGAAATCAGTCATTATTTTACAGTACGATGAGATCGCTCAAAGCATTTTTAAGATTCGTAATGTGATGCTGGCTACTACGATTATTTGCTTGTTACTTTCGGTAGCTTTGATCGTCTTTGCTTCGTTCTCGATCACACGCAGGCTAACCAAAATGAAGCAGTCGATGAAACAAACGGGGTTAGGAAAATTTAACGTTCCCGTACCCGTGGAGGGCCAGGATGAAATAACCCATTTGGCGCAATCGTATAATACGATGCTGGAGGATTTGCAGGATCAGATCAAACGACTTGCGGAGTCGAAGCTTGCAGAGCAGCAATCCGTTCTCTTTTCTCTGCAATCCCAGATAGACGCCCATTTCTTGTACAATACACTCGAAATCATTAACTCAATGGCTTCGCAGATCCAGCATCGGGACATCGAGGAAATCACAATCTCACTTGCCCATATGTTCAGATATATTGCCAACAATAAGCAAGCAGGTATTACCATAAACGATGAGGTTGGGCATTTGCGGCGGTACCTCCATATCATACGCATTCGTTATCGGGGACAGTTTACTTATAATCTGGAGATGAATGAGTCATGTCGGGATGCGGAATGCTTAAAGGTTATTTTACAGCCATTGGCCGAAAATGCTCTTAAACACGGTCTGGAAACTACGGGTCAATCCATTGACCTTTCCATTTCTATTCGGAATGTGGAGGATCGGCATGTCGAAGTGATCATATCCGATAATGGAAAAGGATTTGATGAGGAACGATTGCACAGTCTGACGGGTGAGCTGCAGAGAAAAAATTTCCAGTCAAGCAATTTTCAAAGAATAGGTCTGCTGAATATCCAATACCGCTTATCAACCCTGTATACTTCTGCAGAAGCGGGGCTGACCATAGGTAATAATAGTTCGGGCGGGGCTTATGTGCAAATTGTATTTCCTTATATCAAAAGCGATCAACAGCAGTAAGGGGGAGCATTCTGTGAAACGTATATTAGTTATCGACGATGAGCAGCACATTCGTGCGGGCGTTATCGCGAAGGTAGAGCAACTGGGCGATGAAACCATGCAGATTTGTGGTGAGGCTTCCAATGGGGCTGAGGGGCTCAAGTGGCTGGAAAGTAATTATGCAGACATTTGCATAACGGACATTCGTATGCCCATTATGGATGGATTGACGATGATTCCGCTGCTTGAGCAAAGATACCCTTGGATGCAGTGTATCATTATGTCCAGCTATGACGATTTTCAATATGCTCAACGAGCTATCCAGCTGGGTGTCACCGATTATATTCTAAAGCCGATTGAGCGTGAAATTCTGAGCGAATCGCTGGATCATGCATGCCATCAGATTGATCAACGACGCAAAGATCGAGCTTATCATGTGATGGCCAAGAGGATTCACGAATCACAAGCTCTCATGAGCCGTTGGAAAGATTTGATTGTAACACGTCAGTTCACCAAATATCCGCTGCTGGTGGCAGATACACTCAATAGTATGGAGGAGTGGAGTCAAGGTGCCTTGTATTTGTTGGAGGCCCTGTCTTACACATGGATTCAGATGGTGGCAGCGGAGGTGAAGCTGGGACAGCCCACAATGTCAGCTGTCAGCGACAGTGAGTTGGGCTTTGAATCGTTAGTTCTGCATCATGAAGATGCCCGATTTTACTTTCGGCTAAGTGCAGTCATGCGCTTGGAGAGAGGTATATTGGATTTATTCGAGATGGTGAAGGGCGGCGCCGTTCAAGAGAACGCTAAGGTTGTCGGTTCCGTGAAACAATATATTGATGAGCATTATGCGGAAAAAATCAATCTGGAGGAGCTTGCGGACCTGATCCCGATGAGCAGATCTTATTTGACCGTATTGTTCAAGCAAAGCACAGGGATAACGATATGGAATTATTTGGTCGAGGTTCGGATGAATCAGGCCAAGCTCATGCTGCTGGACCAACAGCTTAAAATTTACCAAATTGCCAACCGGGTCGGTTATGAGAATAGCGAGCATTTCTCCAAGCTGTTTAAAGAATACTTTGGGGTGACCCCCAAAGAGTACAGGCGTCTGGTTGAGTTGAATGTGGAATAAACATTTTCGTCAGAAGTGCTTCAGGAATCGGGTGTGCTCCCGATTTTTTTTGACGTATAAGAAAGTTTAAGTGCTTTACTTTACACACTAAAGTGGGGATACCCTTTCTAATGTTGCTTAAGTCATGGAGCGAGAACAGATGCTCAAAGTTTCTTTCATTGTAAAGGAGACTAGGATACTCTTACGGCTGCGAAAAGAAAGACGATAGATGGAAATCCTCCCGTTAATCCAGCCTGGATATCGTTTGAAAGCAATCTAACTGGAAAAACTCCTGCTAATAGAGATGATAGGGATGAGATGAGCCAAAATCCTTAGAATTAGCGTGAGAAATTCCAGTTATAGGGCTGGAATGCTATTTTTGGGAGAAAATAACGTGACAATTTCCTGATAATTGCGTGGGGATCGCTAGGCTGCAACCAGGGAATCATCTAAAAATCACTATGGTTTTAATCCTATTGCCTTGTTGTGAGCTAGTCGGCATTGGCTGATAATAATAGAGAGAGCAGTAAGATAAAGTTTTAAAAAGGGAGTATGGCCGATGAAAAGGAAAAAACTACTTGTATCGTCATTTTGTTTGGTACTCAGTATGTCTGTGGTCTTAAGCGCTTGCAATGGAACGAAGGATGGCACTAACAGTGGTGCCAAAGAGAACAACGGAGCGAAAATTAATCCTGTTGGAACGTATCCGATTTCAGATGAAAAGATCAATCTGAAAGTATTTACTCAGCAGGATGTAAACGTTGAAAACCTGGAAACCAATGATTTTACGAAATGGTATGAAAGCAAAACAAATGTTCATGTAGAGTGGGAGGTTGTGCCGAAGTCTGCGGCGGCGGAGAAGCTTCAAGTGAAGCTGGCCGGAGGGGATCTCCCCGAGGTATTCATGTCTGCAGGCATTACGGATAGCCAGTTGGTCGCTTATGGAAGCCAAGGATTGTTTATGCCACTCAATGATTTGATTGAGAAGTATGCGCCTAATGTGAAGAAAATGATGAAAAATTCGCCATGGCTTGATCAATATATGTACACGCCGGACGGAAAGATCTATTCGATTCCGAACGTAGGGGAAACATTTCATGCGACAATGCCCAAGAAGATGTTTATTTATAAGCCTTGGCTTGACAAGCTTGGCTTACAAATCCCAACGACAACAGAGGAGCTTTATAATGTGCTGTTGGCATTTAAGACTAAAGACCCGAATGGCAATGGGAAGGCAGATGAAATCCCGTTGTCAGGGGCGAACGGAACGACTAATTCGAATAATGAGCCGGAAAGCTTCATTATGCAGTCTTTCATATATTACGACAAAACGAGTTACTTAATGGTCGACAAAGGGCAGGTTGAATTTGCAGCTGATAAGCCGGGCTACAAAGAAGGGCTTAAATACATACGGAAGCTCGTGCAGGACGGTTTGCTGCAGCCAGATGCATTCATTCAAGACCGCAAAGCGTTGACTGCCCTGGCCGAAGATCCTGCGGGCTCAAGACTTGGAGCGGGAACCGCGCTGTATTGGGGCAACATGACCATTGATAATGGACCAAGCGGCCGGTATAAGGATTATGTTGCCGTTCCGGTATTAAAGGGTCCGAACGGTCAATTCTTCGGGTTCGATAGAGGACATGTTCCAAGCGCAGGAGCGTTTGTTATAACAAGAAACAATAAAAATCCGGAAGCGAGCATGCGTTGGATCGATTGGTTTTTCGATGAGCATGCCAAGCTTAATGAAGGCTGGAGCGATTATCTGGGGCAGGAAGGCGTCGGTTGGAAAAAGCCGGATGCCGGCATGAAAGGGATAGACGGAAGACCGGCTACTTATCATATGATCATGCCGTTCGGCACAAAAAATAATAACCGCTGGACGCAAACAGCCCCTCGATACCAGGATGAAGCTTTCCGCATGTCCTTGGCTGCCACACCGGAAGCGGAAACGGAAGTCAGGCTGCAGGCGAACACCAAGGAGCTGTACAAACCGTTTTCCAAGGCGGAAATGCAGGTTCCTCATATGTTCTTCAAAGAAGAAGACCTGGCGAAGTTCGGCGATATCCAAAAGAACATTACGACAGTCGTACAAGATTTTATGCTCAAATTCGTTACGGGTTCCCTGGATATTGAAAAGGATTGGGGTAAATACACTCAGGAACTGGACAATGCAGGATTGCAGCAATATTTAAAAATCATGCGTGAAAATTATTCGAAAATCAAAAAGTAATCCGGCTTCCTCACAATGAATGAGCAGGGCCTCCGACTCCGGGGATTGCATCGTTAATCTTACTTTGTGATCTTCGGAGAATTACCCAAAGGAGAGGATTCCGAATGTTGAATCAAGCTAAAACCCAATTGCATCCTTCCGCCAATGTCCCTGCTTCAGCTAATAGCAGGCTCAAAAAGTTGAAAAAGATCAGGGAGAATTGGCAGCTCTATTCGCTGCTCTTAATCCCGTTTGTATATGTAATTGTATTCCATTATGTTCCCATGACAGGTCTTGTCATCGCATTTAAAAATTATAATGTGGTCCAGGGCGTTTTTAACAGCAAGTGGGTGGGGCTCGCACATTTCCAACGATTTTTCAACTCGTATGATTTCTGGAATGTGTTGAAAAATACACTGACGTTGAGCGTTTATAACCTTGTTGTCGGATTCCCCGCCCCGATCATTTTGGCGTTATGTATTAATTATTTACCGAGTAAAAGGTTTAAAAAGCTGCTGCAAATGACGACCTACGCGCCTCATTTTATTTCAATCGTAGTTATTGCTGGCATTATCGTGCAGCTGCTCTCACGTGAAGGTCTTGTCAACACAATGATTGTGGCATTAGGTGGAGAACGGATCAACTTCTTGGGAACTCCTGAATATTTCAAATCCATCTATGTGTTCTCTGGAGTGTGGCAGCAAGCTGGTTGGGGCTCTATCATTTATTTGGCGGCTTTATCAGGAATCGACCCGCAGCTTCATGAGGCTGCCCGGATGGATGGGGCTAACAAGCTGAGACGGATATGGCATATCGACATTCCCGGGATTTTACCGACGATCGTTATCCTGCTTATTATGGATGTCGGCCGTATCATGAATATCGGGTTTCAAAAGGTGCTGCTGCTGCAAAATCCACTCAATGTATCGACATCGGAAGTCATTGATACGTATGTTTATAAAGTGGGCATCATTTCCGGTATGCCGAACTTTTCTTACGCTGCTGCCATTGGTCTATTCAAATCCATCATTGGAGTTATTCTGATCATAGCGGTCAATCGCATCGCCCGAAAGGTGAATGATACCAGCTTATGGTAAAGCAGAGGCTCCTGCTTGCGCGATGCCAGCTTCAGCTTTTTATGCAAGTAAGATAAGCTCTACAAGGAGGGAAGAAGATGAAAGAACAGAGGATCGGCAGTGATAAAATGTTTACCATCCTGATTAGCATCCTTTCATTTATCATATTGCTTGCCGTCTCGTATCCGCTCATTTATGTTATCAGCGCTTCCTTCAGTTCGCCTGGGGCATTGATGTCAGGGAGAGTATGGCTTCTGCCTGTGGAGCCTGGTTTGGAAGGATATAAAGCGGTTGTTGCGTACAAAAATGTATGGACGGGATACGCGAACAGTTTATTTTATACGATTATAGGCACTTGTATTAATGTTGTGCTGACTATTGCAGCTGCATATCCGCTGTCCAGGAAAGACTTGTCTGGCCGCAAGTTTATCTTGTTATTGTTTACATTTACGATGATTTTTTCCGGTGGAATGATTCCGACTTATTTGCTGGTTAAGGATCTGGGTCTTCTCAATACAAGATGGGCGCTGCTTATACCGAATGCACTTAGCGTTTTTAATGTTATTGTAGCTATGAGCTTCTTTCGCAGTAATATTCCCGATGAATTGCTCGAGTCAGCGAAGATCGACGGGTGCAGTAATTTCCGCTTTATGACGAGCATCGTGCTTCCTGTATCGGGTGCAATTATCGCTGTTATTAGTTTATTTTATGCAGTGGATCATTGGAACAGCTTTTTCGATGCTTTGTTGTATTTGTCGGACAAAAACAAATATCCGCTGCAAATTTTTTTGAGAGAAATATTGCTGTTAAATACTTCGGACAATTTGACATTGGATGTAGCGGATCAGAACCAAAGGCTGTATTTGAACGAGCTGTTGAAATATTCTTTAATTATTTTTGCTAGCTTGCCACTGATTATCACGTATCCTTTTGTGCAAAAGCATTTTGTCAAAGGTGTCATGATCGGTTCCTTGAAGGGATAAATGCTGCGAATCAATCATATAAGCTTGGGAGGGTTATTGAATTATGAAGCAAACGGTTGGATCATTAGTAGAGCAAAGCTGGTCACTTCAATCTCCGGATGGTTCCATTGAATTCATTGTAGCGCTGGATGGGCAAGGAAAGCTGGGGTATACGGTAGATAGAGCTGGAAAGTCTATTTTGGCGTTTTCTTCTCTAGGGATCGTGACGGAGAGGGAGAGCTATACGGAGGGACTCTCGTTCAATAAGGCTGTCCATACTATCATTGATGAAGCTTACAAGCTGCCTCATGGCAAAACTAGTCATTATTTAAATCACGCTAACGAGTTGACTCTTAACTTGGATAAAAACGGGCATGAGCTGCTGTTGGTATGCCGTGCTTATAACGATGGCATTGCGTTTCGCTATCAGCTTCCAGAAGAAGGAGAAATACAGATTACTTCTGAACCTACCGAATTTGTATTGCCTCAGGAGACACTTGTTAATGTGTGGGCACAAAAGTTCATGGAATGTTATGAGCGAACTTATGATCACAGTATGCTTGAGCTTATGGATGAAGAGGATTACGCCTTCCCGATGCTGTTCCAGGTGGGCAACGACGGCTGGATGCTGCTGACGGAAGCAGCCGTATTTGGCGAATACTGCGCATCTCATGTGAAAGTAAGCAGAGAGAAGGTGCGTACGCTCGATCTTGCCTTCGCCCCGGATCAGGCAGTGCCGAATGTGACGAAGGGTCCATTTGCCACACCTTGGAGAACTGCGATCATCGGCGGCGATCTGGCTGCTATTGTGGAATCCACTTTGGTGTTCCATTTGAACCCGCCTTCGGAGGTCGAAGATATTTCATGGATCAAACCGGGCCGCTCCGCTTGGTCTTGGCATCCGGACAGCATGTCCCCGAGAGATCAGGAGAAACAAAAGCGTTTTGTTGATTTTGCCGCTGAGATGGGCTGGGAATATTCGCTTGTTGACGGTGGTTGGGATCGCGAGGAAAGCACTACAGATGTCCCAGAGCTGATCCAGTATGCGGAACCGAAAGGGGTGGGCATTTGGCTGTGGTCCCATTTCAAAAATTTGAAAGAGGAAGATGAATGCAGACGGAAGCTCGCGCTATGGGCTGGTTGGGGAGTGAAAGGGGTCAAGGTTGATTTCTTCGACAGCGATGCTCAAGAGCGAATCCAAGTGTACGATATGATTGCCCGCGTTGCGATGGAATACAAGCTAATGATCAATTACCATGGCTCCACCAAACCATCCGGGGAGGAGCGCCGTTGGCCGCATGTCATGACCAGAGAAGGGATTCTCGGAGCTGAATATTGGAAAAATGATTGGAACGAAGGGCCTAACGCAGCTCATAATTGCACAGTTCCGTTCACCCGCAACGTCGTGGGGGCAATGGATTATACGCCGGTTACTTTTTCAAGGCTGACTCGTACAGGGCATTGCCATCAAATGGCTTTGGCGGTTATTTTCGAATCGGCCGTACAAAATTTTGCTGATTCAATTGAAGCGTATGAGGAAAGCATCGGGAATCCGTTCTTGAAGCAGGTTCCGGCGGCATGGGATCAAACCGTTCTGCTTGAGGGCTACCCTGGACGTTTCGTATCAATGGCCAGAAGAAGCGGGGAAGATTGGTTCGTAGGCTCCATATGTGCCGCTGGAGGAAGAAAGGCTCATATCTCCCTTGATTTTCTAGAGAGCGGGGGAGCTTATGAAGCGGAGATCTACGAGGAGGTTTTCGGTCCCTTGGATCATTACCGGTTTAAGCATTCCACTGAAATCACGGTGCGCAAGGAAACGGTAACCTGCAACGATACGCTGCATCTTCCGCTTAAAGTTAATGGTGGCTGTGTGATTCGGATTACGAAATCGGGGAAAGTTAGCTCATAAAAGTATAATGAAAAGACCTCCAATCCCAATATTCAACGGGGATCGGAGGTCTTTTATTAGTAAGGAATTCACAATCCATTGTTTACTTGTGATTCGGTCCATGGCCTTGCTTCTTCGGGTCGCACCATACTTCTTCCAATACCCGCATCGTATTGCCGCCGATCACCTTGGCGATATCTTGATCGGAGTAGCCATGCTTAACGAGCCAACGAACGATATTCGGGAAGCAGTCGCCGGGATTTTCCAGTCCTTCCACATATTCCACCTTCTCATAGGGCATGTTGCCTTTGGACGCGGAAAGCGACAGCGCTTCGGAAAGCGCTTTGTGTATAGCAACATGGTCGCCGAACAACGTGTCGGGTCCGAATGTAACATGATCTATTCCTACAAGCTGGACGCAGTATTCGAAATGCTCCATGAAGGACTCGATGTTATGCTTGGGATGGTTCTGGGTGATTGTTGTATGCGGTGCTGCTTCGATCGCGATAACTCCGCCTTTGGCCGCACAAGCTTTGATGACATCGTCCGGCTTGAGGCGGTTCGTATTCCACAGAGCACGAGCTCCGGCATGTGTGATGAAGATCGGCTTATCGCTCACCTCAATGGTATCTAGAGAGGTTTGGTCATTGGAGTGAGAAACATCGATGGCCATGCCGAGTTTGTTCATACGGCGTACGGCTTGCTTGCCGAATTCCGTTAATCCGCCGCTTTTTTCCTTCAAGCCCATGCCAAGGGCGTTGCCTTCGCTATAGGCGATCCCCATGCAGCGAACACCGAAGCCGTAAAGAATATCGAGGCGGTCAAGTTCATTCTCGATCATGCTGGCCCCTTCAATAGACGCAACGAATGCGATTTGACCGTTTTGCTTGGCACGGCGAATGTCATCCGTGGTCAAGCCCATGATGACCATATCCTGATGGGCGATATCACTCAAACGCATGCCAAGATCGTAAAGAATATCGTCCCACTTCCAGCCCCCGCGTGAGGTGATCATAGCGGTGCCGTTCATCAAATTATCGAACACGCAGTCCAGCCCGGAGCGAGATAACCCTTCGTATCCGGTGAAATCACGGCCCCAACGGCGGAATTCCAGAAATTCATTCAGGTTGGCTGGCGCTTTGAACGTATGTTCATGTAGCGAGATGACGATGTTTTCGGCAAGAATGTTTTGTACTCGTGCTTCTTGATCTTCAGTTATCGGAACAATATATTCGGGGAACAGCGTTGTTTCCTTCACAAGCTCAAAGCTCTTGAAATCTACGCCTGGCTCGAGATATTGATACGACTGGTAACCGCGGTAATTTTTTTTATTCATGATGTAATCACGCCTCTCATTATTTGGAAGTAGGTACAACTTCGTTCAAAAACCGACGGACTTCCGCCTGAAATTTCTCGCGTTCTTCATTCTGTGGGGAATGACCGCTATTCTCGAATACAACCAAGCGGCTGTTCGGGATTTCACGGGCGATTTCCTCGGATGCTTCAAGCGGCGTAATCCAGTCATGACGTCCACATAGAACGAGAGTCGGAGCTTGGATCGTTTTCAACCGGTCGACGATATTGAAATTGGGCTGATTATGGGAAAATGCCCAGTTGTGGGTTTCGTAACGAAAAATGATCGAGTTAAGATGGTTGTCCAAATCGGCCTGTGTAAACTTGACCCAATACAATGGTAGAATAGCCGCATACATCGACCGGAAATCGTCGTTGTCTTTGGCTTGTCCGTTGAACAGCCGGTCCAACAGCTCCTGTGTAATGCCGGGAAGGCCGCTTTTCATCGCACGTTCATGTGCCGTATACCGGTAAGCATTGGAAGCCGCCGTATCGCGAAGCACAATGCCGGCTACGTTCTCTGGATACCGAAGGGCATATTCAAGAGCCAAATACCCGCCATAAGAACCTCCGGCTATGATGATCTTACCTAATCCGAGCTCAGTGCGCAGCGCTTCTGTATCGGCATTGAACTGCTCGTGGCTGTATGGCTCTGCGCCTTCCGATTGGCCGTTTCCCCGTTGATCATAGGAAATCGCACGATATCCCTCGGAAGCAAACGTTCCATAGACGGCGGCGTCCCCATGTCTAGAGCCGAGTCCCGGTCCGCCGTGAAGAGTAATAATCGCCGGACCTTCGCCTTGATCCTCAACATAAAGAGTGACGCCGTTTATGTTCATCTTTTTAAGCATGTACCTACTTCCTTTCCGTTAGAAATCGTCCTGCTTTGTTAGTTGAAAATAAAACAAGTTTGATTACAAAAACGAAAAAACTAAAATAATGGTGGAATTCACCAGTCATTACAGTTCAATTCTACGTTATTTTCTAAAATCCTGCAAAATATTATTTTATTGAATAAAAACTGTTTGACTAAATCAAACGAAAACGTTTAAAATAAATCAAAACATAAGGTTTAAGATTAAGGAGGGTTTGAATTTTGGAAGAGAATTTGCCTGCCGCTACTGAACGTAAAACTGGCGAATCCCGATACGCCATCGAGTCAGTTATGAAAACGCTGCAGGTGTTGTTTTCGTTTTGTGAGCCGCCTTACCGTTTCACTATTGGAGAATTGGAAAGTTTGACGGGATTGTCCAAAAACCAGGTGTTTCGCAGCTTGAAATCACTTGAGGAGTTTGGCCTTCTGCGGATGGAAGCAGGGGGGCAGTACCTGGTTACAGCAATGGTATATAACTTATCCATGGCAGTTGAGCATGACGCTCCGCTTGAGGAGCTGGCTCAGCCGATTATGGAACAGTTGCAGCAAGCTACAGGTGAAACCGTCAATCTGTGCTGCCTGCTTGAGGGACAATCCACCATCATAGCCCGACGCCACAGTAAGCAAGGACTGCGTTTAATGTCCCGTCTGGGCGAACGGATGCCTCTGCATGCGGGGGCTTGTCCGAAGGCGATGCTTGCACACTTGCCTGTAGAGGAACAGGAGAAGGTATTAAGCATGGTTCCGCACTATCAGAAAATGACAGAAAAAACGGTGTCGGATCCAAATCTTCTGCGTATCGAATTGGATCAAATTCGCAAGAGGGGTTACAGCATTAGCGATGAAGATTATGAAGCAGGAGCTATTGGCGTAGGAGCACCGATCTTTGGCAAGAACGGCAAATTGATTGCTGCCATTAGCGCCGGCGGGCCGACTATTAGAGTAAGCCAGGACGACATACCTATGTTGGGCCAAATAACAGTCGAAGCAGCCAACAAGATTTCCAGGATTCTCGGTTATTTTCCAACCCGACGACTCGATGAACCACAGTGAAATCCATTTATCATTATAAGGGGGAATAATGTACACATGCATAAACGCAAACCATTATTGACCGTTACAATCGCTTGTCTTCTGGCTGGGGTGCTGGCCATCTCTGGCTGCAGCATCAACCCTAACGCGGGCTCGAGCGCTCCCAGTCCGGCGCCGAATAATTCGGCTGCGCCTGCACCTGCGGCTACGGCCGCAGTTTCGAATGCTACAGTAAATATGGCCATTAACGCTGAGCCTAACTTCAATCCATGGTTCCCTACCGGCTTCGCAGAATCCCAGCCTGTTACGGAAATTTTGTTTGACGGCTTAACGAAATGGGGCACCGATTACCAGCCGGTCCCGGCTCTTGCGACAGATTGGAAACCGGCTGACGATGGCATGAGCTGGACGTTCAATCTCAAGAAAGATGTCAATTGGAGCGATGGCAAACCATTCACAGCCGATGACGTCGTCTACACTTTTAATGAAATCGTTCTGAAGAAAGAGCTAGGTGCCAGCAACTCATCTAACTTCGTGGATGTGGATAAGGTTGTTGCCGTCAGTCCAACTCAAGTGCAGTTCGTGCTTAAGAAGCCTTGGTCCTCATTGCCGAATTATTTGGCATGGTACGCCAAAATTTTGCCCAAGCATATCTTTGAGGGACAAGACCCTTGGAAGCTGACTACGTTCAACAAAGAGAAGCCGGTTGGCACAGGACCTTTTATTCTCACCAAATATTCAGCGGGCCAATTCGTAGAATTGGAGCGTAATCCCAATTATTACGGCGGCGGCGCCAAATTCAGCAAGATCGTCTTCAACATCATTCCGGACAACAACACACAAATCGCACAGCTGCTATCCGGTACGCTTTCCATGATCAACGTACAGGATCCGAACCTGTTGGAGAAATTGAAGTCGAATCCGAATCTGAACGTCAATGAAGTGCTGGATAACAACTATTTCTGGATCGCATTGGATCAATCCCAGGAGCGTTTCCGTGATGTCAAAGTTCGGCAAGCTCTATTGTATGCTATCGATCGAGAGTCAATCATCAAGGGAGTGTTGAAAGGCTACGGCTCAGTAGCAACCGGACCACTCGCACCGATTCAGGAGAAATATTACAACAAGAACGTGAAGAATTATGCATTTGATCCGGAGAAAGCCAAATCGTTGCTTAAAGAAGCTGGATACACGCCGGGTGCGGACGGGTTCATGCAAAAGAATGGCCAGGTGCTCGAGGTGAATATGCCTGCCGGACAATACGGCGTGTTGGTTCAAGCCTCTCAGCTGGTTCAACAATATTGGCAAAAGGTTGGCGTGAAAGTTAATCTTCAGGTTATCGACTGGAACACTTACGTGCAGAAGGTAGTCGGAAACCGTCAATACGATGCAACACTTTGCTGGTGGCGCGCACCGGTCGATCCGGATGTTCTAGCTTATTATCACAGCAGCTCCGCAGGTAAAGGCAACAATATCCCAGGCTACAAAAATGCTGCACTCGATAAATTGCTTGAGGATGGACGTAAAGCCAAAACTACGGAAGAACGGGTAAAAATTTACAATGATGTGCAGACGTTAACTGCAGAAGAGCTGCCTTATCTGTACCTCTGGTATCCTACTATGGCCGTGGCTACACAAAAAAGCTTAACGGTTCCCAAAACGACCTTCATTGTAGCTGAGGATCATATTACGGAATGGACGATTCAAAAATAACAATACTTTCTTACCAGGGTGCGGGTAATGAATTCTGCGTACCTTGCGCCCCGGAAGAAAAGGGAGGAGCTGCCTGGTGTCCCGATTTATTACTTTACGGATCGGTCAAGGAATTATCACGCTTTTACTTGTGTCGATCCTGACCTTCTTCCTCATCAACCTGGCTCCCGGCGGGCCTTCGGCCATCATGAATTTCGAATCGACTGCGCAGCAAAGGGAAGCGCTAACAAAGCAGCTCGGCCTCGACAAGCCGGTTGTTCAACGATATTTCGAATGGTTGGGTGGTGTAGTTAAAGGCGATTTGGGGAGATCACTTGATTCCCAACAGCCTGTTGCAACTTTACTCGCTGAGCGGTTTCCAAATACGGTATTACTGTCAGCAGCGACATTGGTTTTTACTTTGTTGATTGGGATTCCTCTAGGTGTTATCGCTGCGGTGAAGCGGGGGAGCTGGCTTGACAGGTTAATTACATTTATGTCTACTTTCGGCATGGCCATTCCTGAATTTTGGCTGGGAATTTTGCTGATCATCATTTTTGCCGTGACGTACCAAATGCTTCCGCCTTCCGGTATGATTACGGCGGGCAGCGTCTTTTCGTTGGGGGACTTGGCTAAGCATATGATAATGCCTATGCTGACTTTATCGATTCTCATGCTGCCGAATATTGTCCGATTTACCCGTTCAGCTATGGTTGACGTCATTGATCTTGATTACATACGTACAGCCAGAGCAAAGGGACTTAAAAGCTTCAGCGTCTTTTTCAAGCATGCATTGCGCAACGCCCTCATTCCGATCGCAGCTATCGTCGGGCTTATCATTCCGATTTTGCTTGGGGGCTCGGTGGTCGTGGAGAATGTGTTTGGCTGGCCTGGAATGGGTCGATTGGCTGTACAGGCAGCAACCAATCGTGATTATACCGTGGTGATGGGCTTAACCTTAATGGTAGGAACGATTGTAATCATTACTAATATTGTGACGGACCTTTTATATTCCGTCCTGGATCCGAGAATACGCTATGAGTAAGTTGGCTGCTGTTCAAGATAAACAATGGACCGACGCATCCGTAGCCGCCCCAGGAATGATGACAGGTTTTCAGAAGACTCTCCGAAACTTATCCGTTCTTGGGAAAATAGCCTTAGCTTATTTGCTTATTATGCATCTTTTTGTACTTATTGCTCCGTGGGTTCTAAGTCATTCACCTACGGATACCGATCCGCTGGCGGTCACGCAGCCTGCAAGTGCCGCACACTGGATTGGAACCGACGAGCTTGGCCGGGATGAACTGGCGAGGATCGTTTCCGGAGGCAGAATTACGCTGATGGTTGGACTTGCAGCCATGGCGCTTGCCGTTGTGCTTGGTGGCTTGCTTGGCTCGATGGCGGGATTTTTCGGCGGCACTACAGAGTACATCATTATGCGCATCGTGGACATGATGCTTTCGATCCCTTCGTTTTTTCTCATTCTGATCGAAATCACTTCATTCGGGAATAGCCCACCGGTCGTCATATTCGCTGTTGGCCTGACCTACTGGCCTCAGATGGCTCGAATCGTGCATGCCGAAGTGCTGAAATGGCGCAGCAGCAGCTTGGTTGAAGCTGAAACAACGCTTGGCGCCGGCCCTTGGCGCATCCTGTTCCGGCATGTCATTCCACAGACGTTCTCATCCATTATCGTCTTGGCGACACTTGGGATAGGGTGGGCGATATTGGCCGAATCAGGACTGTCTTACCTGGGACTCGGCATTCAACCGCCGCTTGCCTCATGGGGGAATATGCTTCAGAATTCGCAGAATTACATTTGGACTGCACCCGAGCTGGCTGTTTATCCCGGAGTGCTCATCTTGGTAACCGTATTGGCATACAGCCTGCTGGGTGAAGCGCTGCGGGACGTCCTAGATCCCAAGCTAAAGCGGTGACTCCAGAAAGAGGGGCTTGTCATGGCGAATAAACTTATAGAAATCCGCAATTTGAGAACATACTTTCATACCAAAAACGCGGTGATTCGCGCCGTGGACGGTGTCGATTTAGATGTGGACGAAGGGCAAATCGTCTGCATTGTCGGAGAATCGGGCAGCGGCAAAAGCATTACCTCTCTATCCATTATGCAGCTGCTGGCAAAGCCGGCGGGGCGTATCGTTGACGGAGAGGTCTGGTTTGAAGGAAAAGATTTGACGAAGCTGGCGGAAAAGGAAATGACGGAAATTCGCGGCAATCGGATTTCGATGATCTTTCAAGAGCCAATGACTGCGTTAAATCCGGTAATGAAGGTCGGTGAGCAGATCACGGAAGTGCTGCTGCGCCACCGTTCGGTTTCCACAGCCGAAGCGAACATTAAGGCAGTAGAGATGCTGAGGTTCGTTGGAGTACCCCGGGCTGAGCACATTGTAAAAGAGTACCCGCATCAATTGTCCGGAGGCATGCGCCAACGGGTTATGATCGCGATGGCGATGGTCTGTGAGCCCAGACTGCTGATCGCGGACGAGCCGACAACTGCTTTGGACGTGACCATCCAAATTCAGGTGCTCGAGCTGATGAAAAAAATGCGGGATGAGTTGAACACGTCCATCATCTTGATTACGCATGATCTTGGCGTCGTTGCCGAGATGGCCGATCATGTAGTAGTCATGTATGCCGGTCAGGTTGTTGAAAGCGTACATGCGGATACGATTTTCGATACTCCGCTGCATCCTTACACCCAGGCGCTGCTCGCCTCCATCCCTTCATTGGATGATGAGAAGGATGTGCTGTATTCGATTCCGGGTACGGTGCCAAGCGCAGCGGCATTTCCTCCGGGCTGCCGGTTTACGGAACGCTGTGAAAGGGCGCAGCCTTCATGTGCCCGAAAACTGCCTGAATTGCGGGAAATTGAACCGGGGCATTTCGTTCGCTGCGATTTAGTCCAGAGTGGAGGCAAGCTATGAGCGAACTGCTGCTTGAAGTGAAGGATCTCAAAAAATATTTTCCGATCAAATCGGGATTTTTTCGTAAAACGGTTGGTCACGTCAAAGCTGTTGATGGGGTATCGTTCACAGTGAATGCGGGCGAAACTCTCGGCATCGTAGGAGAATCCGGCTGTGGCAAATCGACTATGGGACGCATGGTGATGCGGGTTTTGGAGCCAACGGAGGGCAGTATCCTGTTCAACGGCCAAAATATCGCGCAAATGAGCCCTGCTAGCCTGCGAAAGCTGCGCAAGGATTTTCAAATGATATTTCAAGATCCTTCTTCGTCGCTCAATCAGAAAATGACGATTCGCGATTTAATCGCAGAACCGTTTCACATCCACGGACAGACGTCCAAATCGGATATCGATCAGGAAGTGATCAAGCTTCTGGAGACAGTCGGACTCCGGTCGGGAGACCGATTCCGGCATCCGCATGAATTTTCGGGAGGCCAACGTCAACGGATCGGGATAGCCCGCGCGTTGGCGCTCAATCCGAAGCTGATCGTGGCAGACGAAGCGGTTTCCGCGCTAGATGTTTCCATTCAATCGCAGATTCTGAATCTTATGGTCGAATTAAAGCATCAATTTAATTTATCGTATATTTTTATCTCGCATAATCTCGCGGTCGTCAAACATATCAGCGACCGGGTAGGCGTGATGTATTTAGGGAACATGGTTGAGATTGCTTCCAAGCAGAGCCTGTTCCAAAAGCCGCTGCATCCTTACACGGAAGCGCTGCTCTCCGCAGCCCCAGAGCCGAAGCGAACGGTGCGGCGGGAGCGGATTATACTTCAGGGCGATGTACCAAGCCCTGCTAATCCGCCCCTTGGTTGTCCGTTCCATACACGCTGTCCCAAAGCTTTCGATCGCTGCTCTCTTGAGCGACCGTCGCTTAAAGAAGTTTTGCCCGACCACCAGGTGGCCTGCTTTTTGTATTAACCTATTTATGATACGAACCTTACCGTTCATAAGCAATAACATCGAAAAAGCACATCTTCCGGATGTGCTTTTTGCCGTAGTTAACATTCGCCCTGCCACTTACTTGCATAGACAAGTATCTTGCGAGGAGGGTGATGGCATTGAAGAAAACGGAGCCTATTTATTTTGCATTCTCATGTCGGTCTTTATGAGTGTACCGATGTCCTTTGTTATGACAGCAGTTAATGTATTACACAGAATGCACTTTTGAAATAAGACGCTTTATCCCAGAGGGCAGTTGATTTATGAATTCGGTCTGCTCTTTTTGCTGAATTTACCGATAAAAAGCTTTTGCCGCTTACCCTGCAACTAAGGTATTATAGATAAAATAGTACGACATCTGTTGGAGGTAGTAAAAGTTGAACACACAAACGATTTCTAACGGAATCTTATCTGCGCTAATGGCTTGCACGGGAGGAGCTATTCTTATAATTGATACGGCCAATGCGGCTGGCTTCAGCCGACCTCAATTGATCTCATGGATTTTTGCCGTTTATTTTATTGGAGGCTTGTTAAATCTTATTCTCCCGTTGATTTATAAAATCCCAATTGCCGGTGCTCATTCTATCACGGTTGCTGCCTTTTTAAGTACGGCTGCTGCGGGCTATTCGTTATCCGAGCTGGCAGGCAGCTATATGCTGGCGGGGGTAGTTATTGCTATCGTCGGCGTCTCGGGGCTTTTTGTCAAATGGCTTCGTTACATCCCCAGGCCGATGCTCGATGCCATGCTGGCGGGATTGGTATTGAATTACATTGTCAAAATGGTTCCTGCTTTCAAGCAGGCGCCGATAATAGGCTTATTCGCTCTAACCGGTTTTCTGGTCATGCCCAAAATCTCGCAGAAAATTCCTCCGATTATCGGTGTGCTTGCTTTCGGAATTATCGGATTATCCGTTAGCTCGTCATTTCCGCCATTGAATGAGGCCCTTTTCGTATGGCCGCAGCCTATAGCGCCTACATTTTCACTCCAAGCTTTTGTGTCCATTACGATACCTGTAGCCATCCTTATTTTGAGCAATGATATTGCTGTAGCTCTTGCTGCGTTAAAAAAAAATGACTACGAGCTGCCGGTTAATAAAGTACTGGTCATCTCAGGTTTGGCCACTTGCTTAGTCGGATTTTTTGGAGGACATGCGGCAACTGTGGGAGGTATGATGAGCGCCGTATGCAGCCAGGAAGAAGTAGGTCCACGACATAAACGATACTGGGCAGCTGTTGTTTCAGGCAGTCTTGTGCTTTTATTCGGAGTTTTTGCTTGGGGTACCGTATTGCTAATTGAGATTCTTCCGCTGCATTTTATTACGATAATTGCCGGTTTCACACTGGTTGGGGTACTGCTGAACAGCTTGCAATCTGCCTTTTCTGAGACGTCCTACCGCTATTCCACCTTGTTTGCTTTTGCAATTGCCGTATCCAACGTAACTTTTCTGGGTGTTGCTGCACCGGTCTGGTCGCTTGTATGCGGGGTGCTTATTGCCAAAATTTTAGGTGAAGGCAAATCGCCCGTAGCTCCAATTCTGGAAAAAAGCAGAGTGGTAAGCAAGTAGGCTAGCTGAGGCTAAGGTTGCTTGCTATGGAGTGTGGGGTGGACCGAAAGCTATGCAACTCCACAACGTGCTCGGGATCTGTGCGTTGGAATTTCGCTCGTGGCGGAGCGTCAATACTGGCTGAACCTAAGTACTTCATTTCGTATTCAGACAGCTCGGTTCCTTTATGTTTGGTTAATGATGCCCCTGACATCTAAAAGTGATCCAGTCTTTTCAAATTTAACCTGTGTAATGTAAAGTGGCGGTCGGTTTCTGTTCAGTGCAGCTAAATGCTAAATGCTGAATGCTTTAGATGCTGAATGCTAAATGCCTCGCTGTACCGCGAATAATAAAGATTGTATGTTAAAACACAAGTTACTCGTGAATTCGGCGTGACTATGATGTCGGGTATCCACCAAAAGTCTAACATCATCAAAAGCCTGAAGTGCCACATTTCAAGTGGAAAAGTGAACCTTGTTGACTCGTAGCGCAGTTGAATAATAGTGTGTGCCTGTTTGTTCGCCGAGTATAGATATCCATCCATCTCAATATTCAGATATATCACCTAACACAATCCTCAGTGGCTTTTCAGCGAAATATTGGGACGAGAATATGAGTTAACTGGAAAATGTCATGTTAATTATTGAATTTAATGGCATTTCTATCCCTATAACTGGAAATCCTACCGCTAATTTCTTCTATTTACCCAATTATCTTAAATATCACCTTATTTAGATGGAGAATTTCCAGTTAAATATAATTAAAACCATATATTAGTTGAATTAGCAGGAGGATTTACTGTTATTGCAAAATCACAACCCGCACAACCCGCAACCCACAAATCTATAATCCCCGAGTAAAATAAAAAACCTAATCCCGCGAGGATTAGGTTTTTAGATGTTCTCTCGCATCCTTGCGGTATTGGCCGGGCGGCATGCCTACGGCCTTCTTGAAGGTGCGCGAGAAATTTTGAGCGTTGCTGTAATGCAGACGCGAGGATATATCTTCAATGCTCATTTCGCTGTGCACCAGCCAGCTTTTTGCTTTCTCAATCCGGCTATGCAGCAGGAAGTCCGAGAAGGTCGTATCATGGACCTCCTTAAGCGCTTGCTTGCCGATTGAGGTCGGCACATTAAGTGCCTTGCAGCAGCCCTCAGGCCGCAGGTCTTCTTCATTATGCTCATGAATATATGCGGTAAGCTGCTGGGCTACCTTGAGCATATGCTCCAGATGCTCCTGCTGCAAATCAGCGTATAGCTTGTCTACGGTATTAGCTTTGAGCCAAGCGATCCATTCCTCCAGTGTCGCCAGCTGCATCAGCTCGCCCATCAGCGGTTCAGTAGGCGGTTTACGCAGCGTGCTGCCTATAGTCCGGTGGATGGAGAATACCATCTCTGTCAGCTGGCTCTGCAGCCATTGATAGCTGATGGTACGCAAACCCTGAAGCTCTCCGAGGCGGTCGATGTAGCGATAAGCAAGCTCCGGGTTAAGGGAACGCACAGCATAAATAACGTCATTCTCCAGCTCGCGGAACGAAACGGGCAGGGCAGAGGCACCACTGTCTGATTCCTCTCTGCGGAATTCTTCGATCGGGATAATTTCATTGGTCCCGGTTACAAGCTTATGCTTCAATGCATCCTCTGCTTCCTGGGATGAGAGACTCAAATACGCGTAATCTTTCCTCAACAGGCTTATGCCGATAGAAACCGTGAAGGGAAAGTATTGCTCAATGAAATCGCGTATCGTTCTTGCCGCCTCATGAATGGAGTCTTTGTACGTATCAAGCGAAGCCTCTGCGTCATCTAAAGAAAGGAGGGCAAGAAAACGGCCTTCTCCGTGTCCGGTAACGACACCTTTGCCTTTCCCGGCGATAACTTCTTGAATAACCAATGACAGGCCATAAAGAAAGTAGTACAGGTCAATTTCCGAGTATATGCCTGACATGCTTTTATATTGGTCAATTTCCACACAAAAGCAGCTGTAGCCCCCCGATAGCAGTTCTATCTGATACCGTTCGCATTTGTCTACATCCTCCTGAGACCGCAGCCCCTTTTGCAGCATATTGCGAATGAAGGCTTCGCGGATTTCCGGCGTCAGCTCCTTTACCTGCTCCTTAAGCTCATCCCTCGTTTCTTTGATACGCTGCATTTTACCGTAAATATGTTGGAATTCATCGGCCCGATGCGCAGTTTTTTTGGTTGAACTTACCGCCCCAGAGCCTGTCGAAGGCTCATCCAGAAGCGAAACAATATCTTTCCAGCCCCGCCATAGCCGGTTTGTGGAGAAGATGGTAACTAATACGGCTAGAATCAACAAAACAGCTGCCAAAATAAAGGTCACATTGCGAATGCTGTTAATTTTCGTAAAAAGCTCCTCGTTTGGGGTGGCGAAGCCGAATATCCAACCATTATAAGAAGGTGGCAAATAGGCCGTGAACAGCTTGTCCGAAGAAGGGCGACGTTCATGTAAAATTTCTGGCACCACATAAGCCATCAGTCGGGTGGTGTCCATGACTCCGCGGTTTTGCAGCAGTTGATTGTTTTCATCCAAGATGAAATAATTCCCTTTTGTTTCATTGGAAGAGCCGAGTATATGATCGAAGAACTGCTGATTCAAGTGAATGATAATGTAGAGTGTTCTCGAACCTTGAAAGATCGGCAGCTTGCGGATATAAACAGTAGTAGGAGTCTCTTTAACCGTCAAATTAAAAAAGGAGTAGTTTTTATCGGTTTGCTCAAATTTGGCGATAGCCTCCCTATAATCCTCTTGAAAAGCAGTAACCTGGTGATTGGTGCTGTATAGCTTTTTGTTGCTAATACGGTACAGAGCTATATTATCGACATCATCCATTGAAGTTTGCATACGCAGCATGGTTTCGAGCAGCTTTAGAATCTCAAGATTATTTTCTTCTTCTCCCGGCATGATGAGCGATTCCAGGGCGGGAAGCTTTTCGAATTGCAGCACGGATTGATCGATTTGCTTGAAGTAGTTTTGGACTCGATCCTGCGTACGCTGCAAGGACACGTGGTAGGCGCTCTGCACCTCCTGTACCAAAGTATCTGTAGCTATCCGGTACACCGCGTAACCCATGGCTGTGATGCAGAGGGAGGTCAGAAGCAGCATGATGATGAGTGTTTGCGCTTTTTTGGAATGTTGAAGACGCACAGAGCGCCCCCCTTTCTATTTAAAAATATAACGGTAAGATTATAGCATGAACAGTATCATTTTGTGCAAATGAGCGATTTGGCAATAATGATAAAGAGAAACAATAAGGGAGCTTTACCCGATTTTACGTCTGGTTATATGGTCATTTGAGCTATTTGTAGCTATTTTGCGGAATTGATCGTTGCCGAAGCTGCTTGAAGAAAGGTACATTGATGGCGAAGGCAAAAGAGCAAGCATCTACATAGACCATTTACAATTGAAAATGAAAAGGGGAATAAACAATGACAGTTAATAGCAAGACTTACTGGAAACGTGCTGCCAGCACATTGTTGGTTACTGCATTAGTAGGAGTAACCGCAGCCTGCGGAAGCAACACTTCAGATAAGCCTCAAACCGGTGGGGCTGCAAAAGCGCCAACAGGTCCAGTGAAGCTGAAGCTGGCTTATGATTCCGGCAACACGATTCCAAGTACCTCGGCAGATAGTAATGAAGCGATGAAATATTTGCAAGATAAGCTGGGGATACAATTCGATCTCACAGTAAATGCCTGGGAAATCTATAAAGAGAAGATCCGTGTACAAATTGCGTCCGGAGATGTTCCAGATGCGTTTGCATGGAGAACGATGGATGATTTTATTGTAGGCATGATTAAGGCTGGGGAAATTGTACCGTTGGATGAATACATCGATAAGTATCCGAATTTGAAGAAGCAAAAGGATCTGTACCTGACCAAATATCAAAATAAGACGTATGCGATTGCGAATGTGCGTAACCCGGTTGCCTCTGGCGATGCTCCACTGATTCGTCAGGATTGGCTGGATGCTTTGGGATTGCAGGCGCCAAAAACAATGGACGATCTGTACAATGTAGCCAAAGCATTTTCCTTCAACGATCCGGATAAAAATGGAAAAAAAGATACGTACGGCATCCAGATTGGATTTGGAGCTAATGCATTTATAGGAGTTAGCGGCTTACAAGAGCCATTCGGCATTCAAGATAAATGGGTGAAGCAGGCCGATGGTAAATACATCCCTTATTTCGCGACTCCGGCCTTCAAGGAATATTTGACCTGGATGAATAAAGCATTCAAAGATGGCCTGATTGATCCGGATTTCGCGGTAACGGATGGCAAAACAGCTGAATCCAAGGTGGTCAGCAAAGGTCAGTCCGGGATTTTCTTCCATTACATGTCCCGTGTAAACGATTTTGAAGATAACTTTAAGAAAGCGAACCCGAATGCCAAGCTGATGCCTTTTGAACCTGTAAAAGGTCCTGCTGGACTGCAAGGGGCTACAGGTCGCGTGGAATATGGAGGCTTGTTCGTTTCTAAAAAAGCGGCTCAAGATCCGGCGAAAATGCAAAAGCTTATGGAATGGCTCGACTTCGGAGCAAGTCCAGAAGGCCAAACTTTCAACCTGTATGGTGCCGAAGGTATTCATTTTACGAAAAAAGATGGCAAGAATGAAGTGAAAAGCGAGCTGATTTCTCGTGATATGCCGGGTACATTCCTCAGAACATTGCCTATGCAGCCTACGGAAGAAATGTTCGTGAGCAAGAAAAACTCCGAGGAAGCTCAAAAAATTGTTATAAATGGAAATAAAATGTTAGAAATGTTTTTGAAAATCCCAACACCTATGGATTTCGCGTTCTCCCCTGTCGGTTCGAAATATAGGGCGGAGGCCGATGCTTTTATCAACACCAACATAGTGAAAGTCATTATGGGCAATACGGAAGTGAAGGATTGGGATGGCGTTGTGAAGCAATGGTACGACCGTTTTGAAGGCGCTAAATGGATTGAGGAAATTGCAGCTACTGCAGGTAAATAAATGAAGCAGCACAGGGGTGCGTGTCAGATCAGCGGCACGTACCCGAGCTTTCTATAGGGAGTGATGGATAATGACAACTAGGACGGAAGCCGCATACCCAGGAAGAAGACCGGCGGCCGCTGCCCGCACTGGGAGCGGTAAGCTGTGGAAGAAGCTATGGACGGACCGTTACTTATATTTGCTGGCTCTGCCCGGAATGGCTTTTATTTTACTTTTTGATTATGTTCCGATGTACGGAATTGTTCTTGCCTTTCAGGATTATAACCCGTTTGCAGGTATTCTCCATAGTGATTGGGTCGGTTTCGCCCATTTTGAGCGCCTATTTAAGCATCCGGATTTTTGGTTGGTTTTGCGTAATACTCTGGTAATCAGTTTAATGAATTTGGTGCTATTTTTCCCGACACCGATTGTATTGGCATTGCTGCTTAATGAGATACGGTTAAAATGGTTCCAGCGGACGATACAAACGATAATTTATTTGCCTCACTTCGTATCATGGGTTGTCATTTGCTCGCTAACGATCACCTTGATGAACTCGGAAGGGCTGGTTACACAGATTGTCCATGCATTGGGCTTTCCGAAGGTGCAGCTGCTGCTCGATAAACAGCTGTTCTGGGGTATGATTACGCTGCAAAGCATTTGGAAGGAAGCCGGCTGGGGGACGATTATTTTCCTTGCGGCGCTGGCAGGTATTAATCCCGAGCTGTATGAGGCGGCGCGTGTGGACGGAGCAAACCGTTGGCATCAGATGAAATCGATTACGATTCCCGCGTTGATGAACACAGTTGTTGTGCTGCTGTTATTGCGGATTGGACATATTATGAGCCTTTCGTTCGACCAGCTGTACATGATGGGTAACCCAATGGTGAGCGATGTGGCTGAAGTATTTGATACCTATGTATTTAAAGCCGGAGTTCTTCAAGGCAACTTCAGCTTTGCGGCAGCGGTAGGGTTGTTTAAATCGGCAGTAGGGCTTGTTCTAATACTTGGCTCCAACTTTTTAGCTAAAAAGACGAGTGATAACTATTTATTCTAGATGCGGTTCAACAAACTTCCAGGGAGGAGACAATCGATGAAAAGGCAGAAAAGTTCAGGATTCGAAGTGATTAACTACGCGCTCCTGGGATTAATGGCGTTATTGATGATATTTCCATTCTGGAATGTATTGGTAATGTCATTTTCGACATCTCATTTGGTGTATGAGGGTCAGCTGTTGTTTTGGCCTAAGCAATGGACGACGGCAGCCTACAACGTAGTATTTCAAAACCGTCAGTTCATTCAAACGCTGCAAAATACTGTATTTATAACCATTGTAGGCACAGTCATAAGTATGATACTGACAACGACTCTAGCGTATCCGCTATCCAAACGGACGGTTAAGGGTGCAAGTGTAATGCTGTTTATCGCCTTTTTCACAATGCTGTTCAATGGAGGAATTATCCCTTCTTATTTACTGGTTAAGCAGCTAGGTATGCTCAACTCGCTATGGTCCTTAATCATTCCAAGTGCGCTGAGCGTGTTTAACCTGATGATTATGGTCAGCTTCTTCCGTTCACTTCCATCCGAGCTGGAGGAGTCGGCCAAGATGGACGGATGTAACGATATCGGAGTACTGCTGCGTATCATTGTACCGATTTCACTTCCGGTTATTGCGACTTTGACATTGTTTTATGCGGTCTCCAAGTGGAATATATTTTTCCAAGCGGTTATGTACAACAGTGATGTCAGTAAAATGACGATGCAGGTGCTGCTGCGGCAAATTTTGGTCCAGATGACCAGCGATGCCGTGGATGCGGCAATGTCGGGAGATACTCCGAAGATTGGCGTGACGGTCAAAATGGCGATGATTATAATCGCAACGGTACCGATTCTATTGATTTATCCGTTCCTGCAAAAGTATTTTGCCAAAGGTGCGATGATTGGTTCGGTGAAAGGGTAGGCCTGATGAAAGGAATGAATTCTGTTTCGTAAAAGTGGAACGCAGAATATGTGTTTACGCTGCGAGTCTAGCTGAAGCGAAACTATTGGGAGGTTGCAATAAGGATGGACAGAGAAAGATTGTTGAGCAAGGCGCAACAGGTATACGAATATATGGTCACCGCACCTGAGAGCGATTGGCAGCGCAACATGTACAATTGGGACTGGAAGCCAGGCGTTGGTCTGGTCGCCGCGGTGAAGTATGGCGAAGTGATCGGTCAGTCAAAGGAGGTTCGCGAATATTTGTGGCGCTGGATGCAGGACAACCGCCACAAGGCGGCGCAGCAGCGCGTCATTAACTCGACAGCGCCATTCGCCGCGCTGACGGAAATGCTGCGCAGCGAGCCGGAGGCCGTGGCGGAGTGGATGCCGCTCGTGCGTGAGCACGGCGAGTGGCTCATGCACGAAGCGCCGCGGACGAAGGAAGGCGGCTTCGAGCACACAGTGACCGAAGGCGTCGACTTCCCGGAGCAGCTGTGGGCCGACACGCTGGTAGTCGGCGCACTGTTCCTGGCGCGGCTGGCGTCGCTGACTGGCGACGAGGCGATGGCGCAGGAAGCCGTGAAGCAGGTCGTCGTTCATCTGCAGATTCTGCAGGATGAGGCGACGGGCGTGCTGTTCCATGGCTTCGATGGGCTGCACCGCAGCCACATGTCGGCGGCGCGCTGGGGCCGCGCCAACGCTTGGGTGGCTTTCGGCGTGCCGGAGATCATCGCCGAGGTGAAGCATTTGGCTTATATCCCGCCCGAAGTGGGCGAGCGGTATACGGCGCTGGTGCAGGGCTTGGTCCGGCTTCAGACAGCTAACGGTATGTGGCATACCGTGATGGACCGGCCGGACTTTTATCTTGAGACGTCGGCGACGGCGGGTATCGCCTACGGCTTTGCGCTTGCGCTGCGCAGCGGCTTGATCGCCGATGCGGCGCTGCAGGCCGAGCTTCGCGAGGCCGTGCGCAAGGCGGCCGACGCGGTCATGATCCACGTCGATGTATACGGCGCCGTGCATGGGGTGTCCGGCGGCACGCCGGTTATGCCAACGGTGGAAGCATACAACGAAGTGAAGATTACGCCAACACCGTATGGGCAAGCATTGGCTCTGCTGCTGATCAGTGAGCAGCTTGATTCCCACGAAAATGAGATTTAAACAAACTAGAGGCAGGTTTTCCAGCCAGTGTAAAAGATTGATTTTAGTGAAAGCCTTTTTTTAATACTTACAATTGGGGGGAGCCGCTGTTTACTTCCCCTTGATTTTCTGTACTCATAAACATGTATACGGGAGGGAAAATAAGATGAAACAAGGGAAAATAGCTGGAAAACGGAAATCTTGGGGAGCGGCCATACTCGCAATGCTGGTGTCGCTATCCGCTTTTACAAGCGTGTCAGCTGCAGCGGCTGTAACCATCACGCCGGATGCGAATCTTTTTTTGGATAGAGTAGACCGAGTGTACCCGAATGTAAACGCAGCGGAAAAACAACTGAATTTTTTCAAAACCAATCTGCTCGCCAATCAACAGCCAGACGGTAGAACAGATAACTTTCCGCAGAAAGTGACTGTCAGCAACGGAAACCTTTTGACTGGTAACATTGTTTTGAATATGGGCTTTGAAGCAGGGACTTCTTCTGCAGGAGCACCCGATAGCTGGAGCTATTCAGGAGCAGCACAATTCACTTGGGTAAATGATGTGCAAGCTGCTTTTGAAGCTGCAAGAATGGTCAAAATGGAAGCGCTATCAGAGAGCGGCGGTGTTCTAACACAAACCATTGCGAATCCGCTCAACGTACTGGTCGATTATGTGACTCCAGCGACTGTAACATTAAAGCCTAACAGTTTGATGCTGTTTAGCGCTTTTGTGAAAAAGGAGCAGGTAACCGGTTCTGGCCAAGGTGTGTACGCGAAGGTTTCCTTTAAGGATGCCAACGGTACCGTGCTTGAAGTCCCTTATGTATTTACTGAAGGTGGCGGTGGCAAAGGTACACAGGATTGGACGGAAATTCGCGGTTTGGTAACAGTACCCTCTGTGCAGCCAGACAGCATTATTGTGGAAGCCGGCTTGGATGGAGCGTCAGGAACGGTCTACTGGGATGGCGTCAGACTGATGCGATTAGATACATCGATTTCCACAGCAGCCGGATCAGCTGGCGTTCAGGTCGGGAACAAAGGAGCGGCAGCGATTCCGAATGCTAATTTCGATGCAACGCCTGCCTGGACAGAGAATCAACTGAATGGAACTAAGGCGACGATAGATCAAAAGACCTCCAGCGGTTTGTCGGGTAAAGGGGCGCAGATCGTTTCTTCTTCGATAAGTACAGTCGCTTCGGTTAGTATGCTGGCTAAGGCTTCATCTAATGGAACACGGCAATTTGGCGGCGACTATCGGGTATTTTCCGTCAAGTACAAAACATTGCCTGGATTCACGGCAGCAGACGGACGTGGAGTGGCAGCAAAAATCAGCTATAACGATAAAGATGGGCTGCTAGTGGGCAGCAAAATATTTTATGGCAGTGCTACAGAAGGAAGCTGGAAAGAACTAAGCGGTATTTTTGATGCGGAATATCCGACCTACACGATGACTTTTGAGTTGATGCTGGATCAGGCTGCGGGAACCGTTATTTTTGACAATGCATCGTTTATCGGTATGGATCAACAAAACAGCAGCACAGAAGCGGGCTTTGGAGCTGCAGGCATATTTGCATATATGTGGAGGCTGTCGGGTAAAACGGATGAGCTGTTAGCTAAGCAAGCAAGGAAAGCTCTCGATTTCTATTTACATAACCGTGTTCAGTCGATTGATAATCCGGCTAATTCGGATAAGCTTTTGACAGGTGCGAAGAATAGTGGAGAAGCTTATGTGCCGTATTATGTCAGCGGGAGCACAACGGGTGCAGACTATCCGACAACTGCATTTGGTCTTCATAATTTGGCGAGCACGTTGAAATATGGTCAAGAGTTGTTCACGACGGAGCAGCTGGCTGAGGGCAAGGAAAAGGCTTATTCCATGTGGAAATGGCTAACCCGGGTAACCAAATTCAGCACGCAAAAATCGCAGAACCAAGCCCTTGTAGCGCTGTTGGGTGGTATTGAGTTGGCGGTGTTGTATGACGATCAGGCACTGAAAAACGAAATTTATGATTATTATACAAAAGGAATTCCTGGAACGAACCTGCCGAATGAAGGAGGGTTTCGGAAAGAGGCACGGCAGGAGGTGGATGGCAAACATATTTTTTATGAGGTAAACGGGTTTGATGTTAGCTACGCAGGCGTATCACTGAGCGATTTGGCTGAAATTATCAATGAGATTCCCGATCAGGATGCTGGCTTTAAGGATTTCAAAAGCATCATTCATGCGGATGGCATGGAAATGGCACAATATTTCAACTCGCGGCTTTCTGCCGATGGTTGGATTTTCGCAGGCTCGCGGCATAACGAGGGCGGCGGCTCCAGCTTTAACATGGGTAACTTTTCAGGCTTATCGTATTGGGCTCAAGAGTTGAATTCGGATTTGGGGCGTTTTTTGATCAAAGGCCCGAGTGCCTTAATTCCATCCTACGGAGAAACGGCCAATCTGGGTCATATTGCGGTACACGGTCCAATAGCGTTGCACCATATGCTGCAAAAATACACATGGGTTTCTACTGAGCAGCAGAAGCTGGAGGACTATACTTTCCGTAAAGGCAAAGTGTCGGCTTATTTCAAAAATGATAACCGGCAGCCTCTGACAATCTCCGTATCCGGAACCGATTTTACTGAAAATTTGATTGATTCCGGTACTGTAACCCCAACGGGACCTAAGATTGATCGGGTTATGGGGATGTATTTTAAAGATGGCAATGATCAGTGGCTATACGATGATGTGAAAGCTTCGACCTCGAATATGGCAACGCCTAACTATTATGTTCGCAAAGATACGGGTGTCACCACTTCTACTTCGAACGTTACGAAGCAGTATTACATTACTAACGGAACGTCGCTCTATAATGTATTGGCGGTACAATTCAGCTCCGATCAAAGCTACAAATCGCTGAATCAGTTGATTGGTCTGCCTTATATGTCAGTACCCGATTATCCCTATGTGCCTGGCAGCATCGACCCTAACATGGTGCGGATCAATGGAATATATGCAAGCGATGGCTCTCCCTTGCTTGATTTGACGCAAGATTCGGGAGAGGCTTCGGCTAGTGAAGTTCGTGCTGGCAAGGCCCAAATAAACGGCTGGCCGGGCTTGAAGGTTGTTAACGCGCCTGCGGGTGGTACGGCAAAGCCAACATGGCTATCGAGCGCTGACATTAACCAACTGAACGCCGGATTCACCACAACTAACGGCAAGGTTATGGATGATCTTTACTCGAAGGCGCTCTGGGATCCGACAAATGTTAGAACGTCTGATAATAACGGAGTTATTGTTCAATTTGCTAACTCGGATAAGTTTATGGTCAAGCTGACCGATTCGGCAGCTCCCGCTGCTTACAAGGCTGGAGAATGGGTTTATTTTGTGGCCAAATATGCTCCTGATAGTGAGACGGGCAGCTTTTCCGTAACTCCTGTGCAGACTTATTCTACACGCAGCGATGTTTTGCAGGCTATTACCGTTGAGGATGAGGGTATGAAGTTGGTGCTAAGCGGAGGCAATGATTTATTTATTGATAAGCAAGCAGGGATGATTCGGTTCAACGGCAATCCGGCTGCAGCCTCTGAGCTGGCTAATCTGTGGAAGGAGCAGGGCAAGACCCTGGCTAACGATAGAGTGAATTTCCCTTATCTGTACGATTTGAACGGAGATGGGATCATTTCCATTGTGGATCTGTCTCTGCTCGGGCTGTACATCAATAAACAATAAGGAAGGAGGCTTGGTTCAATGAGACATTTAATAAAATTTCCGATGGCAGCTGCCATGCTGCTAATGATCGCGGTTCTGCTGTCTGTAGTTACAGGTGCGTCTTCAGTGGTATTTGGAGCTGTACCGTCTTCATTATCCGTGGATGAGAGCTTCGACAATTATCCGTCGGGCACTTTGAGCGGAGCGAATTGGGGCACTACAACGGCTTCAGGTTCGGTGATGGTCGAGGAGGATGCCAGTAATGCCAATAATAAGAGTGTCAAAATTACAAAAACTAATATGACTGGCACTGTAAATGCGGATCGCAAAAATATTAGCTTAACCGGTCAACTTGTTGTCGATTATCGCGTTAAGAGCGATGAGGTTGAGGGTAATAAGTCGGCTCCCTATATTAATAACGCTACTCAGACAGGCGTCAATATCTCTCTGGATGCAGGCAGCATAAAGGCTTACAACGGTACGACCAATGCCAAGCTGCAAGCTTTCACAGCGGGTACCTGGTATCAAATTCAGCTTGTGCTGGACACGAATACAAGCAAGTTTGATATGTATGTTGACGGTAAGTTGGTGGCATCCCAGTTTTCTTTTAGGACTACTGGAGCTAGTCCATTAACGTATATTCGTTTTGCCATTGGCTCTAATCAGGTTGGAACCGTCTCCTTCGATGACTTGAGAGTAACTGAGGTGCCAACTACTATAGAGCTGGAAGCCCCATATGGGCTTGTGATTGGCCATACTCATACATCCAAGGTAACTTCCAACTATCCGGATGGAACGAGCGGCGATGTTACAAAGGCAGCTTGGTATGATTCCTCCAACACGGCGATAGCCCAGGTGGATGCCAAAGGGGTTGTAACGGCCAAAGGCATCGGGTCTGCGGTCATTACCGCCCATTATGCCGGAAAAACCACTTCAACAATCATTGAAGTCGCTAGTGACGTGGTGCTTAATGGCCTGCAGATGGATGCAGAAGTCTATAGCATTCAGCATGGATCCGAGCGTGCGACTGTAGTAACAGCTGTTTATTCCAATGGATTGAGAAATGTCACAGCTGCTGCGGGGTATTCTTCGAATAACCCGTCCATAGCTACGGTTAGTGGAACAGGACTTGTTACCGGCAAAAGTCCGGGAACTACTGTAATCACAGCCACTTATGGGGGGAAATCGGCATCGGCTACAGTGACGGTAATTCCTGTGCTTACAAAGCTCCAATTGGATACAGGCGTATACAGTTTACATGCTGGCGCCTCACATAAAACGGTTGTTTCAGCCGTTTATTCGGATCAAAGCGTTAGAGATGTATCTTTATCTTCTGCTTACATGAGCACCAATTCATCTGTTGCCTGGGTAGATCGCGCGGGTACGGTAACAGGAGTATCCGCAGGTACCTCCGTAATCACAGCTACTTACGGCGGTAAATCTGTATCCTCTAATGTGGCTGTCAGTTCGGTGAAACTGGATTCAGATGGCTACGTGCTGCAGCCAGGCACTATCCGTCAAACGAACGTACTTCTTCAGGCCCCCGATGGTTCTGAACTTAATGTTTCCGGATTAGCCGGCTTCAGCTCCTCTAATCCAGCGGTTGCGGAGGTAGATGCAGCAGGTAAAGTAACGGGCAAGAAGGACGGCTCGACGGTTATAACAGCTGTATACGGACAGAGCCGTGCTGTAGCTAATGTAACAGTGAGCTCAACCGGCTATAGTTCTCAAGTAATTGTTCCTAGCACTGGTAAAGGCAGTCTACAGGTTCATTTGTGGGCTTTGGGGGCCGATCCGGTATATGGGATCCAGTCTGGCTTTGATTTTGATCCTACTGTGTTGAAGCTAGAGGGAATTGCAACAGAGCTTTTCGAAGGAGATGTGATAGAGATTGATGCAGCCAGCCTTGTCAACGTTGACGGTAAGCTGACAGGCTTTAGAAGTGTAACGGTACAGGGAAGCCACATTGCGTATGCGGCTACTCGCATTGGATTGGATGCTGCTAGTGGAGCCAAGCCTTATGCAACGCTGAAATTCAAAGTTCTGAATGCAAGCCAAGATACACAGCTGCAAATAAGCGGTACTGCAGCTGCTGCTCTGGCAGGCAATAGCATAGTCCAAGCCGCATTAACTGGTGTTACGGCTACCTTTGACTCGGAACCGCCTCCAGCTGGAGGCGACACCATCCCACCAAGTGCACCCGTTGTAAGCGTAAGCGGGAAGACTCAAACCAGCGTCAGCTTAGGCTGGACAGAAGCAGCGGATAACGTGGGTGTTGTGGGTTATAAAGTATATGTAAACAATGGAACAGCGGCAGCAGCAACAGTAACAGGATTGACCTATACATTCACAGGCCTGATGCCAAGCACTTCTTACACTTTTGTTGTTAAGGCTGTGGATGCAGCAGGTAATATAAAAGCGAGTAATGAAGTAAGCGTGAAGACGGATTCGTCAGCTCCACCGCTTGACACCATCCCACCAAGTGCACCCGTTGTAAGCGTAAGCGGGAAGACTCAAACCAGCGTCAGCTTAAGCTGGACAGAAGCAAAGGATAATGTTGGTGTTGTGGGTTATAAAGTATATGTAAACAATGGAACAGCGGCAGCAGCAACAGTAACAGGATTGACCTATACACTCACAGGCCTGATGCCAGGCACTTCTTACACTTTTGTTGTTAAGGCTGTGGATGCAGCAGGCAACTTATCGGAAGGAGCGGCAATCAGCGTACTTACATCTACGTATTCTTCTAACCATTCCAACGGTGGAGGCGGAAGTGCTCCAGTTGGACCTCAATCGGAAGATAAGCAAAATGTGAAACTCACTGATCTGAAGCCGGATATCAACGGTAAGTTTGTTCTAGAGATGGGAATTGGCAAGAAGCAGTTAATGTTGCCGGTCGAAGCTATTAATGCTTTGAAATCGCAAAGCGGTAAGCTTGAAATTCAATCAGAGAAAGGGACTGTGAGCATTCCGCTTGATATATTAAAGTCATTAACAGCACTACTTGGAAGTGAAGCGGCGGCTAAGGATGCACAGATTTCATTCATACTAAGCGCTATGGATAAGCAATCTGCAGAAAGCATGGCAGCTTCAGCGTTAAAAACTAAGGATGCTCTCGTAAAATCAGTGAGCGAAGTGCTGCGGTTCGAGCTGTCTATTTTTACCAAGGATGGCGTGGAGAAGAAACTGCCTTTCTTCAATGAGCCTATTGAGATAAAGATTCCTTATGTTGGCAGCTCAGGTCTTAAAGAACAGCTGCTTGGTGTCTACTACCTTAACGAGCAAACTAAGGAGTGGGAATATGTAGGTGGGCGTATTGATGCTGTGAACAAACAAATCACTGTGAAACTAAGCCATTTCAGCGTATATACGGTGCTGGAATACAATAAAACCTATATAGATGTGCCTTCCGGACATTGGGGATTTGATGCCGTAAACGTACTTTCGGCCAAACACATTGTCAATGGCATAGATGCCGAGCATTTTGCACCGACAGCATCTACAACCCGTGCTGAATTTGCGGCGCTGCTTGTCCGATCTCTAGGATTATCTGCAAAAGCTGCTGCAGCCTTGCCCTTCAACGATGTACCGTCCAATGCATGGTATACGGAAGCTGTAGCGGCAGCTTATGAAGCGAAGCTTATTGGAGGCCGTACGGCTGCAACATTCGCTCCCGATGATAAGCTAAGCCGAGAAGAAATGGCGGTCATGCTGGTAAGAGCTTATGAAGTGGCTGCCAAGGGACAAAAGCTGCAAGCTGATTCGAGCAGCAGCTTCACGGATGCAAACAAAGTATCGAGCTGGGCAATTGAAGCCGTCCAGGCAGCTGCCTCAGCAAGACTGCTGAATGGTACGGGGGACGGCGAATTCCAACCGACTCTGTGGACGAATAGGGCAGAAACCGCTCAGGCCCTTGCGAATTTGCTCGGCCTATTGCAATAACCGATAACAAGCTGCAGGTCCATCTATTAAAACGAGAAGGAGCTGTCCCAAAAGACATTTTGAGACAACCCCTCCACCATTTTATCCTGAATATATGGTTGCAAAAGAGCCCTCAATTCCACTTTAATAGTTGAAGGCTCTTTTACACACTCTTGTGTATTCAGTGACGCATAAGATGAGGTAGCTTTCCAACGCGTGCTAATCGCGGGTATCGGGTTCGTGGTTCATGGTTCATGGTTCGGTTACGGCATTGCATGGCAGTCTTGCGCACTCTAAGCTATTATCAGGAAAATGTCAAGTTAGTTACTCCGAAAATAGCGTACCAAGTCTTATAGCTGGAATTTCTCATGCTAATTCTACGTATTTTGGCTGATATCCACCATAGTCCCTCTATTAGAGTTAGTTTTTCCAGTTAGATTGATTTAAGGTGATATCGACGCTGGATTAGCGTGAGGAGTTCCCTCTATTTCTTTTCTTTCCGCAGCCGCCCGACAAATCCTGGTCTCCTCTAGATTGAAAGCAGCCTTTGAACATCGCTTCTCGCCCCATCACTTAAGCGACATCCAAAAAGCGGCCGAACTCATTTTTGGATTTTCAAACCCCCACTCTGAGGGGATTTTCCCTACAAAAAAGACGCTTCCATTTCCGCTTACATAGTGGTTTTGGAGGCGTATTTGTTCATAATTTGGGGCTGATTCATTCACTGATACCCTTTTGGGACAGCCTCTTTATTCTATAATATCAGACTTGATAAGTTTTCAGCGGAGCTGAAGAAGTCTGATATTGCAAGAAAAGCTACAATTTAGACACGAATGTATCTTCCACGAAATGGCTTCGATCAGATGCTTTTTTTATAGGCTTAATAAGTTCATTTCCATTAATATCCAACAATTGATAGGCTTTGCTGATCATGTTCTGGTCCTGGCCATAGAGATGGATGGACTTATCGTTTATACCACTAGCCGTTGTGACATGATTCATCTGTTGAACCATGAACTCTGAATTGCATAAGAGAACAACTTTATTACTGTAGGTAGTTAACCCTTGCTGAAATATTACGGCTCTTTCTGCTACTTCTAGAGAGTAGACAGCAGGCTCTCCATCCGCAGTCTTCATTTCACGATGATCCACAAACACGTTTAATTGACCTTGACCAAAGGCTGAACAAATCCCCAGTAATGTAGATGCCATGTAATCCACATTTTCTCCGGTAAGTAATCCATACACTTGAAAGGACAAAATCTTTTTTTCGGAATCAATCTCATATTTGAAGCGCTCTAGAAAAGGCAGTGCAAAGTCCTTTTTTTGATAAGCAGGGCTTGTTGAAAAGCGTTCACCTGAAAATAAATATTCTATCGAAACATTCAAAGCTTCAGCAATTCGCTGGATATTGACCAAACTTACATTTCGTTGCCCTTGTTCTACCCCACTTATGTATGTGCGATCCAACTCTGACCGATGAGCTAGCAGCTCCTGCGACATGCCGCTTCGCGATCTCAGCTCTTTGACCCTCGTACCAAATTCTGACCTTATGTCCCACACCTGTGCATCTCCTCCAAACATATACAGTTTAAACGATTTATTGTCGAAAGGGTAGGTCTAAAGTTGTGGAATATGTCATTTTAGTGCGAATGTGACGTAAAGTCGACAGACATTTGGTAAGTCTTTGCTTATTATGAATATCAAAAGTAAACGACCTGAAACAGACTAATGAATTAGTCATAATGTTCATAGGTTAAGGGGGATTCGGTTGAAAAAGGCCATAATCATACTATTAAGCAGTGTAATAGTATCAGCTTCGGGATGTTCTGCAGGCGCTCCCAAACAAGTTGAGAACAGGAGTATGCAGGCAGACCAAACTGTGATTTTCAAGGATCAAGCTCTGGATACCATAATTAGAGAAGAGCTTAAACGCCCAACAGGAGAAGTACGTAAGAAGGACGTGGAAACACTCACAGAATTGAGGGCATCTCAGAAAAATATTGTAGAATTAACAGGGCTAGAAAATTTAACTAATTTGAAAAAAATTGTTTTAAACGATAATCCATTAAAAGATATTAATCCGCTAAGAGAATTAACTAATTTAGAGGAGCTTTATTTAACCCGATTTGCCTTAATGGATGCCAAGAACAGGAATGAATTTAGCGATCTAACCCCTTTAGCCAAGTTAAGCCGTTTGTCGGTACTTGAGATCAATAGCAGCATCAAGGATTTAACTCCGTTAAAAGAATTAATAAATTTGAAGAAGCTTTCATTATTTTGGAACGAAATAAGCAATATCTCTGCCCTGCAGGGATTAACCCAGTTAACGGAGCTTAACCTATCGGGGAATAAAATAAACGATATCAACGCTTTAAGAGGCTTAACTAATTTAACTTCGCTTGATTTATATAATAATGAAATAAGCGATATTAGTACGTTGAAAGGCTTAACTCAGCTAAAAATACTCAGGTTATCAAGTAACAAAATTAATGATGTCAGTGCTTTGCAGAGCTTGACGAATTTAACCAAACTTGAGCTAACAGATAACAAGATTCGTTCATCGGACTTAGAAGCTCTTAAGAAAGCATTGCCGAACTGTACCATTGTTTCATCCAGCCAAAATCCGGCACCAGCGCCAGCTTCTCCAGCAGCACCACCGTTATCAGATAAAAAGGAGACTTCATCCAAAACCACACCCAATAAGTGGGAGTCAGTGTTCAATCCGGTGATGGTGAGTCTGGATGCCAAATACTTTAACAATTACGTGGATGAAATTTATGGCGAGATTAAAAATTATACGAAAAAAGATTGGAACTATGTGGAAATAACGCTTAACCTCTATGATGAAAATAATAAGCAGGTGGGAAAAGCCTACTCCAAGGTAGCTGGGAAGATTAGCCCCAATCAGGTTATCAAATTTAAGTCGGAGGGCGGAGGATTAAGCTATCTGAAAGCCAAAAAATATGAATTAGCTTCCGTATCGCCGATGTGAATTAATCATTATTGAAAATGAAGACCGGTTTTGCAGACGATAGGTTGTTATTCGATTATCACAAAATTATTTTAAAAGGAGTTATGCTATATGTTGAAATTAAATCGGGATAAGCTTAAAGGATTTGTAATGGGGGCTTGCATATTTGCCCTGCTGGCATCGGTAGGTACTGCTTTTGCAGATGGAAAGCTTACGAATATTAATGTAGTGCAAGGCGGACTCAAGCTATTTGTTGATGGTAAATTAATTAAACCTACCGATAGTGATGGCAAAATCGTTGAACCGTTTATTTATGATGGCACGACCTATCTTCCTCTGCGAGCATTGTCGAATGCCCTAACGAATAATCAGAAGGAAGTGAAATGGGATGGCGACACTTCATCGATCTATGTGGGACAAGCGCCTGTAGCGGCTCAAACGGATATTAAAGAAGTGAAGACCTACAACGATAAGGATAGTTATGTTTTTAAAGAAGAGCGTGCAGCTTTTAATATACTTGACAAAAAAATTACACCGTTCAATCGCTTTAGCAGCTATGAGAGCTTCACTTATATGCTTCATTCCAATTATAGTCAAATAAACGGCCAGCTTGTAGTTCCTTATACCAATCTTGGAAATACTAATGCAGGCGGAATTAGCTTCTACAATGTGGACAAGAAAGGAAACAAAACGCTTATTAAATCGTTTAAAACCGTTGCAGGGAATGACCCGGTTCAGGTGAGTGTGGACGTTCGCGGGGTTGAGATTCTGGAAATTCAAACTTACAATAAAAACGCTAACGCGAATAGTATAGAAACGGATGGAGCTTTCTACAATGTGACGCTTGCAGGAATTGAATAGAGTTTGTTCGTAATGCGGCTCTCGGTTGAGGGTCGCTTTTATTATGTCCGTCTATTGATTCATGGATTGACATATAATAATCGGGTTGATATGATCGGCATAAGATATCTGATATATCACGACTGGCTTTTACTAGTGATATGCGGTAGTAATATACTTTTTGAGGAGAGAAATTCAATGCAATACCGTGTAGATATAAGCTCCAAAGCACTATCAATCCGGGATATGGTTTATGAAACTTTAAAAGAAGCCATTTTATCCGGCACTATTGCCCAGGGCTCGCATTTGAAGGAGCGGGATATCGCTCAAAGCTTCAGTGTCAGCACTACGCCTGTAAAAGAGGCTTTACGCCGTCTGGATCAGGAAGGCCTTGTTATAACTAAACCTAGAATCGGGACATTTGTGTCGAATAAAATTATGAGCTCTATTGAGGAAATCAGTTGGGCAAGATCTGCGCTGGAAGGGGTAGCTGCGAGGCTTGCTGCTATTAAAATTTCCGATCAGGAAATTACAGAGCTGGAAGAGCATATGGAGAAGATAAAGAAGGCTACCCAGGAGGATAATGGGGCTCTTTTGTATGAATTGAATGAGGCTTACCACAATAAGATATTGGATATCGCCCAGAACGACTATATTGTTCAGCAAATCAACGCGGTTAGAGCCTTTGACCGGGCTGTTCGCAAGCAGGCATTGTCTGATTCACAAGAGCTGGAACGGGCTTACAAGGAGCATTATTTGGTATTTGAAAAAATTATGCAGCGGGACCCGGATGGTGCGGAGGAAGCTATGCGCAATCATATTCGCAGAACGGCTTCTTTTGTAATGGAGAAGCAATAAATAAAAGTATGTTAACTTATATTTGAAAATTTTACCCTTGCCTATATTTATGCTTGATTCAGCCATATTAGGTAATTCAAGCAACACAGTAATTGGAAGCGAAACTGTGTATTGACGGCAAAGGTTTCTTATGGCAATATCTGATATATCAGATATTATATTTCTTAAACTTTAGTCAGGAAAAGGATGTGTCTAGTAATGGCCTTTCAGGCAGGAGAAACAACTTTAAACTATATCAATGGGGAATGGACGTCTTCCGTAACCGGAGAAGTGGATTCCAGTATAAATCCTTCTAACAAATCGGAGGTCGTAGGCTATATTCAACGTTCCTCTAGAGTTGATCTGGATCATGCAGCTGCCGCTGCGAAGCAAGCTTCGACAGCATGGCGCAAGCTGTCCGGCGCAGCCAGAGGCGAATATTTGTACAAAATCGCTAATGCATTGGAAAAGCGTCTGGATGAGGTTGCCGAGACGATGACCCGCGAGATGGGCAAGACGTTCCCGGAAGCGAAGGGTGAAACGGCTCGTGGTATTGCCATTCTCAGGTATTATGCAGGCGAGGGGATGCGCAAAGTCGGGGATGTTATCCCATCAACCGACAGCGAAGCCTTGATGTTTACGACACGTGTACCGTTAGGGGTTGTCGGCGTCATTACACCTTGGAATTTCCCAGTTGCCATTCCCATTTGGAAAATCGCACCGGCGCTAATATATGGAAACACAGTTATTCTTAAGCCGGCCAGCGAGACAGCGGTAACAGCAGCTAAACTCATGGAATGCTTCCATGAGGCGAATTTGCCAGCAGGTGTAATCAACATGGTTGTAGGCAGTGGCAGTGAAATCGGCCAAGGCATCATTGAGCATAAGAGCATCAACGGAATTACATTCACTGGTTCCAATGCGACAGGCAAGCGCATCGCCATGGGCGCCATTGCTCGTGGGGCCAAGTATCAGTTGGAAATGGGCGGCAAAAATCCAGTCATCGTAGCAGCAGACGCCGATCTCGACTTGGCCGTTGAAGCTACGATAAGCGGCGGCTTGCGTTCCACAGGACAGAAATGTACGGCAACAAGCCGAGTGATTGTACAAAGCGCCGTTTACGAAACATTCAAACAGAAGCTGGTAGAGCGAGTTAAGCAATTAAAGGTTGGAGATGGCATGGACCCGCAAACATGGTTGGGACCATGCGCCAGCGAAAGCCAGCAGCAAACGGTGCTTTCCTATGTGGAGAAGGGAATTAGTGAAGGAGCTACACTTCTGTTCGGGGGAAAAGTGCCTGACGGCACAGGAGAGGGTTTCTATGTAGAGCCTGCTGTGTTCGATAATGTGAAGCCGGATATGACCATTGCCAAAGAGGAGATTTTCGGTCCGGTGCTGGCTCTGATCAAGGTCGATACTTTTGAAGAAGCCTTACAGACAGCGAACGATAGTGAGTTCGGCTTAAGCGCATCTATCTTCACAAAAAATATTGGAAACATGCTCGCATTCGTTAATGATATGGAAGCGGGGCTCGTGAGAGTCAATGCGGAAAGCGCAGGGGTTGAGCTGCAAGCTCCATTCGGCGGTATGAAGCAATCCAGCTCCCACTCTCGTGAGCAGGGACAGGCGGCGATTGAGTTTTTTACATCGATCAAAACCGTATTTGTAAAGCAGTAGCATAACATCACGGACTGAGAGATTTAGGATTCATCTATTATAATACCCCGAGAGGCGGCGAACATATTGTACAGCAACGTTATTGAAAAAATTAAGGGGATCAACGCAATCAACGTAACCCCTTTTGACTCCAGCTTGGAAATTGATTGGCCTGCGCTGAATGATAACATTAATTTTTTGCTGAACAGAGGGCTTGAAGCTATATACCCTTGCGGCAACACAGGCGAGTTTTATGCACTTACCATAGATGAGGCGAAGGAGGTTACCCGTGTAGTTACGAGCCTTGTAGCTAAACGGAGCCTGGTAATTGCAGGTGTCGGCTATGATGTGAAAACAGCCTGCGACTTAGCACAAAATGCGGAAGCATGTGGTGCAGACGGACTTATGGTGCACCAACCGATTCATCCTTATCTGCTTGCTGACGGGCTTATCCAATATTATAAACAAATTGCTGCTTCCACGAAGCTGCCGATTATTCTCTATGTGCGCAGTGAGCAAATTTCACTTGAAGTGCTTCAGGAAACGGCCAAGCTGCCTAATGTTATCGGCGTGAAATATGCAGTAAACCATCTGCCTTCCTTCACCAAAGCTGTACAGGGAGTTAAGGAAGATCTCGTATGGATTTGCGGCACAGCAGAAATGTGGGCGCCTTACTTTTTCGCAGCAGGAGCTGTCGGATTCACATCTGGATTGGTCAATGTAGAAACCATTCGTCCGTTCAAAATGCTGGATGCTTTGCGGGAAGGCAATTATGCAGAGGCGATGTCGATCTGGGAGGAAGTTGCACCGTTTGAAGATCTGAGAGCCAAATATAATACAGGTAACAATGTAACTGTCGTGAAGGAAGCGATGTTTCAGCTCGGATTATTGCCTTCCAAAGCCGTCAGACCGCCAATTAGCCTCTTGAACGAGAATGAAGTGAAGCAAGTAACTAACTTGTTGAAGGACTGGGGATTGTATTAGGTTTTATTTGACTGACCGTATCATATAGAGACTTAAAAGGAGCGACATTAAACATGAAAATATCAGACCTGAAATTAACTGTAGTGGGCATTCCAAGACATACTGGCTTCGTTAGCAAGCATGTTATCGTTGAAATTATGACCGATGAAGGCGTTACTGGAATCGGAGAAATGTCCGACTTTTCCCACCTTCCGCAATACTCGCTGGATGTTAACGACCTGACAACGGTATTAAAAACAATCCTGGTCGGCAAAAATCCATTCGATATATCGTTGATCAACAAAGAGCTGCTGAGCAATTTTCCGGAAATGATGTTCTACTATGAAAAAGGCAATTTCGTACGCAATGGTGTAGATGCCGCCCTTCATGACCTTGCAGGAAAGCTGCTGAATACTTCAGTTGCTGATTTTATCGGAGGCCGGGTGAAGGACAAAATCAAGGTATGTTACCCTATCTTCAGGCACCGGTTTATGGAGGAAGTCGAGGAGAACCTTGAGGTTGTTCGCACACGCTTCAAGCAGGGCTTTGACACTTTCCGGTTGTACGTAGGTAAAAATTTGGATGCGGACGAAGCTTTCCTAGATGGAGTCAAAAGTGAATTCGGCTCCAAAGTTATCATTAAATCGCTGGATTTCAGCCATTTGCTGGACTGGAAGCAAGCATGGCAAGCGACTAAGCGTTTGTCCAAATACGATTTCCAGCTCATCGAGAGCCCAGCGGCGCAAAATGATTTTGAAGGTCTTCACCATTTCCGTTTGAAAGTGGATCATCCGATCAGCGAGCATGTATGGAGCTTCCGTCAGCAATATGAAATGATCCGTCATGACTCGGTCGATATTTTTAACATTTCACCAATCTTTATTGGAGGCCTTACTGCTGCGCGGAAGGCTGCTGCTGCTGCTGAAGTGTCAGGCAAGGGCTGCTTGCTTGGAACCACACAAGAACTGTCCATTGGTACGGCTGCGATGGCTCATTTGGGAGCATCGCTTGTTAATCTGAATTTCACCTCCGATCCAACCGGCCCTGAGCTGTACGTCAGCGACATTGTGAAAAATCCGGTGAAATACGAGGACGGATATTTGCTCGTACCGGGACGCGACAAGCCAGGCTTCGGGATGGAGCTGGATTGGGATTTGATTGAGAAATATAGAGTGCCTGATTTGAGCTGGGGCAGTATTTCCGTACATCAGCTGCAGGATCGCACAGCACAAACCAAAGCGTAAACTCTACTTGAGCGAGCAACAAAACCAGACCGGATTTCCTGAATTAGGGGAGTCCGGTTTTTTGCTGCAATTTTATTAAGGGACTCTTGACAAGCTTAGGCAAAGTACATACATTGAGTGTAAACGATTCCAATCGAAACAATTTATAATTTTCTAATGGAAGGGATGAAGGTAATTGAATAAGGTTTACATAACCCGCAAGCTTCCCGAAGCCGCTTTGGCAATAATCAAGCAGCAGTGTGAGGTAACTATTTGGGATAAAGAGGATACGCCCGTACCGAGGGAAGTGCTTCAGGAGCAGCTTAAAAATGCCGATGGGTTGCTATGCCTCTTAACGGAGCGGATTGATGAACAGCTGCTTGAGGCGGCGCCTAATCTGAAGGTCATCAGTAATATGGCTGTGGGCTATAACAATATTGATGTGGAGGCTGCAACAAAGCGGAGCATTGCAGTTACTAATACACCAGGGGTGTTGACAGAAACGACGGCAGATTTAACCTTTGCCTTGCTGCTCGCCACCTCCCGAAGATTAATTGAAGCCTCCAATTATTTAAGAGACGGTCAATGGAAAACGTGGTCACCGATGCAGTTAACGGGGCAGGATATCTTTGGAGCAACTTTAGGGATCATCGGTATGGGCAGAATCGGCGAGTCTGTCGCCAAGAGGGCGAAGGGGTTTGACATGAAGCTCCTTTACTATAACCGTTCCAGAAAGCTTGAAGCTGAACAAGCCTATGACATGACCTATGCCGATATGGACACTTTACTGAGCCAATCTGATTTCATTGTTGTGTTAACACCGTATTCACCTGACACAGTTAATTTGATCGACCGCGAGCAATTTGCACGAATGAAAAATACCTCAGTCCTTATTAATACGGCCCGCGGGGGTATTGTGAATGAAGACGCCTTGTACGATGCTTTAACAGGAGGTCAGATTTGGGCGGCAGGCTTGGACGTATTTGAAACGGAGCCTTTGGATCCAAATCATCGGCTGCTCACGCTGCCTAATGTTGTAGCAATGCCGCATATCGGCAGCGCAAGCATTAAGACACGAACCCAAATGGCGATACTTGCTGCAGAAAATCTGGTTCGTGGCGTCTCAGGTGAAAGACCCGTACATCTAGTCAATCCTGAAATCAATATCTATTAAATTATGGATTTGTTATCTGCATCGACTAATAAAACCTTACCCTTACTGGCAGGGGCTTCAGCCGCGATCACAGCTTGCTTTACTTGAGCAAGCTCGTACCGCTCACTTATGCGTGATAAGCGAAGACGATTTTGTTGAATCAAATCTATCAGCAGCCCGAACGTATCATGCCATGTGTGAACGGAAGCATCACGGACCCAGTTTCTCAGCCAAAACAACTGAACGGCAGTTTTGCTTGCTCGTGAAACTTCACCCCAATGAACAGGCTGGCCTGATAGAAGTCCAATGCTGATGACCGTTCCCTGAGTGCAGGTACAATAGGCCAGCTGCTCGCCATCAGCACCTCCCACGCTGTCTATGGCAGCCGCTGCACCCCGGCCTTCCGTAATGCTAAGGACAGCTTCGCGGATTGAAGGCGTGTTTGCATCCGATGTATCAATAACATGTGATGCGCCAAGCGACAGCAGCTCTTGGGTATGCCTTGAACTGCGTGTTATAGCGATTAACCGATAGCCGAGAATGGCGGATAGCTGTGCAAATATACGTCCGATTGACGAACCGCAAGCATTAACTGCCACAAAATCTCCTGGCTGCAGCCGCAAGGCTTCTGTTAGAATAACCCATGCTGTTAGCGGGTTTATATATAATTGGCATGCTATATCATCGTCCAAATCATTCGGAACCGGAATGACCAGCTCAGATGAGGCAACAACTCGCTCCTGCCAAGTCCCCTCGCTTCGCAGCGGCAATACACGTTTTCCCAGAAGTGAAGGATCAACCGAAGGGCCGATTGCTTCTACGATGCCGACTCCCTCATAGCCGGGTATGCAAGGCAGCGATATGCGGTGTGGGTAGGCGCCGCGAACAGGGATCAAATCCGACGGATTGATGGGCCGAGCTGTCATACGAACAAGCACTTCGCCTGCCCCCGGCTTCAGGACGCGTCTGTATATTAGCTGAAGCACATCAGCTGGATTTCCGAACTGATAGTACCGGATGGCGCCGTAAGTATGCATCAAGGACTGCCCCTTTGACTGGTTTGGATTTGACCCTTATAAAGAATCTATTGCTGATTATAACATATGTCTTAGGGTCAAGTTGCCTTGGTAATAGGTTAAGTGCAAGTCAAAAGCCGTCACAGTGTGACGGCTTTTCTTACGTGAACAGAAACTAAAATTGCTTCTATCTTGCATCGCGAACCTTGACAATTGCGCTTGTTTCTTGAGAGTTGGCGCAACCGGCCCTCCTCTTTGCTTTCTGAATAATATCACTGTGCTAGTTCGTGCTTAACAAGCTTAACGTGTCGTTAGAGGAGGCTGCTGCCCATAAGGATAAGCATATTTGAGCTCTTCATTAAAGGTGATATAATCCAGGTTTACCATGAGAAGCAGATAACGCATGCCTGTGGTAGGGTCACTGATAATGATGTGATCTCTTCCTGCCGCTTCGAGCCTGCCTTTGAATATTTTGGCATTCCACTCGCTGTTGTTTTCATACGTCATGTAGAGTGTTGCCATTTTTCCTAAATTGAGCCGCAAAATGTTCTCAATAAACGATTGCTCGATAGGCAGCATCGACGTTGGCGCAACCTGACCTGTGGGAGAAATAAATTGACCGCTTGCCGGTGGAGGAGACATTTGTCCGCCATACTGCATGCCTCCCTGTTGAGCTGGGTACCCTGGATAGCCCCCGTAGGCTCCCCCAGGTCTGTAAGGGTTGTTCATCATATTATCGAATTCCTCCTTAAGATAGTAAAAATACTTCTACATTAATTAGTATTATGAACGCTTGGACAATTAGCACTGGTTGGTGAATAAAAGCTTTGCTTTTTATTAGGGCTTGTATGATAGTTTTTTTGCAGTTCAGAGATTCCCAAAGGGTGGAATAATTACTACTGCTAGTCGGGAATATAAAATATTAACCCTTTCCGAAGTTTACTGATTATGCTACAAAAGGATAGGAAGAGGTGGGTTTATGTTTAGGTTGCAACGGTTCAAGCGGATCGCCGTTCAGCGGTTTCGTGATTTTAGCCTGGAATGGAAAGTATTTATGATGACCTCCGTCGTTATTGTGCTCGCGGTTTCACTAACCGGGGCATTTTCAATTTATCAGACATCCCGAATATTGGAGGGATACGCTTATAATGCTGCGGACCAAACGGTTGCACAATTAGGATCGAATATTAATAACGAGCTAAAAAGCATTGGAGACAAGCTGTATTTGATCAATTCCAGCGTGGAGCTCCGGCAGACGATTGAGTGGAGCCAGTTCAAATCAGATGAGACCTACTCCGTGATGTTCAATAAAATGTTTTCTTTATTCTCCAATGTCAGTTTGTCCTCCAGTACGATTCGCAGTATTTACTTGTATACGCCCAGAGGTGAGTTTTATCAAGGAATGCCCGGAGGCAAGCGGAATGTCTCGTTTAAGGAAACGCCTTATTACGAAGCGATTCGCAATTCACCTACCAACCGCTGGGTGTATTCCAAGCAGGATCCGCTTTTTGGCGGGGACGCAGAGGTCCTTAGTCTCGTAACCCGTCCTGCGGCGGATACCGATTATTTGAATCAGGATAACTATATGGTCATTACACTGACGGTTGAAACCTTTCAACATAATTTACAGAGCATACAACTTGTAAATGGAGGCTTTTCACTGGTCCTGGATGAAAAAGGGCAGCCGATTTTGGCATCTTCCCAGGAGCCGTGGACTCGGCAGTTGTTTCAACAGGCTTCAATTGCCGCCCAGGAATCCGAACGCTCCTCATTTGATTTGAATATCGACGGGCACACGTACCTGGTCAATCATAAGTCGATCCCGATTCCGGGCTGGAAGGCGATGGTGCTTCAACCGAAGGAACAACTGATGGATAAGGTCTCCTACATCAAATACTTTACGATACTGCTCACTGCGATTTTGCTTGCGGTTTCGTTTTTTTTGAATAAATATATCGCAAGAATGGTGACTAATCCCGTTCGTAAGCTGCAGAGGCTGATGGGTCAAGCGAAGCGGGGGAGGCTGGACGTGCGGTTTACCTCAAGCAACCGGGATGAGATCGGAGAGCTGGGCAGCCATTTTAACGAGATGCTGGATCAAATTCAGCTGCTGCTCAAGCAGGTTGTTGAAGAGAGCCAGGCGAAACGCAAGGCGGAAATGCGGGTGCTTCAGGCGCAAATAAATCCACATTTTCTTTACAACACACTCGATGAGATTTACTGGAAAGCACTTGAATTTCAAGATACTTCCGCAGCCGATATTATTTTGTCATTGTCGCGTTTTTTTAGGCTTAGCTTGAACCGCGGCGAGGAAGCAACGCCAATTTCCAAAGAAATGGAGCATGTGGAACAATACTTGAAGCTGGTCAATTATCAATATAAACGGCAGTTTTCATTTGAGATCCATACAGATGACAGAACCCGGACCTTCCTGGTACCCAAAATTATTTTACAGCCTCTTGCGGAAAATAGCGTTCTTCATGCCTTCAAAGCAAATGAATACAAGGATTTCCACATTAGGGCGATAAGCCGGTTGGAAGAACCTCATGTTATTGTGCTTGAGGTGGAGGATAACGGATGTGGTATGGAACCGGAGCTTGTAGCTCATTTTAACCGGCCGCTGACGGACGATAAAACAAGTGGAAGGCTGAATGGGGCTGAGAGAACGGGTGAAGGCTACGCCATTATGAATATTAAAGAACGTTTATGGTATTTTTTTGGGAGACATGCATCGTTTCATGTGGAGAGCGAGTTAGGCGCCGGCTCCCGTTTTGTAATACGCATACGAATGGATGGAAGTGGGGAATGAAACCATGAGAGTGTTGCTGGTTGATGATAAGGAAAGTGTAGTACAGGGGATACGCAAGCATATTTCTTGGGAGGAGCTCGGTATTACTCATGTAGATATCGCGCTGGACGGTAAAGAGGCGCTGGCTAAATTTGATGCAGAACCGGCGGATTTGGTCGTAACGGATATCAAGATGCCCAATATGAACGGGATTGAGCTGATGGAGCGGTTGAGACATGACTATGACCACGCGATTCGGTTTGTCGTGCTCAGCGGCTACGAGGAATTCGATTATGCGAAGCAGGCATTGGCGCTTGGGGCATCGGATTATGTGCTTAAGCCTGTGGATATTAAAGAACTGACTGTCATTTTGGAAAAGGTAGTTTTGGAGCTGAAGAAGGTCAAGGAGCAGGATGAACAAAAGCAGAGATTCCAACAAACGATCCGGCGAAGCTTACCCGCTTTGCGGCAGCAATATTTGAATGAAATGGTTCATTTCCGTGATCACAAACTGGTGCGATCCAAGGATAAATGGGAGTTTGCTGAAATTCCGTTGAGCTCCGATTACTTTGCCTTACTCGCTATAGCTATTGATGACTTCCAAACGATTTCCCAAAATTCCGTTGAGGAGGTCGAATTGAGCCGTTTTGTTGTGGAAAATATAATTGGAGACTGCCTGCCGGCTTGGGGGACAGGCATTACCTTTTATTCGGAATGGGGGATTCTGACCCTCCTCGTTAATTATGATTTGTCGATGTCATCCAAAGAAGTCAAAGATTCGTTGCTGAAATTTGCGGAGCATTGCCGATCCTCCATTGAGGTGTATTCCAACCATACGGTCACCATTGGAATCAGCTCGCCTTGCCCGGAGATCACGGGATTGCCGGATGCCTATAAAGAAGCTTGTGAAGCTATTGATCATATCTACTTTTTCGGAAATAACCAGGTGATGCATGTGGAGGATCTGCTGCCGTTTCGGATGAAACGCACAGGTTATCCGGTTGTTGAGGAGCAAGAGCTGTTTACACTCATACGCAGAGGGCAGGTTGAATCGGTGGCGGAGGGAGTAGCTGTTTTTTTTAACGCTTTGAAGGGTAGCGAAAGCACGCCGGCCGATTTCAGAATTTCTTGCATACAGCTGGTTACTATGCTGATACGTCTGCTGCTCGATGTGGGTGTGCAGGTCGAAGAGCGGAACAATGCTCCCGAGACTTGGTATCACACTTGCGAGCATGCCAATTTGACCGAGCTGCAGGAGCAGATGGCCGGATGGTTTTATGAAGCGACGCTGCAAGTCAAACAATACATGCAATTGGGCACTAAAAACATTGTAGGAGAAGCGAAGGCATTCATCCAGCAGCAATTGCTGCAGCAGGTGGGATTGTCTGAAGTAGCGGATCATGTTGGCGTTAGCCCGAACTATTTGAGCAGCTTGTTTAAACGCGAGACCGGTACGACTTTCGTAGAGTACATTACGGATTTGAAGCTGGAGAAGGCCAAGGTTTGGTTAGAGGACGCAGGCATACCGATTTATGAAATCGCGGAACGGCTTGGCTATCTGGATCGGAAGTACTTTCGTGAAATTTTCAAAAAAAAGCTTGGTATTACTCCCTCTGAGTATCGTGAGCAACGTCTTGGAATGAAATAACAATAGGGATCAGGAGTAATTATTCCCCCTCTGAAACGAAAAATGCCTCCCTATCCAATCAGCTTCATTCCGCTATACTTTAAAATATAAGTTTGGACACCAAAGGGAGGTTAACACAACATGAAAAATAAAAAAACGATTGCCAAGACGAGCTTGGCATTGGTATTGGCTTCATCCCTGCTTGCTGGCTGCGGTGCTGCATCGAATTCGGCTTCCTCAAACGGCGGGGCGAACGGACATCCCGTTAAACTGAAATATTGGACGAATGCACGTCATGATACGGATTTAATGAAAGAGAAAATCGACAAGTTCAATGAAACGCATAAAGGCAAGATTGAAGTTGAACAGCAGATCATGACGGATAACTATGAGCAAGCGCTGCAAACAGCGATTCAAGCTGATGAGGCACCGGATATTTTTAACGCAAAAATGAAGATCAAGTTCGAAGATTTAGTTAAGATGAAAGCGATTGAGCCGCTCGATGAATATTTGACACCTGATATCAAAACTCGTTTCGGGGAAAGCTTGCTCAAGGTTGATCGTCAGAATGCTATAGACGGCAAAACATACAGCCTTCCCAACTATGGAACCACTTGGCGCTTGATTTACAATAAAGATCTGTTTGCCAAAGCTGGAATAAGCGGACCGCCGAAGTCTGTAGCCGAGCTTGTGGACGATGCGAAAAAGATTACCGAAGCCGGCAAAGCTGATGGTGTATACGGATTTGCGTTGAATATGAAAACACCTTCGGCCGCTTTTGAAAGAGGTCTTCTGCCTATGGTTCGTTTGGATGGCAAAGACTATTACGACTGGAAGACCGGTAAATATGACTTTGAAGTATTGAAGCCATATGTTGAAGGAATTAAGAAAATCGTAGACAACAAAAGCATGCTACCGGGCTACGAATCTCTGGATATAGATCCGCTTCGCAACCAGTTTGCAGCAGGAAAGATTGGTATGTACTTCTCGCTTTCCGCAGAGCCAGGCGTATATGATTCCCAATTTCCTACCAAAATTGATTGGGGCGTAGCTCAGGTTCCTACATTGGACGGTGGAGCGCCTAAAGGTGCCAACTACATTAACGGCGGCGCATCTTGGTTGTACATGTCGGCAAAAAGCAAAAACAAAAAAGAAGCTTGGGAGTTCATGAACTACTTATATAGCGATGAATTGCTTGTCCCTTATTACGAGCAGGGTAAAGGTGTTAGCGTAGTGCCTAGCGTGATCAGTAAGGCGAAAGAGCCAACGCTCAAAAACTTCAAAGAGTTCGCACCTAAGGATGATATCATGTGGCCTGCTTATCCGGTTCATAAAGTGGAAGGCAAGCCATGGCAAAGTGTGATTTCCGAATCGCTTCTGGGCCTGACTCCGTTGGAAAAAGGTATTGAAGATTTGAACAAACGATACAATGACGCACTGAACAATGAAGAAAAAGCCGGCAACGTCAAACGTGTCGTTGATCCTAACTTCGATCCTCGCAGCCAGCTTAAAAAGTAATTTTGTAATAGACTTGAATTAAATTGAATGCACAGGGATGCAGGTTGTTCTCCTCTTTGGAAACATCGAGGAGATCTGCTCTCTTTTTTTTCGGAAATTTCCCATTGAAAGGAGCCGGATAAAAGCCATGCTGTTGAAAAAACATTTAAGAGAATACGGACTTCCGTATTTGATGATTATGCCTACGATTGTGTTTTTGCTTCTATTTGCGATCTACCCGCTTGCTTGGGCCTTTAAATATATGTTTTTTGATTATGACGGTTTTACGCAAGCCAAATTTATCGGTATGGATAACTTCGTCCGTTTGTTTACACGGGACATGGAATATTGGCATTCCGTATGGAACACGGTTGTATTTACGCTCGGAAAGCTTGTTATTGTTATACCGCTTTCCCTGATCCTGGCTTTTATATTAAATAACAAGCTGTTTGCCAAAAATACGATTCGTGCGATCATTTTCATGCCGACCATCATCAGTACAGCAGTCATATCCCTAGTGTTCTACCTGATGTTTAATTCATACAACGGGATAATCAATAACATGCTCATGTCGATTGGGCTGATCCATTCACCTATTGAGTGGCTCGGTGTTAAATATTCGATGCTAACGGCAATTTTGGTAGCCATTTGGGGCGCAGTGGGTAATTATATGGTGCTTTTCATTGCCGGCCTGCAGGGGATCCCGAACGATCTATACGAAGCGGCATCGATTGACGGAGCTAACAAGCCTCAACAGTTCTGGCATGTTACGATTCCATTGCTTGGACCCGTACTTCAGATGATCGTTATGTTGGCGATTGTCAATACACTGAAAAGCTATGAAAGCATTATGGTTCTTACGGCCGGTGGTCCTGGGGGCAAAACCGAAGTGATGTACCTGTATATTTATAAGCTGTTCTTCCCGGTATCCGAAGGCGATGCCGTCGTACAGCAATACGGCTACGGTGCGGCGGTAGGCTTCACCTCTGCCTTGATCGTCAGTGTGCTCACGGGATTGTATCTCTATATTTCGCGTAAATCCAGCGAGGTCCATTAAGAGAGGAGGGAAAATTATGAGTACATTAACGGCAAATCGAAAATCCTCTTTGGGTTTAGGCACATTGCTGGGTTGGGCGATCATCTGGGTATTTCTGCTTGCTATCCTTATCGCAATAGTGTATCCCGTAGCTTATACCTTGTTCGGATCGTTTAAAACCAATTTCGAGCTGTTAAACAGCACCAATATTTTGGCAGAAACATGGAATTGGAAAAATTACGCAGAAGCTTGGGAAAGAGCCAACTTTGCTCAATATACATGGAACAGCTTGTTCATTTCCGTCGCCTCAACCGTTCTAAATATTATTATCTGTTCTATGGGCGCTTATGTGTTGGCCAGAAAAGCATTTCCCGGCAGGCGGCTCCTTATGTGGGTTCTGGCTGCAACGATGTTCATTACGATCGGGGCGATTACTTTCCGACCTCTTTACGATATGATGCGCGCGGTGCATATGCATACTTCGCTTTGGTCGGTCGTTCTGATTTTCGTTGGAACGCATTTATCCTTTGATATTTTCTTGTTGGAGCGGTTTGTGAAAGCTATTCCGAAGGATTTGGACGAGGCGGCTACAATTGACGGCTGCGGATTCTTTGGTATATATTGGCGCATTATTTTGCCGTTGCTCACACCGGGGCTAGGCGTGGTTGGGCTGTTCACGTTCCGTGAGGCTTGGAACCAGTATGTTCTGCCGCTCATTTTCACCATGACGCATCCGGAGATGCGGCCGCTGACGGTAGGCGTTATTTCTCTGAAATATTCAGCTAACGCCGCAGCGGAATGGAATCTTATGCTGGCAGGCTCAATGCTGTCTATGCTGCCGATTCTTGTTGTATATTTGTTTGCTAACAAATCATTTATCGCCGGTATGACCAGCGGTTCCGTAAAAGGTTAACCTACATGGCAGCCTGGGGAGCTCCACGCAATTATCAGGAAAATGTCATGTTAGTTGCTCCGAAAATAGCATTCAAAGCCCTATAGCTGGAATTTCTCATGCTAATTCTAAGGATTTTGGTTGATATCATCCCTATCACGTCTATTAGCGGGAGTTTTTCCAGTTAGAATGATTTCAAACGATTTCGCGGCTGGATTAACGTGAGTATTTCCATCTATATAATATCTTTCTTATTTCACAACCCCCAACAAGCTGCCATGAGAACATGACAGCCTGTTGGGGGTTAAAGTTTGAATTAGAAATTAAAGTTGTCGGGGTCAGGACCGAAACGTTGGTTTTTGTTTAATGAATTGATTTTAGCTACATCATCCTCGGATAAAGTGAAATCGAAAATTTCACTGTTCTCGCGAATCCGATTAGCGTTGATCGATTTCGGAATGGTGACGACGCCGTTCTGAATATCCCAGCGAAGAATAATTTGCGCAGGAGACTTACCGTATTGGGCAGCTAGCTCACTAATAAGCGGATTGTCCAGGTTACCCTGCATTAAGGGGCTCCAGGCTTCCAGTTGAATTTGATTGGAATTACAGAAGCTGCGCAGCTCTTGCTGGCTCAACAAAGGATGGTATTCAACCTGATTAACCATAGGAACCGTTTCGCTTTCAGAAATGACATCCTTGAGGTGATGAGTATGGAAATTGCTGACTCCAATAGCTCGAACCGCCCCATCCTTGTACAGCTTCTCCAAAGCGCGCCAGGTGTCCTTATACTTACCTTTTACCGGCCAATGGATCAAGTAGAGGTCGATGACTTCAAGACCGAGCTTCTTGCGGCTCTCTTCGAAAGCTCTTAATGTAGAATCATAGCCTTGATCGGCATTCCATACCTTGGTAGTGATGAATAGTTCATCACGTGGTACGCCGGCTTGCTTGATTCCAATGCCAACGCCTTCTTCATTGCCATATGCGGCCGCTGTATCTATACTACGGTAACCGGTTTGGATAGCGGATTTGACTGCCTGGATCACTTCGTCTCCGTCTTTCGTTTTCCAGACACCTAATCCTAACCATGGCATTTTGACGCCATTATGCAATGTTGTGCTGTCAGAAACTTGTTGAGTCATCATTTTCTCCTCCTTATTTGGGATAATTACCCGCTTGATTATCATACCACTTACGATCGGTGAAATAAAATGATCGCGATGAGGCTGATTTAAACAAAAGAAAAACAGCCCCAAGATGATTGGCTGTCTGCGTAAGCTTATCGGCTGTCTTATTAGACGGCCAGATGCTTTTTAACTTGATCCTCGCTTAATGAGGAGGAGCTGCCTTCCGCTACAATGGTACCCTTGTCAAGCACGTAGTAGTAGTCGGCTATGCGGGTTGCAAAGGTAAGGCTTTGCTCAATAAGCAGGACGGACATTTGTTTGCTTGCTTTGATCTTCTCAATGACATGCTCGATTTCCATAACAATGGATGGCTGTATCCCTTCCATAGGCTCATCGAGTAGAAGCAGCTTCGGCTCGGCGACCAGAGCGCGGGCGATGGATAGCTGCTGCTGCTGCCCGCCGCTTAAGTCGCCGCCTTTGCGCCGGATCATCTCCTTAAGCACCGGGAACATTTCATAGACGGTTTCCGGTATACTGGTTTTGCGAATGCTGCTGGCTTCAAGCCCCAACAGTAAATTTTCCTCCACTGTAAGCTGTGGGAAAATATCTCGTCCCTGGGGAACATAGCCGATTCCTCCCTTGGCCCGTCGATCTGGAGTTGCGCTAGTGATGTCTCGGCCATCATAGGTGAGGCTGCCTTTCTTATTCTTGATTAACCCCATAATAGTTTTCATTAGCGTTGTTTTTCCGACACCGTTACGCCCCATTAAGCAAACGACCTGACCAGGCTTAATCTGTAACTCCACATTTCGCAAAACCATGCTTTCTCCGTAACCCGCCTCCAATCCACTAATGTTCAGCATCACGAACACCTCGTCTCCCCAAATAAACTTCGGCAACCTTATCATCATTCTGGATGTCCTCCATGGTTCCTTCACAGAGTACGGATCCTTCATGCATGACGGTGACGGTTTTAGCAAACTGGCGAACAAACTCCATATCATGCTCGACAACAATAATAGTCTGCTTGTCACTGATTTTGTGCAGCAGCTCACCGGTCTTTTCTGTCTCGCTGTCGGTCATCCCAGCAGCAGGCTCATCGAGCAAGAGCAGCTCGGGCTCTTGAATCAACAGCATCCCTATTTCTAGCCATTGCTTCTCTCCATGAGATAGGGAGCCTGCTTTATCTTGAGATTTATGCTCGAGACCAATCATTTGCAAATAATGCTTGATACGTTCCCGCTGATCTGCTGTCGTCTTGGCAATCAAGGAGCTTAACAGTCCTCGTTTCTGGCGCATCGATAAAAGCAGGTTTTCCAAAACGCTCAGTGTAATAAAGATAGAAGGCGCCTGGAATTTACGTCCGATGCCAAGCTGGGCTATTTGATGCTCCTGATGTTTGGTTATATCGATGCTGTTTTTAAACCGAACAGTGCCTTTAGAGGGCTTGACTTTACCGCATAGAACATCTAACAGAGTGGTTTTGCCAGCGCCGTTAGGGCCGATCAGAAATCGCAGCTCGCCTCGCTGGAGGGAGAAGTCGAGTCCACGAATGGCTTTGAAACCGTCGAAATCTACCTCAAGCTGCTCGATGTGGACTAAATCGGCGGCAAGTTCTTTCTTTGGTGATGTCTCCATAATAGGAACAACCTCCTTAGGGTTTTCTTATGAAAACTTTTTTCGTATGCGATCTCTGAGTTTTCATCTCTTTTTAGGTCTTAAATATAATGAAGATTACTTCGTACTGGCTGGATTGGTCTCGTTATGCAAATCTGAATAGGTTACTAAAGATGCGGCTGTTGGAAGCAAACGCTTGGATTTTTTGATCGGGTACCAGCCTTTTTTCTCAACGATGCTTTTGACGGTTCCTACGATGCCTTTGGGCAGGAACAATACAACTATGATGAACATTGCGCCCATAATAATCGGCCACCATTCCGGATAGGCCTCACTGAAGGTGGTTTTTGCCGAGTTGGTGACGAGTGCTCCAATGATTGCACCGAATATGGTGGCACGACCACCGATGGCAACCCATAGAACCATTTCGATAGACGGAACAATGCCCATTTGAGCGGGTGAAATAATGCCTTCCTGCAAAACGAATAAAATGCCGGCCAGCCCCGATAGTGCGGCGGAGAAGCAATAAATAAATACTTTGTAGGTTACAGGATTGTAACCGATGAAGCGGACACGATTCTCTGCGTCGCGTACGGCAACGAGAATTTTGCCCAGCCTGCTTTTGGAGATCCAAAGGCATAATGCCAAGGTGCCGATCACAACAAATGCAGTCACATAGTAGAACATCAGCTTGGTAGACTGTTCGCCTACAGGAAAGCCCAAGAACGTATCGAAATTAGTGAGTCCGTTAGTCCCGCCGGTATAGCCTTGTTGTCCGACAAACAGCGTAACGGTAATGATGACCAATGCTTGCGATAGAATCGAGAAAAAGGTCCCTTTGATTCGATTTCGGAAGGTGAGATAACCAAGAATAAAGGCAACAGCCACCGGTACCAGCATGGCGAGAAGGATGGAAGCTCCGGCTGACTGGAAAGGGAGCCAGAACCAAGGCAGCTTTTCAACACCGCTCCATGACATGAAATCAGGCAATTCACCATGTGAGCTTACAAGCTTGAGGTGCATAGCCATACAATAGGCACCAAGTCCGAAGTAAACGCCGTGACCCAAGCTGAGAATACCTGTATAACCCCAGATCAAATCAAGTCCCATAGCAACAATCGCATAAGTTAGAAATTTGCCTAGCAGTGAGAGCCGGAATTCGGATAAAAATAGCGGGGCTATCAACATCGCTGCAAATAGAATGAGTGTGATCACGATTTTTATTTTGGTATTTGTGATAGTCATTTTATCAACTCCTTAGAGTTTTGCTAATGCAAAACTTTCTGCGAAAGCATGGCGGTTAATCAAGCGCTCGCGATTTAATAGTTACAAAACCGGAAGGCTTCCATTGCAGGAAAGCGATGATAAGCGTAAATACGATAACTTTGCCGATTGTAGCGCTCGTTGTGTATTCGAAGGCGGTGTTCAGCACGCCGATGCCAAGGGCGCCGGCAACGGTGCCGATAATTTTGCCGATACCGCCAAGTACAACGACCATGAACGCATCGACAATGTAGTAGGTTCCGATCGACGGTCCGATCGGACCGACCAAGGTCAGCGCGCAGCCGGCGATGCCAGCCATGCCCGAGCCGAAGGCGAATGCTTGCGAATCGATGCGCCGCGTGGAAATGCCAAGGCATGAAGCCATGCCGCGGTTTTGCATAACCGCCTGCATGTTGCGCCCGCCACGGCTGTGGTATTGGTACAGGTAAATGATCGTGATGCACACGATCACCAGCCCGATGATGAACAGCCGCTTGTAAGGCAGCATCAGATCGGCGCTAAGCGCAAGGCCTCCTTCAAGCCATTCCGGTGCTTTGACCGCCACGTTAGGCGCTCCGAAAATTTGCCGTGCCAGCTGCTGCAGCACAAGGCTTACACCCCAGGTTGCGAGCAAGCTGTCGAGCGGCCTGCCATAAAGGAAGCGGATCAGCGTTGCCTCAAGCAGCCAGCCAATGGCGAATGCCATAGCGAATGCAACGCCTAGAGAAAGAATAAAATACCAGCCAAAAGCGGACGCTGGCAAAAACTTTTGAAATAATTGCTGGATCGTATAGGCCATATAAGCGCCTATCATAATAAATTCACCATGCGCCATGTTGATCACATTCATCAATCCGAACGTGATGGCGAGCCCTAAGGCGATCAGAAGCAGGATGGAGCTAAGCGATACGCCGTTAAATAATTGAAGCAGCAGCAAGCCCATTGGCATCAGCCTCCTTGATATGAATAGCTTCTTGCTCAAAGCCCTTTATGAAAAGGCGGGACTGCCCGCATTGGAGCAGCCCCGAAAGTTTGTTTGCGCTATTGCGGCAGCGAAGCTACGTTTATTTCTTGGTAACCTCGGCGCCCCATGGGTACGTTTTGAGGAAAGGATCGGGCTTCACTGGCTTGCCGGAATTCCACACTTCTTTGAATTGGCCGTCGGCCTGCACTTGACCTATACGAACCGTTTTATAAACGTGCTGATTCTCTCCATCGATCATGACTTTACCGCCTGGAGCGTTATATTCTAGTCCTTTTGCAGCCTCTTTCACTTTTTCTACATCGAAGGAGCCTGCTTTTTTCACGGCTTCAGCCCACAGATATACACCAAAGTAACCTGCTTCGATTGGATCATCGGTCACGCGGTCTTTACCATATTTGGCTTTGTAGGCATCAACGAACTTTTTGTTCTCAGGAGTATCCGTTGTTTGGTAGTAGTTCCATGCAGCATAATGTCCTTCCAGGACGGAAGCGCCGATACCGCGAATTTCTTCTTCTGCAATACTTACGGAAAGTGTGGTCAAATCTTTGGCGCTGATACCTGCATCCTTCAACTGCTTGAAGAAAGCAACGTTGCTGTCACCATTCAAAGTGTTGAAAATGACATTTGGCTTATCTTTTTTGATTTTGCTTATGATTGTGTTGTAGTCGGTGTGCCCGAGCGGGGTGTATTCTTCTGCAATTAATTGTCCGCCTTCAGCTTTCAGCTGCTCTTTAATGATTTTATTGGCGGTTCTTGGGAAAACATAATCAGAGCCCAGCAGGAAAAATTTCTTTCCTTTGTTTTGCAGCAGCCAGGTTACCGCAGGTACGATTTGTTGATTGGTTGTTGCGCCTGTGTAGAAGATGTATGGGGATGATTCAAGACCTTCATATTGCACGGGATAGAAAAAGAGTCCTTTGTTTTGCTCTACAACCGGAAGTACTGCTTTGCGGCTTGAAGAAGTCCATCCGCCGAAGATAACAGCTGTTTTGTCTTTTTGCAGCAGTTTCTTCGTTTTTTCTGCGAAAGTTGGCCAATCGGATGCCCCATCTTCAACAATGGGTTTCAACTGCTTGCCAAGTACGCCCCCTGCTTTGTTAATTTCATCAATAGCCATCATCTCGGCATCTTTTACAGAAACCTCACTGATGGACATGGTGCCGGTCAATGAATGCAGAATTCCGACTGGAATAGCTTCATCCTTGCCCGCTTCCGGCTTCGCATCGGTTTTGGTTGCTGCTGCCGGAGCAGCTGGTGTTGCAGCCGGTGTTGTCTGAGTTGCACAGCCTGCAAGAAGTGCTGTCAGAGACATGCAGACCGCCATTAATACTTGGATCCCTTTTCTTTTTGCCAACATCTCATCCACTCCTTAAAAAATTGTTGTGCAGCTTGTAAGCAGCTGTACCGGACTCTGCAGTTTGATGTCTATTAGTGCCGGCCAGTTACTCATTTGTTTAAGCAGCTTATTGTCGTGGTGAATCTCGGAAAAACAAATCCGATTTATATTTTATGGCGTTAAGCTCAAGAGGGAGGTTTACTTACATGAGATATCATAATTTAGTGTTACATCAATGTCAATATACATAACATAATTTTCTCTTGTAATTGAAATTATGAAATTATTATTCAAAAAAACTATTACTATATAATGTTTTGAGTTAAGTTTTGTCCAAAAACGGAAAATATGATTCGAAATACCTACATATATCTGACATAAGTAATTTACAATTTTTGAAAAAGCGAATATAATGGATGTGTTAGCAACTAATTATTCGTGTTTATATGTTATGTTTCATGACAAATGAATAATTGGGAATGGGAGGTTTTAATCAAATGCATTTAACAGAACGTGAAAAAGAGAAGCTGTTAATTACAGTAGCTGCAGATTTGGCACGAAGACGTCTGCAGCGCGGTGTGAAATTAAATTATCCCGAAAGCATTGCTTTAATTACTTCTGAGATTATGGAAGGGGCAAGGGATGGTTTAACGGTAGCCGAGCTGATGGAATTCGGAACAACTATATTAAAAGCAGAGCAAGTGATGGAAGGCATACCTGAGATGATTCATGAGGTACAGGTTGAGGCGACCTTTCCTGACGGAACCAAGCTGGTCACTGTGCATCACCCTATAGGTGTTTAATTGTCTTTAATGGAAAGGAGCCTTAATGATGATTCCGGGCGAGTATCGAATTAAAGCTGGAGAGATTGAATTAAATAAGGGGAAACAAACATTGGCAATGTTAGTAGTCAACAGCGGCGACCGGCCGATTCAGGTTGGCTCCCATTTTCATTTTTTTGAAGTGAACAGAGCTTTGAAGTTTGACAGGGCAGAAGCATTCGGTATGCGTCTCAATATTGCTTCGGGCACGGCTGTGAGATTTGAACCGGGGGAGGAGAAGCCTGTTCAGCTGGTAGAGCTTGGCGGTGCCAAACTTTCTTATGGTTTAAACAACCTCTCCCAGGGAGAAGCGAAGCATGGCCATATGCCTGAGGAAGTGAAGATCCGCTTGGATGCATGGGAGCTTCTGCATACGAAGCAAGGCTCAGATTACGAAGCCGCTTCTTCTGCGAAAAGCTCAGAGCATGCTTACGATTCAAGCTTTTCTTCAAAAAGCTCTAAGGAGGGGGCTTCTGAAGATGGCAATAATGAATCGTAAAGCGTATGCTCAGATGTTCGGACCTACTGTCGGAGATGCTGTTCGTCTTGCTGATACCGAATTATGGGCTGAAATTGAGCATGATTTCACCGTTTATGGCGAGGAATGCAAGTTCGGCGGAGGCAAGGTTATCCGTGACGGAATGGGACAGTCAAGCCGCCATACCCGGGATCAAGGGGTTCTTGATACCTTGATAACCAATGCTGTGATTATTGATCACTGGGGTATTGTTAAGGCTGATATAGGGATTAAGGATGGAGTTATAGTAGGCATAGGCAAGGCTGGCAATCCGGATTTGATGGATGGGGTGCAGCCGAATATGATTGCTGGCGCCGGAACTGAGGTTATCGCTGGCGAGGGACGTATTATTACTGCTGGCGGAATTGATACCCATATTCATTATATATGCCCTCAGCAGATTGAGACGGCGCTTGCATCCGGCGTCACTACAATGATCGGAGGCGGAACAGGGCCCGCCGCGGGTACGAGTGCTACAACTTGCACACCAGGTAAGTGGCATATGTACCGCATGCTTGAAGCGGCTGAAGCGTTTCCGATGAACCTCGGATTCACGGGCAAGGGCAATGCGTCATTCACGGAGCCGCTCATCGAGCAGGTGGAAGCGGGTGCTATAGGCTTGAAGCTGCATGAGGATTGGGGGACAACGCCTGCGGCGATCGATACATGTCTGCGGGTGGCTGACGAATATGACGTGCAGGTTGCTATTCATTCGGATACGTTGAATGAGTCCGGCTTTGTCGAGGATACGATAACGGCCATTGGCGGCCGAACCATCCATACTTATCATACAGAGGGAGCAGGAGGAGGCCATGCGCCGGATATTATCAAGATTGCTGCTGAGCTTAATGTGCTTCCATCATCCACTAATCCGACGCGTCCTTATACCGTAAATACGATTGAAGAGCATCTCGACATGCTGATGGTTTGCCATCATCTCGACAGTCGGATTCCGGAGGACGTCGCTTTTGCGGACTCACGGATCCGGCCTGAGACTATCGCTGCTGAGGATATCCTGCACGACCTTGGCGTGTTCAGTATGCTTAGCTCGGATTCGCAAGCTATGGGGCGAGTGGGGGAAGTGATCATCCGAACTTGGCAGACGGCGGATAAAATGAAAAAGCAGCGCGGTTACTTGCCGGCGCCTGATGAAGGTAACGACGTTTTATCCAGCGATGCCGACAACTTTCGGATTAAGCGCTACATTGCGAAATATACGATAAACCCGGCGATTACTCATGGCGTTTCCCATCTTGTAGGATCTGTAGAGGTGGGGAAGCTGGCGGATCTGGTGCTGTGGAGCCCGATGTTTTTTGGAGTCAAGCCGGAAATGGTGCTTAAGGGAGGAGTAATCGCTTATGCGCAAATGGGCGATCCGAACGCTTCCATACCAACGCCGCAGCCGGTATTCGGAAGGCCGATGTTCGGCTCCTTCGGTAAGGCGCTGAATCATTGCATTACATTTGTTTCGCAGGCTGCTTTCGATTCAGGTGTACACACTGAGCTAGGGCTGCAAAAACGGATAGAGCCGATTAAAAACTGCCGAAGCATAACCAAGAAGGATATGATCCATAATGGGGAAACTCCTCGTATAGAGGTGAATCCTGAAACGTATGAAGTAAAGGTCGATGGAACGGCTATCACTTGTGAGCCGGCACAGCAATTGCCGATGGCTCAGCGATATTTCTTGTTTTAACGCATTCCTACTATATATAGAAGGAATGCAATAGGAGGGGAACCAATCATGCAGCAGCAATCCGCACACTTGTGGCTCTCCTACGTTCAACTGCTCGATTCTGCGCTGCCAATCGGAGGGTTCTCCCACTCCTTTGGGCTGGAAACGTTGGTTCAGTCTGGGCATGTGCAGCGGCCTGAACATTTGAGGGAATATATTGAAACTATGCTGTTTCAAAGCTGGGCGCCGATAGATGCCCTCGCGGTAAAAGCAGTTTATCTTTACGCACCTGAGCGGCAGTGGGATTCGCTTTGGCTTGTGGATCAAACCCAGCATGTGCAGCGAGCAGCTGCGGAGACGAGGGAAGGGGTAGTCAAGATGGGGCGGCGGCTGTTCCAGCTGGCAAGATCTATCTACCCGCAAATGACATGGGAGCCTCTGCAGGCTGCGCTTCAGCAGCGCCGTTGTCACGGCACCCATCCTCTGATTCATGGCTGGATCAGTTATCAAATACAAGTGCCGCTTGCTATGGCAGCGGAAGGTTATTTATACGCTTGCACGATGACCTGTATTAACAGCGGCCTGAGGCTGATGTCCATCGGTCAAACGGAAGGACAGCGACTGCTTGCGGAGCTTACACCTGTAATTGCGCAAGCCTGGCAGGGCGCGCAGCATTTGGACCCGCTAGAGGATGGCTTCGGTAATACTCCTCAGACGGACATTGCCATGATGCGTCATGAAGCACTGTATTCACGCTTGTTTATGTCCTGAACCAATAATAATTAAGGAGGCGCATTTCTATGTGTCAAGGAGAAACGCATCATCACCATCAATGGGAAACACCGGAGAAGCATCATCAAGAACGCCCGATGCGAATCGGGATTGGAGGCCCTGTAGGCTCAGGCAAAACCGCATTAGTGGAGCGGCTTGCCCGCAGATTGAATGATAAATATAGCATCGCCGTAATAACTAACGATATCTATACAAAGGAAGATGCCAATATCCTTATTCGTTCCGAAGCATTATCCGCAGACCGAATTATTGGTGTTGAAACAGGAGGCTGCCCTCATACGGCTATCAGGGAAGATGCATCAATGAATTTTGAAGCGATTGAGGAGCTGGAAAGCCGTTTTGACCATCTGGACATTATTTTTATTGAAAGCGGCGGTGACAATCTGGCAGCTGCCTTTAGTCCGGAATTGGTGGATCGCTTCATCTATATTATTGATGTGGCCCAGGGTGAGAAGATCCCCCGTAAAGGAGGTCCTGGCATTATAAGATCCGATATGTTAGTGATTAATAAAATTGACTTGGCCCCTCATGTAGGCGCCAGTTTAATAGTAATGGAAGAAGATACCCGGAAAATGCGCGGCGAGCGACCATTTATTTTCTCTAATCTGTTTAACGGCCAAGGTCTAGATGATATTGTCGAATGGGTAGAACGGGAATTCGATCATGCCTAAAGTGACCGGATGCATTTCCGCCTCCTTTACGGAGGCGGGAGGGCAGACACGGCTAAGCGATAGGTACCATGCATATCCGCTCAAAATCGCCAAAGCATTCCCATTCGATCACGGCCAGCTTGGAGTTTATATCATGGACGCCTCTCCAGGTATTATGGGGGGAGATGAATACGTGCTGGACTGGAGATTTGGTGAAAATACAAATGTTTTTATTACCAACCAATCCTATACAAAAGTACATCCCGCCCGCGGAGAGGGAATGGATGCCTCGACAGCTAAGCCGAGCAGACAGCAGCAGAAGCTTATTCTTCATAGTGGCAGCTATGTGGAGTATATGCCTGAGCCATTAATGCTGTATAAGGATTCCATTCTGTACACAAGCACTGAGGTTCATATGGAGCCTGGCTCCGTTCTGATATATTCGGACACGGTTTGTCCGGGGAGAACGCACAGAGGCGAGCTATTTCACTACGAAAAGTATCAAAATCAGCTAACGGTCCATTATGACGGCGAATTGATTTATTGTGCCAAACAGCGTGTATGTCCTGCTGAACAGAAGCTTCATTCACTGGGAAGTTGGTCTGGCTATACCCATACTGGATCACTTTGTATTTTCAGTGACCGGGTGGACGCCGCATTTATAGAATCGTTGAGAGATTTTATAGAGCAGCTGAATACAACAATCGCAACGCAAGAAAGGACTGTAGAACCATCGATTCCGCTTTATTACGGCGTTAGCAGAACCTATAAATACGGACTGGTATTATCTGTAATGGGCCACAAAGTATATCAAATCCAAAGTTTGCTTGATGGAGCGTGGCAATTTACCCGGCAGCATCTATTTGCTAAGCCTGAGCTGTATGTACGCAAGTAAATACATCGCCAGTACATCCTATTTCATTGCACATAAACTTCATTGCATAGAACAAATCCGTCGTTCCACACAGCGGATTTTTTTCTGTTGTTATTAATGTATATTAATGAAGCAAAAGGATGAATGGGTTGGCTGATGAGAATAGAAGCTGGTCGAGTCTTACTCTTTGGAAAATGCAGTGAATGAATACGACTGAAATGTTAACTTTTAACTGATAATAAGAAATATCGGCTGTTTTGATTTTAAAATATGTTCATATTAAGTCCGACAGGGCAAAAGATTCGACAATATTTTGAACTCGTCTCCCGGTTCATTGTCAAACAGGTTCGTGGTTGTTATTATAAGAGAGGGTATAAAAGGAATTATAATTTCAGGTTAAGTTTTGCCAAAAGGAATACTTAAGCTTTTGCTTACGAAGATAGTTTTGCTTTAGCAAAACTCTTAGGAGGTTTAAATAAAGTGGAAGAACAAATGAGGCTAGACCTCAACAACACAGTAAATTCAGCGGATGAAGCTGCGTCTGAAACGGTTGATCACGGACCCGTCACTTGGAGAGATTTTGTACAATTAGCCAAGCCGGGTATTATTTTTTCCAATTCCATTACTGCATTCGGCGGCTTCTGGGTGGCATCAGGCTGGCAAATAAATTGGCTGCAAATGCTGTACACGATGATTGGGACGGCGTTAGTAATGGCATCAGGCTGCGTGCTGAACAATTATTTGGACCGCGATATGGATACGAAGATGGCTCGTACCCAGCAGCGGGCGCTTCCGAGCGGCAAGCTTTCTGCGCAGACGGTAATGCTTTATGGAATTATTCTCGGCGTCATAGGTGTCAGTGGTCTTGGGCTGCTGGTCAATCCGATGACAGCGCTGCTTGGTTTGATCGGGCTTTTTGTCTATGTTTGGATTTATACAGCCTGGTTCAAACGCACCTCTGTATGGAGCACATTTGTAGGAAGCTTTTCCGGCGCTATACCTCCTGTAATCGGTTATTGCGCAGTTCGTCCTGAGATTGATGCAGGTGCGATCATTTTATTCGGGATTTTATTTCTATGGCAGCCGCCGCATTTCTGGGCACTCGGCATTCGCCGTATGGAAGAGTACCGGGCAGCCGGCTTTCCGCTGCTTCCTGTTGTGAGAGGGACTTATGTTACAAAGATCAGTATGATTCGCTATATCGTCTTACTGGTTCCATTATCACTTCTGCTTTATGTTTATGGTTATGTCAATGTGTTCTATTTTTATGCGGCGACAATTATGGGGCTTTACTGGGCGTTTCTCTGTATTAAAGGCTTCAAAGCGCAAGATGAAGAGCTTTGGGCCAAAAAGATGTTCATTTATTCCATTAACTACTTAACGCTGCTGTTTATCATAATGGTTATTACTACCGTTTCGACGAATCATTAATTTGCGGCTGATAGAAATTAATCACTAAGTCCCATGGAAGCATGGGCTATTTTTTTTAGATAAAGGATGGAGAAAGCTTTATGAATACAAATGCTCAAAGTAATTGGTTTAAAATTGTTGTCATTGTGCTGCTGCTTGCTATGATTGGCGTTTTCGGATATATGATGCTTAAAGGTAAAGATACTAAGATTGGGGTTATCAAGCCGGCGCCGGATTTCAAGCTTGAGAATATTGACGGGAAGAAGGTTGGGCTTGCGGATTTGTCGGGCAAAGCTAAGCTGGTCTATTTCTTTTATTCTACTTGTCCTGATGTTTGCTCTCCAACCACCTACACGATATCGAAAATACAGGATTCGCTTGTGAAAAAAGGCGTCTTCGGTGATAAAACGGCTATTGTCTCCATTACTTTTGACCCGACGAAGGATACAACAGAGCAGCTTAAAGAGTTCTCAGGGCGCTTTCATGCGGATCCCAAGGGCTGGTACTTCCTGCGCGGGGGAGAAGCCGAATCCATGCAGCTTGCAGAAAAATTCGGAGTTACGGTGCTGAAGGATAAGCAGGGCGGTACGTTCACACATAACAATGTTATTTTGCTGGTAGACAAAAAAGGCGATCTTCGCACGTACTATGTTGGCAGTGATCCGAATTTGGATGTGGAAAAAATCGCCCAGGACATGATTCAATTGACAAAGGAATAAACATAAACAATAGCTTGAGAAGGAAAAGCTGATCTACGGGCTGAGAGTCGGATCTGGTGGAGGGTATAGGATAAACTCTTCCAGACCGGCTTTTTCTAATTGTTGGATTAAATATTCTGCGGGTGTTCCTTCTACCCCGGCGTAGCCTTTTCTTGTATAGATTTGCTCAGCTTCGGGAAACGTATCCCGTAAAATGCCGCGGATTTTTTTCCCGGAGGAGTCATTATCGGTAAATAAATACACATCATTGTGGTCAGCCTTTTTCTTCAATGCCTCCAACTTCTCCGTATTCAAAGATCCGTAGGTGCATAATATATCGACATCGTTGCTTAACAAGCGGCGAAGCCTGCTTTTGTCGTTTTTTCCTTCAACAATAATAATCGGCATAGGAAACATCACCTCTTTGTTTAACAGTATCTTTTTGTAGTATATCCAGTTTTGCTGTTCGTTCCAAGCTGTGATGCAATATGAAGGGTCATATTTCCCAGGAAATGTCGAATTGTGGATAAAACTTAAAATCTGCTTGACGAGGCTAACTAAATGAATTAATCTTAATATAGAAACTTATTAATAGTAAGTTAATGAACGATAATGTAAAAGGAGGAGGAAAAGGTTATGACAATTACTATATACCCACCGGAAAAGCAAGCTGTAGGCAATTTTGACGGAGGCAAAATAACAGAGCTGAAACCAATCGGATTCCCTAGAGAAGGTTCAGCCGTAAAAGGGATTGGCCCTTTATTTTATTGGGCTTGGGCGCATGCGAAGGAGGAAGGCCATATCCCTATGCATCCCCATCAAGCGTTCGAGATTATAACGTACATGGTCAATGCCCAGGCTGAGCATTCGGATACGTTAGGTACCCGAAGCATAGTAACGGCAGGCGGGCTTCAAGTGATGCAGACAGGCTCAGGCGTATCTCATAGCGAAAAGTTTATTGGACCGGATTCCGAAGGTTTTCAAATATGGTTTGAGCCGCATCTCCGTGAAGCGCTGCAGCGCCAGCCTACTTATAACCAATATGATCATGAAGCGTTCCCTGCATTCGAATCGGCTGGACTTACTGTGAAAACAGTGATCGGGGAAGATTCTCCTGTTGAATTGGTTGCTGATGTTCAAATGTGGGATGTAGAGCTCGCAGGAGGAATATCGTACAATCTCAAGCTTGAAGCAGGGCGTTCTTTGGCGGCATTGGCCATTCGCGGTCACGGAAGCTGGACATTAGCTTTAGAGGCAGACAAGCCTGTACATCCGTTCAATCATAAAGATTTTACAGTCATCGAAGCGGAAGGCGAGCAAGCAGAGGATGTGGTCCTGACAGCAGCTGCAGAGGGGTTAAGAATGATTCTGATCGAGATTCCAACTGAGGTTGATTATCCTTTATATAAAAATGGCCGTTAAACAATAAACATGAGTTATGTGTCAAATAGAAGCTGGTTTCAATTAAAAAAACGGACTGACAATAGTCAGCCCGTTTTTTGGAGAGTGTAGCTTTTTAAAGTTAATCTTAATTGTTGATGAATTGTGCTTTAGTCAACAAGCGTTTCAGCATTGTAGCTGATTGAGCGCGAGTCGCTTGAGTGTTTGGAGAAATTGTGGAGTCTGTAATTCCGTCTACAATTCCTGCTTCGATAGCTACAGCCAGCTCGTTCTGAGCCCATACGATTTGATTAGCGTCTGTAAACTTCGCTAACAACTCCGATTGCTGGGAAGAGGAAACTTCCGGCTTAGCGCCTGCGTAGCTCAATGCACGAACGACCATTGCTGCAAGCTCTTCACGTTTGATCGCTTGATTCGGACGGAAAGTGTTGTCTTCATAGCCGTCAATGATTTTGGCATTGACTGCAGCGCCGACTACACCGGAGAACCAATCACTGGAAGTTACATCACTAAATGAGCTGCTTCCAATGGATTGATCCAATCCTAAAGCACGAACGACCAAAGCTGCGAATTCAGCACGGGTAATATCGCGTTCAGGCTGGAACGTATCATCGGTTACACCATCGATAACCAGCTTATTAGCCAGCAGCTCGATGTAACCTTGTGCCCAATGGCCTTTACTGTCACCGAAGCTTTTGTTCAGTTCAACAACGGTGTAGATGCTGTTATTATTGCGTTTGATAACAGCTTCATTGATACCGTCAGTTGTTGTGAACAAAGATGGTACGAAGCTTAGCTTCTTAGTGGTTGTGTCGAAAACAACAGCTGTTGTACGGGATGGATCCACTTCTTTGGATAATGGAATCGTCCGGCTGATGTAGTTGCTGCCCAGATTAATATTCTGTGTCGTACCGTCTGCTGCAACTGCTGCAAGCGTAAAGTCAACGGCACTGCTGATCACAGTTGCTCCTAAGGTAGAAGCAGAAGTTGCAATTTCGCTAGTTGCTGTTTCGTCCGCTGCTGCGATTCCAACCTTGATTTTCAAGTCATCAACGGTTGTGGACAGCTTGCTGGCAAGATCTTCTAACTGCAATACATATAGAGGAAGAGTATAAGTTCCTTTTTCGTTAGAAATTTTCAGCATTTTGTTCTTGTCGCTTACATAGTTTACCAACGACTTGGCTGGAATTAATGCGACATCACCGTTCAGCTTAAGCTCAACGACATCGTATTGACTAAGTGAATTTTGCAATGTGTATGCGTCAATAGATCCATCGGAATTTACAGTAATTGTAGCTCCGCCGGAAATACCGCCGCCACCGCCACCACCGCCGCCGCCATTGCTGTTGTTGCCGCCGCTAGTTGTGCTGTCATAAACTCTGGAAGTAACGCTGCTCGAAACTTCCTTAAGATCGAGGTAAGTTTGAGTAGTTACGGTTGGGCTACCTGTGAAAGAATAAGTGTATACACCCTCGTATACGCTGTATGTAGCACTTGTTGTAGTAGTTCCCACCAGATTGCCGTTTGGATCATACATATAAACTTGTGTGCTCACACTGTAAGGAGTATCCGTATAAACGTTACCTGTAACGGTATTATTTTTATAAACCAAATTACTGAAGCCTGTTGCTGCGAACGCTAGTACGGGCAGTAATGCTGAAATGATAAGCATCATGACGGTTACTTGCGCCGTTTTTTTGAATATCGTTGATTTCATTACGGTTTCACTCCTTTCTGTCTCTAATAAATTCTTCGATTCTTGAAATGGCTCTTGACTCAAAATGCTTTTCACCTCCTTTGAATAAAAAAACAGAACACCAAAAACCTTCGAACGCAGTTCCCAGATTTAAGTCCGTCTCTCCTATAAAAATCATTTTTAGTAGGAAAAATGGCAGAAATGTGAAAAGTGAGTACGACCCTATTTTTATTTACCCAGGGTTTATATTAGTGAATCACAAAAAGAAAAACCGTCCGGCAAATGTGCCGAACGGTCAGCTAGTGAGTACTCTCAACAGTTTTTTAATAAGGTAAACTTATACAATTTAAACGGATTGGGTCGCACTGTCGAGGCTAAGTCCTTCAGGTCTGAACGGTTTTGAAACCGCGCAGAGGGAGCAGGGTGAGGGCTGTCATTAAACAGATAAAGGCGATAAAATAAGGTGATGTATGACTCCGCATATGACCGGCAACAATGGGACCTATAAAGGCTCCGATGGAAAAAGAGATGGACAGGAATGAAAAAATACGTCCATAGCGGTTCGCGCTTGTCAAACTGGCTAACAAAGAGGCAATGGCTGGATAAATAACACCTTTTGCCATTCCAATCATGAACAAGGAGACATGGATCGGCAGCGGCCAGCCAATCGATAAACCGAAGAAGATGAATGCGAGTGCCAAGCTGCCGAAAGAGGTGCGAAGTAAAGGTGAGATTCGGTTCAAGAAAACCATGCTCAGTGTGACCAGGGCGCCTAAACTAACCAATGAAAAGAGGATTCCGGAGGTTAAGATGGAGCCGTTCGTTTCTTTCATAAGAGGCAGCTCAAAGAACAATATGCCTTGAGAGCAGGAAATGGCTAACGGAACGCCGAAGAACAACCAGGGAATAGTTCCTGTTCTCGCGGTCGCTTCCTCTATGCCTGCTGGAAGCGCGTGAGCGCCATGTCCATGTGCCTGTGGAAATAGCTCTACAGCGCTCTGCGTATACTGACGTTCTTTGACGCCGAATATAGCGAGCACACCTGTAATAATAAGCAGCCATCCGAGCATGGTGAAGGATTGGGAAAACCCGAGCTTTGCAACGAGGAAGGCGCCGGCCGCCGGGCTTAATACGGATGCCATAGTATGCACAAACCCGTTGCCGGCCATCAGCTTGCTTTGTTGAACACTGTCCTTTGCTAATCTAGCGAGTAGAGATAGACAAGCCGGAGAAAGGAAGGCAAGCACAAATCCACTAATGGAACGGACAATAAGCAAGTCCCATGGGTCGGTAACTTTGGATTGTATGAGCAGTACGATTCCTGCTACAATCAAGCTGAATACAATAAATCGTTTGCTGCCATAACGATCGACACCATAGCCTGCCAACAGGTTTCCAGGCAGGTGAGTGATCGAATACACACCCAGGATCAATCCGATAAACGATGGAGCTGCACCTAATGATATAGCAAACGGGGATAAAATAGGGTACTGTGCGTGCAAGTCGAAAAAGGCCACAAACATAAACAAGTAAAGCCAAATTGCGGTTTTCAACGTCATCACCTCAACTTCTGATCTTTGTCTGACTCCTATCCGTCTATGATTACTTTTACGTGACAAGCTGGTAGGTTAGTACCATTATTTTTGCAACCTCTTATTGAGAACAGCGTACTTGCTTACAACAGATTGAATAAGTTGAACGGAAGGTATGAGTTTGTACATGGCTTCACTCAACCTTGATCAACGTGCTCGTCCTTAAAGGAATAGAGCAGCCCTTTATAATTAACTTGCAATTATACGAACTATACTGGGGGAAGGCGGACGCATTAGTGAGTCCATTTATTATTATTTTGGCAGTTATTCTGATTCTTGCGGTACTTCGTTTACGTTCCACGTATCTCAAAACCAAGAAGTTCGACCGATCCGATGAGATACAGCAAAGGCTTGCGGAGCTTAAGAAGAAGCGGGATGCAGATCGAGAGTAAAGGTTACAGGGTTATCAATTTTGATGAATGTAGGGAGAGATGGAATTGGATTTCTTAGTGTCTTTTTTGCAGGAGCGTTGGTTTATTATTGTTGGTGCGATCGTAGTGTTGTTCCTTGTAGTGCGCATACTAAAAACAGTTGTAAAATGGGTTATTGTGTTGGCTGTGCTGGCCGGCTTGTTCTTCTACGGTGCCAGCTATAAGGATCAGCTGCTGGATATTGGTGCAGCCGTATCGACAGAGGCCAAGAATCAAGCGGTTAAGGCTTTCTCCAACGAAATGAAGGAAGCTCAGTATAAGCAGAATTCAGATGGCACATTTACCGTTACAACCAAAAGCTTGAAGTTGGACGGAAATCCCTCTTCTAACGAGGTAAAAGTAACGTTTATGAACCAGACTTTTACAATGAAGATGGACGAGGCTGTGAATGCTCTGATCGAGCAAGCGAAGAAAAATACGAAGCTGTAAATCATTAACCGGATGAACGAAGTGAGGTGAAGCGTATGACGGAAGCATGGACCGCGCTAAGCGCAGCAAATTGGATAACGGTATTGTTGGCCGGCACAGTGCTCTTATCTGTCATTCAAGGGATGTTTCGCGGCGCTTCAACCTCGGCAAGGCATTTGATGTTGATGGTGTCGGAGGGAATTGCCACACTGCTTGGGCTTATCATTGCCTGGAAGCTGGCTGAATGGCTGTCCCCTCAGGTTCAAAGCTGGCTGACATCGCTTGATATCATGATCCCTTCACATGAACTTGGTTTTTTTGAACAGTTGTATTATACAGGTGTGACAGGGATTCGCGATTTCTCGCTGCTGCGCTTTGGAATTTTATTTGTAATTGGCTACAGTGTATCGAAGCAGCTTCTATACCGTATTATTGACCCGCTTGTTGATAGATGGGCGAAGGAATCGATTCATCGGGAAGGGCGCAGCAGTAAGGGGCAACCAACACTAATCAGCAGCTTGGTGGGGGGATTCATAGGAGCTGTCACCGGGGCCGGCCGGTCTTTGCTCGTTATCGCGGCATTATTTATTTTTGCCAGCTTGTTTCCACAGACGCCCGCAGCGGCCTACATTCAAGCCTCTGGTTTATACCAGAAAGGTGCAAATGAAGTTATTAAACCGGTGACGGGCGACTTTATTGCCAATCAGCTTCCTGTATTTACCAGAGCAGTCGAGCAGGAATTCACCAACATTTTGCAGCGGAAATACGAGGTGCTCGATGCTAATATACCGAAGGATATTGCCCAAGCGGCCAAGGAAGTGTCGGCTAAAGGCAAATCTGACGAGGAGAAAGCCAAGCTGTTGTACAGCTGGGTAGGCAGCCGGGTGAAGTATGATTGGGATAAAGTGAATTTATATGAACAAAAGCGGATTTGGAAAGAACAAACACCGGAAGAAACGTTCGCAACCAAGCAGGGCGTTTGTATTGACTACTCCAGACTGTATGCGGTTATGGCCCGCTCCATAGGGCTTGAGGTGAAGGTTGTCACTGGTCTCGGCTATGATGGAAAAGGGAGCTATGGTCCGCATGCTTGGAACGAGGTCTATATATCCGATAAGCAGAAATGGGTTCCATTGGATTCAACCTGGGTCGCCAGTGGCGGTAATTGGTTCAACCCTCCGAACTTTAATGATACACATATCCGCGAGGCATAACCCGATAGTCAAGTATTTGGCCGGGCATTCTTACCACGTATTGTGGAAGAATGTCCGGTTTTCCACTTCAATGCGAATTATGGTAAACTATTGGAGGCTGCTGTGGAAGCTGTTAGTAAGCTAACTTAAAAGGAGTAAGTGCTCATGAATTTACGTAAACCATTGAACTCATATAAAGCTATATTTTTTGATGTTGGCGATACACTAATGACCATTCCGGCAGCAAGAGTCATTATGCAGCAATTTCTGGCTGCTCGTTCCTTGCACCGTGCGGAAGAACAGGTTGGCGACTTGTTTACCGAGGCTTTCCGCTTATTTTATTATGGCAGGCAGTTGGACCCTTTCGAGGTATGTACGCCGGAATCGGATCGCGCGTTCTGGATGAAGCTTTATCATTACATTCTGGACAAGCTGGGAGTTCAAGAAGAGAATTGGACGGATGAGCGTATTCACCAATGCTGTCATGGGCTGTATGATCTATTCACAGGTCCGGAAGCTTACCAGCTTTTTGATGATGTGACTGAGTGTATTCCTAAACTTCAGGCTGCGGGATTGCAGCTAGGCATCATTTCCAATTTTGCACCCACATTGCCACATATTCTAGAGCAAAAGGGGATTGCCCATTACTTTGATCCAATCATTGTATCGACACTGGTAGGCTTAGAAAAGCCGGACCCTGCGATTTTTAAGCTGGCGCTGGAACAGTCGGGCTTGGCGGCAGAAGATGTATTGTACATTGGAGATCATGACAGAAACGATATATGGGCACCGAATCAAGCCGGTATAGATGCGGTCAAAATAAAACGCTACGACTACCATTCAGGCGAAGGTATTCACACACTTAGAGAGCTTCTGGAAGTTTAGTCTGTATCGCTGCAACGGGATTTTGGTAAGGATAAAGGAGCTGTAACTGAAATGAAATTGAAAAAAACGATGTCGTCGGAGGATCCGCAAAAGCAGGAGCAGACCAAGCAGCGGCATTTTACTTTTCGTATTAATTTGTTGTTTTTTTGTATTTTTACGTTGTTCTCGGTCCTTATTGTAAGGTTAGCGATTTTGCAGTTTGTCGAAGGAAAGCAGCTTGCTGCCGAGGAGGCGCAGACTGCTGTGCGAGATTCGCCTATCGCACCTATCCGCGGTAATATTTATGATTCTAACGGCTATCCGATCGCTTATACCTCCTCGGCCCAATCGCTTTATTTCCGCATGGAGTCGGACCAGAAAAAGGATGATGTCATTGCGATGGCTCATAAGCTGGAGCAGATTTTCAACGAATTCGGCAATCCCACTAAAAATGCGATGAGCGCCGCCGGTATTATCAAGGAGATGGATGTCGGCTATGATCTGGAGAAAAATACGACCACTCCTCCCAGCTATTCATTCGTTCCGCGACGTATCAAATCGGGTTTATCCCCAAAGGAAATTGCTTATATTCTTGAGCACCGTGACGAACTAAGATGGCTTGAAATAATGGAAGAGAGCATCCGGACCTATGATCCAGGCACTATAGGTGTGCAGCTTATCGGATATATGAGGCCGTTTTCCAGAGCGAGGGAGCCGAAAAACGGGCTTGATTTTTATAAAAATAAACAAAATACGCAAGGCTATCTCGATACGGAGGATGTTGGATACGACGGTATTGAGCTGATGTATCAAGAGGAGCTGCGTGGTAAAAATGGGATGAAAACTTACCCTGTTAATGCCTCGGCCAAAATCATCGGAAAGGTTCAGGTTGAAGCCCCGAAAAAAGGGAATAACCTGTTCTTGACTATCAATAAGGATGTGCAGCAGGTAACGGAGCAGGCAATCCTCGATCAGCTCGTTTATGCCAAGTCGCCGGCGGCCAGAGCTTCCCAATACGGTTATGCGCCTAATGCAAAAGCTGGTTATGCGGTGGCGATGGAAGTGGATACAGGCCGGGTCATTTCGATGGCCAGTATGCCGGATTATGATCCTGGCATGTGGAGTGCCGGCTTTTCCAACAATGAAGAATATCAGCGGATACAGCCTTTTATTAATAATGGGACGATTACGACCGCGTATCCCAATTATCCGGCGGATGAGCTCAAGGATCATCCTACTTCAATCGTATATGTAGGCTCCATAATTAAACCGTTATCTGTGCTTATTGGTTTGAATGAAGGCTTATTCGGAGTAAACACTCCTTATAATGACACAGGGGTGTTCAACTTTGGTAAAGATAACAATGCGAAGTTAACCAACTCCGACCGGAAAGCCTACGGTCCTATCAATGCTGCGGATGCGATTTGGCATTCATCCAACACGTTCATGTCAGCGATGATCGGCAACCCGCTTTACTTGCGCAACGGCGATAAGGCGCCTGCTTTATGGGAGTCGTATTTGAATAAATTCGGTCTTGGCGTCCTGACAGGAAGCGGATTGCCAAGAGAGAATCCGGGCTTAAGCGAATTTATAACTAATACGAAGGAAACGCTGCAATCTCGGATGGTATATGCTTCTTGGGGACAGAATGAGAAATATACAACGATGCAAATGGCTCAATATGCGGCTACATTAGCTAACCGGGGTAAAAGAATGAAACCTCTGTTAGTTGATAAAATTGAGACCTATGAAGGCAATCCGGTGAGAACCATTGAACGTGAGGTGCTGGATGAAACAACCTTCCCCAAACAGTACTGGGATTCTGTCATCAAAGGGATGGAGAAGGTTACGGTACAGGGCTTTGAAGGATTTCCATACAGCTTTGCCCGTAAAACAGGAACATCCACGCAATCAGTTGGCGGTAAAATGATAGATAATGCGGTATTTATTGCGTATGCACCATTGGATAAGCCCAAGCTGGCGATTGCAGTTGTAGTGCCTGAGGGCGGCTTCGGCTCATGGAACGCGGCTCCAATTGCAAGGAAGATCTTCGATGCTTATGATCAATATTATGGTTTGGACGGCGTACCGAAGGGTGGCAAAGGTACGGCTTCCGTGCAATAAATGAGCTTTAAGCAACGGGATGTTTGAGTGAAATTAAAAAGTGAGAGCACTCACTTTACTTGAGGCTGCCCCTTAGAATAAACATTGGAAAACCTCCTGGTTATTCTGATGAATTCTAAGGGGCACTTCAAATTGCATGAGGGGGCTTTTTATAAGGTTTGATACGTATAGCAGGGAAGCTGTTGGGGGCCGTTAAGAATTTCGAATTTAAAGTTTGGGGATTTAAGGATTTAAGGATTTAAGGATTTAACGGAACAGGATGTTCCTTTATTCAATATGCGGCCTTCAATTTTAAGCGATAGCGGAAGTCGGAATTCCGTTAATTGGGTGATTAGGAGCATTATGCATAGAAAACAGAGAAATAAAGGAACTATCTGTTCCGGTATCTCTCTGTTTTTTGCTTTTTTCGGGCGATAAAGGAAAAAGTACTTCCGCTATGGACTCCAAATCCTTGGATGGAAGCATGGCTACTTATCGTATGATTTCTTCTTGGATTTTATTGGATTTAGCTTCCAAGATTGAGCGCGTAGGTTATTAAACAAACAAACAGACAAACAGATAGTGCAGAGCGTCCACTTTTACAAGGTAGAGGAGTCAGCCTTCAACAGAGTCAGTTTTACTTGGAAACCTGTGGATGGAACATATACGGGCGAGAGCAAGAAAGAAGGAAGTTAAAAGTATAATAAAGAGGGGGTATGCGATAGAGATCGCCTTTGAACCGTATGGGTTTGCACATAAAAGGAACAACATCCGGTTACGGAAGGTGTTCTTAGTGATTTGTTCAGAAATGTGATGGCGTCCAAACAAGAATACGTTTTCAAAAAGTTGCACAAAGGAAAGAAAATTGCATATATATAAAACATAGAAAGGAAGTGAGCGCGATGAATTTGGATAAGGGGAAAGTTCCACAATCTTATAAACGGTTGCTTATAACCTTGCTCTATATAGCTTTTTGTCTAATTTCCTGATGTTGCTGTGAATATGGTATACTATTATATCGATTATATTAATTTTGCTGTTTGGACGACGCTTGAGGAGGAAAGTAGACATGTGCGGTATCACCGGAGCAATGTATTTTGATGACAGGGAGCCCTCCCAGACGATGCTCAAGGCAATGACAGATTGTATTGTGCATCGCGGACCGAATGACTTTGGGTTTTGGGGCGAAAATCGTATAGGATTGGGCTTTCGCAGGCTGTCTGTCATCGATTTGAAAGAAGGGCATCAACCGCTTTCCAACGAAGATGATTCGGTATGGATTGTTTTTAATGGAGAAATTTATAATTATAAATATTTGCGCCACGAGCTGCAGGATAAGGGACATCAATTCAAAACGCACAGCGATACAGAAGTTATCGTCCACCTCTACGAGGAGTATGGTGAAGAATGTGTGCATCGGCTTCGCGGGATGTTCGGGTTCGTCATATGGGATCGTCGAAAGAAACGGCTGTTCGGGGCACGTGACCATTTTGGTATTAAACCGTTTTATTATTATAAGGACAGCCGACGTTTTCTGTTTGGTTCGGAGATTAAGAGCTTGCTGGCGGCGGATGGCATGGACCGTTCGATTCATACGGAAAGCCTGCTTAATTATTTGACGTTTCAGTACGTTCCAGAACCGGATACCATGTTTAGAGGCATACATAAGCTGCCCCCAGGTCATTACATAACGATTGACTATGATGGAGATATGGCGATACGCCGTTATTGGGATCCAATGTTTGAGACGGAAGAGCGTCCGTTCGAAGAATATGTGGAACAAATCCGCGAAGGCTTGAAGGATTCCGTTATTCACCATATGCAGAGCGATGTAGAGCGCGGCTGTTTTTTATCCAGCGGCATTGATTCTACAGCTATCGCAACACATATGAGGTCCATTGAGCCCATTCGTACATTCTCGGTTGGCTTCGAAGGGCCGAACAACGAGACAGGGATTGCGAGTCAAACCGCAGCAGCGCTGGATACAGAGCATTATGCGAAGATCATTACGCAGAATGACTTTTTTGACACGCTGCCCAAGGCTGTGTGGCATCAGGATGAGCCGGTGGCCGATCCTTCGGCCATCGCGCTGTACCACGTGGCGCAGCTGGCGCGCGAGCACGTGACGGTTGCGCTCTCAGGCGAGGGGGCCGACGAGCTGTTCGGCGGCTATCGCATCTACAACGAGCCGATGTCACTGCGGCCGCTCGATCGACTGCCGCTGCCGCTGAAGCAGCTGCTGAACGCAGCAGCGCGTATGCTGCCGAGCGGGCTGTACGGCAGAAATTACATACTGCGCGGTACGACGCCGCTGGAGCGGAGATTTCTCGGTAATGCCAAAATTTTTACCGAGGATATGAAGGCCGAAGTCGTCAGAATTGACAAAGAAATGCTGCGTAATTATCGAAATCCATGGCAAATTGCTCAGCAGTATTACGATAAAACACGTCATCAGGATCCCGTCACTAGGATGCAGTATATCGATATGAATTTGTGGCTGCCGGGTGATATTTTGATGAAAGCGGACAAGATGACGATGGCTCATTCGTTGGAGCTGCGCGTCCCGTTCCTGGATGTTGAATTATTTGAGATTGCCCGCAAAATCCCGACCAGGTACCGCATTGCCGAAGGAACGACCAAATACATTTTCCGCAAAGCGATGGAAGGTATTATTCCGGATTTCATTTTGAACAGGCCTAAGCTTGGCTTTCCAGTGCCGCTTCGGGAGTGGCTGAAGGGCAATCAGGGCACAGTGATGATGGAGCAGATCGCAGCCAGCGGCGTGGAAGATTATATCAATATGGATACGGTTCGCAGAATGGTAAGCTTGCATCAAAACGGCCAAGGCGACTATGCACGCCGGTTGTGGACGATCTACATGTTTGCTCTGTGGCATGCAACTTTTTTGGAAGAGCTGCCGAGGCCGACTTTTGCAACTGCATTGTAACTTCTGTTAAGAAAAGGGGACAGGATAACCCGTGGGGAATTATAAGCTGATAGCTTTGGATATGGACGGTACATTACTGACGGATGACAAGCTTGTTTCAGCAGAGAATAGAGCGGCGATTAAAGCCGCGAATGCAGCTGGTGTAACGGTAATGATCGCAACAGGGAGAGGTATTCAAAATGTTGTCGCTTATGTGGACGATCTGCAATTGGCGGCTCCGATTGTTACGGTCAATGGAAGCGAGGTTTGGGCGGCGCCCGGAGTGCTTCATAATCGTACATTGCTTGACTTAGGTCTGCTCAAACAAATGCACGCTATTGCTTTGGAGTATGATACCTGGTATTGGGCTTATGCTGTCGATCAGATTTTTAACAAGGAAAAATGGACGGATCAGGTCGATGCGAAGCAGTGGCTGAAATTTGGCTATTATTACGAGGACGCTGAGATGATGAAGGAGATTCGTACGAAGCTGGAAGCATTGGGCGCTTTGGAAATAACGAACTCGCATCCACTCAACATTGAGCTTAATCCCAAAGGCATTAACAAAGCCAGCGGCATTCGGCAGGTATGCACGCTGCTAGGCATCGAGATGTCCCAGGTTATAGCTATGGGGGACAGCTTGAATGACGAATCCATGATTCGTGAAGCAGGGCTTGGTGTTGCTATGGGCAATGCGCAGGATGAGATTAAGCAATTAGCCGATGTAATTACTGCGACGAATGAAGAGCATGGAGTAGCCCGAATTATCGAGCAGTACGTGCTGTCGTAAGCTAATCCTTGGGAAGCAACAGTTTTGCAAAGCAAAACTAATTTTGAAAGTGGGAAAGCCATGATAATAGCTGCATGGATCATAGTGATCGTTCTGTTTATAATCGGGATGGTGGGTGCTGTCTATCCTGTGCTTCCTGGGGCTGTTGCCATTTATGCCGCCTATTTTGTCTATGGCTGGATGATTGGGTTCGAACCCTTCGGAGTTTGGTTTTGGTTGATACAAACAACGATTTTAGTCGTCCTTCTGATCGCCGATTATGCGGTAAGTGCAATGGGGGTAAAAAAGTTCGGCGGCACTAAAGCCTCAGTTATCGGCAGTACAATCGGCCTGATTCTGGGTCCCTTCGTTATTCCGGTTGCCGGATTGTTGATTGGACCTTTTCTCGGCGCAGTGATTGGTGAGCTCATTATAGGCACGGAGTGGAGACAAGCTATGCGGGCAGGCGTAGGCGCATTAGTCGGCTTTTTCTCAGGTGTGGTCGTAAAATTGCTGCTTCAGACGCTGATGATCATTTTGTTTTTTGTTTGGGTTTTTCTGAACTAACCACGGCAGGGAGAAGGAAACGTTTTGGCTAAGGATTCGTTAGTAAAAGGCACATTTATTTTGGCAATGGCTGCTCTGGTTGCACGGGCATTGGGTGTAGTGCAGCGTGTTCCGCTCGTTATTTTGTTAGGCGATATAGGAATGGCAGCTTATGGGACTGCATTTAATATTTATTCGATGCTGCTGGTGGTGGCGACAGCGGGTATTCCGAGCGCGCTTAGCAAAATGATCTCGGAGCGAACGACGCTTGGACTGCATGCGGAAGCGAACCGCATCTATCGTGCGGCGCTATTATTTGCCGCCGCTGCAGGTTTGGTAATGACATTGTTTCTATTCATCATTGCTCCTTACTACTCGAACAGCATCATCAACCCGCAGGCATCGCTGCCGATTCGTGCTTTGGCTCCCGCGCTGCTGCTGTTTCCAATGATTGCGATTATGCGCGGCTATTTCCAGGGTCGCCGAATGATGATGCCCAATGGCTTGTCGCAGATCATTGAACAGCTTTTCCGCGTCGTCACTTCTGTTGGACTAGCCTATGTATTGTTGGCCCACAGCATGGACTGGGCCATTGCTGGCGCTTCCTTCGGTGGCGTCATCGGAAGTGTGGCTGCAGCTGCTGTTATGCTTTACTATGCGATTAAGCTTCGCCGCAGCGATCGTGCCGAAGGGCTGCTGCCTTCTTCGGCCGATAGCAAGGGAAGCTTGGCGGCCGATCCGAACGAGGCATCACGAGAAGGTGTTCGAAGAAGCACGCTGTCTTTCAAGATAATCTATGCGCAGCTATTTAAGATATCGATTCCTATCGTTATTTTTTCGTTGACGGTAACGTTGATTTATACAATCGACTCCTCCATTGTCACGCTTCTGCTGAAGGATCAGGTTGGAGAAGTGCAGGCGAAGGAAATATTAGGAATTTTGCTTGGGCGGGCACAGTCGCTTGCCGGAATACCGATTATATTGGCTGTAGCGCTAAGTCAGTCCGTGGTGCCGATTATTTCCTCAGCCTATTCGCAGAAAGACATGAAGCAGGTGTCTCAGCAGACGGGTAAGGTGCTGCAGTTATCTATTCTTACAGGGCTGCCCGCGGTGCTTATCATATGCTTGGCCGCAGGTCCAATCAATGACTTTATTTTCGGAAATGATAAAGGATCGGCTATTGTTGATGCGTATGCAGCTCCAATTATTGTGTTTCTGACGGTAAGCACCATCTTCCAGATTGTGATGCAGACATCAGGCGCTGTGCTAATGGGCATGGGTAAAATGCGTGTCCTAATGCTGAGTGTAGCTGCAGGTATCGTGCTGAAGCTGGTTGGCAGCTATGTATTAGCTCCATGGTTCGGTATTTATGGAATCATTGCTGCTACATGCTTATGTTTCGTCCTTATGACGATTATGAATCTTCAGGTGCTTCGCAAGGAGGTGCCGTTCCGGGTTCTGGGCAGCCGCAGATGGGTGGGGATGGGCATTACAACTGTGGTCATGGTGATTGCAGGAGTATTGCTGGATAGATTGACCAGTTCGTATGTGGTACCCTTCGGAAGCCTTCGCGGGGATGCTTTTATACAAGCTGTCATTATTTCCGCGGTAGTGGGAGGATTATATCCGCTTCTGCTAATGATTACCCGAACTTTAAGTGTAGCTGATTTGCAGCAATTGCCTCGTCCTATTCAACGTATAATCGGGAAGGTAGCTCCGAGACTGCTCAAGAGCAACAAGGAAAGCGGAAGCAACTAACGGTTATTTAAATTAACAAGACACCCGGAAAGCTGAGTTGTCGTCAGTTTTTCTGGGTGTCTTTTTTGATTATATTACGCGCCAGAAAGTATAGGTTTGAACCGGAGGTTCAGCTTTCTAACATTGCAAGAAAAGCCACCGCTAAGACACGAATGTATCTTCCTCGAAAAGGCTTCGATCAGAAGCTTTTCTTATAGCGTTTTGGTTGAGCGATTTAACTTTATGCAACTTTCAAAACTCGCTTCTCCCTCAAAAGTCTTCGTATCCGGCCGGTAACTCTCGGTATTATAGAGTCCAAGACCGAGACCCGTGATTGATGAGGCGGTTGAGAATGGTTAACTGGAATTTCCGGAGCTAATTCCTCCATTTCAACGTCGATAAAGGATTTAACTGGAAATGCTCCTGCTAAATAACCACTTTTGGAGAAAAATCACCGAAAAGCATGGAATTAACTGGATGATTTCCTGTTATTTAACTAATTCCTTCTCGTAGCCTATAATTAGCATGAGGATTTCCCGTTAATCCAGGGGGACCGCCATGGCACTCCTGTTTACTATGGGCAAGTGCCGATACCGATATTGGAGCAAAGGGGCTGTCCCACACGGAAAACAGGTTTATTATTTCACCCCGTCTACCGTATAGGGAGCATATCAAAGGTTGTCAGTGAATGAGTCAGTCCCAAACTATGTACAAAGACGCCTCCAAAACCACTGTGTAAGTGGGGATGGAAGCGTCTTTTTGTAGGAAAATTCCCATTAGAGTGGGGGTTCGAAAATCCGGAAACGACTTTTGGGACAGTCTCTAATTAAGTTAGAGTCATAATCCCAAAAGCTGCCGCTGCGGTAAGTACAGCACTCCAAAAGGCAATGCCAATTGTCATCCATAACATTAGTTTACCTGGCTTTGCCCCGAATGAAACCCCAATTGCTGCCCCGAGAGGCGCCCCGGTAATAAGCGGTGATAAGAAGCCAAGGCCGATAATACCGTACTTTCTCCAGATACGGGACATGGTAGTTTCTTTGCGCTCGTTTTTTTGCTGAAACCGGCGCACCAACCAGCTGCGGATGGATTTACCGAAGAAGATTATAATCGCCGCTGCGGCGATCGAGCCGACAGCACTCCAAATTGCGGTTAAGACGGGTGGCAGCTTCAGGGTGAAACCTAGTGGAATAGCAACCCACAGCTCCAAAATACCAGCCACCATAACTGAAAACCATGCTCCTATCTCATTCATCGCAATCACCCTCACTTTTATTTTCTTAGGAGTAAATACGCAATAGTCTACCAAAAGTGACAAATAGCTTCAAATTACGCATGGTCTCGACCCGGGCGCGCGTTGCGGCGTTGCATGGCGGTCGGTCCCCACGCGCAATACAACTTTTTTCGTAAAATATTGAAAGAAATTGTTCATCTCTCTGCTACAAGCATGTACGAGTCCCCTCTATACTGAAAGTAACAAACAAGTGCTCCAACAAAATATAGAATAGAGGTGGGTCAAACAATGAGTGCCCTAAGCCGAGATACCGCGGCGGCAGCAAGCCGTCCTCATACCGCTAGTAAAACCAAGCTGAAAAATCACAACCAGGCAGCCTTAGCCGGATATTTATTCATTTCCCCATGGCTGATCGGTTTTTTATTTCTCACTTTATGGCCCATGCTGCAATCATTGTACTACTCATTCACAGACTTTTCGCTCTTGGAGCCTGCCAAATGGATCGGCTTGGACAATTATAAGGAAATGTCGAAGGATCGGTTCTTTTACAACTCGCTTAAAGTGACCTTTGCTTATGTTCTGTTTTCTGTTCCGGCCAAGCTGTTTGTAGCCCTCATGGTGGCGATGCTGATGAATCGTAAAATTCGCGGCATATCCTTCTACCGTACGTTTATATATCTTCCTTCTCTTATTGGCGGAAGTATCGCGGTTGCCATTCTTTGGAAAAATATTTTTGGCATCGATGGTTTTGTCAATCACATTGTTCCTTTGTTCGGCATTGACGCGAAAAACTGGATTGGAACTCCCGAAACCTCATTGGGCACGCTTATCCTGCTGCGCTGCTGGCAGTTCGGTTCGGCGATGATTATTTTCCTGGCAGGGCTGAAGCAAATTCCCAATGAGCTGTATGAAGCTTCTTCCGTGGATGGCGCGTCCAAGCTAAGGCAGTTTTTTAATATCACACTTCCTATGCTGTCTCCTGTCATTTTGTTCAATGTTATTATGGGAGTTATTCAAGCTTTTCAAATGTTTACCTCTGCTTTCATTATTACCAACGGAGGACCGCTCAACTCAACGGAAGTGTATGCACTTTATTTATACCAGAAAGCATTCACCTCATTCCACATGGGCTACGCTTCAGCATTAGCTTGGGTGCTGCTAATCATTATCGGTATAGCAACCTCTATAAACTTTATCGCTTCGAAATATTGGGTATTTTATGAGACTGAGGCAGGTGATAAGAAATGAGATTAAGTAATCGAAGCAGTCGATTGTGGACACATTTGATTTTATTGGCGCTCAGCTTACTCATGGTTTATCCGGTTATATGGTGGATTGGAGCCTCTTTTAAATCGAATCCCGAGCTTGCACTGCCGACCTTATTTCCTTCGGTATGGATGTGGGAAAACTATACGCTGGGCTGGAATGCGCTTCCGAAGTATACCTTCACCTATTTTTACTTGAACAGCTTCAAGCTGAATATTACTACAACGTTGCTCACGGTTCTTTCCAGCAGCCTTGTTGCGTTTGGCTTCGGACGTCTGGAATTCCCCTATAAAAAGCTGTGGTTTTCGCTGCTGCTGCTAACGATCATGCTGCCGGGACAAGTCACCTTGATCCCCCAATATTCGATGTTTCATTCCTTTAACTGGGTGAACACCTACTTGCCATTCATTGTGCCAAGCGCTATGGGCAATGCCTTCTTTATTTTCCTGCTGGTGCAATTTATCCGCGGGCTTCCAAGAGAGCTGGACGAGTCGGCCAAAATGGATGGCTGCAGCTGGTTCGGGATTTACTGGAGAATCATTATGCCTCTTACGAAGCCTGCTTTAGTCACAGTGATGATATTCTCTTTCCTGTACGGCTGGGAGGACTACTTTGGTCCCTTAATTTACCTTAACTCGGTGGATAAGTATACGATTCCGCTTGCGCTTCGTATGTTCGTAGATACACAGTCGGCAACGGCTTGGGGTCAACTGTTGGCGATGTCCCTATTATCGATATCCCCACAAATTCTTGTCTTTTTTGTAGCACAGCGGCATTTCGTTGAGGGGATTGCCACGACAGGTCTAAAGGGCTAAACTAAGAGAATTATAGGGCAAAAGCTGCGTGGAGGGTGAGTCCTGACAACGCGGCTTTTTGTCTCAAGGAGGAGCCCGCTTCTGAAAAACCCCATTAAGAAATACCGTATCGACTACATCTTGTCGGGCAGCCTCACCGGTTTCTTTATTTTATTATTGGCCATTGTTTGCTGGGTAAGCTATTCCGTTTCCTCTAAAGAGCTGGCGGAAAATACGTCCGTATATCAGCAGGAGCTGATGAGTGAGCTGAATAAGCAAATGATGCTGCAAATGCGTACTGTGGAGCAGCTGTCATTGGTTATTTCACGCAATACCGAGCTGCAGCATTATTTGAATGTTCCGGTGAGCGACTTCTACACGAAGCAAAAAGAACAAACCGATTTGCAAAAAGTGATGAATGAGCTGATCAACAGCACCCCCAGCCTGCAGTCGATGGCGATTTATGTGAATCATCCTACATTTTCCGATCCCAAGGAGTATGTCAGCTTCGTGAAGCATAGCGACCTGCTTGCCGAGCCTTGGTACTTGCAGGTAGAGAGATCCGACTTCACTTGGCTGGGCGAACGATCCATCGAGACGGCTCAGGGTACACAGAATGTGGTTACATTCGCCCGAAAGATTTATTCCAGCACATTGGAATACCAAGGAGTAGTGCTGCTTAATGTAAAAGCCAAGGTACTATATACCATGATGCTTGGTGAGAAGCAGACGGCTCATCGCTACTTGCTGGATTCCGGCGGCAGGCTGATTATGGGGACTTATAATTCGTTGTACACAGAGCTCAAGCTGCCCGAGATGTTGAATGTAGCTCAATCGGGAACCGGGTACATGCACAAAAAACGCAGCGAAAGCGGTGCGTATGAGGATTATTTAATTGTATGGGCCAAATCATTTAATGAAGGCTGGATTATGACGGAGGTCACTCCCTGGGAAGTCATAGCTGCCGGCAGCTTTAAGCTGGCTATGACGATTTTCTGGATTGGACTTGCATCGGTTTTGGTAGCGGTATTATTTACATTGTATCTCTCGCGCAGCTTTACAAAACCGATTCGTCAGCTTCTGCAAGCCATGGGGAAATTTCCGATAGAGCTGAAGCAAGTGAATCTGCCTGATGATTATAACAATGAATTTGGCTCTATGTTTAATGGTTACCGCAGGCTGATGGAGAGGATAGAGGATTTATACCGCAGCCTGGACCATGAGCATCAGAGACAGCGTAAAGCGGAAATAAAGGCATTGCAGGCCATGATTAACCCGCATTTTCTGTACAACACGCTGGATCAGCTTAATTGGATGGCGATAGATGCAGGGCATGAACGGATGAGCCATGTGCTGGAGCTGATGGGCCGAATGTTCCGGATAGGACTTTCGAACGGGGAGAGCCTGATCACCCTGGAGCAGGAGCTGGAGCATACGGAATGCTACTTGCAAATCCAGCAGCTGCGCTGGGGGGATGGTTTAATGTACAGCATTACGATAGCGGAGGAAGCTTTGAAGAACTTATATATCCCCAAGCTCACGCTTCAGCCGTTTGTAGAAAATGCAGTCGTTCACGGATTTCATCGCAGGGAGCATGGCTGCATTAGGATAAGCGTTGAGCAGGATATCAAAGGACTTTATATCCAAATTGTGGATGACGGAGTTGGTTTGAAGCCGGATTGGAATCGCCAGCCGCGCAGAGCAACCGGCGGTTACGGTATTAGGAATGTCCGGGAGCGGATCGAGGCGTATTTCGGGAGTCCGTTCGGTATTACGATTGAGCCTGCCAATGGAGGCAGCGGGACGCTGGTAACCCTGCGGATTCCAAGGCTGGAGCATGACGATAATGGAGGAAATGACCATGTGGAAAATAGCCGTCATTGATGATGATAGGGCCGTACTGCAAGGCATGCGCAAAATCATTCCATGGGAAGAGCTTGAGGCGGAGCATGCAGGTGAAGCGATGGATGGACAGCAAGGCTTGAAGCTTATAGGTTCGGTTAATCCCGATATAGTAATTACGGATATTTATATGCCTCTTATGAATGGCTTGGATATGGTGGAGGAGCTTCGTAAAATCGGATACGATGGGAAAATCATTATTTTAAGCGGTTACGCTGATTTTGAATATGCCAGGCAGGCATTGCGTTTGAATGTAGATGACTATTTATCCAAGCCGATATCGGTACAGACCATTAAGTCCGTTTTGGAAAAAGCGATAGCACAACTGGAGGGAGCGACTGTTCATAAGCTGGAGCAGCATCAGTTAAAGCAGAAGCTGATGCAATATGAACCGTTTGTCGAGCAGGAATGGGTAAAAGCTGTAGTAACGGGCAATGTAAATCTGGTTAAACCTTTTCCTCCTTCTGTCCAAGGCCTGCTTCCATGTGGAGGTGATGCTTCCGATTTCCTTGTGATTGCCGTAGAGATTTTACGGACCGTCCGAGTTTCCGAGGTATCACCAAGTGATTTCAATTTGTTCCGATTTGCTGTCGGCAATATATTGCAGGAGGTTATTTCCGCTGACTGGAAGAATGCGAGATTGATCGAGCTGCATAGTCAGCATATGGCTGTATTGCTGCATGCGCCGCGTGCTGAAAGGGATGCAGGAATGCTTCGAATACGCTCGCTATGCGAAAGTATGATGAAGCATGTAGCGGATTACTTGAAGGTGCAGCTGGAAATCGGCATAGGCAGCTGGAAGGGGCGCTGGCAGGAGATTGCCGATTCGACAGAAGAAGCCTTCCAAGCCCTTGCAGCCAAGCGGCATGCGCCAGTCCCAGGCTTGCCCATGTATGAATGGATAAAGGATCAGGAGCTTTCGGACAATCAGTCTGTATTATTGCAGCCTACGGAGCTGCGTCCGGTCCAATTTTATCAACAGCTCGGGGAAGCAATCCGCCATCTGCAGGAGCCCCAGATTGAGGAAGTTATCGAACGGTTCTTTCAGCAGCTGGAAGGGGCCGGAAGGATCACGGAGACAGATGTTCGCAATCTGGGCCTGGAAACCTGGGCAATCCTGACGTATTCGCTTCTTGATGCAGGAGTGCGTGTAGCAGAGTTGTTTGATACCGCCCGATTGAAGGAGGAGGTACAACAGCTGACCGTACCTGATAAACTGAAGGCTTGGTTGTTGGATAAGGTATCCGTTATTTGCAAGCTGTCAGGAAAAAGCGAGAAGCTGAAGCATAAGCAGGCGGTTGATTTCATGGTTCAGCATATTCATGAGCATTATGCCGAGGATCTTCACTTAAGTGAATTGGCAGAAAAGGTATATATATCGCGAAATTATTTAAGTACTATTTTTCGGCAGGCTACCGGTGAAACCTTCAATAACTATGTGACCCGTGTCCGAATGGAGAAAGCAAAGAGCATGATTCTGGAGGGCCGTTGGATGATTTATGAGGTGGCTGAAAGGGTAGGCTACAAAAATGTACCGTATTTTACAACCTTGTTTAAGAAGCATACAGGAACCAATCCGACAGAATTCGTAAAAAATTGAAATAAATTGTGCATCTCTATTCTACTCAATCGGTTCGCTGCTTGGTACGATAAGCTTATTAAAAAGAACAGAACCGAAAGGGGTAATCGTATGGAATCTGCACGCAAGCTTTTAGCAATCGGGTTATCGTCCATGTTGGCTGTCACCTTGGCTGCCTGCGGCGTCAAGGAGGAGGCTAAGCCAGCTCAGCCGGCGGCTTCTACTAACACTAACCCAGCGAATACGGCAACAGACAAGAAGCCGGTGAAGCTGCGTATTATGTGGTGGGGGTCTCAGGCACGCCATGACGCAACATTGAAAGCGCTTGATTTATATACCAAAAAAAATCCGAATGTCACGTTTGAACCGGAATACCAAGCCTTTGACGGATACCTGGACAAAATGTCAACCATGGCCGCAGCGCGTAATTTGCCGGATGTGATTCAGACGGATGCAGCGTGGATAAGCGATTGGGGAAGCACAAACCGGCTGATGGATCTAACGAATGCGATCAATACCAAGGATGTCGACCCGACTCTGCTTAACACAGGCAAGTATAAGGACAAGCTGATTGCTATTCCTCTGGGAAATAATTCCTTTGGAATGGTCTATAACAAAGCAACGGTTGAGAAGCTGGGCATTACTCCTCCTAAACATGGCTGGACTTGGGATGAATTTTTTAAATTCGCCAAGGATGCAAAGGCTAAGCTGGACAAGGATAAATATGTGATTAAAGACTTTACGGTAGAAAATGGCTTTTATGATGCGTATCAATTGTCTAAAGGAAAAGGCTGGCCGCGTGCGGATGGCAAATTTAATTTTGATAAAGCGACATGGCTGGAGTGGATGAACAAATTTGCTGAAATGCGAGCGGCTGGCATTGTAGCACCTGCTGATGTCAACGTGTCGGACAAAAAGCTGGATGCCAAGCTTGACCTGTTGGTTCAGGATAAAATATTGCTCAGAGATTCCCATTCCGCAGAGTTTACAGGATTTGATGCGCTGAAGCCTGGACAGTTGGCTCTGGTAACGGCTCCGAAGGATAAGCAAGGCGGCGGTTGGTTAAAAGCTTCTATGTACTGGAGCATTAGCCCGGATACGAAAAGCGCGGATGAAGCCAAGCGATTTATAGACTGGTTCATCAATGATCCGGAAGCAGCCGATATATTAGGGACATCCCGCGGCGTTCCTGTTTCCAAAAAGATTGTCAGCGGCTTGGAATCGAAATTTTCCCCAGCGGACAAAGTGGGAATTGAATTGAATAACAAGACTGCTGTTGACGGACAAACCTTCTACCCGGGTCCAGGCTTAAAAGGAGGCTGGGACAAGTTTGAGAAGGAGTATACGAACCTTGTACAGCAGATTATGTTTGGCAAGCTTACACCGGAAAAAGCTTGGGACGAAGTTGAAAAGCTCGGCAAAGAAATTAAGTAATAGCAGAAGCCATTTAGTCCTTAGGGGCTGGATGGCTTTTTACAGCTTTATAACCATGAGTTTCCCGTATGTTAATCCTTGTCCCACAAATGGAATGCCCTCTGCTATAATAAAGGCAGAATACATAAATGAGGTGACAGAGGATGATTAAGTTAGCGGCATTCGATGTGGATGGAACTTTAAGGGATCGGGATTATTTGCCGGAATCCACACGAACAGCATTGCTTAAATTGAAGGAGCAAGGAATCGCATTGGCCTTATGCACAGGACGCAGTGAGTATGAGATGCAATCACTGTGGAAGGAGCTTGCTATTGATTGGGCCGTGACATGCAATGGCAGTCACATTGGCCACCAGGGTAAGACCGTTTACGGAAACGCATTTCCCAATGAAACGATAATCGGATGGCTTCAGGAGGCCAAACGATTGAATCATACCTTAATTTTATACGGCTCTGAGCTTATGTTCACCAATAAGAAGGACTCGGAGTACTTCCGTCAGGCACAGCAGGAGATTGGATTCATGGAGCCTGTGCTGCTGCAGGATAATGACGAGGTTCCTGATATATATCAGTGCATTATTTTTTGTGAAGAACAGGATGAGGCAAGCTATCTCCAAGAATACAAAAACAGCTACTACATTCATCGGTGGCGTCCATGGGCAGTGGATATTAATCCCAATGGGATGAATAAAGCAGTGGGCCTTCAGAAGCTGCTGGACCATCTTGACCTTGATCCGAGCGAAGTTGCCGCTTTTGGCGACGGGCTTAACGATTTGGAGCTAATCGAATCTGTAGGTACCGGTATTGCGATGGGGAATGCGTGCGAGGAGCTGAAGGAGAAAGCAAGATTCGTTACCAAACCGCTGCATGAGGACGGTATTGCTTACGCAGTGGAGAAATGGATTTTGTAAGTATTTGGATATGCATAAAAAAGCTGCTTTAAGCAGCCAAGAAGAATAAGGTCTAGTGAACCCAGAGCGTGTCTTCGGGTTTCTTTTTTTTCACAGCGGTGTGCTTTTTCACCAGCTTGGGCAAATGCTTGACGCTGCGGATCATCGATTCATTGCACAAGGGGCATTCAGGAGACGGGGAAGAAGTCAGTTCTTCCCGCACCCACGCCTTACAATCCTTGCTTCTGCATCTCCAGACGGGCACAGGGAACAGCTCAGGCTTTGAAGTATCTGTTTGCAAGGAACCTCACCTCCCGTAGTAACCTTCCCATTAAGATTACCCTTCATCCAGCTTACAATTAGTCTCGTTTAATTTTACAAGCATTGTCTATGCTGAGCTGGGCGCCAATCTGCTGCAGCAGTGCAGCTGTGTCGAACAAGGCCCAATGCTCGGCAATTTTTCCATCAACCAGACGGTACTCACGGTAGACGGTTGCTTCAACAGAATTGCCGGTTGGAGCGGTGCCGCGGAATGTGCCGCTGTGCTCGCCGTGGAGAACCATTCGTACCATTACCTTATCCCCTTGGGCGATTATCTCCTGGATCATGGATTGTTGGCGGGAAAAGGCGCTGTTCAATATGCGGCCCATTTGTTCTAAACCTTCGACCGAATTGGGGGTATATGCATGATCCCGGTAATCCTCTGTAAGAAATTCCTTGGTGCAGTTCAATTCCTGTTTGTTCCAAAAGCGTTCGATAAAGGAACGAACGGTTTCTACATTCATTTGCTCTTTTGCAGCTAACATGGATAATTCCTCCTGAATGATCACTCACAAGCTGGAGTGATTCGTAAATTTAGTCAACTTAATTGACTATATGTTTTATGGTATAATGGTTTGGGGAAATTGTCAACTTAATTGACTAAAAATTAAAGTTTATTAATACAGGAGGTAACTAACAATGGCAGAATCATCTTCAGGAAGCTATGAGCTTGCAATTCTTCTTGGGCTTTCGTTTAGTGTTGTAATCGATGAGCTGCACCAACGGTTGGCAGGGATGGACTTCGATGATGTCAGGCCAGCTCACGGCTTTCTCTTTCAACGCATAGCGGCAAGAGGAGCTACAGGCAATGAAGTGGCCGAGCATCTAGGCATTTCTAAACAAGCTGCAAGCCAAATGATCGATTATTTGGAGCGAAAAGGATATGTTGCAAGGCAGCCGCTTCCGCAGGACGGGAGAGGCAAGCTCGTTGTTCTAAGTGAGCGCGGCTGGGCTTGTGTAAGGGCTACAGAAAGTATCTTTAGCGAAATGGAACAACGTTGGACAAGCCTCCTGGGAGTCGAGCGAGTGGACATGCTTCGGTTGGACTTGAGACGCCTCGTCATGTCCTCAGGAGACGGTAAGACGCCTCCGCGGTTCCGACCGGTATGGTAAGCTTATTTCCATATATCTCCAGCCAGCACGGCCAGCTCGATTTTGTTCAAGCCCAGGCAATGCTCATGGGTCATCTCGAATGAAAAGGGTGGCTGAACTGAAGCAAGATAGCTTAAGCAGCGTCCTCTGTCATGTTCAAACCAATCGCCTGGTTCTGGCGGGTCTACGGCATAGTTATGCCAGGCATAGGCCAATTTCGGGCTATACAGTGGCGAAGCGCCGGGTTTCAGTCTGCAGCCGTCAAGTCTTTCCTTGAGCAGGCCTCTTGGGACAGGCGCTGTTTGGCGAACAGAGGAGAACAGCTGCGGCCAGTAATCCGCTCTTGAGGCGGTATGAAGCCTGCTGTTGGCAAACCGCTTTGCTCCTTCATAAACAACAGGAACCCCGAATAAAATTGCATACAGCTTTTTTCCCGTTTCAATTCGTTCAAACAAATTTTTGAAATTTTCCAAGATAAGACCGGCCAAGTGCATTTTATTTCCATCTACATAAGGAAGCACGACTTGATTGAGCTGAAGCAAGGACTGGGCATTGAAAAACAACGTGTTAAGGACCAGATCACGATACGTGGGATGCTGAATAATCCGCTGTTCTATATAGTGCTGCTCATTTACGATTAGAGCTTGAGTCAGAAGCGCGGAATCCGATTGTACCCAGAACAATTCCCAGACTGGGCGCATAAAAACTGAAACCTGTAGATGGGGGAGTAAATAAAAGAGCGGCGAGGCTGCTCTTCTGCTGGCAGAGTAGAGCAAGAGCTGAGGATAAGCATCATGAAAGATAAGGCCATTGGCACGCTCCAGCAGAGCAAACACATTCCCGATTTGGGCTTCGTTAAGCAAATAAGGAAGCATCTCGCCTCGGAGATCGGTCATATTCCAGCCGCCATTGCGTGACACCATATGTGCTAGAAAAGCCCAATGAAGCTCTGGATGAGACTTGAACATGTTCAAGTAGGCTGATGTTCTTGTTAAATTATTTCGGTTATGGTGGGCAGTGTCTTCACGGATACGCTGAACCAAAGCTTGATCTGAGGCAGTTAGAGAAGTTACAGAAGCTACAGTACCGCCCTTAACAGGTCCAATTGCGGGCTCGTGCATATTTTTAATAAGCGTCCGTAGAGCCGCGACATGCTTATGCTGGATATGAATTCCTTGCATAGAGTTTAATTGACTGCTCTCATACAACAAGGTGGCTGTTTTCCCCTTCACCCAATGAACAAGCTCCTGCGGAATTTCGGTTAGCTTTTGCAGCAAATCCATCCCATTCCAGCGAAATCCCCCATCACCCATTAATCGGATCAACCCCTTAACGTAAAGGATTAGGTTTTTATTTATTTGAAAAAAGGACTATCGAAATGACTGTCGTAATTAATTTATGTAGCTATAAGGAAACATTTTACTAATCCGAACGTATATATCTATGCGGAAGCAAACTCGTACTTATTCTTTTAATTTATGGAGGTAAGCAATGAATAACAGGAATAAACTAACATGGATATCTCTTTTTCTAGTTGTAATGCTGATTGTGCTTGCAGGCTGTCAGCCGGTTAACGGATTGGATCTGAACAAGGTCTTCCAAAACGGAGTCAACGTAAAATCAGTGCAAGGAACACAATCGTTCACGGTGGAGATCACGCCAAATTCATCTGTTACACCAACAGCGGACGAACAAAAGATGCTCGACCTGTTCAGCAAAGTTAATCTTACTTTAACGGATATCAAGCAGCAGGATCTTACCCATTATTCAGCAAAAGGCGTATTCGAATACAAGAAGGGACAAATTCCGTTCCAAGTATCCATGAGTGATGATGGGTATGTTATCTTAATTGAAGGTGCTAAAAAGCCTATTTTTATACAAACCAACATGGCTGGCATGCAACAGTTTAAAGAAAGTTTGTCTCAGGAGCTGGAGCAGCAATTCAATGATTTACGTAAAAGAGCAACGGAATTCGCACCTTCTATTGTGTCTTATTTTGTAGGCGTTGCGCCAAATCCCAAAACAATTACCGTTAATGACGGTAAAGCAACTATTCATAATGAAAACTTAAAGGGTAAAGACATCCATTTGGAAATTAAAGGCGGCGACTTGCTGGAGCTTGTAAAAGGGTTCTTAACGAATGTGCTCGCTGATGAAAAAGGATTGAAAGAGCTGCTTGGACAAATTTATGATCTTTACGCTCCAATTATGAAGCAAACGATGAAGGAAAACAGCCAAGAGGGCAACCCTTTTAACGACACTATAGCACCTTTCCTTAACAACCGGACACTTGCTATCGAATTTTCTTTTACAGCCATTCAAACTTATTTGAAACAAATGCTTGATAATTATGATAAATCCGTACAAGAATTAATGAGTTCCCCTGGCGGAGAAAATGTGAGCAAGATATTAAGTGACTCGCAGTACTTGAAGATGGATTTATTCGTTGACAGTGAGCAGACGGTACGCAAATCCAATATGGAGCTGGGCTTCTCAATATCTGATAGCACAAGCGCTGTCAAAGGGATCAAGATCAATACTACCAGTGAGGTCTGGGATATAAACAAGCCTGTAGCAGCTGACAAGATTGATACTTCCAAGGGACAATTAGAGCTTACGACGCTGGGCAAGCCAGGCAGAATCATTTCTATTGTGGACCCTAAGTCCAAACTGTACACTTTACTTAAAGAGGATATTAATATTACGAAAAAAGAAATCAATATGCTTATGGAAAGTCATGATGATTATGTTGGAGATTCCTCCAAGCCATACAACAGCAATGGTACGATAATGGTTCCCGTTCGTTTTGTGGTCGAACAGCTGGATGCAGATGTGGCATGGGAACAAGCTACACAAAAAGTAACGATCACCGACCTTGTGAGCGGTGTAGTGATCAATCTGAATGTCGGAAGCAAGCAAGCAACCGTGAATGGAATGATCAAAATGCTTGAGAAGGAATCCGAGCTTACTAACGGCTCCACTTATGTGCCGATTCGTTTCATTGCCGAGAGCATGGGTGCCAAAGTTAATTGGGATCAGGAACTGCAGATGGTAACTATCACACGTGATTAGTCTGCCCTGAAAAATGGAATTCATTACATGTAAATAGAAATATTTTGGAGACATCTTCATAAGAAAAAGCCTGATTCCGCCGGATCAGGCTTTTTTCTTATGAAGATGCGGTTGGAGGTTCTGAGAGGTTTACCCGAGCTATTCCTTTAACTTATCCCGGCTTTCTATTTCTGCAATACCGGGAGGACGTGGGCCGGGCAGTCGACCTGCACGAGATGCCGCTTCACGCAGCAGAAATTCGATATGTCCGTTGACACTGCGAAACTCATCATCAGCCCATCGTTCCAGCGCTTCGTATAGCTTCGGGTCCAACCGCAGAGCAAAGTTTTTCTTGGCTGCCATGAGGGCTCAGCTTAATAAAGACTGCCTGTGTTGATAACAGGGCTGGCGGAACGATCAGAGACGATGGCAACCATCAAGTTGTTGATCATAGCGGCCTTGCGCTCCTCGTCGAGAACTACGATGCCGTCCTGCTCGATTTGGGCGATGGCCAGCTGAACCATTCCCACGGCGCCTTCAACAATTTTGGAACGCGCGGAGATAATGGCCGCAGCCTGTTGACGCTGAAGCATGGCACTGGCAATTTCAGTTGAATAAGCCAGGTGAGTTAATCTTGCTTCCATAACCTCAACACCGGCTACAGATAATCTCTCCTGCAGCTCGCGGCTCAGCTCAAGCGCAATTTCCTCGGAATTGCTGCGTAATGAATATCCTTCCCCTTCAAACACATCATAAGGGTACTTGTTAGCAACATGACGAAGTGCCGTTTCGCTTTGAATTTCAACGAACTGTTCATACTTATCTACATCGAACATCGCTTTGGCCGAATCAACTACGCGGAATACAACAACTGCGGCAATTTCAATCGGATTGCCTTCTATGTCATTAACTTTAAGCTTGACGCTGTTGAAGTTGCGAACCCTTAAGGAAACGGATTTGCGAATGGAGAAGGGAATGACCAGCCAAAGGCCGCTTTCTCTTATTGTACCGATATAGCTTCCAAAGAAATTAACAACTATAGCTTGATTCGGTTGTGCGACTGTAATTCCTGTTGCCAGGACTACTCCAATAATGAGAAGAATAATGCCTAGGAATACCATCTCTTTGACAAGTAAGAAAGCAGAGAGAGCTATTACAACCAAGATTAACAACAAACCAAGGAAGCCGTTAAAGGACCAAGCTTTTTGTTCTTTCATACTGAACACTCCTTTTTGTATAGTATATCGTTTTGATATTTAAATGATATCACTTTTAGTAATAAATGTAAAATGGAATAAGGTGTTAATTAATAAAACGTTCGTTGACAGGGGATAAACATCGTGCTATAAGTGGTTGTAAGCAGTGAGAGGGCAGTAAGTTGCCCAAACAAATTGACTAAAGGCGGTGCAATACAATGGAGCAAGTTAATAACGAGCAAGTATTTGAACAAAAAATTGCGGGAAGCAAGCCTACAATTGCTGTTTTCAAAACAACATGGTGTAAAGATTGCCATTTCATAGATCCTTTTATGCCTGCTGTAGTGGAAGCATATAAAGATCGGTTGGACTTTATTCAGCTTGACCGGGATGAGGTGCCGGATCTATGCGAGAAGCTGAACATTCTGGGAATTCCGAGCTTTATTGCTTTTCGTGAAGGCGAGGAGCTAGTTCGATTCGTCAGCAAGCTGCGCAAAACCAGAGACGAAATTGAACAGTTTCTTGATCGCGCTTTGGAAGTTGCCGATGCATTGAAGAAGTAAGACATATCCTCAATAATACAGGCGAAAAAAGCTGATGCTTCGGGGATTGGTTAATTCCATGTCCCTCTGAAGTGAATCAGCTTTTTTTCTTTCAATGCTTTGTAACATTTCCGCATGGATTTGCTCTTGGATTATCGCTATAATGATACATGAACGATTCGACTTAATTAGCATAATATGTCGAATTCAGAAAAAAGTAGGTGAAACCAGTTCATGAGTCTTCAAAAATGGCTGAAGCGGTTTTCGTTCGCCAGCATGTACGGCATGTTTTTAATTCTTGTAATGGGCGCGCTTGTCACTAAGACAGAATCAGGCCGCGGTTGCGGGGACGATTGGCCATTATGTAACGGTAAATTCGTTCCGGCCTATACAATCGAATCTATTATTGAATACAGCCACCGGTTTGTGGTCGGCGTCGTAGGAATCATCTTATTGATCACGACTTTGTTGGTCTTTTTTTACAGTAGAAATAAAGAAGCCAAATGGTTTGTATCAGGTGCGATGCTTTTTACCGTATTGCAGGCTATTCTTGGGGCTATGGCAGTCGTATGGCCGCAATCGTCAGCTGTATTGGCGCTTCACTTCGGCTTCTCATTGATGGCATTTGCTTTTACATTGCTGCTCGCATTAGTCTTTACCCGATTCGGAAGTTCCTTATCCGGACCGCCTTCAACCTTGTCCATCGGGGTTCGTTGGGGAATAGCTTTGACCTTGATTTACAGCTATGCGGTTGTTTACCTTGGAGCCTTTGTAAGACATACGCAAGCATCGGGAGGATGTATCGGCTGGCCGTTATGCAACGGACAAGTAATACCCGAGATGATAGGGGCAACCCGGATCGTATTTGCCCATCGCGTAGGTGCGATTATTTTGTTTCTGATTATTATGTGGCTGTTTTTAGCAATAAGGTCGCAGAATGCGAAGCAGGATAATGCGTACCAAGCTGCAAAATGGTCACTCATTCTGGTTGTGCTTCAAATATTTAGCGGCGCATTTGTAACGTTGTCCCTTGGATACGATTGGTACTTAATAGCCAGCCTTATCCATGCGGTTCTCATTGCTTGTTTGTTCGGTATTTTATGCTATTTATGTGTACTTGCCCTGCAAGCGGGAATGGGCAGCAGACAGGCTTACGGAGCGAGATAGCTGCGTAAGCCTTCTGTTCTAATTATGGGTTATGAGTGTCGAAGGTTGCAGGTAAAAGGGTACTTTTTGGTGCCCATTGGCATTTAATGGTCTCATGGATTCAGGTATCATCCCGATTCTGCGGGTGTATACTTAGTCGATAAGCATAAGCATTTATTAGCGGAAGGAAGTGAGCATATAAGATGCTAAGAAGCATGTTCGGACAACCACGCCGGAAAGATGAGGGATTGTTAGCGGCTGTCAATCAAGCGATAACCAGTTATTTGCATTTGCTGGAGTCGGTGCCAGCCGAGGAGCGCAACCTTCAGGAACGGCGTTATATTATATGGGGCCGAGGGTTTCTTCGTGCGCTGGACGAGCTGGAGCAAAGCCAATTCGCCGCGGTAAGCTACGGCAGCAAGGTGACGAAGACATATATTGACGAAATGTCAGAGAACGAGCTTGATGACTATCATAAACATCTCTATTTTTATAAAAATGCAATCATTCGTTTATTCGCTATACTGGATAAGCTTGGGCATTTCATGAACGAGCGATTCCGTCTAAAGACCGAGGAAATTAAAGGGCGCTATTCCTATTTCACAGTTCTTCGTAATATGCATACCAATCACTTGTACACTAAGCTGGAAGAGCAGCTGTATGACTTGAAGATAGCCTACAAAGTGCCTGTAGAGCGTCTTCGCAATGAACGGAACATGGAAATTCATACGATTAATGCAGACCTTCTTGACGACCTGCTGCAGGCTGCAGAATCGAAGCAATCATTAGATCAACGCAAGAGAACGGAAAACATACAAGAGCATCTCAAGGACCTTGAAATTGGCTGTAATATGACATTCATGGCCAGCGAGAAAGTATTTACGTATATCCGGACCTTATCCGAATCATCCGGTCAGTATTCACCTTCGAACTGAGTGCTTCCTGGGAGTCATTTCTGCAGGTGACGTTCAGACGGGTTGAATCCATGGCGCGGTTCCTCTATACTTTAGAGTAGCAAAGCGGTGCAAGCTTTCATGTGGAAAGTTTAGCAATTGCTTACGAAGTTAGCTTTCCATACGGAAAGTTCTTAGGAGGGGCGAGCGTGACCGAACAACCAAAAGTTGCACTCATAACAGGAAGCGCCAAGGGATTGGGCAAAATGACTGCGCTTCTGCTCGCCGAATCAGGTTGCGATATTATTCTTAATTACGTGCAAAGTCAAAAGGAAGCCAACCTGTTATGTGAGCGCATCCAAGCACAGGGACGCCGCTGCATGGCTATTCAGGGCGATGTGGCAAACCCGATGGAGATGAACCGGCTTGTGAAGTCGGCTGTTGCGGAATTCGGTGGCATCGATATTTTAATTAATAATGCAGGGCCGTTTGTCCGCGAACGAAAGCTGTTTAGCGAGTACTCGCAGGAAGATATTAATTATTTAATGCATGGCAACTTGTTAGGTGTAATGCAGTTGGATCATTTGGTACTGCCTATGATGCGTAATAAGAAGTGGGGGAGAATCATCCATTTTGGCTTTGGACACGCTGCGGAAGCGCGAGGATGGCCGCATCGCGCAGTTTACGCAGCGGCAAAAGTCGGACTAGTCTCGTTTACCAAAACATTAGCGGTGGAAGAGGCACCTTACGGTATTACAGTTAATATGATCTGTCCTGGGGATATTCGTGGTTTGAACAAAGAGAAAATGATTGCCGAGGTAGAGCAGGAGCTCGATCCTGAATCTCCGCGCGGACGACCAGGAGCCGGTGAGGATATTGCCAGAGTTATCACTTTCCTCTGTGAGGAACGCTCTGATTTCATTACAGGCAATATCATGGATGTATCGGGTGGATTGGATCCAATCAGAGCGATTATCGGTTTATCCCAGCAGAAGTAAGCCAAACTGAAAAAAGACCCTCTAGCCATAAGCAGCGGCGCGAACGCCAGCAGCTTACGGACTAAGGGTCTTTAATTTGTTGAATATATCACACGTACTCAACTTAAAAGGAATGCGTGCTAATATTCTAGTTGTTGTGCCTTAAGAAAGACATCAATTAGAACACTTGTACAACCTCTTGAACGCCTTCAACTTCTTCAAGCAATGCGCGTTCAATACCGGCCTTCAATGTGATCGTTGAGCTTGGGCAGCTGCCGCAGGCACCTACCAGCTTCAGTTTGATGATACCATCCTCCACATCAACAAGCTCTACGTCACCGCCATCGCGCTGCAAAAACGGGCGAAGCTTATCTAAAACCTCCAGTACCTCATCGTACATGGTGCTTTGTGTTTGTTCACTCATTTGCTTCAACTCCTTTCTATAACTTATTATATTACAATAAGCGCAAAAATAAAATGGTTTACAAGGCGGATGATTACTTATGAGACCTATCATAGAATTTTGTACGAATAATATGCATCATGGAACAGATAAATTAATGAAACAATTGGAAGCTAATCTCGATTATGATGTGATTGAATACGGCTGTCTTGGCAATTGCGGAGAATGTTATATGTTCCCCTATGCCTTGGTTAATGGTGAAATCGTTGTGGCGGCCAATGTGGATGAACTGCAGCAGAGGATCGACCATAAATTAAAAGAGATCGAAGCTATGTTCGATCTCCTTGGAGAATAGATTTAACCGAAATGGTGCTTGGACAACCACAGAACACCGCTCTTTAAAGTCCGCGCAATTTTACCTGTCATAATCGTCCGTTTGCCCATCAGTCCAAAGCCCGATTTTTTACCTAGCGAACCCAAAACCCCTTTGAGCTTGATTTTTCCTAGCCGAGGGGTTTCATTTTTCCAAATAGCCTTCATTACCTCTGCAATCTGCTTGCCTTGGCCTTCCGCAGCCTGGGCGCTTGGAGAGAAAGGAAGGGAGGCGCAGTCTCCTACAACGAAAACATCCGGATGCTCGCTAATTTGATGGAATTTGTTTATTATTATCCGTCCCTGATTGTCCTTGGGCAGCTGAAGCTGCTGTATGATCGGGCTTGGCTGAATTCCTGCCGTCCAAATCGTCACATCCGTGTGAATGATTTCCTGATCGTTATAGAGCAGCCCGCCTTCGATCCGAGAAAGGTTGATATGTGATCTGAGCTCAATATCATGCTCCATCATCCATTCGCGAACATAAGATTGAAGCTTGGGCGGGAAAGCTGATAACACACTGGGGCCGCGGTCTATAATCCGTATATTCATATCGGGACGGCTTTCTCTAAGCTCCGCTGCCATCTCAACACCGCTTAAGCCGCCGCCAATAATCGAAACTTGCCCATAAGGAATCGTATCATTGACCGTTTGAAAAGTTTTGCGTGTCGCGGACAAGGTTTGGATACTTTGCGAATATTGCTCAGCCCCGACAATTTGATGGTACTTATCCACACACCCGAGCCCGATGACCAGCCAATCATATGAAAGAGGGTCGTCATTTTCAAACAATACTAATTTGTTAACCGGATCAACCGCCGTCACTTCTCCATATTTAAGGATTAGGCGCGGGTCTACAGGGAATTGAACGCGAATTTCTTTATCTGCTACAGTACCGGACGCTAAAGCGTAATATTCAGTTTTCAATCCCTGATAGGGCATGCGGTCGATAAGTACAAGTACGGTATCTGAGGGTAAATCTTTTTCTAATAGCTCGTTGGCTATTGTTAGTCCGCCGTAGCCGCCGCCTAATATAACTAATTTCTTCATGGTGATGAGCCCTTTCTATATGGGGACGGCAAGCATCCCTGAAAAAATATCAGCAGAACTGCCTTGAGATATATTCTGCCAATTTAGTTTAATATACTTTTATTTCATTATAAAATGTATCACGTTCAACTGGAATACGGCCGGCTCCCTTAACAAGCCATACTAGCTCATCGCGGGTCAAGCTATCCGGGGATAAGGCGCCAGCGGCATGACTGATTCTTTCCTTTACAATCGTACCGTGCACATCAGAAGCGCCAAAAGTTAAAGCTATTTGTGTTAGCTGTGTACCAAGGTTGATGAAGTATGCCTTGATATGTTGAATATTATCAACCATGAGGCGGCTGATTGCGATTGTTTTCAGATCATCGAATGCGGCGACGCGGCGCTTGAGGCCCGCACTTACGCTTGCCGGTTGTACGGAGTTAGGAATGAACACCATGAAGCCGTTGGTCTCATCCTGCACTTCACGCAAGTAAATCATGTGCTGAATACGTTCCTCCAGCGTCTCGATTGAACCATAAAGCATAGTCGCATGAGTCTTGAGACCAAGGCCATGAGCAACCCGCTGTACTTCCAGCCATTGGTCGGTTGTTGCTTTACCAACGCCCATTTTCTTCCTGTAGCGCTCAGACAAGATTTCCGCACCGCCGCCAGTCAACGTGCTTAAACCGGCGTCCATAAGAGTCTGCAGCACTTCTTTATAGCTTAACCCACTGAGGCGGGAATAAAACTCGATTTCAGCCGCCGTATGGGCCTTGATGGTAACATCTGGATAACGCTCCTTCAATGCGCGGATCGAATTTACATAATATTCAAATGGAACATTCGGATTATGTCCTTGTGCTATATGGAATTCGCGCATACCGGGGTGATAATGCTCATCAATAAATTCAAACATTTGCTCAGGCGAAAGCGTGTAGGAGCCTTCTTCGCCTTCATCCTTGCGGAAATGACAGAATGCACAGTGAGCTTCACATACATTGGTAAAATAAAGGCTCATATTATCGATGAAATAAACTCGTTTACCGTTCATTCTAAGATTAACTTCATTTGCCAGCTGCCCAATTGTAAGCAAGTCATCGGATTGATACAAAAATACGCCATCTTCCAGCGATAAACGTTGCCTATGCTTCACTTTCTCGGCAATTTCTGCCATCCTTTGATCCGGATTACTGATAACGATGCTCATAAACCCACCTCCAAAATGAATAACAAAGCCATGCTTTTACTATGAATGACCTTATGCTTGATATCGTCGAACCGGGAGGAGTGTACCATTATATTCATATATAAAGTCTCCTTATTAAAACAAATAAAATAAAACAATACTATCTATTATAGACCTCCTTATCGGACGGGGCAACTACGTAGTTCGACAAAATGGAGATTAACCATTTGCAATCTTGAGACAGGCGTGGCAACTGGATAGAAGTCCTTGAGGACTGTGCTTATTAGGAGTATACTTATAGAAGAGAGGCAATATGTAAGAAAAAGAAAGCTTCTAGTTGGGGTAGGGGAATTCGGCTTTCATAAGTTGAACCTGCGCTCCATTATTGCGCTCTAGTGATATATTGAGCTTTATCATGCCACTCCACTACCGTTAAGGAGGTTGTATTTTTATGATTACTATTAGTGAAACAGCAAGCGATAAAATTAAAGAAATGTTGGCGAGCGAGGAAACACCGGATTTATTCCTTCGTTTGGGTGTTAAATCAGGAGGCTGCAGCGGTTTCTCATATGGTATGGGCTTTGATGACCAAGAGAATTCTGATGATAAAGCTTTTGAATTAAACGGGCTAAAAGTAGTGGTCGATCAAGAAAGCTCCAAATATTTGTACGGTATCGAGATCGATTTTAAAGAATCCGGTATGGGCGGGGGCTTCACCATAAATAATCCTAACGCAGTTGCTTCCTGCGGCTGTGGTTCCTCCTTCAAAGTGAAGGACGAAGAGGGCACGCCTGAGAAATGCGACGATAAAGTTGAGGCTTAATATAGGTTGTAAACAACCCTAGAAATGCTATTTCTGGGTTGCAGATTAAAACCTTCCAAGCTTGTGTATGAATGCTAATACACATGATTTGGGAGGTTTTTTTATGTTGAACTAGAAAGAAGGTAGAGTTCCTATGGGCAGTCCAACAGACTTCTTACTCCCATTGGAGTCTGGAACAAAGCGACAATAGAACAAATGAAAATTTAACTTTTCCCCCTGACTCCCTGTGAGCTCCTGACTAGCGCATCTAAACTCAATTTTGAGCGATAAATTATCAACTATAGCAATATGCCAAATGGTAGAATAGGGATAAATAGGAAAAAGAATTGATTAATTCAGTTCATGCAAAATTGCCAAAGGAGTTCAGTTTTGAATAAAGGTATAAAGCAGTTATCATTCATGAAATTGAGAGTCTTTTAAGCGATACCTAAATGAAAGCACGATTTTATACAACAATGATGATTTAGGGAGTAGTGTAGTTGAAAAGGAAAATGTCTAGTCGTGAGGATTGGATTACATCAGGAGCAGAATTTTTGGTTGCAAATAAAAAAGACACTGATTTTGATGGTCATATTACAATAATAAAAATTAAGGAAGTTACTAAACCTTGGTGGGTTAAATACCATGATGAAGAATTTTTTATTTTCGATGTTGGTTACTGTTGGACACAACATTTCCCAACTAACATGCATTATGCACTTACAACAGTATTTAATGAAAATAACCAAGTAATCCAGTGGTATATTGATGTAGTTAAGCAATATGGCTTAAATGAGCAAGGTATCCCTTGGTATGATGATTTATATTTGGATATCGTGCTTCTTCCATCTGGTAAAGTTTTCATTTTGGATAGCGAGGAATTACAAAATGCTTTAGAGACAGGCGAGATTACTCAATTCGATTTTAATCTAGCTTGGGAAGTGGCGGATGATATCAAAAGAAGTATAGCAAATGGAATATTTCAATTACCAGATTTAAGTATTAAACATTACAAACAATTAATTGATAATAAATGAAAGAGCAATTTTAATGTCAAGTAGAGCGTTAATTTTGTGGCAGCAAGATACATTGCTGATTTGTATAACGGATACTGACTAAATTAAACTTGCTATAGGCTATAGCTTCACTTTCGAATCTATCCAGCTACTACATGAGTATAACTTTGATGTTGTAACCTTAAGAGTTTTTCCTTGGACAAACGAAAGTTATAAAGCAATAAAAGGAAGCAACAGATGAAATAAAAGACAAGATTTAATTACAAATTGAAATTGGTGGTGTTGGTTTTTGGGTGTTTATTATTCCATTCAGACATATGAAGCATGGAGAGAAGCCCAAATTAACGGTTATTTTATTGGAAATGAAAAATTTGTTTGGGATGAGTTTAAAACTCCTTATAGATGGCTAATAGACCAAATGAATGAACTAATCGAACATGATGGAACTTATCCTTTATGGCTTTGGTTAGAAAAACCTGACTTAAGTGAAGAAGCGCTTTTAGAAAAAGGAACTGAAGCTGTTTGCCTAACTCTTTCTGTACCAGACCATAGGGTATTAATCAGCGATTTTAATGCCTGGCACTGTGTTTTAAGTAATTTTTATTGTTGCTTAACTGACGAGGAAGATGACCAGATTGATCAAGGTGTCTTTAAGCTATCAATGGAAGAAAGCTGGAAGCGTATTTTTGACATAGACTTATTAAGTCAATCAGAATATTGGACAACTGAAGAACCATTATTACAGGGAGTAACAGGAAAGATATTTTTACATCAAGTGATTTCTTTTGAGTTTTTTAAAGCAAATTAAGAATATCTGAAAGTTGCTGGTGAGGTAAAATCATAGTGTTTTCTCTGGTAAATAATGCTAGACATACTAATATATAATCAAGGGGGCAGCTAATCAGCTCTCTTTCGTTTTTATTTGTGAGCACTAATCGGCAAGCAACAGGAGGTTCCAAAACAAAGTTATGAAGCATAAAAATATTATGTAAAATTTAGTTGATTATCTTGTTTTTAGGAGGGGATTTGTTATAATCATTTTGTCAAATACAGGAAGAGGAGTTGTCTTATGGGCGCAAAGTTAATCAAAATTGCTTCGATTTACTTTGTTGTAGGTGTGTTTTTTGGAATGTTCATGTCCATCACACACCAGTTTCAATTTGCTTCTGTGCATGCCCATCTCAATTTGGTCGGCTGGGTCTCACTAGCATTAGCTGGGTTTGTGTACCATGTATTTCCTAAGGCGGCCTGTTCCATGTTAGGGAAAATTCACTTCTGGCTGCATAATATCGGCTTGCCGATTATGATGATCGGACTTGTGTTCCTGGTCAGTGGAGTTCAGGCAGTGGAGCCTGTAGTTGCAGTGGGAGGGTCTTTGACCGCTATTGCTGTAGTTCTATTCACCATTAACGTATTGAAAAATGTCGGTGAAGCCAAAGAACAAAACGTTAATCAGAACAAGACAACTTCTTTGTAAACCCATACATATATTGAAGAACGTAAGCCTTTATGGCTTGCGTTTTTTTGTTGACTAACTTTAAGACACAAATGCAGCATCATCGAAAGGGCTTAGATCAGAAGCTCTTCAAAGGAATGAAGAATGAGCGAGCAAACTGACTTACCTGGATTAGAGTTGCACTAAAACTTGAGCTATTTACAACGCACTCCATGATCAAAGGTGATTTATATGTAGCTAGCGGCGAAACTGTGCTGCAACGATCCATGGAGGATTGGTAAGGAACTGAGAGTTCCGTTATTACATCATCCAGCTCTAATTTAAGGCAATAGCGGAAGTGGGAATTCCGTTATGTTGGGCAAATAGGAACATTATGCAAAAAAACAGAGGAGTAACGGAACTAGCGGTTCCGTTATTCCTCTGTTTTTTGGGCTTTCCAGGTGATAAAGGAACAAGCGCTTCCGTTATTGCCTTAACTTCTGTGGATGCAGTACTGTTGGGTTGTTTAGAGGAACACAAAAGTATCTTCCTCAAAAGGGCATAGAATCGGAAGCTTTTCATATTGAAAAAATTATTTTTAGCCTGGCACTCTCTTGAATTAGGTTGTGCATAACCTTGTCCACATTATCCACTGCGCAACAGTGAAGGGTTTCACGCTTATTAACATAATACACACAGGTTATGCACAAAATGATGTGGATAACAGAACGCTTGTTCTAAATATATATACATGTTAATATAATTTTACCTTAAAGAAGTTAGGTGATCTTAAATGAGACTAATGAGTAACGAAATTTTAATTGATTCATACTTTAAGGCGTTGAATTTGAAGCTGGAAGCCGAGTTTATCGAATTGCTGCTCGAAGAAATCAGACGTCGTAAGCTGAATTTGGAATATTACCGTAACAACGAAGCGCAGGTCAGCTGACCTGCCTTCTTTTTGTTTTCTCAGATGTAAAGCTATAGAAACAATAAAAGGGTTTCCGCCGATGGTAGTTTACATGACGGAACCCTTTTATTTATGTTGAACTGCTGTACGTACAAATTACATTTTCATATTGCTGCTGTGACCTGGGGATAATTTAGCCGTAGGATCGATGTATACTTTGGCATTGTTGATTGCCGTCGGCGCTTCTCCAAAGCCTACAGCAATTAGCTTAAGCTTCCCTGGATATGTAGTGATATCGCCAGCGGCAAAAATTCCTGGAATGCTTGTTTCCATACGCGAATCTACAATAATTGAACCATTGTCAATTTCGAAGCCCCACTCTGCAATAGGTCCAAGCGATGAAATGAATCCGAAATTAACGATAACCGCGTCGACATCAAGATCATAGGATTCTCCGGATTTGATGTCAGCTAATGTAGCTTTAGTGATGAATTCGTCTCCGTGCAAAGCTGTGATTTCTTTTGGGGTCTGTACATCTACTTTGGAATTCATCAGGTTTTCTACACTATGCTCGTGAGCACGGAACTTATCTCTGCGGTGAATCAGAGTAACTTTCTCTGCAATCGGTTCAAGCATTAAAGCCCAATCAACCGCTGAATCGCCGCCGCCGCTGATCAGCACCTTCTGTCCCTTGAAACGATTCAGGTCGCTGACAAAATAATGCAGATTCTTTTTCTCGAACTTGGCTGCCTCAGGAAGCTCCAGACGTCTAGGCTCGAATGCACCTACTCCACCTGTAATAATAACGGCCTTGGATTGATGAACTCCTTTATCCGTTACTACTTCAAATAAGCGCTCGTCTTTTTTAATAACCTGAAGCACTTTTTCCTCCAAGCGGATGTCGATAGGGAAATGCTTCATCTGCTTATCGAGGTTGTTAACCAGTTCTTGAGCAGTAACCTTCGGAAAGCCGGCAACATCGTAAATGTACTTCTCCGGATACAATGCGGCCAGCTGTCCGCCTAATTGTGGCATACTTTCAATAATTTTTACGGATGCTTGACGCATACCACCGTAAAAAGCGGCAAACATACCTGCAGGGCCTCCGCCCACAATAATAATGTCTACAATTTCATTTTGCATTTTTCTTAACACACCTCCGAGACTTAATAACAATCGAATTATATTATAAACATATAAATTTGGAAAGAAAATAATAACGATTTTCATTTACATGTTAGTATTGATTACATAATCATGAGTTTTATTAACTATTATGGGAATATTCAGCAATCGGAAGTATTCCTGTATATATACGGGCTAGTCTCGGTTTTTTCTGTGATTTTTAACCAAAATAATACTTGCTATTTGTCATGTTACATTATATTATGTCTTGAGGAACTGGTTAAAACTGATGGCTTAACTCGCATTTTAACGCTTATATTTTCAATTCATACTGTTTAAACTAGTATTGAAAAATATTTCTCGGCGTAGTATGTGTAAAATTTCACAATCGAATTATGGCCATTAAATACAGAATATAACGGGATGGAAGGGATTAAACCATGAGTCGAATACCAAGAATAGTCATTTTGGGAGCAGGATACGGTGGCATTGTAACGGCTATTCGTTTGCAAAAGGAATTGAATTACAACGAGGCAGATGTAACTCTTGTTAACAAACATGATTATCACTACATCACTACACATCTGCATATGCCTGCGGCAGGCACAGACAATCCGGAGAATGCACGCGTTAACATCCTTAAGCTCATTGATGAATTCAAAATCGACTTTGTGAAATCGACAGTAGTACAAATTCGTCCACAAGAGAAAAAGGTTATTTTGGAAGAAGGCACATTGTCTTATGATTATTTGGTCGTAGGACTTGGCGGAGAGCCAGAAACCTTTGGTATTCCGGGATTGAAGGAGAACGCGCTTAGCATCCGCAGCATTAACAGCGTACGCTTTATTCGCGAGCATATAGAATATCAATTTGCAAGATTTAAGCGCGAGCCCAACCGTTTGGACTATTTGACTTTTGTGGTCGGCGGAGCAGGCTTTACAGGAATCGAATTTGTAGGCGAGCTGGCTGATCGTATTCCTCAATTATGTAAAGAATTCGATGTGGATCCTTCCCTTGTTAAAATATACAATGTTGAAGCAGCGCCAACTGCCTTGCCGGGCTTTGATCCCGAATTGGTAGAGTATGCAATGAATGTTTTGAAGAATAAAGGAGTTACCTTTAAAATAGCAACAGCTATTAAAGAATGTACACCGGATGGCGTTTCATTGGCTACGGGTGAAGAAATTAAGTCTGCTACAGTAGTGTGGACCGGCGGCGTTCGCGGTAATCATATGCTGGATGAAGCAGGGTTCGAAACGATGCGCGGCCGGATCAAGGTTGACGAGCAGCTTCGCGCACCTGGCCATGATAACATTTACATCCTGGGCGATTGCTCGATCGTGATGAATCCTGAAGGCCGTCCTTACCCGCCTACTGCACAAATCTCGATGCAGCAAGCTGATGTCTGTGCACACAACCTGGTTGCTTCCATACGTGGCGAGCAATTGAAGGATTTTGTATTCACAAGCAAAGGAACCGTAGCATCCCTTGGACGCGGTGAAGCTATCGGTATTGTCGGCTCACGTAAAATCAAAGGCGGCCTCGCGGCTGTAATGAAAAAAGTCATTGACGTTCGCTATCTGTACATCATTGGCGGCATTCCGTTAGTTCTTAAGAAAGGCCGTTTCTAGTAATGCGGCACTGCAGCGTACAGGTACGCGGATTATTGACGCGGGATGAGCTGGATCGTTACAATGCCCTTATAGACGTAGGTCACTTCCTAGAGTCTCAAACCCGCTATGATCTGGTTTATACGGTGCAAAAAGAAATAGACATTCTTATTCTCCCGGCAATTGAACGGCTTAAGGAGAAGTCGCGGCAGCGTGATAGGGACACAGAAGCCTATCTGGCGGCTAAGAATGACAAGAGCGAAGCAAGCCGCGATGACCGGTTTGACGACGATGACGATGAAGACGAATTATAAGAATTGAGTAAATATAACCTGAGATTTCACCGGTATTCCGGTTAAATCTCAGGTTTTTTTGCTTTAAAATTAGATTTTCAGCGGAGTGGAACCATTCTGACGATCGCACAAAATCTACGGCATTTTAGGCGTCTTTTAGCAAAAGCGCACTTTACCGGAATATATTGACACATGTTTTGAATGAGTGTACTATTGTGGTAGTACACTAGTTTTCTATTTTTAGGAGGCATAGCATTTGAAGGTTTGGTGGAGCTTGTTCAAGAAGGAATTGGCCTTCGGTACGAGGTGGTCAGGGCCTATATGGATTTATTTATGCATTGTATTAATTTTGGGCGGCTTATCCGTCTTTTTATCCTATCGCTTTCAATCCGGCTTTTTTAGTAATTTCTGGCTGTTTATTATGTATCTGCATTTCTTTGCTCCGGCCGCGTATATGCTGATAAGTTTGCGCAAGGAACGTAAGCTGGATCCCTTTTGGCTGCAATTGCCTTTGCCAGGCTGGAAGCTGCTAGCGGCGAAGTATGCGGCTGCGTTTGTAGAATTCGTCTCCGGTTTATTGGTTTCAACCGCTTTTTTCTTATGGGTTCAAGCTGTTGAAAAAACGGGAGTGGAATGGTTAAGCGGGGAAGAGAATCGAATTGAAATTAATGTTGAAGCTCAGAAAATATTGATCGTAATTAATGGATCCAATCTTACTCTTGTTGTGGAATTTATATCTATTGCTTTTGCGATGGCGATATCGCTTGTACTGCTGTATCTTACTGCTGCTGCATTAAGAAACCGATTTGGGCGTTGGAACTGGCCGCTAGCCGTACTATTGTTTATAGCGGTATCCACCTTGGAGTTTTTCTTTGAGCAAACTGCCGTATACCGTTATTTGTTCTTCTGGGGCGATCCGGCTGTGGATGGGGCAGGAAGCTTATTTAAATCCAGTGGAGAACAGCTGTGGATATGGTTGAATATGGCAGTGTTCTTGTACTTATCGGCATGGCTGTTGGATCGCAAAGTGGAGGTGTAGGCTATGGTTGAACAATTTTCGAACACACAACCGATTTATTTACAACTGGTGCAGCGTATATGCCGACAAATTGTTCGACGGGAGGTACAGCCTGGTGAAAAACTACCCTCTGTACGTGATCTGGCGGTCATATATGGAGTGAATCCAAATACCGTACAACGAGTGAATATGGAGTTAGAGCGGATGAAAATAGTTGAAAGTCGAAGGGGACAAGGTATTTACGTGACAGAAGACAGCTCAAGGCTGGCTTTAATGAGAGAGCAGCTAAAGGAAGAGCAAATTACTCGTTTTGCAGACGAGATGCGGGAATTAGGCTATTCCGAAGAGGAAATTATTGCCGGGGTAAAAGCATTCTTGGAAAGTAAAAGCAAGCAGACTGACTAAGTGCAGGAGGAGATTAGATGGGCATTGAAGCAATCAAGTCGGAGCCTATTATCATTTTCGATCAAGTGGAGAAAAGGTTCTTCGATAAATTAGCTATAGATAAGGTGAGCTTTACGATTCCCAGAGGTGAAATAATCGGGATTATAGGCAGAAATGGCAGCGGTAAATCCACTGTTCTGAAATTAATGGCCGGGCTGCAAAGACCGAGTGCGGGGCGTGTGCTGTTGAATGGCAGGGCCCCGGAGCGGCTGAGCTCAAGAGAGGTTGCCTTTTTGCCGGAGGCTGATGTGTATTATCCCTTTCATACGGTGAAAAAAGCACTGCAATTTTACGATGAGATATTTGAAGATTTTGATAGGGCTAAGGCGTTGGAGGTGATTCAAGCCTTTCGATTGGACGTAGAGCAGAAAGCCTCTCAATTATCAAAAGGACAGCGCGCCCGCTTGAAATTAGCATTGGTCCTGGCTCGACAGGTGCCTTTAATAGTAATGGATGAGCCGTTGTCGGGTCTCGACCCTTTGGTAAGAGAGGATATTATCCGCAGCGTGATAGCATTAATCGATCCACAGAAACAGACGTTGGTGATGACTACTCATGAGGTAGATGAAATTGAATCCTTATTAGATAGAGTGATGCTGATTAATGATGGAAAACTAATTGGTTATGAAGAGGTCAGTCGAATTCATGGTGAATATAATTTTGGATTAGTTGAATGGATGAAAAAAAAGATATAAGGAACTTATAGCTATAATTTTTTTTCGAAAAAATACAGCTCATTTCAATGGGGGGAAAACAACAATGGGACGAAAGGGATGGGCCTGGTTAATTGTAGGCGTATTATTTGTAAGTTTGGTCGTAATTCTTATTACAAAGTCTGACTCTTTAGTGGGTGGGAATGTAATGGGAGGCAAGCAAAAGTGGAATGAAGAAACGGTTCAAGGTAAAGGCAAAGATAAAGTAGTTCAGCTCTTTGTAGAGGGTGCTATAACTGAAAAAAGCGGGAGCTTTTCAAGCGGTTTAAGTGCAGGCAGCTACATTACCCAGCTGGATCAGGCACGCAAGGATAAGGATGTAAAAGCTGTTGTGATACGGGTAAACAGTCCGGGCGGAGAGGTAGTGTCTTCAGACGACATCCACTCCAAAATTGTGGAGCTGAAGGAAAGCGGAAAGCCGGTTATTGTGAGTATGGGCTCGATGGCTGCATCAGGTGGCTATTATATATCGGCCCCGGCTGACTATATATTTGCCAATCCTGCAACCTTAACTGGCAGCTTGGGCGTTATTTTCTCCATAGCCAATTATGAGAAAGCAGCCGAGTGGCTTGGTTACAAGGAAAATACGATCACAAGCGGTGCGTATAAAGATATTGCCAGTCCACTTCGGGAGATGAAGCCGGAGGAGCGAGAAATATTTCAAAAGCTGGTAGATGAAAGCTATCAGCAGTTCGTCACAGTTATTGAAAAAGGGCGTAAGATGCCGCGGGATACCGTATTGAAGCTTGCAGACGGACGTATCTACTCAGGTCAACAAGCTAAAGCTTTGGGTCTGATTGACGCATTCGGGACTATGGAGACGGCTACAGCCTATGCATCGGAAAAAACAGGAATTGCCAATCTGAAGGTGGTTCGGTATGTGAAGGAGCCTTCTTTGTCGGATCTGTTCAGCGGTGCAATGATTCAATCGGCATCTCCTGCAGCGCAGGTGCTGCAAGAAGTACTACCCGAAGTATCCATAGGTCCTCGACTTATGTATCTTTTCAAATATTAATTTCTTAAAGGGAGCGAAGAATGATGGAGAGCGAAACTAGATCAGAATCAATATATTCGGGAGGGAAAACGTCTTATTCAGAAACGATAGGCACTGAAAGAATTTACGCAGGGTTCTGGATTCGATGCGGGGCTACTCTGTTGGATTGGCTTTGCTTGCAGGCCGTATTCGTTATGTTTCATTTAACGTTTGGCTATAGCTTATTGGAGCCCCCGCTGGGCCTTACTCTCATCCAATCGTTGGTATCGCTCGTTTATTATGTAGTAATGACGGTGATCTTCGGTCAAACGTTAGGCAAGATGGCTACAGGCATCAAAGTCATTCGCAATGATGGAAGTCCAAATACTTGGGGAATCATTATTTTAAGGGAGCTTATCGGCAAGTTTGTATCCAGTCTTATTCTATTTGTCGGCTATATGATGGCAGGCTGGGACGGTAAAAAACGTGCACTTCATGATAGGATGTTTGCAACTCGCGTAGTCAAGGTAAATAAATAATTCCATACTTTTGATATAAAAAGAGCCTAAGCCGCCAAATAGTAAGATGGCGGAAAGGCTCTTTTTGGATATAGTATGAACTCAGCGGTGCTGATAATTAAAGCTTTAACATAGCAGCCATTTTGTCTTTGTTCAACAGGTTTCCGACATAGAACTCGCCGAACTCGCCGAAGCGGGCGCTAGTTTCATCGAAGCGCATTTCATGAACGATTTTTTTGAATTGCAGTGCATCGTCTGCGAACAAGGTAACGCCCCATTCCCAATCGTCCAGACCGATAGAGCCTGCAATAATTTGTTTGATCTTGCCTGCGTAGTTACGTCCGATCATACCATGGTTGCGCATAAATCCACGACGCTCATCTGCCGACAGCATATACCAGTTATCGTTGCCTTCGCGGCGTTTGTTCATTGGATAGAAGCAAACATGCTTAGCCTTAGGCAATGTAGGCTTTAGACGAGCGAGAATATCGGGATCCTGCATCGGGTCAGTACCTGGCTTAGCCATATAGCTGCCAAGCTCTACAATAGAAACGTAGGAGTAGGTTGGAATGGTTACTTGAGCGAACAACGTTTTGTTGAACGCTGTTTCCAGCTCGTTAAGCTCCTCCAATGTTTCACGCAGATGCATGAACATGAAGTCGGCTTTTTGTCCGACGATACTGTAGAATGCAGTGCTTCCCTGCTTCTGATCCTCTACATCTTGATACTGTGCAAGCAAGCTGTACAGCTCGTCCTCTGCGCGGTTTCTTTCCTGTTGGGTAAGACTCTTCCATGCCGTCCAGTCGATGGCGCGGAAATCGTTCAGTGCATACCAGCCTTCTAATGTTTGGATTGCTTCGCTCATAAGGTCCACTCCTTTTATATGATGGAATAATTTGAAATTTTAACTTGTTTAATTGTAACGAAATCGCGATCAAAGGGCAAATCAGGGAGGCGTTATCTAATAACAAATCGAGTCAATTGGAGCTGGGATGTTCATCAAGCGTTCACTTTACCCCGGACCAAATTTTATATAGAATAAACATACATGTAAGTATTGATAAAAAGGAGTTGGCGGTTTTGCTGCAATTAGTAATTGTTACCGTGCTGCTGTTCGTATTGTTTTTTGGGCTCGGTTTTATATTAAACATGCTGATGAAAACAACCTGGTTTCCCATCTATGGTTATATTGCTCTTGTGATCTTCCTGGTCGTTTATTGGGGCTGGGGAACAGATTCTCTTACAACGAATTTGACGGAGTATGGTATTGCGGATTATGTACCTGCGGTTGGGGGCTTGATTGGAGCAGCGTTGAGCGGCTCGACTATTAAGGCTTTGCGGACAAAAGGATACAGGATGTTTTAGAAAAAAGGGCGTGAGAAATAAAAATGAATGGACAGCTCCGCAAGGATGTTGTGCCCGGCAGAAAGGTTCAGATCGTGCAAAAGCAGGATCAACGATCGGGCAAGCTGACGGCCGGCACTGTAAAGGATATATTAACGAATTCACCGAATCATCCGCATGGGATCAAGGTGCGCTTGACGGACGGAACGGTTGGTCGGGTCAAAGAAATTATTACGGATTAGGACTCTACAAAAGGTTGTGTGACGGTGTAAAATTGTTTGTGTACCACAATTTGGAGCCTAGTCAGGCAACAGCAAAGTAGGGTATTCTCGGGATTATCGAAGTGATGTTACGGCTTAATCCGCCCAGCTTAGCTTGGTTGCGTGTGTTGGTTTAACTGGAATTTCTGGAGCTAATTCGCCTCTCGCTTCATCGAAAAGGTACTTTACTGGAAAAGCTCCAGCTAAAACAGCATTAATCGGTCAAAATACGTTAAACGGCGGTAAGTAACAGGAGGTTTTCCTGTTATTTGTGGATATGAGCCGACATGCCCTTAAATTAACAGGATGTTTTCCAGTTACAAAGCGGGAGGTCATAACTTTCGCTTGCAAGGGAATGGCTGCCAAGGAATACGAACTTTTAGAATGCAAGGTATATGAGTTTGCAACTATAGGACCGTCAGGATGAGTTGATCCCTGGCGGTTTTTTGTAAAAATTTCTGGATTGTTTTCATCACCCGAATTGTCGGTTTATGTGGTAAAATGGAGTTTAAGATGTTGGATCAAAGATGGGATTTGAGCTTATGCGGATAACGAATATGCTGCATTTTTCTGAATATCACCGTTTTTATGTGGCGCGTGATTTTTCATTAAGCAGTTTGGATATGAAAGTGCTGTCGACAATTTATCAGCCGATGATAGGAGCTTATGCTGTAAGCTTGTACCACACTTTGTTTTTGCAGCTGCCCACGGATAAAGTAGGGTATTCCTCTATGGAGCAGCAGCGCAAGCTGTTTCTATCCCTGGAGCTTGAGACTGGTGAGCGTGGACGTAAATTTTTCATTGAGCAGACATCGAAGCTCGAAGCGATAGGGCTATTACGGACGACTCGCAGGTTTTCTGCCGAATCGGATGACTACGTGTATCAATACACGCTTTTTGCGCCATTATCACCTAATGAATTTTTTAAAAATCAACATTTAACACTGCTGCTAAGAGATAAGGTTGGTAAATATATGGTCTTTTCGCTGCGGGATGAGCTTGTTTTACAGGAGCTGGACGAGCTTAAGGATGCGAATTCGGAGAATTTATCAGTACCCTTCTATGAGCTGTTTCATCTCAACTCACAGGTTATTGATCTTGATCTGGAGCAGGCCTTCTTCGAATCAGCCGCCTCTAAGCCTGACGAGGCCAAGCCGGAGCTGGCTAACAAAGGTTTTCAATACTCAGATATTATTATGCATTTTCCCAGACAATCGAATAATCGGGCTTTTGTAGAGCGGTTGAAATACGAAACGGAGCAAATGGCGCAAATTAACTTTGTCGTAAAAAAATACGGCTTGTACTTGACGGATCTATGCAGATTGTTGGATGAAGATGGAGTGTTCGAGCCTGACGGCAGCCTGAGTCTGGAGCTGCTGCAGCACAAGGCTAACGAGACCTTTCGCCAAGATAAGAAGCGCGGAGAAGAACGAAGCCGGTATTTATCCAAAGTGGAGCAATCGCGCGAGCAGCCGGGTCAAGGGGCTTCAGCTTCAGAGGAAAAGACGGTGGAGATGGAGTTTTATCTGGAAGTGCCGGATATTTTCCAAGGGGAATGCAATCAGCATCAATATAATTATATATTACGCAATGAGCCTTACACATTTGTATTGGAGAAGATTTTTTCCAAAGGAACGGTGCCTGACGGGTTGTTGGATACGTTAGCTAAGGTGGATTTGAATTATCGGTTGAACGAGGAAGTAATTAATGTTCTTATTCATTTTATTTATGTTAATAAACGATCCTGGGCCAAAAATTCAATTGAAGCCAGCGTGACGGATATGCTCGGTAAGCAGGTCAGCACGTTTGAACAGGCTGTTCAATATATACGGGAGTACGCGAAGTTTAAGGAGCGGCAGTCCGGTAGAGGGGCAGCAGCAAGCGGCGGTGGTACTAGCCGAGGAAGCACTAGGGGAAGCAGCAGGCAGCCGCAGAAGCCTGCGCTGCCGATTGTGGGCGATAACGCGCCTGCGAAGCAGCTCAGTGTTACAGAGCGGGAGGAGCTTCGCCGCAAAGCAAGACAGCTCGATAGCCGGAAGTAACGTAAGGAGAGAGGAGGCCGTGCTGTGGAATCATTGGGAGACATTTTACGAGGGATGCCAGGGCGGCAGCTGCTGAAGAAGGCTGAGGACAAGCTGCAGGAAGTAGCGGCAGATCCTTTGATTGTGAAGCTTCGAGCCAAATACCCTCAGTTGGACCATGACGCTCTGAAATTGAATTTAAACAAGCTGCATCAATATACGGTTGAGTACCGCAATTGCTCGAATTGTCCGGGACTGGATCGCTGTCCGAACGACATGGAAGGTCATTACACCTTGATTACGGTAGAAACCGAGCAGCAGCAGGCAAGGGTGTACGATCAGAAGGTGGCCTGTAAAAAGTTTCTTGCCCAGCAATCGCAGCAGGCGATTCGCGGGCGCATCCGCAGCTTTTATGTGGATGAGCGTGCTTTGTCCGAGGGCTACTCCTCGGAGGAAATATTAGATAGAGATGCTGATCGAGAGGGAGCAGCGGGTCAGGTGTTTGACTACATCTTGAAAACTCGAAACGATGCCATTCAAAAACAGGGCCTATACTTGGCTGGAACATTCGGCACCGGCAAAACCTTCCTTATGTGCTACATGCTGCATGAGCTGGCGAAGGATGGCTACACAGGGGCGATTGTGTACATGCCGGATTTTGCCGAGGATCTGAAGTCGATGTTCAACGATCCGCTTAAGCTCAAGGAAACGATCGATGCGTTGAAGGAAACGGATTTGCTCGTATTTGACGATATTGGAGCGGAGAACCTCAATCCTTGGCTGCGCGATCATGTCATGGGTGCTATTCTGAATTATCGAATGAACCGCAAGCCTACCTTTTTTACTTCGAACCATGATTTGGGAGCTCTGGAGAAGCATTTCAGCTTTACTAGCAAGGATGGCGATGAGGAGTACAAGGGAAGGCGTATTATGGACCGGATTCGTCCTTTTGTTGATGTAATTCTGGTCAATGGTTTTAATAAACGCGGCGGATAAAATGAAAGCCCGGCTCTGGCATTTGTGAATGCGGAGCGGGCTTTTTTCTATTTAAAGGAGCTTTTATTATTAGTTATTCCAAAATGTCTTCATGGGCGAGGGTGATACTTTCAAGTAGTTGTGATGCTTTGGATGTTATGTAGGTTCCACCATTCCACGCAATTAGCAGGAAAAATGTCACGTTATTTTCTCCTAAAATCCCATTTCAGGCCCAATAACTGGAATTTCTCCTGCTAATTCTCAGGATTTTGGCTGATATCGGCCCTATTCCCTATATTAGCAGGAGTTTTTCCAGTTAGATTACTTTCAAACGATATCGAGGCTGAATTAACGGGAGGAATTCCATCTATCTTCTTTTCTCTCGGCAGCGTAAGTGTATCCTGGTCTCCTTTACAATGAAAGCAACCTTGAACATCTGCTCTCGCTCGCTCCACCATAAAGCAACATAAAAAAGGGTATTTTTCACTTCAAATTCACAGGAGGTAGAGATCCTGCGAATGCGTGAGCATACGTGAGAAAAAGATTTGAGATCAGGGGGAGTGCTGTAAAACACTTGACCTATCTTATAGTATAAAAAAGCCCGCTCCGCGTATTCGCGAAGCAGGCTTTTGGCACAGGTACAGCTTATTTGATCATTAATGAAACAACAGTGGCAGCAACTGCAATAAGGAGCAAAACTCCAAAAAACACGCCGAAGCCGAGGGCTGTATCGATAAAATCGTTGCTTGGTTCTTCGTTGACGTGCAGTTCAGGATGTTTCGGGTCGTTCATGAATGGGTCCTCCTCGGAGTTTTCGTGTTAGAAAACGTTATTTGTAAGCATTCGCTTTTGTTCATTATATTTCCGTAATTCGGTATTACGGCACTAGTTACGATTAGTATACCCAACTTTGCGAACAATTTAAAGGCTGCGAAAGTGACAATTGTGCGACGGTTTTGTTTGATGCGAATTGTAAGCGGTAAAAACGGTTCTGGAAACACTTTGATACACCAGGGTGCGGTTGAAAATAGGGTGCATTGTGGTATACTTTACATGTTGACAACACTTTTATAGGTTGAAAGGAGAACGTTAAATGGCTATCGTAAATGTAACGGACCAATCTTTCCAGAATGAAGTTGAAGGATCGGGTACGGTTCTTGTTGATTTTTGGGCACCATGGTGTGGGCCTTGTAAAATGATCGCTCCGATTTTGGAAGAGCTGGATAATGAGATCGGTGACACCTTGAAAATTGCAAAAGTAAACGTAGATGATAATCCGGAAGCGGCGTCCCGTTTTGGAGTTATGAGTATTCCTACACTTATCGTGTTCAAAGACGGCCAGCCGGTTGATAAAGTAGTTGGTTTCCAATCCAAGGATGCTTTGAAAAACGTAGTAAGCCGTCATCAATAATTCGATTTTAGATGAGAAAAAGCTCTTTTTCTGCTATGCTGAGAAAGAGCTTTTTTTGTTTTATTTGGTGTCTACCGAAATGGATGGAATTAAGCTTTAGAGCTTGTTCTTCAATTTCCGGGGACTGTTTGTACGGTTTGTTGATGGAAAGGAGATGACGCGAATGTCACTGTATGATAATGAACTGGAACGTAAGGAAAGAGACGAAGCGATTCGTCATAAGCTCGCATTACTGCCAGAGCAGCCAGGCTGTTATTTGATGAAAAATAAGGAAAACACTATCATATACGTCGGCAAAGCGAAGGTGCTGCGCAATCGGGTTCGCTCTTATTTTACCGGGAGCCATAACGCCAAAACGCAGGCATTGGTCAGTGAAATTGCCCATTTTGAATATATTGTAACGGGAAGTAATGTTGAAGCGCTTATTCTCGAGTGCAATTTAATAAAAAAATATCATCCTCGTTATAATGTGCTGCTGAAGGATGACAAATCATTTCCTTATATTAAAATCACGAACGAAACACATCCGCGGCTGGAAGTAACTCGTCGGGTGTTTAAGGATAAAGCCAAATATTTCGGTCCATACCCCAATGCCTTTGCGGCACAGCAGACGAAGAAGCTGCTCGACCGTTTGTATCCTATGCGCAAATGCAAGACGCTGCCGGACCGGGTATGCTTGTACTACCATATGGGACAGTGTGTGGCTCCCTGTGAGTACGAGGTGGCGCCGGAAACCTATGAACAGATGGTACAGGAAATATCGCGCTTCTTAAACGGCGGGCATGATGAAATCAAGCAGGATTTGACGCGTAAAATGCATGAAGCTTCAGAGGAGCTTAACTTTGAGCGAGCGAAGGAGCTGCGTGACCATATTTTGCATATCGACGCGGTGATGCAGAAGCAGAGTATTACAACAACCGATGCTGTGGATCGGGATGTATTTGGTTTTGCTGTAGATAAAGGCTGGATGTGTGTGCAGATTTTGTACATGCGCTCAGGCAAGCTTATTGAACGTCATGCTTCTATGTTCCCTTATTACGGTGAACAGTACGAGGATTTTATAACGTTCGTTACGCAGTATTACAGCGACAATCCGGCATTGCCCAAGGAGATATTCCTTCCGGTAGAGGCCGCCGGTGAGGACGCTGAACCTGCCAAGCCGGCTGATAAGCTGGAGCCCGAAGCAGAGGTTGTCAAGACCGATGTGAAGGAAGCTCTGGAAAGCTGGCTGAAGGTGAAGGTGCATATTCCGCGGCGGGGTACTAAGAAAAGTATAGTCGAAATGGCTGGGGACAATGCGCGGGTCAGTCTTGAAGAGAAATTCAAGCTAATTGAACGAGATGAGCGGCGTACGGTCAAAGCTGTGGAAAATTTGGGCGATTGGCTTGGAACAGGAGGGATTATCAGGCGCATTGAAGCGTTTGATAACTCTAATATTCAAGGCTCTGATCCCGTATCCGCGATGGTTGTCTTCATAGACGGCAAGCCTGACCGTAAGGAATACCGGAAATATAAAATCCGTACCGTGCAGGGACCAGATGATTATGGGACGATGCGTGAGGTCGTTAGACGCCGTTATGAGCGCGTTCTGAAGGAAAACCTGCCGCTGCCTGACCTCGTTGTCATCGATGGCGGCAAGGGGCAAATATCCGCTGCCATTGACATTCTGGAGAACGAGCTTGGCCTCTTTATCCCGGTATGCGGGCTTGTGAAGGATGAGAAGCATAAAACAGCTCAGCTGATCATTGGCGATCCTGCTGAGGTAGTACCTTTGCCGCGTGATAGTCAAGAATTTTACCTGCTTCAGCGTATTCAGGAGGAGGTTCACCGCTTCGCCATCACCTTCCACCGTGAAACCCGTGCGAAATCGATGATTGTTTCGCAGCTTGATGCGATCCCGGGAATCGGAGAGAAGCGCCGCAAAGCGCTGCTTAAGCATTTTGGCTCGCTGAAGAAAATAAAAGAAGCCGGAATTGAAGATTTCCGGCCCCTTGGAATCGGGGAGAAGCTGGCTGCCCAAATTATGCAGTCGCTGGGCAGTGCGGAGGTTCCTGTCCCTGATCCAGAGCAGGAAGCTCAGCTTACCGATGTATTTGAAGAGTGATAACTTATATGTAATCCTTATTTAAGACGGGACCATCTGCTCCCGTCTTTTTCTTTTGCCATGTACCCATGCAAGGAACCAACCTATGATTGCCGGAAATATCAGATAGAAGGTGCCTATAATGCTTTGGGCCCAATCCCCCATATCTATGAGAGATAGTCCCATCAGAATGCTATCCATTGTGGCATGGGCAAACAAGACTGTCATAAACCCGTATTTCAGGAAGGCGAAACCAAAGATAAGTCCAATAATGGTAACTTCAATTAAACGTGTATACACCGGATATATAGGATACTGGGTGTGACTGAGCGCCCAAATCATACTTGGAAGCAGCACGGCCAAAAACCGATTGCGTACCAGCTTCAAGAAGAAGGCGATGCCGAACAGCCGGTAAATGGCTTCCTCCGATATCGATGCGGACCAGGCTAACAACGGAAATATAGCGGGAATTGACATGTTAAGCACAGAGTCCGAAGGGTCATTGACCGACCAGACATCGAAATACTCTCCGGCTATGAAGAAAAGCCCTTGTTGTACTCCGAGGACGAATAAACAGAGTAAGTACCCTCGGCCCATTGCCGTTACAATGCGATTGCCGAACGTCGGATCACTCCATTCGACGATTGGATTCCAGCCTCGGCGCAGCCACATGTTTTTACCTGCAAGCAATGAGAAATAAACGCTGACAGCCATCAAAAATATAATTACATTGCTTATCCATAAGTAGATGATGCCTTGCAGCTGCGAAGGCGCATCCGAATGAGAGGTGCGGAATGCAGGCAGCATGTTAAAATTATTGGCAACGTAGACGGCAAGGAAAAGAAAGCTGAGCAGTAAACCCCGTCGAAATGTAATTTCTTTTCGATAACGGATAATGATGTACAGGGAGGCAAATGCCATGATTAAGGAAACAGCCAAGCTGATGCGGGTCATAAGAGTTGCACGGTCGTCCTGATGCTTTTGCCACTCCAGGAAAGATTGAGGAATGTCGAATACGGGATGGAAGGACACGACCTTACCGTTAGCAACAGATAGGGTCAAGAGAAGCTTGGCCGTCCCAATTTGCTTGTCTTTGCTCTCAAACACAAATTCCGTACCAGCGGCGCTTGAAGGTCGCTCGCGTCTTTCAGCGGCTTTTTTGCCTTGATCATGTGCTGCTTTTACGAAATCTGCTACCGAATATCCCTGATCTTTAATGGCAAGTTCTGCAAGCTCTTGATTTCCAGGTTTGGGTGATGCGATCGTTTGCTGTCTGGCTGAAGGAGCGCTGTAGGCTTCCCAGCCAAGTATCCTCTGATTGGAATAATTCACATCGATATAATAAGTCATCTTGTTGGTATTATCGTTGATTTCGACTTCATAGTAATCGATCGGCAAGCTGCTGAAGCGTTTCGTATATTCTTCGCTTAGCTTCTCCTTTTGCAAATAGCCGCTTCGTTTGGAATTGGATTGAAATAAGGTATTCGTAGTGTAACTACCTGCAGAGAGTCCAAACCTTTCTTTGACAAATTGGGCTGCGGCATCGGCTGCTTCCTGCTTGGTTATGCTCGGATAACGCGGTTCTGACTCAACTGACTTGCCTGGATCTTGCAAATAGGACGAGCCTACAACAGTCAAATAAAGAATGATGCCTATAACAGCTAACAGCAGCAGAGGAGATTCCGATTGTCGTTTCACTAATGATTGTCTCCTTTTGAAATAATGGATTAGTAAGCTTGAGTATTTTAACAGTGTATTCTTTTAACTTAGCACAAATGACTAAGCAAAATCCAATGAATTCAAGAGCAAAAGGAGGAAAATCGCTGAAAAGCAAAGCGAACACGCACTCCTACTCATGTCAGTACTAGTAAAAATAAGAATATCACCCGTTTTCGATCAAAAGCGACTTTGTACTTCCTGATAAAGAGCCTTATAATTCATATCAATTGAATAAAAAGCCGAATTTCTTTTCGAAAACGGGGGAACCATTGTAATAGGGGTGAATTAATTCCAACGCACATTATGTTGGGATGATAGGGTACCTGTAAGCCCGAATCCGTCAGCTAACCTCGTAGGCTTAATAACAGGACCCATAAATACGGCAGTGGGCTTCCAGTGTCTTTTTTGTTGTGCTTAAACATAATTTTGGGGGTTATTGTTGTGGGGATAATTAGAGGTCGGGGTGGAAAATGAAGCTTACTTTTAAAAAAATCGAACTAACGCCGCCGCAAATTTTGGTCTTGGGTTTTGCTGCGATCATTCTAGTTGGTACGATACTGCTAACCCTGCCTATAGCGTCTGCAACAGGGACACCGCATACTTTTCTTAACGCATTGTTTACCGCTACTTCTGCGACCTGTGTAACCGGGCTCGTGGTTGTGGATACAGGATCATCGTACACCATGTTTGGGCAAATCGTTATCATCACGCTGATTCAGGTTGGCGGACTTGGCTTTATGACGATGGCGACCCTGTTTGCCTTTATGCTGAAGAAACGGATTTCACTTAAAGAACGTTTAATTCTTCAGGAAGCGATGAATCAAGGGAGCATGGAAGGAATCGTACGCCTCATTCGTAAGGTAATACGATATTCCTTAACGATAGAATTGATCGCTGCTGTCATTTTCTCTATACGCTGGTCGTTAGATCTGGGTCCTGCCAAAGGGATCTATTATGGGATATGGCATGCAATTTCCTTTTTTAACAACGCCGGCTTCGATTTATTCGGAAGTGTGACAGGACCGTTCAGCAGTCTGACCTCCTACGCTTCCGATCCGATAATTAATATCGTTTCGATGGGGCTCATCATATTAGGCGGGATTGGATTTATAGTAATATCGGATTTGCTTGATTTTAGGGTGAACAAAAGACTGTCGCTCCATTCCAAGGTAGTGCTCAGCACAACCGGATTCCTGATCTTTTTTGGTGCCATTGTTATTTTTATTTTTGAATTTACGAATCAGAAGACATTTGGAACTCTCGATTGGTCAGGTAAAGTATTAGCGGCATTCTTTCAATCGGTTTCTCCACGGACGGCCGGAGCGAATACAATCGATATCGGAGGCATGCGGCAGGCCAGCCAATTTTTCACGATTATCCTGATGTTTATAGGAGCTTCACCTGGTTCTACGGGCGGCGGTATTAAGACAACAACGTTTACTACGCTGGTTGGCGCCACAATCGCGATGATTCGCGGTAAAGAAGATATCGTGCTGTTTCATTACCGTTTGGGCAAGGATCGTATCCTTAAGGCCATTACGTTGACCATGATTGCCTTATTTCTAGTTATATTCGTCTCAATGGTACTGTCAACCACGGAGGATCACCCATTCTTAATGATCTTGTTTGAGGTAACCTCGGCATTCGGTACAGTGGGCTTAACTATGGGATTAACTCCAGATTTGTCGGATATCGGTAAAGTAATGATAGCACTAATGATGTTTATAGGCCGTTTAGGACCATTGACGTTGGCATATGCGCTCGGACCGAAAACGGAAAAAGAATTATACAGATACCCGGAAGGGAAAATTACAATCGGATAGGGGAACATAACTATGAAACGCAGTCAGTACGCTGTAATTGGTTTGGGGAGATTCGGTTCGAGCCTCGCAAAGGAATTAATTGAATTAGGCTATGAGGTACTAGGCATCGATAAAGATGAGGAAGCGGTAGACGAAATGAGCGAGAAGCTGACACATGTTGTGGTGGCTGATTCGACGGACGAAGAGGTGCTTAGGTCTCTCGGGATCCGCAATATCGACTGTGCCATCGTTGCAATCGGTGATGATATCCAATCGAGTATACTAACGGCTATCCTTCTTAAAGATATCGGTGTGAAGCAGGTAGTTGCCAAGGCGCTGTCTGAGCTTCACGGTAAGGTATTGCAAAAGATAGGCGTGGACAGAGTAATCTATCCGGAGAGGGATATGGGGATCCGCGTTGCTCATCAGTTGGTATCTCCGAACTTGCTCGATTATATTGAGCTTTCGAAGGATTACACAATAGCTGAGCTGACAGTGCCCAAACGATTATGCGGACGTTCGCTAAGAGAACTGGATACGAGAGCCAAATACGGCTGCAGTGTTGTAGCTATTAATAAGAAGAATAGCGTTATTATAGCCCCAACGGCCTCAGACACCTTGGATGATCAGGATATTATGGTTATCATCGGAACCAATCAACAGATCGAATTGTTTGAGAACGAAGTTAGACGCTAATTAGCTTTTATAAAAGGAAACTTGTAACTTTTGTAAGGAAGCGGATGGAGTGAACCGATGCAGACTGACGTTAATGAGATGATTCACCATGTATTGTTCTTATTAATTTTTATTCTCGGGATGGGCATGTTGTTTGGCAGACTGTCAGGTTGGCTTAAGCTTCCAGATGTTGCTCTTTTTCTAGTAGCCGGCATGATTATAGGCCAAGGACTTCACTTGGTAACCGAGACTAGCAGCTCGTTTACCAATCAATTCATATTGACGTTAGGATCAGCATTGATCCTGTTTGACGGGGGACGGAACATTCGATTGTCCGGGTTAAAGAAGGTGTGGTTAACCGTCTCTCTCCTCTCAGTACCTGGTGTGCTTATTACTTGTGCTGTGGTAGCTTTTGCGGCTCACTGGTTCCTCGGTTTACCCATGATGTATGCTGTGCTGCTGGGGGCGATTATTGCATCTACCGACCCTGCGACGTTGATTCCGGTATTCAAGCAGGTGAAAATCCGTACCAAGGTGAGGGAAACGGTTGAAAGCGAATCGGCGTTCAACGATGCAACCGCCTCCATCCTAACTTTCACTGTTATTGCGGTAATTATGGGGGGCCAAGCGGTATCACTAGCGTCGGGTGTGTTTGATTTCGTGAAAACAGCAGTTGGCGGGATCGTGGTGGGTGCAGCTGTTGGCTTCGTATTTGCCTATATTACGGGGCATCTCAAGCTCGGCTTGCTGCGTGATTATGCAACTATAGCTTTGGTTGTTACAGCGATTGGAGCTTATTGGCTGGGCGACTTGCTTCATGTCAGTGGATTCATGGCTACCTTTACGGCAGGCTTAATCTGGGGCAATGTGGACTTATTCAAGCTGGATTTAAATGATAAGCTTCATGAAATGGGCCATTTTACAGAGAATATAACCGTGATTATGCGGATGCTTATCTTTATATTGCTGGGCAGTCAAGTGAACTTCCAGCTCATTCTGGCTAATTTGTGGCCAAGCCTTGCTGTTATAGCCATATTTATGCTGGTGGCGCGCCCGTTAACCGTGTTGGCGTGCACGCTTCCTGACCGCAAGGCCGGGTGGACCCGGAATGAGATTGTGTTCATGTTCTGGGTCCGTGAGACTGGAGTCATTCCGGCTGCGCTGTCGGGTATGATCGCTGGACTCGGCATTAAATATGCCGACGTGATCGCTTCTGTGACCTTTCTGGCTGTGCTGCTGACGATTCTCCTTCAGGCGGGAACTACTGCCTATGTGGCGAGAAAGCTGGGTATCGAGGAAACGGGAGAAAGTGTGAACCATAAATAGTAGTGTTTTGATTAAGAAAACTGATTAAGAAGACTTAACCGTGTTTATTGAAATAATCCTTGGCCTTTTCAATAAATTGCTGCGCTGACGGATGATGGGCGGCCTCTTCTGTAAATAACAGAGAGGTCGTTCTTGTTGTTTGCTCAAGCGCCGGTATAAATCGGATGATCAGCTCGTTTTCTTCTATTAAATGGCGTCGCAAATATGACTCCGGCAAAAGCGTAGCTGTTTTGCAGGTCGATACAAGGCGAATGATCGCTTCGAACGAATCGATCTCCATCTTGACATCGGGATGCACCGCGTAGCGGTGAAACAGCTCATCCATAAGGACGCGGTACCAGGTCCCTCTGGAGAAGAGGATCATCGGCAACTCATGGAGATCGCTGATTTCTATGGATGCTTTGCTTACGAACGGATGGCCGATGGGCAGAACCAGACAGAGATGGTCGTCAAACAGTGGAATGCACTGCAGGCCGGGATGCTCTATCTTGGAGGCAACCAAGCCAATATCGACTTTCCGGTCCTTCACCATGGGAACAATTTCGTGAGTTTTTCCAGTAATAGCTTTAATGTCGGTATTTGGGTAATCCTTCGTATAGATGGTAATAAGATCGGGAAGCGTAGATTGCAGAGTCGTCAGGCTTGCCCCGATGATAATGCTGGACGGTTTGACAGCTGATTTGAACTCTTCTAATGAACGCTGAAGCTTGCGCTCCAGATGCCGCTGCTCCAGTGCATGCTCGTAGCAGACTCGCCCCGCCCGTGTAAGCTCCAGCCGCTTGCCTTTACGACGGAACAGCTCTACTCCGAGCTCCTCCTCCAAGCGCATGATTTTGCGGGAAAGCGCCGGTTGAGATATGTTCAACGATTGCGAGGCTTTATTCAAGCTTTCCATTTCAACTACGGTGGCGAAGATATCCATATTTTCCGTCAATGGTTAACCTTCTTTCAAAAAGGTGATGATGATACTGTGATATTTATCATTGCTTATGTCCAAAATGAATAACGGATTATAAACAATCAGCACTTCCATTATAAGCGATAAAAGAGTAGTATGTATATGTCACGCATCGTTCACATTTTTCACATGACTCTGCATAAAAAAATGTCGATCCATGGAAAATAGGCATAGCGATTTTATTGACGCTTGTTTCCTGTGGGAGTACAATGAAACATGGTTTATTAACGTGTGACCCGGCTTTATTAAACGAAGTATTTATTATTTAAGGAGGGAAAGGAATCCAATGTTTCGTAACTCGTATTTTTCTCGTAAGCTGCATTCATTGCTTGGTGTGATCCCGGTCGGCTTCTTTTTGATCGAGCACCTGCTTACTAACTACAAGGCTTACAAAGGCGGACATGTTGCATTTTTGGAAAATGTGCACTGGCTTCACGATCTGCCTCTGATGCTGGCGCTTGAGATCTTCGGAATCTGGCTGCCGCTTCTTTATCATGCTGTTTATGGCCTATACGTTGCTTACACAGCGCGTAACAATGTGTCGAATTATGGGTATTTCCGTAACCAAATGTTTTTTCTGCAGCGTGTGACAGGTGTTATCACGTTCTTGTTCGTGGCCTGGCATTTCTTTGAAACACGTTTTCAGATTACATTGGGCAACGTAGCTCAAGATGCGATTGGTACACAAATGCATGCAATTGCATCGAATCCGGTTAATTTTGTTCTATACTGTATTGGCATCGTGTCGGCTGTGTTCCATTTTAGCAATGGAATGTGGTCTTTCCTGGTTAGCTGGGGGATCACTGTCGGCCCGAGAGCGCAGCGTGTATCCACATTTGTATGGATTGGTGTGTTTATATTGATGTCAGTTATGTTTATTATGTCTTTGTCTGCTTTCGTAGATCCGCAGTTCCAAACCGTGCCTAAGATGGCTCAAGGATAAGGAGGAGTGAACAACAATGGCTAATTCAAAAGTAATCGTGGTTGGTGGAGGCCTGGCAGGTTTAATGGCAGTCATCAAAGCCGCAGAAGCCGGGGTTCACGTCAACCTGTTTTCCTTGGTTCCTGTAAAACGATCCCACTCCGTTTGTGCCCAAGGTGGAATTAACGGAGCTGTTAATACAAAAGGTGAAGGTGACTCCACATGGGAGCATTTTGACGATACCGTATATGGCGGCGATTTTCTCGCTAACCAGCCGTTGGTAAAAGCAATGTGTGATGCGGCGCCGGGTATTATCCACTTGATGGACCGGATGGGCGTTATGTTCAACCGTACACCGGAAGGCTTGCTCGATTTCCGCCGTTTTGGTGGAACTCAATATCACCGTACTGCTTTTGCCGGCGCTACTACAGGTCAGCAGCTGCTGTATGCATTGGATGAGCAAGTACGCCGTTGGGAGACCGCTGGTCTTGTAACGAAGTATGAGCATTATGAATTTATGGGTGCTGTGCTGGATGACGATGGCGTATGCCGTGGTGTGTCTGCTCAGGATTTGCGTACGATGGAAGTGCACACGTTCGCAGCGGACGCAGTTATTCTGGCGACAGGCGGCCCTGGTATTATTTTCGGTAAAACAACGAACTCGGTAATCAACACAGGTACGGCAGCAAGTGCTGTTTATCAGCAGGGAGTTTACTACGCTAATGGTGAGTTTATTCAGATTCACCCGACAGCTATTCCCGGGGATGACAAGCTTCGCCTGATGTCGGAATCGGCTCGTGGTGAAGGCGGCCGTATCTGGACTTATAAAGACGGTAAGCCTTGGTACTTCCTTGAAGAGAAATATCCGGCTTACGGAAACCTTGTGCCTCGTGATATCGCGACTCGTGAAATTTTTGCAGTCTGTGTTGACGAGAAGCTGGGTATCAATGGCGAGAACATGGTATACCTTGACCTTTCCCATAAGGATCCGAAGGAATTGGATGTTAAGCTGGGTGGTATCATCGAAATCTATGAGAAGTTCATGGGTGATGATCCGCGTAAAATTCCAATGAAAATCTTCCCTGCGGTTCACTATTCGATGGGCGGTATGTGGGTAGACTTTAATCAAATGACGAATATCCCGGGTCTGTTCGCCTGTGGAGAGTGTGAATATCAATACCACGGAGCTAATCGTTTGGGTGCGAACTCATTGTTGTCGGCTATTTACGGCGGTATGGTGACAGGTCCTAAGGCCATTGAATATATCAAAGGCTTGAGCAAGCATACTGAAGATATCTCTTCTTCCGTATATGACCGTGAAAAGAAGAAGCAAACGGACAAATATGAGGGCCTCTTGAAAATGGATGGCACCGAGAACGCTTATGTGCTTCACAAAGAGCTTGGCGAGTGGATGACCAACAATATGACGGTGGTTCGCTACAACAACAAGCTGCAGGATACATTGGATAAAATCAATGAGCTGAAGCAGCGCTACCGGAACATCAGCATGACCGATACGGCTCGTTGGAATAACCAGGGCGTGGCGTTCACTCGTCAGCTATGGAACATGCTGGAGCTTTCCCATGCGATGACATTAGGAGCTCTACAGCGTAACGAAAGCCGCGGCGCGCATTACAAGCCTGAATTCCCTGAGCGTGATGATGACAACTTCCTGAAAACAACCAAAGCTAAGTGGGGCGCTGAAGGTCCGACTATCGAGTGGGAAGAAGTCGATGTATCGTTGATTAAACCGCGTAAACGCGACTATTCGACAGACAAGAAGAAGGGAGGAAGCTAATCATGGCCGAAACGACTACTGCAGGCAAAAAGGTCAAGTTTATCGTTACCCGCCAAGAATCGCCTGAAAGCAAGCCTTATACAGAGGAATTTGAAGTTCCGTATCGTCCGAACATGAACGTAATCAGCGCATTGATGGAAGTTCAGCGGAATCCAGTAAATGTACAAGGAAGCAAAACTACACCTGTGTGCTGGGAATCGAACTGTCTTGAGGAAGTATGCGGAGCATGCTCGATGGTTATCAACGGCAAACCACGTCAAGCCTGTTCGGCGCTTATCGATAAGCTGGAGCAGCCTGTCCGCATTGCGCCGATGAGTACGTTCCCTGTTGTTCGTGACCTTGTAATAGATCGTGAGCGGATGTTCAACGCATTGAAACGGGTTAAAGCGTGGATTCCTATCGATGGAACTTACGATCTAGGTCCGGGTCCTCGTATGGCTGAGTCCAAACGTCAATGGGCTTATGAGCTGTCCAAGTGCATGACTTGTGGTGTATGTCTGGAGTCTTGTCCCAACGTAAATGATAAAACTTCGTTTATCGGACCTGCTGCTATTTCCCAGGTTCGCTTGTTCAATGCTCATCCAACAGGTGAGATGAACGCAGAAGAGCGTCTGGAAGCATTGATGGAGGACGGCGGTATTGAGGGCTGCGGTAACTCGCAGAACTGTGTACGCTCTTGTCCAAAAGGCATTCCGTTAACGACTTCGATTGCAGCAATGAACAGAGATACTACGAAGCATTTATTTAAAACGTGGTTAGGTATGTAATTGCAGCCTTGAGCCTCGAATGGACTTTAGAAGTCCATTTGGGGCTTTTTTTTGTATGCTGTAATGATAAAAAATTAGAGCTGTGAAAATCTGTATTGACCGCGTAATCCAGTAAGCATATAATTAGTTTAAACGTTTCAATTGAAACGTTTAAACTATGATAAAAGGATACAAACCATGAATAAAAAACGCACGGTTACTATCGTTGATATTGCAGAAGCAGCAGCTGTCTCAATCGCTACTGTTTCGAATGTGCTGAACCGGCGTAACGTTCCGATGGCAGATGAAACGATCCGCAAAGTGGAGAAAGCTGCAGAAGAGCTTGGTTACCGCCGCAATGCCGTGGCTGCTAATTTAAGCCGCCGGAAGTCGAATGAGCTGGGGTTAATTGTCCCTGGTTTTATCGGGTATTATGGACGGCTTGCGGAGGAAATGGAACGTACAGCGCATCAGCAGCGGTATCACTTATCCGTATTTTCTGCGGGAGGCTTTGATTCCGAGGTGGAGAAAAGGCATCTGGATGCTTTGCTGCAGCGCAGGGTTGACGGGTTGTTTTGCCATGGGTTGGCTATGTCTCCGGATACTACTCGAAAGATTGTCGGTGAGGGGACCCCGTTAGTTTTGTTCAACGGTTGGAATTGGCCTCAGGATATTGCGGTTGGTGCGGTTAATCTTGATTTTGCCGGTGGCTGTGTGGAGATGGTTAAGCATTTATATGATCAGGGCTGCCGCAGCTTGTTCTACCTTAGCTCGGGGAGAGCGCATGCTGTCAATGAGCAGAGAGTAATCGGCTTTAAAAAAGGCTTGATAGAGTTAGCTGCTCCTGTTATTTCCGAAGTCATCGAATTAGGGCTGCATGATGTTCAAAGCATTGTTAGCATGACTCAAGAAATAAGCGGGGGATTGGGCCCCATTGGCATTTTGGCTTTTGACGACTTGGTTGCTTTGCGATTTATGTCAGCTGTGATGGAACAAGGATACCATGTACCTAAGGATTACAAAATTGCAGGCATTAACAATGATAGCGTGTCCAGCAGTTGTTATCCGCAGCTGACCACTTTGGACATTCCCTACAATCAGCAAGCCCGGTTAATGATCGATTTAATGCTGCGTCAGTTGGGTGAACCAATCGATGCTGGCGATATTGATGTTGAATCCGGAAGTTTGCAGCCAAAGCCTGATGAGCATGAGTTGAAAATCCCGCTCACTCTAATCCCAAGGATGTCCACGTCTCAATAAGTGAGTTATTTGATTCATCTTGAAATGGACTGTATTCCGGTTCATTTTAATATATATCTAACATTGAAGGAGCGAATAGGTACATGTGGAAACAAGCTATTGAGCAAGCTTTGCAAAAAACAAGGGAAAACATCGAGCGGTTCGGTGATCAATTCCCTCATGTAGGTGAGAATGGAAAGTATCTGCTTAACGACAATAATGAGTGGACTGACGGTTTTTGGTCGGGTATCCTGTGGTTGTGCTATGAGTACAGCGGAGACGAAGCATTCAAAGCAGCCGCCAACAAAACAGTGGAAAGCTTCCGCAATCGCTTAGATAAGAATACAAAGCTGGATCATCATGATATTGGCTTCTTATATTCTTTATCCTCTAAAGCACAATGGATTATTGAGGGTGACGAAGAAGCCAGACAGCTGACCTTGCAAGCGGCCGATGTACTGATGTCACGTTGGAGAGCTAAGGGTGGATATATTCAAGCATGGGGCCCTGAAGGCGATCCGGAAAACGGGGGCCGCATTATTATAGATTGCTTAATGAATCTGCCGCTGCTGTACTGGGCTTATGAGCAAACAGGCAAGGACGAGTATAAAGAGGTTGCTGTTGCTCATGCAGACAAGTCTCGGCGCTTCTTGGTGCGGGGAGATGATTCTTCCTATCACACCTTCTACTTTGATCAAGAGACGGGTGAGGCTATTCGCGGCGGCACGCATCAAGGCTACTCTGATGGTTCCACATGGACTCGTGGGCAAGCATGGGGGATTTACGGTTTTGCGTTATCCTATCGATATACGAAAAATCCTTTGTACCTGGAAACGTCCAAAAGATTGGCCAACTATTTTCTGGAACGTTTGCCTGAGGATGATGTTGTGTATTGGGATTTCAATGTTGCTATCAATTCGGAGACCAAGCGGGATAGCTCAGCTTCAGCCATTACAGCAGCAGGGATTATCGAGCTGTTGACTCATCTGGAAGCAGGTGATCCAGACCGTGAGTTGTTGCAGGATGGTTTGCAGCGTTCTTTGCAGGGCCTCGTGAAAGGCTATTCGACTGTTGGACAGCCTGATGCAGAAGGGCTGTTAGACCGTGGATCTTATTCAGTCCGCGGCGGCGTATCCCCTGATGACTACGTAATTTGGGGCGATTATTACTATTTGGAAGCTTTAGTCCGATTGGAAAAAGGAATTCAAGGCTATTGGTACGAGAGAAAATAGTGGGCTTAAGCTCTAAAGGAAAAACCTCCAACCCCTTCAGATATAGGGGTTTGGAGGTTTTTAGCATACTCATGTTAGTGATGATTAGAAAGCTCTTCTTCTTTATGGCGAAGAAATTCTTTGCCGTATTCACCGTGAGGATGAATCGTAGCGTGTTCCATCTGGATAGTGGAATGTTCGATCCCGTACTTCTCCTTCAAGGTTTCATTAATAGCGAGAATGATGCAGAACGGTTGAATATTTTCATTGATGAACACGTGAGCGGTTAGTGAGAAATGGTTCGAGGAAATGGCCCAGAGATGCATCTCGTGAACATCCTCGACCCCCTCCACCTCAGCTATTGCATGACGGACTTCATCGAGATCATAACGGGAGGGGACAGATTCCATTAGTATGAGGTAGGACTCTTTAATGATCTTCCAGCCTCCGGCAAAGATAATACCGCCAATGATCATACTGATCAACGGATCAAACCACAGCAGGCCAGTAAAGTAGATAAGAATAGCGGAAAGTATAACACCAGCGGAGCTTAGTAAGTCACCAATGAAATGCCATAAAGCGCTCTGCACATTCAAGTTTTCTTCTTCCTTCATACTGCGGCTGAGCACAAGCGTAAGTACCAGATTAACAATAAACCCGATAGAAGCAATGATGAGCATTAGCTGGAAGTCAATAGGTTCAGGATTGAAAAATCGGCGAATACCTTCGACGAAGATTCCGATGGATATGATGGCAAGGGCCAATCCATTCAAGAAGGAAGCTACGATCTCAAATCGTAAGTAACCGAACGTAAATCGGGCATTAGGCTGCCTTGTCGCTAAATAAATAGCTACCATGCTAAGTCCAAGAGCTAGGACATCGGATATCATATGAGCGGAGTCGGATAGAAGGGCTAAGGAATTAGAGATTAAGCCTCCGATAATTTCAACAATCGTAAAAAATAAGGTTAAAAATAAAGTAATCCATAAAGTTTTTTTGGATTTGGTTTGTTCTTTGGCATGATGTAAATGATGATAATCGTACATATAAATCACCTCCATATGAAATTGTTCTTTGCTCCGGATTATTATACGTCAAGGTCTTAATTTTGGCAAATACTTTAAATGATAGCGATTTTCAGCCATTTGAGACGATTTATCACTGGTTTGATAAGGTTTATCAAGAATATGATAGGTTTTCTCAATTATTCGATAATTGTTATCAATAAAAAGAGAACTGTTATCAATGAAATGAGCAAGTTAGAGAGCCAACCGTCATGCCCCCGCAATGGGCGCACGGGATATGTACGCGTTGAGGGTAGCGCTTTCAAATTTGTTACACAACTGAAATATTACTGTTATCGTTTTAACATGTTTAGGGAGTATTATAATAACCAAGACCCCCTTTTTAATATAAACTCTTGAAGACCCGCCCCGTTGGCGGGTCTCTTTTTTGTTGGATGGGAGAAAAAGGCTTGATATATAAATGATATATTAGGGTTTCATGGAAGGTAATTTAGCGAAAAATGACTATTGGGGACGGATTGGGGACGAAGGAGCGAAAAGAGCAAATTGTTTAGCTGTTTGTTCTTCTTCTTCTTTGTTATGTGGACATAGGTCAACGCGCTGTTCGCTTTCGGAGCTGGCATTCCTGAACACGGTGTTGGATGGCCGAATTGACTGGAAAATGGAAATTTAACCACTATCGGGAGCTATCATGCTCAATATTTACATTAATTATATTAATTGTAAATATATTAATAATATATTAATAGTTTACTATAATGTAAATATATGGTATATTGCTCGATGTAATAAAAAAATAGTTTTTGGGAGGAATTATACATGGAACGTAAGTTGTCTCTGAAACGCATGTTAATTACTGGAGTTACTGGACTAGCAATAATTGCTAGCATCGGTTTACAAGAAACAGTCGCAAATGCTTCTACACCTGCCCCTGTGGTAGCGGCAGGTCCGGTTCAATTTTTATACACGTATGCCAACGTGGGAGTACCAATACGGTTGCCTTACTCACCGGGGTATGAATATGCAAAGGATGGCAACTCTACAGGACAATGGAATTGGAATTCAAGTGGTTTTGTGACTGCTACGACAGCTGGAATAGCAACATTTTACGTATACTCCGATAGCACTCGCTCTACTGTCCTTTATATCGTTACAGTAAATGCATCATAAATGTATCAAAAACCCTCACTCCTTCGGGATTGAGGGCTTTTTTTTGTTTTGAAACAATTCGGAAGTCGCTCCTATTTTGCCGAAACTATTTTTTCAAAATATTGCATGTTCGCGTAAAATAGGAACGTAAGCCCGCTTTTTGGGAGTCGGTTATTTTGAAAAAAAATATTGGCCATATTGTTGAAATCATCTATATAGGACACACAATCAAATTACACAGCAGCAAATTGAGGGCCGTGGCGTGAATGGAACCTTGTCCAAGCATACAACCTCCAGCGTATAGCACTAAGAATGTTTCAGGTTGATAACATCCTTGCAGCCCAATCAGTGTGATTAAATTAGTTTAAATAAGAACGCGATGCGAACGAGGGAAACCCTTGTTACACAAGGGTTTTGGTGGATTAGTATACTATATATCAAGCATTTTCTCTGCCCCGTTGTCGGGTCTCTTTTTTTGTTGGATAGGAGAAATAAGGGTTTTTAGGGAGGAAAGTTAAATTAACTGGTGAGGAAACAGCTAACATTTGGTTTATAATCTACTTGAAAGTATTTTAGCTGCTATCGGTGTTTCAACAAACTCTGTTCGTTCACATATAAGCAGGGGGGAGAAAGCTGCCAGTTGCCAGATAGTCTACATGCTGGAAGGCGCAAAAAGATTAGTACAAGGGACTTGCGGGTAGCTTGCAGAATGCGCATGACTTGCTGCAGGAGCAGGTTGGAAATCATATCGAATAAATACTTTTTTTACACAAAAATCAGCTCTTTGATCATTAGCACATAAGTCGATCTTTATTGTATGGGACTAACTGGAAATCCTCACGCTAATTTTGACCTAAAGTACCGTTATGGGTTATTTTACTGGAAAATCTACCTCTAATTGCTCCGAAATACCCCATAAGAGGGTAAAAGCTCTGATTTAGCGCCAGAAAATCCAGCTAGATCAGATTTATGAGATGAAATGTGCAGATTATATGGAGCAATTCCAGTTATTTCAAAGTGAGGGGATTCAGATCTCCTCGGTGACATAGGCTAAAAGCGCCAGAAGTAATTTTTTGATTTCCGTGATAGTACAACCCAGTAAATATAAGCAAACCTCAATAGTAAATTCTAAGAGAAAAGTACCCTATTATATCTTTGAAAATTTCAATAGTTGGTAATTTATGCCTATTAAAAGTTATACTAAAAGTTATATAATTACAGTACAAACACATAATTTACGAAAAGGCAAAGTCATTGAAAAATGGCGACGCAAAACTATCAGGGGCTAATGTCACAAAGACGATGCCAGCCAGTTACCGAAAGAAGAAACTCCATTTTGATTGCGTGAAAATCCAAGGGAGGAATGTGTTATGCTATTAACTAAACACCAGAAACGTCGACGGGTTCGTTTATTTTTACTTATGGCGGAGATTAATGCCTTGAAAAAATGCATGATTGAGGAATATGAGAAAAGCGGAAGTTTACGAGATCCGATTTTGATACAATTGAGTGAAATTCTCGATCGAAAGTTAAACGACTTACGGCAGGCACAGAAGTAGACTTATTCATTAAAGCTAGGGAGACTATAAAAAGTCTCTCTTTTTTAATTGAAAGCATAAACATAGAACACCGCATGGTGATTTTTTTAAGAGATAACGAAAGTATAAGTTTACACAAATAAAAGTAACTTCATAGGAATTATATGGTATAATTTTTCATGATAGGTACATAAACCAAGGAGGTATTAATATGGCTAATACAACATTTAAAGCGACAGCTCATTTACAAGACGGTGTAGTTGTGAAAGTACGTTCCAGAAATTTCGAATTTACGATCGATGAACCAAAAAGCTTAGGCGGAACGGATACGGGCATGAATCCTGTGGAAGCCGTGCTTGGTGCGTTGGGAGCATGCCAATCAATCGTAGCAAGAGTATATGCCAAAAAGTTTAATATTCGTCTCGATGATTTTTGGGTAGAGGTAGAGGGCGATCTTGACTTGGATGGCTTCTTTAAAAAATCAGATGTCCGTCCTGGTTATTCGGATATTCGTTACACCTTTCATATCAAAGCGGATGCACCCAGAGATACAGTTGAAGAATTTGTTCAGTTTTTAGAACAGACCTGCCCGGTGGGAGATACAATTGCGAACCAAGTCAATCTCAAATTAAGCGGCATTATTATTGAAAATTAATTTCAAATGAATGCATATAATCTAGAGTGACTAATCCTATTATCTTTTCTAGATGGACTAGAACGGCTAGTTCTAACAATAGCACTACTGTTTGATTTTCCCGGTATCCGCCCATATCACGAAACGCAATCGTTATTGTTACGTATAGAAGAACGTAGCATGATTAAAGCGTTGGGGAGGGTGGTTAGGTTGAGTAGCGAAACGGTTGTCCAGAATCCGAATCCAAAGAACATTTCCAGATCCATTATAGGTCTTATTGTAGTAGTTGCTATTGTTCTGTTGGGGTTTCAATCCTATACTATTGTTGAAGCGGGTCATCGTGGTATTGTATTGCAATTGGGGGCGGTACAGCCTCAGGTATTAGAAGAAGGACTGCATTTTAGAATACCTTTTATTCAAAAAGTAATTCCGGTAGAAATTCGAGTGCAAAAAGCTGAATCGAGTCAGGTGTCCGCCAGCCGCGACTTGCAAACCGTAACTACAACATTGGCTGTGAACTACCATTTGGACGGTGTTGCTGTAAACAATCTTTACCGGACGGTAGGTATGGAGTATAAAGCACGTGTTGTTGACCCGGCGATCAGCGAGGCTTTAAAGGGAATTACAGCCCAGTACACGGCAGAGGATCTCATTGCCAAGCGTTCAGAGGTTAGTGCAAAGGTAAAAGATGCATTGGCATCCAAGCTGGGACTGTACAATATGGTGCTCGACGAGATTAATATTACAGAATTTAAGTTCTCGGAGGAATTCGATCGCGCTATTGAGCAGAAGCAAATTGCCGAACAACAAGCGCTTAAATCGAAGCTTGATCTGGAACGGATCAAGATTGAGAAGGAGCAGGAAATTACTCGTGCTCAGGCTCAAGCAGAAGCTTTGAGACTTCAGAAGCAAGAGGTTACCGCGGAGCTTATCAAGCTAAGAGAAATTGAAGCTCAGTTAAAGGCCATTGAGAAATGGAATGGCGCGTTACCTAATGTAACAGGCGGAGCCACCCCATTTATTAACGTGAAATAACGATTTAAACTGAAAAAAACCCCGAGCGACTTCTAAGCAGTCGCTCGGGGTTTTGCTATGCTCTTTTAACAATGTTGCTTGCTATACTATAGTTACCATCTACGTCTGCCTTCCAGCAGAACAATCACAAGCAAATCGAAGAGTACAAGAGGAAGGATGAAAGGGAAGAAGGAAGTATGCGCTTGTTTACCGTCCCTGAATGATGTAACTTTCAGGTACACTTTTTTCTTATCTACTTTGACAATTCGACCTCGGTAAGTACCGCGTTTCGTTTTAATTGATACATATTTATTTAGGTGCATCTTGCATTTCTTATAGTTTGATAGGACTGACATGAGTATCCCCCCATTCTATTAACTGTTACAATCTAGTTTATGATTTACAAACGAGAATAGTGTGGGTTCGGATTAGGCTGATCAGGGGTTCAGCACAAATTTTGTTTGTCATCTATGACATCCAATGAAATAATAGGGATGTGCTCAATTATGCCGGATATACATAAATTTCAGAGCAATAGGGAGGGTAAGATTGAGGATGAACAATAAGAACGTTGTAGTCCTTGCGCTTTTTTACGCATTTATTTATATGAGTACAGGCTCATTTTCCTCGTATATCGGAGTCTACTTCGCTGAAGCGGGTGTGGGGCATACCCAGATAGGGATTCTTACCTCAATCGGCGCAGTTGTAGGGATATTTTCACAGCCCTTATGGGGGATGGCGGCAGACCGCTCGAAGTCGAAAAACCGGATATTGATCATTTGTACGCTGCTCTCCTGCTTAACGGTGTGGCTGGTTCCGGCTGCAGGGAATATGTTTGTGCCGCTATTGCTTGCGATGGCGCTGTTCAGCTTGTTCCAGGTTGCTATTAACCCGATGAGTGATGCGATAACGCTGGAGCTGTCGTCAAAAGGGTTGGTTCGCTTTCCTACGATAAGAACCTTCGGTTCTGTGGGCTATGCGTTCATCTCCATTCTAGCGGGCTGGCTGTTCGCCACTCATATTAATACGATTTTTTTGGTCACTTCACTTATTATGCTGGGCTGTTTTCTCTTGTCATTAGCAATTCCTCAAGTGGCCGGTCATCAGAGCGGGAAGAACAAGGTAAGGCTGGTAGAAATTTTTCGAAATAAGCAATTAACGGTTATTTATATCTACACGCTCTCCTTATCTATTGCTATGGGGTTTTTGTGGTCGTTTCAAGCGATTTACAGCAAGGAACAAGGAATCAGCATGGAGGTCATAGGTATTGGTCTCGCTGTCGGATCGGTGAGCCAATTTCCATTCATGCTGTTATTTCAAAGGTTTTATAATCGTTTTGGCATTCGCAATATATTGATATTCTCTGGTGTTATTCATACATTAAGATGGTGCTTATATGCATTCGCATTGACTCCTTTTACTTATTTATTTAGCTGGGTTTTGCATGGGGGAACCTTTATTCTGTTCTATATGTGTCTGGCCGAGTACGTAAACACCCATGTAGTCAAGGAATTGAAGGCAACCGGACAAATGCTGAATTCTGCCATCCAGCTAAGCGCGGGCAAAATTATCGGCGGGATGCTGGGAGGTTTATATGCTGCACAATTCGGCTTTCAAAATTCCTTCATGGTATTGGCTGTGATGGGAGCTATCTCAACGCTAGGCTTTTATATGGCGGGAAGATTTTTCCCTATAAACAGAGGGAATAAGGAGCAACTGGTTCAAGGCGATAATTCGCTAAGCAGCTGACGCGTATTGGAGCTTTCTTTCGCTGAAGTACTTTGGCAAGCTCGCCCAAGAGTATAAGACACAGAAGCAGGTAACCGTCAGATTCCAGCTTTCATCGGCAGGTTATTCCGGCGGAGCATAACCCTTTATCCGAAACAGGCTTTTCCAGGCAGATTTGCTGCTTATGGAAAAGCCTGTTTTGTTGCTTTAATGCCAATGAAGGCGTACTTCACTCGGAATATTTAAGGTATCCCGAACCGAATTGGCGATTATCATCGCATTAGCTCATGATTATTCGCTGCAGCAAACCCTTGTGAATCAAGGGTTTGTGAGCATTCATGATTTAATGCCGCCAAGATCGTAGACTGAACTTTTATCGTCTTGCTATGATAAATGACAACATCACACGCAAGCTGAACAGGAGGGATAGGAGTGAAATCTGCAACAATAGCTCAGGAGCTGCAGGCCCGGTCCAGAACACGCAGGGGCAGCAATAGGGTATGGAAGCGATTTATACGCGATCATTGGTTATACATCATGCTGCTTCCCGGGGCGCTGTATTTTATTATTTTCCGATACATCCCCATGTATGGTCTATTGATCGCATTTAAGGATTATCAGCCGTTTCTCGGCTTTGTAGAAAGCCAATGGGTCGGTCTTCATCATTTTGAACGATTTTTCACGGACCCTGTATTCACCAAGCTATTCGTGAACACCATCGTTTTGGCAGCTTACAACATTTTATTCTTTTTCCCGCTGCCGATTATTCTCGCTTTAATGCTGCATGAAGTAAGATTGATGATTTATAAAAGCTTTGTTCAAACACTCATTTATATTCCGCATTTTGTCTCATGGGTTGTTGTGGTCGGGATTATATATATATTTTTTGCTACCGACGAAGGGATCGTTAATGAGCTAATCCGAAAGCTGGGCGGGAGCGAGGTCAATTTCCTGCTGAGCGAGTCATGGTTCCGAACGATGATCACGGCTGAGGTGATATGGAAGGAAAGCGGTTGGGGAACGATTATTTTTCTTGCAGCATTGGCCGGTGTTGATCAGCAGCTGTATGAGGCGGCTCGGATTGATGGAGCGAATCGTTGGCGCTTGATTTGGAACATCACACTGCCTTCGATCCGCAGCACGATAGTCATTTTGTTAATTTTGAGACTTGGAAATTTTCTGGATACCGGGTTTGAACAAGTATTTCTGATGTTAAACGCGATGAACCGCGAAGTCGGGGAAGTGTTCGATACCTATGTATATTCGGTGGGCATACAGGACGGCCAATTCAGCTACAGCACAGCGGTTGGGCTTTTTAAATCGATCGTGGGGCTTATCCTGGTAGTCGGGGCTAATTTCCTTGCCAAGAAGATGGGAGAAGAAGGGGTCTATTAATCAGGATGGGAGGAGGAGACAGGCGATGCTTTACAAATCTTGGGGTTCCAAAGTATTCGATTATGCGAACTACGTGGCATTATTTCTGGTTGCTTCATGCACGATTATTCCGTTTCTCTATATTCTTTCGGTTTCCTTTGCCACCTCCCAGGAGGTGCTGACGAAGAAGTTCATTTTGTTTCCGGAGACATTCACTTTGGACGCCTACATCTACATTTTCTCAACAGGTACGGTAGCTCGCAGTATGCTGGTAACTATATTCATAACAGTCGTTGGAACTTTGCTTAATCTGCTGCTAACTTGCTTGACGGCTTATCCTTTGGCGAGGAAGGAGCTGATGGGCAGAAGAACGATGCTGCTGCTGGTCACATTTACCCTGCTCTTCAGCGGCGGCATGATTCCTACCTTCCTGGTAGTGAAATCGATGGGGCTGCTCGACTCGGTATGGTCGTTAATACTTCCGACAGCTATAAGCGCTTTTATTTTGATCATTATAAAAAATTTCTTTCAGCAGCTGCCGGACGGCCTGGAAGAAGCAGCCAAAATCGACGGCTGCTCCGATATAAGAATCCTGTTCAATATTGTGCTTCCATTATCCTTGCCTGCTATTGCGACATTTTCTCTGTTTTATGCGGTCGGGCACTGGAATGCTTTTTTTAACGCAGTTCTGTATATTAATGATCATACGAAATGGCCGATCCAGGTGTGGATGCGACAAATCGTTATTTTGGCTCAAGCCGGTGTAGGGGATTCCTCCGCTATGGCAGGTGAAGCCGTACCTCAATCGCAGACTATCAAGATGGCAATTATCGTGGTCTCGACGCTGCCGATTATGCTGGTGTATCCGTTTTTGCAGAAGCATTTTGCACAAGGCGTATTGATGGGCTCTGTAAAAGGATAAACATTTATCCGCGGGCTTATAGCTTGCTGGTGATGGTTATAGATGATGAAAACATACCAAGGGGAGGATTTACAATGAAACGAAAAGTTGCTGGAAAATTGATGGCTACAATCATGTCCTGCGTAATGGTTGCGGCTGTCGCATCCGCATGCAGTAGCCAAGGTACAGGCACGCAACCTGCTGGAACGGCAGGGACTGGGGCAGGCGAAGCTACTAAGGCAAAGGCACCTGTTGATATTTCTTTAATGATGGCTTTTTTCTCCAAGGAGCCGCCGCGTAGTGATGCCGCTATTAAGAAAATCGAGGAATATACGAATTCCAAATTAAATATTACATGGGTTCCCAACAATGGCTACCCAGAAAAGCTGAATGCGACCATTGCATCCGGATCACTTCCCAAGGTGATGGTTATACCGGATTTGAAAGCCTCGGTCGTAGTGAATTCGGTCAAATCAGGAATGTTCTGGGAGCTGGGGCCGCTTCTGAAGGATTATCCGAACTTGTCGAAGCTGAACGCAACGGCATTGAAGAATACGGCAATCGACGGGAAAATGTACTCGCTGCCGCGGGAAAGAGTACTGGCGCGCAACGGAATTATTATCCGCAAGGACTGGCTTGATAATTTGGGCTTAAAGGAGCCAAAAACGGTTGACGAGCTGTACAATGTAATTAAAGCGTTTGCACAAAATGATCCCGACAAGAATGGAAAAAATGATACGACAGGCATCACAGAAGATAAAAATCTGAATATTTTCAGCCATATGCTGGCCGTTATGGGTGGTGGAAATACATGGGATGATAAAAGCGGAACGTTAAGCCCGGTCTTTGCTTCTGCCGAATACTTGGAAACGATGAAGTTTATGAAAAGGCTGGTTGATGAGAAGCTCATGAACCAGGACTTTGCGATCAATCCAAACAGAGATGATGACTTTAACAAAGGCAAAATTGGTATCGCCTTCAACCCGTTGGACTCCTCTCTGAGCGGTTCTTATGCCGAGCTGAGGAAGCTGAATCCGCAGGCCAAGCTGACTGTTATCAGCCTTATTGAAGGACCGAAAGGGCCGAAGGTGATGGGAGGTTCCGGATTTAACGGCGGCTTCATGATTCCAAAAACATCGGTGAAGACGGAGGCCGAGCTGAAAGATGTGCTGACCTTCATGGATAAAATCATGGACCCGAAAATGCGCGAATTGTTCACATGGGGAATTGAGGGCAAACATTTCAAGAAAGAGAACGGCACCTATGTGTTCACGGATAAAAACGCTTATGTGGAAGAGGTAGATCCGCTGACGCAGCTCGTATTTATAGGGTATAACCTGCTTTATACGGAACAAAGCCAATCGGAATTAGGCAAGACAATCGAACAGATGTGGAAAGAAAACGAATCTATAGCAGTGATGAATCCGGCGCTTCCGGTTGTTTCTAAGACACAGGTCGAGAAAGGGAAAGAGCTGGATAAGGTCATCTCCGATGCACAGGTAAAATTCATTCTGGGCAATATCGATGAGAACGGCTGGAAGCAGGCTATCGAGCAGTGGAAAAAGAACGGCGGAGACAAGGTTATCGAAGAAACAACAGCCGAATATGCGAAGCTAAAAAAATAATAAAATCATAGGCAAGACCGAAGGCTGACAAGATGCAGCCGAGGTCTTGTTTCATATGACATGTTGGAGGCTAAGAAGATGAGAGAAGCAGGTATCGGGCAAGACTCGCTATATAGATGGAAAGACGGACAGCTGTACAGAGGTACGGATCGAATCGGTTGTATGGTTTCTGAAGCAAGCAGCGGCATCAAGTACCATGATGAGATTACAGAAACGGAAGCGGGCGTGTTTCATTGGACGCGCAGCTTTACGGTTGAGAAGAGCCAGCGTGTTGCGATTATGTTGGGTTTTCAAACCTTTTATCCGACGACGTACGGCATGATTCCTGCGGTAACCTACAACGGAAACACATGGGGCTCGGGCTTGGAGCCCAAAGGGTTCGAGAAGGACGGCCAACCATGGACCTTTGCCTATCACCGTGCAGCAGTTGCGGGCGCAACCTATTCGGAAGGCAGCGGATGGTCAGTTGGGCTGTTTGGACAATATGAGGATTGCGGCTTTTCCTGCTCCCTTACGCCGAAGGATGAATATACCGTTCACCGTCTTATTTGGCCCCTTGCGGAGACGCCGGTTACGTATGTAGGGAGGGATCGGGATGGAGATGCCTACCAGGAGGAATGGCTCTGCGAACCGGATCGGGAGTATCGGGTCACGGCTTATCTCGTTATCCGCCCGCTCGCGGAAGCAGGCGCTTCCTGGAGCAAAATGCTGGAAGCCGCGTGGGGCTTGAATTACCATGCCGCAAAGCCCTCGTACCAGGCGCAGCAGCTATGGCAATTGGGGATTACCTATGCGAAGGAGAGTCTGTGGGCCGAGGAGGGGATATTCAAGGGATTTTCGATCGGCTTGAAATGGAACGGCGAAGCTTGGGAGCAAAGAAAGACATGGAGATACAAAATCGGCTGGACCGGTCAAAATATTTCATTAGCCAACTCGCTGCTGGTTGATTATCTGAAAACGGGCGATCAGAGCTCGCTGGATAAAGGGATTGCCGCCCTGGACACCTGGGCGAATTATGCGAGGCTGGACAACGGATTAATCCGTTGTCATTTCGATCATTTGCTCGAGAACAAGCCGAATGCACCTGAAATTCAGGATGCAGTTCACATGGGAGCAGCGGCTTTGAATTATTTTGAAGCTTATGAGCTTGCTGCCAAGTGCGGAGTAGCAAGACCGTCTTACAAAGAAACGGCATTGGGTATTTGCGGTTTTGCTGTGGAGCATCAGAATGAGGAAGGAAAGATCGGCAAAGCATGGAACAACGATGGAACGCCTGTCGATCCTGAAGGAACGATTGGAAGCTCTCTTGTGCCTCCATTGATTAAAGCCTATAATATGACAAATGAAACGAAGTATCTGGATGCAGCAGAGCGGGGCTACAGGTACTATATTAGAGAATTGCTCGATAACGGGTTTACAACGGCCGGTGCGCTGGATACGTATTGTATAGATAAAGAGTCCGCCATTCCACTGCTGAAGGCGGGGTTAGGGCTATATGAAGCAACCGCAAACGTTCAGTATTTACAATGGGCGGAAGCAGCTTCCTGGTATTTAGCTACATGGCAGTGGCATCAAAGCGTAGCCTATCCGTTGGGGAGTGCCCTTCATGCCCTTAATTACGATACGCTGGGCGGTACCTCGGTTTCAACTCAGCATCATCATATTGATCCTTATGCGCTCGATTTTGTTACGGAATGGTTGAAATTAGGGGAGCTTACAGGCAATGATGCATGGATTCAGCGGGCTAGAGCAGCTTGGGTGAATGGCTCCATTGGCATTTCCGACGGGACCTTGAAAGTTATGAACAAGCTTAGACCAGTGGGAAGCCAGGATGAAGGGTATTATCATACGCGTTGGGGATTTTTAACGGAACGGCATGAACAGCCCTTTGACGTAACTGAGTGGCTTGTCGCATGGCCTACGGCTTTCCGGTTGGAGGTTCTGCGCCATTTGGAAAACTGGTCGGTTATTGAGTAAATCCGTATAAACGGTGGAGGAACGAAATGAAAATCAGGCTGCCGCGTCGTTTTTTATATAAAATGATCTTGTTCTGCCTTCTGGTAGGCACCTTGCCGCTTATTTTCCTAGGCGTATTTTCTTATTACAAAGCATCCCAAACGATAGAGAAAAAGGTGCTTCAGGGAAATATGCAAATCTTGACGCAAATTCATTCCAGAGTGGAGCAGGTTCTAAAAAATGTAGACAACTCGGTGACCCAATTCGTTAATTCCTCTTTCGTTAACCAGGCCATGAACAAGTCTTTGTCAGTCGACGATTTTCAGACGGTGGATCAGCTTTTGACGGACTTATATTATTTTCAAACCTTCGAGCTTGGGGTACAAAATGTATCTCTAATTAATTTTAACCGGGAATGGGTTTTGTCAGGGGGCGGGGTGTCCCGATTCGATAAGGGCCAAGTATCTCCTAAGATATCGGAATACAGGTCATCCCCGCTGCTCTCGACTTGGGAAACGGAGGATTACTATGATTCCTACATCTCCTCTGATGATCCGAAAGCGAAGAAGTATTACAGTGTCAATCTGGTCAAAAAGGTTCCAATCAATTCACCCGATCCTATTGGGTTGGCTATTGCCAGGATTCCGACTTACGAGCTTAATAAAAATTTGATTCAGAATGCAGATCTTGGGGAGTTTCTGATCCTAGACCGGAATTATCAAATAATTGCCCATTCCGATTCGAGCATGATCGGGGAGGATGTATCTCAAGCTCCTTACATGGGTAAGCTGATCGCAATGAACAGTCCGCAGGGTTATTTTGAAGACGGGCATACGGGCATCTCGTTCCGCAAATCGGATTATAACGGATGGGTATACATCTCATTGGTTTCAATAACAGCCATGAATAAGGAATCCCGCGAAATAGGCTGGCTGACGTTGATTACTACTTTGATCAGCATTTGTGTTATTTGCATCATTTCCTATAAGGGCTCGCAAAAAATGTACAATCCGATCCGTAAGCTGCATACGATGGTTGCCGACGGTGGAGAGGGCAGTGAGCGAGAAACTATAGATGAAATCGAATCGATTGGCTATTCCATCCAGCATATGAAGCAGACCCAAACGAAGATTAGTAACCAGCTTCAGGAGCAAATACCGCAGCTGACTTATTTTTTCGTCCTCCGTTTGTTCCAGGGGGAGCTGGCGGACCGGGAGATCAAGGATAAATTACCAAGCTTGAACGGGGCAAGTCATTGGAAGACGTTGCATGTCATTGCGGTCCAGATAGATTCATTGGAAAAGACGAGATATGAAGAGAAGGATAAAGACATTCTCATGTATGCGGTGAATAATATTGTGTCCGAGCTTATTCCCGTGCATAATCGTTTAAATCCGATCGTAATGGGGGATTCACTGGTTACTTTGTACGGAACGATGAAGGAAGATGTAGAATTGATCAAAACGGAAGTGAACGAGCTAACCCGCAAAATCCAAAAATCGGTCGGCTATTATTTGGAATTGCCTATTAGTATAGGAATCAGCAAGCCTTACCATGAATTCAATGCGACTCCGCGGGCTTACCATGAAGCTTTGGAAGCATTAAAATATAGGGTGGAACAAGGACAGCCGCTAATTGTATCTCATGATGAGATGGATTTCGTAGAATCGAATAAATTATCGTATCCGGTTCAAATCGAACAAGAGCTTCTGGATGCAGTTAAAGCAATGGATAAAGAACGGATCCAACCGCTGCTGCATCAATTTATGGAAGCCTTAACCGCAGAGCGAATGAACATCAAGCAATATGAATTATCATTGGTGAGGCTGCTGGTTAGCGTAGTCCGGTTCGTGCAGGATTCGGGGCATAGCAAAGTCATATGGACTGAGGATGAGAAATCATTATTGAACCAGCTGCTGGAGCTGAAAAACCTGCATGAGATTGAAAAGTGGTTCCATGATATCATTATTGAGCCGATTATCGATCATTTATCGGATAGCAAGGAAGACCATTACAAGAAAATCATCGAGCAGGTTGTTCATATTATTGAAGAAAACTATAATAAGGATGTTACCCTGGAGATGTGTGCTGCTGCACTTAATTATCATCCTTATTACATCAGCAAGGTATTCCGGTCCCAAACCGGAGTCACCTTCAGTGATTATCTTCATAAGTTCCGCATGGATATGGCCAAGAAATGGTTGGTTGATACGGATATGAGGATCAATGAAATCGCCAAGCAGCTGGGGTTCTATAACGCGCAAAATTTTATCCGATCGTTCAGGAAGCTGGAAGGATTGACTCCCGGCCGGTATAGGGAGCTATATTCGAAGTTGTGAGCTTAAAGTTGAATGAACTCAACTGGTTAACTAGTACGACCCGCTTGTCCCACCTAGGAAGCCAGAACGCCAAGGGAAGGAACCGGTCGATTCTGCACCTTAGCCCCTACAGGAATTTAAAGTGAGAATGCCCTTTCTAATGTTGCTTAAGTCATCGAGCGGAACAGATGCTCAAAGGTTGCTTTCATTGCAAAGGAGACCAGAATACTCTTACGGCTGCGGAAAGAAAGACGATAGATGGAAATCCTCCCGTTAATCCAGCCTGGATATCGTTGGAAAGTAATCTAACTGGAAAAACTCCTGTTAATCTAGTGGATATGGCTGAGATCAGCCAAAATCCTTAGAATTAGCAGGAGAAATTCCAGTTATTGGGCCTGAAATGCTATGTTTCGGAGAAAATAACGTGACAATTTCCTGATAATTGCGTGGGGCTCGCTGAGCTGCCGACTGCGAATGCGAATGCCATACCATGCTGTAAACGAATCTCGAATCCAGCGATTAGCACGCGTTGGAAAGCGAGCTCATCTCTGCTATTCGCTGAGAATACAGAAGCGCTATCGATCCCATAGAATGTGCAAAAGAACCTTTAAGATGGATGGTTCAAGATAAAATGGTGGATGGGTTGTTCCAAAATGAATTTTGGGACAGCCCTTTCTTATCCTATCAGCCAGACTTTATAAGTTCTCAGCGGAGCTGAAGAAGTCTGATATTGCGAGAAAAGCTACAGCTTAGACACAGATGTATCCTCATCGAAAGGGCTTCGATCCGAAGTTTTTCTTAAAACGGATTTGGGTGATTTGTGGAAATAGGTACAGTTCAAGTTAGGTATGATATAAAAACGGGAAATATACGGAATTCACCGAGTAGACTATAATTATGGGGAGACGTAGAAAAAAGGTGAATAGTAAACAGGCAACTGGACACAAAATACAAGCAAAGCCAATGGAGGGAAGATGTAATATGCAAGCGGCCGTATTAAAAGGGACTCATCACATTGAAGTGACAGGTTGGGAAAACAAGGAGCTGGCTTCCGATGAAGTAAGAATCCGGGTAAAAAGCTGCGGCATTTGCGGTACGGATCAGCACATCTATCATGGGCACCCGGGTTCGGCGGCAGTAACGCCGCCGATTGTGCTGGGTCATGAGTTTGCCGGCGAGGTGATGGAGCTGGGTGCAGGGGTTACGACTCTTAAAGTAGGCGACCGGGTTTCCGTCGATCCGAATATGTATTGTGGAAGCTGCAAATATTGCCGTGATGGGCGTGTTCAATTATGCGATCGTTTACAAGCGGTTGGTGTTACACGAGATGGAGGCATGGGGGAATGGTGTACAGCGCCTGCAGCTAATTGCTATCTGCTGCCGGACTCAATGAGTTATATAGAAGGAGCTATGGTTGAACCTCTTGGTTGTGTGCTGCACGGCTTTAAGAAAATCGACATACGTCCGACTCATACCGTACTGGTGATAGGCGGGGGTTTTATTGGACAGCTGTTTTTGCAGCTGGTCAAGAAGCAAGGAGCCTCCCGTATTGTTGTCAGCGAACCTGCTATTGACAAGCATGCCGGAATTCTTGCGCTGGGAGCAGATGAGGTAGTGCAGCCAACAGAAGCTGCATTGGAAGGGCTGAAGAATCGGGCCGATGTGGTTATTGAATGTGTCGGGCGCAAAGATTCTATGGAGCTGGCCATTGAAGCAGCGGGAAAGGGAGGCCAAGTGCTGCTGTTTGGTGTAGCCTCTCCCGAGACTCAGATCACGGTATCTCCTTTTGCCATTTTTTCCAAGGAGCTGCGGATTTATGGTTCCTTCATTAATCCACATACTCATGAGGAAGCGATTGCACTTATTGAACAGGGCATAGTTCGTGTAGAGCCTATTGTAAGTCACAGATTTAAGCTGGAGGAAATACCCGAAGCGATGAGCCGGTATGGGCAATTAAATGTAGCCAAAGGCGTAATTGTATATTAAGCGGCTGCCGCTGCCCTCGACTATGGTTGTATAGCGAGCGGCAGCGGTTTTATTTATATGGTATCCCGCGGACGCTGCCACTTTTTACGGAAGGCTAGAGGTGTCATTTCTTCGCGATGTTTGAACAGGGATATAAAATGGCTGACGTTATCGGTTCCACATTGTGCGGCAATTTCTGCGACAGGTATGCTGGAGTACTTAAGCAACTCCTTGGCAAAGGTGATGCGGCGAGTGATAATATATTCGTTTGGCGTAAGTCCGGAGTACTTCTTGAACAGCTTGGCCAAGTAGTATTTGTTGACCGCGAATTGTTCGGCTATCGAATCCAAGGTAAGCTTCTCTTGAAATCGCGAGTCCATTTCTTGCATTACGGCAGCCACAAGGCTGGGAAGAAACGGCTCTGAAGCCGCCGGATGCTCGTAAGCTGAGAGCAAAGCTTGTGTCAGCAATTCTGTAATAACCAACGAGCTTAGCAGCTCTGTCCGGACGTCCTGCTGCCGGTGGAGCTCGATCAAGCGCATGATGAGAGCCGGAACAGGCGAGTCAGACGGCAATGTAACTACAGGCCCTTCCGGAGCGAATTGCTCGTAATAGCCGGGGCTCGTCCCTCCGTGAAAATGAACCCACAGCATCTCCCACAAATGGTTTTTGTCAGTTTCGTAATACTGGTATTCCATACAATCGATGAAAAAAAGCTGACCGGGTTGAAGCGTATAGGATTTTCCTTTGTACTGGAGGTGCCCGATGCCAGCAACCGTATATACAATCAGGTATGATTCCAAAAATTCGCGCTCCGTGCTATAGCCGGATAAGGTTTGAAAGCTGCCTGTCTCTTGTACATAAAAGTAAGCCTGTTTGGCGGTTAAGCTGGGAGTTGCGATAAGCCGGACAGAGCTCTCTGTCCAGTTGCAAACCGACTTTTCCTTAATGTGGGGCATAGCTGCTCCTACCCTCCTGCAAGATTCCGATATTTTTGACCAAGATAGTTGGATGTATTCTATATTGTAAGCCGTTACAATTGGATTATAAACCTATTATTTTGAGAGACGGGGAGGATGTTGAAATGTCGCTGCTGCTTCCGCTAAAACCGGTAAAAAAGCCAAGAATCGGGTTGTATTCCATAGGTCTTCGCGCTTATTGGAGTCAATTCGAAGGATTGAAGGAAAGGCTGCTTGAGTATGGACAGTTTTTGGAGAAACGGATGTCAGAGTGGGGCGAGGTCTATTTTTATGGGCTAGTCGATACGGAAGGAGAGGCGAGAAAAGCGGGCGAATGGTTTAATTCGCATAATGTGGATCTTGTATTCTGCCATTCGGTCACCTATTCAACGAGCTCCGCTGTTCTGCCTGTCCACCAAATCTGCAAGGCTCCAGCTGTCATTCTTAATCTGCAGCCGACTGCACAAATAAACTATGACCATACGACAACAGGGGAATGGCTGGCTCATTGCGGCGCTTGCCCGGTACCGGAAATATCCAATGCGTTTAATCGCAGCGGTATCGATTTCAAGGTGGTAAACGGTCTGCTGGGGCTCGATTATACACCCGCCATCTCGCTGGCGGTGGAAACGACAAGCGAGCGGAAGGAAGCTATTCGCGTATGGCGGCATATTGAAGAGTGGATTCGGGCAGCCTCGGTTCCGAGAAATTTGCGGCATAGCCGATTTGGCTTTCTTGGGAACACCTACAGCGGGATGCTGGATATGTATAGTGACTTTACTATGATCCAAGCGCAAACGGGTCTGCATGTAGAAGTGTTGGAAATATGCGATTTGAACCGTCTGCTGAAGGATGTGAGTGAGCAAGAGGTTAGGGTGAAGCGGGAACAGGTCGAGGCGATGTTTCAGATTAGCGGCGATTCACCGACGGATCCGATTGCAAGGAAGCCGACTGAAGAGCAGATGTATTGGTCAAGCAAGGTAGCTGCGGCTCAGGAAAAGCTCGTAAGGGAGTACGATCTGGATGCTTTGACCTACTACTATCACGGCGCTCCTGACAATGAATATGAGAAGCTGCAGGGGGGCTTCATTGTCGGCCATTCACTGCTTACCGCGCAGGGCGTACCCTGTGCAGGTGAGGGAGATTTGAAGACAGCACTTGGGATGAAAATTTGCGATATTGCGGGTACAGGCGGCAGCTTCTCGGAAATTGTCGTGGTTGATTATGAGGATGAGACGATATTGCTAGGGCATGACGGCCCGTTCCACATTGCAATCTCGGACGGCAAGCCGACGCTGCGCGGAATGGGGCTTTATCATGGCAAGCAAGGAACTGGCATATCGGTCGAGGCCAAGGTGAAGACCGGTCCAATTACAACGCTGAACGTGACGCAAACCGGGGATGGGAAGCTGAAGCTGATCAGTAGTGTTGGGGAAGCAACGGACGGTCAAATTATGAGGATCGGCAATACCCAAACGCCTGTCCGTTTCGGGAAGCATCCGGATGACTATATGGAGCAATGGTTCGCTGAAGCTCCGACCCATCACTGTGCCTTGTCCATCGGGCATAATGCTTCACTGTTCGCCAAGGTGAGCCATCTTATGAATATCAAGCATGTTGCTTTATAGAGCCAGATTAGAAAGTTACTTTTTGACTTATAGCCAAGGAGAGTGAACCTGTGGAGCATATGTCCTTTGTATTGAAGATTGATCCGAACGATGCTGAAGCCTATCAGAAACGACATGAGAAGGTTGATCCTGAGCTTGAGGAGCAGTTTCGGGCTGTCGGTATTCACAGCTACCATATTTTCCTGCATGAAGGTACGCTGTTTGTTTACATGGCGGTCGATAATTTCGAGGAGGCAATGAAATCGCTGCAGGATCATCCGGCTAATGTGCGGTGGCAGGCATACATGTCCGATATGCTCGAAGTCTGGGAGAGCGGAAGTACGGTCAAGGCAATCCCGGCCATGTATCACTTTGTAAAGAACTAGTGTGTAAGAATGATCTGCATAAGAACATGGTATGTGAGTGTAAGCCGCTGACGAATTTCGTTGGGGGCTTTTTGCCGTGAATTTTTCTCGACTCTATAGTCGCATTAAAGGGAAAAAATTGTAAAACATCGAATCTATATAAGTAACAATTTGGGAGAAACGGGATGGTGCAACCATGTTAAAAGGCAGATTTTTCCGTAACAGCTTGATCTTGATTCTGCTTATTTCCAGTATCCCGGGCTTTATAATAGGCTTCATCGTATATTGGATGGGCGGGGAGCGCCTTGAGAATGAGATGCTGCAGCTGCATAAAAATCAAATATTGCAAAGAGCTGCCAATATCGACGATCAATTCTCCTATATCGAGCAATCTCTTGCCCACTGGGCTTTCGATCCGAAGTTCAATTCGAGCCTGCTGACAACGAATTTTTTCAAAGATTTCGAAGTGGCGCGAGATGTTACGAAAACATTAGGTGTCATGCAGGGATCAACGCCCTTGGCGAGGCAAGCTGAGCTATTCGTTAACGGTGTGAAGCCGATCCGATTTTCTCCTGAATATGATGTTATCCAGAGCTCCATACTTATGAACAGCTACAGTCAAATGCTGGCTAGCGGGCAGTTGGCTTTCTGGATAAGCTTGGACACAGATCCGGCCCAGGACGGAGTAAAGGATTTAACCTTAGTGCATAAATTGCCTGGAGTTGATTTTGAACCATTCGGTGCTTTGCTGGTCCGAATAAATGCAGACAAGGTTTCCGGTTTACTTAAAACGCTGACACCCTATAATGTTGGGGAAACATTCATTATGGAGACAAGCGGAAATGTTCTGGTAACGAGCACAGGAGTCTCCAAAGAGGCTTTATTCGATGAGGCTTTAAGAAATGAGGTGCTCCATCGGGATTCAAGATCAGGCTCCTTCCTTTATGAATGGAAGAAGACCACTTATACCGTCTCCTATGGGGCCTTCTCGAGAATCGGTACGGATTGGATTTACGTCTCCGCCTCTCCTATTAATGCAATTACGAAGCCGGTTGTTATTATATCGAGACTAATCCTGTTCGTCAGCGGTTCGGCTCTGCTTCTGGCGTTTCTCTTATCCTGGCTTGCTTCACGACGCATCTATTCTCCAATTGACCGTCTTGTTCGACTGCTTGCTGCCAATAAGCTGTTCGCAGGAAATATGAACGAGCAGAATGATGAGTTTAAAATGATCGAGAAGGAATGGCTGCACTTAAGCAGGGAAAGCACGACCCTTCAAAACAGGCTCGAACAGCAGCTCCCTCACGTCAAAGAAGGCTTCCTGCTGCAGCTTGTGCAAGGATTTCTTTACTCCTATTCGGAGGAAGATTTGAAGGAGCGCATGCGGAATTTGGACTGGATGGTCGATGAACGGCTGTTTCTGGTCATGCATATTCAACTTACAGGATTCGAAAATTTAACAGGACGTTTTTCGCAGGGCGATGAGGGTTTAATTACGTTTGCGGCTGCAAATATGATCGAAGAGCTGGCTGTTAACCGATGGGAGCAAGCGAACGTAATAAATTTTCATGATTTATCGGTTGGCTTGCTGATTATGGTACCTGCGGATCAATCCTATCGAATGGAGCTCCACGCATTTAGCGACGAATTGATGCAGGCGATCAACCACATATTGAAGCTTCAGGTGTCCGTAACCATAGGGAAGGCAGCATACTCCGTTGTACAAATCCCATTATGTTATGAGGAAGCCAAACAGGCATTAAGCTATCGGAACTTTGAAAATGAGAATCAAATGATCGATCTGGAAATGCTGGAGGTTGTTGAGGAAAGCGATGAACTGCGGTATCCGTTTGTGCTTGAGAGAGAAATCATTCAATTGATTCGCACAGGCCGGCAGCAGGAAGCGGAGACAACGATTGCTGCATTTCTGGAGGCGTTGCGGGAAAGAGGAGCTAAGGAAATTGATATTCAGCAAAGCATGCTGCAGCTGTTGGGGAGTATTCTTCATGCTATTCGTCATTCAGGCATGGATCCGAATCGAGTGTATAAATCCGTCAATCTGTACGAGCAGCTGACTCAAATCCGGGAACCGCAGAAAATGATTAAATGGTTCAACGGCAAAGTGATACAGCCCTTTGTGATGGAATTGGAGGCAAGATCCGATGTGCAGATCAAGAAGGTTATTGAATCAGCGATGATTTACTTGCAGAATCAGTACATGAACGATATTTCGCTGGACAGCTGCGCTGATCATACAGGCTTGAATCCGGTAGCCTTGAGTAAAACCTTCAAACAGGTTACCGGGAAAAATTTTATCGATTATTTGACGGAGCTGCGAATGGGTAAAGCCAAAGAGCTGCTGGTAGATACGGAGCTGAAAATTAACGATGTCGCCGTCCAGGTAGGCTATCAGCACAGTTATTTTAACCGTATATTTAAAAAACAGGAAGGCATTACGCCGAGCCAATATCGTGAAATGGCCCGAAAGACGTAATGGCCTTCGAGTGTGAGAAATCGTAATTCCGTTATGACGACCGAATCAGAGCCCTATGCACCAAAACAGAGAGATAAAGGAACCGGCTGTTCCTTTATCTCTCTGTTTTTTGAGCTTTTCAGATGACAGAGGAACAAGTAGTTCCGCTGATATGAGCTAAATCTGTCAAGCGGGGTACAATTACTCTAACACGGCGTTCCCTTGAACCAGCAGCGCCTGCAGTTGCTTAATATCAACCTCTGCAGCTGTCGTACTGTTAGCGCTGGCAATTGCTGCGGCCGTGCCAGCCGCTTGTCCTGTGGCCATGCAGCTAGGAGTCAATCTTGTTGTAGCCAGAGCTTCGTGCGAAGTGGATATGCAGCGTCCGGCTGCCAGCAGATTGTGCACCTGCTGCGGGACGAGGCAGCGGTAAGGGATGTCGTAGGCTCCATCCCCTCGGACCAAGGCTTCGGTCACTCCTTTGCCGGATGGATCGTGGATATCGATCGGATAGCCGCTTCGCGCGATGACATCATCGAATCGTCTACCTGTGACAACGTCGTCGATGCCGAGCTGATACAACCCGTCAATCCTTCGGGTTTCACGAATACCGATCTGAGTGGCTACAGATGAAATGGAGGCTTGGGCGAATCCGGGAACAGAGGATTGCAGAAATTCGGCCATTAGCAGAACCTGCCGCAGCCCTTCCTCTTCCGCCTGAGTCAAGTCTTCGACATTGGTACCGTCTAAACCCTGCACCCGGGTGCAGTTGACCAGAACCTCGTCATGAGCCGGTCCGGTGAACAATAATACCTGATCCCGGTTAATCGGCACTTGAGCCGCATTCCACTGGGAATAAAAGCCCTGAATGCCCGTAAGAGGTAAAACGTTTAGCTCACTAAACGGCGTTTTGTGATAAAAATTAGTTGGATTCTCTATCATATTTTGGCGGATGGCTTCAATATCTACTCCGCGCATACGAAATTTCATTGTCATCGGCTGGGTCCGCTTATCTCCATCTCGTCCCATCAGTGTAGGGACTCCAGATAAATAAGCGACGTCAGCATCACCCGAGGTATCGACAAACATGCTGCCGGACACTTGGATAGGGCCCGATTTTCCTGTGAGCTGAACCGAACGGATATACTGATCCTCCACCTGAACGCCGTCCACGAAACTGTGCAAGAGCAGCTTAACGCCAGCCTCCTTCAGCATATCGATGGCCAGCAGCTTATAAATTTCAGGATGATACGGCGTAACGGTATGGACAAAACCAATGGTATCACGCAAATGACCGGGCGATCCTCCGCGTTCAATTAACCGCTCGACAATCTCCTGCCCGATTCCTTTTATAACTTGCAGTCCTTGTTCCGTGTGAAAGGTCATCCATGGATAGACGGAGGCTGCGGTTGACATACCGCCGAGGAAGCCGTACCGTTCGATCAGTACCGTGCTTGCCCCTTGTCTTCCAGCGGCTATGGCCGCATTGATCCCGGCAGGCCCTCCACCGACAACAACAACGTCCGCCTGTAGCTTGCGAGTCATTTTCATCTCTCCTATTCTTTTAACCCTGTCATAGCTGCGCCTTCAATAAATTGCTTTTGTGCGAAAAAGAAGACAATAAGCAGCGGCAGCGTCGCCATGGCTGAAGCGCTCATCAAATGATGCCAGGATGTACCTGCTTCATCGGTAAAAAGTGATAGCGCGAGCGGTAACGTCATTAGTTTACGGTCATTAATAAAAATGAGCGGTTCAAAAAAATCATTCCAGCTTGTCAGAAAAGTAAAGATGGTCAATGTGGCTATCGCAGGCTTGGCCAGAGGCAGCATAATATTCCAATAAATACGAAATCTTGAACAGCCATCGATCATAGCCGCTTCTTCCAGGTCCTTCGGTATTCCAAGGAAAAATTGGCGCATGACGAAGACGCCGAAGACGCCGCCCGCCCCGAATATCGGCAGTACAATCAGCGGTACATGCGTATTGAGGAAACCAATATCGCGCATGAACAGAAACATCGGGATAGCGGTTACTTCGGTAGGAACCATCATGGTGCTTAAAAGCAGTAAAAATATGAGGTTTCTCCCTATGAAAGGGATTCGGCCGATGGCATAGCCGGCAAGCGAAGCGAAGAAAATCGTTCCGATCACAACGACAATGGCGATATATAAGCTGTTTAAGTAAAACAAATGAAATGGGATGATTCGTAGTACCTCTGCGTAATTTGCCCAACGGATGGGCGATGGGATAAACTCCGGCGGGAATACGAAAATTTTGGCCGGTTCCTTAAGCGAAGTCGAGATCATCCAGATAAAAGGAACGAGCAGCAGGACGGAGAACAGGGTTAATACCGCATAATGGAGAGTAACACCTATCCGATTAAAGGCAGTTGCTGCCAAAGGTTTAGTTTTCATGAAAAATCCACCTTTTCCTAAGCGTCCACTGAATCAATGTGAATGCCATGATCAGAAAGAAAAGAATATAAGCCAAAGCTGAAGCGTAGCCGAATTCAAACAGCTTGAATGCTTTTTCCCAAATATAATACACCATTACTTTGGTGCTGCTTCCCGGACCGCCTTGAGTCATGACGTAAATTTGTCCGAACACCTTCATTGAGCCAATGACCGTCATTATTATCGTAAGAAATAAAGTCGGTGTTATTAGTGGAATCGTAACTCGAAAAAATTGCGTAAATCGTCCTGCGCCGTCTATTTTGGCCGCTTCATATAAATGAGCAGGGACCTGCTGCAAGGCTGCTATAAACAGTACCATGTTTAAGCCGACGTTTTTCAGCACGCTGGTAAGGATAACCGCGGGCATTGCCAGCTTGGGATTATACAGCCACGCCGGCCCTTGGACGCCGATTAGCTGCAAAATCTGATTAATAAAGCCGGAGTCTGTGGCGAACATATATTTCCAGACGATAGACCAGACGATCAGTGATGTCATAACGGGAACGAATAGGGCTGTGCGGAACATGCTGATGCCAGGCATGCTTTTGGCCAGCAGAACTGCTAACAATAGAGCTATCCCAATGTTTAACGGCACCAGCCCCGCTGCAAAATAAAAGGTGTTGCCGAGTACGCGCCAAAAGTCGCGGTCGGTCACAATGCTAACATAATTGTCGAAGCCAATGAATTTGGATTCACCAAGTAGGGGCCAATCCGTCAAGCTCATATAAAATGCCTGGAGCAGAGGGACCAGCAGTATGGCAGCAAAGCCAATTACCATAGGCGAGACAAAAATCCATCCTGTAATGTTCGCTTCGCGTGCCAATGGATTCATTATTTTTTTCCTTTTTGCTAAAGGTGAATTCGCCATATCATTTCGCCCCTAACTATCGATCGCATTGCGGAAGTCATGCACCGCTCGTTGGATTTCATCTGCGCTCTTGCCTACAACGACAGCGCCAAGCAGCAAGGCTTTAACACCGCTATCCTTTAGGGCAGGAACATCGGCAGCAACCAATTTGCGCTGGGACGGCACAATTACAGGTAAATTGGCTGTTTGGGCCAACCAACGATACCGCAGCAGGTCAGCAAAGTTTAGCGGAGTCCCATATTCCGATGAGGGAATAACGGAAGCTTCCAGAGCTTCTATAGGAAAAGCTTTTGCAGCTTCGAGCAGTTTGGTGTCAAACTGACTATCAATAGCGAAGGTAGCGGCCAGTTTGGGAGCATGCAATAAAAAGGTAGGCATATGCCACGCGTAGATCGAGAAGAAGTCTACATCCAAGTCACCCAGCTGTTCGATCTCCTGCGGGTTAATAGACTCAAGCGAACCACCTGGAACAATACCTAACGGACCGTTGAATTGTGAACGAATGCTGCGAAAGGTTTCGGCATATTCGGATAAGGGGCCGAAGCTGTTACCGCTGGCACGATGATCTACATTAATGTGTACCTTCAGTCCATCGGCTCCTTCCTGTAAGGCTGCTTTGGCCAGATTCAGATCGTTCGAAGGCAGGCTGACGAATAGTTGAAGCTTAGGTTCATGTAAGGCTTGGCGTAATCGGTTCATGTGAACTCCCTTCTTAGTAAAGCAACGGCTCGTTATGGAACGAACCGCTGCTTGATCCAACTGTTATTTTTTAAAAAGCGGAGTTACTTTCTCGTCCATCGTTTTTATAATTTGCTCAGGCTGTGCGGTTTGCCCGAAGAGCTGATCAAATCCGGCTAAAATCTCATTATCGATCTTTTGCCATTGAACATGTCCTGGCTGTACGATAGCTTTGGCCATCTCATCGATAACGGCTTGCTTGATGATAGACGGGTCCGGACTGTCGGGCTGTTTGAGAAAGGAATCCGAGTTCAGCACGGACTTGCGTGGAGGCACGAAGAAGGTGGATGAAGTCTGAATACCTTCCTGGCTGGCAAAAAACTTCAGCAGCTCCTTGACTTCCTTCTGATTTTTACTTTCTTTAAACACGACGTAACCAGCTTGCCCCATCATGGGAACGGAACCTTTCGATCCGGATGGCATTGGAGCAATACTCCATTTAAAATCCTTGATGGTACGAGCTTTGGACACATAGCTGTATACATCGAAGAACATGCCTATTTTCCCTGATTCGAAATTGATTTGTTCTCCTGCTTTAGGATGAGATTGATCCACGAACATCATATTTTGAACCATTTTCAAAGTATCAACACCGTATTTATCGTTCCATGTAAACTTGGTCATATCTTTATCGAACGGCCCACTGCCGTTAGACCAGGCATACGAAGAAAGCAGAATCCAGGTTTTCCAATCACGGAAGAAATTGGCGCCGTATATTTTGGTTGCTCCATTACCGCTTGTAATGGCTTTGGCAGATTTGACAAACTCTTCCCAAGTCCATTTGCCTTGTTTGGCCAGCTCGTTAGGAGAGGCAAGCCCTGCTTTTTCAAATAAATCCTGGTTATAGAACATGACGCTTGGAGGTGTAGAGAACGGTAATCCGTACAATTTGCCGTCTTTGGTAAACAAGTTCAACGTGGAAGGAATGAAATCGTCCAAATTAAATGATGCATCTGCTTTCACATCAGACACATCCGCCAAAATGTTGTTAGCCATGAACTGCGGCACCATACGCTCGGATACCCAAGCAAGGTCTGGCAGCTCCCTACCTGCAGCTAGCACGGATACCTTCTGTTGATAGTCGGCGAATGGAATGGATTCCATAGTTACCGTGACGTTCGGATGCGTCTTTTTGTAAGTCTCAAGCAGCTTGGTGTACATATCGAGATGCGCTTGATTCCCCCAGGTCAAAAACTTCAAGGTTACCGGCTTATCGCTTGCACTTGCTGGAGTTGTACTAGTTGGTTGGGTTGTTTCCTGCTTGGAGCATCCTGCTGATAACGCTATCATAGGTATGACTAAAAGACTGCTTACCCATTTCTTCATGTAATTCCCCCCTGATTCTTAAGAACTGGTCTACAGCTTTCATTATATGGGTAGAGGTAGCCTCAAAAAATCACGCAGCTTTTAGATTTGGTTCGTTATTTATAGATGTTGTTCCAAAAGTCGACTTTTGATCACGAAGCAACTCAGGAAGCGTATTCGGCATCGAATCTTGCATTCAGGCTCGAAGTCCGGTGCTCATTTAGGTTTGCCTAAACTCCGCTCCTCCTTCTTCACCTTCTTGCAACCTTCTCGGTGCTGAAAAGTCGACTCTTGGAACTCGCATTTATAGATGTTGTTGAAAAAGTCGACTTTTGGAACTCGCACTTATAGATGTTTTACGAACCGTACTCCTCACGATAAGAGCCTGGCGATGTTCCGACCTGCTGCTTGAATACAAGCATGAAGTGCTTGGGGCTCTGATACCCTGATAGCCGCGCTACATCGTAAATTTTCAAATCGGTCTGTACAAGAAGATGCTTGGCCCTCTCGATCCGGATTTGCATAATAAAATCAGATAAATTAATAGCGGTTTCCGATTTGAAGAGCTGGCTGAGATAGGCCGGGTTTAAATGGATGTAATCAGACAAGGTTTGAAGGCGCAAATCTCCTTCGGGATGGGCTTGAATATATTCTTTGATTTTGCGAATGAGCCGTTTTCCTTCGCCGCTTTTCATAATAGGCTCCTTCGTGGCTGTTTCTATGTGGGGTTCTGTTCTATCCGTTGAGCCACCCGTTTCTTTCCGCTCAAGCGTTTGATGGATGCGTTCCAATGCAGATACCAGTGCCATACGATTAATCGGCTTCAGCAAATAATCCGATACTCCGAAGCGAAGAGCTTTCTGCGCATACTCAAAGTCGCTGTAGCCGCTTATAATCAACAGCGGCATATGAGGGTAACGTTCTCTAACTTTGGCAATCAGCGATAATCCGTCCATCTCGCGCATCCGTATGTCCGTAATGACAACATCGGGTATTTCCGTCTGCAAATAGGCTAATGCTTCTTTTCCATGGGCTGCTTCTTTAACAATTTCGAATTCACTGGATACTTTGGTAATTAAATGCTTGATGCCTGTTCGGATAATTTCCTCATCCTCAACCAGCAGAATTTTGTACATCTCCGCTCATCCTTTCCGTTATGGGGATTGTGATAGTAAAGGCCATTCCTTGGTCGGGACTTCCATCGAATTGAAGCTCATAAGAGGAGCCGAACATTAATACGAGCCTTTGGTTTATATTGCGCAAGGCAACGCCTTGTTTACGTTCTCCGTCCGGCAGGGGAGATGTTAAAGACAGTCTCAGGCGCTCGACTTCGCTTTCTGTCATACCGATTCCGTCGTCCCTGACGGTTAACAGCAGGTCATCGCTGAATCTTACAGCGGAAATCCATATCGTGCCGCCCTCAGGCTTGTCTCCAACGCCATGAAAGATGGAATTTTCTACGAGAGGCTGCAATAGCAGCTTGGGAACCAGGGAGCGTTCGAGATCAGGCTCGATATCGAAAATAATACGCAGACGGTCGCCATAGCGCAGCTGCTGGATCTTTGCATAGGAGCCTACAGAAGCGAGCTCTTCTTTCAGCAGCACCAGTCTGTCGTATTGATCGACGGTGTACCGCATTAATTGTCCCAAGGTAGAGACCATATCGGATACTTCGTAATTTTCACGTTCCAGCGCCTTCATATTAATGGATTCGAGCGTGTTGTAAATAAAATGTGGATTGATCTGGCTTTGCAGCGCCGCGAGCTCGGCTTCTTTTTCCCGTAGTCCTATCAAATATACTTCCTTGATTAAATGGTTGATTTCCTCGGCCATCCGGTTAAAACCTCTGCTAAGCTGCCCGATTTCATCCTGCGACATGACCGGCACGCTTTGGTTAAATTGTCCCCGCTCGAGCAGCTGCATTTTTTGCTTAAGCCGGATTAAAGGACTGCTTAAGTGATAAGAGAAAATAAAGGAGAGGATAATGGCGGCCACAACGAAAATAACAGCAATTACAATAGTGAAATTACGCAGCTTCTTAGTTTCGGACAGCAAGGAGTCAACGGGAATGAAGTCAATTACTTTAAGTCCTGAATAGTCCGAATAATCTACAATAGTAAGGAAGCGCTGCCCGTTCAGAACCAAATCCCGGACCGCATTCTCATTAGGCTGCTTGGTGTCGCGTAAAGTTTTGGCGAAGCCGGGCTCCAGATTAGAGCTGCTTTCCTCAAATAAAAGCTCATTTCGTTCATTAACGACGAGCATGCTGCCTTTCTCCTCGAATTTTACATTGGATAAAATCTGGCGGAACACATCCAGCTTTAAATCTATTTTAATCATTCCAATTACGTCATTTTTATCAGGCTCACGAATCATACGGGCTACGGAAAAAACTTGCGATGAGCTTTCGTTATAGTAATTGGGCTGATGCTGGGGGATGACGACCCAGGCTCCATCTGCAACCTGAACTCTTCTAAACCAGTCCTCCTGTCTGACATCGGCATAAAAATTCATCATCGAGGAATCAACATTAGTAAAAATAAATCCATTGTTAGCAATAATTTGAATTCCTTTTACTTCAGAACGGTTGTATGCAGAGCCTGAGATGTAAAGAAACATTTTTTCCATTTCCGCAAGCGTGGGGCGAGTCAGAGCAAATTGGGGCTGGCTGTATTTTTTTACAATGGCTAATACTTGCGTGTCATATAGTGGCATTAGAGAAAGCCTTTGCATTTCCAGCAAGGTCCGATCCAGATTGCGGTTAATCTGCCCGACAATTTGGGTTGAATAGTCTGCAGACCGTCGTTCGACCGATGCTGAAAATTCATAATAGGTAAGAATACCCTGCAAGCTAAGAGGGATGACCAATATCAATATAAAAATGATTAACATTTTGGAGCGTAAACCCAGATGTGTATAAAAGGTGACTGCGTTACTTTTTCTATGATTCACGGCGCACTCTCCCTGGATGTTTTGTTTGCCTATCGTATCATTTTTTAAAAAAGTCTTAAAGCTGAAAAAATGTCTAAAGCATATTGTTGGCGCTTACAAAAAAGTCCGATTGCTGGAAAATTGACAGCAGCTTATGGTTGAAGCATAGCCATCGCCATAGTAGGAAGGAGTTGACACAATGCTCAAACTCAAAGCTTCACAATCGGAGCCGCTAGCAGCCCAAGTTCAAACCGTTAAGCATTCCTCATTAAGTATACTGCTCGCAAGAATCAAGAAAGACAAATATTTGCTTCTGTTATGCTTGCCGGGGTTGGTTTACTTCCTTATCTTTAAGTATCTTCCGATGTGGGGAGTTCTGCTTGCTTTCAAAAACTATCAGCCCTTCATCGGATTTTTCGGGAGCGAGTGGGTTGGGTTAGATAATTTCAGGCAATTTTTTCAGGATCCTGTTTTTTTTCGTTTGGTGAGAAATACGCTGCTGCTTGGTTTATATGATATGGTGTTCTTTTTTCCGGCTCCGATCATCCTGGCACTGCTGCTCAATGAAATTCGCAAATCCTTTTATAAACGTCTTATCCAAAGTCTCATCTATGTGCCGCATTTTATTTCGATGGTTATTGTAGCAAGTATTTCTTACCTTCTTTTAACAACGGAGGGCGGCGCTATAAACGAGATGATCTATGGACTGACTGGCCAGAAAATGGAGTTTTTAACCAGTGAGAAATGGTTCCGGCCGCTTATCATTACGCAAAGTCTGTGGAAGGAGATGGGTTGGGGCACGATTATTTTCCTCGCAGCATTAGCTGGTGTAGATCAAGAGCAGTATGAGGCAGCTATCGTGGACGGGGCGAATAGATTCCGCCAAGTATGGCATATTACATTGCCCGCGATACGGGGGACGATAATAGTGCTGTTAATTTTGCGAATGGGCAATTTTTTGGACCGGGGGTTCGAACAGGTGCTGCTTATGAGCAATGCCCTCAATCGGCCTGTGGCCGAAGTATTCGACACCTACGTCTATACGCTTGGTATTACACAGGGAGCATTTAGCTACAGCACGGCGGTAGGTTTATTTAAGGCGATAATAGGTATTATTCTCGTATTCACATCCAACTACTTGGCCAAGCGGGCAGGTCATTCGGGCATATTCTAAAATAGGGGGAATCTTCGTGCGTCAAAGCTCACTGGGCGGGAAAATATTCGATACGGCGAACTACCTATTCCTTGCTGTTGTTGCTCTTATGATGATTTTACCCGTTATGTATATTGTGGCAGGGTCGTTTGCTTCGGAAATTGAGATCGGCAGCAGGTCGTTTTTTCTCATCCCCAAGTCGTTTACTTTAAATGCTTACCAATACGTGTTTAAGGACAATGCATTGCCCCGCAGCTTGCTGGTTTCTGTTTTTGTTACGGTAGCGGGTACGATTGTCAACCTGTTTTTCACCTTCACGATGGCCTACGGTTTATCTCGCCGAAATATGATTGGCCGAAATATAATGATGAATCTGATTGTATTTTCCATGGTATTCAGCGGGGGAATGATTCCTACGTATTTAATTGTCAAAAGCATGGGTTTGCTTAACTCCTATTGGGCAGTCATGCTGCCTACGGCAATCAATGCCTTTAATCTGATCGTGGTGAAATCGTTTTTTCAAGAGATTCCTAATGAGCTTATCGAATCGGCGCGAATAGACGGCTGCAATGATCTAGGTGTTTTATGGAGAATTGTGCTTCCTTTGTCCAAGCCGGTTATCGCCACCTTCGCACTCTTTTATGCGGTGCTTCATTGGAATGATTTCTTTAATGCGCTGCTCTATTTAAGTGATTCCAAGATGTGGCCGATGCAGGTGCTGCTGCGGCAAATGATTCTGCTGGCGTCCGGGGCGCTGGATATGTCGACCATGGACCTGACTTACGTCAAGCCTCCCGATCAGTCGATCAAAATGGCCGTTGTGGTAGTCGGTACGCTGCCGATCCTGCTGGTGTATCCGTTTATTCAGAAGCATTTTGCCAAAGGGGTGCTGCTGGGGGCGGTAAAAGGTTGATGAGCGTTTGGATATACACTTACGGCAAACTCAGTTCAGGCTTATGAAAACTTGGAGGAGGAAATCATTATGAAACGAGTTCAAAATCAGAGAAGTTTTTACATCTCGGCGACCAGCGTAATTATAGCAGTAAGCGTAATTGCGGGCTGCAGCGGCACAAGTACAAATACAGGCGCGGGGACAACAGGTACGGGCAGTACGGGGACAGCAAGCCAAAGTCCGGGCACGAAGCCCGCTGAGACCAAGACGAAGGAAGCACCCTTCAAGATTAGTGTTATGTTGAAAAGCTTTTCCAATGATAACGCCTCGCCGGATAGCAAAGTATGGAAGCAAGTTGAGGAGTATACCAATACAAAGCTGGATCTTCAATTTACGCCCGATGCGAGCTATTTGGATAAAATGAACATTACGCTGGCTTCCGGTTCGATGCCTTCGGCTATTTTTGTAGTCAATGTGAAGCTCCCCGCGGTTGCCAATGCTATTAAAGGCGGCGCCTTCTGGGAAATTGGCCCTTACCTGAAGGACTATCCGAATCTTAGCAAGGCGAATCAGACTATTCTTAACAATACGTCGGTTAACGGCAAGTATTACGGACTTTACACAACTCGACCAATAGGTCGTATGGGAATTTCATATCGTAAGGATTGGCTGGATAATCTCGGCATGAAGGAACCGAAGACGATCGATGAATTTTACAATATGTTAAAAGCTTTTACTAACAATGACCCTGATCAGAATGGCAAAAACGATACGTACGGAATGGTAGTAACGAAATATCCGGGTCCATGGGACATTATGCAGACGTGGTTCGGAGCGCCGAATAAATGGGGAGTCAAGGATGGCAAGCTCGTTCCCGCTCATCTGACTCCGGAGTATATGGAAGCGTTGAAGTTTTATAAAAAGCTGTACGATGAGAAGCTGGTGAACCAGGACTTTGCTGTCTATGATTCAGCCAAATGGAATGATCCGATTGTTAATGGCAAGGCTGGAGTTGCCGTTGACGTTGCTGACCGTTCCTATCAAATCGATGAAAAATTGAAAACCGTTGATCCCAAAGGAACGATAGATTTGATCGGAGCTGTAAGCGGGCCTGCAGGGCTGCATAACCAACCGACAACCGGCTATGCAGGGGTGTTCCTGATTTCCAAATCAACAGTGAAAACAGAGGCTGAGCTTAGAAAGGTACTGGAATTTTTCGATAAAACGAACGATAAGGAAATGCAGGCTTTACTTGGTTATGGGATAGAGGGAACTCATTATAAAATGGATAACGGAAAGCTCGTAACGATACTGACCATCAACGATAACATGGGGCCTGATATAAATAACAAAAATATGAATCAGCTCTCGCTGCAAATTCCTTATATCATTCCTGAGCTGTTCAAGCCGTCTACTCCGCTGCGCATTAAAGCCAATGAAGTGATGAAGGAAAATGAAAAAATTATTGTTGCTAATCCGGCCGAACCGTTTACTTCCAATACCTTTACGCAAAAAGGCGCACAGCTGGATCAAATCGTGGAAGACGCACGAGTTAAATTTATCGTAGGTAAAACAGACGAAGCCGGTTTCAAAGCCGATATGGACTTGTGGAGAAAGAGTGGCGGTGACGATTATACGAAGGAAATGAACGAGGCTTATGCGGGTGTTAAAAAGTAAAAGTAAGGAAGGAGAAGGTGCAAAGATGGCAGTGACCAGCAGCGGTAAAGGAACTATGTGGGCCTCGGAGCGGCGCAGTTTTCAAGACCGGATTACCGGGGTGACAGTAACTCAATTGACGGATTATTGCTCGCACAGCTTTCATATTTATTTTACGAATAACGGGTTTTATGGGGAAGATAACGGCAAGCTGCTATTCGGCTCAGACCGGGGGAATGTTACCAATCTCTATAGTATGGATTTGCAGGATGGGGTTATGACGCAGTTAACCGATCTGGAGCGAGGGCGTGGATCAAGGATTCAAGGGACTTTTCTTCACCCCAAGGGGTATGAAGCGTACTTTTATTATGATCGCGCTATTGTCGCTATTGACCTGCAGACATTAAAGGAGCGTATTTTATATACGGTTCCGAGCGGCTATAATTTTGGCAGTATGAGCTGTACAGCAGACGGGCAATGGGTGTGCTTCGGTCTGAATGAGGATTACTCTAGCCGTCTTCACATGGATATGTCCAACGGCTACACGGGTTTTGAGCAATATTTTAGCGCCAAGCCGCATTGCATGATCATGGCCGTTTCGACAACGGATGGTACTGTAAAGCAACTTCATGAGGATCAGCTTTGGCTCGGTCATGTCAATACTTCACCGACACAGCCGCATTTGCTTACATTTTGCCATGAAGGTCCTTGGGAGCAGATCGATCACCGGATATGGGTATTGGATATGGAAACCGGCAGCCATTGGAAGGTTAGAGACACGCTGAATAATGAATATGTGGGCCATGAATATTGGATGGCAGACGGTATTCATATTGGTTACCATGGGTTTACGAATTCGTTATCCGATCATACCGGTAAAATCATTGGAGCTGTCCACTATAATAATAGCGACCTTGAAGAATATAGCTTTCCATTTCAGAATATGCATGTGCACTCCAATGATTTAAAGCTTGTGGTGGGTGACGGTCAGCAGTCGGGAGCTTATCATGGCCAGCAGCTTCAGGATACGCTGCAGCTGTGGCGTAATGACGGCTCAGGCTTTGAAGGTCCTCGTGTATTGTGCAAGCATCGTGGCAGCTTTCATACACAAACCTTGCATGTTCACCCCAGATTAAGTCCTGATCGTAAACACGTTCTTTTCACAAGCGACATGTCGGGATACGGCAATCTTTATATGGTTGACGTTCCCGAGTTTGAATCGCTTCCTGAGATTCCGCTTGATGGGACATAATTCCTGTTTCACGGTGTTAGAATTCAAGTGGAATTGGGGGAATATAAGCTAAAAATAAGTTGTATAAATGATACTGTATATAGTATCGTAGTGAATAAGAGGAGGGGGCGAGTTGTGGCAAAGGTAGAGAAGATTATTGTTAAAATGAAGAACCAGCCACATAGCATTTCATATGAAGACGCTGCTAAAGTCTTGAATTATTATGGGTACTTACTGGTTCGCTCGAATGGCTCTCATATGCATTTTAGGAATGATAAGGGAGATTTGATCACAATCAAGAAGGATACCCCCACAATCAAGATTCCCTACGTCAAAGACATTCTGGTCAGGATAGGGGAATAACTTCCCCTATTTCTGACTAAGATTATATAGCACAGAATAAGGAGGAAAAAGGTGACTCAGGTAATGGAAAAAAACTTGGAATACTACTTAAACTTAAATTACACTTTACTTGTAAATCACATTGTCGATGAGAGTGGATCATACTACTATGGGAAGATAGTAGAATTAGATGGATGCCACAGTACAGCTGATACTGTTGAAGAGTTAATTAAAGATTTAGAGGAAGTAAAAAAGGCACATATTGAAATTAAATTAGAGTTTGGTGATTTAATACCAGAGCCTAAAGAAATGCCAAGTGGAAATATTATGTTAAGAATGCCAAAAACTTTACACTGGAAACTGGCGAACGAAGCAGAGCGAGAAGGGATATCCCTGAACCAATATATATTGTATAAGTTGAGTAGTAAGTAATATCTAGTGGCCTAATCTAAACAACTTGATTAACTAATAGCAGCAGCCAGTGACCCGTTCACTGGCTGCTTGCTGTGATGAATTTGACAGGAAGGGGAAAAGATTGTAAACTACTAATAGTAAATATTACATTTAATATTTGGACTGAGCAAGGGAGCTGAGCTGAAGAGTTCGGTTTTATTAATGCGGTATAATAGTAATTATTACATATAAAGGAGTGCTGTGCAATGGACCAACAAAAAATTCCGGTTGCTGTATTAAGCGGATATTTAGGAGCGGGGAAAACAACCGTATTGAATCACATTTTAAGCAATCGCAATGGATTAAGAGTGGCGGTCATCGTTAACGATTTGAGTGAGGTTAATGTGGATGCGGAGTTAATCAAAGATGGTGGCGGGCTTTCACGTACGGAGGAAGCATTGGTCGAGATGTCCAATGGATGCATCTGCTGTACGTTGAGGGAAGATCTGCTGCGTGAAGTAGAGAAACTGGCTAAACAAAATCGGTTTGATTATATACTCATAGAATCAACCGGTGTCAGTGAACCTGTTCCTGTTGCGCAAACCTTTACCTATATGGATGATGAGCACGGTATTGATTTGTCACAGTTTTGCCGTCTGGATAGCATGATAACTGTTGTTGATGCTTATCGGTTCTGGAGCGATTTCTCCTCGGGAGAAACTTTGCTGGAGCGTAAACAAGCTGCGAATGAAGACGATACACGCGAAGTCGTGGATTTGTTAATAGATCAGATTGAGTTTTGCGATGTGCAAATTCTTAACAAATGCGATAGGATCAGCGAGGATGAATTGAATGAATTGGAAGGTGTTCTTCGTACCCTTCAGCCTCGGGCCAAATTGATTCGCGCTTCACATGGTAAAGTAGATCCGGCGGAAATCCTGCATACGGGCTTGTTTGATTTTGAAGAAGCTAGCGCGTCTGCAGGCTGGATTAGAGAAATGGAGAAGCCGGTCCATATTCCGGAAACGGAGGAGTACGGAATTGCTTCGTTCGTCTATGAGCGGACAAAACCCTTTCATTCCGGCAGACTTATGGAATGGATGGTTAATTGGCCGGAGGAAATTGTCCGTTCGAAGGGCACAGTATGGCTCGCGACACGCAATGATATGGGGCAGAGCTTAAGCCAGGCCGGACCTTCGATCCGCTTTGGTCCATCTGGTTATTGGGTGGCCGCGCTTCCTGAACAGGAAAGGCAAGAAATACTTCAGGATGAAAGTGAAGTATTCGAGCATTGGGATCCGGAGCACGGTGATCGATTAAATAAAATTGTGTTTATTGGCATAGATATGGATCGTGCCAAGATTGTTTCTTCTCTGGATGAATGCTTGCTGACTGAGCTGGAGATGAAGATGAATTGGAGCAGCTTTCCTGATGATTTCCCTGCCGTGGAGACTAGACAGCAGGAAGAAGTTGTTCATTAATGTAGAGACGTCAAGAAATAACATACCCCATGATCAAGGGGGATTTTTAACGGTGGCGCTGCGCTGCGACGAGCTTGGAGGATTTTGTACGGAACTAAAAGTTCCGTTATTCCATCAGCCGGCTCTAATCTAAGAATATAGCGGAAGTGGGAATTCCGTTATGTTGGTCGAATTGGACATTTGTGCATAAAAACAGAGTGATAACGGAACTGGCGCTTCCGTTATCACTCTGTTTTTTGGGCTTTCCAGCTGATAAAGGAACTATTACTTCCGCATTGCCCTTCACTTTCGTTGATTCAGTCTGTCGCCGCGAATGAACCGCCAGCTCCCTTTTACCCGTGACTTTGACCGTATATAAAATCTTCACATCCATTTTACAGAGCGATAACAAAGCGGTGATAAGATGATTTTATATTAGTCCAATCATTTTACTAAATAATTCGAGGTGAATGTATGACTGCTGCCAAGCTTCGGGAGCATGCCGCTGGTTATGTATTGCTGCTTCCCGCCCTGCTAATTTTATTTGTTTTTGTTGTCATTCCTATCTTTTATAGTGCCGGATTAAGTCTGCTTTCTTGGGACATGATGCGTCCGACGCCGACTTTTATCGGTTTGGACAATTACGTAAATCTATTTCAGAACGACAGCTTCTACAATACCCTTTTTCGGACTCTACTCTATGCCGTCATGACCGTGCCTGCTTCCATGATTCTTGCTCTTGCCTTTGCTCTATTGCTGGACAAAGGGCTGCGTTGGTTGCTGACGGTTTACCGTTCGCTCTTTTTCGCACCGATCGTCACATCGACAGTTGCCATCTCCGTTGTATGGATGTTCATCTACCATCCCGATTACGGCTTGGCCAATTCAATGATGAAATGGCTGGGTTTTGAACCGCTGCGTTGGCTGAATGATTCTAGCACGGCGCTGATTTCACTGGCTATCATGGCTATCTGGAAGCATATCGGATTTTGCGTCATTATTTATTTGGCTGGGCTGCAAGGTATTCCAAACGATGTGGAGGAGGCGGCCAAGGTTGACGGTGCCGGACTTATGAGGATCCTGCTCTGTATCAAACTTCCGCTGTTGACTCCCACGATATTTTTCCTGCTTATTTATTTGACCATCGAGCAGCTGCAAACCTTCACCCAGATTGATGTTATGACCAAGGGCGGGCCTGCAGGGAGCACGGAGCTTATTGTTATGCATCTTTGGAATTATGCGTTTGAGCGGTTCCAGATGGGCTATGCCTCGGCGATTGCGATGGTCCTGCTTGGCATCATATTACTGCTTACCTGGATCCAGATGAGGTTTGTCGGGAGCAAGGTGCATTATCAATAACAAAGGAGGCTGCGGCTCGTGAGTGTATCAACTGAAGAACTTGGAAACATGTCTGCTCGCCATAAGTGGAAAACCGATGTAAAAATGTCAACAAAGCTGCCCAAGCATGCCGTTGTCCTGCTGAAGCATACATTGCTGATTGGCGCTTCTCTGGTGATGGGGTTTCCGTTTCTCTGGATGATTCTTGGCTCGCTTAAAATGCCTGATGAAATTTTCTCCGGGGACATTCTGGCACTACCCAGCTCATTTCGCTGGGACAATTATGTGCAGGCATGGCACAGAGCTCCGTTTGATCGTTTCTTTATGAACAGCTTGATCGTCTCCGTCAGTACGGTGATCGGGCAGCTTATCACCTGCAGTATGGCGGCCTATGCATTTGCCTGCGTGCAGTTTAAAGGCAAAAATGCGTTGTTTCTGGCATTTATAGCGACAACGATGATTCCCTTTGAATCAACGATGATTCCTTCTTACTTGGTTGTAAAATCATTCGGCTTGATCGACACGCATCTGGCTATGATATTACCCGGCTTGACGAGTGTGTTCGGGATTTTCCTGATGCGGCAGTTCTTCTTGACCATTCCCAGAGATTTGCTGGATGCGGCCAAAATCGACGGCTGTTCTCATTTCTCCATTCTTTTGCGCATTGTGGCGCCTTTGTCTCAAACGATTTCGGCCACGTTAAGCCTATTTGCTTTTATTCATGCATGGAACAACTATTTGTGGCCGCTTCTCGTAACCAACAGCACCAGTATGCGTACGGTTCAAATTGGTTTGCGCTACATGATTGATAAAGAGCTCGGAACGCAATGGCCTCAGCTGCTGGCAGCGTCTACGTTTATTATTTTACCGATTCTCGTGTTGTTCTTGTTTCTTCAAAAATATTTTGTTCGCGGCATGGTCACCAGCGGGCTTAAGTAGTCCGGCTGACATACAAATTTCTAGGAGGATGGAAAAAACATGAAAAAAACATTGGCAGTTCTAGTAGCGGCATCATTGGCGGTTGTATCCGGATGTGGAGGGGGAGGCACTGCAGGATCAGGTTCAGGAGCAGGAAGTCAGGAAACCGCAGGGGCGGCACAAAAGGGAGAGGCGAAAGCCCCGTCCGCCGGACCGGTTACGTTGAAGCTGTGGACTACCGAAAAGGATGCTTTGAAAAGCTACCTGGATGCTTTTCACGCAGCTAATGCTAATATTAAGGTAGAAGCGGAATTTATGGGCGATTATGATGAAATGGCGAAGAAGGTTCAGGCAGGTATAGTTTCGAACAGCTTGCCGCATCTCGTACAGCTTGGTCAGCGCCACGCCATTCCACAAATTGCAGACAGCGGCAAGCTGCTGCCGATCGAAAGCTTCATGACCAAGGAAGAGATCGCAGACATTTTGCCTGGATTTTGGCAGCGTTATACGTATAAGGATAAAAAGTGGGTCATTCCATTCCAAAGCAGTACTCCGGTTATGTATTATAATAAAACGATGCTGGATAAGCAGGGCTTGAAGGTGCCGGATACTTGGGACGAGCTGATTGAGACCGGCAAAAAGGTGAGCGGCAACGGTGTGTGGGGCCTAAACTTGAACAGCGACAGTCCTTGGTATTTCCAGCCTATGGTTTGGAACCGTGGCGGTCAGATGATCAAACCGGATGGAACACCTAATGTGAACGGCAAGGAAGCGGTCGAAACTCTGAAGTCGATTCAAGACGCGGTCCATGTCTCACATATTATGCCTCAAAATCAAATCAAAACGTCAGGCGAAGATTTCGCTGCAGGCAAGCTTGCCATGCTGATGAGGTCTGGAGCGAGCTTAGCTGCATTGAAAAAGCAAATAGGCGATAAATTCGAGATCGGTGTTGCTTTTTTACCTAAAGTTAAAGAGCGTTGGGTACCGATTGGCGGCAACGGCTTAGGTATTTTCAAATCAGACAAGGCTCATGAAGAAGCGGCATGGAAATTAGTTTCCTTCTTAACGAGTGCTGAGATTACAGCGAAAAATTCGATGGAAACCGGCTATATCCCAGTCAAGAAAGCAGCGTTTGAACTGCCTGATTTCAAGCAGCATTTAACCAAGGATCCCAATTTCAAAGTGGCGATAGATCAAACGCAATATCTTAGAGGAGAAGGGATTCATCCGGCGGATGCATTAATTTGGTCCGGGGTGATCAAAGCGATAGAAACTGTCCATAACGATCCAAAGGCGGATCCGCAAAAGGTCATGGATAAGCTGCAGACGGAGATCGTCGAATACATGAAAACGTATAAGTAGCAATCACAAAACAAACAGCTCAGAGCGGCATTGGCGGAGCAATTCACGCCGATGCCGTTGTGGTCAAAAGGAGAATTTTTGGTGGGTATAATTATGAACCTGGCACATCGAGGAGCATCGGAATATGCTCCTGAAAATACATTAGCTGCTTTTTACAAAGGATTGGAGATGGGGGCTCATGGCTTGGAAACCGATCTGCGAATGTCCAAGGATGGGGTTATTTTTTTGCATCATGACGACCAGCTAGATCGCACGACTGACGGTACGGGCAGTCCTGTGAGGCTTACGTGGAAGGAATTGCAGGAGCTTGATGCGGGAGCATGGTTTTCACCTGCATATGTGGGGGAACGGCTCGTCAGCCTGGATACGTTCCTTCATATTTTTGGGCGTAAACCAGTCCAGCTTGTTTTGGAGCTTAAAGAGCCGGGATTGGAGAAAATGGTTATTCATTCTCTGGACGAACAAGGGCTATTAGGGAAAGTGACGATTACATCCTTTCAATATAATATTTTGCATGCGGTTCGGAAGTATAATGGAGCAGTCCGAATAGGATACTTGGTACAGCAATGGGATGAGGAGAAGCTTGAGCGCCTGAGGGAGCTGGAGGCACAGCAGCTTTGTCCCCGAGCTGAGACGGTAACAGAAGAGAATGTCCGAGCCATTAAACAGCACGGGTTTGAGGTTCGGGCCTGGAAAGTAAGCAGCGAAGCTCTTATGAAGCACTGCCTAAGTTGCGGCGTTGACGGAATGACGGTCAATTTTCCGGATAAGCTGTCCGATGCTCTGAGGGATATGGTATAATAATCGGCAAATTGCTGGTGTAACCGGAGGTTGGACAGTGACAGTGCGTATCAAATCAGACAGCAACAGCAACAGCCATCAACGGATGAAGCAGGAGAACCGGGTTCAGGTTCTGACGCTGCTGCATCAGGAGCCTCTCCTTTCAAGAGTTGAATTGGCTGAAAGGACGGGCTTAACGAAGCAAACGGTGACCAACATTATTCAGGAGCTGCTGACTCAAGATCTGGTCATGGAAGCTTCGACCCGTGAGGCCGATAGCGCCGGACGCAGGCCCATCCTGCTGCGGCTGCGGGGAGAGACGCTGCTGTCGGCAGGCATTCAAGTTACCCGCAGCCATATCCGCGGGCTGATATTAAATCATGATGCGCTTGTCCTTTACGAAGCTCAAGTGTCTTTGGATTCCTCGCTCATGGATAGGGATGATTGTGGAGCGTATGTAGTTTCCAGTATCCGAGGCATGATCCATCGATTGCTTGGGGAGCTGCCAGGAGAAGGCCACTTTCTGGGCATAGGCATCGGACTTCAGGGCATTATCGATGGGAGCGGGGGGATAGTGAAGTTTTCCCGTTATTTAAAGCTGTTCGACTATCCAATGGAAGAAATATTCCGCTCAGAATTTCCGTTTCCCATTTGTGTCGATAACCTGGTACGGGCTTTTGCCGCGGGGGAGGTATGGTTCCACAATCGGAGAGAATTGAAGCATGTGTTATGTGTCTATCTGGATCAAGCAGTGGGCGGAGCTATTCTGGTTGACGGCAAGCTGTATACCGGCAGCGACTGGCAGGCGGCCAAGTTCGGGCACACGAAGGTCGTACGAGGCGGCAAGCTGTGCCGCTGCGGCAAGAAGGGCTGCCTGGAAGCGCATATATCGATTCCGGTTATTCTGTCGCAGCTAGGACATCGATATTCAACAATGGATGAGCTGGTGCTTCATATGGAGAGTGAGGAAGTACGACAGCTGATGGATGAGTCAGGCCGCCATTTGGGCTTTGCACTTGGAAATGCTATCAATTTACTCAATCCGGAGTGTGTCATTATCGGAGGGGAACTAACGAAAGCGGGACCATGGTTCGAGCGCGCTATGCGGGAAGAAATGGTGGAAACGATCAGTATTCCGAATGATCGCACCCCGGTCTTCATAACTCATTACGATCAAAATAACGGAAGCATTGGCGCTGCGGCACTTGTCTTCAACCGCTGGATTAGGGAGCCTGCACAAATGAATGCAGCTGAAGTTAAGGCGTGGGCCAAGATGCAGCAATGAAAACGGAAGGCTTCGATTCTTTTTGCGAACAGCAGGACGTTGACAAAAAGGATGGAAGCTTGTAAGATGCTAATAAATCGTAAAATTTACTTATAATTGAGGAGGTGAATAGCATGAGAGTTATTGTTACATTGGCTTGCACAGAAACCGGAGATCGCAATTACACAACAACGAAAAATAAGAGGAATCAAACAGGACGAATGGAGCTGTACAAATATTGCCCTCGCCTGAAGCGGCATACGCTGCACCGGGAAACAAGATAATTCAAGCAGGTGTATGCCTCTCGCTGTCGGCAGCACAACCTCGGAGTGGGTTTGCTGCCGATAGCAGGAGGCCTCCCGATTGACACTGTTATAATCGTGCTGCGACTGTTTCCGTGTGAATCTGTGATCTGTGATAGGCAACAGCAAAATCCTCCTCAGCTATGAGGGGGATCTTTGCTGCATCATCATATCCAAAATATGCTTGGCGGCCACAGATAGTGGAGTACCTTTTAAAGTAACAATGCCTACTTTTCTTGGTGGAACCGGGTTTTTCAATTGAATTTCGTACAGGCTGCCTTCAGCAAGCTCATGCGAAACAAAGTCTTTGATTACACAGGCTATTCCAAATCCGCTGCGAGCAAAGTCGACCAGCAGATCAATGCTTCCGAGCTCAATTTCCGGCTTGATCGTAAGGCTCTGGGATTCGGCGAAGGTATCGATGAAGGTACGGATGCTGCTTCCTTTTTCAAGCAAAATGATTGGCTGCTGAAGTAATGCCTCTAGTGAAATCGGGGTTTCCGACAAATATTTATGCTTTACTCCGGCTACGAAGCAATCTGTAATGGGAATGCTCTCTTGAACATTGATTTTGTTATCGGGTTGAGCCAAGGGAAGATTAATGATTCCGAGATCGATTTTTCCCTCCTTTAGAAGGGTGACCGTTTCTGCCGTTGTCCGGTTCGTTACTTGAATTTTGATGCTCGGGTATGCTTCATGATAGCTTTGCAGATGCGGCAAGAGATAGTGCCTGCATAGTGTATCTCCGGCTCCGATTTTAATTTCACCATCCACAAGCTGATGCATTTCGGCAATTTTTCGTTCCCCATTACTAATGAAATGATAAGCCTGTTCAATATATTTGAACAACACCTCGCCTTCGGCGGTCAAGTTGACTCCCTTGGAAGTACGAATGAACAGCTGTCCGCCCAGCTTGCTCTCCAGCTGTTTAATGGAATGCGTTACAGCGGGCTGTGTGATGAATAGTTCCTCAGCTGCTTTGGATAAGCTGCCTGCTTTTGCAGTGAAATAAAAAACGCGGTACCACTCCATATTATGGATCATAGGCTGCCCCTTCGTGATATTAGCTGTACTTATATCTAATATAAATAATATTCATTATTTTTATATGATTAATTTTATTATACTTATCCCTGTAAGCTATTTCAAACGAAAAGAGGGATAAGATATGACAGTTACAGCCATCGTGGGGGCGAACTGGGGCGATGAAGGGAAAGGTAAAGTAACGGATGTGCTAGCGGCCAAAGCGCGGTATGTGGTCAGGTATCAAGGAGGCAGTAATGCGGGACATACGATTATAAACCAATTCGGTAAATTCGCTTTGCATTTGCTTCCATCGGGTGTTTTTTATCCGCAAACGGTTAATGTCATTGGTCCTGGTGTTGCTCTAAATATAGATAACCTGTTAGGGGAAATTGATCAACTGCTGGCAAGAGGTGTGCCTGAGCCTAAGCTTTGTGTTTCTGATCGGGCTCAGATTGTGCTTCCCTATCACATCATGTTTGACTCCCTGGAGGAGGAGCGGCTGGAGGACCGGAGGTTTGGTTCTACCAAGCAGGGGATCGCACCTTTTTATGCGGATAAATATGTGAAACGCGGCATTCAGGTGACTGATTTGTATAACGAAGAGAGACTTAGAGCCCAGATCGAGGCCTCATTGGAGTCGAAAAATGTGCTGCTGGAACATTTATATAAGAAGCCACCTATTGATGCAGAAGAGATTATCTCTGGTTTGCTGAAGCAGGCGGAGCGTTTGAAGCCGTATGTGTGTGATACAACTACCCTCTTACACAATGCATTGGAGCAAGGTGAACAAATTGTGGTTGAAGGTCAGCTAGGTGCGCTTCGGGATCCGGACCACGGCATCTATCCTTACTCCACTTCATCATCAACATTAGCCGGATTTGCAGCTGTCGGCGCAGGCGTTCCACCGCATTCGATCAAGCAGGTCGTAACGGTGGTAAAGGCCTATTCGAGCTGCGTAGGGGAAGGTCCGTTTGTAAGCGAAATTAACGGTACTCCAGCCGATGAGCTTCGTACACGTGGCGGCGATGCAGGAGAATTTGGAGCAACGACCGGCCGTCCTCGGCGGATGGGATGGTTTGATGCGGTAGCGACAGGGTACGGCTGCATGCTTCAAGGAACTACGGAGATTGCTCTGACCAATCTGGATGTACTTGGATATTTGGATGAAATCCCGGTATGTACAGCCTATCGTATTGATGGAGAGATTACGGATCGGTTCCCTGTTACATCCGAACTCTATCGATGTGAACCCGTCTTGGAATTGCTGCCTGGCTGGAAAACCGATATTTCCAACGTACGGCAATTCAGCGATTTACCTGTGAATGCACAAAACTATGTGCTGCACATTGAGAAATGGATAGGGAAGCCCGTACGTTGGGTATCGATTGGTCCGAAACGCGAGCAGATGATTGAGCGGTAAGCTCATTTTTGAAAATAGGAATAAAACCCTTTCGGCTATAAGGGGCTGTCCCCTTGGCTGCGATTTAAAGGAAATAGATGGAAATCCTCACGTTAATCCAGTCTGGATATCGTTTGAAATCAATCTAGCTGGAAAAACTACTGCTAATATATGTAAATATCGAGATATCAGCCGAAATACGTTGAATTAGCATGAGAAATTCCAGCTATAGGGTCAGGAACGCTATTTTTCGGAGTAATTAACCCGACATTTTCCTGATATTTGCCTGGGGTTCGCTAGGCTGTCCATAAAATATGCAAAAGAACCTTCAAAATCCACGGTTAAAATTGGAATTGAGGGTTCTTTTGCAACCCTATATTCAGGATAAAGTGGTGGAAGGGCTGTCCCAAAGATGTTTGGGACAGCCCTTCTGGCAGGATGGCTTTTGATTTGTTTACTCAAATTGCATAGGGCAAGTGTTTGAGGTTACACAGTCACCCAAGGGTTCATGCGGCTGCGAAGGCTTGCTACACTTATTCCGGCCTCACCTGAAGAGGCAAGCTTTGCTTCCACTGCGTTCAACCGGACCCCTTGTTTTGTTAAGGATCGCTTGGATAACCTTTTTCAGGGATTGACTGGAATGGTCATTTCAAGCTCTTTCGTGTAATCCGGCAAAGGAAGCTCTCTTGTCACTAAAGTCAGCTTTTGCTTAGGACGAAACGCTGGGAATTCTCGAACAAACGAATATTGAATAGGATCGACGACTTCGGTAGGCTTATCTAGAAGAAGATATTTTTGGCCAGCTTCATCCTCAATCCATAATTGTGTTCCTTGAAGATGAGGTTGGACGCCCACAGCTCTGTAATGAACCTTTGTTTTATCGTTTAGCAGCTCAACTCTAGTAACTAGCAAATGTCCGATATCTCCTTGGGGCAGCACTATCGGAAGCTCCGGATCAGGTGATCGGTCCAAGGGGATGCGATTTTCCTTAAGGGGAGCGGCAACCTGCTGCTCATCCACCGGGCGGACGGTAACGTATCCGGGAATTCCGGCCGCTGGACCGAATCTCTGCTTATAATCCATGACGATATATTCGCCTTCCGTATATCCTCCGCCGCTGCCGCCAAAACGTTCCAGAACGATTCCTTTATCATCGATTATGTCGTAATTAATGAATTTCTCCGATTTAACAGGCTGTTTGATCTTAACATCCAGCTCGGTAGAACTAGGTGTAAATATAATTTTTTTGACGGTCAGGGTAATATCCCCGTGCGTTTTCGTAACCATCGGCATGACTGCTTTGTTATTGCTTGCCATCTTTTTAACCGGAAATTGAAATGTCCATTTCCCTTCTATATTACCTATGGTCAGTACGGTCATGGTAAGCTCAAAATTGCCGGGAAGCTCATCCTCCGGGGATACATTAATAACTCCTGCATAGGTATGCTCATCAATACGGCTGCCAGACCCGCTGCTTGGGTAATGAACGGGCTTGCCGTTGATCTCAAATGCCACATTGTTCAGCTCCATAATTCCGTTGGGAGCTTGCTGCACATAACCGATGGTAAGTCGGGAATCGTCATACATCACTTCGGATACTTTAATTGTAATTCCTTGATCTGTAACTGCTTGGTTAACTTCTGTGACCATACCTTTTTCATCCGCGATTTTCAAGCCGAAGTCACCGGCCAGTTTGAACACCGATTCAATGCCGGGAACCTGCCTCAGGGCAGCTGCCATCTCGGGTGACAGGAAGGCAGAGCCAATGATGACCCCTATCATCACTACTGCGGCTGCGGATCCAACAGACAGTACATGCCGCAACCTTCTGCTGCGCTTATCCAGTTTATCCGGCAAAGCGGATAGCGTTGCATCAATCCGCTTGCGAACGGCATCAGGGAGCTCCGCGGGATGCTCCTCCATTACTTTTAGCAGCTCGGCGTCTAAATTAACAGGATTCATAACCAATCCTCCTTTCATCAGGTCCTTGCAAACATTCAGCCAAGATGATTCTGGCGCGGTGGAGTCTGGATTTGATCGTCCCTTCCGGCGTTTTCAGCAGCTGCGAGATTTGTTTGAGTGGGATATCCTCGAAATAATGCAGCGTGACCACCAGTTTAAGTGCTTCCTCCAACCGGTTGACCGCCTCTATCAAATCGATATTTTCATAGATATCCTGTGTAGAAGCCTCCTTCACGAAAGCCTCGGAAGAGGGGAAAAGCCGACTCTCCTTGCGTAATATTTGGTTGCATTCGTTGATGAGGATGCGAAATAGCCATGTCTTGAAAAAGGCCGGTTCACGTAAAGTGTGAATAGCGTGATAAGCCTTTAAAATCGTTTCCTGGATAGCGTCCGCACAATCCTCCTCCCGTTTTACAATGGACCGGGCGACACGGTAAAGATTCAATTCCATGGCATGGATGAGTCGACTGAATGCATCCTTGTCTCCTTTTCGTGCGAGCTTGATATCATGCTCCAATTCATTCACATCGATTAGCCCCCTGAAAGTTTTTCGTAGAAAAAGCTGGCGCTGCAAGCTGAGTTTCTGTTGAAAACTGCTTCCTAAGCAGTTGCCAGCTTTTCGTTCTATGGATTAGATGGAGAACCAGCCGATTAGGTTCATGAAGCTGCGATAAAATTTGGTACAAGCATTTTAACATGTCTTGCTGATTATAGGTCATGTGAAAATATGCTTTCACCTTATTATTTATTTGTTGTACAGTATATAAGTTAAAAGGGATTGTTTAGGTCTTGAAAAGTATTTTTAAAAATGGTGCCAGCAGCTGGCCGCTTACCGTTTTCCAGACGGGATGGAGCAAGCTAAGGGATGCCGTCGAAAAAAAGACAAAAAAAAGCATGCCGAAGTAATTTAGCATAATGCCCCCTGCTTGAAAAACGTGTAATCTATGCTTACGGGAGGCGTGCGCCTTTACTATGAAACAAGAAAAGAAATAGCAGGAGAGGGAGGTTAATCCTAGGGGGATTGCCGCCCTGTTCCTTGAATTTACATTCCTAAAAAAATCTAATGTTGGGAAAAGGATGTGTTTGTTATGATACAGGACCATATAGATTGGCCGTCATTTCTTGGAAGACATGATATGACCTGGTCGGTTAAGCCGATTTCTTGGGATGATGGTGCTTACATCGGCAATGGAACGATTGGAGCCATGATTTACAGTGAGGAGCACCGCGACAAACGGAACGTTCTGCGGTTTGTGTTGGGCCGAACGGACGTGACGGCACGCAAGTCTCAGGGGGGTTATCCTCCGCGTGTTCCTGTCGGGGAGCTTCATCTGGAATTAGCGGGATGGATTTACCAGCCGATAAGCATTCGGGTTGATTTATGGAACGCCGAGCTGCGAGCTGAAATTACTACAACCGTTGGCACGGTAAAGGTTAGAGCTTTCGTTCACAGTGTTGATATGGCGCTCGCAGTCGAACTTGAGACGAGCCCGGAAGAAGCGGATGCCAAGCTGCAATGGTATGCTTTTAGCGAGGTCGATCCCGTATTGAAAAATGCCGATGGAACTAACCTGAATCAATATATTCCTCAGGCAGAGGTGACGCGTTATTCGTTGGAGGATACGAGCTTTGGTGTTCAGCGATTTTCTCCTCAGGGGGGCTGTACAACAGCCTGGAAACAATCCTATTCAGCGGAAAACCTTAACCGGCGCTATTTGTACTTGTCGATTGCTAATGGAGCTGATGAATCGGTTCAACAACAGGTTGCATCGGTTATTCGTGAAGCCTCGGCCCAATCCTGGGAGCAATGGGTGGAATCGCATCGCAGCTGGTGGCATGATTATTATCAGCAAAGTTTCGTATCCATTCCTGACACGTTGCTCGAAGGCTTTTATTGGATTCAAATGTATAAGCTGGCTTCAGCAACACGCGCCGATGGCATGATCATAGATAATCAAGGACCTTGGCTGGCTCCGACTCCGTGGGCGGGAGTATGGTTTAACATGAACGTGCAAATGAGCTATTCACCGGTATATACTTCCAATCGGCTTCATATAGGCGAATCGCTGGTCCGTGCCTTTCGCAATAACTTTGATCATCTGGCAAACAATGTTCCTGAGCCGTACCGGGATGATTCGTCCGGACTTCCGCGAAGCTGCAGCTATGATCTGATTAACCCTGTCGGTACGGAAATCGGCAATTTAACATGGATTTGCCATAATTTATGGCGTCAATACCGATATTCCATGGATGAGAAGCTGCTTGGGGAATTAGTGTACCCGCTGCTCAAACGAAGCGTGCAATATTATTTGCATCTGCTGGAGGAGGGCAATGACGGCAAGCTTCATCTACCTCCTACTGTTTCGCCGGAGTATGGTTCTTTTCTGCAAATGACGGTGCCTGACACTCATTATGATTTAACGTTACTGCAATGGGGTTGTGAAACCTTGCTACTAAGTAGCGAGCTTCTCGGCTTGCAGGAGGAGGATGCTGCTATCCGGGGACGTTGGAGAAAAACGCTTGAACGTCTGGTGCCGCTTCCGGTTGACGAGACCGGCTTTATGATTGGCAAGGATCAGCCGTTGGAGTTTGGACACCGGCACTTCAGCCATTTGATGGCAGTATTCCCACTGCATCTCATTAGCGGTGACGATGAGAATGAACGTGAGCTGATTGTGAAAACGCTCCGCCATTGGTTTTCCATGGAAGGCGACCTGAGAGGCTTTACCTTTACAAGCGCTGCGTCCATTGCTGCGGCATTGGGCGAAGGACAGGAAGCGCTGAGCTATTTGAAATCATTTATGCACCTGATCAAGCCCAACACGATGTACAAGGAAGCTGGACCTGTGATGGAATCGCCGTTGGCTGCGGCAGAGGGAATTCATGATATGCTGCTTCAAAGCTGGGGCGATACAATCCGTGTATTCCCAGCTATTCCTTCCGAGTGGACAGAAGCGGTGTTTCATAATTTGCGGACGGAAGGCGCCTTTCTAGTAAGTGCCGTCCGGTCAGCAGGCATAACTTCATGGATACGCATCAAAAGCTTGGCCGGTCAGCCCTGCCGAATCCAAACCGGTATGACCGGTGACATCCGGATATCCGGAGTAGAATCGGCAAAGTTTCGCCAATTGGAAGATGGTGTGTATGTGTTTGATTTGAAGGAAGGGCAAGAAGTCATTTTATATGCTAAAATTGATAGCGATGCCAGTGCGCCTGGTGGAGAGCCATCAGCTGATGAAAAATTATGGAAGATTAAACCCATTGCGGCTGACAGTCGTCTGTGCGGATATTTTGGAAGCCGCAAGCCTTGGCGATTATATGGTTTGCCTATTAAATAATAATAGATTCCTAAATGAAGGGATGGATAACTATGTCTAGAAGCTTGTATGACAGATTATTGCCTGCCCCCAAAAATGGAGGCTTCCGTATGGAAGGCTACTGGGTGTGGTGCGGTTCGGTAGTTAAAGGGGAGGACGGCCAATTTCATATGTTTGCATCACGCTGGCCGAAGCATCTCCCGATGCATCCAGGTTGGCTTGTAGCATCTGAAGTGGTGAGAGCGAGCTCACCTAGTCCTGAGGGACCTTATGAATTTCAAGAGACTGTGTTCCCGGCTCGCGGAGCTGAATATTGGGATGGCAGAAGCACTCATAATCCGCATATTACGAAGCATGGCGACACTTATATCCTGTATTATATGGGCTCGACCCATCCTTTGACGGACGTGGCACCCGGGGAATCCTTCGGATTGGATGATCCGCGCTGCATTGTTGCGAGAGCCAATAAACGTATTGGTATCGCTACCTCCAAGAGCGTATTCGGTCCATGGGAGCGCAAAGAGGAGCCAGTGCTCGGCACAAGACCAGGTAAGTTTGACAGCTTCCTGACCTCCAATCCGGCACCTTGCGTGAATGAGGATGGATCGGTGCATTTAATTTACAAGGCAAGACAATATGAAGGCAACACGCATGGCAAAATGATGATTGGAGCAGCCGGGGCCGATCACTATGCAGGTCCGTACCGCGTATTGAGTGAGGATCCGGTATTTCCTCCAGAACAATTTCATTTAGAGGACCCTTTCATCTGGAAAACAGAGCAGGGCTACGAGCTGATTGCCAAAGATATGGATGGTAATATTTGCGGTGAAAAACATGCCGGAATCCATGCGTTCTCCAAGGATGGTCTGGTTTGGCAGCTTAGCAGTCTTCCCAAAGCGTATTCGAGGGAAATTGTTTGGGATGACGGCTCGACTACAAGAATGGGTAATTTCGAGAGACCTTTTCTGCTTTTCCAGGATGGGAAGCCAACCCATCTATTTGCAGCGACTGCGGATGGATCGGGCGGATTTCAGAACGCACAGAACACATGGAATATGGTCATACCTATTGCCGCGGAATAACTTTGTTTGAATGGTTTGCAGAAGCAGCATTAGCAGTTAAATAAAAAGGACAACACCTGCTAAAAGAGCGGGTATTGTCCTTTTTTATACAACTGAGAGTCCTTGCGTGGTATATCGCCAGAGCTTACTTATTGCAGGTCAATATGAAATTTGAATTCTTCGATAGGCTCTCCACGGAAGTGCAGCATCGTATCTGTACTATCTGTACTATCAACTGGAACACTATGTTCTGGTACAAACAACAGCTGCTTAGGAAGTTCTTTGAGGGTAGCAAATTGTTCGGTAAAGGTCATTGTTGTCTGGTTGCCTTTCCTTTTTTTCTCTTTATTTAGCATGACTGTCCCCATGATTTCTCCCTTTTCGTCTTCAACTTTAAGCCAGGCGATGGAAGAAGGGTTAAACATATTGCCAATTGAATTGTTTTCGGGCATGGTTACTTCAAAATCAATGAAGGTATAAAGGGGGCTAATAATTACTTTTGAAACCGTTATGTAGAAATCAGCTACCTTATATGAAGCGGCAGGTTCGTAGATTTTTGTAGCCTGATCTGAAAGTTTGCGGGATACCGGCAATTTGATTGTCCAACCTCCTTTGACGGTTCCAATAGTGTCAACTTTGACTGTAAGCTCAAATTGTTCCGGTAATTTCGGTCCCTCTGGATTATCATTAAGGTCATTGTAATAAATAATACCGCCATATCTACCATCGGGTAGTACATCAAATTGCCCTCCAGAGTGAGATCCCAGTTTATTACCATTAATAAATAGTTGAACATCTTTGGTGCTTAATAAGGGTTGATTTATCGTTTCTTTTGTAAAAGTTTGAATCATATCCAATACAATTACATTTTGATCCACATATACATTTTCTACATTTATTGTAATGCCACGATTGGAAGCTCCTTTCCCCACAGTCGTGATAAGTCCTTTCTCGGCTATTTGTTGATACAGATGATCCGACTTTAAAAGATTTACTACGTAAGCCAGGACATGAGGGGAGAATGAAAATATGACTAGAAGGATGCATGTAACCAAAGATAAGCCAAGAGCTGCGAAACGTTTGTTCATTCGCAACTGCACGATTTCTTTTTCAGGCGGCCTTATTTGCAGAACCAGTGGCTTCTGATTCACCTTGGATGCGCTATGTCTTAGTAATTCATCCATTGGGCTATTCATTAATATCATCTCCTTTAAGCATTCCTTTTAACTGCTTCTTTGCCCTTCTGAGCCGGGTCCTTGTTGCTTCAGCACCGATTTTTAGAACCGATGAGATCTCTTGCAGGGACATATCCTGATAATAGTGAAGAATAATCACTTCACGGTATTTAATTGAAAGCTTCATAACTTCTTCCAATACACCTGTTTCATCCAAGCTTGAATAGTTGTCCCTTCTCGCTGGGGACACTGCATTAAGTAAATCCTGCTCCAAAAATACTAATCTTCGCCAAAAGGTTGAGCGCAGCATACTTTTACATCGGTTTATTGTACATACCTTTAACCATTTGCGGACGGAGGCTCTTTCCTTATTCGCATCAACCTTATGATAAGCGGTTATAAAAACTTCTTGTATACAATCCTGTGCCAGTTGGTAATCGTTTAAATACGACATGGCCAGATGAAGCAGTTCACTTTGATAATCCGTGATTAATCCTTCTATATAGCTTGATGCTGCAGCCTCTTGCAGTGAAGAAGCTATAGCAGTTCCTTTGCTGCTGCCAATCCATTTGTAATTGAACATGATACGGTCTCTCACCTCTTTATCTATACGCTTAAAAGGTAACAAACAGGGTCATTTGTGTATCAACTATTTCATAATAAAAACCCAGTTTGCCTATGCAGCAGACTGGGTTTTCCATAATTATGTTGTGATACTAGAGCGGCAACCTACTTCTTCTTGGCTTCTTCTACAAAAACGTCACTCGAATCATGAGTGGTTCCCGGAATGATTTCAATGATTGAATATTTTTTATCTCCAATCATAATTACATCCTCGATTAGTGGAAGCGGTTCCCCTAAGTAGACGGTTCCTAAATACGAATTGCTTTTTTTGAGCTTTAAATTCCATCTTTGCTGCTGTTTAGACATTTTATTACCCTCCAGTGTTTGTATTAAACCAAGTTACCACAGATCATTAAATTTTAAAAGCTGCTGAGCGCTAAGATAAGTCAAGATGCACTTAAGGTTTAAGTGAGGCATAAAGGATATTGGTGGATTTTTCTCGAATTTATAAGACAAGAATGTCTACCATTTTACTGCAAACGAAGGAGTGAGGTTAGGGCAATGGATCCTCGCATGCAGGAGTTAATTACTCTCAAAACAATCGCCGAGACATTGAATCAATCGAACGACCTTACGCTTATGCTCGATACGGTTCTCGACAAATTGCTGAAGCTGACCGGGCTTACATCGGGTTGGATATTTCTTGTCGACGGCTCTCGGGAATATGAATGTGTGGCAGATCGGCATCTTCCTCCAGCTTTAATGCATAATGAAAAGCAGCCGATGCAATGTGGTTCATGCTGGTGTCTGGATCGCTATAGGCATGGACGGCTGAATAATGCCGTGAATATTTTGAATTGTAAAAGGCTTGAGAACGCAGTGGAGTACCGGTGGGGGGACACGCTGGGTATTACCCACCATGCTACTGTGCCGCTATTTTCAGGGGACCGTCGGTTTGGTGTGCTTAATGTAGCAGCGCCAGGGAAAACTCGCTTCATGGATGAGGAGCTGGCTTTGCTGCAAGCAGTAGCCTTCCAGATAGGCAGTGCGATTGAACGTATGCATTTATATGCAGCTGAGCAGCATCGGGCTGATTTATTCGCAAGGCTTGGCGAATTCAGCAGTGCGCTCGCCGCGGTCAAGAGTGCAGGCAAGTCCCCCAAGCAGATAATGGAGCATGCGATGGCTCTGATCGATGTACATTTCGATTGGCCGGTTACCGCATGGATCGAGCTGGATGGGAGCAGCTTTGTATGGCGCAGCGTGTCAATACGAGGCGGCATCATAAGCCCTAATACCCGCGTTCCTCTGGCTGCTGCAAGCTGGCTCAAAAATGTTGCCCGCGAGCACAGCTTTACAGCTGTTGGGAGTGCTGAGATTGCCATGCTGACAGGCTGTGATGAGCTGGATGAGGCGCTTCAATCTTTTTCCGATGCATTGGCCGCTCCATTATTGTTCAATGATACAGCAATGGCCAGCATCCTCCTTATCGGCTGCAAGAAACAAAGAGTGCAATCGCATCATGTTGATGGAAAAGTGCTTGAAGCCGTGCTGGAACATATTTCCTTAGCAATGGAAGGCGCCTATCTACAGGAAAAGCAGCGGGAGCTAACCCGCTTGGAGGAGAGGAATCGTCTGGCACGCGATTTGCACGACTCTGTCTGTCAAATCCTGTTCTCGCTCTCCATGACAGCCAAAGGGGTGGAAAGCTTGCTTAGCGATGACCCAGAGAAGGTTTTATCTTCTGTAAGGGACATGCAGTCACTATCGCAACATGCGCTTAAGGAAATGCGCGGTCTTGTCATGCAGCTTCGGCCTGCCGGACTTGAGACAGGGCTCGTAACCTCATTGAAAGCTTACGGGGAAAAGCTTAATCTGCACATAACCACGCAGCTGCTTGGAGTTGTGGATTTACCTCGTCCTGTTGAAGAGACACTTTGGCGAATCGGTCAGGAAGCACTCAATAATGTGTCCAAGCATGCCGGCATATCTCAGGCGGAAATTGCTTTGCAGCTAACCGCAGGAGAAGCTGTGCTGCGTATATCTGACAACGGACGCGGAATATCGAAGAATCGGCTCAATCAGCCAAAGCCTGCATCGCTAGGGCTTTCGACCATGAAAGAACGCGCGGAAGCGCTCGGCGGCCAATTAACAATTACGAGCGTTTATCGTAAAGGAACGACTATCCATGCGGCCATTCCATTACGCTAGCTGTAATCTTAAAAGAGGTGAGAATTCGAATGACAATCAAATTACTGCTAGCTGACGATCACGCGATTGTACGTAAGGGACTGCAGGTGTTCCTTGGAACGCTGCCGGATTTAGAGCTGGTCGGTGAGGCGGTTAATGGTCAGGATACGCTTGACAAAGTTGGCGATTTGGCTCCGGATATTGTATTGATAGATTTGAATATGCCCGTATTGAATGGTATAGAAGCAACGAAGCGGCTCAAGATAACTCATCCGAATGTAAAAGTAATCGTTCTGACCTCATTCTCCGACCAGGATCATGTACTCCCAGCCATTCGTGCAGGTGCCAAGGGTTATCTGTTGAAGGATATCGAGCCTGAAGAGCTTGTTCGTGCTATTCGACGCGTTTACGAAGGACATGTCGAGCTGCATTCTGAGGCTGCGGGACAGCTGATGAACCACGTAGCTGCACCTGAGCTGTTGGATGCTTCCAGCCGGGATGGTCTTTCATCCCAGGGCCGTTCCCCTTTCATGCTGACCCCTAGAGAGCAGGAGGTGCTGCGGCATATCGCAAGCGGCATGAGCAATAAGGAGATTAGTGAAGCTCTGCACATAACGGAGAAGACGGTCAAAACCCACGTCAGCCATGTGCTCGACAAGCTTGGTATGACGGACCGTACACAAGCCGCGATTTTTGCGGTCAAAAGAGGTTTGGATAAATAACATACAGGCTAAGACTAAAGTCGTAGAAGCGTTCAGCCCGAAGGTTGAGCGTTTTTGTGCTTTAAAATCAGTCTTTCTACTGACGTATGTGTCTTTTAGGTAAGTTAAGATAGGTTTATCTAAAACGACTTACTGAAAGGGTTGGTAAATATGAATATTGTAATCATAGCAGGGGGCAACCGCAAAACATCCACCAGTACTCGATTAGCCGAGTATATAGAGCGTCTGATGCTGCAAAAAGGCCATAAGGTTAGCATGTTCGATCTATATCAGTCGCCATTGCCTTTCTATTCACCTGATGAATCATTCCAGGAACATGCAGATTTACTTAAACTTAAACGTTGGCTGTTTGAGGCCGATGGGGTTGTTTTAGCAACACCTGAATATCATGGCGGGATGAGCGGAGTGTTGAAAAACGCATTGGACCACCTCGGCCAAGTTCATTTTAGCGGAAAACCTGTGCTTTCCGTCAGCTCCGCAGGAGGTGCGGTCGGTGTCAGCTCGTTGCAGCAGCTGCAGTCTATCATGAGAAATCTCCATGGCATCAATGCTCCAGAATGGATTTCGATCGGGGGCATGCAGCGCAAATGGTTTGAAACGGGGCAAGACAGCGGATATGAAGGCGGACAGGAAGTGGATGACCGTATACACCGTGTGCTTGGCTCATTCCTTGATCTGACTCAGCTTGTTCGCGGACGTTTCGATTCAGCAGGCGCAGGGAGCTCCATTTAAAAAGACAATGCACACGGAGGAGTGATTTTGAATGATTAGAGGCATTTATGAAACTCATTTGCAGGTAAGTAATTTAGAGCGTTCCATAGAGTTTTACGAAAGTCTGGGATTAGTAATTGATTCAAGAAGTATTAGAAGAAAAATTGCTTTTATAGTATTTAATAAATACTCCGAATACGAAACTATGCTGGGATTATGGCAAGTTAATGAGGGTGGAGTTGTGAATAAACGGCATATCGCTTTTAATGTAACCTTAGAAAATTTATTGAAGGCAAAGGAATGGCTTGCCGACAGAGGAATTGCATCCAAGCCTGTTTTTGGCAGAGGGGGCGCTGAGCCCATTGTTCATGCTAGTGACCCGGCGGCAGCCATTTACTTTGACGATCCGGACGGAAACGAATTGGAATTTTATTCGAGAATACCTGGCGAACCCAGAGCCGTTGGATCCGTACCTTATTTAGGCGAATGGAATTAAGTAGAGTACGGTAGGTGCAGGCCGTGTCGGTGGAGGAGTCCTTGTCATAATTTGATGAAAGGATTTTAAATAACTCATTCCGAAAGGTTGTGAATGATAATCATGCAAGCAGACGAAAGAGCACTTAAGGAGAGCTTGCTACTGGATATCGGCAATTCCTTGCTGCTTAATAGACTTGCAAAACTATACTATTCCCTTGGCCGATTAACGGAAGCTAAATTTATTAATTCCAAAGCAATTGAAGTGTGTGCCGATCCGTACCTTAGTGAAATCATAAAATTGGAATTATACATGACGGAGCGATCCATACAGTATGAATCAGAGAATGCAAATGTGGCTAATTTTGATTTCTTGGATGTGCTTATAAAGGAACTGCTTGAAAACCTCGGAAATGATTACCGTTATAATATTGATTTCGAAATGTTCGAATTAATGCGCAGAGCTATTTCGGATACACTTGTAGTAAATCCAAGGGATGAAAGAGCCCAGATCGTAAAGCATTTGCAAGGAATAGCTAACCTTTATTATAGTCTCGCCGATCAGTCTTCCCGTGATTTATTAATTAAATTGCTTACCTTCCGGATGCTGGGTAATAAGAAAGTGATGCTTCCTTTAAATGTACCTGAATATTGGTCTCGCCGGCAATTTGTAAGGCAGCTGAAAAGCTCGGAGGAAGCAATCAAGACCCGGTTTCATCAATGGAATTTGCATCTTTTTGATTTACGTCCTCTTGGCTATGCTATTAATTTTTACTGTTTTCCTATTGGGTTGAGTGCTACGTTTGTTGAAAAGCAGTATGAGTATGGCAAGGTGACTCCTTCAATTAAAGCAGAGCCCGGGGATATTGTTATTGATGCAGGAGGGTGCTTTGGAGATACCGCTCTTTATTTTGCCCATGAGGTTGGAGAAGCGGGGCATGTGTATACATTCGAATTCATTCCGAGCAATTTGGAAATTATGAAAAGAAATTTGCAGCTCAATTCATCGCTTCAAGAACGCATCTCGATCGTGGAGCATCCAGTATGGAATGATTCTGACCAGTTGCTATACTATATTGATAAAGGACCTGCAAGCTTTGTTGCATTTTCCAAAATAGACGGGGATTGCGGTACAACACTGACGTTATCCATCGACGGTTTGGTTAAGCAAAAGAATCTGGATCGGATTGATTTTATTAAAATGGATATTGAAGGAGCTGAATGGAGCGCATTAAAAGGGGCCAAGGAGACGCTGGAAGCCTTCAGGCCCAAGCTTGCAATTACAATCTACCATCAAGTAAGCGATTTTGAGGATATAGCGGGATACATCAATGAATTAAATTTAGGTTATCGTTTCTATTTGGGGCATTTCACCATCTATGCGGAAGAAACGGTTCTGTTTGCCATATGTGATTAAAATGAGCGCCTCACGCCACAAAAATCAGTGGAAGGAGGGCGCTCATTCACTTTCTATTATAGTAGCTCTGATAAGTCCCCGATAATTAGCGTTACACTCCAATCAGGAGCAATTACTTGTACACGGACCTTCACAGGAGATGCAGGAAGGAATGCGGCTCCACGAATAACTATTTGCGGTTCCAAGTCCAGCTCCACATTCTGATTGGATAAATTGACTAAGTATATACCGTTATGCAAGTTTAGAAACTCTCCTATACAAGCCTCCATCATATCTCCCGGTTCATCTACCGTTTCTTGAGCATATTTGGAAGCGAACAGCAGGATTGAAGACTCCGAGCCGCCAATAGCCGTAAATCGGGATATATCGCGGTTGGGGGTGAGAATATGCTGCTCCGTTACCCAATCCAAAGCCATACTATCACCAGGTTCACTTAGCTCCAAACGAATGTCGCTATCAATAAAACGAATGAGGTTTTTGGCAAACAAGCCAATGTAATCGGAGATTGCCGGATCTTTGTATAATCCGCCTTTCAACAGCACCGTTTCCAATAATGTCTCCATACTGCCTTTGATGATCGAGTCAAACTGATCATCAGTGAGACTGTATGCCTTCTTGTATTGCTCCAGGGCGTCGGCGAATCCTTCGTAAGTCATGATTCCTTGATCTATCAGTACTTGACCGAGTGCAAGATGAGCGTTTTGCTGGGAGTCTAGCAGGCTGCTCACGATCTCCTCGCTAAGAAAGCTGAGCTCAGTGGCAATTTCCCCGAATTTTTTATCCAGCTTCATCTGAATTTGATGAACGGTTTCCACCTGTGCGGCCGACATGTAACCATAATTAATGGCCAGAACTCCAAGCTTCACCCGTGTCAGCTTTTGTATGGAAATGGCTTGTTTCAATTCAGAAGCTGATAAGAGACCTTGATTTAGTAAATATTGACCGAAGTATTGGGCGAACATTATCGCTCACCTCGTTCGTCAACAATTTTTTGGATGATGTCTATGATGGCTTGGGTGGTAACAGGCTTTTGCAGGAAGTTATTTGCTCCGAGCTTAATTGCTTTTATAAGGTTGCTCTGAGTCCCTACCGAAGATGCGATAACAACATGGATAGAGGGATTGATTTGTTTGATTTCCTGAAGAGCTTCGATTCCGTCTTTTTTTGGCATTACGATATCCAGCAAGACCAAATCGGGTGTATCTGTTTGACAGAATGCTACGGCTTCCTCTCCATCTGCAGCCTCGAATAGCTGAGTGAAACCTTGTTCAGCTAGAGCACCCCTCAGTTTTTTTCGCACCAATAAGGAATCATCGCACAAAAGAATCTTCAAACCATACATAATAATACCACCCCTTGTTATATATAATCCGCGATCAAATAATAAATATTTAATATATGTAAGATAATATAACACATAGATAATTAACACAAGATGAAATTATGCAAATTTTGTCATAACATAAAGGGGAATCATAGTTGTACTTGGAGAAGAAGTGAATAATTAGGAAACATTGGTATGGAAATATGCCAAAAGTACTAACTGTATTTTGTTGTAAAAAAAGGTTTTTTGAAAAAAATATCGAAATATTAAGATTTAGATAGTCAGCTTGACTATTTCGGAAGCATTGAATATTTAAGAGTATAGTTTGGACGGTCCGGGGGAGGATTGTGAATGAGCAACAGTTTGTTGGAATTGCAGCATATGTTAAGAAATTATGGCTTACTGATCAGTTTTTCAGGGAAATTCTCGCAGGAAATTATTGAGGAGTTAGGCGAGGCGGTCAAAAAGTATTTGGAAACGGAAGACCGTCCAAAAAATGATATTTACAATATTTTTTCCATTTTTATTGAACAAACGCAAAATATTAAAAATTATTGCAAGAGCAAAGAGGGCACAGAGGCCTACGCCCAAATTTCCAGCTCATGTATTGTGACAATCGGACGGACGGATTCTGGAAATTACGTAAGCTCAGGCAATTTAATTGAGAATGAGAACGTCAGTAATCTTACAGAAATTTTGGATGAATTGAACGGACTTGAGAAGACAGATTTGAAGAAGCTTTACAAGGAAAAGCTCAAACAGGATTTACCCCCTGATTCGTTGGGAGCAGGAATCGGGTTGTTGGACATAGCTAGAAAGGCTGCTCAGCCGTTGGAGTACACGATAACACCGGTTGATAAGCAATTCTCATTTTTTACATTAAGAGCTGTCGTTTAGGCGGCTGGGAGAGATTATGATGGATATACTACAAATTCAAGGTACAAAAAGTACACCGGAAGTGAATTTCGATGGGATCCGCCATATCCTTTCGGTTAAAGGCCAGTCATACCCTGAAAATTCATTTAAATTTTATGAACCTATTTTTCTTTGGATAGATGAATATTTACAGAAGCTGACGATGGAAAAAGTTCAGGTTCATTTTACATTGCCTTACATTAATACAAGCAGCTCCAAATGCATTATGATGCTGCTGGAGAAATTGGATCAGGCTCATCTCGATGGAAAGTCACTGAATCTAAGTTGGTATTACAGCGAGGACAATGAAAGCGAATTGGAATGTGCTGAAGAATTTAAAGAGGATATGAGCTTGCCGTTTCATATTTTGCCTTTGGAAAAGGAATAGAATGAGCTTATGGATAGTAATGAAAAATCCAACATTTTTCATAATGAACTCAAATATTTGGAATCCGCTCGTGGGCTCCTTGCTAATAAAGAAAAATATAGAGAGAATGAGCTGCTGCCGCATTTTGAGCAGCTTATTCAAGAATACGAAAGCCTGATCAAGCTGACGACCAAAATATTCAGAATCAGCGATATTCAAGGTGAGAATGTGAAACGCCAAGAATCAGAGATTCGCCAATACAATGAGCATTTGAAGCAGATGGAAGAATCGAGAATGCAGCTTCTTACGGATATTTCACATGAGCTCGGAACGCCGATGACATCTATCCAAGGCTATTTAAGAGCTATGCTCGATAGCATTATTGAGCCGAACGCGAACTATTTACAGATGATCTATAACAAAACGGTTCTTATTAATCAATTGGTTGAGGATCTTTTTGAAATATCCAAGCTGGAAGCGAATCAGACGAAGATGGAATTCGAGGATATTCTGGTTGAGAGCTTGTACGCGATGTTTAAAAATAAGTTTGAATTGGAAATTAATGATCGCGGGTATTTGTTTGCTATGGACCCCCTTCAAGGTGTGCCGGAGTCAAAACTTGCCGTTGTTTCTGTAGATTCAGTCCGTATTGAACAAGTAATGAATAATTTGATCTCCAATGCATTTAAGTATACCCCCAAGGGAGGGTCCATTCATTTTCAATGTGAGGTGGATGCAGAGCTGTCTATCTGTACACTAAAGGTAAGTGATTCCGGTCCGGGTATTGAGGAATCTTCTATCCCTAATGTGTTCAACCGCTTTTATCGGGGGGAGAAAACGAAGCATAAGCAAGCTCCTGGAGGAACAGGCTTAGGACTAGCCATCGCTCATGAAATCATTAAAAAGCATCATGGGCAAATGGGGGTTAACAGTAAGCCAGGTGAAGGCGCAAGTTTTTATTTTTCACTGCCAATCAGACTATTAAATATGAGGTAGCCCATGGAAATTAAGCTAAAATCCATTCGACAAGATCAAGGGGTATTCAAAGTCGTTATTTTCGCTAGCCTGGTTATTATTATTTCTATCCTGCTGGTGGGATCCATAGTTTATTTTATTACTGCAAAGGAAGCCGTTAAGAAGCTTAAGGAGAAGGATCTTGCCTTCATGGTTCGGTCTATTGCTTCCAATGTGGATGGCCGAATTGAAAGAGCTAAGGAAACCTCAAGCCTGCTCGCGCAGGATCCCGGAATTAATCGATGGGTGCGAAGTGAAGAAAAGGATGAGCAGGCCGGTAAGGATGCTGTAGAGAGAATTCAGAAGCTGGCAAAAGAGTTCGATTACAACAATACTTTTATTGTAAGCGCAATTACAAAGCATTATTGGGGCGAGAACGGAAGCATTATAGGGACGCTCCAAGAATCCAATCCGGACGATCAATGGTTTTTTAAAACGCTGGCGGCCAAGCAGCAGGTTAACGTCCAATTGGATTTTAACGCGCAGCGGCAGGATACGTTTGTCTTTGTTAATGTTCTGATGGGTGATGTTAATAATCCTATTGCTGTAGCAGGCGTGGGCATGAGCTTGAAAAGTATGTCAGAGGAATTTACTAACTATAAGTATGGGAAAAATAGTAATTTGTGGATGGTTGACGGGACGGGAAAAATCCATTTGTCGGATAAATTGGAGCATGACGGTCAAATGCTCGATGCATTTCTGCCCAGTACGGTAAAAACTATCGTAATGACAGCAGGTCAAAAGGAAAGCAAGTCTGACTTTCAACCGCAAATATTGGAATACACGAATGACAAGGGAGAGCTCATTGATCTGATTAGCTACCCGCTAGAATCTTCTGCCAATTGGAGAATTGTGTATCAAATTCCACGCAGCGAAACAGTGGGCTTTTTAAGCACAATTAAAGTGAATACAGCGGCAGCCGCATTGATGAGCATTATTGCAATCATCTTTATTTTCTATTATGTATCCACTCGGCTTGCCAATCCTTTTAAAAGAGCGCTGCAGCTAAACGAGGAGCTCGAAAGCAAAGTAACGGAGCGAACCCGGGAGCTGTGGGAGCAAAAAGAAAAGCTCGTTGACAGCATTGATTATGCCAAACGGATTCAGGAGGCCATCTTGCCGCCTAAGGAAAGACTAAACAAATTATGGAATGAACATTTCTTGATTTGGAATCCGCGGGATACCGTAGGGGGCGACTTCTACTGGGTCAAGTCATTTGATAGCGGCTATCTGGTTGCTGTAGGCGACTGTACCGGACATGGAGTGCCGGGAGCATTCATGACGATGGTATCAGTGTCGATTCTGAACCAAATTACGAATGAGAGCAATAAAGAAAATCCGGCGCAGATTCTTCAACGCTTAAACCAGCTGATCAAACAAACGCTTCAGCAGGAGCAGGGGCGTTCGAGAACCGATGATGGCTTGGACCTTGGCCTATGCTATGTGAGCAATGAAGGTAACCTTATATTTGCCGGAGCGAAAAGTACGCTTTATGTATCCGATGGGCAAGAGCTGAAAATATTCAAAGGTGACCGGAAAAGTATCGGGTATAATAAAACGGATAACAGCTACTTGTTTACGAACATAGTAGTTGAGGCGAATAAGTCAGCTTCGGTTTACATGATCTCAGACGGCTTCATCGATCAGAATGGCGGACCCCAGAATTATTCCTTCGGGCGCCAACGTTTTGTGCAGATGCTGCAGGAGGGGATGAACATGCCTTTATCCGAACAGGAGCCTTACTTCCGGGGGATGCTTGAGGCCTATCGTAACGGGGAACCGCAGAGGGATGATATTACGCTGCTGGCATTTAAGGTTGGATAAGAAAAGCTTCTGATCGAAGCCCTTTCGAGGAAGATACATTCGTGTCTTAGCGGTGGCTTTTCTTGCAAGATTAGAAAGGTGAACCTCCGGTTCGAACTTATACTTTCTGGCTACTATTATAAGAAAAACCGTCAGGGTTGCAGCTCAGCGCAACCCTGACGGTTTTTTTGTATGCAAGCCAATTTGGCGATGAATGGATGAAGGTGTTAATCCAGGACGGCATCGCCTTCTCTTAACGCCTGCTGCAGCTCCGTGATGTTGATATCGCCCGGATTCAAGCCATGCCGGAAAGCGATTCCTGCAGCTGTTCCAGCGGCTTGCCCGGTAGCCATACAGCTCGGAGTCAGGCGAGTCGTAGCTAACGCTTCATGAGTGGTGGAGATGCATCTTCCGCCAGTTAATAAATTGTCGATACCTTGCGGAAGCAGGCAGCGGTATGGAATGTCATAAGCGCCATCGCCTTCCACCCATGCGGCTGTAACGCCTTTACCTGACGGATCATGGATGTCGATTGGATATCCGCTGCGCGCAATTACATCATCGAAGCGGCGGCCTTCCACGACATCTGCAACCTGAAGAGCATAAGCTCCATCAATTCGTCTTGTTTCCCTTACTCCTATTTGCGCACCGACCTGTGAAATGGATGCCCGTTCAAAGCCGGGCAAGTTCTTGGTCATAAAGTTAGCAACCTGCATAACCTGCTTGCGTCCTAACGTTTCCGCTTCAGTCAAGTCCTCGATGTTAGTGCCATCCATACCCTGTACGCGCGTGGTGTTCACGAGCACCTCATCCTCATTAGGACCTGTAAAGAACAAGACCTGATCGCGATTAATAGGCAGATTCGCTTCCTTCCAATGCTTGAAATAGCCCATTACACCGGACAAAGGCAGCTCCGGCAGCTCCGCGAAAGGAGTTTTTCTATAAAACTCATCCGGATGGTCGAGCATATATTGCTTGACCTTCGCCAGATCGACTCCTCGCATACGGAATTTCATCGTCATTGGCTGTGTTTTGCCGTCCTCCTCACGCCCTTTTAAGCAGGGAGCTCCTGATAAATATGCGATATCCGCATCGCCTGTTGTATCAATGAAGATGCTGCCCTCAACATGGATCCGTCCGGATTTGCCAGTCACTTGAATGGATTGGATACGTCCATCTTTCACTTGTACAGCATCGGTGAAGCTGTGAAGCAGCAGCCGCACCCCGGCTTCCTTAAGCATGTCGACCGCTAATATTTTATAAACCTCCGGATGGTAGGGGGTAATTGTGTGTACGAATCCGACAGTATCCCGCAAGTGACCTGGCGAAGCACCTTGAGCGGCTAGACGGTCAATAATTTCTTGACCTATCCCTCGAATCACCTGCTTGCCATCCGTTGTATGGAAGGTCATCCAGGGATACACTAGTGCTGCCGTGGACATTCCTCCAACAAAGCCGTACCGTTCGATCAGAACCGTCGATGCTCCGCTCCTTCCTGCTGCAATTGCCGCACATACGCCGGCGGGACCTCCTCCTACTACGACAATGTCTGCTTTTATAGTTTGGTTAGCTGTAGACATTTGTTTCACTCCTCGTTATTTGCATCATGAATTGGTTTTAAGTATAAAAGAAAATAAACATTAAAATTAGTTTAACTTTAGTTTAAAATACAATGGTGTAGGAAATTCCTTGCTAGGAATGGTATTTCGAGGTTATTTGCGGGACTATGTGGCTTAAGCGTGGCTAGGGGGGACATCAAGGGGCGAAAGTGGCTCTTTTTTAAAGAGATTAGAGTAGAAGTTTGTAGCGGAGATTCACCTTTCTTTTCTCGCAAAAAAAGCTGCCTTTAAGACAAGTAGGTATCTTCGTCGAAAGGGTAGGGTAGTGGCGAAGCTGTGATGCGATGCGATGCGATGATCTCTGGAGGTTTTTGTACGGAACTGAGAGTTCCGTTATTCCATCAGCAGCTTACAATCTAATGCGATAGCGGAAGCCGGAGTTCCGTTATGTTGGGCGAATAGGAGCATTATGCATAAAATCAGAGAGATAACGGAACTGGTTGTTCCCGTATCTCTCTAATTTTTGTGCTTTCCAGCTTTTAGAGGAACAAATGCTTCCGCTATTGCCCCTCACTTCCGTGGATGAAGTACAACAAATCAAATATAAAACTTCCTGCAATCCATACAATAATCTACATGCTGGGGCACTGACGAATAATCTATTGAGTTAACTGAGAGCTTGTTTTCATGCGGACAAACATCTTGAAGTTCCTTTTTTAATGCATCATGTTTTTTATACAGGAATGAGATTTCATCTTGGACCCTATTAATTTCTATATGTAATTGTTCATAACTTTTCATATACGAACACTCCTCTTCTTTCAAATTAACCATAGATTAACAGATAGCAAGTAAGAAGGTGCTCGAAAACAGTTGTCGTAATATGAATGATATTGGGGAAAAGCTACAATAGTTACAAGCTAATCTGTAAAATAAATCAACAACGAAGTACGATTTTACAAAAACATCATATTTAAGATACACTCAACTTCGAGGTGAATTTATATGTCAAAAAGCTCGATGTGGTGGATAATTGCACTAGCCTGGTGCGTCATGATTTTTTGTATCACTGCATCTCCTGCAGCTACAAGCGAAAATACGTCATGGATAGTAAAAAATTTAACAAGTGCTCCACCAGCAATTGTAAACATTCTTGATTTTATAATTAGAAAAATGGCGCATGTTAGCTTGTTTGGTTTGCTTGCCCTCTTTCTTTTCCTTGCGAACCAAAAAAGAAAGCGAGCGCTAGCAATAGCCTGGGTTTTAACCACTCTATATGGCGCGACAGATGAATTTCATCAAATTTTTACACCAGGACGGACTCCTGCAATAACTGATGTTGGAATCGATTCATTTGGTGCGATTGTTGTTTTGTTTTTATTTTTCCAAATCCGCAAGTCACGATTTTTTAAAGGTAACAGACCTTGAGGTTGTCTATGGAACAGAGATTTGGAAGTGAAAATCTTGGAAGGTGAGGGAAGAAGCCTTGTCGAGAAAAAAAAGTGTCACGCTAAAGGATCTTGCCAACGAGCTTGGCGTCACGATTCAAACGATATCCAAGGCACTTCGGGGGCATCCAGGCATGTCTGAGGAAACGAGGCAATTGATTTGGCAAAAAGCCAATGAAAAGGGCTATCGAACCAAAGAGCAGCTGCGGCAGCTGGAACAAGATCGTATCCCTCCTTATCCGGTGTTCCAACGGCGGTTTGTGCTTGTACAAAGCGAGCAGTCGCTCGGCTTTCACCGGCTCTTGATGCAGGGGCTTCATGAGCGTTTTGCAGAATATGGACACCGTATCACTCCGTTGGTTTTACCGCAAAGCTTGCAGCCTGCACGGTTCGAGGAGTGGGTAGAGGAGCAATCGATTCTGTATGCAGATGGCATCTTTATTGCGCCCCGCGTCACACCGGATTGGTTCGAGGAGCGGCTTTTGCAGCTGGATGCTCCACGAATATTGTTGAATTTCCCGCCGCCGGAAGCGAAGGTGGACAGCGTGGTATGGGATGTGTACGAAGCGATGTATGTATGCGTACGGACATTGCATCGCAAAGGACATCGCAACATTATGTACGTAGGGGACATAAGCTCGCAGAGGGGATTTATTTTACGCTGGCAGGCGTTTGTGGAAGCTATGAAAGAGTGTGGTGGAGACATTCGACCGGAGCAGCATGTTGTTGAAGAGCGCCGCAATGACGAGCAGTGGCTGGACTTGGTGGAGCAAAGATTCAAAAAGGCAGAACCAACAGCAGTTATTTGTGGAATTGATGAAGATGTGACCCCAATCTATTACCGATTGAAGTCTCTAGTGGAGATTCCCCGGGAATGCTCGTTCATTGGATTTCTAAATGAGCCTTCGGCTATGCTTCCACTGGTGGACAGGCCGTCGCTGCTTATTCGGGAGACAGGCTATCGGGCGGCTGACCGGATGTTGTGGCGTATTGCCAACCCTCAGCAGCCCTATGAGCATATTCGACTGAGGGCCGGTTTCCAGCCTGGAAATACAGTAGCTTTTGCTTGAGCGATTAGTCATATCAAGATAAGGGACAAAGCACAGCTTCTTTACTAAAAGTACAAATGGTATAAGTTGACAAGCTATTCGGGCAGGTGTACTCTGAACATACAAATAGGTCGATTTACCTAGAATATTTTCAGGTACAGGAGGCGGATAGGATTGAAAACAGATTATGAACACGTGACCTCAAAAGGAAGTCTTGGGCTTCAGGAAAGTGGATCGGATGTTTTGAGGATGGGCAGTTTGCTTAAGAACAGCGTGCATTTCTGCCCGGTACAATTGAACAAGCGCACAATAGTTGGGCTCTGGATTCTTATGGGAATCAGTCTAGTTACGGCTATTTGGTTGAATGCTACCCACTACCACCCTGCACTGTTAGGGATTTATGCTGTGCCGGTCATTATTTTTGCATTATTTGTATTGAATGTATATTTGGTAGGGACTTTTGCTGCTGCAGTGGTTACTTTGTGGCTCTATTTCACGGAAACCGGCTGGATTGCATTGGCAGGTGCGGGAGGCATGCTGGTAGTAGCTTTGTTAATGCATCGGGTTGTCATTGTTTCTCGGCGTAACTTCCGGCAAAAAGCTGAATATGAAGAATTGTTTATGAATACGATTTTATCCTTTTCGAAAACGATTGATGCTCGCGATCCCTACACCTCGTTTCATTCCAAAAATGTAGCCGGCTATGCGCAGAAAATCGCTACAGAGTTGGGGTTATCGAAGCGGGAGATAGAAGCTGTACATCTCGCTGGATTGATACATGATATCGGCAAGATCGGGACGCCTGAAGGCATTTTGCAAAAGGAGAGCAGACTTACGGATGAAGAGTTCGAAATTATGAAGCGTCATGCGGAGGATGGCTATCAAATTATAAAGGATATCAAGCGACTGCAGGAGCTTGGAGCCTCTGAAATGATCCGGCATCATCATGAGCGTATGGACGGCCGAGGCTACCCGTTAGGTTTGAAGGGGGAGGAAATTCCACTCGGAGCACGGATTTTGGCGGCGAGCGACGCCTTCGATGCTATGACAACGAATCGTTCCTATCGGCAGAAGCTTTCAATTGAAACAGCGGCTGAAGAGCTGCGGAGACACAGCGGTACGCAGTTTGATCCGCAGGTGGCCGATGCTCTCTTGAAGGTTCTGGTGCGCGAAGAGATGATACCTGCAGAACAGTTAGTGGGATCCGATCTAAGGATGGCTGCGCTGCAAAAAACATACTGAAAGTATAAAACCGCCTTACGATCAGCTTATTCGACAGCCGATCTATAAGGCGGTTTTTAGTATCAGCGGTTAGTAAACGAGGTGAACGTACTGTACAGCATCGAGGTCAGGTTCAATCCGATATAATCGGCGCCCCATGCTCTATGCTGCTCCAGCATGGCCCGGTCTGGAGCAAGAATACCTACGGGAATTCCATATTTACGCCCGGCGGCAAGGACCTTATCATGCATTGCTTTGAGCTCGGGATGATTTTGCTGGTCCGGATATCCGACGCTGACAGACAAGTCGGTAGGTCCGACAAAGGCGAGATCAATGCCGCTTTGCATAATATCATCGATGTGCTCGACAGCTTGCGGAGTTTCAATATGAACGCAGACGAGGACATCATCGTTGCTCTGCTGCAAATAGCTGCTGCCTTTCCTTATACCGTATTGCGCGGCACGTACGGAGTAAGCGGCACCCCGGTTGCCGAGCGGGGGGAATTTGGCAGCTGCGACCACAGCGCGAGCTTCCTCTCCTGTGTTAATTTGCGGCACATGAACGCCTTTGGCTCCACGGTCTAGAGCTTTGAGTATTTCCGAAGGTGCAGAGCTGACCACACGCACAATTGGAGTTACGCCTGATACTTCACAGGCACGAATCATTTCCTCTACTTCCGACCAGCTGAATGAACCATGCTCATTATCAATTAGCACGAAGTCGAAGCCGGAATGGCCTAAGATTTCTGCCAGAGCCGGAGAATAAATGCCGACAAAGCAGCCAAGTGCAGATTTGCCTTCTTTCATCATTTGTTTGATTGGGTTACTCATAGCTTGTTGTCTCTCCTCAATATTAAAGTTGTAAAATTATATACTTGATAGCCGATACATCGAAAAGCTTGAATACGCTTACGATTCTTGGAGTAATGTCGGCCGCAACTAACCGTTAAATTCCGCTAATGCAGCGAGCAGTGCTTTTATGTAGCCTACGGAATAAGTCCACGCCAACAGGTGATTGTTGTCATCGCCCTCTAATTGAGGCATATGGTCTGCATTCAAACAACCGCTAAACCCTATTTTATTTAATGCCAGTACGATTCTGAACATATTCATATCGCCGTCATCCAGAAGCGCTTCTTCAAAGCCATAGGCAGTCGCCAGGCTCCCCCTGACATTACGCAAGTGTACAGAAAAGATTCGGCCCTTGCGTCCGTAATTTTGGATCTCGTCCAACACAAGCGAAGATCCTCCAGCCTCGCCCCTTGTTCCTACACAGTATACGTAGCCGACCCTTTTACTTGGAAAAGCATCAATGATCCGGTGGAAGCCAAGGCTGCTGTAAGGCATTCCCGGAAGCGGCGTATCTGTAGGGTGCATGGCCAGCAGCAGCTTATGCTCCTCTGCGGCCGGTACCAACTGCGAATAAACATCACAAAAGCGGGACCACCAGTGTTCCTGCTCTTCTTTGGTGGGAAGTCCAGTCATAATGTTGGCCCAATTCTCGCCGCGTGCAGTCAAGCCCCCACGTTGTTTGGCACTGTACATTACATTTTTATCAAACCGGTTATCACCTTGAATTCTTTGTCGTACCATAGGAATTCCGGCTTCGCCAAATACTTTCATAGCGACTACTGAATGCTTGAGCTCTTGTTCGGAGCCCTCCAATTGTTCCACAAAGCGACTCGATATATCCGGTAACGTTACTCGATTGATGTCCATTCCCCAAGATTGAATTCGTTTCTTGAGCTTAATAAGCTCGTCCAAATCAGGGTAGCCCTGTTCCTTAACTCCTGCAAATGAGGATCCATTTCCAAAGTCAATGCAGTCGACACCAATTTGCGTTAGCAGCCTCAGGTGGCTGTCCGATACATCGGTTCGGGTGAGTGTAACTGATACCTTCAAGGGTGAATCTCCTCCGTTTCTGTAAGGAAAGCCTAATTTTCATACCTGTACTTGGGTGAACAACATGTCGATTGTACCACGGTAGAGGTTATTTGAGAACGTTTTCTTAGGTGAATATTGATCAATTGCCCTTTGATATTTTGCTTCGGGGGTCATGAATACTCCAGCCAGTCCATATATTAATTGTGGGTAGATCGCAATTTTATATATAAATGGAGTGAGTCATTTGAGTGGACAACCGGCGGTGCAGCAGTTAGTTTTGGATATCTCCGGAATGACATGCGCAACATGCGCAGCACGAATAGAAAAGGTTGTAGGAAGAATAGACGGTGTTGAACGAATAAATGTCAACTTAGCGCTGCACCGGGCTTCTGTGGCAATTATTCCGGATAAGGCCAGCATGGAGCAAATTGAAAGCAAAATAGAGCAGCTGGGATTCACTGTTCGTAAGCGAAGCTCTTTTACAGCCAAACAGGAGCTTCGGGATGCTGACGATTCGTTTGAGATTCGACGCACCGGCTTGAGGTTTATGATCTCATTTATACTAATGCTGCCTTTTATTTGGGCTATGGCTAAACATCATGACTTCTCATCGGCCTTATGGGTTCCTGACTTGATCGTCAACCCCTGGTTTCAATTGGCCATAGCAACACCGGTGCAGTTTATAATCGGTCTCCCTTTTTATGTAAAAGCTTTTCATGCTTTGAAAAATGGCAGCGCCAATATGGACGTACTGGTAGTAATGGGTACTTCAGCTGCTTATGTATACAGCCATTATCTGATGTTTCATCCTACTATGGGTCATGCTGCTCATGAGGCATCGGGCGTGGTGAGCCAGCATGCAGCATTGTATTTTGATGCCAGTGTGATGATTATGACCATTGTCTGGTTCGGAAAATGGCTGGAAGCGATAGCCCGCAAAAGAACATTAGGCAGTCTGCAGCAAATGTATGCACTGCGCCCTGTAACGGCACATGTCGTGAGGGGAGGCCAAGAGTTTCGGGTTCCATTCGCTGAGATATGCAGCGGGGACCTTCTTATTGTACGGCCGGGTGAAAGTATTCCGGCCGACGGTTATGTAGTTGAGGGTCATTCCGCTGTTAATGAAGCGATGGTCAGCGGAGAGAGTATTCCGGTAGACAAACAGCCGGGAGCCCGTGTAGTTAGTGGAACTATCAATACTAACGGTGTATTGAAAGTGAAGGCAGTTGAGGTAGGCGCCAGTTCGACATTGGCGCGGATGATAGGGTTAATGGAGGAAGCTCAGACATCGAAAGCTCCTATTCAACGATTGGCGGATAGTATTTCCGCTGTATTTGTGCCTGTTATTATTGCATTGGCATCAGTCACATATGCCATATGGTATTTGCTCCTGGAGCCGGGTGAAGCTGGAGGGGCGCTGGAGAAGGGAATATCGGTGCTGCTTATTGCTTGCCCATGCGCACTTGGATTGGCTACACCTACATCGATTTTGGTTGGTTCAGGCAGGGCAGCCCAATCGGGCATTTTATTCAAAGAAGGCAAACATTTGGAAATAGTTCCCCGTACTGATGTGCTGCTTCTGGATAAAACCGGAACCATAACCGTTGGTTTACCTAAGCTGGTCGGAATTATGGCGGTGCGCGGATCCGAGTCATCATTGCTTCGCACACTTGCGGCAGCAGAGCAGCATTCCGAGCATCCGTTGGCCCACCCAATCGTTGAGGCTGCAAAGCTGCAAAGGCTGGTTCTGCCGGAATGCGGGAGCTTCGCTGCAATCCCAGGGCATGGGATTCGTGCTAACGTTGAAGGACGGGAAGTGCTTGTGGGAACACGCAAATGGCTGCTGGAGCAGGGTGTGCCTCCGCTTCCTGCATTCAACCGCATCGAGCGATGGGAGCAGCAGGGCTGCAACGTTGTGTTTGCAGCTATAGACGGAGCCTGGGCCGGTGCTGTTGCTTTGAGTGACATCATTAAGCCAACATCACGCAAGGCAGTGCAGCAGCTTAATGCGCTTGGAATCACAGTGATGATGGTGACCGGTGATCATCGGTCTACTGCCGAGGCAATAGCAAGACAAGCCGGAATTCGGCATGTGTTTGCCGAACGACTGCCGGAGGGCAAGGCGGCATTGGTTAAGGAGCTGCAGGAGCAAGGCCGCAAAGTAACCATGGTGGGCGATGGCATTAACGATGCTCCTGCCTTGTCTGCTGCGGATATAGGTATAGCTGTGGCACGTGGAACGGATGTTGCCAAGGCGGCGGCAGATGTCATACTGCTAAAAAACGATTTGAACGGTTTAATCCGAATGATCCACATCAGCCGCAGTACGATGCGCGTTATCCGGCAAAATCTCGGATTTTCACTGCTCTATAATGCGATGGCGATTCCATTTGCGGTCAGTGGCTATCTTGCTCCCTGGATGGCCTGTACGGCTATGGCATTCAGCTCCGTAACCGTATTATGCAATGCATTAAGGCTGCGTCGTTCTTAATAAATTATGTAATTTGCGAATATGGATGAAAAAAGCTGGCGAATGAGGCAGGGGAAAGCAAGTCTGACTTGAAGGAGTGTTCTTTATTGTAAATATGGATGGTCTTATGCTCGCCGCATTGACCGGTATTCTGGGAGCCCCTCACTGTATAGGTATGTGTGGAGGAACGGTCAGCGGCTTTGCTCTTAATGCCGAGGCGAGTGCGTTTCGTGCGGTTTCTGCATATAATCTGGGCAGAATAACGACCTATACGGGGCTGGGGGCCCTTATGGGAACTGTGGGCTCCTTCGTGGAAACGGCAGGGAAGCTTGCCGGGCTGCAGGGGATAGCGAGCATTGCAGGCGGAGTACTTATTTTGCTTTGGGTTTTTAGAAAATACGCAATTCCTTTGGGCAGCTGGGGACCTCTGAGAATTCCGTTTCTCAGAAGCTTATCACTCAAGCTGAAAAGCCGCAGAGAAATGAGTGCCATCTATGGCAGCGGCGTGCTGCTTGGGTTCATCCCTTGCGGGATGACCTACGCGATGCAGATGAATGCAGCATCCAGCAGCGGAGCATGGAGCGGAGCCTTGATTATGGCAGTGTTTGGGCTAGCAACACTGCCTGCGCTGTATTTTGCCGGTTTGTTCGCCGGAGTATTCAAGAAATCTCTGCGCGGTAAGCTGCTCTGGGCCGGTCAAGCTGTGGCCATATGGATTGGCGTTCTATCTGTGCTGCGCGGGATGGCTGCTAACAGCTGGATTCTTAGCATCCATCCGTGGTTGTGGTGAAGAAGCGAGGGTTGATTCACGAGCGCGACTTCAATGATTTTTATTTCCAGCGCGCGCGAATCCCGGGCGCACGTTGCGGGATTGCATAGCTGTTGGTCGAACCCCACAGGGGGTTCCCTAGCGACTATCGGCGTACCGTCAAAAAAGGATGCTCAACCGTAAACGTCCGCCCATCTAATTGCACTTTCACTTCAGCTGCTGATTTCCCAGCCATCAACGGAATTCCGTCCCCCTGATAAACTCCAGGCTGGATTTCCTTAGCTTTGACTGTACTGGTTCCACAGAACATATCAGGCATATAAATCGTTATGTCGACCGCAGCTCCGCTTGCGGGTCGTTGATCAGCGTTATGAATTGTGACTGTGAACGGATTAGGCTTCAGCATGACGGCCTCTGTTGAATTGGTCAAACTCACTTGAAACGTGTAAGCTTCCTGCACAAGCTCTGTTGTCGGCCTGTAAGAAGGTGAAGCCGCACCTATACCGGCTCCGGTCATCAGCCATCCGAAAAACGCAATGACAGCAAGCACAGCCGTACAGCAGAAGAGCATGTTGCCCCGATTTATGATCATATTATCTACCTGCTTTCCTTGGGCATAAGCTGATAATCAATAGTACAGCCTCATCGAGAGGAGTTCGAATGAAGCTCTTCTAATAATTATCGCGGCACGCGCAGGTTTATGCCTTTTTCGACTAGCAAGTTAAGTCTTAGGCTGTACCCGCAGGTCCTTGCTTAAACTCATTCGCTGCTTGGCGCATTAGGAGCCATTCCTGTAATGAAGTAGTTTGAGCTTCGAATGAAAAATGCACCTCTAGTGTACTGGGAATCGTTCCGGTAAGAACAAACCCACATACGAAAAGAGGCGCATATAGGAAGTATGAAACAGAAACAGAAACAGAAACAACGTATTACGCGAATTACAGAAGGTACTCTGGTTGTTGGTGTAGATATTGCCAAAAAGATTCATGTCGCCCGAGCCGTGCCGTGGATTTTCGTGGTATTAGCTTGGCACAAAGATTGTGTTTTTCATAGCGATCGAGAAGGATTAATGAAGCTAACGGCGTGGATGACGGAATAGCGTATATCCATTTTTAAGAAAACACTTTAGTTAATAAAAAAACGCCATGCGGCGTCCTGGATGTACAGTTTACGTTTGTGCTTGATAAGAGAAGAGGGATGAGGGATGAGGGATGAGGGATGAGGGATGAGGGATGAGGGATGAGGGATGAGGGACGAGGGATGAGGGACGAGGGATGAGGGATGAGGGACGAGGGATGAGGGATGAGGGATGAGGGATGAGGGATGAGGGATGAGGGATGAGGGATGAGGGATGAGGGATGAGGGATGAGGGATGAGGGATAAGGGGAGAGGAAAGAGGAAAGAGGAAAGAGGGGATTGGGGAGAGGGAAGAGGGGGATGGAGATTGAGATGTGGCACCACGGGTTTCATGGGCAATTCTCTAGGTAGGGCAGATTGCGGTCGACAATTGATTTAGCAGGAATTTATCCAGCTATTAGGCCTGTTTGATTGTTTTATATCCATATAACTGGAAATCCTCCTGCTAATTTCACCTATATCGATCAATTCTGTCCAATAGCCACCAATTTACATGAGGTTTTCCAGTTAAATTGATTTTTAACGATATCCATGGAGAATTAACAGGAGGATTTCCATCTATTGGTTTTATTTCCAACGCACGTGAATCCTGGGCGTGAATCGCGGCGTTGCATGCCGTTCGGTCGAATACTGCAGCTAAACGAAAATCATAGACTTCAGTGAGAAGTACATGATTTTCCTTCTAACAGTTCAGCACGATGTTTCCAGTTAACTTTCTAGAATGTAGGTCATAATCGGCTGCGCAGTTCTCAAGGACGAATCCTTCAATCTTTACTTTCCTGCTTCACGCCAAGCTGAGCTTGAATCCAACGTCGCGCCTCCTCTATTTGAATCGGCATAGAGGCGCGATCATCCCATAAACCTTGGAACAGCTGAGCCACTGGAGGAAGGTCAAGGTTAGCCTCCTCCAGCAGCTGCGGATGCTCGCAGAACAGCTCTCTCGGGCTCATATTCCCCAAGCAAGCCCCGTCCTTCACGACGATTACATGATCGGCCCATTCGGCAACAAGCTGCATGTTGTGAGTTGCGATAATGACGGTTTTTCCATTCGTTATAAGCAGTTCCATAATTTTCTGGATATGCTTTTGCCCGGATGGATCAAGAAAAGCCATAGGCTCATCCAAAATAACCACATCCGTATCCATGGCTATAACGCCGGCCACAGCTACCTGCTTCTTCTGTCCGAAGCTCAGCTCGCTTGGATTAAGGTCAGCAAGATGAGCTACCCCTACCAGCTCCATACTTTCCACGGCACGCTGCTTGGCTTCCCCTGCGGAAAGCCCCAGCTGTGTCGGTCCAAACGCTACATCATCCTTCACAGTCATTGAGATGATCTGATCATCCGGATCCTGGAATACAACTCCAACCCGCCGTACAAGCTCAGCTTGTATTTTCTTATTCAAGCGTTCTCCTTTAAATAGGATTTCACCGGATTCTGAGCTGAACAAACCATTCATATGGAAAATCAGCGTTGATTTACCGGCACCGTTTGGTCCGACAATGGCTGTTTTTTTGCCTAGCGGTATAGCGAAGCTAATTTCATTAAGAGCTGCCGCTCTATCCTGCTTGTAGCGATAGCTAACCTTGTTAAATTCAAAGACGGTTTCAACCGGCTTGCTCCTCGAATCTGCCTTATCCATTGTATCTTCGATATCTCTAGTATCCATAGTATCACTCACATCTACCTTATCCACCCTAATCACCGCCCCATAATATCGTACACAAAAACAATCAATACCGGAATCAACCACACCGGCATAAGCGCCCAATCTGCTGCTGCTGCCGGGGCAAGCTCCAGCTGGGGAGGGATGCCTCTATAGCCCCGAGACATCATCCCCATATATATTCGCTCAGACCGCGCAAGCGAACGAAGCAGTAGATTGCCGAGCAGCTGCGAGAGCACAGCATAGCTCGACCATGAAAAGAAGCTGCGCTGCTTCATCCCTCGGCTCCGCAAAGCTTGAAACATCCGGACTGCCTCCTCACGGATTACATCCGTAAAGCGCAGTGTAAACAGTATGAGCTCAATAAAGATTCCCGGTACCCGCAGCCGAACCAAAGCCTGGAAAAATTCTGGAATTGTCATACGGTAAAACAACAATGTCAGCAGCTGTAAGGTGAAGAGCAGTCTCGTGGCATAAATGGATGCCTTTTCCACTCCATACATGGAAACGTCAAGAAAGCCCACGTGAACTATGAAGCGATCCTCATACAAGGAGAAGAACAGCAGTGAGAACACGATAAAAGGAAGTGCAAACCGCAGCCTGCGCCATAAATAGGAGAAAGGAACTCGGCACAATGCGAGCAATAGCTGTCCGTATGCAAGCAGAAAAATAAGCGTATCCAAATGCTTGATGGAGACGCCCATAATAATTAACATAAGTACTATTATAATTTTATAAGGCGGGTATTGAATAAGAAAGCTCATCGGTTGCGCCCTGTGAGCAGTTTGCCAATCAGAAGGAAGAATCCGAAGGTAAGCGCAACTCCCAATAATCCTGCCAAGCTTGAGGAGAACCAGGAATCCATCCCTGGAATCGCATAATCTGGCAAAGGAGATGGTAGAATGCTAGCGGCGGCATGCTCTATGTAGCCTGTTTCTTCACCTGCTTTTTCAAATCCATCCGGGCTTGAGGAAGCAAATAATGAAATGAATCCTCCGATAACCAACGATACAATGAACCAGCTTATAATATTTTTTTTCATTGAGTCAACGACTCCTCTTGTCTAAGTTGAAACGATGATCGAAGCGCGAACGGAAGAACGATTGCTGTAATGATGCCTTCTCCGATCCCGATGAAGGTGTGCCAGAATAACAATGCTTTTACCCCTGTTCCAAAAGGTACGACTCCGGATAAGGCCAGTTCAACTGCAACTACCAATGTAACGGACTGGACGCTGAGCCAGCTGGTTATAAATATTTTTACCGACCGCGGAATAAAGGAAACGGATCGCAGAAGGCGGTATACAAGCGCAGCGGCACCGGGAGCCAGAATAGCCATGTTCAACAAATTAGTGCCCAGAGCGGTAATTCCTCCGTCCTGAAAGACGATTGCCTGAATGGCGACTACGGTTGTCATTATGAGTGTAGCCGGCCAGAAGCCAAACAATAAAGCGGCTAAAGCTCCTCCGATAAGATGACCCGAGGTTGCTGCTCCGAGCAAAGGGAAATTAATCATCTGCGATGCAAAAATAAAAGCGGACATAACGCCCATCACAGGTACGGCGCGATATTGCAGCTTGCTTCTGGAATACTGCACGCTTTTGGCCAGCACAGCCACCGTAACAACTGCAGAGGACGCCCACACTTTGGGATCCAATATACCATCAGGAATATGCATGTTTCATTCCCCCAATTTTTCATATAAAAAACAGTATTATCATATCACTGTGGCACGAAACTGTAAATGCGTAACACAGATTTTTGTCAGTTATTCCAATGGGAAGATGCAAGGGTTAGTGGTAAATTATAGGGTATAACGGTTAGGGAGATGATAAGCTTGGAACGTAAACGTATATCGAAAACTACTCTTGATGCAGCTGTTATTTGTTTAGGGACATCTAATATAGGAAGTACAATCAGTAATGAGGATTCCAAAGATATTTTGGAAGCTTATACGGCTAATGGCGGTAACTTTCTTGATACGGCAGAGGTATATGCCAACTGGCTGCCGATTGAGCCAAACAGCAGCGAGCGATATCTTGGCAGCTGGATGAAGGAGCATGGGAATAGAAGTGAGATGATCGTAGCTACGAAGGGAGGGCATCCGCTTCTGGATCAAATGTCCGTTTCCAGATTATCGGCTGAGGACATCCGCATCGATCTCGAAGGAAGTTTACAGCGGCTCCAAACTGACTATATAGATCTGTATTACTTGCACCGGGATGATCCGGCATTGCCTGTCGAATCGATGATTGAAGCATTGGAATCTCATGTCCGCAAAGGGAATATACGCTATTATGCTTGCTCCAATTGGACATTGTCCCGGATGGAGGAGGCCCGCAGGTATGCAGAAGAGAAGGGCTATAACGGGTTTGTGGCTGTAAGCAATCTTTGGAGTTTAGCTGAAGTTAACAGGGAGGCTGTTAATGATCCTACTGCAGTTATTACGGATCATGAGCTGCTTGCCTGGCATAAAAGTACGGGCATGCCGCTTATCCCATACAGCTCGCAAGCGAATGGTTTTTTTAGTGGCAAATACCGAAAAGGGATGGAGGCAGATCCTGCTTTGGCTGGCAAATTCCGCAAGTATGGAAACGAGACGAATTTTGCGCGTCTGGAGCGAGTAGAGCAAGCTGCTAGGGAGCATGGGGCAACTTCGAATCAAATTGCTTTAGCTTGTCTTTTGAAGCAGTCGTTTCCTGTATTTCCCGTAGTTGGCTGTAAAAATAAAGAGCATTTAATAGACAGTCTAGGCGCTGCCAATATTGACCTTAATCCGGAAACCGTTTCTTATATAGAGGGGACCCTTTAGCCGAATACCCCCAACAATGATTTAAATAACTACTTGGAAAGAAGCAGCTTTTAAATTAATCTTATTATTGCAGTGTCATTTGTGAAATCATAAATAGCAATTTAGATAGAAGGCATGGAGTTAATTTTGTGATAAATGTGCACTGTGTAACCAATGAAGAACAAAGATTACAGAGAGGTATCTCACCATGGATAACGAATCGTTGTTAGTCAAAGTTCGCCAAATGGAGCATCAGTTTATTACACATTGGATCAATGCTTTAAGTAATGAATCCCCAGGGGACGCGAATAAAGAGGAATTATTTAATAGAGGGCAGGCATACTTTCGGTATATTACGGAGCTGCATATTCCTTTTGACAATCATCCGGTTGTGCTCAAAGCTGTGGATTGGGCCAGGACTGTTGAAAAGGATGAGGGAACAGTGAAGTGGATTATTAGCTTTTCGCATTTATGGCGGAATTCATTGCTGGAAGTAGGCGGAGACATATTGTCTTTAGGACTTTTCAAGCAGATTAGTGCCAGAATCGATCATTTTGAAATAATGATGTGCCATGCCTGTTGGGAAAAAACGGTTTTGTGGATGAAGGAGAAGGATTGTGAGTTTGATCGTTTGCATGAGGATAGAATCAATCTGATTGGCAAAATGGCTTCCAGCATGGCGCATGAAATCCGCAATCCGCTCACATCGATAATAGGATTTTTGAAATTAGTTCGTTTAGGCATACATCAACAGACTTTTGAAAAAGTAGACAGCTACCTCGATATTATAGAGCATGAGTGTGATAACATTCTGAAGCAGGTAACAGGCTTTCTGAGCTTCTCCAAGCGCCCGATGATAGAGGAAGGACTTGTATATGTTTCTGCGAGACAAATACTCGATACTAACATATCACTGCTTAGTCCGCGACTCATTGATGAAAATGTAGACCTGCTGCTAGCTGTACCGGAGCAAGTGAAGCTTAGGGTTCAAAAATCAGCTATCCAGCAAGTATTGTCCAATCTTTTAAACAACGGAATCGATGCTTTATCTGCACTTAAATCGAATAAAAAGATGTGTATCTCCTGCTCTGAAGATAGCGGTTACATTTATATACGTGTAAGTAATAACGGGCCTTCTATACCCGCGGAGATGGCCCAAAGGCTCTTCACTCCTTTTGTAACCAATAAAGAGCATGGCACAGGGCTTGGGCTTGCCATATGCAAGCAAATCATGGCGAAGAATAATGGAGAAATTTCATTTACAAGCGATGATTCGGAGACAGCATTCTTGCTTACCTTTCCTAAAAAAAGGAAGGTGACGGAGTCCGGAGTTCAAGTAGTTTCGTAATTAAATAAAAGGACGCCCGCAGAGCAGGCGCCTAGTATTGCAGAGTATTCGGCAGGGTGACTAAAGATTATTGGTTCTGCTCCCACCACTTCAGATAAGAGAATGGGTCCACAGAGTGCCAGGATGGAGTCGTGCTGTAGATGCCGAAGTGCAGATGCGGATCGAACAGGTCCTGAGTACCTTCTGGACCATAGCCTGTGCTGCCGACATAACCAATGAGTTGACCTTTCTTAACGATGCTGCCTTTTCCAATGCCACTCGCATAACCATTCAGATGAGCATAATAGAACTGGGTCGTATCATTAACCCGAATGGTGACACGCCATCCTCCAAGCTCATTCCAACCAAAGTTAACGATTTCACCGTCTAATACACTGTAAACCGGTGTACCTTTCTTGGCAATAATATCAACACCTTCATGTTTGCGGATCTCATCACCGTTGGCAGACCAGTACCGTTCGTCGGCATAATTATTTTCAAGCGGCTGGGTATAGGTTCCTTTAGCTAATGGAAATTTTCCGTCTGCGAATAAAGCAGGCTTAGCCAGGTTTGAAGTTGAAGGTACGGAAGGTGCAGCAGGTGCAGCAGGTGTTGCGAGTGCAGTTGTTCCAAACTTATCGGGAATATTCAGCTTTAAACCGCTCCAAATATTATTAGGATTGCTGACTTGGGGATTCGCAGCAATTAATGCCTCCAGGCTTACGCCTTGCTTAACGCTAATATTCCACATCGATTCTCCATCCTTAACGGAATATGTAGCAAGTCCCGGAACTTGAAGTGTTTGACCAGGATAAATCTCACTCGATGTAAGCTGATTTACCTGAGATAATTTATTTGTAGTCGTATTGTACGTTTGTGAAATTTTCCATAGGCTGTCTCCGGACTTTACCGTATACACTGCTGCTTGGGCAGATCCTCCAAATAGCAGCACACCTGCTGTCATTACGGCAATTCCAGTTGTAATAGCTTTCTTCAAATCTATCAGCTCCTCTATAGATGTAATTTACTATTTTCATATAAATACATTCTTATGATAACGAAACCATTTCCTGTTGGGTACCGAGAAATATTGGAAATAGTTTGTTAGCAGAGATCTTATTGGTAATAATAGCAGGAGCTGCTGAGGCAGCTCTATTTGTCATTCTTGATAAACATTGGAGGTTTACGCAAATAATTGGAGTGTAAAATTAATAGTTGCATTTGATATATGTATGCGATATATTGCATATTAAAGGAGATGCTTATGCCGATACCTACCAATTATTCAACACCGATTAGAATGTCAGCCAAAGAACGCGCGTTGTCGCAAATACAAAGATGGATTATAGATGGAACTCTACAACCAGCAGAAAAGTTAATTGATGCCGATTTAGCAGAAGTATTGGGTGTCAGCAGAACCCCGATTAGGGAAGCCTTGCAATTACTGGAGGTTCAAGGACTTGTAGAAATGCATCCGGGAAAAGATACAAGGGTAAAGAACATTGAAAAAGATGATATTTTGAAAATGTACCCGACTCTTGCTGCCTTGCATTCTCTCGCTGCTGAATTAGCGGCATCGCTCATCTTGCCTGAGCATATTGAGCAGTTAAAAGGGCTTAACGCTCAGTTCACTGAAGCAATCGAGAACGGGCAGCCTTATCAAGCGATGGAATTGGACGAGCAATTTCATAATGTCATTGTTGATGTATCCGATAATTCGTATATTTCGTCATTTAGTTCATCGCTGCAAATTCATATACGCCGTTTCAAATATGTGTTTCTGAAACAACGCTTCACATCAACTCATGAGTCCGTTTTGGAGCATGCAGCTATAATTAGCGCTTTGGAGAACCGTGACCAAGAGAGAGCGGCAGCTATGATGAAGCAAAATCTATTAAGACCTATGCGCGAGCTGCATGCGCTGATCTAATAATCCATATAAGGAAGGAATGGTCATATGTCGGGCAAAGAAGATTTGCGGATACGCAGTAAAGTAATTAGCGAGGGTGTGAATCGGGTTCCGAACCGAGCTATGCTGCGCGCAGTAGGATTTCAGGATGAGGATTTTAAAAAGCCGATGATCGGAGTAGCAAGCACTTGGAGTGAAGTCACTCCCTGTAACATTCATATTGATCAGCTTGCCGTAGAAGCCAAGAAGGGAATCAAGGAACAGGGCGGAGCTCCATTGATTTTCAATACGATTACCGTATCCGACGGGATTTCGATGGGGCATGAAGGTATGCTTTTTTCCTTACCTAGCCGGGAGATTATTGCCGATTCTATTGAAATTGTAGTGAATGCGGAACGTTTTGATGGATTGGTTGCCATTGGGGGATGCGACAAAAATACTCCTGCATGTTTGATGGCCATTGGCAGAATGAATCTGCCGGCGGTATATGTGTACGGGGGAACCATTCAACCAGGGAAGCTGGATGGGAAAGATGTTGATATTGTCTCTGCGTTTGAAGCGGTGGGCCAGTACCATGAGGGAAAAATCACCGTTGAACAATTGCATCAGGTCGAATGCCATGTATGTCCTGGAGCGGGTGCGTGCGGAGGCATGTATACGGCCAACACTATGGCCTCAGCCGCGGAAGCTATGGGGATGAGTTTGCCTGGATCTTCTTCTACCTCCGCTATTGCACGCAGCAAATCAGAAGAGTGCGCGGCAGCAGGCAAGAGTGTGCTGAAGCTTTTAGAAAAAAAGATATTTCCACGAGATATTATGACCAAAAAAGCATTTGAGAATGCAATAACGGTAGTTATGGCACTCGGCGGCTCAACCAATGCTTTTCTTCATCTGCTCGCTATCGCACATTCGGTTCAAGTGGATTTAACATTGGATGATTTTGAACGGATACGCAGAAAGGTGCCTCATCTGGCCGACTTAAAGCCAAGCGGAAAATATGTTATGCAGGATCTTAACGATATCGGTGGCGTGCCAGGAGTTATGAAGCTGTTGCTGGAGCAAGGACTGCTGCATGGGGATTGCATGACGGTTACAGGTAAAACCTTGGCTGAGAATCTGGCAGGGTTGGAGCCTTTAAAAGAAAACCAAGTGATCATCCGCCCATTTGACAATCCGTTAAAGCCAAGCGGACCCTTGGTTGTACTGAAAGGAAATCTTGCGCCGGAAGGTGCAGTAGCCAAAATGTCGGGCTTAAAGAAGCTACGTTTTGTTGGTCCCGCTCGTGTCTATAACAGTGAAGAAGAAGCCACACAAGCTATTATGGCAGATGAAATTCGTAAAGGCGATGTGCTAGTCATTCGATATGCAGGTCCCAAAGGAGGCCCAGGCATGCCGGAGATGCTTTCTGTGACCGCAATGATTGTAGGAAAAGGACTCGGCGGAGAGGTTGCGCTTATTACCGACGGCAGGTTTTCGGGAGGCTCGCATGGCTTTGTAGTCGGACATGTTGCACCTGAGGCACAAGTGGGTGGACCGATTGCCTTGCTGCAAGAAGGGGATCTCATTACAATTGATAGTGAAACGCAAGAAATGAATTTTCAGGTATCTTCCGAGGAATTGGAGCTAAGAAAGAAGAGTTGGAAAAAGCCTTCACCTAAGTTCTCGTCTGGCGTATTGGCCAAATATGCCCGGCTCGTATCTTCTGCTTCGATCGGGGCCGTGACAGATTTGGATATTGAATAGTTGAGGAGGGAATGGCAGGTGGATTTTTACGGACAGAAGGTGCTTCCCGCTGTACGCAAAATGAGAGATTTGGAGCTGTTATTAAACAGTCACTTTGAGTACTTGGTACTGTTGGACTGCCATATATCCCAGCTAATGAGTGTATCGCAGCTGGCAAGAAGTCATCAGAAGAAGCTGCTCATCCATGCTGATCTTATACACGGGCTAAAAAATGATGAATATGCTGTTGAATTCCTTTGTCAAACCATAAAGCCGGCAGGCATTATTTCGACGAAAAGTACAGCCATTGTGACGGCAAAGAAAAATAAATTATTGGCCATTCAGCGGCATTTCCTGCTGGATACTACAGCCTTGGAAATGACTTATAAAATTACGGAGAAAAACCAGCCTGATTTTATTGAAGTGCTTCCAGGCGTGATGCCGCACATTATTGCAGAAATGTGCGGCAAGCTGAACATACCGATTCTTGCCGGAGGATTAATACGCACGATTGAAGAGGTGGAGATGGCTCTTCAGGCTGGAGCTGTTGCCGTAACAACTTCCCGCAAAGATATTTGGAGCCATTATTAGCACATGCTTACTATGTCTTAAGCTTTCTCTTGCTTCAATGGCTCCGTTGCATCATGGATGTGACCGTCAAGAGTTTGCATCAACCCAGCTGAAACTGAAGTTTCCCATCCGAACCGTGCAGCCATGTAGTCCATTACCGGCTGCTTCAAACGTTTTACAGCGTCTATATTGAAATATAACGAGCCTGTTCTGCGGATGAAAAAGTCCAGCGGCGTAACAACCATCTCCGCTTCGATTCCATAGAGCAGGGCAGCGAACCAAGCGGCAGGCAGTCCATGCTGCTTGGCTTCATCGCGATGTGCGATGTATAGCTCAAGCACACGGTCTACGTTGGAGCCGTAGCGGTGTACGAGAACGGCTGCTTCGCTCTCGCTCAATCCGGCGCTGACGCAAGCTCTGATCTTGGTTTTGACGAATGCGTCAAAACCACTCGACCCTCCGACCTCTCCGCCGGAGAGACGAATGCTGTCCGTCTTGCAGCCAGGGAATGGGGCATGCCCTTCTTGCTGCAGCTGCGAGGCGACCAGGGTGACGATCCGCTCGGCCATTTTCCGGTAGCCGGTCAGCTTGCCTCCGGCTATAGTGATCAAGCCCGAGGGTGCGATAAAGATTTCGTCCTTACGCGATAGCTCGGAAGGTGATTTGCCGTCCTCGTGGATTAACGGACGCAGCCCCGACCAGCTGGACTCCACATCATTCGGGTCCAGCTTCAATGTCGGGAACATGAAATTAGCCGCGCGCAATATGTAATCCCGATCCTCTACAGTCATTCGTGGATTAACGATATCGCCGACGTAGTTCGTATCCGTTGTTCCGATATAAGTTTTACCATCGCGCGGAATTGCGAACACCATCCGTCCATCAGGCGTATCGAAGTAGATGGCTTGATTCAACGGGAATTTTTTGCCGTCGATTACAAGATGAACGCCCTTCGTCAGATGCAGCCGCTTTCCTTGCTTGGAGCCGTCGATTTCACGGATCGTGTCAACCCATGGACCAGCTGCGTTGACGATCCGTTTGGCGCGCACTTCCACGCTCAAACCGGTTAACTGATCAACAGCTTTGACGCCGACCAGTTTCCCTTGGTCATATATAAGCTCTTCAGCCTTTACATAATTGACGGCTTTCACCCCGCGCTTCACTGCTTCCTTCATCGTTTCTATCGTTAAACGAGCATCATCTGTACGATACTCGACATAGTACCCTCCGCCTTTGAGCATATCCTTGCGAAGCAGGGGCTCCTTCGTCAATGTTTTGTCCTTGTTTAGCATAATTCTGCGCTCTTGTCTTCGTACTCCAGCCAGCAGATCATAAACCAGCAGCCCTACTGAAGTTGCCAGCTTGCCGTACGTTCCACCTTGGATAATAGGCAGCAGCATCCATTCAGGATTTGTTACATGAGGTGCATTTTCATAAACGATTGCGCGCTCTTTACCGACCTCGGCGACCAGCTTAAATTCCAGCTGCTTCAAATAGCGAAGTCCGCCGTGAATAAGTTTGGTTGAACGACTGGAAGTACCAGCTCCGAAGTCCTGCATTTCGATCAAGCCTGTACTCATACCGCGGCTCTGTGCATCCAGGGCAATGCCTGCTCCTGTAATCCCTCCGCCAATAACCAATAAATCCAATGTTTGTTGACCAAGCTCTTTTAGATTCGCTATACGCTGCTCGCTTGAAAAATGTGCTCCCATTAACAATCCCATCCTTTTTTTCTATATGATTACAAACAAAAAAGACCGCAAACATGATCCCATTGCATGGCTTATACATTGGGTATGTTTCGGTCTCTCTGGTTCTCTGACCTGATTATTAACTTGTTAGTGCGTATCATATCATGCTCAGGAAGATTAATCAATACGGTTGACAGTCAAAATGATAGTGTGTTAGATTGCATCTGTGTAAGCGTTTTTTATCGGTTAAGGATTGTGGCAGGGGGGGAGAAGCCATGAAACAAAAACGTTATGTTGTGGCGATAGACCAAGGGACAACGAGCTGTAGGGCCATAGTTTTTGATCCGCAAGGGGCTATTGTCAGCACGGCGCAAAAGGAATTTACGCAGTTTTTTCCGAAATCCGGATGGGTAGAGCATGATGCGGAGGAAATTTGGCAGGTACAGCTGGAAGTACTTCGCGAAGCGGTAAAGTCGATTGATTTGGAGGAAATCGCAGCAATCGGTATTACCAACCAGCGTGAAACGACAGTGGTGTGGGATAAGCTGACCGGCAAACCGCTGCATAGGGCTATTGTTTGGCAATGCCGCAGAACAAGCACAATGTGTGAGGAGCTTAAGCATCAGGGCTGGGAGCCGATTATCCGGAACAAAACGGGCTTGGTGCTTGACGCCTATTTTTCGGGAACGAAGCTGAAATGGCTGCTGGACAACAATCCTGATATCAGGGCTAAGGCAGAGCGGGGAGAGGCTCTGTTCGGCACTATCGATTCATGGCTGATTTGGAAGCTGACCGAAGGCCGCCAGCATGTGACCGATGCGAGCAATGCTTCAAGGACCATGCTGCTCAATATCCATTCCGTGCAGTGGGATGATGACATATTGCAACAATTAAATATACCAAAGGCGATGCTGCCGGAGGTTAAATCATCCAGCGAGGTGTACGGACATACAGAGCTTCTGGGTGCAGCAGCAGCTGTTCGCATTCCAATTGCTGGTGCTGCCGGAGATCAACAGGCGGCATTGTTCGGTCAAGCCTGCTTCACTGAAGGGATGGCCAAAAATACGTACGGTACGGGCTGCTTTGTACTTAAACAAACCGGGGAGAAGCCGGTCATGTCGGAGAAAGGGCTTATTACGACCATTGCCTGGAGCTTGAACGGCAAAGTTTATTATGCCCTGGAAGGCAGTGTATTCAATGCGGGCACCGTTGTGCAGTGGCTTCGCGATGGGCTCGGCATTATCGAAAGCGCCGCTGAGACAGAAGCTATCGCGAGATCGGTAGAGCATACGGAGGGCGTCTATTTCGTGCCGGCTTTTACCGGCTTGGGTACGCCGTATTGGGAGCCCGATGCACGCGGCATGATTACGGGCTTGACTCGCGCTTCAACCAGAGCGCATATTGTTAGAGCTGCATTGGAGTCGATAGCCTTCCAAAGCAGCGAAGTCCTTCAAGTGATGGAGGAAGAGTCCGGTATACATCTGCGAGAACTGAGGGTGGACGGCGGAGCCGTTAAGAACGAGTTCCTCATGCAGTTTCAAGCAGATCTGCTTGGAGTTGCCGTAACTCGGCCTAGGGTCATAGAGACGACAGCACTCGGAGCTGCGTTTCTTGCTGGGCTGGCAGTCGGATTATGGAGCGATTTATCCGAGCTGGAGCAGCTGAAGGGATACGACCGCTCCTTTAGCCCGGCTAAGGACGAGGCTTACCGCAAGCAGGCGGTTTCCGGCTGGCAGCGTGCGGTAGCTTACCAGTTGGGCCGGTAATTGTGGTGTATATGCAAGCAAAGAAGCAGCTAGCGCTTGAGCTGCTTCTTTTTGCATAATTAAAAATTCAACTAAGGGCCCCACAATGTGGGACCCGTTACACAATTATTTGGGCATCGGAACGCTGCACAGCTCAATGCAAGCACAGGTAACCCTGAGCTAGCACCTGGAGTTGGTCCCCCGAGCTGGTAGCCCGAGACGAGCAACCTGGAGCTGGCCCCCCGAGCTGGTAGCCCGATACGGGCAATCCGGAGCAGGCCCCCCGAGCTGGCAGCCCGATACGGGCAACCTGGAACTGGCCCCCGAACTGTCGACGATACGGGCAATCTGAAGCTAGTCCCCCGAGTTGTCAGCCGATATGAGCAAGCTGGAGTTGCCCTAGCTGACAGCGATACGGGCAATTTGGAACTGGCCCCCGAACTGTCTGCCCGAGACGAGCAACTTGGAACTGCCCCGAACTGGCCCCCGAACTGTCTGCCCAAGACGGGCAACTTGGAGCTGCCCCGAACTAGGCCCCTTGAACGGGTAGCCCGAGCTGCAACCCCAAGCTGGCAGCCCTTAACTGGAAAACCTCCTGCTATTTAGCCGCATAATCGCTGAAATCCCCATTTTGATGGAAAACCTCCATCTAATTCTTTATAAAAGCCCTCTTGCTGGGAAATTCCAGTTAACCTGAATAATAACCCCCATATCAGCAAAATTAGAGGGAGAAATTCCTGTAAATGGCTGCAGACGATCAACAGCTTGTCAAATTCTCATCCATCTCTTGCCCGCTCTATTTAACACATCCAACGCACGCGGCTCCAGAGCGCGCTTTGGATGGTGGTCGGTCGAACCCCATCCACGCAAATCCATTGTAATATTGGGCTAAATGAGTGATGGCCACACGCTGCAGCTACAATGGAATACGCACCTTGAACGTACTTCCCTTGCCTACTGTGCTATCCACTTGAATAGTACCTCGACCTGCATCCACGATGTTCTTGGCAATAGAGAGACCAAGGCCGTGACCGCCGTTTTGGCGAGTTCTCGATTTATCCTGCCTATAGAAACGATCGAAAATGCGAGGAAGCGCTTCAGCGGCAATACCGATACCGCTATCTTTAACTTCGATAGTAAGAATGTGAACGCCTTTTTCACTCTCATCTGCAAGCACTACAGTTACGGAGCCATTGTCCGGCGTGTATTTAACCGCATTTTCGATTAGCAGAACGAGCAGCTGCGTCATTTTCTCCGCGTCCCAATTCACTGTCAAGTCATCGGGAGCATGCAACCTTATGGCAATGTCTTTCGATTGGGCTAGTGGCTGGAGCTTATGAATCACACTTACAGCAGCTTCGCTCAAATTGAACAAGGAGCGATCCAGTACGATTTCGCCTGAATCGGAGCGGGCCAAATGCAGCAGCTCTCCAACCAGCTTCGTTATTGAGTTAACCTCATCTTTCATACCTTCCAGCACTTTTTTCGAGAAGGGGTCGCTAGTGATGCTTGCTTCGAGCTGAAGCGACTCAATCGATGTCAGCATGACGCTCATTGGAGTACGAAGCTCATGGGAGGCGTCTGCTACAAACTCACGTTGTCTTGCGTATGCTCTGGCAATGGGTATAATCGCTTTGCGCGACATAAGATGGCTGAGCCATAAGGCCAGAATGAAGAAAAGTAGCGCCATTCCTATTAGCAGAATAAGCAGCCAACGAAACAAATCATGTTGAAACGTAACTTCCTTTCCAGTGTATAAGGTACCGATCCTCGCCCCATTCCATAATAAATCCCGGTGCGTAACTAGGAATCTCGCAGCATTTCCCTGTTTCGGGCGTCCTAGCTCATCGGGGGACGGGGTGTCGAAGGTCTGCATCGTAATATTCTGTATGCCTTTCCCCTTGAAATCACCTTTCCTAATAGACTCCATCACCTGAGCGCGCAGTTCCGGCTGAATTTCTCCCCCAAGCTCAATGTTCCCATTCTCAGCAATTAAGTAATAGAACGATTGATCGGTGCTTATTGAAAAGGTATCCTCTATAGAGCGCGGAGGCCGTCTGTTAGGATTGTTATCTTGGTCAGCCCACTTTTGCAGGGTGCGAATTTCGTTGTTTGCGAGCTCATTCAGACGAACCCGCTGATCATTCCAGATGAACAGATACAATAAGACATACACAATAATGACGAACAAGCTGAGAAACATAATGAGCACACCGCTGTATTGCAAAGAGAGCTTATTGCGTGTCCGGTCGAACAAATCGCCTTCGAATAGCCGCTTTTTTAACGAGCTCCAATTAAGCTTCAATTTTATAACCTACACCTCTCACGCTCTGAATGAGCTCCCTTGAGTCGGAGTTGTCGAGCTTCTTGCGGATTAATTTCACGATAGCATCTATCGACTTCAAGTTCACTTCCGCATCGAGACCCCATATTTTGTCCAAAATGACCTCACGGGTCAGCGTACGTCCCTTATTTTGCAGCAGCAGGTCAAGAATTTGAAACTCGCGTGGGGATAATTGGATTTCTTGAGCACCTTGAATGACAATCTGATTCGTCCGCTGCAGTTCCAAATCGCGGATGCGGATTACATCCTCCTGCAGGGGAACGAAGTTTCTGCGCATCAGTGCCCGCAAGCGTGCCAGAAGCTCGTCCATTTCGAACGGCTTGACCAAATAATCGTCAGCCCCTGCATCGAGACCTTCAACGCGATCCTGTAGTGCATCTTTCGCCGTCAGCATCAGAATCGCACCGAGATATCCCGTTCTGCGGAGTTTGGCGCAAGTATCGCGGCCATTCCCGTCCGGCATCATCCAATCGAGCACGACAACATCATAGCTGGAAGCCATCGCATAGTCGAACGCATCATTGCCTGTTGTCACCCAATCAACGGTACAACCCGCTTTTTTCTTCAGCATATGAACGGTCAGCTCTCCCAGTCGGATATCGTCTTCCGCCAATAAGACTTTCATAGGCTTGCCCCATTTCCTGTTTTATCCTTTTTAAAATAGTATAATCGAAAGTCCTCATGCTTTCACCGTAATTTCACCAAGTCAAGATAATATAGGTTTCAAGGAACATCAAATCCAAAGAGATGAAAGGAAGATTAAGATGAATACAAAAAAGAAAATAATTATCGCCAGTACATTGATAGCCATTCTTGCAGTGGGTGGAGAAATTGCGTTAGGCAGTCATATCAAAGCGTTGGCTGAGCCGACTGCTTCGCACGCAACAGACGGGATGGCAAAGAACAAAGCGGATAAAGATACACCGAAAAGAGAGGATGGCAGGAAACGGGGAAAAGGTGGGGCGGATGGAAAAGGAGATGCTTGCCGCCAAGAGGGACCAGCAGGTGAATTAAAAACAAATAAGGGTGAAGCGTTTGGACCTGGCTCCACAAGCACGACTGCACCCGTTGACTCTGCAGGCAGCGGCAATAATTCAGAGCAAGCCGTAACCTCCTCTGTAGTTATATCTAATGGATTTAACACAGACCCGCAGGACAAAGGCAGACCGGTGGTGCTTATTGCTGCAGCCCTTGGGGTTCCTACTGAAGTATTTAGAGAAGCATTTAGCGGAGTAACTCCTGCAGGCTTGGAAAGCCAGCCCAGTCCCGAACTGGCTCAACGAAACAAAGGAGCTCTTCTTAAAGTTCTTACACCCTATGGGATTACAAACGAACGTTTAGACGAGGTCTCCAATTATTATCGTTATAACGGAAGGAATGGTGAAATTTGGAGAAATACAAAAGCTACTGCAACCGCAACAATTGAAAATGGTGTCGTGACGGGTGTAACCATCACAAATCCGGGATCGGGGTATTCTTCTAATCCGACAGTAACCATTACAGGGCCAAACGGTACCATTACAGCGACAGCTACGGTTATCTACACGCAGGATTTTAAAACAAATGGAAGCATTTCTGCTATTACGATCAATTAGGCAAAAGGGATGTCAGGTGAGGCCAACCACCAGCTTTCAGCCGAAGCATCCCCAATTTTTGCTCGCAATTTCCGTGCTGATTTTTCAATTTGCTATAAAAAGTTCTTGCAATTATTAAAGCTAGAACTGATAATAGGGTGAAGTTGCAAACGGTTTCAGTGTAAGGTTGTTCCCAATTGAAGATCATGGGTGGAGACATTGAGAGAACCCAGGTATCTATTATTTGCTAGGCGGATCGCGTTTTTTGCGTGGTATCCGCTCCGGCTGATAGAAGCCTGGTTTTTTTTGTGTCTCCATTTTTGTGTACTCACATGGACGATCTCTTCGAACGGAAACGGTTTGGTGAAAATGAGGAGGAGAACTATGAAGCATAAGTTCAAACAAGCAGTCGTAACTTCGGCTGCAATGTCACTATTTGCGGCTTCAGCCTTGATCGGCATACCGGCTGTACCAGTTGCACCAGCTGCGGCGGCCCCATCGGCCCCCGCAGTGCTAATCACTGAGTTGGTACCGGATTCGATAAACGTATCTGCAAATGATGCTTACGAATATGTCGAGCTGTATAACGCCACAGACCAAGCTGTTAAGTTATCCGGGTACAAGCTTCGGGGAAAAATAGCCGGCGTCTCTCAATGGGAAGGAACGCTTAGTGGTAATGTGAGTATTCCCCCGCGTGAAACGATATTGATCTGGACACAGAACACGACGATCACATCACTGGGGTTGAAGCGTGATCAGTTCAGAAGCAATTATGGTATTTCTGCGTCTGATCTGCCGGATAACCGTATTCATATCCTCCAAAATGTATCAGGCTTGTACAACGGAAGCCCCACCCAGCAGAATGTGAGCATTAGCCTAGTTAATCCCCTTGGAAATGAGATTGTTTCCGCCACCTATTTCATAGATGGTCAGGACGATACGTTCGAAAACAAAGGTATTTCGTTTAAAGAGCCCTCATCGGGCATCGCGATGGTGCATAATGGTGGAAATAAGACGGCAACGCCTGGCCGTATTGCTTCCGATGAAGTGCCGGGGACAGCTCCGAGCGATGCGATTGCTGTTGGTGGAGACCGCAGCTTGACGTTGTCGTGGACACCTAACAACGATTCCAATGTGAAGGGCTACCGCATTTATTCTCAGGACGGGCTGCCGTCAGCGTCGGTGACCAATGCCACATACACATTTACAGGTATGACGAATGGAACAGACTATATGTTCACATTATCGTCAGTCTATAATGATGGACATGTATCCCCAGCTTCCCTTCCTGTATCCGGAAGAGCAGGCATTCCAGCTATTCCAGCTAATACAACCGGCTTGCAAGCACTCCCTCGCGATGGAGCGATTCGTTTGAGCTGGGATGCATCTCCCGGAGGAGATGTTTCCGGTTACCGCATTTATAAAAACGGAGTGCCGCTGCCGAATTTGGTGACTGGCTCCTCCTATGCAGTGCCAGGCTTAACGAATGGACAAAGCGTTACATTCGCTGTCTACACCGTTAATCAGACGGGGTTAATGTCCGCCAAACCAGCTGTAGTTGCCCAAAAACCACAGGCAGCTCCTTCATTCCTGGTTACGGAAATGACTCCCAATTCAAAGAACATTGACTACAAAACAGGAGGAACCGATGCGTTTGAATTTATCGAGCTGCATAATACGACCTCTACACCAATAAACATTAAAGGCTTTAAATTAAAATACAGTGCGGTAACGGATCCTTATCCAATTACGGAAGACAAGATTGTTGAACCGCAAGGGACTTTTATTATTTGGTTCAAAAACACAAACGTACAACAGGTCGGCCTGACGGAGTTTAATCTCGCCTACGGCAGCTCGATAACGGAGGATAAGCTGTTCGTGATCGTAAACGGCGGGATGTCGAATACAGCGGCAAGAGGGGTGAAATTCCTGGACCCCGATAATAAAGTGCTTACTGACACGACCTACAACGTAGAGGATGTCGGGGAAAGCATCAGCGCTAACTTCATTCCCAACCGCAGCAATGGAGTAGTCTCAACTGAAAGATTTTCTGCGCAGGCCAATCCGGGCTACCTGTACCCGGTACAGAAAATAGCCGATCCGGCTGATACAACTGCCCCTGCAATGCCTTCGAGCATACAGGTCACAGCAGGTGTTGGTGGAGTGAAGGTAGCATGGAGCGACATGCTCGAGCCTGATGTTGCTTATGTGTTTGTATATGTGGACGGTGTGGTGAAAAGTAAACTGCTGATGCCACAAAGCGAGGCCATTATTGAAGGCTTGGAAAATGAAAAGGCCGTTTCCTTGCAGGTGAGCGCGGTCGATACGGCTGGCAGAGAGTCGGTGCGTACGACCCCGATCGTTGCAACGCCCACTGCTGATGCAATGCCAGCTCTGCTCATTACGGAGGTCGTTCCCGACACGTGGAATACGGAACCGCTAGAGTCGCGAGATGTATATGATGCATACGAGTTCGTTGAGCTGTACAATCCGCATTCGCAGCCACTTGATCTCAATGGCAAAACGGTGCGTTTCACACAGCCTGATGATGCTTTGAAAAGCTGGTCGTGGACATTCAACAAACCGACGCTTATAGAGCCCAGAAAAACTTTGCAATTCTGGGTGCGTCCGAATGGACTGAACTACCTGAAGGCGGATGGCTTTAATTTCTTCTATTACGGCTTCCAGGAAGCCAAGTATGTACCGGAATCCGCTTTCGTATACGGCGATGGTGCGGGTGGCTTAGCTAACGGCGGTGGTATCATCGATATCGTTGAACCCAATGGAACCGTACTCGTTTCGGCAACGTATACAGCAGGCCAATTTCTTGAGAAAAAAGGCATTACCTATGCTTATCCGATGTTTGGCGGTAACGTAATGCGGATTTCAGGCTTGCAGCAAACGGGGACTCCTGGCGTTGTGGGTTCCACCCAAATTCCACGTGAATCGTTCTCTGACCAGATCGCACCTGCCGCACCTGCAGGGTTTCAGGTAGAACCGGGTCCTGGATCTGCGACAATTAACTGGCTGCCGAATGTGGAATCAGACTTGGCCGGGTACAAGCTGTACATGAACGATCAGCTTGAGCTGACGTTACCTGCAGCAGCTGTATCGTACAAGATGCCGGCACTTCTGGGTGAAGTTGCAACGAAGTTCGAGCTTAGCGCAATAGACCAATCAGGCAATGAATCCACCCGTGTATCGGCAACCATTAAGCCAACCTATATGCTCATGACTCAAGTAGAAAGAGATCCGAGTCCTGCGAACGCTCTGACCCATTCCCGGTATCAGGCAGCTTGGGATATTGGAGAGAAAGGCCCAATCATACCTGGACTTGTACAAGGACATGTACCTCAAGGGATGTCGTATTATAAGGATGACCAGCGTGAATGGCTGCTGATGGCTGCATACCACTATTCAGGGGACCCGAGTACGCTTGCGGTAGTTGATGCCAAAACGGGCGTTCTGGTGAAGTATGTTAATCTGAAAAATCCGGACGGTACGATATATACCGGACACGCTGGCGGTGTTGCAGTAAGTCGTGAAAATGTTTGGCTTTCATCCGGGAAAAAAATGTATCGGATGCCGATTCAGACCTTGATTGACTCGGCAGACCAAGGTTTCGCACAATTTGCGGATTCCTTCGGAGTTGTGACTAATTCTTCGTTTACGGCCTATGACAACGGCATGCTGTGGGTTGGAGAATACAGTAATCCGCCTGCCTATACAACCGATCCATCGCACCAGCTGCAAAACCGGTACGGGGAGACCCACCTGTCGTGGATCGCTGGCTACGAGCTGGATTCCAGGGATCAGCTTCCATCCGGTACACCGAGCTTCCGTGAAGAAAGCATGGATAAATTTATTCCTAAATATGTGATAAGTATCGGTGATAAAATCCAAGGTATAGAGTTCAACAAGGGAGAGATTTTGCTAACCTATAATCAAGGGCGGTCCTATAACTCCATTTTGCGCTATACGATGCCCCAAGTGTCTGACTTGTCTACGAAAAATGCGCAAACCATGATCGGTGGCGTAACAGTTCCGGTATGGCTGCTGGATGGCGTAAACAAAACCGGTTCCATTAACATTCCGACCGGTGCTGAGAACATGTTCATCCGCAATGTAAATGGCGCAGATCATCTGTATATAAACTTTGAATCGGGTGCCAACCATTCGCGGTATATGTCGGCTTATTCAATGGATCGGTTGCTTGACCTGAACCTTGATCAGTTGCGTTTATATGATACCCGGACTTTAGCTGGGGTTCCGCAGGAATTAAAAACTGGAGCTGAGGCACAGGCAAGCGTTCTGGCTAATCGCGGGAAAAACGCTGCTGAGAACGTAACCTCAAGCTATACGTGGGTGAGCAGCGAGCCGTCGATTGTCGAGGTAACGGCTAATGGCCACATTCGGGGCATAAGACCAGGGACAGCAACAATTACCGGTACATCCGGTGAGAGTGTGCTCAAGGCTTCCATTGCAGTAGCTGCTGTTCAATCGAATCACAGTACGAGCAGTGGCAGCGGTAGCGGTAATTCGGGTGTCTTGCCGACTAACCCGACAATCCCGACGAACAACCCTGCACAGCAGCATGTAACGCCAGATGAGATCAAAGCTGGCAATGGAGCTGTCAAACTGAAGCTGGCTGCTGGAAAAACCGAGCTGGCGATTTCCGAAAGCCTACTGAAGCAGATGAACGGTAGCTCGCTTGAAATTGAGCAAGGGAATTCGAGTCTGGTCGTTGCTGCTGAAGCGTTAAAGGCGGCAGCAGCTTCAATTAAAGCAGCCGAGGGCTCAGAAGGACAGATTATCGTGACTCTCAAGCCAACATCGGCATCTTTGGAATCCAAGGAGTATAAGGCGGCTAGCGGAGCTCTTTCGTTCGGGTTATCCGTTGTGAATCCTGATGGAATTCAAGCAACACTAGAGCAGTTGGATTCATCTGCTGAAGTGAAAATAAAAGTGGAGGCCATGCGGGATTCTCGTCTGTTAGGGCTCTACAGCTTCAATGCGGACGGGTCTCTTGGCTATATCGGCGGCAAAATAAAAGACGGCATGTTGACGGCTCAACTGACAGGTTTCGGCACTTATGTTGTACTGGAGTATAGCAAATCATATTCCGACGTTCCTCCCGGCAATTGGGCACACGAAGCACTGCAAGTGCTTGCCGCGAAGCATGTGGCTGAAGGCATCGCGCCAGATACATTTGCACCGAACAAGCCCATAAGCCGAGCTGAATTTACAGCGCTGCTCGTTCGAGCATTCGAGCTCCCCTCCTCCAATGGGGTGGCCGGTTTCACTGATGTAGCGTCTGATGCTTGGTATAATGAAGCTGTTGGGGCTGCAGCAGCAAATGGGCTTATCCAAGGCGTGGAGCCGGGACGCTTCGCGCCGAATGAGCCGGTAAGTCGTGAGCAGATGGCAGTGCTGCTGGTAAGGGCCTGGGAGCGGAAGATAGCTTTGATTGAGCCTAGTAAAGGCAGCGAATTTAAAGACTCAGCGATTATTTCCAATTGGGCTGCTGATGCAGTGTCCAAGGCGCGCAGCGCAGGATTGCTTAGCGGCAAAGAAGGGGATCGCTTCGATCCGACTTCTGCAGCAACGCGAGCTGAGAGCGCTCAGGCCATTTTCAACGCTTTGTTTAAATAGAACAGTCTTTTCCAACTGAAAATCGATTCTGATTCTTTCTCACATATAAAAGGAGGAGCCTGCCACTGTACTTCGGTGGCAAGCTCCTTTTTCACGGCAGCAATAATAGAGACTTACTAATTATTGAGCTTGAAATGCTCCAATGTTTGGTCTCCCATCGACCAATTGGCAAAATACATTTCATTCCCAGCTATATAAAGAGAGAGCGGGCGCGCCTCCGTTACTTTTTGCTGATCGGTCCCATCTATCCTTATGCGCTCGATAGGGTTAGCTCCTGCAATACTGCCAGAGATGAACTTTGTATAGTAAATCCAGCCGTTCCAGTAGGTCATACTCGAAAGCTGAGGTTTTTCAAGCTCAAATAAAGGAATATCCACGGACCCGTCCAGGCTCATTTTGTACATCTGCTTTCGGTCCAGAACGTAATAGATCCAATCATCTGCGACTATAAAATCGGTTACGTCATTTCGAAGCATCTTTTGCCCTGATCCATCTAAATTCATCAGATAGAGCTTGGTATGCTCGCCCTCCATAAGCCGAAAGTAGATCTGTTCGTCATTCAGATAAAATCCGGAAACTTTCGTATCCTCAAGAAGCTTTTGTTCACTTGTGCCGTCCGTCTTCATCCTGAAGATCCCGGAGGAGGTTTGGTAAATACCTCCCATTTCATTAGGCTGCTCAGCCAATGGAATGTAATAGATCCATCCGTCATGTACCCACAATCGGCTTGCGGCTGTCTGCGATACCATCGTTCTGTCCGTTCCATCAGTTCTGATTTTATAAATAGCGCTCGGACTTGATGCCTCAAAGTTGATGTAGTACAGCCAATCACCCACTATGTTGATAGACATCGCATTATCATCTGAAAGCTTCATTCGGTTAGTGCCATCCGCTTTTGCTTTGACCAGACTGTGAGCTCCTCCTGAGCTGCGCGATGGGTTCATATAGATCCAATCGTCCTTCGCCGCAAGCTGCCCCCCGTTCGCCAGGTTGAATGAATCCGTTTGGATGAGCTTTTCCTGAGTCGGCCTCACGCAAGATTGAATTTCGTAACCGCGTGCATTATCCCAATTAACCTGCCAGTTGAACGCTTCTTTCGTAAATTTCCATGTCATCGGAAAATAAGTAATATCGTTGTAAAACAAAACAGGATAAGGTTCCTTTGTATTATCAATTAAAGAACCATTTACCGTTACAGGGAAAGGAGCAGGAATTGCGGATGCAGAGCCGGTGCTGCTGTTGGCTTGTGCAGAAAGCGTTTGTTTGAGTGGAGAACAACCTGCTTTTTTATCCTGCATAGCAATCGAAAGACCCTTCTGTCCATTCCACGCAGCTGTCAAGCCGAGAGCGGACGTATAGTCCCATGTCATGGGGAAATAGGTTATATCGCGGTAGAGCAGGAGAGGGTAAACACTATGTACCTGGTCTATTATCGTTTCATTGATAGTAACTGGGAATGCCGGGTACGAAATTGGGTACACAGATGATGCCGCTTGTAAAGCCGGAAGTGGCGATATTAACGCAAGTCCTGCTGCGAACGCCGCAGTAATTGTCCATGTGGTGATAGTTCTGAGCATGACAGGTACTCCTCTCTGAGTGTAAATGTAAACTTTGGAAGACCCTAAGGGACCCAAATATATAACGCGGTTAATATCCCTTTTGTTTCTTGGTTTGGAAATAAACCTCTATTCCATGAAAAAGGAGCCTGTCACCGTACGTCAGTGGCAAAGCTCCTTTTAGTTTGTATAGAGTTAGAGTTTGGGGAGTCAAGGGCACTCCAGTATCTATTCGAAGCTAACGCAGCATAACCGCTCGCTTATAGCGCCACAACTTGCCGCTGCTTTTGCTTGAAGTAAACCCATTCCTTGAAGCCGATTTCCTTCAGCCTCTTGGCTACCAGCTCCCAATCGTCACCGACTCTTTCAGGTTTATGCGCATCGGAGCCGAAGGTTACTCTGACGCCGTAATGCAGAGCACGCTCAAGTACAGCATCGACTGGATACCATCCGCCGCAATCCTTCGTTTTGCCTGATGTATTAATTTCAATGGCGACATCCTGCTCGCCAATAATTTGCAAAGTTCGGTCGACCGCATCGGTCGGAATATCGCTAAAAGGCGAATAATAAGCTCGCATTGCATCGATGTGTCCGAGAATTTGGAACATACCGCTGCGCGCAGACTGCTCGATCAGAGCGTAATACTGCTCTTTATGCTCAATCTTTTCCTTGTCCGATAAGCTTTTGAATCGGTTTCTATTAAAGATGCTTACGCCGCCTGACAAATGAACGGAGCCAATAATATAGTCGAAAGGATATTTCTCATAAATACTGTGGTACAGACTTGCATGCTCTGGGAAAAAATCCGATTCCACGCCAAGCAGTACATCAATTTTACCGCTGTATTCCTGCTTGAGCTTGAGAACTTCCTCTATGTAACGTGCAAATTCGCTTTTGGCCATAGCGATTCCCGGCTGCTCATGCTCTACATCACTTCCGAAATAGGGAGAATGGTCGGAGATTCCAATCACAGATAAGCCGTGCCGGATTCCTGCTTCAACATAATCACGTATCGTTCCAACTGCATGACCGCAGCGTTCATGATGGGTGTGCAAATCGAATTTCATAGCAATAGTCACTCCGATCCAATAAATTGTATTTCCTGCATGCCTTTTAAATCCAATAAAAACTGATTCAACGCCGAGCTTAAATAGCGGCCTGATTTGTAGACGACTCCAACGGGATGACTGATCTCAAGCTCATTGACCTTAATCATCTTTAATGTACCCATTCGCAGCTCATTGGAAATGGACAGCTTGGAAATAATAGCGGCTCCGAGATTCAGCTCTACCATTCGCTTCACTTCCTCGCTGCTCGACAGCTCCATTACAATCTGCGGCGAGATGTACAGCTGTTTGAAGATTTGATCTACGAACCGGCGTCCGGCCGTTTCCGGCGACAGCATGATCAATGGAATATCATGAAGCTTCTCAATCGGTACATGGGCGTACCGGCTTAATGGGTGTTCAGGCGCCACCACCAGCTCAAATGTATCATAATACAGCACAGAGCTTTCAAGAGACGGATGCTTTTCAAACAGGTAGGTAATACCTATATCAATCGTTCCGTTTTCCACACTTTGCATAATTTGCGAGGAGGTCATGGAATGGATTGTTGTTTTGATCAGCGGAAACTGGTTTTGAAAATAAGACAGTACACGCGGCAAAATCTGAATCGCAATCGATGTAGTGGTACCTAGATGAATGTGACCTTGTGGGATTTGATTCAAATCCGCCAGCCTCTGCTTCAGATCCTCAACCGTTTGCAGTACCAACTCCGCATGCTCCAAAAATACACGTCCGCTATCCGTTAGCGTGACAGGCTGATTTCGATCAATAAGAACCGTCTTAAATTCATCCTCCAGACTTTTAATCTGGGCGGAGACAGCGGGCTGGGTTAAATTAAGCAATTCACCAGCTTTACGGAAACTCATAGTCTTGGAAATCGTCAGCAATGTTTCCAATTGGTTTAGATTCATAGAACCCTCCTATCCCCATATGGATGAGTGCTCAAAAATAGCATCAAAATAGATATTATTTATCAACTTTACAAACAATATAAATACATTTTCTCAGATGAATCCATTATATGACACTTGTCGCCAGGGTGCAAACCCAATCCTTGAGGCTTAATATTAAAAAAATATTTTATCATGATCCATACAGGATTGAAACATACTCAAATTTGAGTATAATAATTTGAGTGATATCAAATCGAAATGAGGTAAAACATGACAGAGAAAAAATCGAATGTTCGTTGGACGATAGTTGGCTTGATGTTAGGTCTGCTGCTGGCGGCTTTGGACCAGACTATTGTGTCCACTGCCATGCCAACTATAGTAGGTGAATTGGGAGGCTTGGAAAAGTTTGTTTGGGTTTTCTCGGCTTATCTTATTGCTAATGTAGTCTCTATGCCGATCTTCGGCAAGCTGTCGGATATGTATGGGAGAAAGCTGTTTTTCCTGCTCGGGCTGGCAGTGTTTATGATAGGCTCAGCTTTGTGCGGAACCTCGGAGAACATGATTCAATTAATTATTTACCGCGTCATTCAAGGGATTGGCGGAGGGGCTTTGATGCCGATTACGTTCACGATTGTATTTGACTTGTTTCCTCCTGAGAAGCGTGGAAAAATGCAAGGATTGTTCGGTGCGGTATTCGGTATTTCCAGCGTCCTTGGGCCGCTGGCCGGAGCTTATTTTACAGATAATATTAACTGGAAATGGATTTTTTATATCAATCTTCCTCTAGGTGTTATTTCCTTTTTACTGATTACTTTATTCTATCGTCCTTCGCTCGCGAAAAATCCGAATCAAAAGATCGATTGGATGGGAACCATTACTTTTGCCGCATCCATTCTTTGCTTAATGTTCGCCCTGGAGCTTGGGGGCAAAGAATTTGCCTGGAACTCGATTGAAAGCTATTCGTTGTTCGCTGGTTTTGCGGTACTGCTGGCCTTATTCTTATGGGTGGAAACAAAGGCGGTCAGTCCAGTCGTACCGTTGGGACTATTCCGCAACAAGCTGTTTACGGCGAGTATGGGAGTTTGCTTGTTCTACGGAGCGTTGATGATGTCGGCGGCTTCGTATATACCCTTATTTATTCAAGGTGTGTATGAGGGCTCGGCAACAAGCGCAGGCCAAGTGCTGACACCGATGATGCTTGGAGTTGTGGTAAGCAGTATGTTTGGCGGCAAATTAATCGGCAGCACCTCCTACCGCAACATTTTATTAATTTCCAGCGCGCTGCTGCTGATAGCGACATCGCTTCTCGGCACATTGTCTTACAATTCTCCGGAATGGATGAGAGAGCTGTATTCGATGTTCGGGGCTGCTGCTCCTGATTTGACGCCGCGATGGTTCGTGGTTGTGTATATGATCTTTCTGGGGCTTGGAATCGGGATGTCCTTTCCTGTGACCTCAATGTCCTCGCTTCATAATGTAAGTGCCCAATACCGGGGAATTATTACTTCATTGGTTTCCTTTTTTCGCTCGATAGGTTCGGCGATTGGTGTTACCGTGCTCGGAAGCGTTCAGGCCGCTGCGTTAAAAACACGGATGAGCGAACTGCTGCCGAGCTCAGGGATGGCGGAGAATCCGATCGATGCAAGGGCGCTCCTGCAGCCTCAAGTAAGAGCCGGCATGCCGCCGCAAGTATTGGAGAAGCTGACGCTGGGCTTAGCGGATTCAATCGGGTTTGTTTTTCAATGTACCATTTTTATAGCGATACTCGGCTTGTTATTCGTGCTGCTTATGGGCAAGGCCAAGTTGGAGATTCCTGCTCATGTGAAGCAAAAAGCCTAGAGGAGTACGACTATGTCAATGAAGCTGGTCATATTGGGACTTTTAATGGAAAGCGAAAGCCATCCTTATGTCATACGGCAAAAGATGATAGAACGGGAAATGCACCATTTTGTAAAAATGCGGGACGGTTCTTTGTACTATGCCATTGATACTTTGAAGAAAGACGGGTTTATTGAAACCGTTGAAAAGGTAAAGGACAGTGCGCGCCCTGACCGGACTATATACCGTATAACACCGAAGGGTGAACAGCTCTTTCATAAGATGCTGCTGGAGCAATTCGAAAATCAAACGCAGCTGTTTCATCCAATGGGACCGGCTCTCATTTTCTCCCTTTATGGGAATCAGGATGATATTTGCCGGATTTTACGCAAGAAGCTGGAGGAGCAGAAGCTCAAGGTTCAGCAGATGAAGGATTTATATGAGGAGCATGTGCCTATCGTACCACGAGGTGTACTGCATATGATGTGGGGGGCATATGAGCACGCTGAAACTCATCTCCGTTGGCTGGAACGGCTTGTTAAGGATGCGGAAGCGGGACTCTTGAAAGAAAGAGGAGTTCCTTTGGATTTATAATGTTCAATGCTAAAAACAAAGAAGCTGGACCTGAGGTTACGAAAGTACATCAGGTCAGCTTCTTTTGCTGCATACAGAATAGTTGGTGCTTACTGGATGCCTTAGCCTCCAAACTCTGCGATTATAAATACTAACCAACCGGCGAGAAAAGCCAAGCCTCCGATTGGGGTGATGGCGCCGAGCTTTTTGATGCCGGACAGACTGAGCGCATAGAGGCTGCCTGAGAACAGGATGATGCCTGCAACAATCAGCCAACCGGCGGTAATCATTAAAGGTCCGTTCACAGAGGGCAGACCGGACACGACGCCAATCAATATAAGTCCAAGCGCATGAGCCATGTGATATTGGATGCCTGTCTGGTACACCTTGAGCATATCCGGCGTCAGTCGATTTTTCAAAGCATGTGCCCCGAAAGCGCCTAATGCGACGGAGAGCAGCATATTCAAGCCTCCGAGCAGAAATAAAGTATTCAATGATGTCATCTCCTTTGAATATACTTGAACATAGTGGAGCCGGGATTTCATGTCCGGCTCAAGGCTTCGAGAGCATCCCGGCCAGCTCCATCAGCTGGCCGCACACAAGCTCCGGCCGGACGCCGGTCAGCTGCTGCTGCTCCTGCAGCGTGTCCCGGCTCACGAGGCCGGAAAGCACAAGAGCTGTGCGGCAGCCTGCGGCGAGGCCGCCTTGAATATCGGTCAGCAGGTTATCGCCGACCACCCAGATCTGCTCCAGGGGCAGCCCCAGCTTGGCGATCGCATACTTCATAATGATCGGCGAAGGCTTGCCGATCACTACCGGCTTCGTCTGGCTCGATCGCTCGATAGCGGCTCCAATGGAGCCGGCTCCCGGCTGCAGCTCGTTATTCCACGGCAGCAAATGATCCGGATTAGTAAGCACGGACAGGGCTCCATTGCGAATATGCCGAACAGCCGTTGCCAGCTTCGTATAGCTGAAATCCCGGTCGATCCCCTGCACAACATAATCGGGCGTTTCCAAATCTTCATCGGAGATTACAGTGAATCCCGCATCATGCAGCGCTTGTCTTAATCCATTCTCACCTACAGCGTATACACGCTTCCCCGTTTGTCCTTCCTGAATATATAGGGCCGCTGCCTGAGAGGAAGTAAGCACTTCGCTTGGCTCAGCCTCAATACCGACCTTTCTTAAATGCTCGGTTACCTGCTCCGGTGTTCGCGATGAATTGTTTGTTACATATAAGTACGGATAGCCTTGTTCCCGCAGCCAACCAATAAACTCTGCCGCATACGGAATGGGCTTGTCCCCATGGTACAAAGTCCCATCCAAATCGAGTAAAAATCCGAGCATTTTTTGTCCTCCTCTAATAACCCCTCTTAATGGCAAGCATTCACAAAACTCATTGTAACAAAAATGTGGCCTCAGCGGCTATTCCTTACAAGAAGTCCGAGAATTCGTCTGCATTCTATTTTTCCACACTGATTTCTACCTAAATTTTTCGGCTCAACCTCAAAATCAGTACTTGACCCTCCTCCGACCACTAGTCCTCACAAAATCCTGCAAACACGCAGTTATTTTCCTGCCGGAATTGCTGTAGAGAGAACAAACCTGCAAAAGTACATCAATTTTCATGGGAAACGCTCCGGTTCAGCTAAAAATGAAAAAATAAATGCACATTTGCATGAATTCAATAAGACTTTGGATATACCGGCCTAAAGACTGTATAGATGCAGGTTTTTGGGGGAAGGCAATGGCTCCGAATCCAATAAATTCGAATAAAGTCGTGTGCGCTGTTATTACCGTTTTTAAGTTTTGTCTAGGGCTAGGCTGGACACGGAGACGAAATCGAATGACTTCGTCAAGCTCTGATATCGGGTGTTGAGCCAATTTTTCGAATAACAGACACCAGTAGGCTGCATTTTGAATACAAATAACGAAATGACATATAAGATAATCTTATACAAAAGTCGTCTAATGCTTATAACATCGGACTAAAACCTATTTTATATAGAGGTCGTCGCAAGAAAAGCGACTTTTCCAGACTTTTTAATGTCAATATAAAAAACAATTCGGAGGTATCGGAGCCATGGAACTACTTGAATCCATTGAGCAAGCGTTTCGCAGCGTTGAAAGTCCAGCACCGCATGAATTAAAAGCAATCATTACTGGTTTGGAGCTCACATCTGAGAAGGTAGCCCCTTACATTGAGGAGCCTTCCTATTTACCCTACGGCCGAAAAGTGTTATACCAATCGGAAGAGGTAGAGGTGATCCTGGTCCATCTGCCCCAAGGGCGTCAAACCCTCATTCACGATCATGGTGCATCTGTTGGGTGCGCATTTATTTTGGAAGGTCAGATGACCAATATTATTTATCGGCTTGACGGCTTCGGTTACGCGCAGGTAGTCGGGGAAAGCCAATTGAAGCAGCATCAGTTTCTGTATGCCCCTAAGGGACAAATTCATCAAATGAGCAACTTGGGAGAAGGGCGCATGCTGTCGTTTCATGTTTACTCCCCAAGACTAGCAGGAACTAAGGCGTTTCGTACTTATGAGGAAGTATTGGATTATGTGATATAGAACATCAGATACAGCCGTTCGTTCAATCCCGTTGTGCCAAATATTATCATACCGTTTACAGAAGCAAGTCATCTGTGATACTATGGTAAAAATTTTCCAATGGGAGCTGCTATGAACACTATTCAAGCAATTGTTTTGGATTTGGATGGAACACTTTTGGACAGCAGCCGTCATATTACGGATCGGAGCCTTCGCGCTGTATTGGACTGTCATGATCGCGGTATTCATGTGATTATAGCTACTGCACGTCCGGCAAGATCCGTACGTATGCTGCTGCCTGACGTGCTGCTGGAATTGGGCTGCATCATTTACTATAATGGTGCGCATACCGTTGACTCGGTTCACAGTATGGAGGATCATGTGTTGATCGATCAAGCTGTGGTTTCAGAGATTTATGAGGCGATAATGGATACAAGCCCTGAGCTCATGGTAAGCTTTGAAGCACAGGATTCGATGTTCAGCAACCGCAGCTTAAGCGAGGAACAGAAAGTCATTTTGGGATTTCCTGATGGTGGCCCTGTGCCCATTGTTTTAACCAGGGAGGAAATTAGTCAGCTTCATCCTGCCAAGCTGCTGTTAACTAATGAAAATAACATTTATGCGGAGCTTGAGCGGAGGTTTGCCAATCGTGTGAAGCTTATCTCAACGGACGGGAACAAGCTCATCCAGATTATGAGTGCTGCCGTATCCAAAGCCGCTGCTTTAGAGCATGTATTGAGACGCAGAGGCGTTCACCCGGAGCAGGTGATGGTTTTTGGCGATGATTACAACGACCTGGAAGTATTTAAGCTTTGCGGGCACCCTGTCGCTATGGGGAATGCTATTGCTGAACTGAAGAGCATAGCCACACATATTACGGAGACGAATGACAAGGATGGCGTGGCCGTCGTGCTTGAGCGGTTGGCAGCGTCGCGTCATCTGGCACTCTAGTATTTTTCTGGAATAGGTCAGGCTTAAGACAAGTTCACAAACATGACAATTGCCAAGACTGGCACGATTATGTAGAAAAGCGTCAAATAACGTATACTTAAGAGGTAAGCAATTCTGCTTAAGGGGTTGTTGGTCTCATGAGCCGTTTGAACAGTCAGGAAAAAAAGCTCGTCATTGTATGTGTAGTTGTAACAGGTATCATGCTGCTATCGATTTTGCGTAAATTGTTCAGTTAATGTCTCATTACGGAATGTCGACGCCCCCAAGCTCATAACTATGTAGTAACAGGAACGATCCAGATCAGTTCAAAGGGGGGCAAACCAATGTCATTTTTTGAAAAAATGAAGCAAGGCGCATCCGATGCTGCGAAAAAAGCTCAGCAAACAATGGAAATTACAAGGCTGCGTACACAAATTTCTTCCAAGGAAAAGGAACTGGAGAAAATTTTTACTCTGATTGGCGAATCCGTTTATAATGCTCATGCGGCGGGGGATTGGAAAAAATCGCAGCCAGATGTTGCAGCTTACTGTCAGCAAATTCAAGTGCTGCGGCAGGATATTCAGCATATTGAATTGAAGATCAAGGAAGCCAAGCATGAGAAGGTATGCCAGTGCGGCAAAGTTGTCGCCAGAGAAGTGAAGTTTTGTTCGGTTTGCGGCCACCAGTTTGAAGAGCTGCGAGAACAGGCTGAGCAGGCAGAAACGGTTGTGCACACGATTTGTCGTGTTTGTCGTACAACGAACGAGCCTGATGCGAAATTTTGCGGAAGCTGCGGCATTGCGATGTGACGCTGGTTAGCCCGTGAAATTCCTTTGAATAATTACCATTTTTTTCTTGTAATAGTTAACATGGCGTGATAGTATATAACAATTAAGTGGGAGGGCTTCTAGGGATCCGACGGTGCTGTTAAGCCGGTTCGAACCAAGCGAAGCCGAACGCGAACCGTCGTGTCGCGTTACACCGTAGGGATAAAAGACCTCGAGCAAGTTCCGCCTTTCAAGGCGAACTTGCTCGAGGTCTTTTTTGCTTTACCATGGGAAAGGGGTTAAATACTATGAATGCCATACGTGTAGAAGGATTGAGCAAATCATTCGCGGTAAAGCAGAAGGCAAGCGGACTGATAGGCAGTATGCAATCGCTGTTTAGACCCTGTTATACCGAGAAAGCGGCGGTTCACCGCATTGATCTTAGCGTTGAGCAAGGAGAAACTCTTGCGTTTCTCGGACCGAATGGAGCCGGCAAGTCGACAACGATCAAAATGCTGACAGGTATTTTGCATCCATCCGGTGGCAGCGCGCAGGTACTAGGCCTGTGCCCATGGACGGAGCGAAGCCGCCTAGCGTATCATATCGGCTCTGTATTCGGGCAAAAGTCGCAGCTGTGGTACCATCTGCCGCCAATCGACTCGTTCGAGCTGATGAGTCGGATTTATGAACTGAAGCGGGCGGATTATTTCAGCCGCCGCGATGATTTGGTCCAGCGCTTCGAGCTGGAGCCGTATTTGCACACACCGGTCCGCAAGCTGTCGCTTGGAGAACGGATGCGGTGCGAGATAGCGGCCGCCATGCTTCACCGGCCGAAGATTGTATTCCTCGACGAGCCGACCATCGGGCTCGATGTTATCGTCAAGCACAAAATCCGCGAGCTGATTTTGGAGATGAACCGTGAGGAGGGGACCACGGTTTTCTTGACCTCCCATGATGCGGGTGACATTGAGCAGTTGTGCAAGCGTGCCGTTGTAATCAATCATGGCCAGGTCATCCTGGATGATGATGTGGAGCGGATGAAGCGGGATTTGCTTACCGCTAAGACCATTCACTTGCAGCTGCAGCAGCCTGGAGCCGCGTTCAGCTTTCCTGGCGTAGAAGTGCTCCAGCAGGACGGAAGCATGATGAAGCTCTCCGTCGAAACGACGGAGGCTAGTATCGAGCAGGTGCTGGCGCATATCGTAGGCCATTACCGCGTTGTCGATGTGACCATTGAAGATCCGCCAATGGAGCAGATCATTACCCACATCTACGCCAAGGAATCGGGAATTCAGCGGGAGGAAGAGAGGTAGCAGTCATGCGGGCAGATGCAGGGAACGAAAGCAGAGTAACCGGCGGGCCTCCGGTAAGCAATCAAGGCTTTGACAAGCCGCTTGCGCCACCCACTTCTATTTTTGGAAAGCTGATCAAATATGGCGCTATAGGCAGGGTAACTTTAAGAAATCATTTTGCCTATGTATACGATTTTATTATCCGTTCCATCTTTCTCATCATGATCATGTACATATTTATGCAATTATGGCGTGTCACTTACCAAGGTGAAGGCACGGCACTTATCGAAGGCTACAGCTACGAGCAGATCATTTGGTATATTTTATTCGCAGAAGCGCTTACGACTGCATTTCCAAGTCTATCTACCAAAATCGAGGAGGAAGTAAAAAACGGAGATGTCGGCTATAAGCTGACCCGCCCTCTCAGCTATATCGGATATCACTATGTAGGGTATGTGAGCGAAGTGAGTATCCGCTTATTGGTCAATGTATGTATTGGAGGATTGCTTGGAGTTATTATGTTCGGCTGGCCATCCTTCGGTTGGGGCTGGGCAGGCTTCCTGCTAGTATCCTTTGGTGCGGTGACGATTAATTTTTTGCTTAACATGGTTCTGGCTTTATGTTCTTTTTGGGTGGAGGAAACAAGGGGTCTGGAATTCGTATATCATAAAATGCTGTTTACGATAGGCGGTATGCTGATGCCGCTGGAGCTGTTTCCACAGCAGCTGCAGGCCGTTTGCCGCTGGCTGCCGTTTCAAACAGTGCTCTATTTTCCAGCCAAAACGGTAGTGAGATGGGCTGATGTACAGCTGCTTTCGATGCTGCTGACCCAAGCGGCCTGGGTTGCTGTGCTGGCTGCGGTAGTCGGGCTTATGTATTTGAGAGGTGTGAAGAAACTGAATGTAAATGGAGGATAGCCAAAAGGGGAGAATTGGAATGATCAATAAATGTGTAGGACTCATTTCCTTTGTATGGAGTTGCTGGAAGCTGAATTTAGCAGGAGCGATGGAATTCCGCATGAGCTTTCTGCTGACCGCGGGGATGATGGTAGTAAACAATACGGTCTGGATTTTGTTCTGGGGAATTTATTTCGAGCGGTTTCAAGTCGTGAACGGCTGGTCGCTGCAGGATGTCATGATGATGTGGGCTGTAAGCGCGGGTGGCTTTGGCTTATCCGCTGTGTTGTTCGGCAATGCCTATCGGCTTGCTTCGCTTATCGCAGCAGGGCAGCTGGATATTTTCCTGTCACAGCCCAAACCGGTGCTGCTTCATATACTAATAAGCCGTATGTCCGTTGCAGCCATTGGCGATATATTATTCGCAGTCATTTTGTATGGATTATTCGGCGATTGCTCGGCCATAGGGCTGCTCAAATTTGCGCTTGCCCTGCTTATTGCTATGTTGATTTTTATGTTCTTCGTTATTATTTTCCAGTCGCTAGCCTTCTTTTTGGGGAACGCGGAAGGGTTGAGCCAGCAGATGTTTAATGGACTGCTTGCATTTTCAACTTATCCGACAGGTATTTTTACCGGTTGGGGGAAGCTGCTTCTGTTTACGGTAATTCCCGCAGGCTTCATCAGCTATATGCCAATCGGCTTGCTCCGTGCTGTGGAACCTTTATTTTTGGCTCAGGCGGCAGGTGTGGCTGTATTGTTGTCCCTGGGTGGCACGGCATTCTTTTATTACGGGCTGCGGCGTTACAGCTCCGGCAATATGATGGGCGTTCGAAATTAATTTTGAAACTTTTTCCAACCCTGACGCGTCTACCAGATGTGGTAAAAAATGTGTGGGAAGAGGTTGGAGATGACAGCAAGTACAAAGTATTCTTATAAAGCTAACAAGGAATTAATGCATCAAGCATCACTGGACAAATCTGTGATTTACTGGATATTTCTTTCGTTTATCGGGTTATTTTTATTTGGTTTCCTTTTTCAAACAGCGCTTTTTTACGGCTATTCCGTTCAGTATGAGCAGCCTTTGAACTCTGCGGTTATCACTGCCGGTATTATGCTGTTTTTGTTAAGCATTCATTACTTTTACCGATGGAAGCTGGAGAATGTTGCAGATTTATTAACCTTAGAGGTGTGGAGCATCCCTGCCTTTTATTTCATAGCTTCCTTTCAGGCAGCTTCCAGCCATTATGCCATGTTCATGGTCATGCTGAATATCATGTATGCGGTTTTCTTTGCAATAGGCTCTGTTGTCGCCAAACAGCAGCGAGGAGCGCAATGGATGCAGTATGGGATCGTATTTGCGGGCTATACGGCGGTTTTCTACTGCTTTTTGAACATGTTCGGCAACGCCTATTACAAAGATGCGATTATGCTTGGGATCGAGGGGCTGCGTTTAACCTCCGTCTTTCAATATGCAAACGCATATGCAGCTTATTTGTTGGCTCTGCTGCTATCTGCTCTATGGCTTCTGATGCGATCCCGCAGATGGTATATCATTTTACTGCATGGCAGCATGGTTGTGCCGCTGTTGCTGTCTTTTTTCCTGACGCTTTCCCGTGGCGGACTTGTGATGCTGCCGATCATATTGCTGGCGATTCTTCCTTTCTATACATTCATCCGGCAAATCAGCTTTTTCAGTTATTTGGCTATCGGCTCCGCGGGTGCATTGCTCATTACTGAGCCAATCAGGAAGATTACAACCGACTTGTTCAAGCAAGTTACCGGCGGGAATCCAATGAACCCTAATACTGTCAGCATTTTGGACTCGCAATCGTTGAAGGGCTGGCTTATTATGGGCTCTGTTTCTATTATTACCGGTCTAATCATATTGTGCAGCGAACGCTATGTAATACCGAGGCTGGAGCAAAAGGTGCTGAAGCTGAATAAATACCGCTTTGCCAATCTGTTCATACCCGGTGCTATGATTGTTTTTGGGCTTCTGGCCTTACTCCTTATTTCTGAAAATAATGGGATAGTCAAGCTGCTTCCCTCTGATCTGCAAAAGCGTGTGCTGTCCATTAACTTCCAGCAGCACAGTGTATTGGAACGGCTGACGATGTACAAGGACTCGTTGAAAATCGTTAAGGAGTACCCTGTCACTGGAGCAGGGGGAGGAGGCTGGACTACTTTATACCAGCAATATCAAAACAATCCTTATCTCGTAGAGCAAGTTCACAATTTCTTCTTGCAATATATGGTGGAAACCGGGCTGCTTGGCTTTTTGGCGCTTATCGCATTGCTTATTTCAGTTTATGGGCTGTACGCGAGGCAATTTTTCAAGCAGGGCGAAGAAAGAGGACATTACCAAGTTTTTTATTTGATTTCAGTATCCATCCTGCTCCATAGCATTCTTGATTTTGAGATGAGCTACGGTTATTTGGCTGCCGTTGTATTTCTTTGCTTGGGAGGACTGTCCGCTAGCATCAAGCAAACACTGGCAGCAGGTAAGGCAGGCTTGATTCAATATGTGAATAAAGGCGTATTCCGGTACATATATCCTGCTGCCATTGCTGTGCTCTCGATTGTTGTTATTATTGTCTCGGTAAGAGAGCTGCAAGGTAACCGTTATTACAATGAAGCATTAGTAAAGATGGATTCACCGTCAAATGTTAGCATGGAGGAAGTATTTGAATCATTAGATGCGGCAATCCGTTCTTCACCGGAGCATCCCGCTTACTTAGTAATGAAATTACAGCTGCTGTATCAGGCTTATGGTCAAACCAAGGATGCCCGGTACGAGCAGGAAGCCAAGCGAGTAGCAGCCTTGCTTGATCGCAAGGAGCCTTATAATAAGCCAGCAATGGAAATTGAATACAATCAGAATGCAACAGCAGGCAAACTCAACGAAGCGCTGATGATAACCGAACGCAGCTTAATGAAAACGGTTTGGGGGCTCAATGTTAACCGGGGAGGACCCAATTGGTATGCACGTGCTATTGCATTGAATTATGAGCTTGGCAGCAGAGCGCTGGCCGGCAATCAGACGGAGGCGAATGTCAAGTATTGGAATCAGGCATTGGATTGGTATCGCTTTGTTTTATCGAAGCAAGAGTCGTTAAAAAGTCTCCCCAAAGGACAAATGCAGGGTGAACCGTTCGAAATTAAACCGGATATATCGTTAATTATCGGGCAATTGAACTATTCCCGGCATAATTATAAAGAAGCGGTAGAGGCTCTGCATATGAATGTGAATGACCAAAGGAACCCTGATGTATCGAAGCTGATAGTCAGATGGTATTTAGCTTCGCTGCAGAAGCTGGGGCAAGCCGATATGCCGGTTTACGAAGCCTTTATATTGAAATATCCGGAGGAAAAAGCCGAAATTGCCAAGCTGGCAGGCGGCGCTCTTTAGACCATAAGTGGTTGATGTCAGGTCTTGTTTTCTAAAAATGGTATACTTATTCGACATATTTAGGTATAATGTATCAATAATAAGACCTATAAATCTACGAGATTTTGTCGCAAAGGGGACCGATTTATTTATGAAGGCAGAATATATTAATCCATTTTTGGAGTCAGCTAGAATTGTCATAGAGCAAGTGGCTAACATCAGGCCTTCGACCGGACAACTTGGGATAAAAGACGTAAAATTTGTAGAGAAGTTCATCTGGATCCAGATTGGAATGACCGGACAAATGCAGGGCGATATCGTATTTGGTCTTCATGAGGATGTAGCCTTGAAGGTAGTATCTGCCATGATGGGCGGTTATGTTATAACCGAGATGGATGAAATGAGCAAGAGCGCTATTTCCGAGCTCGGCAATATGATCAGCGGCAACGCAAGCACGATGCTGTTTAATCAAGGCGTCAGGGTGGATATTACTCCTCCCAAATTGCTGCATTCCGCTACTTCCGCAGGATTTTTACCTAAGAAGGCATTGACGATCCCCCTGATTATGGAAGGAATCGGCGAGTTGGATATTCAAGTTTTGATCGTGTAATCAAAATCATTTACAATACAAAGTGGGAGTTTCCTTATGGAAGGAAGCTTTCCACTTTTTTTTGGTTGCTGCGTATTTTGCTTGTAAAAGAAAGTTGTGGAGGAAGAGCCAATGTTCAATGGGAAAATTGCTGTTATTACCGGAGCGTCCAGCGGGATCGGGGCGATTATGGCTAAAAAGCTGTCTGAACGCGGTGCGGTACCTGTTCTGATGGCACGCTCGGAGGATAAGCTGTCACAGGTGGCCGCATCCCTGAATGGAAGGCCCCATGGGATTTATAGGCTGGATGTCACCTCCACCGATCAGGTGATGCTGACGATGCAGCAAGTAATCGATCGCTTCGGGCGTATTGATATTTTGATAAATAATGCCGGATACGGTGTGTTTGAGACGTTTACTGAAGCATCTTTGGATGAAATAGAAGGTATGATGGATGTCAATTACATGGGCACGGTGCGGTGCACGAAAGCGGTGCTACCCCATATGCTGAAGGCGAGGAACGGCCATATCGTGAACATTGCTTCGATGGCTGGTAAAATTGGTTCTGCCAAATCAACCGGATATTCGGCTACCAAGCATGCGGTGCTAGGTTTTACGAATTGCCTGCGCCAGGAGCTGTCGGGCTCGGGTGTATACCTGTCAGCTATTAATCCAGGTCCGATTGATACGCCTTTCTTTGACAAGGCTGATCCGTCCGGCAACTACGTAAAGAACATACAATGGTTTATGCTGAAGCCTGACCAGGTAGCAGATAAAGTACTTAGAGCCATAGAGAGGCGAATTCCTGAGATCGATATGCCATTCGTAGCAGGCTTTGGAGTGAAGCTGTTTCAGCTGTTTCCGCGCGCATTTGATAAGGTAGCTGGAAAAATGATGAATAAGAAGTGAGAAGCAAGCTCCCTCGTCCTTGCGCTGCTTATCATAGACTTGCAATAAAAGGGGATAATTACTTTACTTGGTCATTCCGTATATTGGATTCTTCGATATGCGCCAGCGGCTTGGGCGAGGGAGCCTGCAGTTGCGTTTCGTACGGAGATAGGCTTATTTTTCCTCAAGCTTCTGATTTTTTTCCTTCAACTCCAGATTAAGCTTGCGCACCTCTTCATATAAACTGCGGATGACCGCTCTGCTTTCAGGATGAGATTGGTTCCAGTGGCTTGCGAGTGCAGGCATCGTTTTGTGAATATGATTGTAAACCGACCAGATTTTAATTTTCTCTACCAATTCAGGAGAAGTACTGCCGGTTAATAGCTCGGAAAATTTTTCGACTAGTGCATCGAACTCGGTATGGAATTCAGAATTCATAAAAGATCCACCTTTCAGAACATATTTCAGATTATTAGAACACCGCTACTTCAATGTTTCAAAGTAAGTCTAGCGCACGAAAAGATTTCTGTCAAAAAAAGGTCGATACCTTGCACAGCACCGGAGAATGGAGTGAGTGATTGTGTTGGAAACCGTGCAGGAAAGTCAGTCTCAATCAGGAAATGGCTCCGCTAATGGAGCTATGATAGAGCGGGTACCATTACGCAGTCTTGTAAAAGGTGTTTTGTTGTATAGGCTAACCTATGTTAGTGAAGGGCTGCAGGTCAAAGGCTACCTGACTGTGCCTGACACCGGGAAGCCAAGCCCCGGGCTGATCTACTGCCGTGGCGGAATCCGTAAGGTAGGTATGGTCCGTAAGCGTCGCATTATATCCATGGCGAAGCGGGGATACGCTGTGTTTGCACCGTTTTACCGCGGCAATGAGGGCGGAGAGGGCAAGGAGGATTTCGGCGGTGAGGATCGCTTCGATGTGTGCCATGCGATTACGCTGGTACAATCGCTGCCGGAGGTTCAGCCGGGTCCTGTGCCCTTGATCGGTTTTTCGCGAGGAGCGATGATGGCTATGCTTGCGGCCAAGCAATGCAATCAAGCCGGTCCAGTTGTCGTTTGGGGAGGTGTCAGCGATTTATTCGACACCTATGAGCAGCGGGTGGATCTGCGGAGAATGCTTAAGCGGGTTGTAGGCCACCCGCGCAAGGAGCCGGAGGCTTATGAAAGCCGCTCGCCGGTGTATTGGCTGGAGCAGGTGCAGGTTCCTATTATGATTGTACATGGAACAGCGGATCCTCAAGTCAATGTGTCCCACGCGCATAAGCTGGCCGAAGCTCTCGAGCGAGCAGGCAAGGATTATGCCATGGAGCTGTACGAGGGATTGGAGCACCGTTTTCCAAAAGCAGCGGATGAGAAAGCATTGGATGCCGTTTTTGCATGGATATCACAGAAGCTCAGGGAGATGAGCGAGTCCAAGCCTTGATGTTGGGGGCATGCATTGGTATGATGCTAATAACAAAGGGGGAGTTCGATGAACAGCGGTTTTGCAGCATTACATATTGATGAGGTTTACGTTCGTAAGCTTCAGGATCTAAATATTACTTCGCCTTCAGCTATTCAGGCGGAATCGATACCCGTTATTTTGCAGGGTAAGGATGTGGTGGCCCAGTCGCAGACCGGATCGGGAAAAACGTTGGCGTACGCGCTGCCTTTACTGCATAAAATAGACAAAAGCTCTAAGGATCTGCAAGCGGTTGTGCTGGTTCCAACACGAGAGCTGGGCATACAGATCATACAAACGATAGAGCTTCTTACAGCCGATAGCGGTATTCGTGTGCAATCTTTAATTGGCGGTGCTGCCATCACCAGGCAAATCGACCGCTTGAAGCTGCGTCCACATCTCATAGTCGGTACACCGGGACGAGTGCTTGAGCTGTTGAAGCTTCGTAAAATAAGCATGCATTATGTGCGGACTATTGTGGTCGATGAGGTGGATCAAGTTTTCGAGCTCGGTTCTATGAACGAGACAGAAGCTATTTTCAAAGGGATGCAGCGTGAACGTCAAATGCTGTTTTTCTCGGCGACAATGCCCGAGCCTATTAAAGTAGTGATCGGGCGCTGGATGCAGGAGCCTGTATATGTACAGGTGAATCCGCAGCAGCGAACTTCGGAAACACTGGAACACATGTACTTTGTATGCCAGGAGCGGGAGAAGATCGACATGCTCCGCCGAATTGTCCGCTTGTACAACCCGCCGGCTGCAATTGTGTTTATTAATGAAATAGATGCTGTGGCAGAGGTTGTAGGCAAGCTGAAGTTCGCGAATTTGTCGATCGAAGCGCTGTATGGAGATGCGGGTAAGCAGGAGCGAGCTAAGGTCATGCAGGATTTCCGCGCCGGTAAGTTCCAGCTGCTCTTGGCTACCGATATTGCAGCACGCGGATTGGACATCCCTCATGTCACTCATGTGATTAATCTGGATCCTCCTATTGATGCAGATCATTATGTGCATCGTGTGGGCCGAACAGGACGTATGGGGAAGAAGGGGACTGCGATCTCCATCATTACGCCTAAAGAGCTATTCATTATCAATAAATTTTCCAAAACGCTCGATGTAACTATTGAAGAAAAAGAGATGGCATACGGCAAAATCTACGAACCGGGGAAGAGCCGCAGTTCAGCTGCATCTCAGCACCGTTCGCAAGGAGATCCAGCCAAACGGCGTTCCACTTCAGAGCAAGCGCCAAAGGCTGCCGAAGGCAGAAAGCAAGCTGGCGCTGGGAAGCTGCCAAGAGAACAAGCGGCCAAGCCTCAAACGGCAGCTTCAGCTGATGTATCGTCCAGGCCAGCAACTGCCAAGCCTTCTGTAAAACCGGCAGCGCCTGCTGTTAAGCGGAAGTCGGAGCGTGAGCTTAAGAGGGAGCGCAAGAACAAGGGAGCGCCGCGTTGGTTGAAGGACAAGCCGGATAAGCCAACGACGTAAGGTACTTGCTTTATTTCTTGTGGGAGGTATTCGGAGAGGAGCCGTAAACAGGAGCATGGGGAAGCTGCTGCGGGGAATTATTGTAGGGGTTCTGTTGATAGCACTGCTGGCTGGAGGTCTATATTGGTATGTCCAGCCGCAGACAACATTGGATCTGGTTTACACAGATTTGTCGGTACGCAACAAGCTGGCTGAGATGCTCGCTTCCCGGAAACTTGAAGTCGAGTTGACGGAGCCGGAGGTAAACAACCTGTTGAAGAAAGCACTGGTTTCTCGAAACTCTTCTAATTCCAATAATAATGAGTTAGAGATAACAGGAGCACAATTTACACTGCATGGAAACGAGCTAATTGCAGATGTGAATCTTCTTTACAAGAAGCAGTGGCGAATTGGCGCTATGCTGCAATTCACTGTATCTTGGCAGGAGCCTTATGTAACGGTTGTGCATACGGGAACTCAAATCAGACATATGAATCTTCCTCCTGAATGGTTTCAGCTGAAGCCTATTCAAGTGTCTCTAGATGACTACATGCCTAAGTTGGCCGGGATTAAGAGCATTACATTCCTTGAGCACAGCTTGAAGCTCAGCTTAGGCCTAAAGCTGCGATGAGGCAGAGAAGATGAGTTTGAATGTTATCAATCACAGGCAAAGGAAAAAGCACCTGATCGGAAGGGATTCCCTTTGGAACAGGTGCTTTTTTGTGTGTGGCCGGATTAATGATTGGTATTACTTCGCATATTCTTGTGAATCTTCTTCCAACGATCCTTCTCGGCCCGGGCAGCTCCAGCATTAATCTTGCGCTCATTATAAGCAAGCTCTTTTTGCAGCTTGTAGTAGCTGGAGATCCGCTCCTGGCTCAATGTTCCGTCCGCCAGAGCGGATCGGATCATGCAGCCAGGCTCCTGCTCATGCCGGCAATCCGAGTACCGGCAGCCTGCAGCCAGCTCCTCGACATCGTGGAAGGCTGCGCCTATCGATTCGCTGCCTTCCCACAGCTGCAGCTCGCGCATTCCCGGCGTGTCGATGATCAACGCGCCGCTTGGCAGGACGACGAGCTCACGATGCGTCGTCGTGTGTTTGCCGCGGTCGTCGCCATCGCGGACGCCGCCGGTTTTCTGACGCTGCCCGCCGTATAGGCTGTTCAGCAGCGTCGATTTGCCCGCGCCGGAGGAGCCGAGCAGCGCGATCGTTTCACCCGGCCGCAGGGAGGCCGCGATCTCTTCAATTCCGTCATCGGCCAAGCTGTTGACGGAATAGATGGGCACGCCGAAGGCGATGGACTCCACCTCGCGCAGCCGGGTCTCCAGATCGTCGCACAAATCCTTTTTGGTCAGGACGATCTCGGGGGCAGCTCCGCTTTCATAGCCCAGCAATAGGTATCGTTCGAGCCGGCGTACATTGAAGTCACGATTCAAGGCCATTACAAGGAATACGCGGTCCACATTGGTCGCTACAATCTGCTCCTCCGTAGTTGAACCAGCGGCTTTACGCGAAAACTTGCTTTTGCGTTCAAGAATCCCGTGAATAATCGCTTTTTGCTCCCCGTGCAGTTTGGTCATCCTTACCCAATCTCCAACAGCCGGATAATCTTCACGCCGGACAGCTTCGTATCGAGTTTTCCCGGACAGCTCGCCTAGCCATTCACCGTCCTCAGCGTATATGCGATACAAATGCTTATGTTCTAATGCAACACGCCCAATTGCGCAGCCTTCCTTATCCTGATTAGCAAAAAACGGCTGAAAGCCGTAAGTTTCTAATGAATGATTGTTTTCCATGGATCCTCCCTAATAATTATCTCTAATGGAGCAGGGGGAAGGTCCTATGAAGCTTATGCTCCGCGTTGGTCCTCCCTCTGCTGGTTCAACACTTGCTGTTTAATCTCCATCTGGATATCTTTAACAATTAAGCTCATATAACATCACTCCGTTCCTCATAGATAACAGTTAGTATATACAAATTCACATCAGCTCAACAGGGAGAAAATCACTATAACCGATAAATCTTTGCTGGCAGACAATGGACATAGAAAACTAGTTCAGAGCTATATATATATATTTGCTTTGTGCAAACAAATAGTTTATATTGAGGATAACGGCAGTTCAAAAGGAGCTGGTACAATTGACAAAAAACCGTGAAGAGCTTGAAAAGCTGGCTTACGGAACACTGCGATTCATTCAAGAATTCAAATTGGCGCAGAACCGAAGGAAGGACCTGGATCGGGTCGCTTTTGAAATTCTTATGCTTATCAAATTGCGGGGACAGATCCGTCCTTCCGATATTGCCGGGGAGCTCGATTTTAATCCTTCCTCCATCACCCGACGTATCCAATCGTTACAGCAAGCCGGGCAGATTGCAGTTACTACTGCACCGACAGATCTTCGATCAAGCTTGATCAGTCTCACACCCGAAGGGGAAGAAGTGCTGATCCGGTTTCTTGACAGAAGTGTCGACGGTTTAGAGTTGATACTAAAGCAATGGAATGAAGAGGATGTAAGTGTATTCGCGGCAATGCTGTCGCGTTTTGCGGATACGATGAAGGAATGGCGTCTCGACCCTGACCAAACGGAAACCAAGGAGTGATAAATCGCTATGACGAATAACGAGGATTTAAAAGACCAGCAGTACTCGAACTCCGACAAGTTCAATGCTCGAATCCGCCTGCATGCTGCATTCAGCACTAATCCATATCCTTGGCCATTCTGGGTAATGGATCAGATTGAACAAGCGCAGCCTGCCAAGGTCCTCGAACTGGGGGGAGGCAACGGATTATTATGGATGGCCAATGCAAGTAAAATTCCATCTCATTGGGACATCACCGTCACTGATTATTCCGAAGGGATGCTGAATGATGCGCGCAATAACTTAAGCGTTCTGAACCATGAAATAAAATTTGAAGTAATAAACGCAGAAAACATTAACTATCCGGATCATACCTTCGATATTATTATAGCGAACCATATGCTATATCATGTAAACAGCCGGGAGAAAGCTTTATCGGAAATAAAGCGAGTCTTGAAACCGAGCGGAATCTTTTACGCGACAACAGTCGGAAGCCGCAATATGCTGGAAATGAAACAATTGGTTAAAGAGTTTGATCCGGATTCCGAATATGAGCAAGTATTGGGAGCAATCGAAGCTAACTTTTCGCTGGATAATGGGAAAAAACAATTGCTGTCGTTTTTTACTGACGTTTCCATAGTCCAGTATGAGGATGCGCTGCTTATTACCGAGAGCGATGCCTTAGTCGATTATGTTTTATCATGCAATGGCTTGGCGGGCGGCAAGACTGTGCTAGATCCGTTAAAAGCGGAATCGTTCCGAACATTTATAAATGCCAAAATGGATGAAAACGGAGGCAAGCTACACATAACCAAGGAATCAGGGATGTTTGTCAGCAGAAGCTTATAAAAATCTCTATACAAAAACCCCTGCGCCTCAAGAGGCATAACAGGGGTTTTTCCGATACTTGGGCATGAGCTTACTTTTTCCGTTTGTTCACATAAGAAGGGTAGACGATTTCTCCGGTGTCGAGCTTGGCTATTTCATCGGCCGTCCAGCCTGCGATCTTATTATTGCCGGTGACTCCGGTCAACTTTATTTTGTATTTACTTTCCAGATAGCTGTTGAGGGCAGGCATATCAGGTTCTTTGAGCTCACGGAGCTTTTTCTTGCCCTGCAGTTGGCCTAATAGAATGCCGATTGATTCTGCGGCAAGGCTTGTGTTCGGTTGAATGCGGGCACTGCCGTAAGCGATGGCCGAGGACCCGACATTTTTCCCTGCTACAATGACGTTATCGTAATTTTTAAGCAAAAAGCTGCGCAGGGGCATTCCATATTTATCAGGACGGCCCATCTCGATGCCCCATTTATTTTCACTTGTTCCTTGAAGGTCAAGCGGGTATCCGGCGATGCTGACATTATCCCAGAACATTCGGGCGCCCAGCATATCAGAAGGTTTAAGCACGTAATCGGTCTCGTAATGATTGTATTCACGGATGTACAAATAATTAGGGAAACCATTCAGTTCAGCGTTTTCCCAACCGGTAATATTTTTGCGGAAATGATTCAAGATAAGCGGAATTTCCTTCTTTCCAAGCTCCATAGCTTCTGCAACCGATTTATCATCCGAAGGGTCTACGGTATAGATCAGAAATGCATTGATTATTACTTCGCCGTCGCGTTGGCTTACTGCATTTAAGCCCCTCAGGAATACTCGATCATTGGTTGGCTTATATCTATTTGTCATGCCGCTCAATCCAATCGCAAAGCTCTCGCTCACGGAGCCTCCCCCATATTTGGCACTGCGCTGTTCCGGGGTTAAGCTGTTGAAGCTGGAATTAAATTTGCCCCAATCGACATTTTTGAATTTTAACATCATTCCGGTGCTCATGTATTCGATCTTATTTTGGCCGTAGAACTGCTCCAGTCCTGGCATACGGGTTGATTGGAGCTTGCTGAGCAGTGCGGCGAAGTCTGTATTGTCCACCCAATAATCAGCTTTAATATTTTTCTTGGCCCCGTCTTTGCCCGAATAGGTGACGGATTCTATCGCATGCGGCCCGAATTGGCCCGGTATTTGCTTGATGTCTTGAATTTTAATGCCTGACTCTATAGGAATATCTTTTTTCAGCTTGTCAAAATATTGTGTAAACTCGGGGAGCTTGCGGATTTTTCCGTTACGGAACCCGTCAAACAGCTCCTTGGCCCGCCCTTGAACTAACAGCTGATGCTTATCGTCACGCGTTTCATCCAAGAACAGCATTTCCCCTTGCAGCACCTGGCCCCCGAATGCTTCGCGCGGATCAAGCACCTTAACCTTCAAGCCTTCGTCCGCTGCTGCTCTTGCCAAATAAAGACCTTCTAATTCGCTGCCGAATACGGCAATATCGACTTTTTCTGATGGAATAGGGGGTTCTGGCGGTGTTGCGGGCTGTTTATTCCCCTCTGTTTTGCCCTCTTTGGACGGATCTGCTGTAGCAACTGGTGAAGGCTTGTCCCCTGTGCTGTTTTTACTAAAGAAAGGGATAGACGTGTACACGGCAGCCAAGGCGACTAATGCTAATACCGCGATCCCTATAGAAAGACCTTTGTTTCTCCATTTCATACGTACATTTCCTCCTCTAACTCCACTAAAGCAACCTATCTGTTTTTACGCTATTTACTATAAATAGGTTTCTTTCGTTGTTAGTTTACCATATTTTGCAGAAGTCGATCAAAATGACCCCCACAAACGGTATTCGTATGGCGAAAGTTTTAGTAAATCCAAGGAACTCTTCGCGAAGGTCCTCAATCATGTTCCACGATAAATTCATAGCAGGGAAGGCGAAACTACTACATCCTGATCGCCAAAGATTTATTGGCAGGTCAAGGGCATCTTTGTCATGCCCTCAATCCGCCGCTGGCATCCGGTTGAACCGTATTTGGCCCTTCACCTAACCAAAAAGGAGAAATGATGATGAATAATTCATTCAAGAAGGTTGTCGTAACAGGATTGACACTAGCCATGGTTATGGGGGGCTCCACTGCAGCATTTGCAAGCAACGATAAAGGCAAAGGCAACGACAAGGATAAAGATCGCGGACGCGATTTGAAGAATGTGATTGAAACCAAATATAACGATAAAGACAAAAACAACAATGGTATCTATATTAACAACATGAATGTTAAAAATTTAAACATTAAGTTGTCCTTTGACGATGTAAAAGGCGCCGATGTAGAGTGGGCAGCTCGCTACATTGCAAGCTTGGCTTCCAAACGAGTTTTTGAAGGCTATGAGGATGGAACCTTCCAGCCACGTAAAACGATTACTCGCATTGAAGCGATTACTGCGGCTGTAAGGCTGATGGGACTTCGCGATCAAGCTGAATCTGCTGAAGCCAAAGCGGCGAACTTGAACTTTAAGGACGCGGACAAATTGAAAAGCAGCTATTCATGGGCAACGGGTTATGTAAGCGTTGCGCTGCAAAACGATTTGTTCGAGGAATCCGATGACATGATCAACCCTGGTAAGGAAGCAGACCGCTTGTGGGCAACTACACTTTTGATCAAAGCGTTGAAGCTTCAGGATGAAGCAAAGACCAAGATGAATACGAAGCTGACCTTCAAGGATGCTAACAAGATTCCAGCCGGTTCCGTAGGCTATATTGCTCTTGCGATTGACAAAAAGCTTATTGATGGCTACGAAGACAACACTTTCCGTCCGAACAACCCGGTAACTCGTGCAGAATTGGCAGCTTTATTAGATCGCACAGGCAGCCAATTGCCCGATAACGCATCCGTCAGCGGAACGGTTAATACAGCAGTAAGCAATAATTTGCTAACATTGACTGTACAAGGTCAACCTTACAGCGTAGAGCTGGATTCCGGCGCGTTCATCTTCCGCAATGGAGCTAAAGTTGCTGCTAGCGAACTAAGAGCTGGTGACGAAGTAATCGTACGCACATACGGCGGCAAAGCCATTTTTGTAGAAGTAAAGAAGCTGGGTAATGGCAGTGGCAACCAACTGCCGGATAACACTAACTTCACAGCTTCAGTGAGCTTTACAGTAAGCAACAATATTTTGACTGTGATCAAAGATGGCCAATCCTATAGCGCCGAGCTTGCTTCGAATGTTTCGATTATTCGCAATGGTCAATCCGTAGCGGCATCCGAGCTAAGAGTAGGCGATGAAATTCTTGTTCGTACTTCCGGCGGCAAAGTGGTATTTGTTGCTGTAACAACGCTTGCGAACGATCAACAAACTAATTTTACAGTAAACGGAACATATAACTCTTATACAACAAATTCCAGCGATCAAGTTAACTCCATTTCTATTAACAAAATATTGAGCGATGGTTCGGTTCAAAACAACGTATACTACAACACAACTTCGAATGTGACATTCCTGTATGCGACTTCCAATGGTACTATTCAAGGCGATCGTTCACAGCTGACACCTAACCGTTCAGTTGAATTGAGAGGCACTAATAATGTCGTTCATACGATCGTGATTAAATAATAGAAGCAATAGGCAATAAAGAGATATGGATTTGCAAAGAAAAAGGTTAGCTTTATAAGGGAGAGCAGCTCTTCTTGCTTACGGTCATAATGGCCGGGCGGGAGGGCTGTTCTTTTTTCTACGGCTTGTTTCACTTCGGGTGGATTATTTCTTTGTAAAAGTTATGGACAGGCGTATTTAACGGTGTATAATAAATAAAATTACTTAATCAGTTAAATGGAGGAAATGATGAACAGTCAGTCGGTTAAGCTGGAAGATATAATTGTCGCAAGTCACGTGCTGAAGGATGTTGTGCACCATACTCCTCTGCAAAAAAACTTTATATTATCCGAGAAATACAACTGCAACGTATATTTGAAGCGTGAGGACCTGCAGGTTGTCCGATCTTTTAAAATCCGCGGAGCCTATCATTTGATGCGTAGCTTGACCGAAGATCAGCTCAGCAAAGGTGTTGTATGCGCTAGCGCGGGCAATCATGCTCAAGGGTTAGCCTATTCCTGCAAGGCACTTCAGGTTCAAGGCAAAATCTTCATGCCGACCACCACTCCCAGGCAAAAAATTTCCCAGGTCAAGCTCTTTGGCGGCACCTACGTGGAAGTAATCCTCATTGGCGATACATTCGATGATTCGTTGAAGGAGGCTGTAAGGTGCAGTGAACGGGAAGGGATGCAGTTTGTTCATCCGTTTGATCATTTGAAGGTTATAGCCGGTCAAGGGACGGTCGGGCTTGAGCTGATGAATGATATGCGGGAGCAGGTTGATTATGTTTTCGCCGGAATTGGCGGGGGCGGCTTGGCAGCGGGTGTCGGAACTTATGTCAAAGGCATTAGCCCGACCACCAAGTTCATTGGCGTTGAAGCAACCGGTGCACCATCCATGCAGCAGTCCATTGAACAAGGAGAAATCATTACACTTGGTGAGATCGATAAATTCGTTGATGGTACGGCTGTAAAACGAGTGGGCGAGTTAACTTATGAGATTTGTCAGAAGGTTGTCGATGATATTATTGTCGTTCCTGAAGGCAAGGTATGCACAACCATTCTGGAGCTGTATAACGAAAATGCTATCGTTGCCGAGCCGGCAGGGGCGCTTACCATTACGGCGCTGGATTTCTATCGCGAGCAGATCGCAGGCAAAAATGTGGTCTGCATCATCAGCGGCGGTAACAATGACATCGATCGGATGCAGGAAATAAAAGAACGGTCGCTGATCTACGAGGGGCTGAAGCATTATTTCACAGTGGAGTTCCCTCAGCGTTCAGGTGCTTTACGTGAGTTTCTCGATGAAGTTCTTGGGCCCAATGATGATATTACCCGATTCGAGTATACGAAAAAAACAAGCAAGGAGAATGGGCCTGCGCTTGTTGGAATTGAGCTGAAAAGCAAAGAGGATTATGAGCCCTTGATTGAGCGTATGGTCAACAAAGGCATCAAATATGTGGAAATCAACAAAAATCCTCATTTGTTTAACTTATTGATTTGATTTCAGGCACAACAACGGTAATCGAAGTGCCTTCTCCGAGCTTGCTTTCTACTTGAATTGTTCCGTGATGTCTTTCAATAATATTTTTCACTATGGATAGTCCCAAACCGCTGCCGCTGCTGGCACGGTTTCGGGACTTATCTGCTTTGAAGAAGCGTTCGAAAATGCGTGTTTGATCTTCCGCTGCTATACCTATGCCTGTGTCGGATATGCGGACTACAGCTTGGTTATTGAGCTGCTCCAAACTAACGAAAACGGTACCGCCTTCGGGTGTAAACTTGATACTGTTGTGAATCAAATTGATCCATACCTGACTCATCAGCTCCTCATCCGCTGTTACATTAACGCGTATAAGCGAAATGTCCATTTCTATAGCTTTGTTCTGCCAAAGCGGCTCACAAGCTAAAATAATATTGCGAAGTTGAACGTCAAGCCTATAGGGCTTCGGTTCAAATGGATGATGCTCGGATTCCAGTGAGGTGAGCTTCAATAGATTGTCGCTTAGCTTTGACAGTCTTTTGCTTTCGGTCTCGATAATATGCAGGTAATGCTGACGTTGATCCTCGCTCAGCTGTTCATTTTGCATAGCTTGAGCGAATCCGTTAATCGAGGTTAGTGGAGATTGAATTTCATGGGAAACGTTAGAGATAAACTCCTGGCGCATGGCTTCTATATGCTTTAACTGCTGAGCCATATGATTGATCCCATCTACAAAGTGGTCCAAATGGCCTTGTTGGCCTGGTTTTTTTTCCAGACTTACATTGAAGTTTCCCTTGCTGATCTGCTGCATCGCATCTAATATGGCATTGAAAATATTCATTTGTCTAGGTCTGGAAAAAAATCCGATGAGCATAATGATGCCGGCAGCAAACAAAGAACCGAGAAATACATTAATAAGCTGGATCGTTAAATCAGGCAGCTGGATGTTCCAATAGGAGTAAACCCAAGAAGTAAGCACATAGGCCAATGCACAGCAGGCAACCTGACCCATCAGTGCTACGAAGATGCCCAGTACGCCTTTTGCAATACGTGATTTCATTCTTCAGCCACCTCCAGTCTATAGCCCAGCCCGCGAATCGTTCTAATTCGAAACGAACTCGTAAGAGAGGAGAAGCGCTCTCGCAGTCTGTTAATATGGACATCCAAAGTGCGCTCATTTCCATTGTAGTCATATCCCCAAATGTCTTCTATAAGCTGCTCACGTGGAAGTGTCCTACCGGGGGAGCTTGCGAGCTTGAATAGAAGCTCAAATTCCTTCAACGGCAATGTCAGCATTTCCCCGGCAGCACTGACTTCAAAGGTATGCCGATTCATTTGAAGGTCTCCAATTAGTATGGTTTGGGAGACGAAGACCCGGTAACGCTTCAACAACGCTTTTACTCTTGCAACAAGCTCAGCAGGCTCGAAAGGCTTAACTAAATAATCATCCGCCCCCAAGTCGAACCCCTTTACTTTATTTGTCGTTTCCCCTTTGGCTGTAAGCATTAGCAGGGGCATCTCATAATGATTCCTTAGCTCCTCGCATAGCCTCCAGCCGTCCATGTTAGGCATCATGATATCTAGTATGACCATATCCGCCTTCACTGTTTCTAATGCAGCCAGTGCCTCAGCACCGTCCCTGGCTTCTATTATTTCAAACCCGGCGCGCTCCAGAAACAAGCGTACAAGTTCCCGGATATGCGGGTCATCATCTACAACCAATAGGGTTGGCATCCTGTAGTTTTACACTCCTTTTTAGACAGGTGACTGCATACGCAGCTGTTGATCGGCAAACTCCCGGTACATGGAATGTGTTTCATATAAGTGATTATGTGTTCCGTTTCCGGTAACTTTTCCTTTTTCGATAAAAACAATTTGATCTGCATCTACTACAGTGGATAGACGGTGGGCGATTACGAGCGTTGTACGTCCTTTCATTAAATTTTTCAACGCTTTCTGCACCATGATTTCTGATAAGCTGTCCAGACTTGAGGTTGCTTCATCCAGCATCAGAACACTTGGATTTCGCAGCAGCGCTCTGGCGATCGCAATTCGTTGCCGTTGACCTCCGGATAGCTTGATGCCTCGTTCGCCCACTTCTGTATCGAACCGATTCGGAAGCTCATTAATAAATACATCGGCATAAGCCATCCTGGCAGCTTCAGCTAGCTGCTCATCACTAATTGCTTGCTCCATGCCATAGGTAATATTGTCACGAATCGTACCGGCAATAAGCGGGCTCTCTTGTGATACATAGCCAATCCGGCTCCGCCAGGAGCTTAAGGACAGGCTGGTTAATGCTTCTCCGCCGATTCGAATAAGGCCGTCTTGCGGCTCATAAAACCGTTCCAGCATTGAGAATAGCGTTGTTTTTCCACCACCGCTAGGTCCTACTATTGCGGTTACTTTTCCCATTTCAATCGTTATATTCACGTCCTTGAGCACCTGATCTCCCGATGGATATGCGAAGCTAACTTGCTCCAACTTAATCTGTGGTCCCATATCGGCTACAGGCCTGCCGCTTTGCAAATCCTCTTCTTCAGTGGCCAATGTTGCAATAATTCTTTCCGTAGCTCCCATCCCTTTTTGAAATTGGGTGAAAAAGCGGGAAATCTGTGTGATCGGCATTATAATCTGAAATAAGTATAAAAGGAAAGCGACCAAATCGCCAGAAGTCAACTCACCTGATGATACCCGAAGTCCTCCATATCCAATTATGACAACGAACAACAGCATGATGACAAAATACATTAAAGGTCCTACGACAGCTTGAACCTTACCTTCTCTTACTCCGAATTGGAATAGGTTTGTAATGCCGCGCTGCCCGTTAGCGTACTCCACATGCTCCGCATTGGATGTTTTAACGAGACGAATTTCCGAAAGCACACGAGTCAGCGTAGCCGTGAATTGAGCTGTTTCTCCCTGTAATCCCTTGGAAATTTGATGCATTTTGCGTCCAAGCGGAAACAAGAACAGCATGGAGAGGGGAACAGCCAGCACGATGAGCAGCGTCATTCTCCAGTCCAAATACAGCAACACTCCAATAGCGCCTATGATGGAAATGAGCCCGGTCACGAAGCTTGTAAGGTTTTCGGTGATAAGCTCTTTGAGGATGCCCGTATCATTTACTATCCGGCTAACCATCTCGCCTGTTTGATGCCGATCATAGAAAGGAATGGGCAATTGCAAATGCTTTTTCCATAAAAGATCTCTAAGTGAAGCAACGACCTTCTGTCCTGACCGATTCAGTAAATATACGGAGATGCCCCCAGCGATAGCTTGCATAATAAAAGCGGCTCCGAGTCCTATAATGTGAATGGTGTCTATCGAATCCAGGGAGAAGCTGTTTACCATATTCTTAGTAAACAATGGAATGCTTAATCCGACTAACGTGGAGCCAATACTCATCGCCAGTGCGATGCTCATTAATAGAAGGGGAGGTTTGGTCTGCCATATTAAACGCACGAAATCGCGCCAGCCCCCGCTTGGATTATTATTTGTCAATTTAAAATCATCCTCTCCATAATTGTATCTCGTATGTATAAAAGATACCCCATCCATATAAACTGAATGTAAACAGCAATGAATAAATGAATATAATAGGCTAAACAAATATAAAAAGGCCGAATTCTCAAAAGTACTGGAGAATTCGGCTTTTTGTATGTTGTCACTTATTGTTATTGTTATTGTGCAGTTACTTTCTGGATGTCCTGAACGCCTTGGAAAATCAAGCTGAACAGCTCCTCCAAATTCTCTTCTTCAATGCAAGAGAAAGCAACGCGCAGATCGGTTTCACCAAGTGCGATGGTTCCGATACCGTAATTATTGAGCAGATGAACGCGCAGTGATTCCGCATCAACGGTTTTCAGCTTTAGGCACATAAAGTAACCGGAATTGAAAGGGTAGTATTCCCATACGGCATCAAACTCGCTGTTATCGAGAATGTCTTTAACTTTGTTGGCTCGCCCCTTCATAATTTCGAACTTTTCTTGCTTCTGAGCTTTGAATTCAGGAGCGTTCAAGGCGTGAAGCACGAAGGTTTGGGAAGGATGCGGTCCGCTTGAAATCGTTGCACGGATAATGCCCATCGTCTTTTGCTCCAGTGCAGCAAGCATTCCTTGGCTTTGTCCGGCATAGGTGATAAAGCCGACCCGGAAGCCCCATACAAATTCTTCCTTCGTAGCGCCGTCTACTTTGATGGAAAGCACACGCGGATGTAAATTTGCCAATTGGCCTGCTAATGATTCCTGCAACGAGTTTTCGAAGAAAAGTCCGAAATAAGCGTCATCAGCTACGGCTACAACATTAATTCCTGCCTCGGCTGCTTCCTTAATAACGGCTACGATTTGTTTGCCTTCCTCAGGACCCGGGGTGTAGCCAGTCGGGTTGTTCGGAAAGTTCAATACGACGATTGCTTTGCCTTTGTTTTTTTGAGCGAGCAGAGCGTCACGCAATGCCGCGGAATTAAACTTGCGTTCGCTATTATACAACGGATAATTAACAATCTCCGCACCGCGGCGAATTCCGAAAGTCAGCTCGTAATTTTCCCAGTTTTTATCGGGGATGATAACTGCATCGCCAGCATCGGCGAACAAGTCGGCAACAATGCTTAATCCATGGGTCAGTGCATTGGTGACAATAGGATTGCCCAGGCCCTCACTCGTTAAGCTCGGGTTCTCCTCCAGCATTTTACTGCGCCATGCAGTACGCAGCTCCGGCTTGCCTGCTGGAGGCGCATATTCGTATATATCCTTCGGATTGTAGGCGGATAACGTATCTTGAATGACCTTCAGGTGCATAGGCTGCCCATTTTCGAGCGCTGTACCGATGGTGGCATTGAATTTATGAGCTTTTTGCTTGGCTTCCGCCGACTGGCTTAAGATGCCCACCTTAGGGAAAAAGATTTGCTTGCCTAAGCCTGATAGCATATCAAATACATACTTATTTTCTTTGGAAATCGTATCATTGAGCTGTTGTGCAAGAGGATTCATTTGGGTCCGTCCTTCCGTGATCTGAACTTCTCTTTAGTGGGCCATACATTTTGTGAAGCCCAACATTTAGGGAACATTATACCATTTTCTCAAGGGGGAGTCACGCTGATTGTGTTAAATTGAGAATTGTTTTCAATCGAAGAAGCGGCAGAACAAGTAAATGGAGCGTGGTAGCGAGATGAAGCGATTTATGTTACCATATGATGGGGAACGGACAGAACGGAATTGAGAAGAGCTTGATTAGTTTGTTATCCGATGATTGGACCGAAATCCCGAATACTAACTTATATTTTCCGAGGAGGCAATTATTGCTATGGAAATTCGCTATGCGACGAATCCAAAAGAAACTAAATCCTATGATACAGACAGATTGAGAAGCGAGTTTGTTATCGAAAGTCTGTTTGCACCAGGTCAACTAAACATGGTATACAGTCACGTAGACCGTTTTATTACAGGTGGCGTTATCCCTACATCAGAGCCGATTAAGCTCGAAGCGGACAAGCATGAAATGGGCGCTGAATATTTCTTGGAGCGTCGTGAAATTGGAATTATCAATGTTGGCCCTAAAGGCTTCGTAACTGTAGATGGTACTGAATATGTGCTTGAAAGCAAGGATTGCCTGTACGTAGGTCTGGGCAACAAAGAAGTGGTATTCAAGAGCGCGGATTCTGCTAATCCGGCACGCTTCTACTTCAACTCCACGCCAGCACATAAAAACTACCCGACTGAGAAAGTGGAAATCAGCAAGGCTGAGCCTCAGCACCTGGGTTCGATCAATTCTTCTAACGAACGTACCATTTATAAATATATCCACCTAAACGGTATTCAAAGCTGCCAGCTGGTTATGGGTATGACACTTTTGAAACCGGGCAATATGTGGAATACAATGCCTTGCCACACTCACAACCGCCGCTCTGAAGTGTATTTCTACTTCGATATGCCTGAAGACGGATTGGTGTTCCACTTGATGGGTGAGCCTTCTGAAACTCGTCACCTTGTTGTTCGCAATGAGCAGGCGATCATTTCACCAAGCTGGTCGATCCATTCCGGCGTAGGTACAAACAACTATACATTCATTTGGGCTATGGCTGGTGAGAACCAAGAGTTCACGGATATGGATATGGTTCAACCGAAGGATTTGCGCTAAAAAACATTTTTATCTGGTAATTAGGACGCTGAAAAGCGTCCTTTTTTGTCTATATAGATTTTATATGTCTCGTGGCTCCCCGCAAAGTATCTGAATCAACGTCGAAGCAAGACCCCACTTTGTGGGGATTTTTTGCGTTTTCAGAACATTTTATTTAATAAAAGAGGATTTTATGTCGACATGAAGAATAATAGTATTAGTAAAATATTACCATAAAAGGAATAGTGTAGAAAATAGTCGAACAAAATCGAACCGTGTAGAAAAGAGGGAAATAATAATGAAAGCAGTTCGGAATGTGATTGATTTCTTGGTTGAAGGCGGGGTCAAATATGTATTTGGCATCCCTGCGGGCTCAATAAATGCATTTTTTGACGAATTGTATGAAATGCCCCAAATTACACCGGTTGTTGCTAAGCATGAAGGGGCTGCTTCCTATATGGCCGCGGCTTATGCTAAACATTCCGACAGCCTGGGGGTTTGCATCGGATGCAGCGGTCCTGGAAGCACGAATCTGCTGACAGGGGCTGCGCATGCATACCGCGAGCATCTTCCTGTTCTGTTCCTGACAGGCTCGGTTCCAGTCAGGACGGTTGGATTGAACGCCTCACAAGAATTGAACGCGGTGCCTTTGTTTCAACCGGTGACCAAGTACAGCGTATCCGTTTCTCGCGCAGAAGATTTGCTTTATGAGGTAGCGAGGGCAGTTGAAATTGCGTTATCCGGAATACCGGGTCCTGTTCACGTTCAGATGCCCATAGACATACAGTTGGAGCAGGTGGAGCCAGTCGCGCTGCCGCCGTTTCCGCAGCAGCAGATCAGCGTTCCCAATCGTTCGTTGCTGCGGCAAGCGGCCAAGGAGCTATTGGAGCGCAGTAAAGGCATTATCTTCGTCGGGCAAGGAGCCCGCCGTGCTATGCCGGATGTGCTGCAGCTGGCTGAAACTCTGAATTGGCCGATTGTTACAACACCGCAGGCAAAAGGATTCGTGCCCCACTCTCATCCGCTCTATCACGGTATATTCGGCTTTGCTGGACAGGCGCGCGCTACCAAGCTTATAGAAGATCAAGAGTACCGCGCTATTCTGATTGTAGGTTCGAGCCTTGGCGAGACGGCCACCAGCAACTGGAACCGACATCTGACCGGAGATCGTTATACTGTGCAAATCGATATTGATGAAACGGTCTTCCATCGTACCTATCCTATTGATTTGCCGATACGAGGCGATGCGGGCTTGGGCCTCAGGTTCCTTATTCAGGAATTGGAGCGTATGGGGCTTCGCCGCAATAGCTTCGAGCCTGATGTCACAGCTTCGATTCCACAGCCTTCCACAGCCTATAACACTCAGAATGTGCTCTTGTCCTTGCAAAAGCATATGCCACCCTCAACCCGCTATGCGGTCGATATCGGGGAGTTTATGTCATATGTAATCCATTATATGCAGGTAATGGAGACGGACACTTTTGATATCAATGTACATTTTGGGGCAATGGGAACCGCGATCGGAGCTGCAATCGGGATGAATCTTGCAGATCCTTACCGTCCTGCGGTTTGCATTACAGGAGATGGCTGTTTTTTCATGCATGGTATGGAAATTTTAACGGCGAAGGAGTACAATCTGCCGATTTTATTTGTAGTTATCAATAACGCAAGGCTGGGAATGGTCTATCATGGCCACACGCTGCAGTATAAACGGAGTCACCCGCGCTTCGAGCAGCAGCCTGTTTCGATATCGGATATGGCATATTCTATGGGCATACCTAGCTGGAGAGTTGAGAAATTGCAGGATCTTTCTGCCGGAGTGCTGCATGATATTTTAGTGGACGGGCCAGCTGTGCTTGAAATTTCAATAGTGGATAACAATATTCCTCCAATGGGAGACAGAGTGAAATTTCTTTCCTCTTTTCAAAAGTAATCATTCCCGCAATCGGATCGATAAAGGATGGTGTAAATATGAATGATGATCAAGCCAGATATGCCCGGTTGGCTAAAATCAGTCAACTGATTAATTCAAATTTGGATTTGCATTCACTTCTTGAAGCGGTTGCCTCTGCTATATCGGATGAAATTGTCCAATGCGACTCTACGGGTATTTATTTGCCGCAATCGGACGGTACCTTCCGTGGATATGTAGGTAAACCGGATATTATTAATGGGATTACCCTTAATCAAATGATTGTAGACCCACAAACGGATCATTTGGCCAGGGACATTATTGAAACAAGAAAAAGCATTTATATACCCGATACATCCATGGATACCAGACCGGATCCGAAGCCGGTGGAGCTGTTCAAAATTCGTTCCTTGTTGGGATTGCCGATTTCATATGGAGATGAACTGTTCGGTATTGTATTTTTATTCGATTACGGTATTCCTATGAACTTGTCTGAATCGGAAATTCAGACGGTTGAAGCTTATGTCAATATGGCGGGAGTGGCGATCCATAATGTGAAGCAATTTCAAGCGATCCAATCGCTTCTGAGGGAGAAGCAACTGCTCCTTGATGTAACAAGCGAGCTTTCTCTGTGTTCGACTACGGAGAAGATACTGGATACCTGTTTTCGTTATGTAGGACGAGTACTCGATAATACAAATATTGGCGTACATTTGTGTGATTCAATCGGCAGCACTTTTCGTCCGGCCAAATTAAGCGGAAACAGCGAATGGACCGAGGAGCAGTGGCGTAAAACACATAGCAAGATCAAGCTTGACTACGAAAGGGATTTATTGTTTCAAGAGGTGATCCGCACGAAGAAATACGTATTTATTCCTGATGTGGACAAAGATCATCGTCCGAACCATGAAGCTTGCCATAAATTCGGGATACGAGGGGTATTTATGCTGCCCTTGGTAGCAACAGGCGAGGTTCTCGGTACGATAGCTGTCGTCAGCTTAGGGGAGATTCGCACCTATACAGAGCACGATATGCTGCTGGCCCAGTCCATTGTAGATGTTACTGCAACTGCATTATCCAATGCCATTCAGCTGGAGCAGCTGGAATTGATTATTAATGATAGAACCAAGGAATTGCGGGAAAATCACCGTATTCTGGAGCTTATTCTTAATTCTGCCGGAGAAGGTGTATACGGATTAAATCTGGAGGGGGAAATTACATTTTGCAATCCGGCAGCGGCACGAATGCTTGAGCTTTCCGTTGATGAGCTGATCGGCAAGAAGCACACAGAGCTTATTTGGAGTGAGGAGGGAATGGTTGACGGTGGTTTCGAGGAATCCCTTTTTGATATTTTTGGGAATAATACAGTCAAATATGTACAAGAAGTTATGTTTCGAAAAAAAGATGAGTTGTCTTTTCCGGTTGAATATGTATTAACTCCCATCGTTGAGGACGAGGCGATTCAAGGTGGTGTGGTTATATTCTCAGACATCTCTGAACGAAAAAGCACTGAAGAAATCATCCGCAAAACAGACAAGCTCTCTGTAATAGGTGAGCTGGCCGCAGGCGTTGCCCACGAAATACGTAATCCGTTAACGACGCTCCGTGGTTTTATACAGCTTCTGAATTCCAACCCGAATGCCAAGCAGGAAAATCTGGAAATCATGCTGTCTGAGCTGGATAGGATCAACTTCATTGTGAGCGAGCTGCTTTTTATAGCCAAACCGCAGTGCATAAGCTTACAAAAAAATGACTTGCGCGAGATTCTAGAGCATGTGGTGAAACTGCTTCAATCACAAGCAATCATGAACAATGTGGAAATAGATCTGTTGATCGAGGGTCCGATTCCTAATATTAGCTGCGCAGAAAGTCAATTGAAGCAAGCGTTCATTAATATAGTAAAAAACTCAATCGAATCCATGGAAAACGGGGGCTTGCTGCAGATCCGAGTTGAGCTGGAAGACGATCACGTGGAGATTTGCTTTAAGGATCAGGGAAGCGGATTGTCCAAAGAACGGATACCGAAGCTTGGCGAACCCTTTTATACAACAAAGGAAAAAGGGGTCGGACTCGGCCTGATGGTCACATTTCAAATCATTAAGTATCACCACGGCCGCATCCATGTGGAAAGCGCGGAGGGTGTGGGTACCACAGTAGAGATTGAATTGCCTCTTGTACTTTCAGGTGGTAAGGTAGAGCATTTGCCTTACACCTACTCCATGATCTAAAAAGGTCTGCTAAGGAAGTCTAATCAGAAGAAAAAACACTTCACACCGCTGATGCAGCATGCGGGTAAGAAGTGTTTTTTTTATAATATCAGAATTAAAAAGTTTTCAGCGAAGCTGAACTATTCTGATATTGCAAGAAAAGCAACCTTTAAGACACGAATGTATATTCATCGAAAGGCTTCGATCAATTGCTTTTCTTATTATGGCTGCTCTTTGTGATGAGGGCAATAGGCTCTCATGAGCTCAATGGTTTCGACGTCCAATGGCCGATTTCTTTGCTCGAGACCCTCCGTAATTTTGCTGAACCTGGGCTCCTTCACATTTTGCCCGAACTTGAACTTGGCCGAAAGCTCTGTGATTCGGATGCGCACAACGGCTGTTGCCTTGATCTGCGGCGTATAATCGGGATCCAGCGGATCAATGGGAGCATAACCTCCCTCTGGCTGCAGCTTGCGCATAAATGCTGTCAATGCTGATGCTTTGAGATCCAGGTCTGCGATGGGCTCAGCGTATCCTTTTATAAGAACAGATTTGAAATAAGAGGTAGCAGGGCATGCAAGCTTCGGATCAGAGAAAGTGGAGGGGATGATGGCATACTCCTTGGCGACAGAGAAGGTTACGCGAGGGTCCCTTTTCAAATGCTCCATCTTGGACCCGACTCGGCTGCCGTGAAAATAAAGTTCCCCATTCTGATAGGCAAAGTTCAAGGGCGTCAGCTGAGGCCAGCCGTCTTCTCCTATAGTCCCAAGCACTCCAAAGCTCATTTCCTGTAAAAATGATTCGGTTTCCTCGGGCTCCGTTATACTGAACTCGGTTCTTCTCATATATTCCATCCTCCCTGTTGGATAAAAGCTTGAAAGTAAGCTTACCTCAGACATTGACAATCTATAAGCTCCAATTTAGAGTTATTTTATTGGACCATTATTCGGAATGGGAGAGCTTAAGCATGCATTTTCAAATTCCTTACCACAGCTACTATGAGAGGTATTCCACCAAACTGCTGGCTTTTTATCATGCCTTAAGAGATTCTATCGTGGACGGCGTGCTTCCACTTCATACGAAGCTTCCCTCCAGCAGGGAATTGGCAGCACTTTATAACGTTTCCAGAGGAACGATCAATCAAGTGTATGATATGCTAGCTTCAGAAGGGTATGTTGTATGTGAAGTGGGAAGAGGGACATTCATCTCCTACAATGCTGGCAGCCCGAACCAAACGGATATGCTTAAACGTAACTATTCGCTTTCTCAGTGGGGAACAAGAATTAATGAGATTTCGGCTGCTCACGAGGCTTCTGTACAGCTTCCCCTCAATGCCGCTGACGCGGGAGTAATGGAGGTAGATTTTCATTGGTTTGCTCCCGATTCAGAATGGTTTCCGAAGGCCGAGTGGAATCGATGCCTATACGCTACTGCGAGGCAAATATCGCAGCAGAGCCCCATCCCTCCCCCTTCCGTGCAGGGGGATATAGGGCTTCGCGAAGCCATTGCGAATTATTTGCGCCGAGCAAGAGGGATTGCCGCGCCAGCGGAGCAAATCGTAATCTTTAACGGCTCGATGCAGGCGATAGCCCTGCTGGCACAGCTAATGATTAACGATGGCGACATCGCTGTAGTAGAGAACCCCGGCTATAATGGAATACGCCGGGCTGTGATAGCGGCAGGCGGTACCTGCATGCCGGTAGATGTGGATCAGCAGGGAATCATGCCTGATGATTGGGCAGCGAAGCTGCTGTTTGTGACCCCCGGGCGGCAGTTTCCGACCGGGGCTGTACTGAGCCTGGAGCGGCGCCAGCAGCTGCTCCAATGGGCGTATGAGCGGGAAGCTGTAATCATAGAAGATGATTACGATAGCGAATTTCGGCACAGAGGCAGGGCTGTAGAGCCGCTGAAGGTGTTGGATCGTGAGGAGCGGGTCGTGTACGTCGGCAGCTTCTCCAAGACTTTGCCATCGAGCATCCGCATCGGCTATGCGGTTATGCCTCAAGCACTTGTGGGGCCAGCAAGCAAGGCCAAAGCTTTATATGAGCCGCAGCCAACGGGCCTGCTGGAGCAGCAAACGCTGGCTTCCTTTATGAACAGCGGTGAATATGAGCGTCACTTGCGCCGGATGAAGCGTGTATACAGCCGCAAATTCGAATGCTTGCACCGCTTGCTAACCGGGTGTTTGTCTGACAGGTTCGCTTGGGTAGAAAGCGATGCCGGACTGCATTTGTTTGGCTGGTGGCTTGGAACAGAGGATTATACGGAATTTAGGAAGTGCTGTGGCTCATCCGGAATCCGTTGGTCCGATCTGGCGCTGCAAGGAGACGGAGGAACACGATACGGAGCTTACTTCCATTTTGCGCATTTAACGGAACACGAAATGGAGTATGCGGTAAAGCTCATGCAGTCGCTGTAGACCCATACGAAAGCATTTCACATGAAATGCACACTTTAGGCAGGAGATACCAGTGTCATATAGAAATTTCAAAGCATAGGGCGTTCGGCAAGCTGTGGAATTTGTTGTGGACCTAATGTATATGGTTGTAATTTTTCCCGCCAAGTGATAAAAACATAAGGTAGGCTATTCATTTGAATCGCACTTGCTCGAAAGACAGTGCCGAGGTTTATCTATAATATCCTTAGAAAAGGTGACTTAAAATTATGCAGCAAACCGTATCCATAATGGGGGTACCCTTCTCCAAGCTCAACTTGCAACAAACGATAAAGAAGCTTACTGTTCAACTGGACAAGCAGGAGGGCAAGCTGTTCCAGCTTATTACTGCAAATCCGGAAATCGTAATGGTAGCGAAGCAAGATGAATTGCTTCGAACCATTATTTCCCAATCGGGAATGATAACGGCGGATGGTATTGGTATAGTTTTAGCTGCGAAATGGCAGGGTGAACCACTGGAAGAACGAGTAACAGGCTTCGACATTTTTACAGGTCTCTTGAAAGCCGGCAATGAAAAAGGCTATTCCATCTTTTTGTTGGGGGCCGATGAGGAAACGAGCCGGAAAGCATCCGAGGTGATTGCTGAGCAATATCCTGGCGTCCGTGTAGTCGGAAGACAGAACGGTTTTTTTGGGAAAGAAGAAGAGGCAGGCGTCGTTGCTTCTATTGGTGCTGCTAAGCCCGATATACTGGTGGTAGCCATGGGAGCGCCTTATTCGGAGAAATGGATTTATAAGTATAAAAAAGATCTTAAGGCAAAGGTTGCCTTCGGCATTGGTGGAAGCCTTGATGTTCTTGCCGGGAAGGTTAAACGTGCGCCGGTAGCATGGCAGAAGCTGAACCTGGAATGGTTATACCGGCTGCTATCTCAGCCTTCGCGGCTGCGCAGGCAATTGGTGTTGCCTAGATTTGCTTTGAAGATCCTTTTTGGAGGCGGCAAAAGCAAATAAAAGGCGGGATTTCCGGCAGCTCCAACCGAACGGCTATGGATGAATAGAAAAAGGAAGCCGCCGCCTGCTGACACAGGAGGCAACTTCCTTTTTCCCTGCTAATACATTATTTCATGCTGCCGAGCTTTTCACCCATTTTCACCTTACTGCCGACCTGGAGGTCGCTGCGGGTTTCGAATGTATCGGTTTCCAGCAGCAATACGACAGTCGAACCGAACTCAAAGAAGGCCAATTCATCACCACGGCCAAGATGAGCAGGCAAGGGAGATGCATACTGAATACTGCTAACGTTCATCGCGCCGACCTTTACTACGGCAAGCTCGCTTTTTTCATGCTGCATGTAAGTGATTAACCGCTCGTTGCGGCTCAATACTCGGCGCATATGGCGAAGGCCGAATTCATTGACCGGATATACTTTGCCGGGAACATGCTCTTTTTCAATAATATCGCCTGCAATTGGCGAGTGAATCCGGTGATAGTCGGTGGGGCTTAAATAAAGAACAAAGTAAAAGCCGTTCTTGTAATTGACCGTGCGTGGCGAATAATTAAGCAGCTCCTCCACGGTATAGTCCTGGCCTTTGACATTCAGTATAAGTCCATCAGAGATATGGCCAATACCTGTAATCATGGCATCTACCGGGCTGACCAATGCTTGTGGAGCCGTGTCTATCAAACGAAGTCCTTGCTTCAGTCGTCTTGTAAAAAAATCATTCAAGGATGTATACTCAGTCCATTGCTTCTCAGCATCCTCCAAACGGATACCGTATATTTTGGCAAAACGCGGAATAAAGCCGCGGCTTGCTCTTGATTTTGCAAACGCGCCTGTTATTTGGGAGATCGATTTACGTGAGGACAGCTCCGTTAACAAGCGGAAAAAAGATTTCATCATAGCTCTAGGCTCACCTGTTTCTTCTTAATTGTTGTTTTATCAAATATCTTGACATATAACCCGCACTAACGCAAGAAAAAAAGAAACAACCCCGCAGCTTCCGATTCGTTGCTGTGCCTGGGGGGAGCTTATATTTTATTAAGGAGTTGTTATTCATGCCAAATGTTGATATGCCCTTATCCCAGCTACGTGATTATAAGCCTGAATTAACGCTTGAAGCGGACTTCGATATCTTCTGGGAAGAGGCCAAAGAAAGCTCCAACGCAGCACCCCTGAATGCAAAAGCTAACTTGGTTGAGGATCATCCTTTAAAATCCATACATATCTACGATGTTGTTTATGACGGTGCCGATGGCACGCCTGTTCATGGCTGGTACGTTATTCCAGCAGGAAAGCATGAAAAAGGATCGCTTCCGGTTATTGTGAAATACCATGGATATAATGGTAATCGTGGAAATCCTCATGAATTGCTGCATTGGGCTTCTATGGGGATAGCTGTATTGTCTATTGATGCGAGAGGTCAGGGTGGGTTAACGCCGGTTGGAGCATCGTTTCCACAGGGGAGCATTTCGGGTTGGATGACGCTTGGAATTCTTGATCCGAAGCTTTATTATTACAAGCAGGTGTACTTGGACTGCATTCGTGCTATTGACTTTGTATGCTCTCAGCAGGAAGTGGATGCATCCCGCATCGCTGTATACGGGGGAAGCCAGGGCGGAGGACTCGCGCTCGCAGCAGCCGGTCTCGATGACAGGCCGAAGCTGGCGATGCCGTATTATCCGTATTTATGCCATTTCCGCCGCGCAGTGGAGCAGCACAATGGCGGACCTTATGTGGAAATTAAGAACTGGTTTCGCCGGTTTGACCCCGAGCATCTTAAAGAAGAGCAGGTATACCGCACCCTTAGCTATTTCGATGGAATGAATATGGCTTCACGGATCAAGGCGAAAACCTTGATGGCCATTACGCTGCAGGATATCGTCTGTCCGCCTTCGACCTGCTTTGCCGCATACAATCATTTGGTTGGAGAGAAGGAGCTGAAGCTGTACCCTGATTACGGTCATGAAGCTCTGCCTTTCCATGAGGAAGCAATGATGCGATTTGTGGCTGGTAATTTGTAGGGGAAGAGCTGCAACTTTACCGTTGACTTTTTTGACAGGCATGTTAATATGATAAATGTCACTAGGGGAGCCGCGAGGCTGAGATTGGATCAATAGATCCTAGACCCTCTGAACCTGATCTGGATTGCGCCAGCGTAGGGAAGTGGAGAGCGTTTGAAGCGTGTATTGAATTCTAACATGCAGACCACTTCTAAATACGGAGGTGGTCTTTTTTGTTTATTCAAAAAAGCCATCGGGTACCGTACAGATTAACATTATGGAATAAAGAAGGGGTGAACCGTATCATGTCCAAAGGTTTAAAATTGACCGACATCTTGGTCACAATCGTTATTGCAGTTGTATTTGGCATTATTTACCGGTTGTGGGGGGATGTCTACAATGTCGTTAAGCTGGCCGGTCTGCAGCTCGATCAGCTTATCTATGGTGTATGGTTTATGGCAGCGACGGTTGCGTTCCTGCTGATTCGCAAACCCGGTGTTGCGCTGCTTGCCGAAATAGCCGCTGCTTCAGGAGAATTATTCACAGGCTCCCAATTTGGAGTCGAAGCGCTAACTTACGGGATTGCACAAGGACTGGGCGCCGAATTGGTGTTTTTCTTGTTTCGGTATCGCAGCTTCTCTGCCTCAACGGCTTGTCTGGCCGGCATTGCAGCGGCTGCCGCATCGCTGATTTTTGACGGCTTCAAAGGATATTTGATTGATTTGCAGACTTGGAATTTGATGCTGTATTTCGTATTCCGATTGATTAGCGGAATTTTTATTACCGGACTGTGCGCTTATTGGTTAGTTAAAGCGCTGGAAGCAACTGGCGTTACCCAATTGGTTCGTCCAGCGAGCCGGGCCGATTATGACGCACTGGAGCGTAAGAAATAATGAGCATCGGGGTCTCGGTCAACGGTTTACGGCTGAAATTCGCAGGAAGTCAGGGACTGCAGTTTGATGAGCTATCATTCTCAGTCCCATCCGGGCAAAAGGTATTGCTGCTCGGACCAAGCGGATGCGGCAAATCAACATTGCTTCAGGTGCTGACCGGTTTAATTCCGGGAGCGATTGATGTCCCGGTTCGATATGACAGCATCCTGGTGCCATCATCCTGGGGTTATGTGTTTCAGGATCCGGACACTCAATTTTGCATGCCATTTGTTGATGAAGAGATGGCATTCGTGCTGGAGAATCTGGGAGTTCCAAGAGACGAAATGCCTGAGCGCATTAGTGATGGGCTGCATCAAGTAGGACTTGATTTGAAGGAGCTGCATATGCCGATCCAATCGATGTCGCAAGGCATGAAGCAGCGGCTGGCAATTGCTTCGATACTTGCGTTGAAGCCGGAGGTTTTATTTCTGGATGAGCCTACGGCGCTGCTGGACCCTGAAGGAACCAGGCAGGTATGGGAAACGATCAAAAAAGTCGGAAAAGACAAGACGGTCATCATCGTAGAACATAAAATAGATGAAGTGATTGAATTTGTCGATCGGGTTGTTTTATTCAATAGTGATGGAGTTGTAATTGCAGACGACTCTCCAACGCAAATATTTGCTGAATTTAAAGCTGAGCTTCAGCAATATGGAATTTGGTATCCTGGCGTATGGGAGGATTACGCCTCGAGTCCTGTGTATCAAGCGCTGCTGAATAATAGAAGCGAGCTGACCGCCGATGTGAAACAGTCAGCGGCCGATGCTGCGAAGCAGCTGGGCGGCGAGCAGGCTGATGCCGGCCAGGGCTTGTTGTCGCTGCGCGACTTCGCCGGATATCACGGCCGGGCTCGCAGCCGGGAAGCGAAGATCCGCGTTGCGGATCTTCGCTTGAGTGCCGGCGAGTGGGTGGCCGTTATCGGCGGCAACGGAGCGGGAAAAAGTACTCTGCTGCAGTCTCTGATGCAGCTGCTTCCTACTTCGGGCGGCTACGAAATAATCGGCCGCAGCGTGAAGGGCTTCAAGGATGTGGCGGATGATGCCGCCTATGTGTTTCAAAATCCGGAGATGCAGTTCGTAACCAACTCCGTGTATGACGAGGCTGCCTTCGGATTTCGCAGAGATGGCTTGGCCGATGCTGCGAAGCTTACCGAAGAACTGCTCATTGAATTTGGCCTTCAAGATAAGAAGGCCCAGCATCCCTACCAGCTGTCGCTAGGACAGAAGCGGAGATTGAGTGTAGCTACAGCGATGAGTAAACGGCAGCGATTAGTGCTTCTCGATGAGCCGACATTCGGGCAGGATGCGGCGAATACGTTTGCCATACTGGAGAAGCTTGAAGGCTGGCGGAGACAGGGAGCTTCTATTATTATGGTGACTCATGATATGGAAATCGTCCGGTATTTTTCCACGCGAGTATGGGTTATAGAAAGCGGCGTGTTGACCCTAAATATGGAGCCTGATGCCTATTTGAAGGCTGCGGGGTATACGAGTATGGGCGATCTGGAGCCGACTGAAATACTTCATTAAATGGTGTAAAAGGAAGCGGGGTGAGGTGTTACGTGTTTGCTTTCGAAGAAACATGGCTGCATAGGGTAAATCCGAGCTTGAAGCTGCTCTTATCAATAGGAATGTTCTTCATTGTGCTGCTAATCGATAATATTAATGTATTGATCAACATTACTGCGGCCCAGCTCTTGCTGCTTCTATTGTTCTCGGGGCATCCGATGCCTCGATTACTGCTTATGTTTCTACCCTTCGGACTATTATTTGTATCCTCTTCTATTTCCATGATGATGTTCGGAAAAGGAGATACAACTTGGCTGCATATCGGACTCGTGCATATTACAGAGGAGAGCTTCTTCCGCGGCATGCATATTGGCTTGAAAACAATCAACATGGCCTTGATGGGACTGATGTTTGCGCTCACTACCAAGCCGGTGGCCATGTTCTATTCCTTGATGCAGCAGTGCAAGCTGCCGGCCAAATACGCCTACAGCTTCATGGCCGCCCTGCGGCTTATGCCGATAATGGCGGATGAGTTTCGGACGCTGCGGATGGCGCTGAAGGTGCGCGGCGTGAAGCGGCGCGTTGGGATCGGCAGCGTCTATGAAACGCTGCGGCTATACGCGATCCCGCTGCTGGCGCAGAGCATTCGGCGCGCCCAGCGCATCGCCGTGGCGATGGAAGCGAAGCGCTTCTCTTCAGCGCGCGGGCGCACGTATTATTACCGCATCGGCTTCTCGATGCGCGACTTGCTGCTGCTACTGTATTTGGCAGCAGCGGTTTGGGCTGCCATGTATGCAGGGCAGCACTTTCCTTATTTCCATATCGGCGACGTCCGCTATAAGGTTATTTAAGTCTTCCAAGCAAACTTTCATGTAAAATCATTAAGGAGGAACCAATTATGAAATTTTCACAGGAGCTCCGTCAAGCCGTAGATGCTAGCTGGAACGCTAGCTTCGAGCATCCATTCGTTCAAGGGATTGCCGACGGTACGCTGCCGTTAGTTAAATTCCGTCATTATTTATTGAATGACGCTTATTATTTGGCTCAATTTGCACGTGTTCAGGCACTGGGGGCAGCTAAAGCGACGGATCTGTCAGATTCTAACCGGATGGCTGCTCATGTACAGGGAACATACAATGCAGAGCTGTCGTTACATGAGAACTTTGCTAAACGCTTGGGTATCAGTGAGGCAGAGAAAGCGGCATTCGAACCGTCACCTACGGCTTATGCGTATACTTCTCACATGTTGCGCGTTGCTAATGCAGGACATTTGGGGGATATTGTGGCAGTCATTTTACCATGCTATTGGCTTTATTATGAGATTGGTGAGCGATTGCAAGGAGTTACTTCTAGCGAACCGATCTATCAGGAATGGATCAACGCCTATGGAGGCGAATGGTTCCGTGAGCTGGTACAGGAGCAAATCGATCGTCTGGATACAATTGCAGAGCAGGTTACGGCAGCAGACCGTGAGCGGATGAAGAAGCATTTTATTATAAGCAGCCATTATGAGTACAAATTTTGGGATATGGCTTACAAGTTAGAGGCATGGCCGATTTACGAATGATATAATAAGAAGCAGCTCCTCAATCTGTTGAAGGGCTGCTTTTTTAATATCAGATCACATAAGTTTTCAGCAGAGCTGAACAATTCTGATATTGCAAGAAAAGCTACCGCTAAGACACGAATGTATCTTAATCGAATGGGCTTCGAATAGAAGCTCTTTTCTTTTCCTTTCAAAACTCACGTTCCTAAAACGCCAGCAAAAGCTTCTACTCAAATTCAGCTTCCGTTAAAGCTGTGTTCACCCCAATTGCGGCTCGACTTCCTTCTGCTGCAGCAATGATCAATTGAGCAGGTGCGATAACTGACGCATCTCCTGCTGCGTACACCCCATGAATGTTTGTTTTACCGTACGAGTCCGTCACGTATCCGCCCATTTGATTAGTTTCGCAGCCCAAACGTTCACCGAATGAAACGGCTTGAACCCATACAGGAGTTACAAATCCACCTGCTCTGTTAACGGTGCTGCCGTCCTCAAATGTCACCTGCTGCAAGTGGCCGCTTTGTCCAATAAATCCGGAAATTCGCTGCTCGAACACTTGAATATTTTTGCTTTGAAGCTTAGCTTTTTGCTCGGAAGTAAGATTTTGCTGTCCGTTTGTGCACAATATGATATCACGGCTCCAATTATGAACCAGTTTAGCCATATGGAATATGTTCTGCCCCTCTGAAATTATAACAAGCCGCTTGTCTCTTAACTCCCATCCATCACAATAGGGACAACTAAACAGACTAGTGCCATAGAAATCATGAATGCCGCTTATGTCCGGTAAAATTTCCTTTAAACCTGTCGCGAGTATGATATTTTTGGCCTCAACTGTTCTGCCTTCCCGAGTCATCAATTGAAAAATATCGTTATCCTTGCTTACAGCTGTAATTTCATGGTTTGCAATCTCCGCAGAGGGATACCTGCTGATTTCCCGGTGAGCGATCATTCTAAACTCACTTGGCTTTACTCCGTCACGTGTGATGAATCCGTGAGATTCATGGGTGACCGCATTCCTTGGTTTATTATTATCGAATAAAATAATATTTCTGCGTGCTCTTCCCAATACAAGCGCAGCGTTTAATCCGGCAGGTCCGCCGCCAATGATGGCACAATCATACTGCATATCTACCACTCCTTAATAAAAGATCTAATAGAGTCCTTAAATCTAAGAACATTCACTCTCGCCTAATTAAAGACTTAATGAATCTATAATAGCTCTGATTCCCGCTTCAGTCAAGTTCGTTTGTGTCCACAAAACGTTCATTCTTCCTTGACATTCAATGTGACTTTAATCATAGAGATGGTCCCCCTCAAATTCTAAAATAAGGGCATAAGTTTAAGTCCGAAGGGAGTGGGATACCATGGGTGAACAGCACAGGCAAGAGGATTCATCATTAAAAGGGACATTAGTAGCGGTGATGCTGTTAGGTGCGTTTTTGGTATTGACCTGGGTAGGTGTATTCGTATTATTCATTGCTAGAAGCTAGGCCGATATATCGCTAAAAAACATTAGATCAAAGGGGTTGGAGCTTCATGCATATTCATCGCTATGAAAAAATTTGGTTAACCTTCGGCATCACAATGCTGATAGTGTTTTTGGTCGTCCTGGGGGTTGGTGCATTTGCACTGGGAGCGCAGACACCTGGGGAGCATGATCACGCGCAGCATCAATCCCGCCAAACGGTGAATCCCGAGACAGTGGATCAAACGGCTCCCTTTAACGAACTGGGCTTGAAGAAAATTGGGGATAACGAGTATGACGCTTATATGCTGGCATTCGCCTTTGGCTATAGTCCGGACAAAATGGAGGTGCCAGTTGGCGCTACCGTACATTTTCACATTACAAGCAAGGATGTTGTGCACGGCTTTCAAATTCCGGGAACGAACGTGAACATGATGGTGGTCCCTGGTGAAGTGAATCATCTGACTTATAAGTTTACGAAGAAAGGTGAATTTCTAGTCCTGTGCAATGAATATTGCGGTGCAGCTCATGAAATGATGCAAACCTTAATTATTGTGAAGTAACAAAGGAGAGGCTGAAACTATGATTACACAATTAAAGGGCTTTGACCGTAGAGATTCCGCACTAGTGCTTGCGCATATTTTGTTTGCATTCCTTGCGTTACTGCTGGGTGGCGTCGCAGGAGTGCTTCAAGGTCTGGTGCGCGGGGGCATGATTACTTTGCCATATGGTATCGGTTATTACCAACTGCTAACGGCGCACGGGATATTGATGGCCATTGTGTTTACCACGTATTTTATTATCGGATTCCTCTACTCGGGTGTGGCTAAGACGCTGGGCGGGCAATTGCTGCCGGTTGCCAGATCATTAGGATGGCTCGGTTACGGTTTGATGACCTTGGGTACAATAATTGCAACTATCCTTATTTTACTAAATAAAGCGACTGTTCTATACACTTTCTATGCTCCGATGATGGCTTCTCCATGGTTTTATGTCAGTCTGGTTTTCATCGTAGTTGGCAGCTGGATGAGCTGCTTCGGGATATTTATTAATTACCGGTATTGGAAAAAAACGCATAATGGCAAGCTATCGCCACTATTCGCTTTTATGTCTGTGGTGACAATGCTTATGTGGTTTATCGCGACGCTTGGAGTAGCAATTGAGGTACTGTTTCAGCTCATTCCTTGGTCGTTTGGCTGGGTTGAAACGATTAATGTAACTCTTAGCCGTACTTTATTCTGGTATTTTGGACACCCGTTAGTCTATTTCTGGCTGCTGCCCGCCTACATTTGCTGGTACGTGGTTATTCCGAAGGTGATTGGCGGCAAAATGTTCAGCGATGCCTTGGCACGGTTAGCTTTTATCCTACTGCTTTTATTCTCTATTCCAGTAGGATTTCACCATCAGCTGACGGAGCCTGGGATATCCTCCGTTTGGAAATATGTCCAGGTTGTACTTACATTCATGGTAGTCGTTCCATCCTTAATGACGGCATTCTCTTTGATCGCTACTTTTGAAATGCATGGACGCAGCATAGGGGCTAAAGGATTGTTTGGATGGGTGAAAAAGCTTCCGTGGGGCGATGTACGTTTTTTTGCCCCATTTATGGGGATGCTCATATTTATTCCCGCTGGAGCTGGTGGTCTGATCAATGCAAGTCATCAAATGAACATGGTCGTTCATAATACATTGTGGGTGACAGGGCATTTTCATTTGACAGTAGCTACGAGTGTTGCACTGACATTTTTTGGGGTGACGTATTGGTTAATCCCGGCTGTGACTGGACGTGTACTAACTCCGCTGCTTCATAAGCTGGGCATTGCACAGACGATTACTTGGCTCGTGGGTATGTTCTTCATGTCTGGAGCCATGCACACGGTAGGATTATTTGGTTCGCCCCGTCGGACGGCTTATACAACGTATCAGGATCACCCGGATCCAATCCTTTGGATGCCATACCATGTAGTTATGGCTATTGGTGGAACGGTGCTATTCATCGGAGTTATTATGATGGTTGTGAATGTGGTTATGCTGCTAAAAGCACCAAAGGGCGAAACGGAGTATCCAATCGCTGAAGTTAGTGATGCAGCTGAGAAGACGCCGGCCCTATTTGAGCGCTGGGGTCTATGGGTAGGTGTACTTGTAGTTTTAATATTAGTCGCCTATTCAATTCCGGTAATGGAATTGCTGAATAATCCAGGTACGGGTGCAAAAGGCATAGTGACCTGGTAATTCAACTTGATTATTCTAAGGTTTCGTTATTATGATTGCTTCTGGTTTCTTGGAGGGAGCGTAGACGGTAGCAGTTCATGCCAACACGGCCTAGCTCATCTAGGAGTCCATAGTTGGCCCAGGCCCCAACGACTGCTCCAATACCGGGGACGAGCTGCAGCATCTTGCGAAAGTCGATGGTATCACGGTATTCCTGCTGAAGCTGCTGCCAATTAATATGCTTTACATAGGATTCAGCCGGAGGGAGCGAGCGAGCCGTTTCAGGCCATTGAACAATGGTCTGGAACAAGGCTTGCTTTTTTGTCTGGCTGGAGAAGGCTAGCTGAAATACATGCAAAATGTATAGCCTCTCGCGGTAATCCTGGGTCGAATATCCGTAAATATGAGCTAATTCAAAGAGAAGCTTCATCTTGATACCAATTAATATCGGAAAGTCGGCCAAACCTAGCAGGATTCCTCCAGCTCCGGCTCCAGCCCCTTCGGCTGCTGCCAGCTTTTTATATAGGGAGATTAATTCCTCCGCCTTGTGATCCCGCATAGCTAAGGAAATTCCGACCAACGGTGGATTCTTGGGCATATAGTCAATGCTGAACAAAGAAGTTTTAACGATACCTTTTACAGTTGCTGTAATAGTCTGATGTACTTTTTCAGGTATAACCTGATTAATACGAACAGACACGGCTTTTGATGTTTTTTCCAGAAAACCAGGAGGCTTTAACAATTTTTTTTCCCAAATCTTTAACATCCTTGCTGTTTGATGTTCGTAAATGCTCCAATTCGTTTCGATGGGGTTCAGCCTCCAATTACAGTTTCACTTTAATTCTATCTTAATATAAAGTCAGGGTGCAATGATTGCATATTGCAGGTTATGATTTAAACAAAGAGTTTAATAATAAAACGGCTTCACGCGTCCAAAAGGCAGCGAAAGCCGTTTTCTAGTATTTATATATGCTGTATTTTGATCAAATTGGTAGATCCGGATTGTCCAACCGGTACTCCTGCAGAGACGACTGCCAAGTCGCCTGGCTTAACAAGTCCGCTTGTCAACGCACTTTGAATGGCCGACTCGAACATTTCATCTGTTGATCGAACGGGTGCTCCTTTTATAGGAATAACACCCCAAAACAAGCTGAGACGGCGCTGTACTCGTTCATCAGGAGTTACAGCGATAATGGGTGCTTTTGGACGGTATTTGGATACCATACGAGGGGTAAACCCACTTACAGTAGGTGTAATGATAGCCGCAGCCTCCAAATCAAGGGAGGAACTGACCGCAGCTTGGCTTATGACTTCAGTAATGTTGTTTTTTTGTACGGCAGCTTTTTTCTGAAGCATCTCTTTGTAAGAGAGCGTCGATTCGATGTTGGCAGCTATTGCAGCCATTGTTTTCACTGATTCGAGTGGGTATTTTCCAGCAGCGGTTTCGCCGGATAGCATCAAGACATCGGTACCATCATAGACTGCATTCGCTACGTCGCTTGCTTCCGCTCTTGTCGGCCGAGGGTTGTACTGCATGGAATCCAGCATGTGGGTAGCCGTAATTATTGGCTTACCGGCTGCATTGCCCTTTTGAATCATTTGCTTTTGAATAATAGGAACATCTTCAATAGGAATTTCTACCCCGAGATCGCCTCTAGCAACCATCAATCCGTCCGATACTTCCAGGATGTCGTCCAGATTTTCTACGCCTTCCTGATTTTCAATTTTCGATATGATTTGAATATGTGAAGCCTGCCCCTCATCCAGCAAACGTCTGATTTCAACAATATCGCTTGCTTTACGTACGAAGGAAGCGGCTATGATATCGATATCCTGTTCAATACCGAATAAAATATGCTCTACATCTCTTGCGGTAACCCCTGGCAGAGAGGTTCTCACACCAGGCAGATTAACACCCTTTCGGGATTTAACAATACCTCCATTGATAATCCTACAGCGGATCTCAGTGCCTTCGACAGCTTCAACAATAAGCTCAATCAGACCGTCATCGATCAAAATACGTGATCCTGGCTCGATATCTTGAGTGAGTTCCTTGTAAGAGACAGAAATACGCTCAGCGGTTCCTTGAATTTGTTCGGTTGTTAATGTTAATAGCTCACCTGTACGAAGCTCGTAGGAAGACTGCTCCAGCAAACCCGTACGAATTTCAGGGCCTTTAATATCCAATAAAATCGAAACCGTTGCTCCCAGCTCCCAGGCGGCTTGACGGACTCGCTGTATTCTTCCTTTGTGGTCTTCCAGATCTCCATGGGCCATGTTCATCCGGGCGGAGTTCATACCAGCACGTATCAATTCCTTCAGCATTTCGACGGAATCGCAAGCGGGTCCCATGGTGCACATAATTTTCGTTTTTGGTAACATGTAGGTTTCCTCCTCGAGTTGTAGTTCGCTGAAACCCATTGTAGTGAAAAAAACTCATAAATACTATGAATAATAGTATTGTATTTGTATAATAGTATCTAAAATGTGAGGCGATTAAGATGTTATTTATACAATCAGTTCGTCAAGATACAAGCATGCAATGGTTTGAGGAATTTCAGGAGGGAATGCCTACCTGGTTGTTGGTCATGGTCAACTATGGCAAATGCTTATTTTGGATACGACAGGAAAAAGTGCTGCTCGAAAAAGGAGATCTTTTGCTTATCCCGAGTCACACTTCCTTTTATGGAAAAAGTATTCCATCCGTAACCCACGAAAAATATATGGTTTCTTTTCAAGTAGAAGAGGGAACTTTGATGCAATTGCTGCCTTTATTGACTGAATCCCGAGTATACAAATGGAGAACGGTCAAATACGAGCTGTTGCTGCACAAATTTAGAACCATGCTGGAGGAATGGACTGAACGGCCTGCTTTTGCAGAAGCAATGTGCGGTGCACTGGCTATGGAAGTGTTAGCGCTCTGGAGCAGGGAAATGAGCGATGGTCATCCATCCACAACAAAGGAAAAGCATACCGAGCTCATGAAAGCTTACATTCAAAACCATTATCGAGAAAAAGTAACGAAAGAGGAATTAGGCGCAGTTATTGGAAAAAGCCCCAACTATGCAGCTTCTGTATTTAGTGAGGTGACAGGTCAGACGATAGGGGGATTTGTGCACGCACTTCGTATCAAAACAGCTGTGTACCTGCTCATCCATTCACAACGAACGGTTGGCGATATTTCCGACTATTTAGGTTATTGTGACCCCTCGTATTTTCACCGCATCTTCAAAAGAGAAACCGGTCAGCCGCCAGCCGCTTATGTAAAATACAGAGAACAACCTTCTCTTTAACGAAGGAACAGCGAAAAGTTTATTAAATTGGTCCTTTTCCTAATTATCTTGTTAAGTTTTGTTGGCTTGGCTTATAGCCATTATCCCTTAAGCTCAGTTTATCCAATCATGCTGCACGCTAAATATAGATTTCTATTACGGATTCTAATGAACCTCAGTTTATCGAACCTCTGCTTCAAGCAATGCAAACTGCTGTTACTGTTCCTTATGGATACTATCCCTTAAGCTCAGTTTATCGAATCTTGACTAGAAGCGATGTAATCTGCTGTTGATGTTCTTATGGATACTATCCCTTAAGCTCAGTTTATCGAATCCTGGGATACGATGTAATCTGCTGTGCTGTTCTTTATGGATACTATCCCTTATGCTCAGTTGATTAATCCGGCCACACGTGACAAATTGCTGTTGTTGTCTTGCTTCGACTATCGTCATTCTCATACCAAAACAAGAAATTTAAGGGCAGCTTTTAGTGGAACAGTCCTTTATTTAATATTGTTACAAGAGAATTAATTTTTGAACCTGCTAAAGAGAAGGCTGGCATTCTGAAATCATAGATTGTTTCAATAAATCGTTTTCGGAAGGGTTCATTTTTTAAAACAAAATCATAATTTGATCAGTTGTAATCAAGTGTTTCGACATTAAATATATTTGTGCTTACATCTGATGGAAAATCAAGTCTTTTAGCGTCCTGTTATGAAAAATATTAAGGAAAATTTATAATAATTATTGAAAAGAGAACGGATGTTTGGTATGTTTATATATAGGATCGTACGTTCGTTTTTTTGTTTGACTTAGGTTAAATTTGAGTCTTCTTTTTATAAAAATTATTTTATGGACAGAAAGAACATTAGGTGCTTACTTGAAAAAGTATCTACATGTGGTCTACCGCAGTCATGCTGCGCATTCCTATGTGCTGCGCTAGGAGATACTGAGCGCGGTGCGGAAATAGTTACTGTGATTAGTCGTAATCATGCAGGAATAACATATAAATTCATATGTTCAGCGGGGTGTATTAATGGCTGAAGAACGGACTAAGACAGCAGAATGGACGTTATCGGAGGAGCAGCTTCAATTATTGAGCTCGGAGGAATCCTGCGCGGATTTTTTATTTGCAGCTAAATGGCCAGATGGATTTCGGTGTGCCCACTGCGGTCATCTTCATGCTTATAAGATTACGACACGTAGGCTGCCGCTTTTCGAATGCAGCTCCTGCCATTACCAAGAATCTCTTATTGCGAATACAATTTTTGAGGGAAGCAGGAGTGATTTGCGAAAATGGTTCCATGCTTTGCTGATTGTTTCGCATACTACGTGCGGTATCAATGCTGTTCAACTCAGCGAGGCAATAGGTGTTACTTATAAAACAGCGTGGCTTATGCTTCATAAAATTCGTTATGCTATGAGCAAGGCGGATGCTGGCACGATGTTGTCGGGCATTGTTCGGATCAATTCAGCTTCGTATGGCCATCCTCATAATCCATCTGTTAACCGCCACATCCAAGAACAACCTCTCTTAGTAGGTGCTTCCTTAAATGCAGAAGGAGAACCTGTATATGTCAAAATTAAACGAGTTCCTGACGAGCATTTGCAAGGAAAGGTCTTAAAGCCCATTGGAAGCCAGCATTTCATCGAACAGTATGTTGAGCCGAAAACCGATGATTTAGAAAGCATTACCGCTCGATTCAGTTCCCGCCGTTTTCAGCGGCTGCTGAGCATAGCAAAAAAAGCAGGTCAATGGATCAATACAGCCTATCATGGAATTGGCCCAAAGCATTTACAGGCCTATCTCAATGAATATTGCTGCCGTTTGAATCTTGATTTTCAGGGTGGAGCGATCTTTCGCTATTTGACTCAGCTATGTGCTGCTGCTGCGCCGATTACATACCCCCAATTAATACGATTTCCAACCACTTCCTAGCCATGAGTTAGTATTTAATTAGTACTAGAACTCTTGTTTAACTGTATGAATTATTTCATACTCATACAGAGTTTTTTTAGAAATGACTCTATGAAAAATACTTCAAATAAATTCGTTATTCCGTTTTATTGGATTGTTTCAAATCATTCTTCGATCAGGTTATAAAATATCTCAAATCGTAATAATTCTTTTAATTCCACAATTATCTAAAATCGTAGTAATATCTCAACAAATCACCTCGAATCGCAGCAATTATCTCAAGTCCATAAATCCTCACAAGTCTCATGGCAATAATCTCAAGTTTATAAAACATCGCGAGAGTTATAGCAATTATCCCAAGTCCGTAAATCCCCTGGAATCGTAGCAAATGCAATAATCCCAAGTTGATAAATCCCCGCAAGTCTCATAGCAATAATCCTAAGTCTATAAAACATCGCGAGAGTCATAACAGTTATCCCAAGTCGATAAATCCCCGCGAGTCATAGCAACTATCCCAAATCCATACTTCACCTCGAGTCGTAGCAATTATCTCAAGTCCATAAAACACCGATAGAGTCATAGCAGTATCCCAAGTCCATACTTCACCTCGAATCGCAGCAATTATCTCGAGTCCATAAAACATCGTGAGTCATAGCAATTATCCCAAGTCCGTAAATCACCACGAATCGTATATTCTCTTAATTCCATAAATCACCGCAAATCAGAGCAATATTCTCAAGCACATAAATAGTTTGGAATTACGGAAACTACCTTAAATTCATAATTCATAATCAACTGAAAAGGTAGCAATTACCTCAGGTTATCCTCGCTTCAAATCATTTCAAATCACATCGCATCAAACTATTTTGATACGATAGTTTTCTTTTAAATTAATCCCGTTTTTAGATGATTCCTGAACATGTCATATGGGCGATATTCGATAAAGCTGTACTGAGTAAAGGGGATAATGCTCATAAGGCGGCAATAAGAAGGCAATTGATGGCGTGTGACCCTTTGCGACCCCTTAATGGCTATGGCTGACAGACAGACTAGCATATAGACAGACTGGCATATAGACAGACTAGCATATAGACAGATAAGAATATATTTGGAGGGCGTCTGCTCTTGTTTGAAAATTAAAAAGGTTGAAAAAACTTCCTACTTACACCAATGTGAATTTATAGTTATATTTGTAAGCGTAGACAAGAAAGCGCTTAATAAATGTATAGGTGAAAGCGGGAGGCAGTTTATTATGAGAATGATTTATCTTGATATCGATTCTTTGCGCCCCGATCATATGAGTTGTTACGGTTATGATCGGAATACGACGCCAAACATTGATCATATTGCAGCTGGAGGGGCACGGTTTAACAGTTGTTATTGCGCTTCATCGCCATGCGTTCCATCCAGAGCAAGCTTTATGTCTGGACGCTTTGGAATCAATCATGGAGCTCTGACCCACTGGGGACCTGGTTGTGATTTCGATTATCCGGAGGGTGATGGACATAGTACATCGGTTCCTTTTTTTACGAGACATTTGCGCAATGCGGGGTATAAGACGGTTACCTTTTCATCATTTGGAGATAGACATCATGCATGGTGGTATTTTGCCGGATGGAATGAGCTGCACACGCATTCTTTGAAGGAAGGGAATGAGAATGCAGATGAGGTCAATGCAGCAGTAATTCCATGGTTAAAGGCACACGGCAAAGAAGACAACTATTTTCTGCATATTCAGTATTGGGATCCTCATACTTTGTACACCTATCCAAAGGAATATGCAGATCAATGGAACGACTCCCCGGTTAAAGAGTTTCCGAATGAGCAAACGATTCAGGATCAACAGAAAGATAGTTTTCCGCGATCCGCTACCTTCTTGCACTGGGCGGATCGATTCCCTGAAACGATGCCGAGGCAGATCCGGAACCGGCAAGATTTAGCTCATTTGATCAACGGATATGATGGGGGCATTTCTTACATGGATAAACATGTAGGAGAAATTCTGGAAACGTTACGTGAGCTGGGGATTGAGGAAGAGGTATGCTTTATAATAAGTGCGGACCATGCTGAATCGATGGGTGAGCATGGGGTTTATATGGAGCATGCGAATGCATCCGAATCCGTTCATCATATTCCATTGATAATGAAGGTTCCGGGAGTGACTAAGCCTGGACAGGTAGTGGATGGCTTTGTATATAACGTCGATGTAATCGCAACCATTACAGATATGGTGGGATTGCCAGTTCCTACTGGCTGGGATGGGAAGTCGTTCTTGAATGCCCTGCAAGGGGGACATTGGGAAGGACGTGATTACCTAGTTATGGATCATGCTCTGTATGTTTGCCAGCGAGCTGTACGAGACAGCAAATGGTATTTTATTCGTACGTATCATCCGGGATTGTTCGAATTTGGAGAAATTTCTCTTTATGACATGGAGCAGGACCCGAATCAAACGGTTAATGTGGCAGCAGCTTTCCCTGAAATAGTCAAAGAGATGGATCACCGTCTGGCTAACTGGCTGCAAGAGCAAATGGGCAAGCCTGGCAGCAAGGTAGATCCGATGCAAAAGGTTATCGAAACCGGTCCATGGAAGTACATGACGGTTGAGGATTGGCATCGCCGGCTGCAGCAAGATGGCTGGCAGGAAGAAGCTAGTATTCTTGCGGCTAAATATCGAAAATCCAATGATTTCAATTCTTTATACGGAATGTAGATGGTATCGAATATAAAAAGAAATTATGAAAGGTTCATGAGTATGGAAAATTTGCAAAAAAGAGTAATGCAGCATAAAACAAGGAAGGTACCCTTCTCCTCCAGGGTGCATCCTAACATCATGGTAATGCTTTCATTATTGATTGGAGTAGCCGTCTGGTGGCTACTGTCAACGATACCCTCGGTTGGAAGCATTTTATCCAATCCGGTAACTTTGTTAAAAAGCTTTATGGGCGAGCTGCAAAGCGGCAGGCTTTGGAGCAATGTTTATGCGAGTATTTTCAGAGTACTTGGGGGGTTCTTGCTAGGATTGCTGGCAGCCATTCCTGTTGCTTTTTTAATGGGCTGGTATCCTACGATCCGAGCATTGATTGAACCCTGGATACAATTTTTCCGTACAATTCCGCCGATCGCCTTGATTCCGTTAGTTATTGTAGCGTTTGGGATTGGGGAGGGAGCAAAAATTTCGGTTATTTTTGTAGCTACCTTTCTGGTCATGGTTATTTCCATTTATCAGGGTGTGCGAAATGTTGACCCCACGCTTATTAAAGCAGCTCGGGTATTAGGAGCAACGGATAAAGATATTTTCATGGAGGTTGTCGTTCCCGCTTCATTTCCTTACATTCTGGTTGGCGTAAGATTAGGATTGGCGAGCGCATGGACGACATTGGTTGCGGCTGAATTGACTGGCGCCTCCAAGGGGTTGGGCAATATGATCATGGAAGCGGGTTTGTACTTCCGAATGGATCTTGTAATATTAGGAATTATTATTATTGGTGTTATCGGATTTGCCATGGATAAAGGTGTACTCTATCTGGAAAGGAAGCTGACAGGATGGCAGGAACTGCGGAAGTCATAACTAGAGATAGCCAAGAAACAGACCGGCCCAAGATTGAGATAACCAATTTGACCAAAGTGTACCAGGGCCGTAACGGAGACGTTGTTGCTTTACAAAATACGAATCTGACCATCAATCAAAATGAATTTGTATGTGTCGTAGGTCCGAGCGGCTGCGGGAAGACGACGCTGCTGAATATCATCGCTGGATTGGAGGATGCAACGACAGGCAGCGTGACAGTTGACGGACAGGAGGTGTGGGGTCCTGGTAAAGAGAGAGGGGTGGTGTTTCAGCAATACGCTCTGTTTCCATGGAAAACGGTTATCAAAAATGTAGAATTTGGTTTGAAGCTGAGAGGTCTAAATAAAAAGGAACGGCGCGAAAAAGCGGAAAAGTATTTGGAACTGGTAGGCTTAAAGGATTTTGCTAATTCCTATCCGAAGGAATTATCCGGTGGTATGAAGCAGAGGGTGGCTATCGCAAGGGCGTACGCAGTAAATCCTGAGGTGCTGCTAATGGACGAACCATTCGGGGCGCTTGATGCACAAAGCCGCTCACAGCTTCAGGAGGAACTGTTGCATACATGGGAAAAAGAGAAAAAGACATGTTTTTTTATTACGCATGATGTGGAAGAAGCCGTTATTTTAGCACAAAAGGTTATTATTATGAGTGCCAGGCCAGGCAGAATTAAAGAAATCATTGAGGTTGATATTCCATACCCCAGAACACAAGAAACGAAGCTGCATGAACGATTTGTGCAAATCAAAAATGAGATTTGGGCCAAGGTATATAAAGAATATTTGGAAGTCAAAAAGTAAAAGTTGCTGCATATGATGCAAGTTTTCTTATGAAAACGCTAAGGGAGAGATTAAACAATGTCCATGTTGATACGAGCAGGTAAAAAGAGCTTTGGTGTATGGATGATCGCCATATCGCTGCTGCTTACTTTGAGTGCATGCGGTACGAGTGGCGGAACAAATGGAGGCGCAGCAAGCGGTACTGCCGGAGGTAAGGACACGACAGTTCCTGCTGCTAAACCGCAGGAGCCTGCGAAGGAAGTACCGAAGGAGCTGCCAACTATTAACGTTGCGTATATGCCTGATATTCATGGGGCTACACCTATTGTTCTGGGTGAAGAAAAAGGATATTTTAAAGAAGCCGGAGTAAAGATCAATGCTGTAAAATTTCTCAGCGGTCCTCCTGAATTTCAAGCAATGGCCGCAGGTGACATTGATATTGCCTACATTGGACCTGGTGCAACCTTCTTATCCGCTCAAGGCAAAGGCAATATCATTGCAGTTGATAGTTTGAATACAGGCGATATGGTGTATGCCACCAAAAAATCGGGAATCAAGGATTGGAAGGATTTGAAAGGGAAGACGGTCGGGGTTCCGAAGGGGACATCCGGGGAAATGATACTAAATCTTGGCATCAAAAAAGGCGGTCTTAAGCCAGAGGATGTTAACGCTGTCAATATGGATGTTGCAGGAGCGGTTTCGGCTTTTGTAGCCGGTAAAGTGGATGCAGTTGCGATCTGGTCTCCGTATACATCTGAGATAGAGAAGCAAGTTGGCAAGGACAACATTGTGAAGTTAGGCGATAACAAGATGTTCTTTCCTGAATACGTATTCCCGCAAAGCTGGGTGGTCAATCCTAAGTTTTTGAAGGAAAAGCCTGAGTTGGTCGAAAAGTTCCTTGCAGCATGGGTTAAAGCCAATGATTATCGCATCAAAAATATCGAAGAAACGATCAAGCTGACTGCTAAATACACGCAGGTTCCTGAGGATTCCCTCAAGGTACAAGTGGATACAACAGAATGGATTGAATCGAAAAAGCAAGTCGATTATTTCAAGGATGGTACAGTGATTAAGTGGTACGAGAATCTAGAGAAATTGTTTGTTGAAAACGGCAAATTGACCGAAGTCGTCAAAGGTGACACTTTTGTTAGTCCGGCTCCGTTTTTAAAAGTAGTTAAATAAAGGTAGTTAAAATATGGAATGGAAAAATAGCTCTTTCTTTGTGCATTTAACACAACGTAAGAGCTATCTTTTTATGACTACTAGGCTGCTTATTGATCTCGTTTAATTTTATGAAACAGATGGGTAACGTTAAGCTCTTGAAGTAGTTTGACTACTTCCTTAGAGCGCTTTTTATGAAACTTTTTGAGTATGACATTAATTTGTGATTTGATTGTGGAGAGCTCGACTTGTCTCGTTTGGGCTATTTCTTGCACTTTTTGATCCTTGAGCAGCAGCTCAATAATTTCCATTTCTGTTGGCGTTAGCTGGGAGAGGATACTCATGGCGTCAAACATATTGGCCTGATTTTTCCGTATTCGGGTAAATTCATTGCGAATTTTATAAGCTATTTCGGGACGAATTGGAGAAATCCCGTCTCGGGCCATACGAATACTTTTCATAATTTCTGAGCTGGCTGCAGTTTTCAGTACGTAGTCGATTGCACCGGCTTCAAAGGCGCCGAATACAGTTTCATCATCCTCATGAACGGTTAAAAAAACGATACGTATGTGCGGGAACTCATCCAAGATCCGCTTGGCAGCGATGATCCCATCATGCTTCACATCCATTTCAATATCCATCAGAATGACGTCCAATGGCTCTATACTTGCGATGGCGTAAGCCTCTTTCCCGCTTGAGGCTTGACCCACGAGTTCAAAGTCCGCCTCTTTTTTTACCAATTGGCAAAAATGCTCGCGCAGCACCTCTAAATCCTCTGCAACTAAAACGCGTATTCTGCTGCTCTCCATCCCGAATTTCCTCCTAATTTGTATTCAGCTCGTCTTTAATATAGACCGGAAGCAGCAATTGAAAAGTACTTCCCACTCCTGGTTTGCTTTGAACATGAATATCACCAAAATGACCTTTTACAATCTGCTTGGCATATGACAGACCGACACCCCAGTTTTTAGTTGTATTTTTATTCGTATAAAAGGGGTCGAAAATTTGCTCAATCTGATCCTGGGCAATACCTGAGCCGTTATCCTCAATTTTGATAATGAGCCAGTCATCCTCCAAGTATGAATGAATAGAAACTATCCCTGTTGTTTCCTTATCTATCGCTTCAATCGCATTGATCATAATATTATAAATGGTTTCTGTTAGATGCTCTTGATCTGCAAGTATAACGGGATGTCCCTGCGGAAAGTCGTTAATCAATGTAACATGCTCGGGAATGGCTTTAAACTTATCCAAGGTATGCTGCAAAAGCTCGTGAACATCGACCGGTTTTAATTGAAGATAGGTTGTTTTAAAAGAGTTGTAGAGCTGGTCAAGCCGCTGCAGGGTCTCGCTAACAATACCGGAAACCTTGTTTACATTGGCTTCAATTGCACTGGCAGACTGTAATGGAGGGCTCTCCGTATGTAAAAGCTCATCCGTTCGCTGCAATAAAATTTGCATCATTAGCAGTTGGTTTTTGATCGCATGCGTGAATACCTTGGTCCCCATATCGGCGGTTGATAGCTTGCGTTCGAGTTGGAGGTCGAGCTTTCCCAGTTTTTTCTCTACCTCCGTATATTTCCAGATGGATAAAATGCTGATGATCGACAAAATGCCTGTAAAGCCAATGCTCAAATACCATTCAACCAAGGTTAATGGAGGGTTGAAGTTGGAGAAATCGGAGTAAAGCACATAGTAGGTACGGACATCAAACACTTGCAGCGGTCCCATAAAACCTAAATAAAAATAAAACAGGACAAGGGCAAGCACCCCGAGCAAGGTATACTTGACTTGGCTTTTGAACCAGTGGATCGTGATCCGCTTGTAGCGCCAAACCATAAAAAAAAGCGCTGCCAAAGTGGAAATAACCAACCAGCCTCTAGTAACCCAACCGATGATGTAGGTTTGATCGCGGTCCAAAACGCTAAGCGCCCATTTGTAAATAACCGGATCATAGAACAAAATGTTGAGTAAAGGCAGAATCGAGTTAAACGCATAAATCTTCCATATTTTCAGGAAAGGCCGATAATAAAACAGGGTTACAGATAGTCCAATAAGGCTGAATATAAATAAAGATCTGCCTATCGTAATCATCCTGCTGATAGCTTCGATAGTAACTGGTGAGTGCAAGAGCAAGTTACGAATCGAATCGTTAAAAAATAGCACAATATTAACCTTGTAATAGAAGCCTCCATATTTAGCTATAAACAAAACAAGTCCGGACATGCTGATGAACCAGCCTAACAGTACGAGAGCCATCCAATAGGCGGAAGGGTTTTTGGCTTTGGTAATAAAAAGTGTGATGGATGCAGCCATTAATACGAGTAAAAGGATTGTCATTATGAATGTCTCCTGAAAGAAAAAAGGATTAGGAAAAGGATAAGAGCTAGCTTGATTATAGATGAAATCCTCTCATTCTGCGACAGATTATGTCTATGATATACTTCTATTATTACATTATAATGAAAGAGGACGGTTACTATGGAACAGATACGGTGCGGTTGGGTCAATGAAGATCCGCTATATATGAGTTATCATGACCATGAATGGGGTGTTCCTGTTCATGATGAGCATAAGTTATTCGAGCTGCTGGTGCTGGAGGGGGCGCAGGCGGGTTTAAGTTGGTATACGGTTTTAAAGAAGCGTGAAAGTTACAGACAAGCTTTTGACGGATTTGATCCACAAATAGTAGCTGTTTACGACGAGGCTAAAGCGGCGGAGTTATTGGCGAATCCAGGCATTATTCGCAACCGTTTAAAGGTACAGGCTGCGATTACGAACGCACAAGCTTTCCTGAGAGTGCAGGAGGAGTTCGGCAGCTTTGACGCGTACATCTGGAGGTTTATCGGTGGGAAGCCGCTTTGCAACAGCCGGCGGACTTTGGCCGAGGTTCCGGCAAGTACCCCTGAATCCGATGCAATGAGCAAGGATTTAAAGAAGCGAGGGTTCAAATTCGTCGGCTCGACGATTTGTTATGCATATATGCAAGCTACAGGTATGGTCAATGACCATACGATGGAATGCATGGCATACGAAGGAGTGAAGGCGAGGGGGCTCGCAAATGAGCCCTCGGCGTAAAATTGATTCCCGTGATGCCTGTCTCTAAAATTGGGGGCAGGCCTATTCTAATTGAGGAGTTGGAGAGAGTCAAAGTGTTCCAGCCGGCCACAGGAATGAATACATTAGCACAAGCAGTAATTCATTCCTGATGAAGGAGGCAGCAGCATGAAATTACCCTTTGTGGCGATTGTTACACCGGGATCATTCGTTATTCCTTCGGCAATGAGCAGCTCCGTTGAATTGGTTGTAGAGCACGTAGCACCGCATTTAGTCGGCGAAGTAAGACCTGTTGTTTTTGGAAGAACCGGCGGCCGAAAAAGACCGTTACTGGAAACACGTCGGGGAGTATGTTATGTCAGGGTTCCCAGACCCTCTCCGCAAGCCTATATCCGCAATGTAAGCCGTAAACTTATACAATACAAACGTGATCTTAAGCTCATTCAAGTGGAAAACAGGCCACGGTTTGTACGCTATTTGAGACGAACACATCCGAAAGCGAAAATTTGGCTTGTTCTCCATTCAATTACTTTTATTTCAAAGCGGCATATCAAACGGGCTGAACTAAAGGTGTGTCTGGCTGCTGCTGATCGCATCATCGTCAATAGCCATTTTTTAAAAGAGCAGGTAATTCGTATGGTCCCACAAGCTAAAGGAAAGATTAGAGTGAACCATCTTGGGGTGGACCCGAAGAAGTTCATCTCACGGTGGTCGGAGAAAGGGGCTGCGCTTAGGCAGGAATCGTTTAAGCTGCGTGGCATTGAGGGTAAAAAGGTAGTTCTGTATGTGGGTCGTTTGATTGGTATTAAAGGAGTTCATCACCTGCTTCAGGCAATGCCGCAAATTATTACGCATATACCCGATGTCATGCTTATAGTCGTGGGGAGCGCTTTTTATGGTTCGGACCGTGTTACGCCCTATGTAAAGCAGCTGCACCGAATTGGAAGGAAAATGCGCGACAATGTCCGTTTCATTCCATACGTTCCGCATTCTGAAATACCTGAATGGTTCCGTTTGGCTGATGTGCTTGTAGTTCCTTCTCATATAAACGAAGCGTTCGGACTGGTTAATGTGGAGGCGATGGCTACCGGAGTCCCTGTAGTAGCAACGAGAGCAGGAGGCATGAAGGAAATCATCGAGCATGGAAATACAGGCTATTTGGTTGATGCTTCTAGGCTACAGGATGAATTGGCACTCTGGATTATTAACTTATTGACTCAGTCTGGACAGGTTGAATTGATGGGGGCACAAAGTGAACTTAGGGTTCAAGAGCATTTTACTTGGGAAAAAACAGCGGAACGGTTTTTGAATTTATATAAAACAGAGTCTTAAATGTAACAATGAAATAAAGTATTAGATTATTCATAGTATTCCGCTGTATATAGACCTATATCCCACTTATAATTGATGCTTTTAGTAGGAATCAAAAAGATTTATACTAAAGTTTATTCCAAAAAGGAATAAAGTCAGTTATAATGGACATAGAGCGAGAAGACAGGGGATGCTGAACATGAACATAACGGAAAAACATACAACTTTACTCTGGCATATCTTTTGGTCATTTTGCAAAATTAGTCCTGTCTCCTTTGGTGGAGGCTATGCGATGATTCCGGCTATTGAAAAAGAGATTGTCGAAAACCGCCAATGGATGGATGAGGATGAAATGAGCGATGTATTGTCTATTGCAGGCTCATCACCAGGAGGCATCGGTGTTAATGCTTCTACATTAACAGGCTACAGACTCGCAGGTCTGAGAGGTGCGATAGCGGCTGTACTGGGAATTTCATTGCCTAATTTTATAATTATGCTCGCATTGACTATAGGTTATTCGGCTGTTCAAAATATGCCTAAGGTGACGGCTGCGTTTGAAGGAATACATGCAGCCGTTGTGGCTTTTATAGCAATTGCTGGTTGGAGGATGTGGAGATCAGCTATCTATGATAAAAGTACACTGTTTATTGTAATAGGTTCATTGTGTGCCTTGCTGTTCTCCAATATCCATCCTGCTTTGCTGCTGCTTATTGGCACTCTTCTTGGTATTGCGATATATAAATGGCAGCAGAAGCTCGGGACTTTAGTAACCAAAGAAATTAAGGCTGACAAGAAGCCAACCTCCGGACAAAACCCGATTCTAGCAGGGCAGTACATTTGGGGTGACGGAATCTAGTTTCGATTAGGGAGGGGGAGGCGCTATGTTAGTTACGTTGTTTTGGACTTTTTTCAAAGTTGGACTTCTTTCTTTTGGTGGAGGCTATGCCATACTAAGCATCATCGAACGTGAGGTTTTACAGCAGCAATGGATGACCTTAAATGATTATACACAGGCTGTATCATTGGCTGGTATGTCGCCTGGGCCAATAGCGACCAATATCGCGATAATGGTTGGCTATAAAACTACGGGTATCGTTGGGGCAGTGGCAGCTGTTGGAGGTATGATACTACCTTCAGTGCTTGTTGTAATTGCTGTTGCGAGCTTCTTGTTTAAAGCCGGCAGGGAGCGCTGGGTGCAGGTAGTGCTTTACGGTTTAAAGCCTATTGTGACGGCTTTGATCTTGTACGCTGCGATTCGAATGGGTATAAATGGACAACCTTTGTTGGGTATAAACATCCATACGCTAGCTACACTTGCGATTTTTGTTTTTGCAGTGATTGGAATTGTAAAATATCGTATGCACCCGTTAATCATATTGTCAGTTTCAGCTTTGATGGGAATTGCGTTTTTTGTATAAGAGTGAAAAAAGTCAAACTTCTGAATGTATGGGAGTATGATAAGTTACGAGAGCCTCTGCCGAGGCTCTTTTTTTGTTGTAAAGGCATAGGATAGGACCACAAATAACTTGTAAATATAAAGGGCTTTAAATTTGCTGTGTTAGTGCCTATTTTGCTGGATGACGATAACTTCCTTCTGGGTGAATGCATATGTTACATATGACTACTTAGGGCTCCTGAAGCTCTGAAAAAATGTTTAATTGGGGTATACCAATTATGGGAGGAAAAGCAGGATGAGGAAGCGAAGCAGCCGAAGTACTGGTAAGGGCGGCCCGTTGCGCAGCAAACGCACAGGCGCTTATATTAATGAATTAAAATGGTTGGATGATATTCAAGCTAAGGAAAATGAAAGAAAATTGCAAAATGAAAACAGCGGGGTAACGATCAGCAAGCTGGAGCTGCCGGTTAAGGAGGATACAGCTTCAAATACTGTGCAGCTGCGTCCAGTTTTGATTCAGCCCGTAATTCAGGAGCGTAAATCAAATGCTGAAGGAATGGCAGTAATTTACACGGACGATCTTGCAGATGCGTCGGTTACAAATGAGAAGATAGCTCATAACACCATCGAAAGCAGCAAATTAAAGCGGGGTACTATCAGCACGGAAGAATTGAGTGATTACGCTGTGACATCCGCTAAGCTGGGAGATCGAAGTGTTACGCAGCAGAAGCTTGGACTGCAATCGGTGACAGAGGAGCATATCGCTCCTTATGCCATTACTGGGGATAAAATTCAAGAGCGGACAATTAGCGGAGGTAAGCTCCAAGATAATAGCATTACATCGGATAAGATGGCGGATAAAACAATTGATGCCATGAAAATAGCTGAGAAATCGATTCATACAAAGCATTTGGCAGAGGAAGTAATTACCGGCGAGCTGATTCAAAATCAGTCTATTACTTCGGAGAAAATAAAAAGCGGTACGATTCAAACTGTACATTTGGCTAACTATGTCGTGAATACAGCTAAGCTCGCTGATTCATCTGTAACTGGAGAGAAGCTGCGCGATCGCTCGGTAACGGCTGATAAAATAGCCGATGGCGAGGTCTCCTCTCAGAAGCTCGGAAACCATGCAGTTACTGAAGAGAAGCTGGCTCCTTGGAGCATTGGGCCTGTGCATTTGAAGTCCAAGGTGATTTTGCATGAGCATTTAACGGATGGGATCATACGCAGCGAAAATATTGCAGGCAAGCAAATTACAGCCGGGCATTTAACAGGTGATTCGGTTCTTTCAGAACATATTAAGGATGGCTCTGTAACTTTAGAGAAGCTGGCAAAGCATTCAGTTAATGGTGTGCATTTGCAGGAAGGGACTATAGAGAAGCGGCATATCCAACAGCATAATGTGGAAACACGCCATTTGGCCGAAGGAGCAGTAACAATAAGTAAGCTTGCCGCGCAAAGTGTGAATACTCAACAGCTTGGAGAAGCAGCTGTAACTTCTGCTAAACTGGCTGATCTATCAGTCACTTCAACGAAGATTGTGAAGAAAGCGGTAACCGCTGAGCATTTGTCTGCCGCGTCTGTATCAAGCAGTCATATAGGTGAAAAAGCGATACTTTCCGCACATCTCAGTCCACTCATAGTAGGGAAGGAGCATTTGCAGGAGCAATCGGTCGTAACAGCTAAGCTGCAGGACCGTGCTGTGACTTCTGAGAAGCTGGCATTAGGTTTGATTCAGCAGCAGCACATTCAAGATGGGGCCGTATTGTCAAGCGCGCTTTCAAATCAGAGTGTGACCACATCGAAGCTGGCTAGTGAATCGGTATCTACCGATAAGATGACCAATTTGGCAATCACTTCAGCTAAGTTGGCACAAGCAAGTGTGACAAGCGACAAGCTCGGACGCAAAGCGGTGCTTGCTGAGCATTTAACAGAAGGCGCGGTGCAATCTGCACATTTAGCAAAGGGTGCGGTACAGGGCATTCACTTGGCTTCGGATGCGGTAAGCAGTGAAAAGATTGCCAACGGCGCAGTGACTTCTGAGAAGCTCGCCGATGGGGCTGTAAAAACGGCGCAAATAGCGGCAGCGGCAGTGCAGTCTAACCAGCTCGCTATAGGCGCAGTTGACTCGGTGCATCTAGCACCCGGAGCGATAGGCGCCGATCATTTGTCAGAGCGAGCTGTAACCGGGGCGAAGCTGGCTGCTGGAGCGGTAGTGACTGAGCATATCGCTCAAGGCGCCGTTCGAAGCGAGCAATTGGCAGCTAAGGCCATAGGAACAGCGCAGCTGGCAGAGCAATCGGTGACGGGAGCGAAACTGGCCGCATCGGCGGTAGAAGCAGAGCACATTGCTCCTGGCGCAGTGCGGATCGAGCAGGTGGCGGCACTAGCAATAGGGACAGCGCAGCTGGTAGAACAATCGGTGACAGGAGCTAAACTGGCAGCAGGAGCGGTAGAAGCAAAGCATATCGCTTCAGGAACTGTGCAAGGCGAGCATGTGGCGGCCGAAGCAATAGGTACAGCGCAGCTGGCGGATCAGGCCGTTACGGGGGCAAAGCTTGCTGCAGGCACTGTAGAGGCAGAGCATATAGCCATTGGCGCGGTGCGAGGTGAGCAGGTGGCCGCGGAGGCGATAGGCACATGGCATCTTACGGAGCAAGCTGTGACGGGAGCTAAGCTGGCCGTAGGAACGATTGAAGCATGGCACATCGCACCAGGCGCGGTGCGAAGCAAGCAGATAGCGGCGGAAGCGGTAGGTACAGCTCAGCTGGCGGAACAATCAGTGACAGGAGCGAAGCTTGCGGCAGAAGCTGTGGAGACGGGACATATTGCATCAGGCGCAGTGCGAAACAAGCAGATAGCCGCGGAAGCGGTAGGAACCGATCAGTTGGCGGAGCAGGCGGTGACGGGAGCAAAACTGGCAGTGGAAGCTGTGGAGGCAGAGCACATAGCAGAAGGCGCAGTGCGAAGCAAGCAGGTAGCGGCAGAAGCAATAGGAACCGATCAGTTGGCAGAGCAGTCGGTGACGGGAGCGAAGCTTGCCATAGGAGCAGTAGCTTCCGAGCATATTGCCGAAGGTGTGGTGCAAGGCGAGCATGTGGGGGCCGAAGCAATAGGCACGTCACAGCTGGCGGAGCAAGCTGTGACGGGAGCAAAGCTTGCCGTAGGAGCTGTAGCGGCTATCCACATCGCTGAAGGAGCGGTGCGAAGCGAACAGGTAGCCGCAGAGGCAATAGACACGGCACAGCTGGCTATGCATGCTGTGACAGGAGCGAAGCTCGCCATAGGAGCAGTGGAAGCGGTGCATATTGCACCAAGCGCGGTGCGAAGCAAGCAGGTAGCGGCTGAAGCGATAGGTACGGCACAGCTGGCGAAGGAGTCGGTGACAGGAGCGAAGCTTGCCGTTGGCGCAGTGGAGACGGAGCATATTGCCGAAGGAGCGGTGCGAGGCGAGCAGGTGGCCGCGGAAGCGATCGGAACGGAGCAGCTGGCGGAGCAGGCGGTGACGGGAGCTAAGCTTGCGGCAGGAGCTGTAGAGGCGTTCCACATTGCCGAAGGAGCGGTGCGAGGCGAGCAGGTGGCCGCGGAAGCGATCGGAACGGAGCAGTTGGCAGAGCAAGCGGTGACGGGAGCTAAGCTTGCGGCAGGAGCTGTAGAGGCGTTCCACATTGCCGAAGGAGCGGTGCGAGGTGAGCAGGTGGCCGCGGAGGCGATAGGAACGGAGCAGCTGGCGGAGCAGTCTGTGACGGCAGCGAAGCTCGCCGTAGGATCCGTAGAGGCGTTCCACATTGCGGAAGGCGCGGTGCAAGGCTTGCATATAGCGGAAGAAGCGATAGGAGCAGAGCAGCTGGCAGAGCAGGCGGTGACGGCAGCAAAGCTTGCCATAGGATCCGTAGAGGCAGCGCATATTGCCGAAGGCGCGGTGCGAAGCTTGCATATAGCGGAAGAAGCGATAGGAGCAGAGCAGTTGGCAGAGCAGTCGGTGACGGGAGCGAAGCTTGCCATAGGATCCGTAGAGGCAGAGCATATAGCCGAAGGAGTGGTGCAAAGCTTGCATATCGCGGAAGAAGCGATAGGAACGGAGCAGCTGGCAGAGCAGTCGGTGACAGGAGCGAAGCTGGTTATTGGAGCGGTGGAAGCAGAGCATATAGCCGAAGGAGCGGTGCAAAGCTTGCATATCGCGGAAGAAGCGATAGGAACGGAGCAGCTGGCAGAGCAGTCGGTGACGGGAGCGAAGCTGGCGAAAGACGCCGTGGAAGCAGTGAACATTGCACCAGCGGCGGTGCGGAGCAAGCATATAGCTGCAGAGGCGATCGGAACGGAGCAGCTGGCAGAGCAGGCCGTGACGGGAGCACAGCTGGCGGCAGACGCTGTAGAAGCGGTGCACATCGCGCCAGGTGCGGTGCGAAGAAAACAAGTGGCTGCAGAAGCCATCGGTACTGCGCAGCTGGCAGAGCAGGCGGTGACGGGAGCAAAATTGGCTGCAGGAGCGATAGAGGCGGAGCACATCGCGATAGGTGCGGTGAGCGGCGAGCATTTGAGCAGTGACTCCATTGATGGTTTGCATGTGAAGCAGGAGTCAATATCTGGCTATCACCTGCTGCCAGGCAGCATATCGATTCTTCATTTGGATTTCAGGCTGCAGGCTCAGCTCCAAACAGCAACGGTAGTGGCAGCCGTGCCAGTTCCAGAGCAAGCTCATAATGATTTGTCCTTGGAATCAGTCGGTGAAACAGAACTTCAGCCTGAGTCTGAGGAAACCATGCATATTGCGCAAGAGGAGGTTACCCCGGCTCACATATCGTTCCAACCGGTCCAGACGTCCCATGCAGCGGCAACTATTCAACAATTTGGACTCTCATCCTTCCAGCTCCGGCTTGAAGAAGAAGCAGTTAAGCTAACTATTATTTTCGACAGTTTATTTGCCAATACAGATTATGTGCTTGTAGCAACAACGAATCAGGAAGCTTGTTACGCTATAATAGAAGATAAACAAGAAGCCAGTGCAACGCTTACAATAGTCAGAAGCAAATATTCACCGGAGCTGCAAGGAGTTGTTAACTGGATAGCTATCGGTTCATTAGCTTAATAGAAATAATGCGGAAGCCATCTGTGATATAGATTGGCTTCTTTTTATTTTTCCAACAAAAAGTAAAAATCACTTTTCAAATAGTTCGAAACGTGATATTATTTCGTGTATGAATATTTCTTATACGAAATATAAAGTGATCAAATGATTTTTTACAATTCAAAGAAAGGGTGATTTTGGCCGATTTATCGCATAGTTATTGTTCAGCCTTCTGACATATGATATATTTTTTTGTATTGATATTTCGCTTACGAAATAATTAGGGGGTTGAGTGTAATGAGTCGCGCAATGGAAATCGGACATTCGATACGAAAGCTAACGAAAATTTTCAATCTTACAATGAAAGAAGATTTAAAGGAACTTGGTCTTACGAATCCACAGATCATGACGCTGGGCACTGTGTATCTGGAACGTAAAACGATTGGACAAATTTCAGAGCACACAGCGCTGTCTTATAGCACAGTATCAGGAATTATAGACCGGTTGGAGAGAGATGGATGGATTGAAAGAGTTCGTGATGAAGCGGATCGTCGTATTGTTTGGATAAGCAAGACGGATAAATTTGATTTGTTAAAAGAGAAGCTTCATTTTTTTCAAGAAAGCTTTTATGAAAAGATGCTGTCGGATCTTTCTGAACAAGAGCTTGATACTATTATTCATTCACTGGCATTACTAACTACTTATTTGGAAAAGAAGGTTGAGGAAAAGCTATGAAAAGGAAACCAGTATTGTATTTGATCCTTGGGATCGCATTGCTTGGAGCCATAGGTGGAGGTTACTCCTTCTGGTACCAATCGCACTATTACATTAAATCAGAGGATTCTAGGATTGCCGGTGATATTTATCGAGTTATGCCTCGTATTTCCGCTAAAATGACTTCCCTACAGGTCGCAGAGGGCGATACTGTAATTTCGGATCAAATTGTTGGTCAGCAAGATAACACGAACCTGTCAACCAGCCTTCTGGATCAAGCTGCTCTTCGCTCACCGATTAGCGGGACAGTCATCAAAACGATGGCGAAAGCAGGAGAAGTGGTATCCCCGGGACAGACGATTGCCATGGTTGTAAATAAGAAGGATCTTTACATTACAGCTAACATTGAAGAAGGCGACATTCATCGGGTAAGCGTTGGACAGACGGTTGAATTTACGGTGGACACTTTTTCAGGCAGCACGTTAGTCGGTAAGGTAAAGGAAATTGGCGAAGCTACGGCTGCTACTTTCTCATTGCTTCCAGCAACGAATACTAGCGGCAACTTTACAAAAGTGACCCAACGTATTCCGATCAAAATATCGATTGATGATCAACAAGGGCTATCATTAGCTCCAGGTATGAGCACAACTATAAAAATTCATTTAAAAGGCTAGGGGACATATACCATGAGAAGAAAACAATTGACATGGATCCCTGTGATCCTTTCATTATGTGCAGTTATGGTTTTACCGGCATGCGGAGCAGCTGTTTCACCGCAAGCTAACGCGGCACAAGCCATTTCTGTTAAGGCAATCAAGCTTGGACAAACAAACGAATCCGGACTAAGCGGTAAAGTTATACCAGACCAGGAAGTGAAGGTTGTCTCCAAAGCTTCAGGCAAGGTTCTGGATGTTAAGGTTAATGAAGGCTCTGTCGTGAAAAAAGGCGATGTGCTTGTGCAACTGGAAACCGATGACTTGTCACAGCAATTAAAGCAGGCTGAATCGGGAGTGATTGCCGCTCAAGCTAAGCTGGCTGATACACAGGCAGGGGCGAGAAGCCAGGAAATTCAAGGCTTGGAAAGTGCTGTACAAAGTGCAAAAGCTGCTAATGACCAAATTCAAGCAGCAACGGACACAGCTAAATCGGCTTTTGATCTGGCACAAAAAAATTATAATCGTTTAAGAAACATGTACGAAAGTAGTTCTACAGTATCGAAAGACGATATGGATAAAGGTACCTTCGAGTTTGACAAAGCCAAATCCGCTTATGATCAAGCACAAGCGCAGCTGCAGTCGTCAGCCGCACAAGTAACGGCAGCCAAAGCAAAGCTTGACCTGGCACGCAGCGGGCCTACAGGTAATACTGTAGAAGCTTTGCAGGCTGAAGTGAACCGTCTGAACGCAGGCTTGGAGCTTGCATCCAGCGCATTTAACAATGCTGCCATTACAGCTCCAATGGATGGGATCATTGTTAAACGCAGCATCCAGCCTGGAGAGATGGCTCAGCCTGGCGTCACACTGCTCAATCTTGTAAAGATGGATCAAGTGCAAATAGAGCTTAGCGTTCCAGATTCACTGATCGGCAAGCTAAAAAGTGGAGCGGATGTTGATGTTAAGATCAGCAATTTGCCGGATAGGTCTTTTGCAGGCAAGCTGAATTTCGTTAGCCCTGTATCCAACGCGAACAGCAGCACTTTCCCGGTTAAAGTAACCGTCGATAACAAGGATGGCTTGATTCTGGCAGGGATGATGGCTGAGGTTCATATGAAGGAAGCAGGACAAAACCGAATGGAAATACCTAAGGCTGCACTAGTCAAAAAAGACAACAAAAATTACATCTATATGATTCAAGACAAAACGGCCAAGGCAGTTGAGGTTACGACTCAGGATAAAAATCAGGACTGGGTGTATTTGCAGGATAACGCAAGCGTGAAAGCTGGACAACAAATTATTATTAATCCAACGGATGCTCTAACGGATGGCAGCACAGTGAAAGTCGAATAGGGGGCGATGGTGTGTCTGATGATTCTCAAAAAACGGCCGCTCCCGGAATTCCGGCTGAAGAACATAAGGAGCCGAGCTTTTGGCTTCCTCTTGTAGCTATTATTCTAGGTACTTTCGTATCTGTATTAAGCAGCAGCTTGGTGAATGTAGCCCTTCCCAAGCTGTCTACCGTATTTGGTGTACCGACGAGTACAATTCAGTGGGTTGTAACCGGGTTTATGCTGGCTTCAGCTGTTGTTATTCCCGCAAGCGGCTTTCTTGCAACACGATTGGGCAGTAAGAAGGTACTGGTATGGTCAGTAATAGGGTTTACGATTGGCTCCTTATTATGCGGATTAGCCTGGAATGATTCCAGCTTGATTGCCTTCCGTATTTTTCAAGGGTTAACGGGCGGTTTTATTATGCCGGTCGGCATGGCGGTAATTTATACGATAGTGCCTCGCAAGCAGATTGGGCTGGCAATGGGGATCTGGGGGGTAGCAGCCATGGTTGCACCCGCATTGGGACCGACCTTAGGCGGATATCTCATCCAATACTACAGCTGGAGAACTTTATTTTTGCTTAATGTGCCTATTGGTGTAATAGCGGCTGTTGCTTGCTTCTTCTTGCTGAAGGAGTCGCCGGTAAACAAAAATTTAAAATTCGATGTATGGGGCGCCGTATTTTCCGTAACTTTTTTCGGGACGCTTCTCCTTGCATTGAGTAAAGGGCAAACCGAAGGCTGGACGTCTTTGTATATCGTTAGCTTGTTTTTTATATCGGTAGTCAGTTTGGCTTTATTATTGTGGGTAGAGCTTACGACAAAATCGCCGCTTTTGAACTTAAAAATATTCAAGGATATTAAATTTTCGGCGAGCGTGCTGACAGCAGGTCTTATCATGATGGCGATGATGGGCGGAACCTTCCTTATGCCAATTTATTTGCAAAATGTACAGAACATGACGGCATTGGATGCAGGGATCCTGCTGCTCCCTCAATCTGTCGCAATGGCGCTCATGATGCCAATCAGCGGCAAGCTCGTGGAGAAACTCGGAATTGTACCGATATCAGTGATTGGTTTGCTTATACTTGGGGTAACTACTTATGAGCTGCATTCGTTAACAGCCGATACATCCCACTTGTGGATTAACGTGGTGCTTACGATTAGAGGCTTCGGAATCGGACTTTGTATGATGCCGATTTCCACCGTTGGTATGGCTGACATTCCTAAAGAACAGATTCAGGATGCTTCTCCACTCTCGAATGTGTTCCGCCAGGTTATGGCGTCCATGGGGATTGCTGTACTAACAACTATTATGAGCAGCCGACAATATTTGCATTATTTCCGTATTTCTGAGAATGTTCCTTCTACTTCAGAGCCTGCTTCCCAGTATATGTCTGCGATTACCGGGGCTCTGGCCCAGGGTGGAGTAGATGCGGCTACAGCAAGCGGAGGGGCGGCTATGTATTTGGCAGGCCTTATGCAAAAAGAGGCGATGGTCCGTTCCATAGCCGACACTTTCTATATTTCTGCATTACCAGCATTCATATGTATACCTTTAGTGTTTTTATTGCGCTCGAAAAAAAAGAAAAAAGAACAGCCGGCTGAGCAGCCTGCTCCGGTTTCCGAAGAGGCGGCAGCACCTGCGGTGGCGGGTCGACCTGTAAAGGTCGCAGAAACGGTAGAGGCGTAAAGGATTAGATTGGTCTAATATTTGATTTATATGGGGGAATACTCTAATGAAGAAAAGTCTGCCTATAATACTGAGTGCAGCAATGGCATTTTCTATGTTTTCATCCGTCGCTCTAGGCGCGGCTACTGCAAAGTCTTCAGCTGATTTTTACGATTTGAACAACCTGGATGCTGCGTCCAAAATCAAATTCGATGCCATGATTTCAGCAGGCATATTTGATGGAGTCGGAGAGGGCAACTTTGGTTTAAAAGATAAAATGAATCGGGCGCAATTCGCGAAGGTTGCAGCCTTGGTCTTCGGCTTGCCTGTGGATGCGTCTCTGAAATCATCCAGCTTCAATGATGTGAGTGCAGACGATCCGGCTAACGGTTACGCACTTCCATACATTGAGTCGCTTAAAAATGCTAATCTCACCGATGGCTACGGCGCTAATTCTTATAATCCTTCCGGAGAAGTAACCAAGGAGCAGCTTGCTGCGTTCTTGATCCGTGGTTTAAGCAAGGACGCCGAAGCGAAAGCCGCTCAGGGCGTAAATGATAACACCGTATCCGATTGGGCCAAAGGCTATGCTGCTCTTGCCAATCAATTAAAGCTTATGGAAAATGATGCTGACGGCATGTTTGAAGGAAAAACGGCAGCAACCCGTGAACAGTTGGTTACCTCTTCGTATGAAGCGAAGCAGCAATACATTCCAGGATCTATTGTTGTAAAACCGTCAGCGCCATCAACACCGTCTAACTCCGTACAACTATCAACAGGGGAAATGCCGAGCTATACTTTGACGAACAACGTACAGGCTCAGCCCAAGGGATTATTGCAAGAAAAAACAGCCAGCGGCTGGAGGTTCGGAGCTGCTGTTAAGTTAAGCAACACCTCAGGCTCAACTGTTCGTATCCCGGATTATGAGCTTCGTGTTAAAGCCTCCGATGGAACGGTGTATACATTGAAGGCAAGTACGGATAATGTCCGTTCTATTGAGCCGCAAAGCACTGTGGAGTTAAGCTATATGTCAGAAATTGATAAAATTGCTGACTTTAATTTAACTGATCTGTTATGGGTCGATGTGGATGATCAAGTGTATCCGAAGAAGGAAACATTGCTGGCGGATGCTTCAGTTGAATCATTCGTATGGCGTGGTTCTGAAGCAACTATCCAGGATCCTGCATTATTGGGAAATTGGGGCGTTACCTTCACTATTCCTGGTGAGAATTCACCGCTTAAGTATACTGCAACTAATATGACCAAACAGTTTACGGGGCAAGCGCCAACTTACATTGTGCAGGTAAAAGTGGAGAACCCGGCCAGCTATGCTGCAACGGTTCCTAGCTTTACTTTGAGCGGGCAAGCTTCGGGGCGTTCATTTATCGGTACAAGAGTAGAGCAATCTTCCGTTATTTTAAATCCGGGGGAACAGAAATATATTAATTTTGCCATTACAACGGAACCGGACACACAGCTGAATGCTTTCTACGTTCTGTCATCTCATAACTTCCTGAAACAAGGTGCGACTGCACCCGTTCAATATTTCACTGGCAGGATCGGTTTCAAATTACCGACAGCTTCTGAAACCCAAACCGCATTGCCAACGTATGTATTAGGCAAGCCGATTGCGGTTGATTCTTTAAGTAAAGCGGTCAATCCACAAATGGAAGTAGCTTTGCAAAACATTGAATGGTTTGAAAATGATGGAAGAGACTATAAAACAGCTGTAGCCAAAATCAAGTTTACTAATAAAAGCGGCAGCTTAATTCCTGTTCCTAAGCTCGGGGCAGACATCGTCTCAAGTAATGGGGTTAATTATAACGGTGTCCAAAGCACCACATCTGTAAACGACGTGCTTCCGGGCATGGGTGCTGTGCAAATGTACGCTTTCACCGTTCCAAGTTCGGAAAATGCTAATCAATTCACATTGCGTTTGCTTGAACAGCAAGGACAACAGGCTTCGGCTGGCTCACAAACTCAATCTGGCTCACAAGCACAGCAACAGCCAGCTCAAGCAACGCCGGCTCAGCAAGCACAGCCGACCTACAAAACGCCTATTGCACAGGTTAATGTAACGTTGAGTGCATTGACATCTACAGGTAACGAGTTCTCATTCTATCCTTACCAAGTGAAAATGGATAGCTATAATATCACCAACTATGCTGCGAAAAATGCGGTTACCAACAGCTACGGATATACCTACAAGCTGGAGATGGGTCTCGATATTAAAACTACGGATGCGGTGCTGGCTGATCCAGCTAATCCGAAGTTGCTATTCCAATTGGAAGGACCGGATGGCAAACGCTTGGGTTCCAAAACGTATTCACTTTCAGGCGATAGCCGCTTGATGAGCGGTAATCAATCCGTCATGTTTGATAGTGCCTCCGATACACTGGAATCACCGATTTCCATTAAAGTGTATGAATTGGTTACTACGCCATATGGAGACGCCAGACGTTTGCTGACTACGTTGAAGAACTAAGTTAAGATAGAGGCATAATAAAGTGCCTTAGGGATCCGTATTCCTAAGGCACTTTTTTGTTAATATCAGACTTTATAAGTATCTTCCTCGAAAGGGCTTCGATCAGAAGCTTTTCTTATTGATAGGATGTATCATAAGCTTTTTTTGTTCACTCCCTATTATCTGTGCTAGTGCAAGGGGATGTTGCGGCCGATTAAGTTTGATTGAGCTTAACAAAAATAACGCTTTAGTTTAGGAGGTTCTACAATGAATACCAGTCAGATTGAAGTGGAATTACAACAAGTGTTTAGACGGATATTACGAAAAGTGGTTGTTTACGGAAGGTATGTGGATTCACGTTTCTCCGGATCGCAGGTTGCAGCTTTGGAAGTTATCCAGCGACAGGGACCGATCAAGGTTACCCATTTATCGGAGAGCTTATCCTTGTCATTAAGTGCGGTCACTTTGTTATGCGATAAGCTTATCCAAAATGGCTATCTAATAAGAGATCGTGATGATGAGGACCGGAGGGTGGTTTACTTAAATATTACTATGCATGGCCGGGAAGTGCTCGAAAACATTTTGGCGTCGGAGAAGGAATTGGTTAGTCAATGGTTAAACGGACTTTCGGAGCCTGAACTGGAGCAATTCAATAGAACATTCCAACATATAGTGGGAAATGTGCAGCCGCTGGGCACCAAAAAAGCGGAGGACCAAAGCTGCTGTAACTAAAATGATGGAAAGAAGCATAAATTTGATTGAATATGTCAAATGAATCCCCTATAATATCGATGATGGAGAACGGCCCGGCAGGAATTGCTTGGATGTGGTTCTGGTAGGTCCCGTTGGTGAAATAGGGAGGGGAACTTTGATGATGAACTATTTAATTGGTATGGATATTGGCGGTACGAACGTTGTTTGCGGCTTAGTGGATACTAAGGGGAAGCTGCTTCATAAAATAAAGCAACCAACGGAAGCTTCAAAAGGCAGCAGCTATGTATTTGATAAAATCGGACTCATGATCGAGGATTTAGTATTGCAAGCTGGAATTGAAAAGTCTCAAGTATCGGTTATTGGGGTAGGAACACCGGGTTTCATTGATCCAATTAAAGGGATTACCCTATTTGCAGGCAACCTGCGTTGGACGCAGGTACATACAGCTGATGAAATCTCCAGGAGGACTGGCCTCCCTGTATTTATAGATAATGATGTTAGAATGTATGTTTACGGTGAAGCTGTTTGCGGTGCCGCTCGAGGATATGAGCATGTATTGGGTATTACGATAGGCACCGGTTTGGCAGCATCGATGATTAATAATGGACAGCTGTATTATGGAGGCGGCTACATGGCAGGGGAGCTGGGTCATATTCTTATGCCCGAAATCTCCTATCGCTGCGGCTGTGGCATGACAGGCTGCTTGGAAACTGCAGTATCAGGCACCGGAATTGCAAGGCAAGCGAGAGAACAGCTGGAGAACGGCCGGGTAAGCATTATGCAAGAATGGCTGAAGGATAGTTCTCTTGAGGCTCTTACTGCGGCGGATGTATCCAAAGCGTTTGATGCAGGCGATCCTCTTGCAGTGGAAGTGATGAATCATACGGGAATGCTGCTTGGAAAAGGTTTGGCAGCAGCGGTAACGCTCTACAGTCCGGATATTATAGTTATTGGCGGCGGCGGTGCTTTGGCTGGTGAGCGATTGTTCGCGTCTATGCGAGAGCAATTGAAGCAGTCGGTGTACAGCGGGTATTGGGATAGATTAACAATAAAAACAGCTGAGATGCTGGATGATGCTGGAATTGTCGGCAGTGCCCTGGCGGCCTGGGGGCGTCTGGGAATAGCAAGATGATTTAAATGCGATTTAATTCCTGAGCTGCGTCCGAGCACCGAAAAACTAACGTTAATTTACATGGAACTAATTAGCTGTATTTAGAAAAGACGATTCCAATTCACTTGCTGAATTTTGGAGTCGTCTTTTTTTCATTGGGATGAGCGAAGCTTTACGCCACCGCTTTAGCTTTGGAGGAACTGAATGGGACAGCTGTAATTTTTTATCGAAATATGGACGATCTTTTCCTTTATATAGTATATTATAGTAGAAGATTGACGCAATTTAATAGTATATATGTGAAATATAAGTTAAATGCCATAATAATTGTTAAAAAAGATTGAGTATTCTTAATAATCATCTAACATTCGATCGGAAACAGGTGGTAAAGGATGCATAAAGTATTAGTCATTGAAGACGATAGTATGGTCGGCGAAATGTCCATGATGTATTTGTCCGAAGAAGGCTATATGGTGCGCAGAGCCGTAAATGGCAAGGAAGGGCTTCAGCAATTGTCTGAATTTGCTCCGGATATTGTCATTATGGATATTGTGCTCCCTGACATCAATGGAAAAGACCTGTGCAAAGAGTTCCGTAAAACTTCGCATGTACCGATCCTTGCAGTCTCGATGAAAACGGAGGTTCTCGACAGAATCGATGCTTTAACTGCCGGGGCGGACGACTACTTATGCAAGCCATTCAGCATGCGGGAGCTTACAGCTAGGGTAGCTGCAATGATTCGCCGGACAGAAATGAACAGTCCTGAGTCAATGTTAAAGCCAAATCCGGTCTCAGTTCCAGTTCTGCTGCAAGGTGAAGGCAATGATCCGGTTACATTGGATTATGATCGCAGATCCATTTTTGTGAATCATACGTTTGTAGAAACGACTTATTCGGAATTTGAGCTAATGAAGCTTTTGGTTAACAACAAGGAGAAGGTTTTTACCCGGGATCAATTGATTAATACACTTCGTGGAATTGATTCTTTTGTGAATGATCGATCTATCGATGTACATATTGCCAACCTCCGTAAAAAAATAGAGAAAGACCCGAAGGAGCCCAAGTTAATCAAAACAGTTTGGGGCATAGGGTACAAGTACGTAACTAACTCTTAAGGAATGCTCCTTAAGAGTTTTTATTTGCAGAAGCGATGGGGGGACGATAGATGAGGGAGTTGTCGCTGCGTTTTAAAATGATGGTTGTCGTTGTATTGATTTCCGGAGGGGCCCTGTTTGTTGTAGGAATTAGCAATTACAGCTCCGCCAAGCAGCGGATAATGGATTCACTGAAGGAAACTGCAAACGAGAAGGTACAGTTATCCTCATATAATTTGTCAGCGTGGATAAGGAACCGAATGGCGGAAGTGGAGATCATGAGCCGGTCAGAGCAGGTGCGATTCGGAACCGATGCGGAGAGGATTGATTATTTCGGCAAGGAAGTGGAGCGTTCCAAGGGAGAGTATAAAAGAATAGGGTTCGCCGATTTAAAAGGGGACATGGACATAAGCTTGGGAGGAAAGGTTAACTTCCATTCTGAGGATATATTCACGAGAGTGATGAAGGGGGAGAGCATTGTCTCTGATCCTTTTGTCGAGAAAGCAGCCAATCAACGTCTGATCACACTGCAAGTGCCTGTATTTAATGAAAAAAATAACATCATCGGACTTGTCCATGCAGAAATTTTATTGGATAAGGCTTTCAAGAAGCTGATTAATCATCATGCAGGTAATATGGGCAAAATCATGCTGTCCACGGCAGACGGGACGGTATTCTATTTAAGTGAAGTCTCAGAAGCAGATTCTATTAATAAGGAAGCGATAGGGTCGATTTTAGCAGAGATTGTGACTAAGCCGTTGGAGTCCAGGCATGGTTTCCGGGACTTGTCTGAGAGGAAAAATCCTCTGCTGCTCTTTTTCTCAGCTGTAGAAGATACGGCTTGGTATGTAGTGCTGCAGGTTCCGACGGATGAAATGGAAAAACCGCTTCACTCATTATTTTGGAAAACGGTGCTCTCCATTGCCGCTACAGAGGTGATTATGATATGGCTTCTAACGGTAGTTTATAACCGACAAATTGTCAGGGTAAAGGAAATTTTATCCGTTACAGAAACAGTGGCCGAAGGAAATTTCAATCTGTCTCCTATTCCAATCAGTAATAATGATGAAATAGGAGCTTTGGCACAATCTGTTAATGTTATGATGGACCATTTGAGGACCTTGTTTGAGCGATTGGATACGATTATAAATCATAATGATTTTTTAATGATCGCCTTGGATGCGGATTATAAGATTACTTATTTTAGTAAAACAGCCGAGAACATGCTGGGATATACGGCGGATGAAGTGCTGAACAAGGAGACACCGCTGCTGTATATCGCTCCAGAAGAAATAACTGAGGAGGCCGAGAGACTATCCAAGCTGCTGGGACGCACCGTAACTCCAGACGTGGCGGTATTCCATGAGCTCAGGCTGCTTGAATTTTCATATGACCGGGAATGGACCTTTGTTCACAAAGACGGCAATCGATTTCCCGTGACCCATAATTCGAATGGCTTGAGTGATGGTGAGGGCAACTTCTTGGGCGTTGTAGCAATTGCAAGGGATATTACCGAGCAAAAGAGAGTTCGTCAGGAGCTTATCCAAGCGAAGCTGGAGGCTGACGAAGCGAATCTGGCCAAAAGCAGGTTTCTTGCAGGGATGAGCCATGAGATACGCACTCCCCTTAATGGGATTATCGGACTAACCCAGCTGATGCAGAAAACAGATATGACAGAGGTTCAGAAGGATTACTCTTCTAAAGTGTTGTATTCATCCCAAGCTCTCCTAAGAATTATTAATGACATATTGGATTTCTCAAAGGTAGAAGCAGGCAAAATGGAGCTCGAGAAGATCACGTTCCATCCTGAGGAGCTGATGGACAAACTATCCGGCGTATTGGGCGTTTTTCTTGGCGGTAAAGAGCAGTTTGAGCTGATGATCGAAATGGACGACAGCTTACCGGATGAGCTAATAGGAGACCCGCTTCGTCTGGAACAGGTGCTGCTCAACTTATGCAATAATGCGGTGAAGTTTACGGAAAAGGGCTTCGTTAAAGTAAAAGTGGATGTGGTTAAGAAAAAGGGTACTTCTGTAAATGTTCATTTTAGCGTGGAAGATACGGGGATCGGCATTTCTGCGGAGCAGATGGACAGCTTGTTCAAGCCGTTTACTCAAGCTGACGGTTCAACCAGCCGTAAATATGGCGGAACTGGCTTAGGATTAGTTATAGCAAGCAGGCTAATAAAGTTAATGGATAGTAACCTTGAGGTTCGCAGTGAGCTGGGTCAAGGCAGCGTATTCAGCTTTACCGTTCCCATGATGCTACCTGCTGGAGCCAAGCCAAACGATTGGAAATCGAAAATACACAAAGCTGGATTGCGAGTTATGGTCGTAGAGGATCATCCACTTATGCAGGAGCATATAAGTGCGATGCTGCGTTCCTTTTCCTACGAGCCTGTTATATTCTCAACATGGAAGGAAGCCTTTGCTGAGCTTGGGCAGCATACCTCTGGCAAGCCGTATGACTTGGCATTAATGGATATGGAAATGCCGGATATGTACGGTCTTGAAACATGGGCTGCTTTCAAACGAGAAGCGGATGCTGCGGGTATCATAACGTTAGCACATACAACGGCCTATGGGCGGGACGAAATGTTAAGCGTGCCCATGGAGTACAGGTCGGACGGTATTGTTGTTAAGCCCCTGAGCCGATCGGGCTTCTTTCAAACAATTGAAGCTGCATTAGGCCGCAGGGGTCATTCAGCCATCCAACCGTTCGTTCTGAAGCGTGGGTCGCAGATGAGGCAGGGAAATGGAAGGATGAAGCGGATTCTGTTGGCCGAGGATAATGAAATCAATCAGCAGGTGGCTATGGAGCTGCTTGCTCAGAGCGGCTACTCCGTTGATGTGGCGCGAACAGGCTATGAGGTGCTGGACAAGCTTCATTCCGAGGACTGGGATCTTATCCTCATGGATATTTTTATGCCTGAGCTGGACGGAGTTGAGACCACTCGAAGGATTCGCAGTGGAGACCGTTTAGAGCAAATACCTATTATTGCGTTAACCGCTAATGCTATTTCAAGTGATCATGAAAAGTACCGGACAGCGGGGATGAATGATATCATCACGAAACCGATAGAGCTGCATATGCTGGATTCGGTTATTCAAAAGTGGTTAAATGATGCGGCTGCTTCCTCAGAGGAAGATTGGACTTACAGTCCATCAGCAGCAGGTGTTGGCCTAATTGAGCTGTTATCGGGAAATGAGAATATCAATGTGTCGAAAGCGTTGTTTCAGCTGCTTGGAAAGGAACAAATATTACTCAAAATGTTCTCGATCTTTCTTCGCGATTATGTAGGATACACGGAACGGATAAGAGAGGCTTTGAGTGAGGGACGTCTTCAGGAAGCCCAGCGTTTCGCGCATACGCTCAAAGGTGCCGCCGGAAGCCTTTCGGCTGATCCTCTTTATAAGGCGGCGGCTAAGCTGGAAGAAACTCTTAAAGTAGCATGTATCTCAGGTAATAATAACGTTGAATTGGAGGAGGCTATGAAGGAGCTCGAGCTCTGCTTGGACCGATTAATCACAACATTGCAGGCAATATCCTAATATTTTCCTGATATATTTAGGAAAATTAACGTTTATTACTTATCTTATCTAAATGTTACTAAACAGTTTCCTGCCATAATGAAGATAACAATTCCGCTCCGTGATGTACCCAATGCTTAAGCTTGATTCGACCATCATAGGTAAAGGGGACGCTAATCGGACAAGTTTAAGTGGGGGGTTAGCATCATTATTAATTTGCTGGAAACAGGCTTGTACATGCTGGATTACACGCTGCTGGTTGGACTTTTCCTGATTGTAGAGTATCGGCTTAAACGGCAACAAAATGTGTGGGAATGGATAAAAGTTCATATAGTGACGTTTGTTTTCCTGGGGCTCACCGGAATGGTTCTTAGTCTCCTGCTATTTCAAACGGAAGTCAGAACTTCAATGGATCATGAATCTATTTTAATATTGGCAGCCAGTTTGTTCATTGTTTTTGTGATGTTCGAACATTTGCTAGCTCCTGACCATTCATCAGAAGAAGATAATAAGTCAGCGCTTTTCGTTGTACCACCAATGGAATTGTATTCTCCGAGAAGGGAGAATATCGAAGAGGCGCTGCTGACCGCATTGGAACGAAAGCAATTTACATTGTATTATCAAGCACAATATGATGCAGCCACTCGACAAATACTTGGTTTTGAAGCGTTGCTGAGATGGGAGCATCCCGAGCTGGGAACCGTATCACCGGCGGAATTTATACCTGTTGCTGAAAGCAGCGGCCTGATTGTGGGGATAGGAGAATGGGTGCTTCGCGAAGCCTGCCGTAAAAATAAGGAACTGCAAGCGAGAGGCTTCACAGGATCGGTTATGTCGGTTAACATTTCCGCTTTGCAGCTGCGTAATGTCCAATTTGCCCGTAGTGTCCGCAGTATTCTAAGGGATACTCGTCTTGAAGGAAAGTATCTGGAAGTAGAGCTTACGGAGAGCGCACTTATCCAAAGCTTGGATACATCGGCTTCCATCCTCAATGAGCTGCGAGACATGGGAATTCGAATTGCTCTTGATGATTTTGGTACCGGCTATTCCTCGCTCAGTTATTTGAAGCAGCTGCCGATTCACAACGTAAAGATTGACCGTTCTTTTGTGCAAAATTTATGCAATGAGCCCAAAGGAAAAGTGATAGTCGAATCTATCGTTGCTATGGTTCATAAGCTCGGTCTTGGGGTGGTGGCAGAAGGGATAGAAACGGAGGAGCAATTGGATTGTGTTCGCAGCATTGGCTGCGAATCCGTTCAAGGTTACTTGTTAGGCAAACCACTGCCAGAAGCGGATTTGTGCTATGTAATTCCGTCGTTCCGCAGTGGAACAGGCGCAATTTAATAAAGCCTGAAGAGTCGCATCGCGAACCTTCAGGCTTTTGCTTTATACGAATTCCTGGGGATATATACCTCGATGAGGCATTGTAAAACTTTTGTGGCAAGTTTCCGCAGGAGTTTTTTTGTGTGTGGACAAACGAAGACGATTCCAACAGCAATCGAAATCGATACCTAATTCCTTCATAAAGCATAGGCATATATTCAGATTGTTCTTTTCACCAAAGGTGAGGTATCTAATGTAAAGGTCATTGCAGAGCCCTATATGAGCCTATCCGTGCACTGGTCATCAGCCAATTTTCCGCTAATCGTGGTATTCGTCCACTTGAGGGTAGTAGCGAGCGCATATTATAGCAGCATGGCATTTGTACAGTAAGGCGAATTCCTTAGGGAAAGGGGATATACAATGAAAGGCGTTATATTGGCTGGCGGAACAGGAACAAGATTGCGTCCTCTAACTAATATTATCAATAAACATTTACTGCCAGTAGGGAAGTACCCGATGATTCATTATGCGATTGAAAAAATGGCTGAGGCCGGTATCAAAGAGCTGCTGCTCGTTACAGGAAAGCATTCTGCAGGTTTATATACCGAATACGTGGGAAGCGGTCGGGAGTGGGGAGTCGAGGTTAGCTACAAAATTCAGGAGGAAGCGGGAGGTATTGCTCAAGCCTTAGCTTTGGCGGAGGAGTTTGTTCGTCCGGATGAGAAGCTGCTCGTTATTCTTGGAGATAATTTGTTCGAGGACTCTCTACAAGAAGCAGTTGTTGAATTTAGCGAGATGAACAGTGGTGCGCATGTCTTCTTGAAGCATGTGATGGATCCTCATCGTTATGGGGTTCCAGTGCTGAAGGGCAACCGAATAGAACGAATAATAGAAAAGCCTAAGGTACCTCCATCTGATTATGCAGTGACAGGTATCTATTTATATGATAACCGAGTATTTGATATGATCCGGACGCTCCAACCATCGGAACGAGGCGAATTGGAAATTACGGATGTGAATAATGTTTATGCCGAGCAAGGGTTGTTGACCTACAGTATGTTTACAGGCTGGTGGATGGATGCGGGAACGCATCAGGCATTGGCGGAAGCCGGCGCCAAGCTGCTGGAGAGTGAGAAGCTATGACTGGGAGAACGCTGCTCGTCACAGGTGGTATGGGATTTATTGGAAGTAATTTTGTTCATTATTGGCTGGCTCATCATTCGAAGGATCGTATTGTGAATCTGGATGCTCTAACCTATGCAGGGAATCCGGATAATACGGCGAGCTTGGAGCACTTGCCCAACTACCGTCTTGTTCAAGGGGATATTGCTGATGTGCAGTGTGTACAGCGTGTATTTCAAGAAGAAGCCATTGATATTGTGGTTCATTTTGCAGCTGAATCTCATGTTGATCGAAGCATCGCAGATCCTCAGCTGTTTGTTCGCACCAATGTGCTTGGAACACAAAGCCTGCTTGAGGAAGCACGAAGACAAGGCGTTTCGAAGTTCGTTCATGTATCTACCGATGAAGTATATGGGACGTTGGGCAAGGAGGGACTATTCACTGAGTCTACGCCGCTTGCTCCAAACAGTCCTTATTCGGCTAGTAAGGCAGGATCCGATTTGCTCGCGAGAGCCTACTATGAGACGTATTCTCTGCCTGTTGTTATTACCCGCTGCTCCAACAATTACGGCCCTTATCAATTTCCCGAAAAGCTAATTCCTACTATTATTACGCGTGCGCTTCAGAATCAGCGGATTCCTGTCTATGGAGACGGATTAAATATACGTGATTGGCTCTATGTTGAGGATCATTGTTCAGCGATTGAGTGTGTCATTCAATCGGGTACACCTGGGCATGTTTACAATATTGGCGGAGGCAACGAACGGACCAATCTGGAAATTGTCAGAACTATTCTTGCGGAGATTGGGAAGCCGGAATCACTCATTGAGTTCGTGGCCGATCGGTTAGGACATGATCTTCGGTATGCGATAGACGCTGGCAAGCTGCAGCATGAGCTCGGTTGGAGGCCGCGCTATAAGCTTGAGCAAGGCCTAAAGCTTACTGTTGCCTGGTACCTTGAGCATGAAGCTTGGTGGCGCAAGCTTCTGCCGCAAGCTGCTTCCAATAAAGTGCTGAATGCAGCAGCCGATGAAGGAGATGTCTTATGAATATCCTCATCACAGGTGCTGGAGGTCAATTGGGACGTGATCTCATCAGGGTGCTGAGCAAAAAGCATAAGCTGATAGCCAAAACCCGGAAAGAGCTTGACATTACTAACGAACAATCTGTGAGAGAGGCCGTTCTTAAGTGCCGCCCTGACGTAATAGTTCATGCGGCTGCTTATACTCAAGTGGATTTGGCCGAAAGCCGGATGGAGGAGGCCTACATGGTCAACTCCTTCGGCTCGCGAAACATTGCATTAATGGCCAATGAAATGGGTGCCAAGCTTGTTTATGTAAGCACTGATTATGTGTTTGACGGCACTAAGGGGGCTGCTTACAATGAGCTGGATCGTACGAATCCGATTAGTGTTTATGGACATTCCAAGCTTCATGGGGAAAAATTTGTTCAGTTAATATGCGACAAGTACTTTATCGTTAGGACCTCTTGGCTGTATGGCAAATACGGCAGCAATTTCGTTACGAAGGTGCTTGCCAACGCTCAGCAGCACAGCGAGCTGTCCATGGTGGCTGATCAATTCGGTTCGCCGACATATACGTATGATCTCGCTCGGTTCATCGAGCAAGTGATAGAGAGCGAGAGATATGGCATTTATCATGCCTCCAATCGAGGCATGTGCTCCCGATATGAGTTTGCTGAGGAAATTCTTCGAATTGCTGGGCACAGTGCAGTACGGCTTAATCCAGTAACTGCAGACAGCTTTCCGCTGCCTGCTGCCAGACCGGTGAGATCAGATTTCGATGACAAGGCAATTCGTTATAATGGGTTCCCGAGACTCAGAATGTGGAGGGATGCCTTACAAAGCTTTATTTTGGAGGATCTGAACATCGATTCCGAAAGAATTCAAACAGATGAAATAATGAATGAAACCGATAAGGAGGAGCTCGGTAATGGGTAGTATTCATGGAGTAGTAAAAAAACCTCTTGTTAAGCATTCTGATGACAGAGGGTATTTTATGGAGGTTTTGCGTAAGGATGATGCCATATATGGGAGCTTTGGGCAAGCATCGCTATCCATGTCCTTTCCAGGTGTAATCAAAGCCTTTCATTATCACCAACTGCAGGATGATATTTGGTTTTTTCCAAGCGGACACGCGCAGGTTGTACTCCATGATATGCGCAAGGATTCCCCTACCTTCCGAAAAACAGAAGCTCATTATATGGGGGAAGACAATTCGTATTTACTGTTTATTCCTCGGGGAGTGGCTCATGGATATCGGGTGCTGGGCTTAAAGCCGGTGACGATCGTCTACTTTACCAATATGGCTTACGATGCCAGTCAGCCTGATGAATATCGGTTAGCTTACGATGATCCAGAGATCGGCTTTGATTGGTCAACGAAGTTCCGATGATAAATCACGGTGAACGATAAGGGGGGATTCAATTGCGGCCTGTCAAAAATCGAGGGGCGGCGACTGGCAGAGCCGCCGGTTTAATAGACGGTAGGAGTCAGGGCCTGGAGCACGGTTACCATCTCGGACGCTGTGAAGCGGTTCGCGCGATAGTTCCGCCTGCACCCATAACTTTAAGACAATTAAGGGTGCTCTATATTCCACAAGGATTTCCGGCGATAGACCAGGGTGTGATCAAAGCACTTGGGTCTTTGGTAAGCGAACTGGTTGTTGGTACGCCACCCGAGATGCTGACAGCAGCAGCACAGATGCGTCCCGATCTTGTGCTGGTGTTAAATGGTCTTCATGTATTTCCGGAAAATCATCTTCAGCAAATTGACACCATTCGTGCAATGGGTATTCGTACAGCCATTTGGTTTGCGGATGATCCGTACTTTACGGATGACACGATCCGTATAGCGCAGCATTATGATGTGGTTTTGACTCATGAGCAAAGCTGTGTGCAGCTGTATAAGGAGAATGGCTGCGCCAATGTCGCCTATTTACCTTTGGCGGCGGACACGGATGTGTTCAGGCCTCAGCAGGTAGGTCTGAACTACAGATCGGATGTGTGTTTTATTGGTATGGCGTTCTGGAACCGCGTCGCTGTGTTTGATCGTATTGCTCCATATTTATCCGGTAAAAAGGTAGTTATAGCAGGTGGACTATGGAATCGTATGAAAAACTACAAGCTGCTGCGCCATTCTATTCGAGAAGGCTGGACACCCGTCGAGGAAACTGCTAAATATTACAGCGGGGCCAAAATTGTGATCAATTTACATCGGGGTCATGTACAAGAAATAGACAATAGAAACAGTCGCTCGGTTCCGGGTCAATCTATCAATCCCCGGACTTATGAAATGGCTGGTTGTGGTTCGATGCAGCTTACGGATATTAGGGATGATTTAGCAAGACTCTACACACCGGGTCGAGAAATTGCGGTTTATAGATCACCCGAGGAGCTGATGGGCCAAATCGAATATTATTTAAGCCATGATCAAGAACGGAGAGCTATTGCTTACAACGGATTGAAGCGAACCTTGCAGCAGCATACTTATGTGAGACGGGTAGAACATTTGCTGCAGCTCTTGGGTTACTAAGCCGGATGATGTTGTTATCAATGAACTAGAATAGGAGGAGCAGCATGATTAAGAAAACTGCGCGCAGCCGCGCACGTGTTAGACAACAGCCCCGTAAATGGAGCAAAGGTTGGACGGATGGATACAAATTGGGCAGCGGCTACGGATACCACCACGGACGGTGCGAGGCAATAATGCGAGATTCAGCACCATCTCCTTTGGGATGGTGGAATGTGCGGGTTCTGTATATTACTTCCGGTAAAGGTTTCCCTTACTCGCCCCTCGATCAATCCATCATAGAAGCCTTCCAAGGCTTGGTTCGGGAGCTTGTTATCTTAACGCCGACTCAGGATTTCGTAAGTGCAGCCAAGCAGCTGCGTCCTGACTATGTGCTTGTTCTGGAAGGCTTGAACCTGCCGGTTGAACAGATTGATCTCATTCGTGCCGAAGGCATCCGAACCGCCATTTGGTTTACAGATGATCCTTATTATACGGATATGACAGTCAATCTTGCTTCCCATTACGATTACGTATATACGCTTGAATTGGAGTGTGTGTCTCTATACCAGAAGAATGGCTGCTCTCAGGTGCATTACTTACCCTTCGGAGCGAACTTATCGTTGTTTCGTCCCAAGTTAATCCCGATACATTATCGCAAAGATGTGAGCTTCATTGGTTCAGCCTATTGGAACCGGGTTTCGATATTCGATCAAATAGCCCCTTATTTGGCAACGAAAAACACTTACATTTCGGGTATCTGGTGGGATAGACTAAGCCATTACAATATGCTGACTCCCCATATAGATTTGAACAAGTGGATGGGGGCGGAGGAAACCGCCTGCTACTATAATGGTACGAAAATTGTAATAAATCTTCATCGTGCAACGGATGATGCAACCTTTAACTACAATAGCCGCTTGGTCGGCGCCGTATCGCCCAATCCTCGTACGTTTGAAATAGCGGCCTGCGGTACTTTGCAGCTGACTGATGTACGCAGCGACTTAGCACGTTTCTACACGCCAGGTGTCGATATTGTTACTTATAGCTCTGCCGAAGAGCTTAAGCATAAGATTGAGCACTATTTGCGCCATGAAGATGAGCGTCGGGAGATTGCTCTTAATGCACTGAAGAGAACGATGGAGGAGCATACGTATGCACATCGTGTCGCTCAAATGCTAAGGATTGTGTTTGGATAAAATGGGTATATGCCCTGTGCACCTGCCCTGCTTGCCGCATATTCTATAGGGATGCTAGCGGATAAACAAGGGTTGGCCCTTGAAGCAATCAAGGCTGACTCTGTTTATTTATACAAGCAGCTTTCCCTTGGAAAGCAGTGAGGAGGCTCGGGGATGGCCCGACTTAAAAGGATCCGGAAGATGCGGCCGGTGGCAAAGGCAGGTAGGCGTAAAAAGATACCGGGATCGCGGCTTCGTCCGCTTTCCCGGCGCAAACGCGTAGGCAAGGCTGCAAGAAAAGGTTTGTTATTGCAGCGGCGGAGAAGAAGACGTGCTGGCGGTCTGCCGCGAAGCAGAGGCGTAAAAGGGCAAGGCTTCACGATGGCCTATAATAAGGCGTTTGATCAAGCGTACAACGAAGGCTTCAGTGCAGGATTTGCAAAGGGACTTCAGGAAGGCCCATAGGAGAAAGAGTCGAACGCTATTAAGATCCGCTTAGCTATCAGCTAACATGGGTCTTTTTTAAATGTGTTGGGGTGAGCGAAGCTTACCCCTTATTTTAATTTCAGCACATCTTTAGAAATTCTTAAGAACTTTCCCCCTTAAATCCTTAGATATTTAGGATAACATAGTGACTATCGAAGGAAGATATGAGGGAGTGACTAAGGGATGCTGCTTAATATGATAGAGAAATCAATCGGCTTGGACAGATGGCTTTTTTTAAAGAAATTTTTTCAGAATCCACGTGATATAGGAAGCATCATTCCCAGCTCTACAAGTCTTACCCAAAAAATGCTGGAGCCTGTCAGGTGGGGTGAAATTAATAGCTTAGTGGAGTTGGGTGCGGGTACCGGAGTTTTTACCGAAGCAATTCATGCAAGCAAGCGACCGGATTGTAAGGTTGTCATATTTGAAAAGGATGATGAAATGCGCGGCCAGCTTCAAAGTCAATATAGTGAATTTAATTTTTGCAAAAATGCTGTGGAGCTTAAGAAGAATCTATCGGATTTAGGGATAGACAAGGTAGACTGTATTATTTCTGGCCTGCCATTTGCCAACTTCACACAATCGGATCGAAGCCAAATTATTAGCCAAATCAAAGAAACCTTGCACGAAGATGGGGTTTTCGTAACGTTTCAATATTCTCTGCAAATGAAAAAGATGCTTCAAGAGGAGTTTGCTCACATGAGGATCTATCTGGTTCCATGGAATGTGCCTTCTGCTTTTGTATATGTGTGCAGGTTAAAAACTACATTTGTGAAGCACAGCTAATGCCAAGCGAAGCTTTGCCCAAGCCCAATTCATCAGAAGCATACGGGTCTAGCTTTTTAATGAAAATTTTGGGAGGGGTCTCCAATGTCTATTAACCATCTGATAGAGTATATTCAGCATTTCGGCTATTTTGCTCTGTTTTTTGCTCTGTGGCTAGGGATCGTTGGGATGCCTATACCCGATGAGGTTGTTGTAATGGCAGGCGGTATGGTCGGGTCTTTTCAGCTCCTCCACCCAGTTCCAGCGTTTATTGTTACGTATTTAGGTGTTGTGTCCGGCTTATCCTTAGGTTATGTTTTGGGTAGGATCATGGGGCCTCCTGTTCTGGAGAGGTTGCATCCGAATATAAGTTCTGGTTGTTGAGTGTTGATTAAAAATATGCCAAAAAAGAAGGTGTATACGGATTGAGCAAGGTTGTGCTAGTCATTGATGATGAGCCGGAAATCAGGGATATCATTCATATTTTTCTGAAAAATGACGGGCTTCAAGTACTTGAGGCGGAGGATGGAGTCCGAGGGCTTGAGATTTTGCAAAAGGAGCCTATAGATCTGGTTATTCTTGACGTAATGATGCCCGGACTTGATGGTATTCAGACCTGTCTTAAAATTAGAGAAGGTCTGGACATTCCGATTATTATGCTTTCTGCAAAAAGTGAGGATATGGATAAAATATTAGGATTAACGACCGGGGCTGACGACTACTTGTCCAAGCCGTTTAATCCATTGGAGCTGGTTGCCCGCGTAAAATCACAATTTCGCAGAAGCAAAATGACAGCCGTTCCTGATAAAGAAAAAGAAATTGTCATTGACGATTTAGTCATACACATATCCCGCCATCAAGTTACGCATTGTGGTAAAGAGATTAGCTTAACACCTATAGAGTTTGGGATTTTAGAGCTGCTTGCAACCTACCGGGGGCAAGTTTTTAGCGTCGAGAAAATATATGAATCCATTTGGAAGGACCCCATCATGCAATCCGATAATACGGTGATGGTACATGTGCGCAATCTTCGTGAAAAGCTAAAGGATAATCCCCGCGAGCCTAAATATATAAAAACGGTTTGGGGAGTAGGTTACAAGATTGAATAAATTCAAAATATGGCAGCATTCCCTTCGCATTAAAATATTAGTTACCTTTTTATCCTGCATTATTATGACAGGCCTACTTCAATCAGGTATAGATTTTGTGACGCGGGACTTTAGAAAAGTGTCTTATACCCATTATGAATCTGGCAAAAATTTGATAAACGGAAAGCGGGCTCTCATAGAAACAGAGTTGAAAATTACTCATGATCCGAGCCAAGTGACGGCTCTGTTAAATAAGCATAGCGAGCAGGACCGGTTAAGCCTGTATTTGACGGAACTGGACGGTACGGTTGTATTTCATTCGGATGGGATACAGAAAAGCAGAATCGATTTATTTCAAATATTTTATGAGCAAAAGGAAATCAGCGCAAACCCTGAACCGGGAAGCCTGTATACGTCTATCATGCCTGTGAAATACAACGGTCAGAAGCTGTTTCTAGTCGTTTCAGGGCCGTTGGAAGCGGAGACGGGATACACTTATGAGGATTCTAAAATTTTGAATTTGATTCTTTTTTTCGGATTGTTTACGCTTACCTTTTACTTATTCACCGCAAGAAAAATGAAGCAATTTCAGCTGCTGAACAACGGTGTAGAGAAAATAGCCCAAGGCAAGCTTTCCGTTCGTCTGCCTGTGAATAGCGGGGATGAGTTAGGGACGTTAACCAGAAACATCAATGAAATGGCAGGGCAGCTTGAAGAGAAGATGGAGAAGGAAAGGCTGGCGGAGAAAACCAAGATTGAGCTTATAACTAATATTTCTCATGATCTAAGAACTCCATTGACTAGTATTATCGGTTATCTAATGCTGCTCCAAGCGAACATTCGCAAGGACGATTCTACCAGTCCTTATGTGCAAAGCGCTCTTAACAAATCCAATCAGTTAAAGAAGTTAATTGATGATTTATTTGAATATACCCGCCTGACAAGCAAGCAAGTGTTTCTGGAAAAGCAGCCGGTCGATATGGTAAGTATGTTAAAACAAATGATTATCGAATTTAGTCCACTTGCCGAATCCTATGACATTCATATTGAAAGTGATCTTCCCGAACAAAAAATCATGCTGCATGTGGATGCGAGGACATTCGTCAGGGCCGTTGATAATCTGCTGATGAACGCACTCAAATTCAGTGTAAAACCTGGCGTTATCCGCGTTGATCTTCACAAGGACGTATCGGGGGTTGTACTAAGTGTGGCCAATGAAGGTACGGGTATTACGAAAGAACAGGAAGAACGTTTATTCGAGCGTTTCTATAAGGGCGACGAGTCCAGGAATGGACATATGATGCCGTCCGGCTCCGGGTTGGGATTATCTATCGCACAGAGCATTGTCCAATTGCACGGAGGAGAAATATGGCTGCAACGGACGGACCATTACTATCAATTTTTTATCAGGATTCCTTATGATTCCAGTAAGGGCGATGATCGTACGGACAGCAATTGAAAGAATAATGGAGAAAGATAAATTGAAGCACATACAGCAGAGATAGCCGATCAAGCAAGGGGTCAAGTATGTATGTTTGACTTGTATGGAAGTGGGAGAAATACCGCTTAATGTGGTTCGTGACTTCGATATAGGATGGACGACGGGGATCCTGAGGTGCCGCCGCAGTTTAGGTGCGAAGCCTGTGATGGAAAGATGTACCCGGAGTACTACCAAGGGGTACATGGCTATGAATACCGCCTGACCGATAGGTTAGGAGCAGCAAAGAAAGAGGTAGCAGAAGGCAGTAAGTAGAACCGTAAGAGGGAACGGGTGTGGGATGGAGGAGCGATAGCGTCCGCCTTTGAAGTTCGGGTTCCTACCGCTATAAAACATAAATTCAAAGGAACACGACTTCAACAGCGGCCGGAATCCCATACCCGATTCCCTCCCAACGCACAAACGTAGATTGTACACCAAGGACGCCGCAAGGCGTTTTTCTTAACTAAATTGTACGAATGATCAGGGGGTAAATGTCGTGTCGGTATAGTTGTCTACCTACATATATTGTTACTACTAGGAGGTGAATCCGCCAATCTACTTATAGAGGCAGGCGGTAAAGTGATGAGCAAACCTACACTGATGCTGTTTTCTCATGTTTGCGGCAGCAGCTTCCTTACAGGAGCTGAGAAATATGTATTGACGCTGGCCATTGAGGCAAGTGAGCATTTTGATTGCACGCTTGTCGTGCCACAGCGTGGGATTCTGCTGACAGAAGCGGCACAAAGAGGCATTCGAACCCTAATACACGACATACCGTTAGTGTGGTCTATGCATGATCCCGAGGCTGATTTATCGACCCAGATGGAGCGGAAAATTAAAAACCACGAGCATGGCGGAGTTATAAATCTGCTTCATGCCCATCAGCCGGATATTGTTCTCGTCAATAGCTGTGTCAATCCTATGCCCGCCATTGCAGCCAAAACCTTAGGGATACCGGTTGTATGGTGCATCGCAGAAAAAATAGCCCAACACACCCACACCCTTCTTTCGCTTGAACTGATTAACCGCTATTCGGATTGGATTATCGGCATGTCTGACGCATCGCTTCGTCCTTTTCGGAAGGCAGGTCTCGATAAGAAGCTCCGTCTGGTCCCGCCGACCTGGCATATGGAGCATCTCGAGCCGGAAGCATGGCCAATCTATCGGGAGAGCATGCGCAGTGATATGCATATTGAAGAAGGCAGCCGGGTCATCGGTTATATTTCATCGAGCTTGCGTCCGGAGAAAGGGATAGATCATTTCGTTCAGATGGCGTTATCCATATGTGATACTGTAGCGGACGCTCATTTCTTAATCGTGGGGAATTCTACTGACTCTTATTACTCGACGCACTGTCAACGTTTAATTGACCAGTCGGGTCATGCTTACCGGTTTCACCGCGCCCATTTCCAATCGCGAATTGAGCGGGTTTACGCGGCGATGGACCTCGTTGTCATTCCTAGTCTTGTTGATGAGGGATTTGGGATGACGGCGCTTGAAGGGCTTGTATTTGGCAAAGGTGTGATCGCCTACCGCTCCGGAGGGCTTGAGGAAATATTACGCTCGACCGGCAATGCGGCTTGGCTTGTAGAAAAAGGAGATACAGCTCAATTAATTGCAAAAGTTAAAGAGTGGCTGCAAGACGACAATCACAGGATAAAGGCGTTTAACAACCACCTGCCAGCAGCGGAAGCTGTATTTGGCCTTGAAACTCATCGCTCTCGTTTGCAGCGCTTGCTTACTCAGATGAAAGAGAAAATTTCGGCTGCCGCAGAAGACAACAAGAGCCGCATGCTGCCGCCATTGCTAATGAATGCCGTTTATAAAGGTAAAGCTACATCTACTGTATTTTTACTTGAAAATGGGATGAAAAGGCCGTTTGCTTCCAAAAGGGCATTCAGCTTTTACAAATATCGCTGGTCGGATGTCAATTTGGTTTCAGATGCGGTACTGCATCGCTTCCCTACAGGCAAGTCAATCTCAACGGAGCTGCCTTTTCACGAGCATCGCCCCTCCATCATGATGGTCAAAGGAAGGGGGCCAACTGTGTATTTGCTTGTTGGTGAACAACGATGCCCCTTTTCCTCTATGGCTGCTATGAGACAGCGTGGCCTCGACCCAGATAGAATCGTTAGGGTTCCTGATGCTGAGCTGAGGATGCTTGATATCGGTGAACCGCTTCGACAGCTGCACAAAGACATACATCCAAAGCGGCCAATTAAGAAGAAAAGGAAGCTGCTGCGGGGGAGGCTGGGCAGTAGATGCGTTGCCGCACGAAGGCGGAGGAAATGCCGATGTGTGCCCAAATGTAAGCGGCGCAGATCAACGGTGTGCAGAAAGCGGCCAACCAGCCGTAAGGGCAAGGTCAGGAAGATGCATCGCAAGGGTAAACGGACTGGCGGCATAAGGGGCAAGCGGGTTTCTAGGCGAAGCAGAGGAACAGGGAAGCGGCGTAAAGTGGCTTGAGTTAAGGAATGAATTTTCAGCAGCATAAAAAGGCAACCGTAAGTCGGGTGAGGTAATCGATAAAATTAATGGCTGCACTTGAACCTGGGCAGCTTTTAGTGTAAAGTGATTAAAAACATTTGAATAACATTAGCTATGACCAAGGATACAGGTACATTCACATCGCCCCAGAGAGGAGACCCGCAGGCTGAGAGGTTTCCCGAAACGTGATGATAACTCCCCCCTTGCAGCTGCAGTGGTGAACATTTGAGTATCCACTTCCGGTATATTCCGTTATCGAAATGAAGAACTGCCGTTTTTTGCTGTGACGGTCAGTTGAATTTGGGTGGTACCACGAGCGCATTCGTCCCTTACGAATGGGCTTTTTTGCGTTTTTTACATGCTTGCAGCGGCAAGCTTTTCTACAAAACTTTTAGGAGGTCTATGAATTATGCGTCAACAAACATTATTGCTCCCTACTTTAAGAGAGGCTCCTGCAGAAGCGGAGGCAATGAGCCATCAGCTGATGATAAGAGGGGGTTACATTCGGCAGGTAGCTGCGGGGATTTATACCTATTTGCCATTAGGCTTGCGTGTGCTCAAGAAGCTGGAACGAATAGTTCGCCATGAGATGGATCGAGCCGGGGGGCAGGAACTGCTTATGCCTGCTATGCAGCCTGCTGAGCTCTGGCAGCAATCCGGCAGGTATTCAGAATATGGGCCGGAGTTAATTCGGTTCAAAGACCGCCATGACAGGGAGTTTGCACTTGGACCGACCCATGAAGAGGTAGTCACTACATTGATTGCAAATGAAATTAATTCGTACAGGAAGCTGCCGCTTACTTTATACCAGATTCAAACTAAATTCCGCGACGAACGGCGTCCGCGATTTGGGCTTCTGAGGGGCAGAGAATTTTTAATGAAGGATGCTTATTCATTTGATATGGATTGGGAAGGTTTGGACCGTACTTATTGGAGGATGCACGAGGCTTATAGCCGGATTTTCACGGAATGCGGATTACATTACAAGGCGGTTGTTGCGGATGCGGGAACAATCGGAGGCGACGGCGGTACTCATGAATTTATGGCGCTTGCCGAGATTGGAGAGGACACAATAGTTAGCTGCTCACTTTGCAGCTATGCCGCTAATCTTGAGAAAGCAGAAGGTAGAGCAGTTGAAGGTCAAGAGATTAATTCGGTCGACCGATCAGCATCCCCTTCTACATCCAAATTGGAAAAATTTCATACACCCGACATCAAAACGATCGAACAGCTGGTGAAGGCTCTAGTAGAACCGGCTTCGCAATTTATTAAAACACTTCTATTTATGACTGCAGAAGGAAGTCCGGTTGTCGTACTGGTACGGGGTGATCATGAGGTTAATGAGATCAAAGTGAAAAATCATTTGGGCTGCGGTGAGCTGCAGCTTGCTGACGCTGAGACCACATTGAGGATAACAGGGACTCCTGCGGGATTCGTAGGGCCCATCGGGCTTCCGGCGGGCATCCCTATTTTAGTGGATCAGCAGGTCAGCGTTCTATCAGGGGCTGTAGCCGGGGCGAATGAGCAAGATTATCACCTTCGGCATGTTCAACCGGGTATTGATTTTTCTCTTGAGCGGACTGGTGATTTCCGCAATGTGACAGAAGGCGAGCCATGTTCGTGCTGTGAAGGCTCTCTCGTGTTCAACCGGGGAATTGAGGTCGGGCATATATTTAAACTCGGCACCAAGTACAGTGAGAAGCTGGGAGCGAAGTTTCTGGATTCCAACGGACGCAATCAAACGATGATTATGGGATGTTATGGGATTGGCATTTCCAGATTGTTGTCCGCTGTCGTTGAGCAGCATCATAGTGAAGCAGGGCTGTTGTGGCCGCAATCTATCGCACCTTATCAGGTTCACATTATTCCTGTTTCCAGTAAAAGCGAAGAGCAGATGAAGCTAGCCGAGGCGATATATGAGCAGCTGCTTCAACAACGGATTGAGGTTCTACTTGATGACCGTAACGAAAGAATCGGGGTGAAACTAAAAGATTCCGATTTCATTGGATGTCCCGTGCGAATTGTTATTGGCAAAGAGGCTGGGAACGAATTTGTTGAATACAAGGAGCGTAATGATGCGGAACCGCGCCTGATATCCGTTGAAGAAGCAATAAAGCTTGTTAGTCCACTTAAGCAGTGAGAGGGTGTAAACGTCTTTTTATTATCCAAGCTGGAGCCTTTTTCTCCTCCCTTATGCTATAGCCCTTGCCCTTGTGACAGATGCACATAAAATAATATGGGAATGCTTCTTACCCCAATGCAAGCGATGGGAGTTGAGTCTACGGATGCGTCCAACACGCAAGAATCATTCTGCGGGCATGCGGGCAATCCGATCCAAAGTGTCCGTCATCATACCGATCATGAATGAAAGCAGAACGCTAAGAGCAGTAATCCGCGAAGTAAAAAAGCTGCAGCCGAACATTGAGATCATCCTGGTTGTCAATGGTTCGACGGATGGTTCAGCGGCTATAGCTCGTGCGTCCGGTGCACGCGTCATCTTCTTTGATCAGCCGTTGGGCCATGATGTGGGTCGAAGCGTTGGGGCTCGTTATGCAAGTGGGGACATCTTATTGTTTCTCGATGGTGATATGGTTTTGTCTGCTGCACAGCTGCTTCCTTTTCTCAGAGCAGTGGAGCGTGGAGCCGATATCGCATTAAATCGATATAACGGTCCGGTGAACAAGCATAATGTACATCCGGTGGTGCTGGCGAAGCATGCGCTGAATGTTGCATTAAGACGCGCTGATTTGAGAGGGGCTTCTATGACGACCATTCCGCACGCGATGAGCCGCAGGGCGCTGGCAGCTATTGGAGCCGAAAATTTGGCTGTTCCGCCGAAGGCGCAGACCATAGCGATCCAACAGCGTTTAAGAGTAGAGGCCGTGCATCTGGTTCAGGTAGGTCTGAAAAATCCGATACGGCGTACAGGGAGAAAAGGCGGGGACCCGCTGGGCAGGTTAATTGTGGGTGACCATTTGGAAGCGATATGCTGGTATACTCAGGCAACGAATGAGCGCGGTTGGTACTCAGATCTGTTAAGAAATCGCAGTATGGTGAGGTGATCAAACTTGCAGCGTAAAAATTTGCTGGTGATGCGAAAGCGTCCCGCTGGTCCGCGAACCGGCATTAGCTCTAAACCGAAGCGCAAGAGGTTCGTAAGACTGAAAGCAGCGGGGGCTAGGGGCCGCGGTAAAGCAACAGGGTTCAGGAAGCGCCGTGTCCGCGGCTTGACAAGACGGCCTCTCGCTGCCGGCTCCGTTCGAATCTCCTCAGCCGCTTTTCAAGCGGGCTTCCGCGCCGGGCTAGCGGATGCAGCCCATCTATCAATCGAGCATGAAGGCTACCAGAAAAAAGCGCTGAACCGCCATTGGGTGCAGCGCGCCCGCTCTATGCGTTGGATCGGACCGCCGTGGAGAAGGTACATGGATGCATCCAAAGGCTATGTTAGAGGCTTTTTTCGAGGGAAAAAGCAGCATGCCCACGACTGGCTTATGCTGCCGACAACACAATCGGTAGCAGCAATTGTTACCGTAATGAATGAGGAGCGCACGATTGGAAGTATCATGGATCAGCTGAATCGGCTGCCTTTTGACGAAGTGTTCGTCATTGTTAATGGTTCAGTGGATCAAAGCTTCCATAGAGCGAGAGGACGATCTCATGCTGTCATATTGTCTTATCCTGAACCGCTAGGCCATGATGTAGGCCGGGCATTGGGAGCCAAGCTGGCGCAATCAGACATTTTGTTGTTTTTGGATGGAGATATTTTGCTGTCGGCGGAAGCTATGATTCCTTTTATCGGGGGAATTGAATGCGGATTGGATGTGGCTCTTAACAACATCACTCCTTACATGAGGGTGTTCGCCAACCGTGACTCTGTAACGTATATTAAGCAATTTTTGAATGCCTCGTTAGGGAGGCCCGATCTTGAAGCGAATTCGATGACAGCGGTACCTCATGCTCTTTCTCGAAAAGCGGTGACAGCGCTTGGGGTATCCAGTCTAATGGTGCCGCCAAAGGCGCAGGCTCTGGCCGTACATCATGGTCTGCGTATCGGCATCTCCGGAAGCGTTGATGTTATTAGCAGCAATAAGCGTCGTACCAATAATACAGGAAAAGGCAATCGTGTAGCCGATCTGATCATTGGCGATCATTTGGAAGCACTGAAGCTGGCGGGAGAGCTCGCTGGTAATCGGTTAGCTTTCGTAGACTCATTAAGGAATCGCGCCAAAGCTGGAGGTGAGGCCTGATGCAGATGACCAGTATCATCATTCCTAACTACAACGGCCTCCATTGGCTGAAACGCTGCATAGAATCCATTCGCCAGCATACCCATGTGCCGCATGAAATTATTGTTGTAGACAACGGCTCCAAGGACGGGTCGCTTGAATTTTGTCTGTCTCACCGGGTTAAGCTGGTTTCGCTGCCATTCAACCGAGGTTTTCCGATGGCCTGCAATATTGGGCTTCGTGCGGCGAGTGGGGATGCGCTGCTGCTGCTGAATAACGATACGCTTATGACTCCGAGAGGGTTGGAAAATATGCTGCGTTGCTTATACAGCGGTGAAGATGTGGGGATCGTTGGTCCAATGAGCAACTTTGCAAGCGGCAAGCAGCAAATAACGGAGCCATTCACCAGTGTAGATGACATGGCGGCGAGGATGAATCAGCCGGACAGCGCCAAATGGTTGGAGGTTGGACGTATAGTTGGTTTATGCTTCCTTATTCGCAGAGAGCTGGTAAATCGAATTGGGCTGCTGGATGAACGGTTTTCACCAGGGCATTATGAGGACGATGATTACTGTCATCGAGCCAAGCAGGCTGGTTACCGGATGCTTATTGCGGGAGATTCTTTCATATACCATCATGGCAGCGTAAGCTTCCAAAAGGAAAATGAACAATCGGTTATGCAGTTAATTAGGCATAATCGTCAGCAGTTTATTGATAAATGGGGCGTAGAGCCTCTGCAATCTGTTTAACGTTGTACACACCAAGGTTGATGGGGCGGCTTATTGCAGCAACTTTTTTGAGTAAAGTTCCCTTGTCTCTAGGCGCTTGCCTTGGTCCGCCCCGGGCGCCGCCGCATATGTTATGGGAGTAGCAAGAAGTGGAAGTTAAGGTCGGGTGCTTATGAAATAAGCATCGCATTCGCCAGACACTATATTCTTGCGATGTAAGTTTTTGCTGCTTACGCAAAAGCTCTTAGGAGGGTCAACCATGCAGAGGCAAGTGACGAATATCATCAAGCATATGGCGGATTCGCAACAGGAAATGGCCAAAATATTGGAGGCCAAACGGCATATTGCCGTCCGCATGGCACAGATCGTACATGATATCCCAGAACTAAATCCATCCTTCGATGATATTGATATGCTGACGGAAAACTCAATGAATGTGTCCAAAAATATCGCGGCCTATCTGAGCAGCCTGGCTGATTTGGAGGATGCGTTGGCAGATAATTTGGCTTTTGTCATGAAGGAAGTTGATATTCCGGATGGGGAAGAATAGCAGCGTATTTTTGGATGGAAAAGAGGGTTAGTCATGAGCAGAACCGATTCGTACCATAAAATGCTGCAAGCAGCAGCGGATTTTCAATCGAACATAGCGTTAATTCTTGAAGCCAAATCTGTGGAGGCAGCCCGTTCCTGTCAATGGATTTGCCAGCATCTGACCTCGGACCATTTTGAAAGCCATAGTGACCAGATTAAAAAAACCATCGAAATTCATGAGCAGATGCTTGAGGTCATTGACGGCATGACGAAGATGGAATTGGCCTTGGCCAAAAACCTGCAGGTGCTGCTCGGACAGAGTGAAGATTCCGATAATAGCGGTGGTGGAGGTACCGAGGGCGGTTCGGGTGATTTGGGCGATATGTTCTCATTCGGGGGAGACAGCAAATGAACTGGCATGAGGAGGAGAATCGGACCAAGCTTCATATTCTAAATTCATTGGCGCGGAGCCAGCGGGCGCTGGCCCGGATTATTGAAAGTATGGCGGATATGGCTGAACGTTCCGCCTCCTCTGGGACAGCAGCGGATAAGCTGGTCGAACAGCTGGAAGCGATAAGTCGTTATCAACGCCAATTAACTGAGAAAATATCGGGCATCCGCATCCGCAAGTTCCGACCAGGCGTACCTGGTGAACCGTGGCTTAGCCGCAAATTGCGGCGGCCTTCGTAAAAATCGTGAGCGTCAAGAAGCGTTGGCAGGGAACGTTTCTTTTTTTGCTGCGGATATATTTTTTCTGTAGCATGGGCATGCTGTGGTGAATACGCTATAATATAGTGTTTTGCCTATCCTAGCGAGGAAATGGAGGATGCAGCATGAGTACACAATTGCTCTCCGAACAAGTGGGTTACCCTCTCGCCGCTAAGCTGCAGTACCGTGATGTAAGGAAGTTTCTGGAGCAAATTGAATGGAGCGTCAATCATACGGCGACACTTATCCGTTCTTATGCATTGTTGGTCAAATTAGCACCTGATGAAGATCAGGCCGATGAAGTGAAAGCGATGATGCAGCAGGAAAAACAGCAATTCACTTTATTGGAAACGTTATACCGGGAGCTTTTGGGTGGGGAGCCTTCAGTGCAGCCACTGCCCCAAACTTTTACAACCTATAAGGATGGCCTGCGGCAAACCGTGAGCTTGGAGCGTGCAGCTATTCGGCATTACCGCGATACTTATTTATTGACACCGAGTCTTAGGGTTCGGGATTTATTTTTTTATGCGCTTAGCGATGGGACGGATCATATGGTTGGGCTTATGATGCTTCAGCAGTGTGGGGAATAGCTTAGCTTAGGTGAGATAGATATGCCTGTTCAAAAAGTGGCTGAATGATTGAATGATGCTATATTTCGTTATTGCAAAAACAGACAGTCTTCGGGTATAATCGACTAATAAAGGTAAATTATGGAATGAGTATATGGTAATTTCATATTCATAGGACGGAAGCACCGCCATTCAGAGGGTTTTAAACCTATGTTTGGGGTGCTTTTTTTATTATGAATTTTGGGGTTCACTGACCTATAAAGGAGCGAAATTGTTATGAAAAAAATCTTTTTGTCCATTACCGCGGCTCTGTCATTCTTGGTTGCAAGTCAAGCCTACGGTGCGCCAAACTTTAGTGATATTAATAGCCATTGGGCAAAGGAGAGCATAACAACAGCCGTTTCAAAAGGATATGTAGATGGGTATCCCGATGGTACCTTCAAGCCAGACGCGAATGTGACCCGGGCTGAATTTATTAAGTTAGCGGTAGATGCTATGGGATATAAAAAATCAACATCCCCATCCGGAAGCTCTGCATGGTACGGCCCGTTTCTGGATGCAGCTATTGCTAATGGATTGAGCGAGAAGGATGAGTTTGCGGATTTTGATGGCGCTATTACGAGAAGAGAAATGTCACGTATTGCCGTTCGCGGTACTGGACAAGCCAATTATGATCCTTTGAAATGGATGTACTTGGCGACAAGCAAGGGGATTATTAACGGACTGGACAATCAAGGTACGCTTGGGGAGGATCAGCCGACTACGAGGGCGCAGGCGATTACGGTTATTGAACGGATGCTGAAGTTAAAGGCAGGAGAGAAGCTGCCAACGGATAAGTACGCGACTTCTGCAGCTGAGATTGTCTGGCATAAGACGAATATTTTTACGATGATGCCTCAGTTTTTTGATATCAATAAACAATTTCCAGCAAATCCTTGGAAAGCGGATAATTTATTCGTGCAAACGGCCGATGGCAACTATCGTGGGGAATTGGATGGACTTGTTGCGATTGATTTGGGGGACTCAAATGATCCGAACATGGGTTTGTTGCCCGATATGGGTACCTTGAGTTGGCACAATCTCGTGCCAAATACAAAAGGTTATCCGGTAAAAGATTACAGGGACAGCTATGGTTTATATTTTCAGGGACGAACTTTATATAACAATGACGAATCGATATATGTAAAAGGAGGCAGCTTAAATTTCTCAATGTCTGGAATCCAAACTCCAGACCGTCAAGCATTTGTTAAAGGAGATCTAAATCAACCTGGTTCCATTTTTATTAGTCAGCTTGGTGATGTTCCAGCCTTAATTATCCCCAAATCAGGTTATAAATTAGGTGGTGAAATTACAATCTCATTACTGGCACCCGTCTATGGGGGGAATAATGTTTCACGGAAATATGTGGTAAGAGTTGCTACCGATCCAACTGATTAAGGGGAGTGGATTACCAGCTATGAGAAAATTTGCATTAATCATGATTCTTCTAATGCTGTTTGAACTGTTCCCCATTAATCGGTTAATGAACGATAATATTGCTCAAGCAGCAGCAGAGGCATCGATCCCACTAACCTTTAGTTCGGATGGTACCTTAGCTGGCTACCAAACCATTTATAGCAAGCACAAAACCTTAACAACGGATACGATTCATATTTCTGCCAGTACTGGGAAATTAATCGATCAGGTGAAGTTGTTTAAAGACGGTGTTCAAACAGGGACGATTCCGGAAGCATCTAATAAAGTCTCTTGGAATGGAACTGCTAATCTAATTGGATCACCTGTAAATGTAATTTCTGAATTTAATGAATCAGCACAAGGCTATTATGCGTGGTACCGCTATAAGGTTAACGATCCAACACACGGTAATGGTTGGTACGAAAATGGGGGAAGTTGTGCAGTTCCAAGCTTTTCTACCGAAACTGAACTTGTGAACGGGACAGCAATGCCTAAATATCCCGGATGCACCGATGATCAGTTATCTTTGAGTGCTTCAAGAGATAAGACATATAAAGCTGGCACAACTGATTTACCTTCAACCATCGTTGATGTCAGCTCAATGACCTTTGATGTAACAATTAATGATGTCGATAATGTCACTGGCCCGGATGGGGAAGGATTAGCAAGCGGTAAAACCGATTACACAACCGTAGTAAATTCCAACCGAACCGTTGCCCATGATTCGGATAACTATACGGTATGGTATAAGCAAGTCTTTGATCATGAGGGCGTATTCAAGAATCTTGGACTGCCTGGAGCAAAATTAATGGTCTACTATGCAGCTTTTTACGTAACCATTCATGCCAAAACCTATACTTATCCCGATCATATAGAAACAACCTATAAAGACGCTCCGGTTGATACAAAATCGGATCTCGTTGTCGATTCCATCACCCCCCCAGCAGCTTGTATAAAAGTTGGGGAGTCGAAAGCCTATACATATAAAATCAACAACCAAGGCGTGTCAACGAATCAGTCCTTTAAAGTAAAAATTTCAGCTGACGACACGGAAGTTGTCACCCATAGCTATCCATCGGGAATAGCTACGAATCAGCCCGCAACAGGAACCTTTAACTATACATTTTCCTCAGCAGGCACGAAGTCATTTACCGTCTTTGTGGATAGTAATAACGATATCAATGAAGAAGATGAAAACAATAATACCAAAATTATTGATGTCACGGCAAAAAGCACATGCGACAGCACTCCACCGGTTGATCCAACCGTCACCATCACCGGGGATTTTTCCATGAGTAAGACTACCGTGATATGGAGGTCAGGGAACCTATTAATACCTGAAAACATTCAAATAACGGGCAATTGCTCCTATGCTTCCCATCAATTCGTCTATACTCAAACAGCTGGTAATCGGTATTATACGCCTAGACCCTTAACATCCAAAGATGATGTTCATCTTTTCGAATTTGATACTGGAATGAAGGTATACGGAGGAAATATTGGACTTGGCGTTGTTAATGTCTCGATGACAATTAATACAACATGCGGCCAGACCAAAACAGTTGGTCCCAAAACGTTTACGATCATAACAGATCCAAACAAAGAGACGCCGACCATTAAAATCGATTGGTTCCGCAGCGGCAGTAATGAACCAACGAGATCCGTGACGCAAGATGAGTTTGTCGATATTAAAGTGACCGAGGAGTCCAAAAATACGGAAAACCGTCTATGGGACTTTTCAAAGACTGTATGGACAAGTAGTTTGCCAGCCGCCAACAATTGGAACGCGCCATATAACAAAAAAAACTATGTGGGTTTTAAAGCAACGGTTGAGGGGTACCATGAAGTTTGTGCAACCGCCTATGATATCGATGAAATGGCATCGACTCCTTCATGTACGACCTTATACGTAGAAGGGAAAAAGCCAATCCCGGTTATCAAAGGAGCTACATCAGTTAAGGAAGGACGCAAGTTGTCTCCACCGCTTGACGCTCTTAGCAGTTTCACGAAAGTTCCTGGTCGCTCCATTAACCATAGCCTTGATGAATGGACGAACTGGTTTGGACCAGATACAAGGTATATGACACCGGGAGAGGAACTGGTAGAGCTGCATGTGTATGATAATACAGGTCTGAAATCAGAGACTCCAGATCGGCACAGCATTACGGTTTATCCGGATGCGCCTCCTATCATAGACTTTGAATACATGGCTACGATTACGAGGGTTCAAAAATGGTTTAAGAATTTGGCTTACAGTCCTGATGGAGATTCGATTGCCAAGTATACAGTTTCATATGGCTACGATCGTTACAATAGTGGGATGTGTAATCCACTCGAAACAAATATTTCCAATGACAATGAATATTTTCCTTTCGAGCCGAATCGTGTAGGCAATTATTGCTTTCGAGTAGAGGCCGTAGAAGCCAAAGTCGATGGAGCAGGAGGGAAAAGTGCGTTCAAGGATTATATGGTTCAAGTCATCAATGATAATCCTGAAACTGAATTTACTGTTACAGGTATTGCAACCGAACCTATGCCCGTCAATGTGACTGCCTATCCTGCTAACGCACTGGTCAATTGGACGAACACAAGCTTAGATCAGCCTTCGATCTTCAATAGCTGGAACGTGACCTCAGATGGCAGGCTGATCAGCGCAAGACGCTTTTCGAATCCGTTTAAATTCTCATTGCCATTGGGTTCCGGAAACTTTGCACTAAACAAGAAGAAAATAAAGATAGATGGTTATGGACAGAATCACAGCCTCAATATTGTGTCCATAGGAAATAATGAATTTATAAACACCACTCCCGGCTTAGGGCCTGGTTCAGCTAACTACTATCTAGTTGGACCTTCGCATAATCCAATAAAGATTCCGACAAGCTTTCTTCAAAGTGGTTTGGTTGTGAGGCAAGACATTGGAGAATTACTTATTATTCGTTCTGAATCTTGGGTTTCCAACCCGTATTACTATCAAAGGGAAAGCTGGGAACGATACAAGCTGAGTGATTTACGGAATTTGGTCGTCACAAAAAATGATTCTGGCGTCTATACGAGATGGTCATCTTCTAATTATAATAACTCAACGAACGTAGGTACTAGCGGTTCACCACCGACATTTAGCAATGGGGAGAACACCTTAGTTGGTTACGCCAGATTGAAGTTTAATTCAGACTATAAAGAGATCAATACGGCAACAAGAACAATTAAATCCTTCAAACCGGATCATTTAGTAACTCCGTACAAAACAGAAACCTATGATACAGTCCCAGCATCGGGTGGTAATTTGAATTTGTTTAATAACTCTACAAGTTCCCAGTCCATGTTATATCTCACGAGTAGCTCCATACTAGACAAAGCAGCAGATGCGAAAGGAAATTATTACTCATACGTAGGAGGCGCGTTGATCCGTTGGGATGGGAATACGGGGATGCCGAGCTATGCGAAAACGGCGATATCGGGAACGGATTGCACGGCATTCTTAGGTATTTCGTCTGATGCCAAATATGCTATGTTCAGCTGTGGTACGAATTACTATTGGGATGATGATTATGGCCGATATCTTCCGCGTAGTAGCGGTACACAAACCAAGCCCTACGACTATATGGACTTGCTAAAAGAGCAGGAAGGTACCTTCCAAAATGGATATGCTGTCAAGGCAACGACTGTAACAGGAACACCGTATTATGATAACGATACGGACAATGCCTGCAATTGTTGGGTAACACCGACCTATCAGGTTAACAATTTATATGACGCTGGGGCTAACCAAATTATAAATACGCCTACTCCTGTGATGCCGGATCCAAAGAAAATTTTGTTTCAGAACAATAATCAATATCTTGATTTTACCGATCCCGTGCCAGCGGAGCAAAACACTATTTATTTGAATGAGTACGTTCCTAGTGAAGATCAAACACCGTACAGCAATGAATTTATGACGTATGGACAATTATTGAATCCATCTTCGCAGCGAGTCGTTGGAGGCACGATTGCATGGAATTTGCTTATGCATGACGTTAACTATTCCAATTATCACGCAGGGGTAAGTTTTCGGATTCAGGACTCCAAGAATATGTACAGAGTCGAATCCCATTATAAGTATATTAAGCTCGTCAAGATCGTAAATGGCCGTAAGACCGTATTAGGGAAGGTAAACCGTACAACTTTATCCGAGACGTGGATGAACTACAAAGTGAAACTGACCACCAGCCATATTAAGGTCTATGAAAATGGCGGGTTAGTCTTGGATTTGTACGACAATACCTTCAGTCAGGGAACGATGGGGCCTTACTCCGTGGCTGACAACGCTGAATTTAAAGGCATAACGTATTTATGGACGGATGCTGATTTAGTCACACCAACACCAGGCGTAGCGATTGTGGATACGGATGTAACGTATGACACTACGTATACAGATCCCGAGCATGATCCAGCTTTCGTTCCTGGTACTCAATGGCAATATGCACATGTCGATACAACGAAGTTTTTGGATGCAGGGGATGGGAAATCCGGACTGTCTGTTCATCATGGACAAGTGGTAACAAGCCCAATTCTGAACTTTGATAAAGTGGGCGTGTATAAGGTCGATTATCACGTTCCCGATGATCCGCATCCGGATCACTTGTTGGCTTGGGGTGATCCGACATTTGCCGAACACTCCAAATATTCGGACTGGTACGCGCAATACCTGATCGTTCACCGCAGACCGATTGCTAAATTTACGTTAGGGCTGGATGGCAACAATTTCGTCACTTGGACCGATTACAGCTATGATCCAGACCGCTGCTATAACGTGAGCAGCTGCCAAATCGGTTATGAGACAGCACAAGGTATTTTACACGGGATCACAAAGAAAAAATTTTATTACATTACACCAAGCGGCGCACGCGTTGATGCCAAGCTGGTTAAGCCGCTGGAAACTGGCGTTTATACCGTAGCTATGGCGGTTGCTGATGAATATAATGCTTGGTCTGATTGGTACGAAGAAAGCATTATGGTTACGATACCGGTAGCGCCGAACAATCCACCAACCGTATTCCTTACCTTTCCAAACGGTACTTACGCAGCACCAAGTCCAGTTAGCTTGCTGCCGACGATTCACTGGAATCAAGCTGATCCCGATCCAGGCACCATTTATTCTACTTTCGACTTATCAACGAAAGATGAGTGGGGCAACTGCGTGGAATGTGTAACCAATAGGGTGATGGATACACCATTGGGAAACTGGGTGTGGACGATGGATGTCCCATTAACAATGGGACAGAAATATCAGTCCCAGGTTCGGGTTAGCGATGGTGAGGCATGGTCTGCCTGGAGCAATATTGGCTGGATGGCAACTAATAGCCCCCCGGTAGCTTACATGAGCTATCCTTACGGCTCACAAACAGTACCAACCATCGTTAACACTGTAAGGCCAACGTTAACATGGAGCCAAAGCGATCCGGATCCAGGGGCTGTATTTTATTACTTCCAAATCCAGGTTACCAATGAAGCCAACAATATGATGATTGCCGACAGTGGTAAAGTATGGCAGGGGACAGCGGCAACTGCGGGGAGTTATCTCGTACCAACGGATATTCCCGCAGGTCAGAAGCTGCGCGTTCGTGTAAAGGTATGGGACCAACTCGGATCTGAATCCGACTGGTCTCCTCAGACCTGGATGATGATCAATCGTGGACCAAAAGCAGATTTTTTGTGGACGCCTCAGCCTGCTTTTGAAGGAGACGAAGTGACACTGCTAAATCGTTCCACTGACCCTGATGGAGATCCTTTAACATTCAGCTGGCAAATCAGTGGCTCGGAATATGATTCGACACAGATTTCAGCCGATGCAATTATTCCAGCGACAGCCACGGACTTTCATCCCGGAGATTACATGGTCACTTTAACGGCAACAGATCTATATGGAGCCGCGGATACTGTGACAAAAACAGTAAGAATAGGGGACTTGCTCTTGGAAGCCTTTGTTAAGCATACAGTAGTGTGGGAGGAAAAACGGAAATCTTACAATCTGCTCAGCACAGGCGACACAGAGCGGCCGAGACCTTCGGATATGTTTTGGTCAGGGGAGGCATTCGTGCTTGAAGCAGACACCAATGAAGCCGCGGTGAGAGTAAGTGTGCGTATGTCCTATATGGAGCTGCGAACCGAGCTTAGTTCTACTAATCATACAATATGGACAGGGAAGCTGCAGAGGGATGATTTTGAGAACTTGCCTGACGCTATGTATACATTTCAGTTCACAGCTGTCTGGCCGAATGGACATACGGAGACAGCAAATCGAACCATAACGGTGAAAAATGCCTGGATTGATTTTGCAAGTAGCGTAAGAAAAGAATAAATCTGCTATCCCATTTATAGTAAGCTGCGTTATCCATATTGGCAAAAGACGTTGAGAAATTGGAGCTGTTGTTTATAGCAATATTATTTTTATCCCGAGGCTTATTGCTTTTTCGGTGTATAATGGCAGTAAGTAATCGAGAAGCGAGTCGGGGGATCGGATCATGTCGTTGCCTGCACAAAAACACGTATTTGAACAGGAGTTTGCTTTGTCCCGTCACAGAGTTTGGGAGCTGCTGAGTAATACGGACCATTTGAATCGCGTCATAGGACTTTTCCCAATTCGCACCAAATCGTTTCGTTTTCAAACTACCGATTTTATTCAGGAGCTAACGGCTAAAGTTGCAGGGGTTGTTCCAATGAAGTGGCAGGAGCATCCTTTTCAGTGGATAAGGAATGAAAGATATGATGTGGTTCGTGAATATCGGGGAGGGCCACTAAAACGTTTCTTTGGCGGTATAGAGCTGCGAGATGCGGAAACGGTTTTATCTGATGGTTCAAGAGCAACGATTGTGAAGCTGTTTGCTGAGTTTACTCCGGCAAATGCAGCAGGGATTGTAGCTATTCCTATCGTTGGAATTAGCTCGATGCGCAAAACTATGAAATATTTGCATAGCTGTGTAAAGCTGGCGGGACAAGAAAAAGAATATTTGCTGCCGCAGCCGAAATCCAACTTTGTCATAAATAATGCGGAGCTGGAACTGCTGCTGAGTGGGTTGGGACAAGGTTTTGAAGACTCGCGAATGCTCTTATGTTTTAAGGAGCATCTGAAGGCCAGCGGAGACAATGAAGTAGTGGATATGCGGCCCTATGAGCTTGCTGCTCGCTGGGGAGTCGATCGCGAGGCTGTGCTGCGATTGTTCTTATATGCAACCAAGCTAGGGATAACGAATCTTAGCTGGCATCTGATTTGTCCGAACTGCCGTGTACCGAAGGCGGGAGCTGTAACGATGTCGGGGCTTCAGCCCCAGTACCACTGTGATTTTTGCGGCATTAATTATGAAGCTGCTTTTGATCGATATGTTGAGCTTTGCTTTTCGGTGCATCCCAATATCCGTCGTGCATGCAAGCAAATATTTTGCATTGGTGGGCCGATGATTACACCTCATATCCATGTTCAATTGGAGATACCAGCTGGTTCATCCAAGACTATTTTTTATCCGGATGTGAAAGAGGAGCTAAGGCTTCGTGTACTGCGCTCCAATCATACGCTGTATTTTCAACAAGAGAACAAAGAAAGCCTTGAAGATGCAATATCACCTTTCCAGGAGCAGTTATTTGATGGTTCGAATTCAACTACTGAAGATGAAACAGTGCTCCATTATGATGGAAGCCAATGGTCTTTTCTTGCATTTCAAATGGCGAAGCCAGGAAGTGCTTTGAAGCTTGTTAATAAGAGCTCTTCTACGATTATTGCAGTGCTTGAGAATTGCAGCTGGAAGGATGCGGTCACCGCTTCCAAAGTTACGGCGATGCATGAATTTCGCAGCATGTTTTCCTCTGAAGTGCTTGCTCCGGGGCAGCAGGTAGGTATCGAGAGTGTAACTCTGTTATTCAGCGATCTATTGGGCTCAACCGCTTTTTACGAGCATGTAGGAGATGCCCATGCATATGGGCAAGTACGGAAGCATTTTGACTTTTTGCAGGAATGGGTGCACAGAAATAAAGGGACCATTGTAAAAACAATTGGCGATGCGGTAATGGCCGTGTTTGAATATCCCGAGAATGCTGTGAAGGCAGCGCTGGACATCCAAACACATGTGGACGAGTTTAACAAGAACTTTCCATCTGAGACGCCTATTGTAATCAAAATCGGGCTGCAGCATGGTCCTGCAATTGTCGTTAATTCCAATCATATTTTGGATTATTTCGGACGAACGGTTAACCAGGCATCACGAACGCAGGGATTAAGTGTAGGACGTGATATTATAGTTAGCAGGGAATGCGTCGAGCGCCTGGGAGTGAGAGCATTATTAGACACATATCCTTCGAACGTGGAGCTGTTTGAGCAGACACTTAAGGGAATCGAGGGAGTGCTGCAGCTTGTACGAATCTGTGTCTTGAAATCAGATGAGCACTCCACAAATGCAGATGCAGAACAAGAGGGTGCGGCATCAGCAGATGTACTACTTTGACCTAGAGAATACTTGAAAAGAGTTGAATGTGAATGTCACTTGGTAAGCTGAAGCTGTTAACTATTCTTCTCCCACCACTCATCATAGGCGGCTTCGAATATATACGTCATGATTACTTGCTCGAGTATTTGTCGATGGAAGCAGGGAATTTCTATATCACTCTTATTACACTGCTGCTTTCTTATTTGTTTGCGACATGGATGTTTCGCAGTATAGTCCGCAGCAATGAGAAGTTGGCAGCTGAACAAGCCCGCCGTGCTGTTTATGTAGAGCGGGAACGACTAGCGCAAGAGCTTCATGATAATATTGCACAAATCTTATTTTTTCTAAATGTCCAGTTGAAAAAAGGTGAGCTTCAAGAGGCCCGCTCAGCTGTTTCAGAGATTGATGAGCAGCTGCGGCAGGCGATATTTAATCTCCGTACCTCGCCTGAAGAAGGAACATCTCTCACAACACGTTTGGCCTCTTGGCTCGATGAATGGTGTAAAATTACCGGTATCGCTGTCGAGCGGAAGATTGATTTTCCGGCCAATCTGGTGCCGCTGTCGGCGGAGGTGCAGATTTTTGCAATGATTCGTGAAGCATTCACAAATATTCGTAAGCATTCCCAGGCGGATCACGCTTATATTGAGCTTCGGGCAGAGAATGGCAACGGCTGGGGATTCGAAATTCGCGACAATGGTGTTGGTCTTGGTAGAGGGGAGCAGGCGGACGCGAACCGCTATGGTCTTTCTCTTATGCGTAAGCATGCCGCTCAGCTAAATGCAGATATGACAGTAGAAACATTGGCCCAAGGGGGAACCTCAATTCGAATATCCGGGCCGGAAATAAGAGGTGCTGCAAGTTGGAAATGAACTATAGGGTACTAATAAGCGATGATCATCCATTGGCACGCAGGGCTGTTCGAGCTTTGCTTGATGGGGAAGCGGGATTTGAAATTGTTGGGGAAGCAGAGAATGGAGAGCAATCCGTTCAATTATGCCGTGAGCTGCTGCCTGATCTAGTTCTGATGGATATTCAAATGCCGGGGATGAGTGGACTAGAGGCTACACGCCGAATAAAGCAGCTTAGTCCAAGAACCAAAATTGTGATTCTGACGGTTTCTGATGATGTGGGCGATTTGTTTACAGCTATACAGAATGGAGCTCAGGGATACTTGCTGAAAAATATGGATCCCGACGAGTGGATCGTATACTTAAAAGGACTGCTGGACGATAATAGTGAAATATCCAGAGGAATGGCAGATCGATTATTCCATCTTTTCCGATCTGGCAAAGGTCAGGCTCATGCAGCGATGGAGTCCAAGCCAAGCGTGCTATCTCTTCGCGAAGAAGAAATTCTCATGTGTGTGGCCAGCGGCCAGAGCAACAGGCAAATCGCGGAACAACTGATGATAACCGAAAATACGGTCAAAAATCACATTAAAAATATATTAGCCAAGCTGTCGCTCGAGAACCGGGTCCAATTGACCGCATACGCTTTCCGCCACGGCTTGACACCGTTTGGTCATAAATAAATGTACAAATAGCCCGAAGGAGTCATATTCATTGCATCTTGGATGCAGTAGAGTAAGACTAGGAAATCACGATACCTGAGGGGATGTTTACTATGAAAAAAACAAGTCGGATCATTTTATTTTGCTTGCTGTTCTCTATGATTGGAGCGGGAGCTGCCAGCGCACATGTCACTGTATTGCCTAAAGAAGCTGTACAAGGATCTTATGAGAAGTTTGCTGTTCGAGTGCCTTCTGAAAAGGATATACCGACAGTTAAAGTGGAAGTGAAATTTCCATTGGACGCAGTTTCCGTATCCCGGTTTGAGCCGAAGCCAGGCTGGAAATACGAGCTGACGAAAGACGCTTCAGGCAAAATTACCGGTGTTATTTGGACTGCTACCGGAGAAGGCTTGTCGTCAACAGAATTCGGGGAGTTCTACATGCAAGGAAAAGTAGCAGATGCTGCAACGGCCATTAGTTGGAAAGCCTACCAAACCTATAAAGACGGAAGTGTTGTAGAATGGGTAGGGGCGGATGGCTCTGATAAACCGGCATCTGTCACTAAAGTGACTCCTAAGCCTTCAGGCGCGACTGCTGACAGCCATGGCAATACGAATGCTTCTACCCCTGCGGCAGCTGCTGGGGATGCAGCAAAAGCAGGAACTGCCGCTGCTCCAGCGATGCAGAATCAATCACAAACACCGTTGTACTTATCTATAGCAGCGTTGTTATTAGGACTTGTGTCACTCTTGATTGCTTTATCCAAACGCAAAGCAGCTCGTTAATCATTAGCGGTGATGTAGCAAATCAAAAACCTGGTCAGAGTTAAGTAAGCTCTGACCAGGTTTTTGGTTTATTTTTGCATAAGAAGGCAGCATATTTGGGGATGCTTGGAATGAACGCAAATCCAATCATGGAGGTATTGAACCATGTTCGGCAAGCTGAGAAGGAGTAAAACCTGCCTCACCGTGGTGCTTTGTCTGCTCTTGTTCCTGTCTGTTAATACTACGGCCTTTGCTTTTGGTAAAGGAGCTAAAGGGCCTGATGTGTATACAATCCAAGGGATGCTGAAATCGCTGGGCTATTTTCCGGGAAACATAACGGGATATTATGGTGCGGTTACGGAATCCAGCGTTAAGCTATTTCAAAAGGCATATGGATTGCCGATTACAGGGACAGTAGATGATCAGACGCTTCAGTCGATTCTATGGGCTTACGGCAATGCTAAAATTGCCAAAAAGCAAACTCCAACCCCTACGCCTGTACCCAAGCCGGAAGTTAATCCGACTCCCGAATCAGAATCTGAACCCAAACCGGAGGTTAATCCAACGCCCGAATCAGAATCTGAACCCAAACCGGAGGTTAATCCAACGCCCGAATCAGAATCTGTACCCAAACCGGAAGTTAATCCGACTCCCAAACCCGAACCTGCGCCTGCCCCGGATTCATCCACTGGGGTGACAGCTCAAGAACGGCAATTGGTCGATCTGATCAATCAAGTGAGACAAGAAGCGGGGCTAGCCCCATTAACTATTAATATGGAATTATCTAATACAGCGCGGCTGAAAAGTAAGGATATGGTGGACAACAATTACTTTTCCCATCAATCTGAGACCTATGGCTCGCCCACTGATATGATGAAGCAATTCGGAATCAGCTATTCGTCAGCGGGAGAGAATATAGCCTGCAACCAAACTGTAACAGCGGCACATCAAGCATTGATGAACTCTCCTGGCCACAAAGCTAAAATCTTGAGCGCGGATTTTACAGAGATCGGCATCGGTATTGTCGATGGCGGTTCATGCGGCAAAATGCTTACCGAACAATTTATCCGTAAATAGGTTATACCCATTAAACTTATCCATATAAGACATATCAGCCGTCAAACCATTCCGAAACCGCTAAACGGTTCAGGGTGGTTTTTTCTATTCAACCTATAGAAATCGCCTAGTGAGAGCTACATCGACCTGAGATTAAAAATCGGTTATCATAGATGAATATTAAAACTTATTTTTATGGAAAGGAAGTATAGTATGCCATCCAAGATATTAAAAGAGTTCAAGGAATTTGCAATGAAGGGCAACATGATAGAATTAGCTATTGGTGTAATCATCGGAGGCGCTTTTGGCAAGGTAGTGACGTCTATAGTTAATGATATAGTTATGCCGCCGATCGGATTGCTGCTTGGCCGAGTAGATTTTAAAGAACTGTTTATCAGCTTGAACGGGGTTCACTACGAAAGCTTGGCAAAAGCCAAGGAAGCTACGGCTCCGACGCTTAATTACGGTCTTTTTATTAATACAATACTAGATTTTTTAATTGTGGCCTTTGTAATATTCATTGCAGTTAAGCAATTGAACAGGCTGCGTAAAAAGCAGCAGGACAAGCCTGAGCCGAAAAAGATTATGGTGGAATGCCCGGAATGTTTATCAGAAATTCCTGAGCAGGCAGTTCGCTGTAAATATTGTACAGCTCGACAAGAGCCGGCTTTAGAAAAAAAGCAGCTTACGAATTAAGAGGGAATCGTTAATCCGGAAGGCGCAATGATGAACATGAAAGCTTTAAGAGACTCGCAATTGCGCTTGCTATGGACTGCAAGGATAGATTATCCGGAAGGCAGCCGTGTAGAAGCGCATCAACATGGTGACTACGATCAGCTGCTTGTAATATTATCCGGCAACAGCGGAGAAGTATGGATCGGAGAGCAGCGTCATCCGGTTAAAGAAAGCTCGGCCTACTTATTTCTCAGGGGGATACCGCATAGCTTTCAGTTTGAAAAGCAAGCTGTAACCCTTGATTTTAAATTCCATTTGACAGACGAGCGGATGATAGATGCGTTCGCTGAGCAATCCTCGTATTACCCTTGCAAAGGCACTGCTTTACCTGAAATTAAGCAATGGTATAAGATGTCCTTGCTGCAGATGCGCAACCCGGACTCCGTTCATCCTATGCGAATAGAAGCCGGGTTTAAAAGCACTCTAATATCGCTTCTTCATGAAGCTGGATCTGCCTTGGAGCAATCGGGTCCTTATGCTTCGGTATATCCTTCAACTAATGGTAACGAACCGATTGTCCATTATGTTAAGGAGAACTTTGCCCAGAAAATTACACTCCAGTTGTTAGCTGATCAATTTGGCTTTAATCCGAATTATTTGGTCAAAATATTCAACGATATAACGGGAATGCCACCGATCCAGTTTTTGCAGGAAATTCGACTCGAGAAAGCTATGGAATATTTGGAATTTTCTGCATTGCCGATTACGGAGGTAGCTGAGAAAGTTGGCTGGACGCTTCCGTATTTAAGTAAGATGCTAAAAAAACGGCTTGGGGTGACACCTTCCCAATATCGGCAATCTCTTGTTAATGCAGTCGGTAAGGACATTATTTTGGAGCTTGATTTTGCCAACGAGTGGAGAATCGAGCAGCAATATTAAAACTCACGAGAGCATCCTGTCATACTTTATTAGGCAGGCTGCGCTTTTTTTTGTGTGGAATCGGGTGTAAGAAATGAAGATAAGCAAAAAACAACTGAGGATAATCTATATTCGGTGGGCAGCCATTGCTTTATACTTTTAGTGGAGCTAAAACAACCTATCAGGAAAAAGGAAGAGTTTGCGCTGTTGAGATGCAGCTAAATATGGTTTGAAGGGAAAGGATACTAATTATGAATACACTCATTAAGGGTACACTGCAGAAGCGCCCTTCTCTATTTGACGATGAATGGATTCGAAAGCATGCCAATGCATCGCTGGCAGCGTGTCCTATCCATATTACAGATGCTGTTGCTCCGCAAAGCGAGGGCGGACCTCATGACTATTATTCCAATGGTGACTATTGGTGGCCGAATCCCGATACAACGGATGGCCTACCTTATATTCGTCGGGATGGTGAAAGTAACCCTGGCAATTTTGACAGCCATCGTATGTTTTTACGCAGCATGAGAACTCATGTCGCTAACTTGGCCGCCGCATATGTAATAAGTGCGGATGAGGCTTACGCACAGAAAGCGATCCAGATGCTGTGCGAATTTTTCCTGGATGAAGCGACCAAGATGAATCCGCATCTGCTGTACGCACAAGCGATCCCCGGCATTTGCTCCGGCAGAGGCATTGGTATCATCGATACGCTGCATCTAATCGATGTGCCTGCTGCCATAGAAGCCCTCCAAGCTTCGCCTTCTATGACCAAAGAAATCTATTTGGGATTGAAGCAGTGGTTCAGCGATTATTTGGTCTGGATGAGTACTCATGAGAATGGAATAGAGGAAATGAATGCCGACAACAACCACGGAGTTTGTTGGTTTGTTCAAGCCGCGGCCTTCGCTCGGTTTACCGGCAATGAAGACATGCTCTCGTTCTGCAGACAGCGATATAAGGAATTGATCCTCCCTGATCAGATGGCACTGGATGGAAGCTTTCCACGCGAGCTTGCGCGCACGAAGCCTTACGGTTACGCTATCTTCGTGCTGGATAATATGGTCACATTATGCCATATTCTATCTACTCCAGAGGACAACCTGTGGACTTATGAGCTGCCGGACGGACGTGGGATAGCCAAAGGACTGTCCTACCTGTTCCCATACATGAAGGATAAAGCTTCTTGGCCGTATCCTCCCGATGTTGAGCATTTTGACGGATGGCCAGCTAAAGTATCTTTGCTATTATTTGCCGGACTCGCGTTGGAGCAGGAGGACTTCATCGAGCTGTGGATGAGTCTTGATCCTGATCCTTCGGATATGGAGGTTCGTCGGAATATTGCCATCCGTCAACCACTGCTGTGGCTGAGGTAGGATAGAAGCTCTTGTCAAACATAGGTCGGCAATGAGAAGGCCAATGAAATGCCCATTTTTCCGCATCACTGCACCATTAGTTACTGCCCTTCATAAACTAACTTGACTGTATCCCTACACCTTGAAATGATACAAAAACCCGGGCAAGGAGGGGTGACACTTGAAGGGCAGCGACCAAAAAAGCAAATTTTTACTAACCAATCGTGAACGCGAAGTATTCGAACTGTTGGTGCAGGACAAAACAACCAAGGATATCGCACAGCAACTGTTTATCAGCGAGAAAACGGTGCGTAACCATATATCCAACGTCATGCAAAAACTAAATGTAAAAGGTCGTTCACAAGCAGTTGTCGAGCTGATAAAGCTTGGGGAGTTACAAATCTGATATTTTTTCACACTCAATACGCCCAGCCTTCTTTCTACGTGATCCTTACGGATGCGAACAGAGAAGGTTCTTTGCTTTTTTTTAAATGTAATAACTGATTATTCATTTTCTCAGGTCCATCCATATTTCGTTTTTGAACTCGGTTGCTTAAATGGGTTTCATAAAAAATTTTGCAGGAGGGGAGAACTGCGAGTCTCTTACGTTCGAAGGACGTGGAGTGGTGGGTGAGCGGATGGTATCTGGTACGACCAAGAGTAGCGATAATAAATAAACCGATTTTATCCATTTTTTTCACGTTCCATCAATGAAATCATACGCAGGTTAACTTAATTAGTTACGGATGATATTTGAATATTGAGGAACATGAGGAGGGCATATCTTATGGGTGAAATTGAGAGGGAATTATTCGAAATAGAAAAGGCTGCTTATGTGGGGCAAATTAGGCGGCTACGGGAAGAGAATGAAAGGTTGCATAAGGCGATTGATCGAGTTGGGTTTTATTGTGCCGGCACAGAATTTAATCATGTGAGCAAGTTTGTGCTTAGGATAAAGTGAAACCGAAATACATAGTATTTTTGCCCTTGAAGGGCAGCGACCGAAAAAGCAAATTTTTGCTAACCAATCGTGAACATGAAGTATTCGAACTGTTGGTGCAGGACAAAACAACCAAGGATATCGCAAAGCAATTGTTCAAGCGAGAAAACAGTGCGTAACCATATTTCCAAGGTCATGCAAAAACTAAATGCAAAAGGTCGTTCACAAGCAGTTGTCGAGCTGACGTGGTACTAATTTGAATCAACATGAGTATGTATGAAAATAGCCCCAGGACGAAAAAAGAAACCATAAATGGAAATCAGACCTACAACGTTTTAAGCTGTAAGTCCGATTTACTATATGTGAATAGTGATCTAGGATGTGTCTTAAGATTAACCGTCGCAGATTAACGCAGCCTTAAAAACAGATAATTATTAGCTTAAAAAATACGCCAACCGTAAGTCCTATCGTCTCACAAATTTATTTGATAACACCTTGTTTCAATTTTTAGGGTCTATAGTTGCAGTCAGCAGCGGTAGGCATGATTAAAAACTTAGTTATGGAAGTAGCTGATCTTGGTAATAGCCGTACGTGACTGCCAAAGAGAAGCCGTTGTGTTAACTCAGAATGTGCTTATTGCTTGAGTTCGCCGCAGCTTAATTGAACCAGTATCGTTGAAGTCAGTGGGGATGCAGAGCCACGTAAGAAAAAAGAACAAATTGAGCGCAACCTCAAAATCAATGTTTGCCCCTCCTCCTACCATCAGCCCACACAAAATCCTGCGAAAATGCAGTTATTTTTCTATCGAAATTGCTGTTAAGAGAAAATACCTGCGAAAGTACATCTATTTTCATGGAAATCGTTCCAGCTCAGCTGAGAATGAGAAAATAAATGCACTTTTGTATCAATTCAAGAAAAGCATCAATAAAAGACTAAAAGGATGTAAAAATGCAGGTTTTTGGGAAGAGGCGATGGCATCGGATCTAATAAAGTTGTGTGTGCCGTTCTTAAGGTTTCGTATTGAGCTTGAGCAGAGCTGTGCACGCAACGGATACGCAATCGAATGACTTCGTCAAGCGCCCGAGCGCCGAGCGCCGAACGCCGAACGCCGAACGCCGAACGCCGAACGCCCGAGCGCCCGAGTGCTCGTTGTGGCGCTGCAGGTCGGTCGAACCTAGGATTTCCGTTCTGAGCCCCAAAGGAGCAGCCTTTTCGCTGCCCCCTAGCAACCCAATCATCAATTACGTTGCAACAACATATAACCGCTTATGCTTGAAGTTTTTTTCTGGAATACTACTTTAAAGCCAATGTCATGGTCTAATAAGCAGTTTAAGGCATTGATAAGCAACCCATTCTTTACCAAAGTAAATCTGCAAGGTTGTGCATTGCCAATAATACGAGCAGCAGTAATTCTGCGTGCAGATCCAGGAACCAGGGGGTTTCTTGTCCAATTGATCAATACTAAGTCAGGTTGACGAACAGCTTTTACACTAGCCATTTCGATCACCTCATTTCCGTTTAGACTCTCTATATAAAATGCACGGTAAATTATAATGTGCTTAGCTAAGAGTATTTGTTCGCCCCTACTCCGCTTGGAATACTCGCTATGAAACTTTGCTGACTTTACTCTGCATGATAGAATAAACCTAATGAAACATGATATGTACTTAATATTTGATCCTTGGGAGAATCCTTATGCCTGTGATTAAAATGGCTGTCCACATTCAAGCTCCTGTACAAGTTTGTTTTGATTTAGCAAGAAGTATAGACATACATATGAAATCAGCGTCCCAAACTCAAGAGAAAGCTATCGCCGGAAGATTGAGCGGGCTCATAGAATTAAATGAAACCGTCACCTGGGAAGCAGTCCATTTTGGAATTAAACAAAGGTTGACTGCAAAAATTACTGAGTTTGATTCACCGCACAGGTTTGTCGATGAGTTGGTTAGCGGGGCTTTTCAGCGCTTCTGGCATGAACATCAATTTATTTCTCAAGATAACGGAACTTTGATGATTGATACTTTTGATTATACATCCCCATTTGGCATTATCGGCAAGGCTGCGGACGTTATATTCCTCAAGCGATATATGCTCAGCTTTTTGACAAAACGCAACGAATTTGTTAAAAAATGCGCAGAGGAGCAGGTGCTGTGACTACAAATGCAAATGGATGGGAGAGACCCTTACTAAACATCAAGCCGTTAGGCATGCAGCGGGAGCTTCTACAAATTGTGGCGATGCTGACGATGCTAATTGACCATATAGGGTTTGTATTTTTTCCGGAGCAGTGGGGATTGCGTGTTATCGGCAGAATATCATTCCCGCTCTATGCCTTTGGAATTGTTCAAGGATATCTGCATTCTGGGGATGTTAAAGGTTATATCCGTCGATTAGGGCTGCTGGCCCTTCTATCGGAAATCCCGTTTATTATGGCTTTTAATGTATGGAAGATCAATGTCATTGGGACCTTTTTCGTTTGTATTTTGACATTATATTTGCTTGATCGAATTTCTTATAAAATAGGGAAAACATTAGTTCTATGCGCTTCGGCAGCAACGCTGATTTGGATTCCGGCCGATTATGGCATTTATGCTCTATTGCTCATTTTTATATACCGTTATGTTTCTGCGAATTTGTCCATACCCCTCCATTTCTTACTAAATATATATTACTGGTGGAGTGAAGGAGTGTTGTATCAGCATTTCAGCCTCATATCTACCGCTTGGTTAACGCTTGGAACGAAGCTGGATATGAGGATTTCAGTTCCACGTTGGTTGTGGTTGTCATTTTATCCGGCCCATTTAGTGATATTAGTTATCATTAAGGAGTTGTTTTTCTAATGGCGTTTGCTGAAGTTTGGAAAAAAACATAATGAATATCTGGTATTCATTGTAGTATAGTAAAGAAAATATAAAAAAAACTATACTGTATAGGTGATAGACTTATATGAGGATCAAAGGAAAAGGAATTAACTTGCCAAAAGTTAGGGAGGCATTAAGAAAAAATAAAATGCTCTCGGGTTATGAGTTATGTAACCGCAATCTTTTGGATGGCTCTGCCGTGCCGACTATGGTCCATGATGGAAGTATTGTGTTATATGTGAATGCTGCTTTCGTCCGTATGATGGAAGGCTTCAGTCCGGAGGAATATACAGGAAAATTCATTTCTGAACTATTTGCTGAACAAAAAATAGCAGATATGCCTTTCTATGCAGTAGAACGTTCACTCATTCAAAATAAACAGGTTATCGTTGAGGTGGAAGCGTCACGATTGCCTACGATTTTTCATGGGGAGCCCGCGCAGCTTATGATGTTTAAGGAAGCTGTCGCTCAAACCAGAACAGAAGAAGAACTGAGATCAGTCAAGCATCTTCTCCATTCCTTTGTTGAAAATACTACCGACGGGATTGTTATTGTTGACAGACAAGGACTCGTAATTCAGATTAATGAGGCATTCGAGAGATTGCACGGTTGGAAGCCAGAAGAGGTCATTGGCAAGGCTTTGCCTATGGTGCCGGACTTTTTGTTGGAGGAAGCTAAGCAAATACATCATGAAGTTTCTAGCGGGAAAATGGTTTGCGACTACGAAACCTACAAGCTCAGAAAAGACGGGAGCATTTTTCCTGTAAGTGTGACGGTATCCGCATTAAAGGATTCGACTGGAAACATTATCGGTTTTGTTGGAGTAGAGAGAGATATTACACAAAGCAAGATGATAGAACAAAATTTGCGCCTGGCACAGGAAGAACTGGCAACGGCTATCCGAGAGCAGCAAGGACTCATTTTTAAATATAAAAAAATAAATGATCAATACATATTAACCTTATGCGATGGAGAACTACTGTATAGATTTGGATTAAGTCCTGAAGAGCTTATTGGTAAGCAGTTATGGGACATAATTGGCAGAGGCTCAGAAAATTTAATAGCCCACTACGAGTGTGCGATCAATGAAATGGAAAATGTGAACTGTGAGGCATGCTTCAATGGGATTACTTATATTAGTTCATTAAGGCCGATTATTCAGGATGGTGTTGTAGTAGAAATTATCGGTTCATGTGTGGATTTAACAGAGAGGAAACAAACGGAGATAGCATTGCAAGAAAGCGAGGAACGTTTCAGACAATTGGTTGAGCTGTCTCCCGCTCCAATTATAGTTTATGGCGAGGACTGCAGCATCTTGTTCGTAAATGGAGCCGCAGTTAACCTGCTTGCTGCTACCGAAGCTAACGAACTTATAGGAAAATCAGTCGAGCAATTTGTTCATTCAGACTCGATAGATTCTTTTTGCAAGTTAATAAAGCATTTGATTACAGAGAACAGTCCCTCTAATACGATTGAACTAAGGATGGTTCGGCGTGATGGCAGCTTCCTCGATATTGAAGCCCGGGGCGTAACGATTATGTATTCCGATAAAAAAGCGGTGCAATTTCTGTGCCACGATATTAGAGACCGTAAAATAGCAGAGGAAACACTTCGTGAAAGTGACCGCAGATATCAAATGCTATTGAAACTATCTCCCGAACCGACAGTTGCGCACGATGGAGAAATGATCGTTTATGCTAATGATGCAGCAGTTAGGCTCTTAGGTGCTGAAAGTCGTGAGGAGTTGATTGGAAAGTCTTTGTTAAGCTTCTTCCATCCGGATTATCTTGATGATTTTAGAGAAAGAATGCGGCTTGTAAAGGAAACCGACTCTCAGTTGAGCTTGGTTGAAGCTAAGCTAATTACTTTAAATAATGAAGTCGTCGAGACTGAAGGAAGCTCCATTTATGTATACAAGCATTTGAGTGTGCCGTTAATTCAATCTGTATTCAGAGACATTACCGAACGAAAGCGGACCGAAGAAATGATTATTCGCTCTGAAAAGCTTTCAATTGTTGGACAATTAGCCGCAGGTGTAGCCCATGAAATCAGAAATCCTCTTACCACCTTAAAAGGGTTTACCCAGCTGCTCAAAGCAGGAAAAAGAAATGACGCCTACATCGATCTCATGCAGGTGGAACTGGAGCGAATTAACCAAATCGTCAGTGAGTTTATGGTCATCGCCAAACCGCAAAACGTAGAGCTTCAACAGCATGATCTGTATAAAATTATCGATGACGTAATCCAATTCATGGAAATGCAAGCAATTATGAATAAGGTAGAGATCAAGTATAATCTCATAGAAAATGTCACTTGTATATGCAATCAAGATCAACTGAAGCAAGTGTTTATAAATATTCTAAAAAATGCTATAGAAGCGATGCCTAATGGGGGAAACATAGACATTCTGATGTCATGCACGGAAGAGAGTATAGATATTCAATTCATCGATTATGGTACCGGGATTCCGCAAGAAATACTTTCCAGGCTTGGGGAACCTTTTTTTACGACAAAGGAAACCGGAACAGGTCTCGGGATTATGGTATGCCAAAAAATTATTGAAGCTCACAAAGGAACTATGCAGATTGAAAGTGAGCTGAATAAGGGTACTAAGATTATGATTGTATTACCAAATGTCAAACAATTTGGGTAATGCCCTAGGAGTGAATCGCTTCATTCTCCATACATAAAGATACGGGATTTAGATAAGGACCTGGCTTTCAGCTAGGTTTTTTTGTATGGAATACAACTCAATGAATAATTGGAAAAATTTATTGGTAGCGCTCGCATTTATCGAAAAACTGTTATATAATAAAAGCATAATTATCAAAACTGTTATTGTAACAGATCATACTACTAAAGGAGTGTTGAACGTTGGCCGTTGAACCGATGAATCCTTTTGAATTGTATGCTTCAAAACGATGTACGCAGTGCGGTACTCTGCTGGAGGAACAGTCGGAGTGTCATAAAAGCACCTGCGATGAATGCGAAGGCAACACGTTTTATCCGTTATCACCGCTTCAGCCGCCTGGCAAGCCGGTTCGTTTCATGCAAGGCTGCAACATCATCGATGATTATACTAACTAGCCTCTCATTTTATTCCCTCGACCGTACCTGTAAAAAGGGGCGATCGGGGGATTTTTATTGCCGTGGGCTATCTCTCAAATTTCTCATCAGTTTTACTTATGAGTGCACGATAAAATTGTATTAGCTACAGTGCACAATCATCTGGTAAATTAAAAGCATGAATTGGAAAAAAGGGGGAGTTTCAATGAGACCAGGCACTTCGCTGAACTTTCGTCCGGAAGGAACATTTACAATCGTGCAATTTACGGATCTGCATTGGAAAAATGGGGAGGAACCTGATCAAAGGACGGCTAAGTTAATGCAGACGGTACTGGATTTGGAGCAGCCCGACCTGGTATTTTTTACCGGGGATACGATTGAAAGCGAGCATTGCCGTAATCCCAAGCAATCCTTTCATGATGCTGTCTCGATTGTAAGCGGAAGACGGCTTCCATGGGCTGCTGTATTTGGCAATCATGATGCCGAGTATGGAACAACGAAATCGGAGCTGTTGCAGGTACAGCTCGAGCATTCTACCTGCTTATCGGAAGCTGGTCCTGAGGAATTGCATGGAATTGGAAATTATACGATCCCGATCTTGAATGGTGAAGGCAAGCCGGAGGTTATTTTATATGCTCTTGATTCAGGCGATTATGCCGCACCGCTACTTAAGGGCTATGATTGGATTCATCGTGATCAAATCGAATGGTTTGCGAGGCAAGCGGATGCTTTCGCACAGTGGAATGGAGGACAACCTGTCCCATCGCTTGCATTTTTTCATATCCCTGTACCTGAATACGAAGAGATGTGGAATAAGGAAACCTGCTTTGGCGTGAAAGAAGAAGGAGTTGGATGCCCGAAGGTGAATTCGGGATTTTTTACGGCGATGCTGGAAAAAGGGAATGTGATGGGGACATTTACGGGTCACGATCATATCAACGATTATCACGGACAGTGGCATGGGATCAGGCTGTGCTACGGAAGAGCGACCGGGTTCAACACCTACGGGAAAGAAACGATGCAAAGGGGAGCGCGTGTCATCCGATTAAATCAAGGTCAAGCCGGGTTTGATACCTGGATTCGATTGGAGGATGGAAGCCGGATCGATAACCAGCCGGAGCATTCACCGGAGCTTCAAGCAACCAACGGGTAGATAATGGTTAATACATACCGGGAGGCGGGCACACATGGAAGAATACAGCGCTATAAGCAGGGCTACAGATGAGGGGCCATACATCCGCAAGGCGGTTGACGAGGATATTCCCATGCTGTGCAAGCTCATGCTTCAACTAGGCGGAGAGGGCATTTCCTATGATGAGATGAAGGATCGACTGAGGATGACGGAACAAAGCGACAGTGACACGATCTATATTTATGAACAAGAAGGACTTGTTCTGGGAACATTGGTTTTTCGTGTGCGTGAAAATATCCGCGAGGTTAGCCGTTATGGAGAAATTTGCATCATTGTGGTGGATGCCTTGTCCAAGCGATCGGGAATTGGGAGAAGCTTGATGAAGTTCGCTGAGCAATTAGCGCTGGAGCTGGGCTGCAACGGAACCTACCTAATAAGCGGCTTCGGACGTAAGGAAGAGGCTCATCTTTTTTATCAAGAGCTGGGATATGAGATAACGGGCTATCGTTTCGTTAAAATGCTTGAGAAGACTTAATGAACATGCGGAATTTTAAAAGTGAATAGACTGGTGCGGCCTGCTTCAGGCTGCTGCCGGTCTATTTTTGTTGTGAGAATAAAATTATTGCTGGACTGCCTGCAGCTTGTGCAGCACCTGTTCGACTTTATGAAGATGAGAGGCCATTCGTTCTTTGGCTAAACCAGAGTCGCCAGCTTGGATAGCATCGACAATTTGCCGGTGTTCCTCAGACAAACGGGCAGCCTCGGTTTGCTCGGCAAACAACCACAGCCTGCGGCTCTCGCGCATTACAGATCCCATCGATTGGAATAAGGACTGGAGTGTACTCACAAGCAGATGATTCTGAGCGGCTGTAGCTACAGCTATGTGAAAACGGATATCGGACTTTTCCAATAAATCCTCATCCTGCAACGTGATCATTTCATTGATAATATGGTACAGCTCTTGCAGGTCGGATTCGTTTCTGCGGATTGCTGCCAAGCCGGCACTTTCAGTTTCCAGCATAAATCTTAATTCAAGCCACGCGCGAAGCTGTTGGATATCCGAAATTTCAGGCGCTTGCCATAGCAGCTCAGGCTGCTTGTCTTTTAATACAAAGGTACCGCCGCCATGTCTCACGTCGACCCAACCATGAGCTTTTAATGACGTTAGTGCCTCGCGGATCGTCGACCTGCCTACATTTAATAAAACAGCCAGCTGTTCAACTGAGGGGAGCCGTGTCCCTATCGGCCACTCGTTTTGTTGAATTCGTTCAAGAATCGCCTCAGCAGCAATTTCATAGGCTTTTCGAATTATCACATCAATCACTTCCTTCAGCAGTATTATGTTATGGATTGACAGATAGCAAAATACACTTTTATAATAAAGTCATCAGATGACCTGATCTAAATTATAGCTGAATCGGTTATCATTTACAATTCGGAACTTATGAAAGGGGATAATCCCAAGTGCTTCCACAAAATGTTCGTGAACGTATGCAAGCGATTGTCGGCGATAAATGGTTTAAGGATGATACGGAAACTTTGGTTTCCTATAGCTATGACGCTACGCCGTTGTATCAATCGATGCCGGAGGGGGTTGTGTTTCCTGCTTCGACTGAGGAAGTGTCCGGTATTATGAAGATATGCGCTGAGTACAAAATCCCGGTGATAGGACGTGGGGCCGGCAGTAATCTTTGTGCGGGTGTCGTTCCCGTGCTGGGCGGACTCGTTATTGTAATGACACGGATGAATCGTCTGCTGGAAATCGATCAAGATAACTTAACCGCGACATTTCAGACGGGGCTGAATACTAAGCAATTCCATACGGCAGTGGAGCAAACAGGGCTCTTTTATCCGCCGGATCCTGGCAGCATGATTATATGCACGATGGGTGGGAACATTGCGCTTGGAGCGGGCGGACTTCGTGGGCTTAAGTACGGAACGACGAAGGATTACGTGATTGGCCTTGAAGCGGTGCTTGCTAATGGAGACATTCTCAGAACCGGTGGGAAGCTTGTAAAGGATGTAGCCGGGTATGATTTGACCAAATTGCTTGTAGGCTCCGGGGGGACATTGGCAATATTGACAGAGGCAACGGTTAAGCTGGTGCCTAAGCCTGTATTTCGCAGGTCGATGCTTGCTATTTATAGCGATCTTTCTGCGGCTGCACGCTCTGTATCGCAAATTATTGCTAATCGGATTACGCCGTGCACGCTTGAGTTTATGGATAAAGCTACGATTCGTGTGGTTGAGGATTTTGCGAGAATCGGTCTGCCTGTTGATGCAGAAGCTGTATTAGCCATTGAGCAGGATGGTGATGAGACAATCGTGGAGCGGGATTTGCTGCTTATTGAGGAAATTTGCCGCCGTGAGGGGGCAATTGAAGTAAAGGTGGCAGCTACGCCAGAGGAAGGCGCGAAAGTTATGGAGGCAAGGCGCAGCGCATTGGCTGCCTTGTCGAGACTGCGGCCTACGACCATTCTTGAGGATGCCACTGTGCCTAGATCAAAGCTAGCCGAGATGGTCCAGGAGGTTCAACGAGTAGCGGCTAAATTCGATGTTCAGATTTGCACCTTCGGACATGCCGGCGACGGCAACCTGCATCCAACGGCAATGACTGATGCTAGGAACCCGGAGGAGCTGCACAGGGTCGAGCAAGCTTTTGATGAAATATTCGAGGTTGCACTGAGCCTGGGAGGCACGATAACCGGAGAGCACGGTGTCGGTTTGGTTAAAGCGCCGTATCTCGAATGGAAGGTCGGGGCTTCCGGCATTGATATTATGAAGCGCTTGAAGCTGGCATTCGATCCGGACAACATTATGAACCCTGGGAAGATGTTTGCAGAAACGCGAAAACGGGTAGTATTAAATAGGCCTCATGGAGGCTCGAACAGCAATACACAGGCACCTGAGCAGCAACAACAGCAGCAACAACAACAGCAACTGGATGATAAAAAAGCTTCGCGGGAAGGGCAGTGACTTTAGTTATGGCGATCGAACAATCAAGGCTGGCAGAAAAGCTGAAGCTTACGCTTGATTCTGACCAATTAACTAACTGTATGCGCTGCGGCTTCTGTCAAACGGCCTGTCCTACGTTCAATGAGACAGGACTGGAGGCAGCCTCCCCGCGAGGGCGCATTGCGTTAATGAAAGCCGTCGCTGACGGTGTTATGGCACCTGACCAGCAATTTAAGGAGCAGATGGATTTATGTCTGGGCTGCCGTGCCTGTGAGCCTGCCTGCCCATCCGATGTGAAATATGGCCAGCTCATTGAGCAGGCGAGGGAATCGATCACCTCGGAAACGGAGTTTCCTTGGCATGTAAAGGCGATTCGCTCCTTATTCATGGAGCGGCTGTTCCCGCATCATGGCCGCATGCGTATGGTTGGTGGCTTGCTCAAGCTGTACCAGCGCTCGGGTATGCAGCAGCTGACGCATAAAAGCGGCGTGATGCGCATGTTTCCCGAGCATATGCGGCAGATGGAGGCGATCCTGCCGCAGGCTTCCTCCGATGGCGTTGTCCGCGCTTGGGAGAAGCTGGGTCTCCCGGCGGCTTGGGAAACAACGCCAAGCGGCCAGCGCGTGCTCGTGATTCCGCCTGTCGGCGACAAGCTGGCACGCATCGGCCTGTTCCGCGGCTGCATCATGGATGTGCTGTTCACGTCGACTAACGTGAACACAATCCAACTGCTCCGCAGGGCCGGCTTCGAGGTCGCTATTCCGACCTCGCAAACCTGCTGCGGAGCGCTGCACGCCCACGCGGGCGAGACGGACGCGGCACGCCGCCTCGCCCGCGTGAACATCGACGCCTTCGCCGATGCCGGCGTCGACAGCATTGCGAGCAACGCCGGCGGCTGCGGCGCGAGCCTGAAGGAATATGACCATCTGCTGCACGCCGATGCGTCATGCTCCGATGCTGCGCACGGCTTCGCCCGCAGCGTCAAGGACATCTCCGAGCTGCTCACGGAGCAAGGGCGTCCGCTGCCCATCAAGCGGGAGCAGCCTGCAACGACTGTCACGTATCAGGATTCGTGCCATCTGCGCAATGTGATGCGCGTTCAGAGCGCGCCTCGTACCCTTCTGAAGTCGGTGCCGGGCGTCCGCCTTAATGAACTGCAGGGGGCCGAGCGCTGCTGCGGTTCGGCCGGAATTTACAATTTGACTCAGCCTCAAATGTCCACTCAAGTGCTAGACCACAAGATGGAGCTTGTGGAAGAAACCAATGCTCAGGTTATTATAACAGCCAATCCTGGTTGCTTACTTCAAATGCAGTGGGGAGTCTATCGCTCAGGACAATCGGATCGGATGAAGGCTATGCATCTTGTAGATTTTCTTGCCGAATCATTGGAAAATTAACTGTAAAGCTTGCCGGAATTTGAAAAGTTGAACGGATTCACGAAGCCATTACGAAACAAAAAAGCTTTCACAAGGATAGCTCGGGGTCAGGTATTGGCACTGAAAATAACGCAATGCAATCTAATAGTCCTGACGACCTAGAAGTAGGCGCTGGACTATTTGTTGCTATTCAGATGGAAAATTTTTATTTTTATGTAAAACGACAAAGGAAAATGGACAAACTTGGAGAATTATTTGATTTGTCACTTGTAATATTATCCTATAATTTGAATGTTTCGTGGATATTCGGTGTATAATGGAACTATATGAACCTATTTATAGTACTATCTCTAGAGAGTGAATGAATATTTAAGGAGGACATAAGTAATGGATCCAATATCTTCTCTGTCAGAACTGCTGGCGGAGCAAAAAGCATCTTCGTACATTGAAATTCCCGGTGTAGCTTCAAGAACATTCGGGCAAGCAACTCTTTCCACAACGTTGCCTATGAGTAAACTATTTTCCATTTATGAAGTCGATTTGGAAGTACAGCGTTCCATTGTTCCACAAAATCTTTCCAAGCTCATGGATTACATCATGCTTTTTCTGGATCACAATCAAGGCATTTATTTTCCGGGTTTAATTTTATCGGCTAGAGGTGCCGGTGAGTATGATGAAGAGCAAAAGGTATACCGCTTACAAGCCATTGAAAAGCTGTATGTGGTCGATGGACAGCATCGTTTGGCAGCTTTCCGCAGATTAATGGAAACATTGCAAAGCAACATGGCGCGGGCCAAGGACCGCAGGGAATACGAGCGAATGGAAGAAATTACAGCTAAGCTGAGCAAGCTGTACACCTTCCCTGTATCTACGATGATCTATTTGGACATCAATTCCCGACAAGAACGTCAATTGTTCTCGGATATTAACAAGCTTCCGCGTAAAATCGGCGGTAATCTTGCGGTTCTTAGAGAGCAAAGAAGATTTTACCATGTGCTGGCGACCCAATTGGCTGAACAGGATCCAGCGATGAAGCAAATATCCGTAGATATGTTTACGGAACGTGGTAAAGGGCCCGAGTTTTTATTTTCCTATCATCTGCTTGTGGAAATTTTGGCTGGTTTGTTCGAAGGCCGCCTGAAATCGGCTGCCCGCAACAACGGCTACTATTTCGAGGATAAAGAAGTTGAGGAGCATCAAAAGCTGGCTTCCTTTTACTTCGATACTCTCCTGAGATATTTACCGGACCCGGTAAAAGGCGAGCAGTGCTGGACGGAAAATATCCAGATTGCACTGGCGATGTTCTTTCATGATGAAGTGGTCAAAACAGGTACGTTCAATCGGTATGCGCTTGAGTATTCAATGAAAATTTTGCCTCACATTGATTGGAACGGGATTTATTCGGGAGATGAAAAGGACAGATTGCCAAGACGCTCACGTATAGTCAAAGCTTACCAGTATATCAAAGACTTCTATCAGGAGCATCATCTGTTTCTGATTCGTGATAAGGAGGACGCCGGCTAATGGATGGACTTTGCTTAAATATGACAATTCACCCGTTTTGCGAAAAATTCGGGTTAGCAACGGTGGCAATACAAGTACAGGATTTGCTGAATTACACATCGATCGATCCGATGGTTCAGCGTAAGCTAAGCGGAGGACAGCGCCGTAAAATTTCCAACTATTTGCAGGAGCGCGAGCTGGATCGCGTATTTTTCGGACCTGTGACGCTATCCCTGCGTGAAGTGAGTTCATTAGCAAAGATGGAGAAGGGATTGTTTTTGCGTCCTGGCTCCAAGCTTAGTATTTTGGACGGACAGCATCGGATTTTGGCATTGGGCTATGTAAACGAGCAAATGCTGAAGGAAGTACGCAGTCATGAGAAAAAGGTATCCGTTTTGACGATCAAGCAGCGCAGGTCTCCCGAGAATGAAGAGCTGAAGCTGGAGCTTGAACAAATGCAGGGCCTTGTAGAACAAATCGAGCGCCGTCGCCTTGAATTGATGGAGAGCGAACTGGCCGTGCAAATATATATTGGTCTGAGCGAAGAAGAAGAGAAGCAGCTGTTTGGCGACATTAACTCGAAGGTACAGCTGGTGAGCAAGGAGCTGGGCCATTCCTTCGATAGTATCGATCCATTGAATCTTGTTATTCAACAGGTGGTCGATCACAACGTCTTCCTTAAAGGCGCAGGCGTGGAACGCCGTGCAAACCTGACTTCGTATAACAAAAACTTTACTTCCTTTAGCTGGTTGTATTCAACGGCAACCATGCTGTTTACTGGTAAAATGCAGCCGTCCTACGAGCTGGCTCGCAAAATTCGTCAGGATCCGTCCACGTACACGGAGATTTTGCATCAGTTCTACAGTACATTGCTGCCTTTGATGCCGGAGCAGCCGGGCCTTCCGCAGTATAGCTCCGCCAGTCGGGCTATGCAGGAAAGTATTGCTTTGTATGCAAATGGCCACTTGTTTAAGGATGGCAAATATACGAAAAATTGGACATCATGTCTGAGCATCTTCGAGGGCTTCGATTGGACTCAGGAGAATGAACACTTGATCGAGCGCTTCGGAACATTGGATAACGGCAAGCTAAATCTGATTCATGAGAAATCTCTGCGCAAGCATGGCAAGCTGGTACAGCTTTTCCAAGAGCTGCATGGGGAGTCAACAGGTGACGAGGCGTCTACGGCTTAGTAAGACATAATTTGGTTTGGAATATTCAACAAAAACATCCTTAATTCGCTCACATTATTTTAAAGTGGTGCGGTTTTGGATGTTTTTTTGTTACTGATTTACGGGCATCAATGTGAGCCAAGTTTGATTCTATCGGAAAATTGATTATGATAGTAAATAAGAGGTTTGAAATCTTACTATTACTATAAGGATTGAGGTGTTACCTGGATGTCGAGTATTAAAGAAATCGCACGATTAGCGAATGTATCGCAAGGTACAGCCTCTATCGTACTTAACGGGAAGGGGGAACAATACAGGATTTCCACGAGTACACAGCAAAAAATATTTGAGGCTGCCAGGGAGTTGAACTATCAGCCTAATATTTCGGCAAGACGTCTGCGCAGTGGCGGTGAAACGGTACTTCCGATCATTGCGTTGTTTTGGGCGTTGGATACGCGCACAGCATTGATCAGCCGGTTTTTGAAAGGAGTACAGCTCACGCTTGCTACGATTGAGGGAGAATACGAGCTGCTTATTCAACCATATGTAGGCTCGAAATTGAGTGAGGTACGGGGTTTGGTCACGGGTACACGATTTAACGGGGCGATCATTGCCAACTCGACCGAAGAGGATGAGAAGTTTCTGCATCAAGCCAGTTTAAATGTGCCAGTCGTCTTGTATCAAAGAAGCTCATCCAAATATTGCACGGTGAATGTCGATGGATATAAGACTGGGGAGGAGGTTGCGAAATTATTGGCAAACCGGGGACATCGTCAAGCGGGGATCATTGTGCCGGATGTATCGTCGCAAGCCATTCTCCTTCGCAAGCAAGGCTTTTTGAAGGAAGCTGCAGCGCTCGGGTTGGAGGTGTCGCCGTCCCATGTTGTAAGCTTCAATTTTTCAGAAAACGGCGGCTACGAGGCCATACAGAGCTTGCTTGAAAATAGTTCGAACCTGCCTTCTGCGCTTTTTATCCTCAGTGATCGCATGGCTGTCGGAGCCTTGATGGGACTGAATGAAGCAGGCAAAAAGGTACCTGATGATATCGAGATCATAGGGCATGACGATGATGAGGTCGCCCAATTTACAATCCCTACCTTATCGACTGTACATTTGCCGGTTGAGGAAATGGCAGGCGAATGTGTGAACATGCTGGTCGAAATGATGCATCATAGAATAACTACACCGACAAGTAAAGTATTTGATACACATATAGTTACGCGAATGTCCTGTGGAAACTTTAAATAGAATGGGTTTGAATATAGGCACTTAATTTGACATGAACCTGGCCATCGGCCAGGTTTTTTCCGTTTCTCCCCAAAGAATCGGATTGATACCGGTTAGTGCATTTTCAAAAAAAGTGAGCATCAAAAATAAAAATGTTGACAGGGAAAGAATTGTAAAATATGATAATAACGTATTAGCATAACGTTTTAGCAAAACGTATTAGCATAACGATTCAGCTAAAAGTGGAGAGTGAATTATGGCTAGCGTAAAGGAGATTGCCCAGCTTGCGAACGTATCTCAGGGTACGGCTTCTATGGTGCTTAACGGTAAAGGCGATCAATATCGGATTTCCGCAGCCACACAGCAAAAAATAATCGAGGTTGCCAGGCAAGTGAACTACCAGCCCAATATATCAGCCAGACGTTTACGCAGCGGTGGAGAGACGGTATTACCGATCATTGCCTTGTTCTGGGCTCTTGATACTCGTACGGCTTTGATCAGTCGAGTATTAAAGGGGATTCAAGATTCATTCACTTGTTTGGAAGAGGAATACGAGCTTATGATTCAGCCTTATGTAGGAACGAGGCTGTGCGAGGTTCGGAGCTTGCTGACAGGAACGCGGTTCAATGGGGCCATTATCGCTAACCCTACAGAACAGGACGAGGAATTTTTGGATCAGGCCAATCTGCTCGTTCCTATCGTATTGTACCAGCGAAGCTCGACTAAATATTCTTATGTGAATGTCGACAGCTTTAAGTCAGGGGAGAACGTGGCGATGCTGTTTGCAAGCCGTGGACACAGCCGGGTTGGAGTGATCGTTCCGAATGTATCGTCCAAAGCGATTCGACTTCGTAAAGAAGGCTTTATGGCGAAAGCCGGTGAATTGGCACTGGCAATAGCTGAGCAGCATCTCGTCTATTCGGACTTCTCGGAAGAGGGCGGATATGAAGCGATACGGATTTTGATGGAACAAGAGGGTGAATTGCCTTCAGCAATTTTCGTAATCAGCGATCAAATGTCAGTTGGGGCTCTGATGGCACTGAATGAAGTGGGAATCAGGGTACCGAAAGATATCGAGATCGTAGGCCATGACGACGATGAAGTGACACGTTTTACGATTCCACCGCTAACAACGGTTCATCTTCCTGTAGAAAAAATGGCGAGTGAATGTGTGAAGCAGTTAACCAACTTAATGCAGCATAAGTCCAACTCGACGGTTTCACATCTGTTTGAAACTCATTTGGAAATAAGGCAATCTTGCGGAGGCTATAAGTAGAATAAGCGCTCCGCTATTCCGGACAAGAAAGACAACGCTTACATGTCTTGTCTGACGCAGTCTATTGAATCTGCTTACTAGAAGCTTTGATATTTGACGGTGTCTCGTCTGTAATTGAAGCTCTTTAAGAAATATATAAATTATGTTTAGGAGGAAAAAAAGTATGACGTTAAAAAGGGTGCCAACATTACTCGTATCCGCAGCACTAATGGTAGCTTTCTCGGGGTGTCAAAGCAGTGGAAACAATCCAAGCACACAACCGGCAGCTTCCAACACTCCGGCAGCAACAGCTCCGGCACCAAGTGGACCGGTCAAAATCGATTATTGGGGCGGTTGGACCGGCCCTGACTTAGAAACGATGAAAGGCTTGGTTGACAAATATAATAAAGAGCAGAACAAAGTCCAAGTCGAATTCACTTCATTGCAATGGACTCCTTTATTCGCAAAGTTCCTTACGGAGATGAAAAGCGGTCATCCGCCTGATGTTCTGGCCATGCATCCGTTTGAGCTTGGTCAATTTACCGAAATGGGTGTGCTTGATCCGAAAACTGCTGAAACTGTAAAGATGAATAAAGCGGATTACTCGGATTATGCATGGGGCGGTACGTTCTACAAAGGTAAACAATATGCTGTGCCTTTGGATGTGCATATGCACGGTCTTTATTATAACAAAGATTTATTTGAGAAAGCAGGCTTGTCGGCTCCGCCCAAGACGGGAGAAGAGCTCATTGCCATGGCTCAAAAGCTGACTGTGGACAAGAACGGTAAACACCCAAATGAAAGCGGATTCGATGACAAAAACGTTGAGCAATACGGACTTGGCTTCGCTATGAATCATCATGTATTTTATCAATTTTTCGCTTTAATGAATCAGCAAAATGCAAATCCGTTTAATGAAACGATGACCAAAGTGGATATAGACGTGGATAAAGCGGCCAAAGCTTTTGGTTTCTTACAGGATCTGGTCTTCAAGTACAAGGTTGTTCCAAAAGGCGAGAAATCGAATATGGATGATTTCGTTGCCGGAAAAATCGCAATGACCGTAGATGGTCCTTGGAATATGCCTAAGCTGGAAGCTACTCCAAACCTTAAATGGGGAAGCTCAGCGTATCCTCAAGTGTTTGAAAAACAAGCGGCATGGGGTGCAGCAGAAATATTGACGTTCCCGTTGAATGAAAAAGGAGATCCGAACAAGAAGGCTGCAGCTGCCGAGTTTGTTAAATGGCTGGACAAAAACTCCGGTGACTGGGCTAAGTCAGGCCAGCTGCCTTCAAGTAATGCGGGCATGGAAGTGGCTAAGAAAATGGTCGGAAGAGATGCTTTTGTCGGAAGCTTGAACAGTGCGTTCCTGCTGCCTGCACATCCGAAATCTGCTCAGTTGTTCTCAAGCACGGCTCCGAGCCCGATTCTGACTGCTGCTCAAGATGCGATTCTAAACAATAAGAATACTTTGGAAATTGCCAAGCAGCTGAAGAAAGACATGGAAAGTATATTGGCTGACAAGTAAAAGATTTTTGGCAAGTATCACATGCGACATGAAGGCAATAATGGACATGGCCGGTTGCGGCTGGCTATGTCTATCATCTAAGTATTTTAGCGAAAGGGTTGTAGACTCTATGAGAAGACAAGGAAAGGTCGCGGCATTGTTTTTATTGCCTTACTTGTTGATATTCGTTGTCTTTCGTTTTGGACCGAGTGTGGCAGGGTTGTTCGTCAGTTTTACCAAGTGGAATATTGTAGGTAATGCGACGTTTGCGGGTTTAAATAATTTCGAAAAGCTATTTCGCGATCCCAACTTTTATATTTCTTTGAAAAACACATTGGCCTTCTTGTTAATGACTTTACCAGCGCTAATCGTTCTCAGCCTGCTGCTAGCCGTGCTGCTGAATCAAAAGCTACGCTTTCGTAATTCGGTCAGGACAATTGCTATTATCCCGTATGTGCTTATACCTGCGGTTGTAGGGATCATATGGAATTGGTTGTATGATAACAATTTCGGCATTCTTAATTATTATTTAAAAGCTATTGGCTTAAGTCCTGTGGAATGGCTGACGAGCGATAAATACGCTCTGTTCTCCGTGGCTATTGTTACTATATGGTCCTACATGGGATATAACATGATTCTATATCTTGCCGGGCTGCAGGACATTTCTGCGGAATTGTATGAGGCTGCAAAAATTGACGGGGCTAACAAGATCCAGTCATTTATGAGTATTACGTTACCGCTCTTAAAGCCAATCACCTCGATGATTATTACTTTGACGTTAATTAACACGATTCAAGTGTTCGATCAGATTTTTGTCATGACCAACGGTGGGCCAGGAACGGCGACCTTAACGCTTGTTCAGTACTTGTACGGAACGGCTTTCCAGAATTATAACCTTGGCTATGGCTCAACCTTGGGCATCGCTATTCTGGTAATACTGGTCGTGCTTGTACAAATCCAGTCCAGATTTCTGAAGTTGGATGACTAGGAGTGAAACTAAATATGCATATAAAAAAAATTCTCGTATATCTGGTTATGGCTTTTACCAGCGCTGTATTCCTGCTGCCATTACTTTGGTCCGTCATCTCTTCTCTTAAGCCGGAAGCCAAGATTGTGAGTTATCCTCCGCAATGGATCCCGGATCATTTTACACTTGAGAACTACGTTCAGGTTTTGCAGAAGCACCCCTACCTAAGCTGGATGCTTAACAGCATTTATATGACAGTAGCTTCCACGGTTTTTGTTCTCGTATTAACAACGTTGGCAGCTTATGCGTTCGGACGGTTGGAGTTCAGAGGTAAGAAGTTAATATTTACACTTGTGCTCTCTATGCTATTGATTCCGATTCAAGCTTACATTGTTCCGTTATTTCTGCTCGTATCGAGTCTCGGTATATTGAATACGTACTCCGCTATTGTATTGGTAGCCGGTGCGAATGTGACGAGTGTATTTATTCTAACCAGCTTTTTTAAAAGCATTCCGAAAGAGCTTGAAGAGGCAGCTCGCATTGACGGCTGTCAGGATTTCGGTATTTTTGCCAAAATCATGCTTCCGCTTTCCAAGCCAGCGCTTTCTACGGTAACGATTCTTATGTTTATAACGAACTGGAATAATTTCTTGTGGCCGCTTATTGCGATCAGAGAAAATGCTTTGAAGCCTTTGACGGTAGGAATTGCCCAGTTCATGGGTGGAGCTAACTCTACGGCACAGTTTCAATACGGAACATCTCTTGCAGGTGCTTGCATGGCCATCATTCCGTCCATTATCGTTTTTCTTTCCTTGCAGCGTTATTTCGTTGAGGGAATTGCGAATACAGGGATTAAAGGCTAGATATATATAGTTGGGGAGGCGTAGCTCCATGATTAAAGAAGTTGCTAAAACCTATGTTTTTGAAGCAAACACATCCTTTAAAAGCTGTCATGCTTCTCATTTGGCACTGCTTCCCGGTGGGGACATCCTTGCGGTATGGTTCGCAGGAAGTGAAGAAGGTGCCGATGATGTTGCCATTTGGTGTGCAAGGAAGCATAACGGAAGCTGGTCGGCGCCTTATCGATTAGCTGATGAGGAAGGGCTGCCGCATTGGAATCCCGTTTTGTTTGTGAAACAGGATGGAGAAATTGTGCTTTATTATAAAGTGGGACGATTAATTAAGGAATGGTCTACCCGTTATAAAATTTCCCGGGACAATGGTTTCACATGGAGCGAGCCTCTTGAACTAGTTGAAGGAGATCGTGGGGGAAGAGGAGCTGTTCGCAACAAACAGATCGTGCTTACGAATGGTACTTGGTTGGCACCGGCTTCAACGGAGAATGGGATCTGGAAGGCTTTCGTTGATAGTTCATCAGATCAAGGGGACAGCTGGGTTAGAAGTCAGGATATTGGCATCGGCAGTTTCGATGAAAATAGCAGCATTGAAGAGGTTACAGACAGTAATATTCCCGTATCCACGCAGTCGTTTTATGGAAGAGGTGTGATTCAGCCGACGCTTTGGGAATCTGAGCCTGGGAAGGTACATATGCTGCTAAGAAGCTCGGAAGGCCGAATTTATCGCAGTGATTCCTCAGATTACGGAAGAACCTGGAATGATGCGTACCCAACACAGCTTCCTAACAACAATTCAGGCATTGATCTTGTAAAGATGGATAACGGGACATTGGTTCTTGCTTATAATCCGGTAGAAACCAATTGGGGGCCTAGAACGCCGCTTGTACTGGCATGCTCCAACGATAACGGCGCTTCATGGGGGAATGAGCTTGTACTGGTGGAGGGTGAAGGAGAGTACTCTTATCCCGCAATCCTGTCGGATGGAAATGATATCTACGTCACCTATACTTGGAAAAGGGAAAATATCGCCTTTGTACAATGCTCGCTTTAGCCTAGAGCCATAGAGAAATGAACAGCCATACTAAGGGTAGTGGAGGAAAATAAATGAAACCGAATATTTCAAAAGGAATATGGCCAACCATGGTTACTCCTTTTACAGAGTCCAATGAGATTGACTACGAGGCTACTGAACGTCTCATTGAATGGTTTATTTTAAATCAGGTAGATGGACTTTTTGCGGTATGCCAATCCAGTGAAATGTTTTTTTTGACACTGGAAGAAAGAGTGAAGCTGGCGGCATTTGTTAAGGAGAAAGCGGCAGGACGTGTCCCTGTAATTGCTTCGGGGCATATCTCGGATGATTTTGAAGATCAGATCAAGGAATTAAATGCAATGGCTGACACAGGAATTGATGCACTAGTTCTAATTACGAACCGACTTGCTCTGGAGGGCGAATCGGATGAGGTTTGGAAAAGAAACTTGGAAAGTTTATTGAAGCAAATACCCGCGGATATCGCTCTTGGCTTTTACGAATGCCCCCATCCCTACAAGCGTCTTATCTCGCCGGAGCTATTGAAATGGTGTGCGGGTACAGGAAGATTTCTATTTCTCAAGGACACCAGCTGCGATGTGGATAATATGAAAGGGAAATTGGAGGCCGTACAGGACGGCGGTTTGCAAATATATAATGCTAACACGGCTACCTTGCTGGAAACCTTGAAGCTTGGTATTACTGGATACAGTGGTATTATGGCTAATTTCCATCCTGATCTTTACGTATGGTTACAGCGTAATTGGTTGGTCAAACAGGAAGAAGCGGCTCAATTGGTCGACTTCCTAAGCATGGCGTCCTTTATTGAAAAACAATTATACCCTGTAAATGCCAAATACTATTTAATGCTGGAGGGTATTCTCGATAATTATCACTGCCGATCCAAAAACCATGATGGTTTTACCGCAACCAATCGGCTTGAGGTAGAGCAGCTGTACCGACTGTCCAAGAGCTTGTCGGAGCAGTACCGGATTTAATTGCAAGTAGGAATTTTCCGATAATCTGTGTTCGTGTGGCTACGCAATACAACGATTATCGGAGTCCTATTAGTTAATGATGTAAACGTTATCACACCAGAAGGATGCTTCAGCTGAACTTGAAAGGGGGTGGGACGATAAGTTGATGGGAGAAAAAGCAGTCCTATTATGAAATGGTTGAAAGTGCAAGATTATGGAATCTTACATCCCTAATAGAGCTTTTAAGATTAATTGAAAGGAAGTGCAGTAAGTTGAAAATAAAAAGACGTATAAGCCTTCTATTATTTCTGATGATGACATTCAGTCTGTTTCAAACAGTAGCGATCGTGTCCGCAGATCCTGCAGCGATGGAGGGAATATTTAAAAGAGATATTTTCCCTTATCACAATGAACATAACCATGGCCCTTCTATGGTAGAGCTGAAAGACGGCACCTTGTTTGCGGTCTGGTTCAGAGGAGAAGGCGAGAGAGATGCTAACAATACAAGACTTATGGGAGCCAGATCGAAGGATGGCGGAAAAACATGGACAGCCCCTTTCCTGGTTTACGATACATATGATTTCCCAGATATTAACCCGGTCTTGTTTGTCGATAGCCAGGATCGGTTATGGCTTTTCTATTATATCGTGTTAAACGGTCAATGGGTTTCATCCCAACCGAGATATATGTATGCCGATCTTGGCAGCTATGAATACGATATCACCAATGGAAGCAATCCCAAATGGCATTATCCTGAAGTAGTTTATATGAACGTTGGCGATACAATGTCAGGTGCAGGCTCGTATGCGAACGGACAATGGAATTATCGTATTAAAGGCTCGGAAATTAGACATGTCCTGCCTAGCAAGGTTACAGCTGCGACGCCTCTCGACCCTTCGAAATATGTTGAAGTAACTTCACAGTATAATCCTTCGGATATACGCTATGTTACAGACAGCTTCGTAGTGGAGATGAAAAATGAATACGATAAATACTTGAATTATTTAACGACGGCAAAGCCTTACGATGATGTCTATGCGGGCAGAAGCCAAGAGATTGCTGATTTGCTTAAGAACGGGAAATACGTTATGAACGCCAATGGCATCGGCTATTCAACCTACGAGCCTCCTATTATCAAGAACTCTATTGAGCGGGCAGCAGGTGCGGATAACGATTACAAAACCTGGAATCCGGCGTATAACCGTATGGGCTGGCAAACGAAAAACAAGCCATTGGAGATCGATTACAATGGCAAGAAGAGATTGCTGCTGCCTCTTTATTCCGATTCCTTGGCCAACTCGGTCTTTATCTATACCGATGATAGAGGAGCAACCTGGCAAATAAGCGAGCCTGTTGTAGGATCCGGTACGATTCAAGGCTCCATGATTCAATTAACCGATGGTACAGTTCGCGCCTATTTTAGAAGCGGTAAGCTGGATGGCAGAAACGGACGTCTTGCTTGGCATGTGTCCTATTCGGAATCCAAGGACGGCGGGGCTACCTGGAGTACCGCAAAGGTTGATCCTTATTTGAAAAATGACGGCGGCTTTGAGTTTGCCAAGCTTGCTAACGGTGACTGGCTTGCCCTGCATAATCAAGAGGTGAACCGTGATCTTCTGAAAAGCGGACACAGAAATTCTGTGAGTTTATCGCTTTCCAAGGATGAAGGGAAGACATGGAAGTCGATATTGATTGATGAAGATCCGCTTAAGGATCAGACGTATCAATATCCATCGGTAATTGTTGGAAGCAACAATGAGCTGTTGATGATTTATTCCCACCATTCATCCTCAGGTAAAACGATGGGCTTTGCAAGAGTGGAAGCTAGCGAGATGGAAAAATTGTTCGGAGCGACCATGACTGCTTCAAACGCGGGAGTTGCGGTGGGTCAATCATTAAATATGTCCACTACTAGCAGCAAGCAGCTTACTGTTGAATTGACTGTAGACGGTGTTGTCAGAACAGACGGCGGTAATGTGTGGAGTTCAGATACCCCTGCTGTTGCATCCGTTGACCAAACAGGCACCATCACAGCCAAGAAAGCAGGCACGGCATTAATCTATGTGAAAAGTGTGAAATACGGAACTTTGCTGAAATGTCTGGTTACGGTCACTGATGCTCCTTAAGTTGACAGAGCTACATGGAACGGTTCGACGAAGTTACTTTTAAAGGGGAAATGAAAATGAATAAAAAGATAACGTTTGCCTTACTTCTTGTTATCTGTTTGAGTCTAGCCGGAACAAGCTTTCCCGTAAATGCCGCAGATGCAGGAGCAATTACAGGTGTTCTTAAAGTGGATAGCACAGCTGTGAATATATTTGAGCCTATTAAAGACGATGGGGATAACGGCGACCATGTACACGGCTCCAGCATAACAGAATTGCCAAGCGGCGAGCTGATTTCCGTATGGTTTCAGGGAAACGGTGAGCGTGACGCAACTACGACAAGAATTATGGGAGCAAGATCGGTAGATGGAGGAAAAACATGGAAAACTCCTTTTCTTATGGCGGATTCCAAGGATATTGCGGATATTAATCCCGCTGTGTACGTGGATGCAGGCGAGAGACTCTGGTTATTCTGGTATCCTGTGCTGGCAGGCAGATGGGAAACTTCACAGCCGAAATACGCATATGCGGAAAAAGGGAGCTATGAGTTTGCTAATGTTGGCAATAAAAAGCCCAATTGGACATGGTCCGAGGTTATCAATGTAAAAATCGGGTTGATTACCGGGGACCCGGTTAACCCTGATAACGCTATTGACTTCATCAGTCCACGGTTGCAAAAGGGATATGTAAATACTTTGAAGCAAAAGCTTGCCGAGTTTAAGGCATACAACTTTAAGCCTGTAGATCAAGGAGGAGCAGGCGTTAATGCAAGGATTAACGGAGAAGACTTCGACGGATATGTCGATCAAATTATGAAGCTGGCTGGAGGCAATTCAACAGTTGATTCTTATGCTCCAAGCGTTGCCGATAAGATTTGGAAAGGACGTTCCGGCTACCCATTGGCTCGCCGTCTTGGCTGGCAGACAAAAAATAAGCCGTTCACCATACCAACGAATGGCGGTAAAGTGCGTATGCTGCTTCCTTTATACTCCGACACGTTGGAGCAAAGCATTTATGCAATTACGGAATATGATCCGTCCAAACCGCTCCAAGACAATGAGATCCATTGGGAATTTAGCGAGCCTATCGTAGGGGATGCCATTATTCAAGCATCTATGGCGCAAAGAAAAGACGGAACATTGGTTGCTTATTTGCGTGATAATGGTGCGGCTCCTTATCGGGTAGTATCTTCCGAATCGAAGGACGGGGGATTTACTTGGACCATAGGTAAAGATGTACCCGAATTAATTGATCCGGGCGTAGGCCATGATATGGTGCAGCTAAAGAACGGTAACTGGGCGTTTGTCCATGTTGATGCGCAAAAGAAGAGAAATAGCTTGGCTGTAGCTCTTTCGGATGATGAAGGAAGAACATGGAAATATAGAAGGCATCTTGCGATCGATTCACGTGCCAACCCAGGCGATTATCATTATCCTGCTATTACAGAAGCCAAGAATGGTGATATTCTCATTACCTTTACCCGTGATTTTGCAGCAAATGATGGAGCACTTAACGGATTTAACAATATCATGTATTCAAGAGTCACGGAGGATTGGATTAAACAAGGCGATGCGGATGGCAAACTGGTAGTTGATTTTGAAAAAGTTGAGCTTGATATCGCCGTTCCTTCATCGTTCTCTATTGGCACAGCGAATGACAAAACACTAAGAGCTATGTTGCCTCTGACCGTAAAAGGATATATGTCCTATGGCAAAGGTCCTGTTAACGAAAAGATGAACTATGTAGATCTGCCGGTTAATTGGGATTTGAATGCTCTTAGATCAAATTTCAAATGGAATTCTTTTATTAAAGAAAAGATCACTGGGGTTATAGATCTGACCAAGCTTCCAGCAGGCATTACGAAGGAGCAGATTCCAGCCTTTCAGCCTTTGCTAAGAGGAGTTTATTACTATCAGGATCCAGCCGCACAATTGATTGTGGATTTAAAGGACTCCAATGTTATTACAAATGCTGGAGTAGCGCCTGTATTGCCTTCAGTCGTTACCGCAGTATACAGCGACAATAAGGAAGCGTCCGTTGGTGTTAAATGGCAGCCGATTGATCCAGCCAAGTACGCCGCAGCGGGGACATTTGATGTATCCGGTGATGTAACAGGTACGAATTTAAAAGCAGCGGTACACATTACAGTGGTCGAAGTCGAGAAGCCGAGAGTATTAGTCAGGTTGAAGGATGAGAGCATTACGACGAGTGTCGGAAAAGCGCCTGTGCTTCCATCGGTCGTAACAGCAGTATACAGCGACAATAAGGAAGAGCCGGTTAAGGTAACTTGGGAGCAAATCGATCCTTTGAAGTATTCAGCCCCGGGAGATTTTGATGTACGTGGTTCTGTTAAAGAGACGAATATTAACGCAGTGGCACATGTTTCCGTAAAACCAATACTGGTTGAAAAGGTTGTTTTGGATCAAAGCAGCATCAGTCTCTGGAGAGGCGAAACAGCTCAATTAAAAGCTACGGTAACTCCGGATAATGCGACTAATAAGATGGTATCGTGGAGCTCAAGCAATCCTGCTGTTGCCAGCGTGGATGCGAACGGCCTAATAACTACATTAGCCAATGGAGAGACAGTAATCACCGTCAAAACGGTTGATGGAAGCTTCGAGGCGAAGGCTAGCGTACAAGTTAGAACAAGGAGTAATAGCAAAGGCAGCAGTTCAGGAGGAGGAGGAGGATCGTCTACACCACCGACAACTACTCCAGCCACACCGGATACAACGGCACCAAAACCAGACGAAACCAAGAAACCTGAGACTAAACCTGACAGTGGTCAAAATGAAGGCAGTAAGCAAATATTTAACGATATTGCAGGGCATTCATGGGCACAAGAGGCAATCAAAGCTTTGAAGGAAAAAGGAATTGTAAACGGAACCTCGGAACAAACCTTTGAACCGGATAAAAATATATCCAGAGCAGATTTCCTAACGATGCTTGTAAGGGCTTTAGGTGTAAAGGCAGAGTTTACTTCCAATTTCGAAGATGTAACGAAGAGTGATTACTTCTATGAAGCATTAGGCATATCTAAATCCCTTGGGATCACTGATGGAGTGGACGGCGTCAAGTTCAATCCGTTAGCCGAAATCTCCAGACAAGATTTAATGGTACTTGCTGCTAGAGCATTGAAGCTTTCTGGAAAAATAACTGCATCGGGCACAGCAGCAGATTTGAATGGCTTTACAGATGCTAAAGATATTGCAGCTTATGCTCAGGAAAGCGTTGCAACACTTGTGAAAGCTGGAATTATCGAAGGTAATGATAATAAGGTCAATCCTCAAGGAAAAGCAACGAGAGCTGAAGTTGCGACTATTGTGTATCGGATTCTTAATAAAATAAAATAAAATAATGATGTGAATGGGCTATCCCGCAAAGTTGTACGGGATAGCCTGTTTATATATAGGTTACCGAAAGGTAATTAACTATATATAACATACCGTAAATTAATCGCCTTATTTGGACTCAAGCAAATTCAAAAAAACAATGAAGATTATCCCTCTTGGAAGAGCAAGAGGGGTAATCTTCATTGTTTGATCCGGTGCAGTCCTGGTTGCTGCTGTTATAATCTTTATTCCTAAGCGTCCGCTGCACAGCGAAAGCCCATGTTGCCTGCTGAGCTGTCCGGCGTGTTAGAGCTCCGTGCAGCAACGCGGTAGCGGTTGCAGTAGGATTTGTGGCATAAGTAGGAGCCTCCCCGCATGACACGGGCCACGCCTTGCTGTGGGCCGTGCGGATTTGAGCGAGGGCCGTTAATATGCCATGATGGGTTGAACCAGTCGGCGCACCATTCCCAGACGTTGCCCGACACATTATACAGACCATAGCCATTCGGCTGAAACGAATGTACCGGAGCAGTTCCCGCGTAGCCGTCGCTTTGATTGTTTTTGTCAGGGAATTTGCCTTGCCAAATGTTGCATAGATGCTCGCTGCCTGGCTTCAGCAAGTCCCCCCAAGGATAACGCTTTTGCACGAGTCCACCCCGCGCTGCATATTCCCATTCCGCTTCCGTTGGCAGACGTTTACCTGCCCATTGGCAGTAAGCGGAAGCGTCATTCCAGGATACATGGATTACCGGATGATCCAGCCGATCCTCTATAGATGAATCGGGGCCTTCTGGATGCGCCCAATCGGCTCCCTCTACATTCCACCACCAAGGTGTGTTTTGTACAACATGCTTAACTTGGGCAGCGGTTTCGGCGGATACAAACAAATGGAATACGAATGACCAGCCGAAGACTTCCGCTTCCGTCTTGTAGCCCGTAGCACGGATAAATTCACGAAATTCCGCATTGGTGACGGTGTAAGGTGCAATGTAGAAGGGGCGAATGGAAACAGAACGTACAGGACCTTCCCCATCCTGTGGAAAGCCTTCCTGATCATCCGTTCCCATCAGAAATTCGCCTCCCGGCAAATAAATCATTCCATCTGTTGAAGGTGTATTGGATTGATTGCTGATAGGGGGAAAGGTATCCGATCCATTGATGCTGTCTAACTTAATACTTTGTGCAGCCGATCTGCTCGTTGAGCTGCAGCAGGATGGTTTTGTCGGTTCGTTCATAATTATCCTCCTTAGGGCGTTCCTTCAGAAAGCCAACTTCGTAGCAAATGCAGGGCGTTGCCGTAGAAAAGCTTACTTTTTATGTTAGTTTTACACTTCCGTCAATTGATTAATGACCATGATTGCGGCACCGGTGACTAACGCTTCCTCACCCAAATGACCTTGACTGAAAACGACTTGATAATTCGGATAATGGTAAGTATTACGTATTGCAACACGGGTTGCCATTTGAAAGAAGCTAGGATGGCTGCTGATCAATGATCCGCCGAGAATTACTTTCTCCGGATGCAAAATGTTCAACAGATTGGACAAGCCAATGCCAAAATAGGTTGCTGCTTGTGAGAAAATTTCGACGGTTAGCGGATCACTGTCCTTCAAAGCTTGGACCAGGTGCGTGAAGCTGACCCTATCCGGATCTTTCTCCATATACCTAAGGGAGCTTTCACGTCCTTGCTTTAACCGGGAGTGGGCCTGCTGCTCCAAAGCATAAATGGAAGCGAATGTTTCCAAGCATCCGTAGTTGCCGCGATCATCAAGCCTTGGGCCATCCGTCTGAATAATCATTTGACCAATAGAGCCTTCCATATCGACAGCGCCATAGACCACTTTTCCATTGGACATCATAGCGGAACGAATTCCGACACCTACATGGACGTAGAGCAAATGCCTATAGTCGCGGTTCCGATCCGACCAGGATTCACCAATAATTGCAGTGTTCGCACCATTATCGAGTGAAATGGGGAACCCAAGCTTCTCCTGCAAGAAGCTGGTTATATGAACATCCCTCCACCCGGCTGCCGGAAAGTACAGCGGCTCCAGAATAACTCCGGCGAAACGGTCCAATGGTCCAACAGCACCGATTCCCATGCCAAGTACGCTATCTGCAGCAATTCCGTGAGCTTTCATCATAGCGAGTGTTGTGTCTGCAATTTCCATTAAGAGGCGTGTTGGGGTCATACTATCGTCCATCACCCAGCTTTTGGATTCCAGTTTATTCATATGCAAATCGCATAAAATCAGCTTGGAGCTCATCCGGGAGATGTCAAGCCCGAATACATAGCCCCCGAGTGGATTTGTCTGGTACAGAATCGGCCGTCTGCCTCCGGTTGATTCTCCGAAACCAGCTTCGACCAACCAGCCCTGTGCTGTTAATTCCTCAAGGGTTCGAGTCAAGGTGCTGCCCGTCATTTGACTTTGTTCTAACAAATCAATTTTGGAAACAGTACCTTGACGCCGAATGAGCTCATAAATTTCCTTATGCTTGCGGCTGCCGATTCTTTCATGTATGGATAATAACTGCATGGTTAATTGTAACCCCCACTTATTCCCGGAAAGCCTTATACGTCAAAGTTTCCCGCAGCATCTTATGTGACTTTTTTATTTAAACATTGTAATATAGCTTGTATTTAAGCTTACATTATACACCAGTAATCATCTCTAAACCATAGAACAAATATGCGAATCAACCATTAGGATTGTTACATCCTTACGAAATTTGGTAAGATAAGATTGCTGTATTTGTAAATTCATACTAATCAATGTTCATTACTATAGGATAGTTCTATTTTCAGAAACGCTAAGGAGAGAAGATCATGTCGGAATGGTATAAAAAAAGCTTTGGCGATGATTATTTATTAGTTTATAAACACCGGGATCTTGAGGGAGCGTATAACGAGGTCAAACGTATGATAGAGTGGCTTCAGCTGCCAGCCGGGGCAGAAGTGCTTGATTTATGCTGTGGAATGGGAAGGCATTCGATGGCGCTGACAGACTTCGGTTTTAAGGTTACAGGTGTTGATTTATCCGATGTGCTGCTGAGGGAAGCGGTCCGGATGGATACGGAAGAGAAGGTTCGTTGGCTGCAGGGAGATATGCGCGAAGTGCCGTTAACCGAAACTTATGATGCAGTCGTTAACCTTTTTACTTCGTTTGGTTATTTTGAAGAGGCTGGCGAGAATGAGAAAGTATTAAAGGAAATTCACCGGCTGCTTTCACCGGAGCATGGACAGTTTATAATAGACTTTTTAAATCCAGATCATGTTGTGGCGAATTTGGTTCCTTTTTCGAAGCGGGAGGAAGGGGAATGCACAATAGAGGAAACTCGCAAAATTGAGGATGGCTTTGTGCGGAAAAGCATAGTGATCCGTGAGCCTGGCACGCAGGAGCGGACCTATTCAGAGCAAGTAAAGCTGTTTGGACTCGATACTTTCTTGAGCATGTTGGATCATGCAGGACTGGAAGTGCAGCACGTGTATGGAGGCTACGATGCTTCTGCTTACAATAAAGCCGATTCGAAACGGATGATTTTCGTTGGGCGACGGAAAGGAATTTAATGCAACATGAGCCTATTTACCTTACATAATGAATCTATATACCAGATCAAAGCGCCTCTTCCCTTCCCGCTTCGCTGGGTCAACAGCTATTTGATCCGTGGTAAGGACGGTTATACGCTGATTGATCCCGGACTGCATACGGAAGCTGCGGAGCAATTCTGGGAACAAGCCATGCATGAGCTTGGTATAGGCTTCCGGGACATTGAGCAGATTGTGTTGACTCACCACCATCCCGATCATTACGGGCTTGCCGGTTATTTTCAGGAGCGCTCGGATGCACCGGTCCGTATGTCGGCCATTGGCTATGAGCAGGTAGGTCTGCTGTGGGGAGAAGGGCAGCCAATGACCGCTTCCTTGCTGCGTCTCTTTACCCGTCACGGGATGCCGGAGGAAATGCTGCTGTCCATGCAGGATCATATGGACAGCTTTGTCTCCCTGGTATCCCCACAGCCGAAGGTATCGATTATGACCATAGGCGATAGCATAATGCTGGGTGATCATGAGTATGCAACCCTGCACACGCCAGGCCATGCCGCGGGGCATGTGTGCTTCTACCGGGCCGAAACGAAAGAAATGCTGTGCGGGGATCATGTAATCCCGCAAATATCACCGAACGTCAGCTATTTGCCAGGTAGCATTGATGAGAACCCGCTGGGCAGTTTCCTGCAGAGCCTGGAAGCAATCGGACGCTACGACGTGGCATGGGCTTACCCGGGGCATCGGGAGCCTTTTGAGAAGTTCTCTTTGCGTACGCAGGAGCTTATACAGCATCATGAGTCCCGTTTGGAGCTAATGCGGGAGATGCTGCTTGAAAGACCGTTAACGGCCTACGAGGTATGCCGGAATACCTTCGGTAACAAGCTGACGCTTCACCAGCTAAGGTTCGCTCTCTCCGAGACGCTGGCGCATCTTATTTATATGCGTGAGTCTGGAAAGATTAAGCAAGTAGAACAGGAAGCTTGCCTATATTTTCAAGCATAGGACAGCACCAGAGTATGAAATTAGCGAGCAACCCAGTTTAGCTACATTAGTGTTTTAAATCTCTAACGTTCCATGATCATCAAGGATTTCTATATGGGTAGCGTGTGAACCTTCTATGAGCCCCTGAAGGATTTAAACGGAACAGAGAGTTCCGTTATTCGACCTGCCGCCTCCAATTTAATGTGATAGCGGAAGTCGCAATTCCGTTAAGTTAGGCAAATAGGGAAACTATACACAAAAACAGAGTGATAAAGGAACTAGTAGTTCCGCTATCACTCTGTTTTTTGAGCTTTCCTGGTAATAAAGGAACAAGTACTTCCGAGATATTGTCCTTTGCTTCGGTGGACGCAGCATCGCTATATATCGGGACATCTGGGTTCCTCCAGAAAGTTCGTGATTGCTCGGCTATGCACCACCTTTGAGCATCCGGGTTTCGCGCTTGTTTGAAACATGCCCAACTGTGAAATCATGCATGATTATGGTTGAATCTGGGAACGATGAGACCATCCGTCTTGATTATTAGGAAAGGATGTAAGAAGGATGAGGATGGTCGATGGAGGAAGTTTGCTGCTTGCTGCAGCAATGCTATTGCTTTTATCCGGATGCTCAGATAATCACGAAACCAAAGCCGCTGTATGGGCCGACACAGCAGCCAACACATCGTCGCAGGTAATAGCTGTAGATGTATCAGAGCAAGGGGAAGTGAGGATGACGAACCTGCCGCAAGGAATAACTGCGTTAAGCGCAGCAGAAGAAGCACCGCAGGTTGTTCTGCTGGGTACTGATTTTGTAGAACGGCATGGCACCTTGCCAAACGGCGGAAAGCTGCTTCAGCAGAAGTCTCAGCAGCCGAATGGGCCGCAACCGCAGCCTCTCATAGCGATGGTCGAGGGCGCGGCTGATGTGTTTATGAGACAAGCTCCGACCTCAGCGTGGCTGCCGGAGCTGCAGCTCATAGAAAGTGGTCTGCAGCAGTTTCAGCAGCGTAGGGATGATGGCTATAGAAGGCACGATACCCTTGTACCTTATTTGAGGATGCATAGCCAGGCCAGCGGCGCAGCAGGTGTTGAAGTGAATGCCGCTGTACTGCGTGGGCGTGGGCCCGCGCTCTTCTTAAATACAGATGAGCTGGAGCTGTTAGCTTGTCTGGATGGACAGGAAGTGGAGTCAGGCGGACGAAGACTAAGCTGTCATACAGATTGGAGCAGCAATGGAGATTTGAAAGCTCCCAGAATTAACGCAGCAGTTACGGTTACAGTAGGGAAGAATGACCAGCTGATGCTAAAAAGGGATCTCTCAGAGACGACCATGGCTAGAAGTATGAGCGAGCTTGTGCACAAATTGCAGCTGCAAGGAACAGATCCGCTTGATATTGGACGAACGGTTCGTTCACTTTACCGCGGTGTTTGGACTCAGGAGCGTTGGAGGCATGCTTTTTCACAAGCAGACATCGCTATCAGGCTTCGTTTAATTTCATAATTCAAAAAAACGACCGGCCGCAATATAGAGGGCTGGTCGTTTTTCATCACAAATCAATATTAATTTTAACAATCCCGGACTTCTTCAATGCTTGAAAAAATATAATGACAATCGGACCGAGAAACAAACCGGCTACGCCTATTAATTTAAAGCCAATGTACAAGCTGGCCAGAGTGGCTAGAGCACTTATCCCTACGGCGTCGCCCACAATTTTGGGCTCGACAATTCGCCGGAATACAGTGATAACAAGAAACAAAACTAGAAGACCGATAGCCAGATTCAAGTCCCCTTGAATAAAGCTGAATGCAGCCCAAGGAACTAATACAGAGCCTGTACCTAGAATAGGCAGCAGATCAACAAATATAATAATTAGAGCTATCGCCAAAGGATAACCTGTTCCAAGAAACAACAGCCCTATTAAAGTCACTATGTAAGTAAGAACGCTGATCAGGATTTGAGCTTTTAGAAAACCAATAATCGCTTCGCGAAGATGACTCAGCACATTTTCCATTTTACCGCGGGTACCCTCTGAAAATAAAGACAGGAAGGTGCGTTTTATTTGCTCCAATCCAATGCTGATCAAGTAAAGCGCTACAATAAATACAATGAAAAATATTAATAAATTAGGCAATGTTTTAGCCACATTCAAGATCATTCCCGAAGCGGAGGAGATAATACGATTGAGGCCGTCCGTTAATGAATCCACTCCCATGACCAGCCCGCTTTGAATATAGCCTGCCCATTCTTGAGGAAATGATCTATAGATAATCCCTTGACCTGTCAAGGCTTCCTTCACGAAAAGATCCACTTCATTGAGTATCATGGGAATTTTCCCTACGAATTCAACAAACTCCAAATAAATTTTCATCCCTATGAGAAAAAAGGCGCAGAGTATCCCGGCAATCAATAAAGAGCAGGTTAATGCAGCACTCGCAATTCGGTTGAGCCGGAGCTTTTTCATAGTCCATAGTACTACCGGTTCCAATAAAATGGCGATAAGCAGGGCCAGCAGAAAAGGAAAGCCAACTGTAAAAAGCCCATACAGTATTAAGATGGATACAACAACAAATACAATCGTCTTTAGAGGCATCAAGTTCTCTCCTTAAAGATAAAGCCGGGATGGATCCCGGCTTCCAATCATTTTATCCCGATTTTGCTAATTGTAGCTGTTAAGGCGTTTCTACAGATGAAGCAGGCGACAGCTTCTGAATTTCAATTTTACGTATCCTGTGGCTGTCTTTTTTTAATATTACGAAGGAAACATCGTCATAGTTCCATGCTTTTCCCGCTTCCAGATCAGGGGCTTGAGTATACAGCCATCCGCCAATGGTATCGACATCCTCATTAATCAGGTTGGTGCCAAGTAAATCATTAACCTCGTTCAATAAAACTTTTCCATCAAAAATATATTTGTTATCATCAATTTTTTCGATTTCCTTCACTTCATCCGCATCAAATTCATCCCTAATTTCCCCGACAATTTCCTCAAGAATGTCTTCCATCGTAATGAGTCCCGAGGTTCCGCCGTACTCATCGACCAGAATCGCAATGTGAACGCGTTCCTTTTGCATTCTTTTTAACAAGGTGTTTACCGGGATATATTCAGGGACTGTAAGAACAGGCTGAACCAACGATTTAAAATCGAATTGTTCCGGATTATTATCGTAATTTAAGAAGAAATGCTTCGTATTGATGATCCCTACAATGTTATCCTTGCTCTCTTGAGCGATAGGAAAGCGAGTGTATTGCTCGCGGCGAATAATTTTCAAATTTTCCTCAAGTGAACGGTCTGAAAAAAGACAAATCATATCGGTACGAGGAACCATAATTTCTCTGGCCAACATATCGTCAAAAGCAAATATTTTATTTACATAACCGTATTCGGTTTTATTGATTTTGCCGCTTTGATAGCTTTCCGAGACGATGATTTGAATTTCTTGCTCCGAATGCGCTTCCTCGTGCTCGGTTGCAGGTTTCAAGCCAAACAGCTTAATTAACTGATTTGCTGAGCCGTTAAGTGCCCAGATAAAAGGATACATGATTTTAGAAAACCAAATGATAGGTGTTGCTGTCAGCAAGCTGATCTGTTCGGCTTTTTGAATAGCTAATGATTTAGGAGCCAGCTCACCCAATACTACGTGAATGTAAGTAATAAATACAAAAGCAATAATGAAAGATACAATTCCGTTCAATTCCTCGCTCAAATTAAGTGATTGAAACAAGGGATGGAGGATCTTTTCAACCGTCGGTTCACCGAGCCAGCCTAATCCTAAAGCGGTGATAGTTATGCCCAGCTGACAAGCGGACAAGTAGCCATCGAGATTGCTTATTACTTTCTGTACTGCAACTGCGTTCTTGCGACCCTCAAGTACCAGCTGGTCTACACGGCTCGAACGTAATCTGATGATTGCAAACTCCGTTGCAACAAAAAATGCAGAAAGCAAGATCAAAACTGCCACGAGAAACAAATTTAAACCCATATCAACCTTCCTCAGTAAAAAGTATTTGAACTTATCTTAGATGAGTTCTTATGAACTTATTATAATACATATCATAGGAATAACAAAACGGCATGCAGCGCTTTTTTAATCAGAATGGAGTCATTTTGATTCATTACAAGCGTTAATACTATGGATATCTACAAATATCTCCTTTGACAAACCATTTCCTTAGTTTTATGATGAGTTCAAATGAACTTATCATTTAAACGAATGCTGCAATGGTAGAAGGAGGAGCTCATATTGGAAACTTTTACTCTTACCCGTAAAGAAATGGCAATTATGCTCCTCTCTATGAAAGGAAGAGCAACTAAGACCCCTATCATGGTTTTACGGGAAGCCTGGAAAAAAAACCATCGAACTGATGTGGAGCAAGGTACTCCCTTATCTGCTTTCCTGTCGACTCATCTTCCTCCGGTTCTGGAAAAAATGATCAAAAGCGACAGTGTAGGAGGCTTTTCTTTACTGGATATAGTATCTCTTGGTAATCAAATAGAATATACAAATGTGTCCATCACTTCCATGCAAAATTGGGTCAAACGAGATTTTAAAGATTTTTTAGGATCGCCCAAGGAAGGGAAAAAATATTCAATAGATCAAGCCGCTATGCTGTTTATTATTGACGATCTGAAGAACTGTCTGGATTTCGAATCCATACGTAAATTATTCCAGATTACGTTCCAACAGCCAGAAGATGAAGCGGATGATCTGTTGGGGCCTACCGAATTATATGTTGCCTACTCCACCCTGTTTGAAGAAATGGATGCTAACAACGACCAGCTGCTTGATGTGCAGGGACATGGTGCGGGTAAACCTAATTATGATGCATTAACGGAATCGACCATTCGACTTAAAGCAGACCAATATGTATGCAATCTAAGTCATTTGAATCCTCAACAAAAAGAGGCGCTCCGCAACTTGCTGTTTATTTCGATGGTTTCCGTGCAAACCGCTTATTTTCATTCTTTAGCGAGAAGATATTTAAACGGAACTTTATTTCTTCACAACCTGCATGGCTCAAATGACAAGTGAGTAAGGAATTTCTGTGCGTTTGAATGAGCTTTAACCAAAATGGCTGGAAAAGAAACCATTGAACCAAGAGAATGTTGGTCTGCATACAAAAATAGCCTCCCTAACCACTAAGTAGTGGGGGAGGCTATTTTATTTCTATCTACGTTAATGTCATAAATCAAGTGGAAAGTGTTACGGTTGAGACTGCTGGTCTTCCTTCTCAGCTTGCTTGCGATGGGCGATCCGGCTGCTTGCGGCTGCCGCGATCGCTCCAACTATATCATCCAGAAATGTATGCTTATGCTCTCCGTGTTTATCATTAAGCATTTTAAGAATCCCCGGCTTTAGCTTATCTACATAACCGAAGTTTGTAAGTCCGATGCTCCCATACACATTTACGATCGACAAGGCAAGTATTTCATCACAGCCATACAATCCCTCATCGTTTTCGATCATTTCCTGCAAAGGAGGGAGCAGCTTGCCTTCCTCTGCAAGTATGTCCAGCTGAATTCCTGTCAGGATCGCATTTTGCACCTCGCGTTTTTGAATAACCGCTTCGACGCTTATAATCGATTCCTCCATTGTCAGGCCCGGGTAGTAGCCCTTTTGCAGAAAAAAGGTTAATTCCGCAATATCCTGTATGGTTACGCCGCGCTGCTTCAGCCAGTCGTTCGCCGCCTCTGCAACCAGCTTTGAATTCAAATTGTAGGTCATATAAATCTCCTCCTGAAGGCTAGTGTCTCATCAAGTCAATTTGGGATGAGAAAGCAGATTAGAATTCCGAATAGTGTTTACCATGCTTTTTAGCTTGATACATCGCATTATCTGCCGATTGAATTAAATCTTCTCCGCTGCCATCCTGAGGATACAGGGCTGCTCCCATACTGCATGTAATTGAAATTTCATGTTGTCCAATGACAAATCGGTTGCTAAGTGCTTGAATTACACGATGTGCCACCTTATCAATATCTTCAGGCATTTCAAATTGCTGCAGCAATATAACGAACTCATCACCGCCCAGACGGCTGACCGTATCAGGATCCCTAACACAGTGCAAGAGCCGCGCAGCTACCTTTTGCAGAAGCTCGTCTCCAACCGCATGTCCATAATTATCATTGATTGCTTTGAAGTCATCCAGGTCCAGATAAAAGACAGCGAGCTTGCGTTGATATCTTTTGGCTAAAAGCAAGGATTGATTATAACGGTCATGGAACAGCCGTCTGTTCGGCAGTCCTGTCAAAGCATCATAGTAGGCCATACGGACTAAGTGTTCTTCCACAGACTTATATGGGCTTATATCCCTTGAGATAATACCGATACCGGTCGGAACGCCTCCATCCTTAATCAAACAGGCTTTACCTTCTACCCACAACAAAGTCCCATCATTTAATTGGTACCTATATTCGAGTGTAAAAGGTTTGTGGTCTTCAATCAGTTGACTGATGCTTTGCAGAAATCGCTCTCTATCTTGCTCGAAAACATGGCTGGAGCCATGCCTTTCAATCAATTCCTCAGAAGGTAATCCCAGCATTTTCTGGAATGACGGGGAGCTGTACGTAATCAATCCATCAAGACCCATGGCCAGAATAAAATCCTCGCTATGGTCGATCAGCTGCCGGAAAAACATGTCCTGAACCGTGTTGTTATTATCCATCGCCCTCACCTCATTAGTTGGGAGTGACTGTGTCTCTTAGTAGATATTTAGATCTATTCTCATTATAGAAATAAGAATGAGGTAAAAGCAATAAAATGTCCTTTAATCGTTTGGAATTTCACAAAAATGATTGTCATAAAACTTGTCTCCTCCTCGTATAGTTGGATTAAGAGAGAAGGACAAACAATCCATATTTTCAAGGAGGAATCATCTATGAAACCGTACAGATGGACTCGATGGGTGGCAGTGACGGGCATCGTGATGTTGCTTACTTCAGGCTGCTCCATATTAGAAAAGAAGGAACATTCGCAATCGATCGATCCTCCGCCAACCGGTGCAGGCGCTAATGCAGGAGAAGCGAAGGCTGTGAGCGGCAGCATGATTCAGAATCCCTCATCCATTACCATCTATGCCAAGGACACTAACGGTTTCATAGCTCCAGTTGGAATTAACGTAGAGAAATCCGTAGAGGTGGCTAAGAAAGCTTTGGAATCTATGGTAGATGGCAGCGCATCGGCTAAGCAATTGCCAGTTGGTTTTACCCCCATTATTTCTAAAGGTACCACAGTAAAGGGCATTAATATTGTGAAGGATCAGAAGCTTGCCATAGTGGATTTCTCCAAGGCATTTACAGATTATAATGTGCAAGACGAGCGGAAAATTCTCGAGGCAATTACTTGGACGCTTACAGGCTTCCCATCTGTTGAAAAAGTGCAGCTCCGCGTTGAAGGCAAGGCTCTTAAAGAAATGCCGCAAGGGGGAACGCCGCTTGATGAGCCGCTTACAAGAGCGCTGGGTATCAATCTAGAGAAGCCTGAGGGGGTCGAATACGGTCAGTCCACCCCTGTAACGGTATACTTCCTCGGACAAAATCATGACAATTACAAATATTATGTACCTGTTACCCGAATGGTTAAACGGACAGACAATGTTGCCAAAGCTGTAATAGAGCAGCTAATTGTGGGACCGGATCAGAAGAAAGGGCTTGCCGCTGTTATGACACCGGGTGCAGAGCTGAAGAAAATTCAAAAGGCGGAAAACTTAATAACGGTCGATTTCTCTGAAAAGGTGCTGGGGCCAGATAAGAAGGCGCCTGCCGAAGCCTTAAACGCAGTAGTGCTTTCGCTTACCGAAAACGCAGGCTCTGCAACGAAGGTCCAGATAACAGTCAACGGAGAAGCTAAGGTTACAACCAGTGAAAATCAAAGCTACAGCAAGCCTGTAAGCCGTCCATCGAATATTAACCAAATAAAATTGTAAAAAACACATGATTTGAACCAGAAAGCACAAATTAGATAAGAATATAAGAATTATTAGATGAGGGAGCCGAGGCTCCCTCCTTTTGTTGGAACTTGAAGCGCCGCTCTGGTACAATGGGAAGGTTGAAATTCAGTTAGCGATAATTCAGGCCGTGCTTACATGCAGATTCTGCACCAAGCAAAAATGTTATGATGTCAGCTTTCCAACGGAAAGCTCCTAGGAGGAATCAATCATGAGAAAAGACGGGAGACAGGAAAACCAAACCCGTTCTGTTTCTATTACAACCCATTATAACAAGCATGCCGAAGGCTCGGTATTGATTGAAGTAGGGGAGACCAAAGTTATTTGTACGGCAACGGTGGAAGAAAGAGTGCCGCCCTTTATGAAAGGGCAAGGAAAGGGCTGGGTGACAGCAGAGTATTCGATGCTGCCAAGGGCAACGCAGGTGCGCAATCAGAGGGAATCGGCCAAAGGCAAGCTGGGAGGCCGCACTATGGAAATCCAGCGCTTGATTGGACGCGCGCTGCGATCCGTTGTCAGCTTGGAAGCATTGGGAGAGCGTTCCATCACCCTGGACTGCGATGTTATCCAAGCGGATGGGGGTACGCGAACGACTTCTATTACGGGAGCATTTGTAGCGATGTCGATCGCTATTGATACGCTTGTGAAGGAAAAGAAGCTGTCCAAGTACCCGATTACCGATTTTCTAGGCTCAGTCAGCGTTGGGGTCGTTAATGAAAAGGCCTGTCTGGATCTCAATTATGAAGAAGATTCCAAAGCCAAAGTCGATATGAACGTGGTCATGACAGGCATGGGTAAATTTGTGGAGGTTCAAGGAACAGGCGAAGATGCTCCGTTTTCCCGCAAAGAGCTGGATGACCTGCTGGCCTTGGCCGAAGTAGGTATTCAAGCAATGATCCGTGAACAGGAGAAGGCTTTGGGGCCTGAAATATCCGCACGAATAAGGAGTGCATCCCATGCTGCCGCCCGGGTCTGAGATAATTGTAGCCACTCGAAATGCCGGCAAAGTCAAAGAGCTTGTTTCGATGTTTCTGAACAAAGGGATTGTTGTAAAAAGCTTGCTTGATTTCGATGACATGCCGGATATCGTGGAAGACGGAGCAACTTTTGCAGATAACGCTTTAATTAAAGCTCGTACTATTGCGCGGCTATTGAGCCTTCCTGTCATTGCAGACGATTCTGGTTTGTGCGTGGACGCATTAAATGGCGAGCCCGGCGTGTTTTCTGCGCGTTATGCGGGAGAGCATGCAACGGATGAGCAAAATAACCGCAAACTGCTGGATGAATTGAAAAAGTCAGGGGACCTGTTAAAGCAGTCTCCTGAGACGGTTTCTGAGCCTATTTATTTAAGTGCTGCGAGGTTCAAATGTGCGATCTGTTTAGTTGACTCTGATGGCAATCCGCTTGTTCAAGTAGAAGCGAGCTGTGAGGGTGTAATTATCGCAGAGGCGCGAGGAACAAACGGCTTTGGTTATGATCCGCTTTTTTACATACCTGAGTTGGAGAGGACAATGGCTGAGCTTGACTTGAAACAAAAGAATAGGCTCAGCCATCGTGGATCTGCCATCCGGCTGTTATGGAAAGCTGTTGAAACTTAAAGCGGAGGTAGATGTGAGTGTGCTTGTGGGAGTGGCGTCACCTCTCCTCTTCTTGTCTACCCTCATTAATCAAGTTAACGGATCGAAACCTTATAGTGTCTTAACCAAGTATCCACTTGAGCCAAATAAGCGAACAGCTGAGGACCTGTCATTAGCTGACCGAACCAAGGCAGATTGAATTGGCTCGCATCTCCCTCAGCCAAGCTGCGTATTTTTGGAACATCAATAAACGGCAGCAGCGGGGAGCTCGAATCATTCAGAATATCCAGCACCCAGGATCGGACTGCTTTCAAATAGCTCGGGTTATGCGTTTTTGGATAGGGACTTTTTTTGCGAGTAAGTACATCCTCAGGGAGAACGCCTCGCAGCGCACGGCGCAGAATGCCTTTTTCCCTGTCGCCGGACGTTTTAATTTCCCAAGGGATGTTCCATACATACTCCACAAGTCTGTGGTCGCAGAACGGAACCCGCACTTCAAGACCGACTGCCATACTCATCCGGTCCTTGCGGTCAAGGAGCGTCGGCATAAAGCGGGTAATGTTAAGGTAAGACATTTCCCGCATCCGGTTTTGGACCTGGTTTTCACCGGCTAGCCGCGGCACTTCCGAAAGCGCCTGACTGTACCGTTCTTTAACATATTGTTCAGGCTTTACCCAGCGAACGAAATCGGGTGATAACAGGTCTACGCGGTCCTTGGTGGCAAGTGACCATGGAAAGGTGCCTGCATTCAAGGCTTCTTCGCGGTGAAACCAGGGGTAACCTCCGAAGATCTCATCGGCGGCCTCTCCGGAAATAGCTACAGTGGCGTCCTTTTTAATCTCACGGCAAAATAAATATAAGGAGCCGTCCACATCGGCCATGCCAGGAAGGTCACGGGCATAGACGGCCGTTTTGAGCGAATCCACAAGCTCAGGAGTATCGAATTCAAGGAAGTGATGCTCACTGCCGAGAAACTCGGTCATTCGTTTAATCCAGGGTGCGTCGGCATTGGGCTGGAAGGTATTCGCTTTGAAATGTTTGTCGTTGTCCACGTAATCGATGGAATAAGTGTGAATAGTGCCCATCTGTTTTTCTTTATAATAGTTGGACGCAAAAGTAGTTAATGCGCTGGAGTCGAGTCCTCCGGACAGCAGTGTGCAAATAGGCACGTCTGACGCTAATTGGCGGATTACCGTATCTTGGAGAAGATCATGGATTCGCTCCGCCGTTGCTTCCACATCATCTTCATGCGGCTTGCTTTCCAGCTTCCAATAAGCCCGGATGCTCAGGCCGTTGCGATCCATGACCATGCAGTGTCCAGGCTTCAATTCAGACATATTGCGGTAAACTCCATGCCCTGGGGTACGAGCAGGACCGATGGCGAATATTTCGGCTAGCCCTTCGCCGCTAATTTGAGCGGGAAAATCAGGATGAGCGAGAATAGCCTTGGGCTCGGACCCGAACAGCAGCCTGCCGTTTTCATACGAATAAAAGAACGGTTTTACGCCGAGTCTGTCTCGTACGAGAAATAAGGATTGGTCAATGGAGTTCCAGATGGCAAATGCAAAAATGCCGTTTAAACGGTCTACGCAGGAACGTCCCCATTCGATAAAAGATACGAGCAGTACTTCAGTGTCGCATGTGGTAGTGAATGTATGTCCGCGCTGCTCCAGTTCTTTTTTTAGCTCAGGAGCGTTGTAGAGCTCTCCGTTGTAGACGATGGTAAATGTGTTTTCACCGTATTTTCGAATCATTGGCTGTATTCCATTAGCCGGATCCATAACGCAAAGACGTCTGTGTCCAAGCGCGCAATGCGGAGTGATCCAAGTACCTGAAGCATCCGGACCGCGATCTGACAAAGTATCCGTCATATGTTCCAGAATGGACGGATATTGGGTTAAATCCTTGTTCCATTCAATCCATCCCGTTATCCCGCACATAGCTTTCATCCCTTCTTGGTGTGTTTAGTCGACAACTATCAAACTTTTCGACAGTGACAGCGTGATTATAAAGGTTATGCATAGGCAAAACAGAAAATGTCTGTCCCGTCAACAGGAAAAGATAGACAAAATACAAATTAGCGTTTACACTATGCGGTAACGGTTTGTGATGATGACCATATTGGATGAATAGAACAAGAGCGATTATCCCACTCTAATCAAAGAGAGGCTTGGAGGGATAAAAGCTTTTATAGTAATTAAAATTCTGTGGTTGCACACATTTGAAAATGTTCTTGTCCTGCGCTATGCTATGTAGATAGCTGTTGATTAAGGATTACAATGGGGTCAGTAGCCAGGCCCGAACCAATCAAGATGAAGAGGTGGTCATACGTATGAAAAAAACAAAACTAGCCAAGCAACAAAGTGAATACAAAGAGGCCAAAGAACGCTTTGAAAAAGCGAATGCGGCTTTTCAAAATAAGCTTGCAACCGTCAAGCTGCTCGGAGTAGTTACCCAGGAGAAAGTTGAAGAGCTAATTGAAGATACAGGCCTGCACAACGCATTGAATGATCTGGGCATTGCTGAGAAGTCTTTGCTGGAATGGTCGCATGAAGCTATTCAGAGCGAGAAGGATTACTTGCAAAACAAGGATGCTGTTGATAAGATGTATGCTTTCATTGATCAGGATCCAAGCATCAAAGCCAAATTAATTCAAGCGGCAATGAAAATTAACTAATAAAATATGAATTTTGAAACAGCGATGGGGATTTCCCCATCGCTGTTTTTTTGGGTTCAGAAAGGATTTTTTAATTGGTTTAGGGCAACCTAATTTGGCAATATGCGAGAACCAGGTATGAAAATCTTTCGCGAAAATAGGTGAGGTCTATGTCCAGGTCTATCAACATGATTCAGGCATCAATGATTGTTCTATGCTCAGTAGGATTGTTGAATCATGTCATCATCATTCCCATATTGCTGGATGTAGCGGATCGAGATGCTTGGGTGTCAGCTGCAGTTGCTTTTTTTCCGTTCATACTCTGGATATTTCTGCTCCAATGGATTGTGAAACGAAGCGCCCAACAGCCGTTATTTGAATGGATACAATCAATAGCCGGAAAAGGAATTTCAAATATACATAAGCTCATATTCGGTATTTTATTGCTGCTGATTGCAGCTATCACGATAAAAGATACGGTAACCTGGGCAGTCGCGTCTTATTTGCCCGAGACCCCGACGTTTGCGTTGGCTTTGCTCCTCGTCAGCCTCTGTTACTTTGCGGCGCGCTCAGGGATTATCTGCATCGCCATTATGAGCGGTATCTTGCTTCCGTTGATTGTACTGTTAGGCTACTTTGTAATGACCGCGAATTTTGTCAACAAGGATTACACAAGGCTGTTTCCTATATTGGAGCTTGGGATGGGGCCGCTGCTCGAAGGCATAATCCATGTTGGAGCCGGATTTGCGGAGCTGATGCTTTTGCTGTTAATTCAGCAGCATATCGGCACGCGAATCAAATGGTGGCATCTAGCCTTACTGGCGGTGCTGATTACGGGATTAACACTGGGACCAACTACGGGCTCCATAGCTGAATTCGGACCTGTAGAATCCGCGAAACATCGGTATCCTGCTTTTGAACAATGGAAACTGGTTATCGTGCAAAGATTCATCGAGAGGGTTGACTTCTTTTCTATTTATCAGTGGTTTGCGGGAGCGTTCGTACGAGTCTCTGTTGCAATGTATTTATTAACCGAACTAAGTCCGTTCAAAGGCAAGAAAAGCAAGCCGGTCTTTCTCATTGCGTTGTCCGTTCTGTTGGTACTTATTATGCTGCTTCCCATTAGCGATATCCAATTTTACGATTGGCTTAAATACAGTTATTTACCGAGCACCTTGATTTGCTACCTTGTTCTTACTTTGAGCTTATTAATCGTAGCGTTCTTTTCCAAAAAAGGAGGGAGTTTACGTGACAAGATGGGATGAGAGAATTCTTCGGGAGATGTTCGAACGCTGTGATGATGTTAAATTTATTGAAATAACGGAATCCGCAGAAATCGAGAAACGCAGGAGCTTGCTTCTAATCTATTGTGAGGGGTTATGCGACACTAAAGCGCTGCAGAACACTTTGCTGCCGAGACTGCAAGCCAGCTTGGAAACAGACATTGTAAGCGATGAAAATGATAGTGCAGATTGGCAAAATATGCTGAAATCAACTTTTAAAGCGGATGCATCAGATCAAGATGTTATGGATGAGCTATTCAAAGGAAATCTTCTTGTATTCGAAATATCCAGCGGTAAGCTGAACTATGTTGAAATGGCTAATCGTCCCGAACGTAAACCTGAGGATTCGAGCTCGGAAATGACCATCAATGGACCTCGGGATAGCTTTATAGAAAATTTGAATGTCAATATTGCTCTCATCCGTAAACGTCTTCGCAGCAATACTTTATGCGTGGAGAAGCATATTCTTGGCAGCCGCAGCAGAACCGAGATAGGTCTTTTGTATTTAAGTGATGTACTGGTAGATGCGACCTTACGCGAAGTAAAGGAAAAATTGTACAATATTGAAACTGAGTCGGTTTTAAGCCAAGAAGAACTGAAGGTATTGCTGACTAGAACAAAAGGCGAGTTTTTTCCGCTAATGAATTTGACGACTCGCACGGATATGGTCGCTGACAGTCTTATTAAAGGACGATTTGTGATCATGATGGATGGCAACCCCACCGTACTCATAGCACCGGTTAATATCTCATACGCAATGACTGTTGGCGAGGATATGCATACGCCTCTGCCGCTTCTGTATATTGAAATGATCATGAGGAGAGTGGGGCTTTTAATTACGCTCTTGATGCCGGGCTTTTGGGTTGCCCTTACCTCTTATCATCAAGATCAAATTCCTTTCCCACTTCTCGCAACTATCGCGGTAGCTACCGAAGGTACGCCGCTCTCAGGACCGATGGAAATATTATTGATGACACTCTTGTTTCAATTTTTTTTAGAGGCGGGCAGTCGGCTGCCTTCAGCTTTAGGGCCTTCAATATCTGTTGTTGGAGGCTTGATTATCGGGGATGCGGTCATTAAAGCGGGATTGACCTCGCCTGCCACACTAGTTGTTGCCGCTGTTACTTCAACAGCCCAGTTTACATTGGTTGGGGGATTGTTCGGCATAAGTGTTGGGCTGCTGCGAATATATATTTTTCTCTTTGCTTCTTTTTTTGGATTGTTCGGATTTTTTACTGCCGTATTTTCAATATTGATTTATATGTCCAATTTAAAGTCTTTTGGTGTACCTTATTTGGCTCCTTTTTCACCAGTTAATTGGAAGGATTTATGGTTTGTATTAACTCTGCACCCCCGCGGCAGACGCCAAACCAAGCCTGAGCTGCTGACTCCCCAGAAGGATCATACGGGACGCAGAGGAGGGCAATCGCAATGAGGCGAGGTTTGCTTCTTGCGACCATGCTGCTTGTCAATGCCGTCCTTTTGAGCGGATGCTGGAATGCATCGGACATTGATAATTTGGATTATGTGAATGCAATCGGGATTGATTATTCGAAAGAGGAGAAACAATTTACCGTCTATTTACAGCTTCTTAGCTTCGAAAAGGTTGCAAAAACAGATACAGGGAACAAAAGCACCTCAACCCCGGCATGGATTGGAATCGGCAAGGGAAAAACTTATGTGGATGCAGTCGGAAATATTTCTTTGGAGGCAGAAAAACGTTTATATTGGGGACATGTTACGGCATTGGTTATGGGAGAGGGGCTGCTTGCTAAAGGAGATATAACGGATGTGCTGCAAACCTTTTTCAGATTTTATGAGCTTCGATATACAATGTGGGTCTATGGAACACGCAGCAAGCTGAATGAGCTTTTTATCGCAACCCCGAACTTTGAACAATCCCGATTGAATATGCTGATCCATAAGCCTATAGACAACTTTAAACAGCGCTCGTACATAACCCCGATGCGTCTTAATGATTTCATTGCCACATATTATGAGCCTGTACAAACACTATTGTTGCCAGCTGTTTCCGTCAGTAAAGAGGTTTGGCACAGAAATGACGAGCCGTTGGGATCGATGCGCTTTGAGGGGATTTTCCCTTTCAGGCAAAATAAAAGCGAAGGCTTTATGCCTTTGGAACAGGTAAAAGGGCTTAGATGGGTCGAGAAAAATACTAACAGAGCGCCTGTTTCGGTAACCGAAAAAGGAAAGGAGCTAGCTAATCTGCGGATGAGGAGGCCGCATTACTCGGTTAAGATCAGGGAGGAGAACAGCAAGCCTGTGTTCGATCTTCATGTAAAAGTGGATGGAGCTATCACGGATTTGAACGAGCAGGTTTCCGAGCAAACCCTTTGCAGGCAGGCTGAAAAAATAATCGAAAAGGAAATTCGGGAGACCTATGAAAATGGACTGAAGCTGAAAGTAGATCTGCTTGAACTTCAAAAGCATCTGTATGTTCGAGGGGCGAAACGTTTCCGGGAGTACGATAAGGATAAAGATCAATTCGTTTTGGAGTCAAACTCTTTGGGTAATGTGAAGGTACAGGTAGAGATAACTACGGCAGGTAAGTATACATATCGTATGTACAAGGATTAGCACATTAGCAACAGGATAGGGGAGAATAACCGCTGGTTTTGCTTTCCGGCCTCGAATCGGGTACACTGCTTTCAAAGAGCAAGCTTGTGAAGTGACAGCAAATGCTTACGAAGTTGGTTTCGCTTTAAGCGAAACTCTTAGGGGAGGCGGTGTGTTTTTGACCGAGAAGCCGAACGATAATGTCATTCTTTTTCCTAAAACTGTTGAATACTACCAATTTGAGCTGACCCGAATGCTGGAAACAGAACGTTATGGCGAAGCCATCCGAATGCTGGAGTTTTTGCTTACATGCCATAATCAAGACAAGAGGATAGAGGATGAGTGGCTCGCGCTGCTGCAGTGGCTGCAAACGATGTTCCCCGATCAAATATTTCCTTCTCTGGATAGCGAGGAAGAGGAGGAATTGTCTGAAGCCGACATGTTTCGTCAGCATTTGGCTGTGAAGGAACGGGCTGATAGCGGCTACACAGAAAGGCTCCTGGACCTGCTCAAGCAGCCCCAATCTGTCGAAAACTTATTGCTGGCACTCGATCAATTAGCATTTCTGGAGCATCCTGAAATCAATAAAAAGCTTGGGGAATTCGTCACAAAACAAGAGCAGCATCCCATCATCCAGTATAAGGTTCTCCAAACTCTCAAGCTCCGCGGAGTGACAGGTCCGCTGAAATTGTCGAAGCAGGGAGAGACGATTGTTGTTGACGTTGAGGACACCCCCGTTACTTTTGGCGATTTTCCGGATCCAATCGGTGAGATTATTGAGCGAATACAAGATATGAGTCAAACGGTTCAGCCGGCTTTAGCTTATTTTGCTCAAGAAACATGGAATGAATTTTTAGCTTACATATATGGTACTGCACAGTACCGGCAGATGCTCCGACAAGAGCAGGCCTGTGTGGATGTTTGGGCTGCAGCTTTTCATTTCGTTCTGCTTGAGAAAGTGTTCAACAGTGGGGATAAAGAAGAAATCCTTGACCTGTATGGGATTACGAATGATCTTGTTTTCCAATGGGAGCAAGCCTATAGGGTCATGCAGTCGTTTGCTTCTTCTACGTTTTCACGAAGTCAGGGAGAGTGAATATATTTCCTTTTCCTTTACTTGAAAACAAAAAAGGGTATGTTATAATAGAATGGTTATATTGACGATTTGGGACAACATAACCTCCCAATATGGTCAGGACGTGAAAAAGTTATGGATAATTTTTGGAGGGGAAAGCATAAAATGAAAGCAAGCTGGGAAAAAATAGAGAAGAACGTTGGCGTTCTTGAAATCGAAGTTGAAGCGGAGCAAGTAGCAGTAGCTCTGGACAAAGCATTTAAAAAGGTAGTTCAAAAGGTAAATGTTCCAGGATTCCGTAAAGGTAAAGTACCTCGTTCCATTTTTGAATCGAAATTTGGCGTTGAAAGCTTGTATCAAGATGCTCTTGATATCGTTGTTCCGGAAGCATACACAGAAGCAGTTGGAGAAACTGGGATTCACCCGGTTGACCGTCCTGAAGTTGATGTAGAGCAATTTGGTAAAGGCCAAGTTTTGAAATTCAAAGCTAAGGTTATTGTTAAGCCTGAGGTTGAGCTGGGCGAATACAAAGGCATTGAGCTTGAGTCGAAAGAAGCGGCTGTTACTGAAGAGGAAATCAATGAAGAGCTTGATAAGCTGCAAAAGCGTCATGCGGAACTCGTTCCTTTAGAAGAAGGTGCAGTTGAGAACGGCGATACTGTATCCATCGACTTCGAAGGATTCGTGGATGGCGTTGCTTTTGAAGGCGGCCAAGCAGAGAAGTATTCTCTTGAAATCGGATCAGGCAGCTTTATTCCTGGGTTCGAAGAGCAAGTTATCGGTTTGAACAAGGGCGAAGACAAAGATATTACAGTGAGCTTCCCTGAGAACTATCATTCCGAAGATTTGAAAGGCAAGCAAGCTGTTTTCAAAATTCATTTGCATGACATCAAACGCAAAAACCTTCCTGCTCTTGACGATGAGTTTGCAAAAGACGTCAGTGAGTTTGAAACATTGGAAGAGTTCAAAAGCGATTTGGGCAAAAACTTGCAAACTCGCAAAGAATCCGAGCTTCAACGCAACAAAGAAGCAGAAGTGGTTGAAAAAGCCGCTGCAGCTGCAACAATTGAGATCCCTGAAGTTATGATCGATAACGAGACCGCTCAAATGGTTAAGGAATTCGAAAGTCGCTTGAGCTCTCAAGGTATGAATCTTGAAATGTACTTCCAGTTTACTGGCCAAAGCGAAGAATTGTTGAAAGGCCAAATGCGCGGCGACGCTGAGAAGCGCGTTCGTAATAACTTGGTTCTTGAAGCGATCGCTAAAGCTGAAGGCATCGAAGCATCCGAAGAGGAGATCAATGCTGAATTGGAAAACATGTCCAAGATGTACCAACGTCCTGCTCATGAGCTTCGTGCTATCCTGAGTGCTAATGGCAATCTGGGCGATTTGACGCATGATCTTATTGTTAAGAAAACAGTTGACTTCTTGCTTGAAAACAGCAAGTAATATAGTGGAAGGGGCACGTGATTATACGTGCCCTTCTCTGTAGCTACGGAAGTCACCGAGAATCACCCCTAAATCCCCTTATAGGGGACCCCAGGGGTTTCGCCCCCTGGACGACGATTAAAATACATATGATTTAGGATTGAATTTGGTGCAGGTGCTCGCGTCCGTCTGAATGCGGGTCTACTCTTCGAGTGACCCGGCATTCAGACACGCTTAACTTCGTGCAGGAGCTCGCTTATCGTCTGACGAGGCACCCCCAGTGAATGGGGAGCCAATGTCAGACACGCTTTACGGTTTCGATAGACCGCAAACCAGAAGCGTGTCCTGGCCTCGACTGTAGGTAGGGCCGGGACGGACGCGATTTCACCACATAACGTTTCATCGAAGTACATAGGCGCGGATTTGAACCCGCCACAATCGTAAAGCGTGTCCTGGCCTCGACCGTAGGTAGGGCCAGGACGGACGCGATCCCCAGCACATAAAGTATCATCGAAGCGCATAAGTTTGCCTCCAGACTGCCTTTAGGCGGGTCCAGGGGCGCAGCCTCTAGGGTCCCCCCTTGGAGAAGGGGGGATTTAGGGGGGATGAAAATGACTTTAGTTTTTAAAAGTGATACAATGAAAATCGTAATACATTTTGGAGCAAAGGGGTTGGAACAATGGGTCTGATACCTATGGTTGTTGAGCAGGAAGGACGCGGGGAACGTTCGTACGATATTTATTCCCGCCTCTTGAAGGACAGAATTATTTTTATCGGTACTGGCATTGACGATGATGTTGCCAACCTCGTTATTGCGCAGTTACTCTTTTTATCTGCGCAGGATGCAGAGAAGGATATTCATCTATACATCAATTCACCGGGTGGTTCAGTGACAGCCGGAATGGGTATATACGATACGATGCAGTTCATCAAGCCTGACGTATCAACGATTTGCGTCGGAATGGCAGCTAGTATGGGTTCGTTGTTGTTGACAGCCGGAGCCAAAGGTAAACGCTTTTCATTGCCTAACAGCGAGGTGATGATTCATCAGCCGTTGGGTGGAGTTAGAGGCCAGGCATCGGATATTAAAATCCATGCGGAGTGGATTATCAAAACCAAGAATAAACTAAACCAGATCTATGTGGAACGTACGGGTCAGCCGCTTGAGAAAATTGAGCGCGACACGGATCGTGACAACTTTATGAGTGCGGAAGAAGCCAAAGAATACGGGCTTATTGATGCAGTTATCACTCGTAATGAACTGAATGGATAAGGAGTGATCCCATGTTTAAATTTAACGATGAAAAAGGTCAACTCAAATGCTCCTTTTGCGGCAAGTCGCAAGAACAAGTTCGTAAGCTGGTTGCCGGACCAGGTGTTTATATTTGTGATGAGTGTATAGAGCTTTGTACGGAAATCGTTGAGGAAGAGTTGGGTCACGAAGAAGAACTCGATCTCAAGGACGTTCCTAAACCGAAAGAAATCCGCAATATTTTGGATCAGTACGTCATTGGTCAAGATCAAGCCAAAAAATCGCTTTCTGTAGCGGTTTACAATCACTACAAACGGATTAATTCCCAGCAATCCAAGCTGGAAGATGTGGAGCTTCAAAAAAGTAATATTGTCCTTCTTGGTCCTACCGGAAGCGGCAAAACGTTGCTTGCTCAAACGCTGGCCAAAATCTTGAATGTTCCGTTCGCAATCGCTGATGCCACTTCTTTAACTGAAGCGGGTTATGTGGGCGAGGATGTAGAAAACATTCTGCTGAAGCTGATTCAAGCTGCGGATTACGATGTAGAAAAGGCTGAACGTGGTATTATCTACATTGATGAAATTGACAAAGTAGCACGTAAATCGGAAAATCCGTCTATTACACGAGATGTGTCCGGCGAAGGTGTGCAGCAAGCCCTTTTGAAAATTTTGGAGGGTACGGTTGCTTCCGTTCCACCACAAGGCGGGCGTAAGCACCCGCATCAAGAGTTCATTCAAATCGACACAACCAACATTTTGTTTATTTGCGGCGGTGCATTTGATGGGCTGGAGCAAATTATCAAACGCAGAATCGGCAAGAAAGTCATTGGTTTCGGTACCGATGGTCTGAAAGCTGATTTGAAACCAGGCGAGTACTTGACGATGGTGCTGCCTGAAGACTTGCTAAGATTCGGGTTAATTCCCGAGTTTGTAGGACGTTTGCCAGTAATCTCAACTTTGGAGCCGTTAGATGAAGCTGCTTTGGTGCGGATTTTGACAGAGCCTAAGAATGCATTGGTCAAACAGTACCAAAAAATGCTAGAGATGGATAATGTAACGCTTGATTTCAACCAGGAAGCTTTGGATGAAATTGCCCGTGAAGCCATCAAACGTAATACGGGAGCCCGTGGCTTGCGTGCTATCATTGAAAGCATCATGCTGGAAGTGATGTATGAAGCGCCGTCTCGTACGGAAGTTTCCAATTGTGTCGTGACCAAGGAAGCGGTTCAAGCAAAGACTGCACCTGAAATCACATCGAAGGATGAAAAATCCGTTAAGAAAAAAGAAGAGAGTGCTTAAGCACTCTCTATTGAATAAACTAAACCATAACAACCTCCAATCCAATATTAAGCCCACCCAGGCTTTATGACGGAGCGGAGGATGTTTGGTATTATAGGAGCGATTGAAGCTATGTTCCATAGAACGGAGACTATTCCTGTCAAAGTAGGAGATCTGACTATAGGCGGCAGCAATGAGGTTGTCATGCAAAGCATGTGCACCACGAAAACGGCGGATGTGAAATCTACCGTTGCGGAAATTCACCGCTTGCAAGATGCCGGCTGCCAGATTGTCCGTGTTACTGTCAACAATAAGGAAGCTGCTGAAGCTATTAAGGAAATTAAGAAGCAGATCAGCATTCCGTTAGTAGCCGATATTCACTTTGATCACAGGCTGGCTCTTCTAGCCATAGAGAACGGCATTGACAAGGTACGGATCAATCCTGGCAATATCGGTCGCCGTGAGAAGGTTGAGGCCGTTGTGAAAGCGTGCAAGGAACGCGGAATACCGATTCGTATCGGTGTTAATGCAGGGTCGCTTGAGAATCATTTGCTGGAGAAGTATGGCTACCCGACGCCTGAGGCGATGGTGGAAAGCGCGCTATATCATATTAATATTTTGGAAGAGCTTGATTTCCGGGATATTATTGTTTCTTTGAAAGCTTCCGATGTACCGATGGCTATTGCTGCTTATTCCAAAGCCGCGGCTGCGTTCCGCTATCCGCTGCATTTGGGAATTACTGAAGCCGGTACTCTTTTTACAGGCTCAGTGAAAAGCTCGGCAGGTATTGGAGCCTTGCTAAGCATGGGACTTGGATCGACGGTACGAATTTCTTTGAGTGCCGATCCAGTGGAGGAAATCAAGGTTGCACGTGAGCTGCTTAAAACATTCGGACTTATTACTAATGCTGCTACATTAGTTTCTTGCCCTACTTGCGGACGATTAGATATTGACTTATTTTCCATTGCTAATGAGGTCGAGGAATATATATCCAAAATTAAAGTCCCAATAAAAGTATCCGTATTGGGATGTGCGGTTAACGGTCCTGGAGAAGCGAGAGAGGCGGATATTGGGATCGCTGGAGCGCGCGGCGAAGGCATGCTGTTTCGCTATGGGGAAATGATTCGTAAAGTCCCTGAAGCTGAACTGCTAAGCGAATTGAAGAAAGAAATTGATATCATTGTGGAGCATTTTACCCGCACTGGCGAGATTCCAGGTAGAAAGCATCACGCACCCCAGCAAGCTTAAAATATAATAATGAAATTTTATAAACATAAAGCAGCGTTACCCAAATCGGGTTCGCTGCTTTTTTTTATTTCCATCAAGAATGAATATGATTCAGTCTATTGACAAATAACAAAGGAAAAGCATCCGCTTACGATACAAGTTTTACTAAATCGCATAATTAAGAAGTCGCTACAAAAAGCATTAGGAGGAGATTGGAATGTACTTGAAAAAGAAATGGCTGGCTATACTTTTAGTAACTCTGTTTATCTCAATGACGTCTTATAACAGTACATCGCAGGCGATTGCTGAAAAAGGGATGCTCACTACTAAGCGAATAGCTATTGTAATCGACGATTTTGGCAACGACCAACAGGGCACCCGTGAAATGATGGAGCTTCCGGTTCCGATTACTGTGGCTGTGATGCCATTTCTGCCAACCACGAAGCGAGATGCTGAATGGGCTCACCAATTAGGACATGACGTGCTTATTCATATGCCGATGGAGCCCGTTCATGGGAAAAAAAGCTGGCTTGGGCCTGGTGCTATCACGGCCGATTTATCTGATGAAGAGATACGCCAAAGAGTTTTGGCAGCCATTGACGAGGTCCCTTTTGCAATCGGAATGAACAATCATATGGGATCCAAGGTGACAGCTGATGCACGGATAATGCGAATTATTTTGCAGATTTGTAAGGAAAAGAATTTATTGTATCTGGATAGCAAAACGACTCATAAGAGTGTAGTAAAGCCTGTAGCCGCTGAGCTGGGAGTTAAAATAGTCGAAAACAATATCTTCATGGATGATGTTTATACGCGTAATCATATCTCAAAACAAGCCGTAAAGGTGCAAAAGCATGTAAAAGATAATGATTCAACCATTGTCATCGGTCATGTAGGCCCACCAGGGAAAAACACGGCTTCCGTATTAAAACAGTCAGTTCCAGCTATACAGGAGCTAGCTCAATTTGTGACCATTTCTAAGCTGGCTCCTTAACGGGTACAGCTTTTTTTATGCGTTGAAAAGTTGGTGTTATTAATTTTCCAAGTAATTAGTAACACCGGTTACTATAGCTTCTGCCAGCTTCTTCTGCTTCTGAGGCTCCATCATTTGTTCACGGTCTGAGGAGTTAGAAATGAATCCCATCTCAACTATGACAGCAGGCACATGGACATGCTTAAGCAAGAAGTAGGGTTTTCCAAGAACAGCTTCAGTTGACGTACCATACATGTTATTCAACGAACGTTGTATAGATTCGGCAAGCCTTTGGCTAGGCGCTGTTTTTTGAAAGAGTACGAGTGGACCTCTTATGGAGCTGTTTTTAGACCAGTTGACATGAAGACTAATAAGCACCTTGGGGTGAATTTCATTGGCCAGGTGGCTTCGTTGAGCCAGATCTTTCAGATGCCTTGAACGAGCCCGCAGCCATCCGTTTTCTTCGCTGAGCGCGTAGTCATTCATTCGGTTAACCAGGACAGTCAGCCCTTTTTCACGAAGTAGATTATAAGTAAGCTGGGCCATTTCCAGATTGATGTCTTTTTCATAGATGTTTCCATACAAAGTGCCGCTATCAATTCCGCCATGTCCTACATCAATCAACACATCCACATCTGTAACGAATGGGTTTCTAAGGACTGGATAAGGGGCTGATACATCCTTTGCAGTTACGACCTGGCTTATGCTTACTGTACCAAGTAATAAGATTAGAACGATCAAAAGCATTATGCGACGCATGACCAAATTCCCCCGTTCAATGATTTTTCTATACTATATCGTTCTCCAGTGGCTTAATCTCATTCATGATTGAAAACTTTCTCAGTAAGGGATTAATGCTACCTTAAGAGGGGAATACTACCAGGAAGATATAACTTGTAAACTGTGCTTGTGGAGCTGTCTTTTAAATAAAAGTTCAGTGCGGAACAGGTACAGTAATTATTCGCTAAAATTTCCAGGAGGTTTTACCTATGAATATCAGTGTGATTTTGATGATCATCCAATTGTTTTTTGCCATTGTAATCGGGTTGTATTTTTGGAATTTGCTGCGCAATCAGCAATCTAATCGAACGGCGGTTGATAAAGAATCGAAAAAGGAGCTTGAAAAGCTTAGGAAGCTGCGCTCCATTTCTTTAAATAAGCCTTTGGCTGAGAAGACAAGACCCAGTACTATGATGGACATCGTTGGCCAAAGAGAAGGATTAAGGGCCTTAAAGGCATCCCTGTGCGGCTCCAACCCGCAGCATGTTATCATTTATGGTCCGCCAGGTGTCGGTAAGACCGCGGCAGCGCGAGTGGTGCTGGAGGAAGCTAAGAAGAATGCGGAGTCACCTTTCCGTCAGGATGCTAAGTTTACCGAAGTTGATGCTACCACAGCACGTTTTGACGAGCGCGGTATTGCCGATCCATTAATCGGATCTGTTCACGATCCTATTTATCAAGGTGCGGGAGCAATGGGGGTAGCAGGTATTCCACAGCCGAAGGCAGGTGCCGTAACCAAGGCGCACGGCGGAATATTATTTATTGATGAGATTGGTGAATTGCATCCTCATCAAATGAATAAATTATTAAAGGTACTTGAGGATCGCAAGGTGTATCTGGAAAGTGCGTATTACAATTCAGAGGATACGAATATACCAGGCTACATTCATGATATTTTCCAAAATGGGTTGCCCGCGGATTTCCGCCTCGTTGGAGCTACTACACGTAATCCTAGTGAGTTGCCGCCAGCTATACGTTCCCGTTGCATGGAAATCTTCTTCCGTCCACTGCTGCCTGATGAGATCGGCAAAATCGCTATCAACGCTTTGGTGAAAATCGGATTCCCGGATAATCCGGCGGCAGTGGAGGTTGTTAAAAGGCATGCCACTAATGGACGCGAGGCTGTAAATATTATTCAGCTTTCAGCGGGTATGGCCTTGACGGATGGACGCAAAGAAATGACGGTTTCTGATGTGGAATGGGTTGTCAACAGCTCGCAAATTCCTCCAAGGCCTGAACGGAAAATCGGAACGAAGCCTGAGGTTGGTTTTGTAAACGGATTGGCTGTATATGGTCCTAATTTGGGTACGATGCTTGAGATTGAAGTCACTGCAATACCTGTTTTACAAGCTGGCACCGGCAAATTCACTATTACGGGAGTTGTCGATGAGGAAGAGATGGGCGGAGGCTCCAGAACGATCCGTCGCAAGAGCATGGCAAGAGGGTCGGTTGAAAATGTGCTGACAGTGCTGCGACGTCTCGGAATAAATCCGTATAATTACGATTTGCATATTAATTTTCCAGGGGGAACGCCAATCGATGGTCCTTCTGCGGGAGTGTCTATGGCGACTGCGATTGCCTCTGCCATTAAACAAATACCAGTCGATAATCACATAGCCATGACCGGTGAAGTTGGTATTCATGGAAAGGTGAAGCCTGTAGGCGGTGTGGTAGCAAAAGTTGAGGCTGCTTTCCAAGCAGGAGCTACCAAAGTAATTATACCCAAAGAGAACTGGCAGGAAATATTTAGCGGCTTAAACGGGCTTGAGGTCATACCGGTTGAATCCGTTGAAGAAGTCCTTGCCATTGCGTTGGGAGTTGAGCTAACCGTACTTCCGACTACATCAACCGTACAGCCTGATTTGCTTCCTACAGCTTCTGTAACCGTCCTGCACGCTGATGGACTTGAATGAGACTCTAACCAATTATTCGGCTCATTGTATGGGTGATGTCTCTATACGATAGGAGCCGATTGGTGTTTTGAAATTAATTTTGATAAAATGTAAATTATAGCAAACGGGTTATTTTTTCGTATAACCCAACTTGTGCTTACGAAGTAAAACTTTGCTAAAGCAAAGTTACGGCAAATGCTTACGAAGTAAACTTTGTTAAAGCAAAGTTCTAGAGGGGGTGCTCCAAGATGGGATCGAACAAAATGAAGGTGCGGCGTGTGCCTTTGCTTCCATTGCGCGGGTTGCTCGTTTATCCGAGTATGGTGCTGCATCTGGACGTTGGCAGAGAGAAGTCGGTGAAGGCGCTGGAGAAATCCATGGTGGACGACAGTATGATACTTCTATGCTCACAGTCGGAAGTGAATATTGAAGAGCCTTCAACAGAAGATATATATCGAATAGGTACCATTGCAAAGGTTAGGCAAATGCTTAAATTGCCGAACGGCACAATTCGAGTACTGGTTGAGGGTGTCGTCCGTGCGGAAATTACCGAATTTTTAAATAACGATGAGTATTATGAAGTGCAGATTAAAGAACTGCCCGAGCAGGAAACCTCTGACCCAGAGATTGATGCATTAATGAGAACGGTTCTAAATCAGTTTGAGCACTATATTAATCTGTCGAAGAAGGTAACGCCCGAAACGTTAGCGGCAGTTTCTGACATTGATGAACCGGGAAGATTGGCAGATGTTATCTGCAGCCACTTATCTTTGAAGATCAAGGATAAACAGGAAATACTGGAAACTATAGATGTAAAGCTGCGGTTGGAGAAGCTGCTCAGCATTTTGAATAACGAACGTGAAGTTTTGGAGCTGGAGCGTAAGATCAGCCAACGCGTCAAGAAGCAAATGGAGAAAACACAGAAAGAATACTATCTCCGCGAGCAGATGAAGGCTATTCAAAAAGAGCTGGGCGACAAAGAAGGCCGTGCAGGTGAGGTAGAGGAGCTCAGATCCCAGCTTTCCAGTACGGAAGTGCCGGACAAAGTTAAAGAAAAGATTGAAAAGGAAATCGATCGGCTTGAAAAGATGCCGGCAACCTCAGCTGAGGGAAGCGTAATTCGCAATTATATCGATTGGTTATTAGGTGTCCCTTGGAGTACCTTTACCGAGGATGACTTGGATATTAATAGAGCGGAAGAAATTTTGAATGAGGATCACTACGGGCTGGAAAAACCGAAAGAACGAGTTTTGGAGTACTTGGCCGTACAGAAGCTGGTTAAGAAGCTAAAAGGCCCTATTCTATGTCTCGTTGGCCCTCCAGGAGTAGGTAAAACTTCGATTGCGCGTTCAATTGCTCGGTCGCTCGGTCGCCAGTTTGTCCGAATTTCATTAGGAGGCGTCCGGGATGAAGCGGAAATTCGCGGACATAGACGCACCTATGTGGGAGCCATGCCGGGTCGGATCATCCAAGGAATGAAGAGTGCAGGAACCTCCAATCCGGTTTTTTTATTGGATGAGATAGACAAGATGGCGATGGATTTCCGTGGAGATCCTTCAGCCGCGCTGCTCGAAGTGTTGGATCCGGAGCAAAATAGTACATTCAGCGATCATTATATTGAAGTGCCATTTGACTTGTCGAATGTAATGTTTGTTACCACGGCGAATGCAGTGCATAATATACCTAGGCCATTGCTCGATCGAATGGAAGTGTTGTACATTCCAGGGTATACAGAGATCGAGAAGCTGCATATTGCCAACAACTATTTGCTTCCGAAACAGCAAAAGGATCACGGCCTACAGGATGGGCAATTGAACATAGAAGAACAGGCTTTAATGCGAATTGTTAGAGAATATACACGGGAATCAGGCGTAAGAAATCTGGAGCAGCAGGTTTCTGCTATATGCCGAAAAGCTGCAAAACAGCTGGTTTCTGGTCAAGTCAGTTCCGTTCAGGTTCGAGTGGATAATGTAAAGGAATTCCTTGGACCCTCCAAGTACCGTTATGGAATGGCTGAGGAATACGATCAGATCGGAGCGGTTACCGGACTTGCATGGACTGAAGTTGGTGGTGACACGCTTGTCATTGAGGTTACGGTAATGCCCGGCAACGGCAAGCTTACGCTTACGGGCAAGCTGGGGGATGTAATGAAGGAGTCTGCACAGGCCGCATTCAGTTACACGCGTTCTCGCGTAGAGCAGCTTCGGATTCCTCCTGATTTCCATGAGAAGGTGGACATTCACATCCATATACCCGAAGGTGCCATACCCAAGGATGGACCTTCAGCCGGCATAACAATGGGAACCGCGCTAATTTCGGCATTGACGAATATTCCGGTTTCTCGTGAGGTTGCGATGACAGGTGAGATTACCTTACGTGGCCGTGTGCTGCCGATTGGCGGTTTGAAAGAGAAGAGCTTAGCCGCGCATCGTGCAGGCATTCGCAGGGTCATTATCCCTTTTGACAATGTTAAGGATATAGAAGAAGTTCCGGAGAGCGTTCGTCGTGAGCTTACCTTTATCCCGGTTTCCCATATGGACGAAGTTCTTGAGCATGCATTAGTTAAGCAGGTTCAAGTATAATTAGAATAAAGTTTCAACCAAAGAAAGAGTGAAGGTCACAATGAAGGTTAATCAAGCTGAGTTTGTTATCAGCGCGGTTGGTCCGAGCCAGTACCCTCCCGATGCCTTGCCGGAAATTGCTCTGGCAGGGCGTTCGAATGTCGGTAAGTCATCACTGATCAATCGGATGATCCAGCGTAAAAATCTTGCCAGAACCAGTTCCAAGCCGGGTAAAACCCAGCAGCTCAATTATTATAAAATAAATTCGGACTTATTTTTCGTGGATTTACCAGGTTACGGATATGCTCAGGTTTCCAAATCCAAACGTGAAATCTGGGGAAAGTTTATTGAGCAATATTTAATGCATCACGAGTATCTAAAGTTAGTATTGTTAATAATTGATTTGCGGCACCCTCCCTCCAAAGATGATCAGAGTATGTATGATTGGCTCAAGCATAACGGTGTACCTATGTGTGTGGTTACTACGAAAGCCGATAAAATCACAAAAGGCCATTGGCAAAAGCATGTAAAAATTGTTAGAGAGACGCTGCGCATGGAAAAGCATGAGAGACTTGTATTGTTTTCGTCCGAGCTTGGTGTGGGAAAGGACGAGCTGTGGCAAGTCATTGAGCAGGAAATAGGCTGGGGAATTGAGGAAGAATTAGAACCTGTTTCACCAACAGACATAATCGAGTAAGCCTTATACAGCTGTATGGCCACCTGAGCCATGCAGCTTTTTCATACATTAATTAGAATAAACATACGCATTCTAATTCATGATGTAATAATAAAAAAAGTAAACTAATCTTGCGATTATGGTAGGGATTCGCAGAACTTGATAAGGGAAAGCGAGGAATTTAAATATAATCTTGAAATCCTTCAAGGAAAAAGCGTTTTTTTCTGGAATTCAACGGAATTCAATGAAAAGCTGGCAGGAATATTAAATATTTATGTAGTATAATGTATATAGCACAGTAGAATAAGAGTTAGGCTTCAAGGTTCGCAAATAAAGAATCGAGGGATTTTTATGGCAATGAGGTTAGCGACCGAATACGTCAAAACCTGCCTACAACTGACGGAAGCCGAAATGGCCCTGTTTATTCAAATGTTTGTTGACCATCAAGCTTCTCTGCAAGTAAGAGTGCTTGAAAACGGAAACCAAGAGGTGGTACTGCTGGACGATGCAGGTCAAGAGATTGTCCTCTCGTTCGAAAGAAAGTTAGGCGTTTATGTTTGCCAAGGCTCATGCAGGATTACAAACAAAAATTTAGTCAATTTAATGAGAAAAGCTGTTTCCTCCTTCAAAGGAAGCGCAACTGTGCATCGACTTTATGAAACATACACCATGATCTACGAATATGAACACGGAACGGTAGTTAAAATTGTGGAATACAAGGAAGGCACCGATAAAGTCATCTATGAATACAAGGACACCATCGGCCAGCTTAACAAGCTATTCCTTAGAAATGAAGTTGAACAAGAGATTGGACGAATAAGACTCCAAATCAACCATTTACTTGATTTAAGAAATGACATTCAAGAACTTGCCGTACGCGAACAAATCGATGCCCGCTTGCAGAAGCTGGCACATGAATTGTTTGTACTCGAAGCTTAATTATATATCTTATTTCAAATACAAGCTCCTCTCGTTGTTTCCAAGCAGCGGAGGAGTATTTCTTTATGCTATCCACCAAATTTCTATACACTTGTGGGGCGTTGTTTACATATGCTAGACAGTGGTTTAGATAAGGTGTAATGGTAAAAAGAGAGATTCTTAAAAAAAGTGTTGCATTTTTGGTGAATAGATGTTATTTTTATTCTCGTTGAAAACAAAATAGGAACCAGGATTCACTCAGGACATTGAATGTTGCGAGAGATAACTCCCTCGGGAAGTGAATGACGTAGGTCCTAGCGGATGAAATTTTTCAAACATTTTATTCCTAGGAAGGGGGAACCGAAGGATGGAATATTCAACTTTCGGAAGACACGTTGCTGTAGATACTTGGGGGGTCGACTTTGATCTTCTCAACAATGCAGAATGGTTACAAGCGCAAATGGTGGAGGCTGCTGAGGCATGTGGGGCGACCGTAATGTCGGTTCAATCCAAACAATTTGAACCACAAGGTGCAACAGTGTTAGTATTATTATCGGAAAGTCATCTATCCATTCATACTTATCCTGAGAAAGGTTTTGCTGCACTAGATTGTTATACTTGCGGCGAAACAGTTGATCCTCAGTTGGCTATCGATTACATGGTCTCCGTGTTGAAACCGGAAACGACGCATGCGAAGAAGCTGATACGTGGTATGGGCGAGCTCGTAGTGGAAACACCGGTTATGAAGCAGGCACAATTGACTAAATAAATATAATATTAACTCGTTCATGAGTAATGGTAACCACGGAGCTTATCCGTGGTTATTTGTTATAATATCCCCCCATACAATAATCAAGTAGGCTTGGATTATTTAATGTGTTCAATGGGGGGATGTCAGGTGAGACGCAGAAGAAAGCTGCTCTTCTATGTGTTTTTATTGTTGGCAGGCTGTTGGTCATTGTATCAAATCAATAGCTTAATTATGGGCAGCCATACTGAGAAGCAGAATGCGGGGAAGCTGCTATATCAAGTTTCCTTATTCCAGATGGAGCTGCTTGGAAGCTTTTTGCATGATGCTAATCAGTCTCAAGGTACAGAAGGCTTGGATATGCTTCGTCAAGCTATTTATACAGCTAATTTTACTCATGAACATCTTGTTCTGGCATTCGGGGAAGATGAATTGGTACCGCTCAAGGGCCTTACACAGTTAATGCAATATGTGGTGCGTCTTCAGATTGGCGGTCAGCGGCCTTTGAAGGCGGATGAATCACAGACTCTGGAGCAGGTTCGTAAGCAATATGCGGACTTGTATGATGCTTACGGAAAACTAATGTCAACAGATCACAAGATAGTTTCCTCACAAAATGAACGATTAATCAAAACGGATAAAGCAATGACAGAGCTGATTAAGAAAAAGCTGCTGCAGTAAATTGCTTACTAATCCAGATTCGGTATAAAGAAGTTGAAAAAAGCTGAAAATAGAGTGATTGATAAAAAACTGCTTTCACATATTATTCAAAAAATTTGTCGGAGCAGTTCGTCAATATATGCTATACTGTTTTCAGAAACTTAAGAGGAGGGGCAGGTGACACCTATGCAAATCGTTGTAGCAGGCTTAAATTACCGAACAGCGCCGGTAGCAGTCCGCGAGAAATTTACTTTTTCCGATGGAGATCTTGCGCAAGCGTTGAAGGAGCTTAAAGAAACGAAATGCGTTATGGAGTGTGTCATCGTCGGCACCTGTAATCGGACAGAATTGTATGTTGTTTCCGATCGTGAGCATATTTGCGATCATTATTTGCGTGGATTTATTGAGAAATGGTTTGGTATTCCACGGGATCAATTCAATAAGCATTTGTACATATATGAAAATGAGAAAGCAATTGATCACTTGTTTCATGTAGCGAGCGGGCTTGATTCGATGGTTATTGGGGAAACGCAAATATTAGGTCAGGTCAAAGATGCTCTCCAGCTTGCACAGCAGGAGAAGACGACCGGAATAATGTTTAACACATTGTTCAAGCAGGCTGTAACGATGGCAAAACGTGCACATACAGAGACAGGTATCGGCGATAATCCGGTATCGGTCAGCTATGCGGCCGTAGAACTAGGGAAACGGATTTTTGGCAGTTATGATCATAAGAAGGTTATGATTGTAGGTGCAGGTAAAATGAGTGAATTAACCGTCAAGCATTTGTATGCTAACGGTGCGGATAAGGTTATTGTTGTAAACCGGACTTTAAGCAGAGCCCAAGAGCTTGCGGATAAGTTTAGAGGCGTGGCCTGTTCCATGGACAAGTTGCTTCAATATTTGGAGGAAGTGGACATCGTTATTAGCTCGACCGGATCAGCCGACTTGGTGTTATCCCGTGAGCAAGTTGCAGGCGTATTGCAAAAGCGCCGTTCAAGACCTCTTTTTATGATAGATATTGCCGTTCCGCGGGATCTAGATCCAGCTATCGGAGAGCTGCCGAACGTATTTTTATATGATATTGATAATTTGCAATCGATAGTGAATAACCATTTGCAAGAACGACGCAAAGCAGCCGTTATCATCGAGGAAATGATCACCGAGGAGAAGCAGGCATTTGAACAATGGACCAAGACACTCGGTGTTAGCCCGGTCATTCAAGCACTGCAAGCAAGAGCCGGTTTGATCCATGAGGAAACGATGGACAGCTTGATGAAGAAGCTTCCCGATCTGGAAGAGCGAGAGCTGAAAGTCATTCGTAAATTAACGAAAAGCATAGTTAACCAAATGCTTCGTGATCCCGTTAACCGCATCAAAGAAATGGCAGCCGAAAAACACGGTGATGAGGCTTTGGAGTATTTCACCAAAATATTTGCGCTTGAGGAGCAATTGGCGCAGCGGGAGCATGAGGAGCAAACAGCGCGTCAGCTTGCAGCTGACAGTGCCCATGATCGTTGGAAGGAAGAACAACTAACGAAAGTTCCAATGAATTCTGCCGATGCCTTGGCCAAATCGTAATCGGAAGAGGTGCATTGGTCTATGGTTACGAAAAGCTGGTTATATGATGCTATAATTTATATATATGCCCTGAGCCTCCTGTTTTACTTCTCGGACTTTGTTGGTTCGAATCGAAGTGCAAAACGGATGGGTGCAGGGTTGCTTTCTTTTGTATGGCTTTTGCAAACGTTCTACTTAATCTATAGTTTGATCGAGCATAATAGAGCGGATGCGTATTCATTGTTCGAAACGTTATTTATGCTATCTTGGCTGCTTGTTACGGTATCATTAATAATAAATCGTTTTTTTCGTATAGAACTATTTGTTTTTTTTGTTAATGTAATCGGCTTTGCCGTGTTGGCTTTGAATTTTTTCAGCAATCCGAAAGTATCGCCAACGTTAGCCTCGTGGAAAATAAGCGACGAGCTGCTTTTTATCCATATTAGCCTATCGATCGCCAGTTATGCCGCATTTGCCATTGCAGCCGTTTTTTCATTCATGTATTGGTTCTTGCACCGCCAGCTTAAGGAGAAAAAGTGGTCCAAGCTGATGCAGCGGCTGCCTAGTTTAGATAGAACAGATCAATATGCCTATGTTTCAGTTATTATGGGTGCACCTTTATTATTATTGGGCCTATCGCTTGGAATCGTTTGGATTGTGTTAGAGGGAGATATGAAGCTGCTATTCGACTCTAAAGTAATAAATTCCTGGTTTGTACTTTTGGCTTATGGCTTTTATTTATTTCAACGGCTGCTTCTAAAAACGCCCGGAGATAAGCTTGCGCTTTGGAATTTGGCTGCATTTTTCATCGTTGCTCTGAATATCGTATTTGCCAACTTCTATTCCACCTTCCATCAATGGTCATAAATGTTTGCAATAATGGAAGTGAAATCTAGCAGAAGCAAAACGATAGTTTTGCAACTAACGGCACTTCAACTTACGAAGAAAGTTGCGCCAATGCGAAGCTCTAAGGAGGTTTCAATTGAAGGAGCGAAGGAATAAGAGCTATTATCCTTTGATGCTTGACATAATTGGGAAACCTTGTGTAATCATTGGAGGGGGCGTAGTAGCACAGCGTAAAGCCGAATCTTTAATTGAAGCTGGCGCCACGATAACTTTGATAAGTCCTGCTTGTACGGAACAGCTTGAAGAATGGGCTCTGGGAGGACATGTGTCGATAATAAAGAAGCATTTCCAAACAGGGATGACAGAGCTTCGAGAAGCACTTTTGATATTCGCGGCAACGGATCAAGCGGAAATCAATGAGGCCGTGCGTTTGGAAGCGGAGGCATTGGGCAAGCTTGTTACAGTAGCGGATGATTCGAAGCGAAGCGGTTTTATTGTACCTGCCGTTGTTCGTCGGGGGAAGCTCGTGATCTCAGTATCTACGACTGGAGCAAGTCCTGCTGTGGCTAAGCGGGTACGCCAGGAGCTGGAGAAGACGTATGGTGAAGAGTATGAGGTGTATTTGGAACTTCTTCAGGAGCTTCGTTCATTAATAAAATTGAAGGTAAAGGATACGATCGAAAGGCAAGCGATATTTAAATCGATGCTGGAATGGGACCTGCTTGGTTGGATTCGATCTGGCAGCTTCATATCTTCTTCAAAGCAAGCCCTTATGCAACGTATTGAAGCTGAACCAACATTGGCTGGAATAAAGAAGCTGGATAAATGGATCCGAGAGCTTACTGAATAAAGATTATTACCTACAAAAGTAAGGGGCTGAGCGTATTGCGTAAAATTGTAGTTGGCACTAGACAGAGCGCGTTGGCTTTGACGCAGACGGGACAAGTGGTGGATCACTTGCGCGAATTATGCCGGGAGCATGGTATCGAATGCGAGTTTGAATTGAAGAAGATCGTTACTAAAGGCGATCAAATACTAGATGTAACCTTGTCCAAGGTAGGCGGCAAAGGGTTGTTCGTCAAAGAAATCGAACAGGCACTCATGGACGGCGAGATTGATATGGCTGTACACAGCATGAAAGACATGCCTTGGGAGCTGCCAGAAGGACTTGTAATCGGAGCTGTGCCGCTGCGTGAGGATCCGCGGGATTGCTTGATCACGCGTGGGGCTGCGAGCCTTGATGAGCTGCCTCAAGGGGCAAAGGTCGGCACGAGCAGCTTGCGCCGTTCTTCCCAATTGCAGTATTATCGCCCTGATCTTAAGATAGAGTCGATCCGCGGTAATATTGATTCGAGGCTCAAGAAGCTCGAATCCGAGGGCTTCGATGCGATACTGCTCGCAGCCGCCGGCTTACGCCGGGTCGGCTGGGTGGATCGCATCAGTGCTTACCTGCCGCCGGAGGTATGTCTGCCTGCCGTAGGCCAGGGGGCGCTCTGCATCGAATGCAGGGGCGGAGATGCAGAGGTGCTTGGGCTGCTCAAGCACTACAATAACGAGCCTACAGCTATTGCTGTAGCTGCAGAACGGAGCTTTCTCGGCAAGCTGAACGGTGGCTGCCAAGTGCCTATCGGCGCTTATGCAACAATTAGCACCGAAGCTGACAGCACTACCATCACAATGACAGGGATGGTCGGTTCGCCAGATGGCGGTCAGATGCTTAAGGACACAATGACCGGGACGGATCCTGTCAAGTTGGGAAGCGAATTGGCGGATGCATTAATTGCAAGAGGAGCCGCTGATATATTGGCCACAGTGAGGGGATGAGTGCGATGAATAAAGGTGTCGTATATCTCGTTGGAGCAGGTCCGGGCGACCCTAAGCTTATAACGGTTCGCGGACTGGAAGCGATTCAGCGCGCTGATGTCGTTGTATACGACCGATTGGCAAGTCCAAGGCTTCTGAAGCATATGAAGCCGGGTGCGGAGAAAATATTTGTTGGCAAACTGCCGGACAAGCATATGCTTAAGCAAGCAGAAATCAATCAGCTGCTGGTTGACTTAGCTCTCCAAGGAAAGACTGTGACTCGCTTAAAAGGCGGGGACCCTAGCGTGTTTGGACGGGTAGGGGAAGAGGCAGAGTTGCTAGCGGACAATGAGATTCAATTTGAAATTGTCCCCGGTATCACTTCAGCTATTGCAGTTCCAACTTATGCGGGCATTCCGGTTACTCATCGTGATTTTACTTCCTCATTTTCAATCGTGACTGGACATGAATATCAGAACAAAACCTACAGCAGTGTAAATTGGGAAAACTTGTCCCAGGCTTCAGGAACACTTATCTTTTTGATGGGTGTTGCGAATCTGGAATTTATAAGGAATAAATTAATTGAAGGCGGGAAGTCTGTTACGACTCCGGTTGCATTAATCCGTTGGGGAACCTGGATGGAGCAGGAGACGCTGACAGGGACTCTTACCGATATCGTTGAAAAGGTTAGAGCAGCGAACTTTCAATCTCCTGCCGTTATTATTGTCGGAGATGTTGTAAAGCTGCGCAGTAAGCTGGCATGGTTCGAGAAGAAGCCCTTATTTGGACGGCGTATTCTTGTTACAAGAGCCCGCAGTCAGGCTAGTGATTTAGTAAATCTAATTGAAGAGCTCGGTGGAGAAGCGGTTGAATTTCCGGTTATCCGGACTCAGGCACCAACAAAGCCCGCTGCTAAGGAAGCGTTGGCCCAGGCTTTAAAACAACTGTATGATTTCGATTGGGTTATTTTTACAAGCGTTAACGGTGTAGAGCAATTCTTCGATCAGCTGCGGCTGAGTGGTATAGATGTTCGTTCACTTGGAAAAGCGCGTATTGCGGCCGTCGGACCCAAAACAGCCGAAGCGTTAAATATGCGCGGCCTGATGGCTGAGGCGCTTCCAGCGAAGTTTCAAGGAGATGAGCTGCTCTCATCAATTGAAGCGGATTTGAAGCCGGGACAACGCGTACTACTAGCAACAGCGGATATTGCCAAGGAATATTTGCCCGCCAGACTGCGTGAAAAGGGCCTTAATGTAACAGAGGTAGATGTTTACGAAACCGTTCTGGAAACAGACGGAGGCACTGAAGTTATTGAGCTGCTGCAGAAAAAAGCTATTCATATTATTACTTTTACCAGCTCATCTACTGTAACGAATTTAATTCGCGCTCTTGAGGAGCTTGGTACAGCTAATCCGAAGGAATTGCTGGCTTCCTGCCAGATTGCCTGCATCGGACCAATGACAGCACAAACGGTTAAAGAAGCTGGACTCACAGTTGATTATTTGGCTGAAGAAGCAACCGTTGAATCTTTAGTGGACAGTTTATATAAAGTCAAGTAAGCAGTTTTACTCTAATAGAGGTTGTTCGAAAAGTCACCATTTGATCACGAAGCAGCATAGGAAGATTACTCGACATCGAATCTTGCATTCACCTTCGAAGTCCGGTGCTCATTTAGGTTTGCCTAAACTCCGCTCCTCCTTCTTCAGGTTCATGCAACCTTCTCGGTGCTGAAATGTCGACTTTTTGAACACACACTAATATAGGTCTACGAAAAACTTCTGGAGGTACAACAATGAGCTTTCCTATCGTTCGTAATCGGAGATTACGCGGTTCAAACGGGCTGCGCAGTTTAGTTAGAGAGAACAACGTTACGGTTAATGATCTAATCTACCCAATATTCGTCACTCATGGCTCGCAAATCAAAGATGAGATTTCATCAATGCCTGGTGTATACCATTTCTCTATGGACCGTCTTGAAGAAGAAATCCATGAGGTTGTTGCCTTGGGCATTAAAGCCATTCTCCTGTTTGGCGTTCCTGCACATAAGGATGCTCTGGGAACCTCTGCCTATGATCATAACGGAATTGTACAGCAAGCAACCCGCAGTATTAAAAAGCTGTATCCTGAACTGCTCGTCATAGCCGATACATGCTTGTGCCAGTTTACCGACCATGGCCATTGTGGTGTGGTGCATTTTGATGAGTCCAAGCAGCGCGCAGATGTTCTCAACGATCCTTCACTCGAACTGCTTGTTAAAACAGCTGTTGCTCAAGCCGAGGCAGGGGCAGACATAATCGCTCCTTCCAATATGATGGATGGATTTGTTTATGCAATCCGCCAAGGGTTGGATGCAGCTGGTTACGATCAGGTACCTATCATGTCGTATGCAGTTAAGTATTCTTCTTCTTTCTATGGTCCATTCCGCGATGCAGCACATTCCGCTCCGCAGTTCGGCGACCGCAAGACCTACCAGATGGACCCGGCTAATGCTCGTGAGGCGCTTAGAGAAGCTGAAGCCGATGTTGTAGAGGGTGCAGACTTTTTGATGGTTAAGCCTGCTTTGGCTTATATGGACATCATTCGGACACTTCGCGATCAATTCGATTTGCCGCTTGTTTGCTACAATGTCAGCGCTGAGTATTCTATGGTGAAAGCCGCTGCGAAGCAGGGCTGGATCGATGAGCGCTCCATTGTTTCGGAGATGATGATCGGCTTTAAGCGTGCAGGAGCAGATCTCATTATCACTTATTTTGCCAAGGATGTTGCTGGTTGGCTGCGTGAAAGTCAATAAGCGGATAATGATTGTCCGAAATGAAAGCAATAGAAGTCAGGGAAGCTATCCTTTAACAAGAGGATGGCTTCCTCGCATTTATAGCTAATTTTTGTCTGATGAGTGGACTTTCTTTTCTGGACCATGATCGATGCGAGAACGCTTACAGTGGGTAAAATCCTGAGCGTTTCTTGTCATACTTTTGTCGGAATCTTGGATGCTAATCAGTTGTTACAAGCTGCCAAATAGGGCATAATAATGAGTAGATCAGTTTATGCTTACGAAGTAAACTTTCCATACAGGAAGTTTTTAGGAGTATACGGAAGTGAGGAAAATTAAATGAGCTATAACGATACGTTTATTAAAGCATGTAAGAAGCAAGCGGTGGATACTCTCCCGGTATGGTACATGAGACAGGCGGGACGCTATGATCCGGATTATCGCAAAATTAAGGAAAAATACAGCTTGCTCGAAATTTGTCAGCAGCCGGAGCTGGCAGCTGAAGTTACGATGATGCCTGTGCATAAATTAGGTGTGGATGCGGCAATTCTTTACTCAGATATTATGAACCCTGTTGCTTCGCTTGGGATTGATTTTGATATTGTAAAAGATGTGGGACCTGTCATTCACAACCCGATCCGTTCGACGGCCGATGTGGAAAGATTGCGCCCTATTCAAGTTGAGAAGGACTTATCCCATATTATCAAAACAATCGAAATTTTGGCAGCACAGCTTCAGGTTCCACTTATTACTTTCGCGGGCGCGCCCTTTACAATCGCCAGTTATTTGATCGAAGGAAGACCAACCAAAAGCTACATACGAACCAAACAGCTTATGTATAGCGAGCCGGCAGTGTGGTTCCAGCTTATGGATAAACTGGGTGATATGGTTATTACGTATTTGAAATCGCATATTGCTGCAGGGGCAAAAGCTGTACAGCTGTTTGACAGCTGGGTAGGCGCGCTTTCACCTAATGACTTCAAAGTATTTGTGCTTCCGACCATAACACGTATTTTTGACGAACTTAAACATTTGGAACAGCCCAAAATTTATTTCCCTGGCGTTAGCTCCGGAGAATTGCTCCCGCTTTTGGGACAGCTGGAGGTAGATGTGATTGGACTCGATTGGCGTGTTTCGATCGCAGAGGGACGTAAACGAGTAGGTTCACGTTTCGCGGTTCAGGGCAATCTTGATCCCTATGTATTGACGGCACCAATGTCAGTTATTAAGGAGCATGCCAAAGCTATTATTGATCAAGGTATTGAACAGCCGGGTTATGTGTTCAACCTTGGACATGGACTGTTCCCAGAAGCATCACTCGATAAACTGCGGGAGCTGACGGAATTCATTCATGTATATTCCAAGGAAGCTTTAGCTAAATCGAAACAAGAAAGTGGTGTGTAAATGTCTAAACAGCGGATTGGTGTTCTGGTGATGTCCTATGGAACTCCAGAGAGCTTGGACCAGGTGGAAGCCTATTATACCCATATTCGCCGCGGGCACCCTCCTACGCCAGAGCAGCTAAAGGATTTGACGGATCGATATGAGGCGATTGTCGGCGGTTTTTTTCCGTTAAGAGAGAATACAAATAAGCAGGTACAAGCATTGGAAGATCGGCTAAATGCGGATCACCCGGATATTTCGTTTACTTGCTATCAAGGCTTAAAGCACGCTGTTCCTTACATCGAGGATGGTGTAGAGCAGATGGTTAAGGACGGTATTGAGCAAGCTGTCGGTGTCGTACTTGCACCTCACTATTCGACAATGAGCGTAGGCGGCTATATAAAGCGCGCACAAGATAAAGCGGCTGAATCGGGTCTGCAAATTAATTTTGTGAAAAGCTATCACCTGCACCCACAATTACTAGAGGCACTTTCACAACGGATTACGGACACATTAACACGTTTTGGCGATACGTCCAGGGACGAGGTTCGTATTGTGTTTACAGCACATAGCCTTCCGGAGAAAATACTTGAGATGAAAGACCCGTATCCGGAGCAGCTGCTGGAAACCTCACGTGCTATTGCGGCTCAGACAGGAATCAGCAATTGGCAGTTCGGGTGGCAAAGTGCAGGACAGACAGGGACGCCATGGCTTGGACCCGATATATTGGATGTACTTCAGACGATTAGCTCTGAAAAGCAATTTAAGCACGTACTGGTTTGTCCGATAGGTTTCGTATCTGATCACTTGGAAGTTTTGTACGATCTTGATATTGAAGCGCAAAAGACGGCACGTGAGCTGGGTATCCACTTGGAGCGTACTCCTTCCTTAAATACGGATCCCTTGTATATGGGCGCTTTGAGTGATGTTGTATATGCACAGTGCGAGAGGAAATGATGCAAGATGGGGAATGAACCGAGACATGTGGCCGTTATCGGCGGCGGCATTACAGGTTTAAGCGCAGCCTATTACTTGAAAAAAGCAATGGCTGAAAAGGGTGAAGCTGTTAAAGTAACCTTGATTGAGAAAAGCGGTTCGTTCGGGGGCCGCATTCACACGTTAAAGAAGGACGGCTTTGTTATTGAAAAAGGTCCGGACTCTTTTTTGGCGCGTAAGCCTGCTATGATTGAGTTAACCAAGGAGCTTGGGCTTGAGGATCAACTAACAGGCACAAATCCGAATGCAAAAAAAACGTACATTTTACATGGCAATCGGCTGCATCGCATGCCTCCTGGGCTTGTTCTCGGAATTCCAACGGAGATTGGCCCTTTTATGAAAACAGGCTTGTTGTCATTTGCAGGTAAAGCGCGTGCGGCGTTGGATTTGCTGCTGCCTAAGCGACAAAGTACGGATGATGAATCACTAGGCGCCTTTTTGGAACGCAGACTGGGCAAGGAAGTATTGACGCAAATTGCCGAGCCTCTGCTAGCGGGCATTTATGCAGGTGATACGTATGCATTGAGCGTGAAGGCAACGTTTCCGCAGTTTCATGCACTGGAGCAAAAGCATCGCAGCTTAATTCTTGGGATGACTCGGAACCGCAAGCAGGGCGGAGAGGAAAGCAAGACGCTGCCCGAGGTAGCAAAAAACACGGTATTCCTGACCTTCAAGGAAGGCTTGCAAACCATAGTGAATGGCCTCGTAGATGCTCTGGATGATGTTCATTTCATGAAGGACACCGAGGTTAGTGCTATCCATAAGCTGAAATCAAAGGATGACTCAGGGCGTTCTTATGAATTGGTATATGGAGGCGGACTAACAGAGCGAATAGACGGTGCTATTATAGCTCTGCCTGCTTACGCTATTGCTCCTCTGCTTAATGAAGTGCCTGCTGCAAAAGAATTGATGACCATTGATTATGCATCGGTTGCCAATGTTATTCTGGCATTCAATGCGAACGATATGGTACGTGAGCTGGATGGAAGCGGGCTGTTGGCTCCGCGAAGCGAAAATCGATTTATTACTGCATGTACGTGGACTTCCTCTAAATGGCTGCACACTGCACCGAAGGGAAAAGTTCTGCTGCGTTGTTATGTCGGTCGTTCTGGTGACGAGCGTTGGCTTAAGATGTCTGAAGCAGAAATGATCCAAGCGGTTCGGAGGGATTTACAGGAGCTGCTGGGTATTACGGCAGAACCATTGTTTACGGAAATCACCAAGATGCCACGTTCCATGCCTCAGTACCCGGTTGAGCATTTGAAGCTGGTGCAACGTGTCCGCAGCGGTTTGGCTGAGCAAATGCCAGGCATTCATGTTACAGGAGCTGCTTTTCATGGAGTGGGGCTTCCCGACTGTATCCGGCAAGGAAAGGAAACGGCGCTAGCGCTTGTTTCGCAGCTGACTGTCAAATAAATAAGCCCGAATAATCGGGCTTATCCATGTATGGGGATCACTCAATTCATAAGGCCAGAAGTCAACGGACAGAGGGAATAACTACCCCCGCAGCTTCGCGAGGTCAAGCTTCATTATCGGACCGTCAAACACCAGAATCTCCCTCTCCTGGAAGTCACGCATAACTTGCATAAGGATGGGCTTCTGAACGCCGGCCATTTGTGAAACCTCATCATAATTAAGCATCATTTTTATTGTAATAACATTACCATTGCGGGTTCCGTTCTTATTAGCGAGCTTGATCAAGCTCTTGATAACACGAGTTCTGGCATCGAGGAAAGTCAAATCGTAAACGTGCTGGTTCGTATCACGTAGCCTGTTGCACAGCTCTCGCATAATACAGAGGGAAATATCGAAATTGTTTTTTAACAGCTCCAAAAAGTGCTTGGCATCGAGGGCGATCAGGACGCTGTCCTCTAAAGTTTGGGCGGAGGCGGAACGAGGCTTGCCATCGATTAATGAAAGCTCACCGAAGCTGTCTCCACTTTTGAATAAGGAAAGAATTTTTTCCTCACCCGTAGTAGAGGTATTGTATATTTTTACAGAGCCATTGAACACGATGTAAAATACAGAACCCAGTTCCTTTTCGTTAAACAGAATGGTCCCGGAACGAAATGATTTTTTCGAACAAATGTTAGAAATGGATGTTAACTGGCTACTATTCAGATTGATAAATAAGGGAACTTTGCTCAAGAAATCAATCATGGTTTCTCCTCGTTTCAATGGATGATGGTTCCATAGTCCGAATAATTATATATCGGTTTACGCTGGTTTTCAAGTTAATATATGGGAAAAGTCGACATTATTTGCAAAGCACTAGAGCTCTAAGGAGGGGTAGTTTTGGCTAATATAAGGAAAAGAGAAGATGCACGCTCAACGAAAGCTTTTGCAGAAGCGAAGCTTGTAATCCCAGGTGGTGTTAACAGTCCGGTTCGAGCCTTTAAGTCGGTTGGTTTGACACCGCTTTTTATGGAGCGCGGGGTGGGTTCACGGGTATTTGATATAGATGGGAATGAATTTATCGACTACATAGGCTCATGGGGGCCGCTAATTGTTGGTCATTCACATCCTGAAGTGGTGGAGGCCATCAAGAAAACAGCTGAATCCGGTACAAGCTTCGGGGCACCGACCGAACTGGAAACGGAAATGGCCCGTTTGGTCATTGAACGGATTCCATCGATAGAGCTAGTACGTATGGTGAATTCCGGTACAGAGGCTACAATGAGTGCATTGCGTTTAGCTAGAGGTTATACGAAGCGTTCCAAAATATTAAAGTTTGAAGGCTGTTATCACGGACATGCTGATGCATTACTTATTAAAGCAGGCTCTGGTGTGGCGACTTTAGGACTGCCTGATAGCCCGGGTGTTCCTGAAAGTGTGGCAGCTAATACGATCACTGTACCGTATAATGATATTGATTCCGTTAGATTGGCCTTTGAACGCTTCGGTGAAGAAATTGCCGCGGTTATTGTGGAGCCGATTGCAGGTAATATGGGAGTAGTACCTCCACAGCCCGGCTTCTTGCAAGGGTTGCGAAATCTGACGCTCCAATATGGAAGCTTGCTTATATTCGATGAGGTAATGACCGGCTTCCGCGTTGGTTTAAACAGTGCACAGGGCTTGTACGGCATCACTCCAGACCTCACCTGTCTAGGTAAAGTAATCGGCGGAGGCTTGCCGGTAGGTGCTTATGGTGGTAAACGTGAAATTATGGAGTTGATTGCTCCAAGTGGCCCGATCTATCAAGCGGGTACACTTTCTGGCAATCCGCTTGCGATGGCGGCTGGGTATGTGACTCTGAGCCTGTTGGGTAAACCGGGAGTATACGAGGAGCTGGAACGGAAATCGGCCCGCTTGGAGGAAGGCTTCTTAGCAAATGCACGTGAGCTAGGGGTTGCCAGTACGATCAATCGAGTCGGCTCGATGATTTGTCCGTTCTTCACGGATAAGCAAGTTACCGATTATGAAACAGCAAAAACAACTGATTTGGAGTTGTTTAACCGGTATTTTGCAGCTTTGCTTGATAATGGAGTTAGCATAGCGCCATCTCAATTTGAGGGCATGTTTGTATCAACGGCGCATACGGATGAAGATATAGCCGCAACTATAGCTGCGCATTATAAAGCATTGAAACAATAGGTCTTTCCCGTATACCTGATCCAAACATAAAAGCAACCCATAACGCTGATCAGCGGAATGGGTTGCTTTTATGTTTGGGATAAAGGTTAGTTCTTTACATGTAAATAATTAGTTTGGTTTATTCACCGGTGTAGTTGGTGCCGCAGGTGTTGTAGGAGTTACTTGGGCAGGAGGATTTACATTAGTGCTGCTGCCCGTGTTTGGTGTTGTAGTTGAATTTGGTGCAGTATCTTTAGGAACTGGTGTAGTTGGTGTTGTAGGTGCTGCAGGTGTTCCTGAACCGGCTGGACTTCCACCTTGCGGAGTTGTGCCAGTAGGTACGGTTGTACCATTATTTCCAGTGGCCCCACCGGCTGGCTTACCTGTTTCGGTTCCCGTACTGCCTGACGGCGTACTGCCCGGAGTTGTAGGTGCCGCAGGTGTTGTTGACTCTTTGTTTCCACTTGAAGTAGATGGTGGATTTTTTGTGGGATCCGTTTCTTTACCTTCTATCACAGGAGGTTTAGTGTGATCAGTAGGTTTGACTGATCCATTTCCATTTCCAGTCCCAGTACCTGCATTGGTCCCATTACCTGTTCCGTTACCTGGTTCTGTCGATTTAGGTTTATCTGTTTTCTCGGTTTTATCCGTTTCTGGCTTGTTTACAGTAGTAGGTGCAGTTGGTGTGGCCGGAGGAGTTGCTGGCGTCGGATTGTTTTTTTGTCTTGCCTTAATCTCAGCCTGCTCCCTTAAGAAGTCCGGATGATCATAGGATCCGCCTGCGTCTATTTTATTAATACCATCCCAAACTCGGTTCGCTACAGCTTCCTCCGGATGATCGTATACAAGGAAGGCTGAAGGTAAGCGCCGCTCGCCATACCGGCTGGATGGCTTCGTGACCAATTCACCGTTTACAACCAGCTCTGACGAAGCGCCACCGTCAAGGAAACCGGCGTTAACAACATCATCAGCTAGGAACAGCTCCTGAATTTCCTTTAGAGTAGCACCGACGCTATGAGCTTGACGTCCGTCAACTACAATGAAAATTACAGTTCCGTCTTCCTTTTGACCAACTGCAGTTCTTGGAGCGCGGCTCCCGTCACTGATTGGCAGCGGCTTGCCATTGGCAATAACGCGGGGATAGAAGGAAGCTGCCTCCGAAATTCCCATTGTTCTTAACTCAGTCATACTGTATTTACCAATAATCAAAGTTCCATCTTTGGTGAATCCGACGATGTGCTGCGGGGTCGTTTCGTCCTGGTCAGTGAAAATAACTTCTCCTCCAGACACGATAACTCCCAATGCAGCAAAACCGTTACCAAGTCCTTCAGGATCGTCAAAGCCTCCGGCGTTGACGCCTGCAACAGCTCCGGTACGTTTTACCATGGCGCTGATCCGTTCACCCTCTCCGGATTTGACCGGCGTCATAGCTCTGATTGATTTTGGGTCGAAGACGTACATCCTTTTGCCTTTCCACAGCGGGCCGGAAATATCTTCAACTTTAATTAGTTCATCAATCGAACGATTCTTTTTATATACTTTGTGTTGAATACGGCCCATATCTTGCTTTTCTTCCGCATTCTTTTCAATATTTTGGTGCATGTTGCGAACCATCTCATCGCGCTGCTCCGCACCGACGAAAATCCAGGCCCATTCACGATGTTGAGTAATAATAACTGTCTCAGCCATCCAGATACGCAGGGTAGTACCAGGAGATGTTAAAAATAAGAAGCTTGATGCAAGAAAAGCCAAAACTGCAATAATTAAAAGCGTGCGTTTGATCCAACTAAAATCCAGCATCTGTTTCTTCGTCGATTTAAAAAACTGTATGGCTGTACTCAAATTAAGTTCACTCCTGTTATCAATTAAGCAATGACGACCCTAAATTTATTTCTTGAAATCTATCAACAAATATCTAAATTATTTTATCATATTTTCATCCATTTTGATAGACTTCCTACCTTAACCGGAATTAGGAATGATATGGATTTTTGTGATGAGGATTACTTTTTGCTAATATTAGAAATAGAAGTTGGGGCTTGGGAACATTATCATTGCTTAATGAATTGGAGCGGTCGTTATGAACAGATATAGTTTTTATGGCATTACTCTTGAAATGATTGTAGTTATGTTTGCATTTTTTGTTATCTTCGCCGGGATCGTGCTGTACAGTTTGTTTTATGGAAAAAAGGAGCCTAAATAAATGGTGCCTTGGCAGAAAAAAGGGGAGTGGCTGGAGCTGCGTCTCCCGCAACCGCTTGCTTCAATAGAAGAATTGAAAAACTATATGAGCATCTCGGATGGATTCTTGCGGAAATTGCAGCAAAAAAGCGGTATTTCCATTAAAGGCCAGCGTATCCGCTTACATATATTTCCGAATGAATCCGTAGAATATATGTCGGAATGGATACCGCTAGAAGTGCTCTATGAGGATGATTTCTGCCTGCTTGTCAATAAGCCTGCAGGACTCAAAGTCCATGGCGACGGCTCGGACCCTGGCATCCGAAATCCGGTGCTCGCTGATGCCGTTGCTTCCCACTATGAATCTACTGGACAAAGATGCAAGGTTCGTCATATTCATAGATTGGATGAAGACACGACAGGGCCTGTATTGTACGCAAAACATGAGTGGTCGCAGCTTGTATTGGACGAAGCGATGAGACAGAAGCAAATTGGCCGAAGCTATGTCGCTATTGTTCAAGGACGTCTGGCTGTTTCCCGAGGTACGATTGAAGCTCCTATAGGTAAAGATCGGCATCATGCTGCACGAAGGAGAGTGTCCGCTACTGGCGAATATGCTGTAACCCATTACGAGGTAATTGAACAGCTGGCGGATGCAGCGCTTGTAAGATTGCAGCTCGATACCGGTAGAACTCATCAAATTCGTGTGCACATGAGCCACCTGGGTCATCCAATCTATGGAGATACGCTGTATGGAGGCACTTCCGGAATTATTTCTCGACAGGCACTGCATGGGGAAAAGCTCGTATTCGGCCACCCGTTTACTGGTGAAAAGCTTGAGGTAGCGGCTCCCTGGCCATCGGATTTCGAACAACTGTATTCGATTTTGAAAAAAATATAGTCATGCTCCTTCCACGCAAACCATATAAATTTATAGACAAATGAAATTAACCATCCATAACGTTTATAAGTTAGTTTCCGGAGGGAGGACATAACATTGGTTGAGCATCAGGGTGGATTACGATTTGATATTTATGAACGCGTGCATTTGTCTGAAGGGGTTGCAGGAATTAAAGAGCTGGAGGACGTTGAGCTGGTACCTCACATACAGGTATTGCCTTACGGGGATCAAGCTCTGTTAAGAGGTAATTTGCTCTTGTCTGGAACCTACGTCGATGAGCAGGATGCAATAAACCGGACGCTGGAGCATCTTATTCCGGTTGAAATTACGCTGCCTATGAATCGCGTTCATAGGGTGGAGGACATCGCAGTTGAGATTGAGAACTTTGATGTGGACCTGCTGTCTGCGAGGAGCCTGAATATTACAGGAGTATTATCGCTAAATGGGCTTGAAGTCGTCCCATCTCCACAAGGTGAGGGATGGGGGGAGACCGAGGAGGAGGTTGTGTTCGTCCACCAAGTTCCTCGCAATACCGAGTATGGTGATATCGTTAATAAACAGGAGCAGCCACAGCAGCAATGGTTAGCGTCTGAGCCGGTACATTCGCCCGAGAACGAGCCAGTAATGGATGAGAATGCTGCTTATTCCGGGCAAAGTCCACGAGACGAGCAGATACATTCAGAGGAACATGCTCCAAGTAATCTGAAATCATCTGGGGAGATTGAGGAAGAATCGGTATCAGAGTCGCTTGAAACCTTCCAGCCGTCGAATGAGTCATTGGCTTTGTCGGATGAGAAGAAAGAGCTGAAAATCGCTTTTACCGGAAAAAAGGCACAGGAAGAGAAAGCATATACGGCGAACGGTTTGGCTTCACTATTAGGCAGCACAACGGGCAAGCATGATGGCAGGGCTCAAGACAAGCTTGAGTCAGGGGCACAAGCTGTAGGTTCGGCTCCGGGCCAAAAGCTGGAATGGAAAAAGCTGCTGCTGAGTACAATGAATGAGAAGCAAGAATTTCGGCGGGTGCGCCTATGCATTGTTCAAAAGGAAGAGACGCTTGAGACCATTGCCCGGCGTTATGAATTGAACCCGCGGGAAATTGCATTGTTTAACCGATTGGGAGAGAACAATCTAACAGAAGGTCAAGTAGTCTATATCCCTAAATGATGGATGATTTCAAAAATTCGAACACCCCGAACAAACTCCAGTGGGTTTGCTCGGGGTGTTTTTTGGGTACAATGAATCATATCTTCACTTTGTAGACAGCTATCGTATTGACTCCTTGGTTAATGTTGTTTATCATAGGAATAATTATACTGTTTATCAACATGGATAGGGAATAGTAGGCAGCCAACCCATCAGAGAGCGGAATTGTTACGCTGAAAGGTTCCGTAGGAGGTAACTGGCCGAAGTCGCCCTGGAGTTGCAGTGTTAAAATACTTGTGGTACACAGTTCCCTGTGCTCTTGTGCAGCCTATGGAAACATGCCGCATGTAATAGACATTGCCGGTTACAGCCGTTATCTGTTTAAGTGCCGTAAGATAGCCGATTCATGACTCTGGCTGGGCTTTAATTAAGCCGGCTAACAAGAGCAGATAGGTTATTACGGAATAAAGGTGGTACCACGGAAGCAGCTCCTTTCGTCCTTTGCGGCGAAAGGTTTTTTTGTGTTAATTAGAAGTCCGGTGAACAAGACTCACTGCTCGCTTCTAGAGTAGGTATATGTAGAATGATGGAGGTAATTCAGTATGGAAGAATTAAAAACAACTCAAATGCCGACAACTTATGATCCGAAGGAAGCAGAAAAAAAATGGTATGACTATTGGCTTAAGGGTCAATATTTTAAAGCGGGACAACGCCCGGATGCGGAGACCTATACGGTTGTAATTCCGCCTCCGAATGTGACGGGAATGCTTCATATCGGTCATGCCTTGGATTGCACGCTTCAAGATATAATGATTCGTACCAAAAGAATGCAGGGATACGACACTCTCTGGCTGCCTGGCTCCGATCACGCGGGAATTGCCACTCAGACGAGAGTTGAACAAAAGCTGCGCGAGTCAGGTGTGACCCGTTACGATCTCGGCCGTGAAAAATTTCTGGAAAAAGTCTGGGAATGGAAAGAGCTTTATTTGGAGTCCATTCATGAGCAATGGGCAAAGATGGGCTTCTCTTTGGATTATTCCCGTGAGCGGTTTACTCTGGATGAAGGCTTGTCCAAAGCGGTGCGTGAAGTATTCGTAAAGCTTTATGAAAAAGGTCTTATCTATCGCGGCAACTACATTATTAACTGGGACCCAGCGGCACGTACGGCATTATCCGATATCGAGGTAGAGCATAAGGAAGTACAAGGACATCTGTACCATTTGCAATACCCTGTCAAGGATAGCGGGGAGTTTATAGTTGTTGCAACTACACGTCCGGAAACGATGCTGGGCGATACTGCGGTTGCCGTACATCCGAAGGATGATCGATATAAGCATTTGATAGGAAAAATGCTTCTACTGCCGTTTACCGGTCGTGAAATTCCGATTATTGGCGATGAGTACGTTGATCAGGAATTCGGCAGCGGTGCAGTTAAAATTACTCCTGCCCATGATCCGAATGACTTTGAAGTAGGCAGACGTCACGATCTTCCACAAATATTGGTGATGGATGAGTCCGGTACAATGAATGACAATGCAGGATCCTATAAGGGATTGGACCGTTTTGAATGCCGCAAACAGATTGTTGCTGATATGAAGGAATCCGGTGTATTGGTAAAAATCGAGGATCATTTGCATCAAGTGGGCCATAGTGAAAGAAGCGGGGCTGTTGTAGAGCCTTACTTGTCTACACAATGGTTTGTGAAGATGAAACCTCTCGCGGAGCAAGCTATTGAAGCCCAGAATTCAAATAAAGGGGCAAACTTCGTCCCAGACCGCTTTGAAAAAAGTTACTTGCATTGGATTGAGAACGTCCGTGACTGGTGTATTTCCCGTCAACTGTGGTGGGGACACCAGATTCCAGCCTGGTATTGCGAGGATTGCGGCGAGATCCATGTAGCGCACGACAATGTAACTGTTTGCTCCAAGTGCAGCGGTACGAACCTTCGCCAGGATGAGGATGTGCTGGACACCTGGTTCAGCTCGGCGCTGTGGCCGTTCTCGACACTCGGTTGGCCGAATGAAACCGAGGATATGAGCCGTTTCTATCCAACCAGCTTGCTGGTAACAGGCTATGATATTATCCCATTCTGGGTATCGAGAATGATCTTTACCGCGCTTGAGTTTACAGGCCAAATTCCTTTCAAGGACGTGCTGATCCATGGCTTGGTACGTGATGCAGATGGAAGGAAGATGTCGAAATCACTTGGCAACGGCGTAGATCCACTGGAAGTTATCGAGAAGTACGGAGCGGATGCGATGCGCTTTATGCTTTCTACCAGTTCAACATCGGGGCAGGATTTGCGGTTCCGTTGGGAGAAAGTAGAGCAGGCGCGTAATTTTGCCAATAAAATATGGAATGCTTCTCGCTTTGCCTTAATGAATCTAGGCGATTTTAAAGTGGAAGAGATTGATTTGAGCGGATCTCTAAATACGGCAGACCGTTGGATTCTACACCGTTTGAACGAGACGGTTCGCGACGTAACCCGCCTGATGGATTCCTATGAATTCGGAGAAACCGGCCGTCTTCTGTACAACTTTATTTGGGATGATCTATGCGATTGGTATATTGAGTTCAGTAAATTATCCTTGTATGGAACCGATGATCAAGCCAAGAAAACTACCAAATCGGTAATTGCTTATGTATTGGACCAAACACAGCGCTTGATACATCCTTTCATGCCGTTTATTTCCGAGGAAATATGGCAGCACTTGCCTCATGAAGGCGAGACCATCATATTGGCTAAATGGCCGGAGTATGAGAGCCGCTTTGAAGCAGCAGACGCCGTTCGCGAAATGGAGCTTCTGATGGATATCATTCGCAACGTTCGTAACATCCGTGCAGAGGTCAATGTTCCTATGAGCAAGAAGATAGAATTGCTGGTTAAGCCGTCGAGCGCTGAAGTCTTGGCTGTTTTGAAACGGAATGAGGACTATATCCAACGCTTCAGCAATACGTCAACGCTTGAAATCAGCTTGGAGCTGACTACGCCTGATAAAGCTATGACAGCCATTGTAACTGGTGCTGAGCTGTATTTGCCGCTCGCGGGGTTGATTGATATTTCGCAAGAGCTGGGCCGCTTAGAGAAGGAATTACAGGCGCTTCACGGTGAAGTGGAGAGGATTGAGAAGAAGCTTTCCAACGAAGGCTTCGTAGCGAAAGCCCCTGCCAAAGTCATTGAGGAAGAAAAAGCCAAGCTTGTTGACTACGCTGATAAGCGGGATAAAGTGATTGCCCGTCTAGCAGAGCTGAGAGGGTGAGTAAGATGAGCGGAACCAATGAACAGTCCAATGTCTCTTTTCAAAGCGCGGCGGACGCGGTCGATTGGATTGTCAATCTCGTTAAATTCGGAGTAAGACCTGGATTGAAGCGGATGGAGAAACTGATGGAGCTGCTCGGCAACCCGGAGCGCCGCTTGAAGTTCATTCATGTTGCAGGTACGAACGGCAAGGGATCTGTGTGCGCCTACTTGACGGAAGTGCTTAAGCAAAGCGGTTATGGTGTTGGAACTTTCACCTCTCCCTACATTGAGAAGTATGCGGACCGCATACGGTATAATGGTCAAAATATTGCGGATGACGATTTGCTGAGCGTAGTTAATAAGCTAAAGCCGATCGTTGATGAAATCGCAGCTTCCGAGCTAGGGCAGCCAACTATGTTTGAAGTGTCTACGGCTGCGGCGATTGAATATTTTGCCCGAATCTCTTGTCCTGACTATGTGGTTTGGGAAACGGGTTTAGGGGGAAGACTGGATTCCACGAACATTGTTTCCCCAATTTTGACCGTTATTACGAATGTAGGTCATGATCATATGGATGTTTTGGGAGATACGCTCGAAAAGGTTGCAGGTGAAAAAGCCGGGATTATCAAATCAGGCGTACCTGTTGTGAGCGCGGTGACCCAACCGGAAGTTATCGATGTGATTGAGCAAACGGCCAAAGCCAAAAACAGCACGCTGTATTTAATGAACCGGAATTTTCATTTTGAAAGCTTGTCTTCGTTGGAAAATGACCAAACCTTTGATTTCTTCGGTCCCTACCGGAATATGACAGGTCTGGGCATCTCGCTAAATGGTAAGCATCAGCTTACGAACGCGTCGGTAGCATTAATGGCGATAGAACTGCTGAGGCAGTTCTATGCTTTGATTGTCGAGGATGAGGTGCTTCTGCAGGCAATGAAAGAAACAAAATGGGCCGGACGGCTGGAAATGGTTTCCCATAGTCCCCGTATTCTTATAGACGGAGCACACAATCCTGAAGGTGGAGCGGCGCTTGCCCAGGCATTAAGGGACACATACCACTATAACAAGCTACATTTTATGATGGGAATGCTCTCAACAAAGAATCATTCCGGATATTTGCGGCATATACTACCATTGGTGGATACACTCATCCTGACTGAACCCAATTGGCATAAAAAGGAAGAAGCGTCACGTCTTGCCGATCTGGCTGAAACACTTTTGAAGGAGCTGGGCCGCTCCGATGTGGATGTGATAGTTGAACCTGACTGGAAGACAGCGCTCGATCGGTTGAATAGCTTAATCGGGCAAGACGACCTGGCTGTCGTTTCCGGTACCTTATATTTGATTGGGGATGTTCGTTCCTGGATCCTACATCAAACTGATTCTGAAAAAGGCTGGTGAGAGCGGCGTGAATACATCTGAGCACATCCATTTTATCGGCATTGGCGGGTATGGTATGAGTGCTATTGCCAAAGTAATGCTGGAAATGGGCTACCAAATTTCGGGGTCTGACTTAGCGCGGCAGGAGTTAACAGAAAAGCTCGCTGCCAAAGGAGCGCAAGTATTTATTGGACATGAAGCACATCATGTGAATGGCGCGGATGTGGTTGTTTATTCGACTGCGTTATCCAAGGATAACGTGGAGATGGCAGCTGCCGAGGAATTAAAAATTCCAATTCTTCACCGTTCACAAATGTTGGCGCGCCTTATGAATGCCAAGAAAGGCATTGCAGTTGCTGGTGCGCATGGAAAGACGACAACGTCCTCCATGATTGCTTTGGTTCTGGAGGAGTGCAGTCAAGATCCGACCTATATTATTGGTGGCGAAATCATGAATGTAGGCAGCAACGCCAAAGCCGGCAAAGGGGATTGGGTTGTAGCCGAAGCAGATGAAAGCGATGGCTCCTTCCTGCAATATCACCCACTTGTTGCTTTGGTCAACAACATCGAAGCGGATCATTTGGAAAATTATAATGGCGACTTCGAAAATTTGAAAAAAGCTTATGCTCAATTTTTAAGTCAGGTCAAAGAGGAAGGCAAAGCGGTTGTCTGCAATGACGATGCTTTTTTACGCGAAATGATTCCTCATATTGCAAGCCAAGTAATTACTTACGGCATAGACAACGATGCCGATTATATAGCTCGCAGCATTGAGCTGGGCGACCGCAAGGTTAGCTTTCAGGTGGAGCATCAGGGCAACATTCTCGGGATGATCCAGCTGTCAGTGCCGGGCAAACATAATGTATATAACGCTTTGGCAACCTTGATAGCGTGCATGGAGGCGGGGCTGACATTTGAGCAGGTTGCTGATGCAATTACAGATTTCCGGGGAGCTAAAAGGCGCTTTCAAGTACTGGGAGAAGTCGAAGGCATCCTGGTTATAGATGATTACGCTCACCATCCGACCGAGATTGTAGCGACTATCAGCGCTGCTAAAGCGACAGGTAAAAAAATTACGGCAGTGTTTCAGCCCCAGCGATATACTCGCACCTATTTCTTATTCGAGCAGTTCAGCCGGGCTTTTTCTGAAGCGGATGAGGTTATCATAACGGATATCTACTCACCGGCGGGTGAAAAACAAATCGAAGGCATCACATCTGCCAAGCTGGTGGAGCTAATTCGTGAGAACAGCAACCCTAACGTCAAGTACATTCCTACAAAGGAAGAAGTACAGGCATATTTGATGGAGCATGTGAGCAGCGGCGATTTGGTGCTGACGATGGGAGCGGGTGATATCTGGAAAGCTGCTGACGGATTAGCACGAGCCTTGCAGGAGCAGGCAGAAGCAAAGTAATTCGTGTTGATGTCTTGATTGAATAAAAGCATAACAATCCCCTAACATAAATGAAAATATCCCGGCTTGCACTGAATTTAGAGTGTGGGCCCGGGGTATTTTTTTTGCCATAAATGCTAAATAGATTAAATGCATATTATTTCTCCGTTGACATAAATTATGATAACGATTATCATTTTCATTGAACGCTGATGGAGAGAGGGATCCTTCATGAAAAAGATCAACTATTGCTGCCGAAACTTTAAGCAGGGTTCCGAAGCTGTATATAAGAAATTAAAGAAAAAATTTCCTGATATCAAACAAAAGAAGCGCGACTGCTTGGGCAATTGCAAGCTTTGCTCTAAAGAGTGCTTTGTCAGGCTTGGCAAGAAGGATGTTATTAAAGCATCGTCACCGGGCAAGCTTCTTAAGGAATTAAAGCAGTTGATCGGCTAGATGAATACGACTCGCCAGAAAGGACGTTTGAAGGATGAGTTGGAATATTTTATGGATTCTCTCCCCAATTTTAGGTATACTAATTGTGTCCCCCGTACTGTACTTCTGGGGAATTACGCGAAAATAAACGGAAGGTGTGTGCTCTTTTGCTAAACGATGCTTTAAGTAAAGCGCTGAATGATCAACTAAATTTTGAGTTCTACTCCGCCCAAGTATACCTGGCAATGGCCGCTTACTGTTCAGCAGAAAGCTTGGATGGATTTGCTAATTTTTATATTGTACAAGCCGAAGAAGAACGGTTCCATGCCATGAAAATATATAAATTTTTGAATGACCGTGGAAGACGGGCATATATTATGGGAATGGAAAATCCGAATAATGAATACAAATCCATGCTGGATGTGTTCCAACACGCATTCGAACATGAGCAGCTCGTTACACAACGTTTTTATGATCTGTCGGATTTGGCAATGAATGAACGTGAGCATGCAACAATTAATTTCTTGAAGTGGTTTATCGACGAGCAGGTTGAGGAAGAAGCGATGTTTGACAGCATTATCAACAAGCTGAAGCGGATCGACACGGACAGCAATGCATTTTTTATGCTTGACGCTGAGTTTTCCCAACGTGTATTTACGCCGCCAGCTCCTTAACATTTCTATCATACATGGAACGACCTTATCATCTAAGGTTGTTCTATTTTTTTTGTCTCTCTCATAGTCTAGTAATACGAAAATTGGACAAGAGGAGAGAAGTAGAAATGAATAATGCCAAAATGACCTTTCGATTTGAGAATGGAAAACATAAAAACTCTGGACGCGTTGTAAAAGAGCAGCCCAAGGTAATTCCATTGCATAACGAAGAATATACAGTAATTCGCAGCGAAGATGTAGACGTGGAGCAAACTTCTGTAGAGATGGAATCTGTTGCGACACCACCATCATCTCGTCTGCACAATTCCAGATCTGAAACGTTTATTGACGCCCAGCCATTAAATCAATATACGAATGACTTTGGCGGATGGCAAAGCTCCTTTGATACAGAAACACAAAGAGTGGAGAAATTGATACGTGAATCTGCAAAGGTCGAGTATCATCCCGAAACCGGTTATATGGATAATCAGAATAATAGAAACGTTAGACGTGATGATGAGTCGGAGTATGAGCCCATAAGAGATCACCGGTGGTATGTCCCTGAGGAAACGGTGTACGTGAGTCAATCTTCCGGTTCTTCGTGGCTTAAAGTAGCTGCATCTGTTGCAGGCGCAGTTGTTACTGGCATCGCCTTCGGCTTTTTTGTTTTATCGATGTTTTCTCAGGATACTCAGAGCCCCAAAGGAGGGAATACATCTCCTCCTGCTGGAGCAGCAGGGTCGACAGTTGCCAGTACGCAAACTAACGGGCAAACTAACGGGACTGCTGTAACCAAATTGCCAGTGAGCAGCTCAGCGAACACAGGGCAAGCGGCTGCGCCGGTAATGGCTCCGGTCGCGAGTGGGTCCCCGGTTGTTACGGCGGTCAATATTCCAGGCAAAACGATAGCCTTTCTGCAAAGCGGAGTTTTCAGCACACCACAAGCTGCAGATACTGCTCAAGCGGAATTGAAAAAGAAAGGACTCGCAGCTGTCAGTGACTCGGGTGATAAATTCCCGGTTTATGTTGGAATGTCAATGACTCGTGATGAAGCTTTAGGCTTGGCGCAGCAGTTCCAGCAGAAGAAAACGGATGTCATCATCAAGAGCATAGAACTGCCTGCACTGACGAAAATAAAATGGAGCGCGAAGCCGTCAGAGGGTTTATCGGTTTATTTGTCTCAGGGTGATAAGCTTCTGCAGACGCTGACTCCGCTTACTTTGACACATTTGACTCAAGCACAGCCGGCTGCGCTTGATGCAGCAGCTTTGCAATCAATTAAAACCGCCCATCAAATGTGGACGGGGTTGGCTGCCGGTGCGAATGAAGGACTGGCAGATGAAGCGAGGGCTTCCGTTCAAAAGATGGGCAATGCCATGAACACGGCCATAGCTTCATTGGATGAGTATAAAAAGAATCCAAGCCAGTCCTATATGTGGCAGACGCAGAATGCGATGATGCAGTATGTGCTTGCGCAAAAGGAGCTTCGCAAACTGGTATCGGCGCAGTAACCGACGGGCTATTTCGCAAGCGGCAGCTGATTTTTTGGGGATTATCAAATGCACCGCATGGAAGCGGAACTGTATAGAAAAAAACGCCGAACCGGCACAGCCTATGGCTGACGGTTCGGCGTTTTTTTGGTGCTTTGCACGAAGCGGTCAAGCAGTACGGCCGCTTCGGCACGGGTCATTCGGCGGTCCGGCGCAAAGCTGTCCGCCGTAATGCCGTCGATCCAGCCTGCTTGCTTCAGGCTGTAGACCGCCTTGGCCGACCAGGCGCTGGACGGCACATCCTTAAACGCCGGCTCCTTGGCTGCCGGCGCAGCTTGTGCCTCCGGCAGCGCGAGCCGCGCGAACGTCGCCGCGACCTCAGCCCGTGTTACGGGCTGATCGGGACGCAGCGTCCCGTCCGCGTAGCCGTTCAGCACCCCGGCGCTGACGGCTTTGTTCAAGACCGCAGCGGCCCAATGGCCTGACGCTGCGTCCTTGAACGAGACAGGGGCTGCGGGCTTGGCGCAAGCCCCGGTATAAACCGCTCCGGCGACCGTCCCGCCGGAGCCTGCAGTAGAGCAGCCGCTACCGGATGCGGCTGCAGCGGGCTGGACCTTCGACAAGTCGAATACACGGTCCAGCAAGGTCACCCACTCCGCTCGAGTCATCTCGCGGTTCGGTTGAAACTGCTTGCCGACGCCGTCCACGATGCCCTGCTCTTTCATGCGTAGTATGGCTTCGCGTGCCCAATGTCCGCGCGTGTCAGGAAATACAATGGACTGAGCTGTAGGCGGCATATAAGCTTCAATTCCTTGACCGATTGCCTGTGCCATTTGAGTTCGTATTTTATCGTTAGCGAGCATAGCCGCATCCTGCTTGTTTGACAGAAAAGCGGTCTCTACCAGGATGCTTGGCACTGTGCCCATTCGAACTACATATACGGAGCTTGGAAGCAAGCCGAGGTTTTCCACGTCTACGGATTCTACGAACTTGTCCAGCACTTGTTGGGCGAATTGCTTGCTGTCATCCGAAAGCTCTGCCATCTCATCACTGGCTGGATAGCTTTCCTGCGGGTAGCGATTGTCATAATAAAGGACCATAGCTCCACGGCTTTTGGGAGTGTAGGAATTGGCGTGAACCGATACGAATAAATCGGCCTGCTGTCCATTCGTGAATTCTACGCGTTCCTTAAGTGATAGGAAAGTATCGTCGTCTCTTGTCATCACAACTTCATAACCTTTTTGTGTTAGAATATCTCTAAGCTTCAGGGAAATGTCAAGATTAACGGTTTTTTCATACAAGCCATTCACGCCAATTGCGCCAGGATCCGATCCTCCATGTCCGGCATCGACTACTATTTTCATAGCCCATGACGAGGATGGAGAAGCAAGTAAGCAAGTAAGTATAAGCATCATGATAGCATAAGGCCGACGCATAAGCGGTTGTCCCTCCTGAGAGTTTCGTGATAACGAAACTTACTTCGTAAGCAGTAGCAGAGCGTTCCGAAGGAAAGCTCAAATTGTACTTAAATTTACACGAGAAAGCTTAACATTCAACATTTATTTTACAGGCTTCCTGTACATGTGTAATCAGGTAACATTCGGTAAATGTTGTGCTATAATAAGCTTGATTATCCCTCCTTAATTGAATTTAGACTCATACTTATCTCCCGAAAAAGGAATGGTAGCTCGTGAAGAAAAATACTTTTACGTTCATTTTATTGCTTATTATAGGGTTGGTAGCAGGTTCGCTAGTGGGCCAATTGCTGGCTTCTGTGCCTGCGCTCGCCTTTCTAACCAAATCGGTAGAGCTTTCCTGGGATCCCAAGGCGGATCTGCTGGTACTTAAATACGACATGCATTTCCAGTTGAAGCTAAACTTGATTAGCATTCTTGGACTGATTGGAGCGTTCTGGATTTATCGTAAGCTATAATTTTTTCCAAATCCCACATAAATGGGCTAGTTCTAATGTAAACTATTCGTGACAAGGAGTCTATATATGTCGATTATTGTTGAAAGAAAGTTGATCCTGGCATCATCTTCACCACGGAGACAGGAATTAATCCGTACTTTGCAGCTTCCATATGAAATTCGGGTTAGCGATGTAAATGAGGATACGGAACCAGGCTTGACACCGGCTGAAATTGTCGAACAGTTGTCCGGTCGTAAAGCCGCCGCCGTTTGCGAAATGTATAAGAGTGAGCTTTCCAAGGAATGTGTTGTCATCGGATCGGACACCATTGTTGTGCTTGACGGACAAGTTTTAGGTAAGCCAAAGGATCGTCAGGATGCTTCCCGAATGCTGAATGCTTTACAAGGCAGAGAACATCAAGTATTCAGCGGCGTTGCATGTCTGGACTTGTCCTCAGGAACGCAGCTTGTTGATCACCAGGTTACATCTGTTTACATGAAGCCTTTATCTGATGAACAAATAGAGCGGTATATCCTAACTGGAGAACCAATGGATAAAGCGGGTTCTTATGCTATACAAGGACTGGGAGCAACGATTGTTGAGAGGATTGAGGGAGATTATTTTAATGTGGTCGGACTGCCAATGTCACTGTTGAGCGATTTATTAAAGCGTCTTGGCATCGCTGTTCTTTAGCAGGCTATCGTGCTATAATGTGAGTTCACACACACTTTAAATTGAAAGAGGGGAATGAATGGAATCGAGCAATTTAACATTGCACGATGTCCCAAACGACGAACGACCAAGAGAACGCATGATGCAGTATGGGGCTCAAGCATTAAGCAACGCGGAACTGCTGGCAATTTTGCTGCGGACCGGAACATACCAGGAATCAGCGGTTCATTTGGCGCAGCGCATGCTGAGTCAATCCGGCGGATTGCGCAGTCTGGTTGATATGAGCTTGGAGCAGCTGACCGAGATCAAAGGAATTGGCAAAGCCAAGGGCTTGCAGGTTCAGGCCGGAATTGAGCTGGGCCGTCGTCTGGCACGTACCGCCATGAAGGATACCATTACGGTTAGGTCACCTAAAGATGCTGCAGATTTGCTTATGGAAGAGCTGCGTTATTTGCAGAAAGAGCATTTTGTTTGCTTGTTTTTAAATACCAAAAATCACGTCATCGGTCAGGAAACGCTCTCTATGGGCAGTTTGAATGCCTCTATTGTTCACCCTAGGGAAGTATTCCGTGCAGCTATTAAACGAAGCAGTGCTTCGATTATTTGTGCGCATAACCACCCTAGCGGCGATCCGACCCCTAGCTCTGAAGACATTCAAATGACAAAGCGGCTTGTTGAAGCCGGCGACATTGTCGGTATCGATGTGCTGGATCATATCGTGATAGGCGATCAGCGGTTCGTCAGTTTGAAGGAGCAAGGTTTGATGTAATATAATAGAAGATAAGGAATCAAGTTCCCAAAACCATTATAGACATTGTTTAAAAAGTCCTCTCAGGACGGCTAAAGAAGCTTGTAGCTCCGTTTCTCCTTCCTCAACTGCTTACGAAATGAGTTTTCTACGAAAACTTGAACTTATCGGTTATGAAAGCGGGCTTTTTAAACTCACTCCTATAGGGCGCTCGTGAACTTCCTTATTCAAACAGACGCATACAAATTTAATCGATGAATATAGAGCCATAAGGAAGGGAGTACCAATCATGTTAGGTGGGTTTACAAAAGATCTGGGAATTGACCTGGGTACAGCGAACACATTAGTATATGTAAAGGGAAAAGGCATCGTGGTCAGAGAACCGTCTGTTGTGGCGATCCGTACCGATACCAAAACCATAGAAGCTGTTGGGGAAGCGGCAAAAAAAATGATAGGTCGAACTCCCGGCAATATCCGCGCAATCCGCCCTATGAAGGATGGCGTCATTGCTGATTTCGACACTACTTCCACAATGATCAAGTATTTTATCCGCCAAGCGCAAAAGCAGCGCTGGTTATTTCAACGCCATCCAAGTGTAATGGTCTGTGTTCCATCCGGTATTACTGCAGTTGAGAAACGTGCGGTAGAAGATGCGACCAGGCAAGCGGGAGCTCGTGATGCATTTACGATTGAGGAACCGTTCGCTGCTGCGATTGGCGCTGACTTACCCGTATGGGAACCGACAGGGAGTATGGTTGTCGACATCGGAGGCGGGACGACGGAAGTAGCGGTTATCTCGTTAGGCGGGATTGTTACAAGCCGTTCGATCCGTGTAGCGGGCGATGAAATGGATGAAGCTATTACTCAATATATCAAACGTACATACAATTTAATGATTGGTGAACGTACATCCGAGCAGATCAAGATGGAAATTGGCTCTGCTTTACAGATGGATCCACCTGTACGGTATGAAATTCGCGGTCGTGATTTAGTGAGCGGCCTGCCGAAGACGATGTCCATTACTTCCGATGAGATTACGGATGCATTATCCGATACGGTTAGCAGCATCGTCGAGGCTGTGAAGGTTACTTTGGAGAAATGTCCTCCTGAGTTGGCTGCTGATATTATGGACCGTGGCATCGTGCTCACTGGCGGCGGGGGACTGCTTCGGAATCTGGACAAGCTTCTGTCCCGCGAAACGGGAATGCCGGTGCTTGTTGCCGAGAATCCGCTTGATTGTGTAGCGATCGGCACAGGGCGTGCGCTGGAAAACATCCATTTATTTAGAATGAAATCGGGACCTGCCAGTAAATCCAGACGTTAAATATAAAGAGGTAAAGGTTAGAAGGTGGTAGCTTTGAAATTATTTGGAAACAAGAGGTTACTCATATTGCTGTTGGGCTTCATTTGCTTCATTGCTCTTATGGGCTTGACGCTAGGGAAGCGTGAACGAATGACGTGGCCTGAAAAATTTATAACCGATACCGTCTCCTGGACACAAGGATTGTTTTATAAGCCCGCTGGCTACATAGCGGGTTTCTTTGAGGATATTGGGAAATTGCATGTCATTTTTGAAGAAAATAAGGTGTTGAAACAAACCTTGACCAGGTATGCAAGGGATACAACCAAGCTGAATGATTTGGAGCAGCAAAACAAGCGATTGAAAGAAGAGCTTGGGTTCACTGAGCGCCAAAAGCAGGCAGGCCTGTACACATTCCGGATAGCTGAGGTCGTAGCTCTTAACCCTGATTTGCTTAATAACACGGTTCGTATCAATCTGGGAGAGAAAGACGGCATCAAGCCTAATATGGCTGTCATGTCCGTCGAAGGCTTGGTAGGCCGTGTTAAGCAGGTTTCATCTTTTTATTCTAATGTTCAGCTGTTGAAGGGCATAGATGATACAAACAATGAATCGAAGGCTATTTCGGTTACGGTCAAAGGCAGGGAGAATGAAACTTTCGGCATGCTGGAGAGCTACAACAAGGAGAAGCAGAAGCTGATTATGACCAAGATTGACCCCAATGATAAGATGGAGATTGGCGATGTCGTAATAACCTCCGGTTTGGGGCAGGTTTTTCCAAGAGGGATTGAAATCGGTAAAGTAATCTCCAGAGAGCCTGGCAATTTCGGAATATCCCATGAAGCGGTAATAGAGCCATTCGCCTCTTTTGATCATCTCCGTGAAGTCTTTGTAGTTATCGTTCCGGAGCAGGGGTGAGGGTGTGATGCGCAATTGGCTGTGGTTGATTCTAGCCGTTCTGTTTATACTGGAAGGTACATTGCTGCAATGGATGATTCCAAGCGTATGGCAATCCAAAGTTTATGTAGCTCCTCATTTCATTATGGTTATTGTGCTTTATATTGGGTTATTTGTTAATCGCCATTCGGCATTAATGTATGGACTTATTTTCGGATTTTTACAGGATATTTTGTATTATTCGCCCATGCTTGGTCCTGTATCGTTTGCAATGGGCTTGACCGGATATTTGGCTGGGTTGACACATCGCCGCCTTTATTCGAGTATTGTTGTAAGCATGCTGGTTATTGCGTTAGGCAATCTGTTTTTTGAGGGCATTATTTTTGGACTTTACCGTTTGTTTCAGATTACGCATTTAGATCTCCAGTGGGCTTTTTTCCACCAAATGCTTCCCAGCATGCTGATCAATCTTCTGTTCGCATTGCTTGTGTATGTTCCGGTAAGAAAGCTGTTTGAGAGCATGCAGAACAGTCAGTCCGCGGCAGATGAATAATTTTCATGGGTTATGCAGGAAATAAGCGCAAAAAAGCCGAATTGTATAGGCTGGGGGGTTGGAACGTGTATGACGGCGGTAAAGCATCATGTGATGATAAAAGGTGTCAAAGACGGTCTTGTATTTTTGCTGGATGACACTTGTGAGTTTGCGGAAGTCATTCAAGAGCTGAAGCACAAGCTGGAGAAGACTCATCAAAAAATTTTAACGGGTCCGATAATTCACGTCTATGTAAAGCTGGGATCCCGTCTTGTTTCGGATGAGGAAAAAGAATTGATTCGTGATATCATCGGGCAAAAAGGGAATCTGCTGATCCAATCCATCGAATCGTTAGCGGTAGCCCCCTCGGCGCTTGTTGCGAGCATGACGGATATTAAGCTGGTAAAAGGCATGGTTCGATCAGGGCAAACGATGTTAAAAGAAGGCAATATCTTATTTCTGGGAGATATCAATCCAGGTGGAGAGATTATTAGCTCGGGCAGCATTTATGTGATGGGCTCCCTGCGTGGAATGGCTCATGCGGGTGTAGATGGGGATGAATCGGCAGTTATTGCTGCTTCCCATTTAAGGCCAACGCAGCTTAGAATCGCATCGATTATTAGTCGGCCTCCGGATGAGTGGGGAATCAACGAGGCGTTTATGGAATTTGCATATATAAAAGACGGTAAAATGGAAATAGATAAGATTCACCATTTGCATAAATTAGACTTGATGCAGTAATGCGAAGGAGTTGAGCACGATGGGAGAGGCAATTGTTATCACCTCGGGAAAAGGCGGAGTGGGTAAAACCACCACTTCGGCAAATATCGGGACAGCATTGGCGCTTCAGGGTAAAAAGGTTTGTATGGTGGATACAGATATCGGCTTGCGTAATCTGGATGTTGTGATGGGTCTGGAAAACCGGATTATTTATGATTTAATTGATGTTGCTGAAGGGCGCTGCAGATTGCCTCAGGCATTAGTCAAAGACAAGCGGTTTGACGAACTTTACATGCTGCCAGCTGCTCAAACAAAAGACAAGGATGCAATCTCTCCGGACGCGGTCCGTGAGATTATTCTTGATCTGAAAAAAGACTTTGAATTCGTAATCATTGATTGTCCGGCAGGTATCGAGCAGGGCTTTAAAAACGCCGTAGCCGGGGCGGATAAAGCTATAGTAGTAACGACACCGGAAAATGCTGCCGTACGCGACGCTGATCGAATCATTGGCCTGCTGGAGGGAGCGGGTATTCGCTCTCCTAAGCTGATTATTAACCGCATTCGGGCCAATATGGTGAAGAATGGCGATATGCTCGATATCGATGAAATATGCTCCGTTCTCGCTATTGATTTACTTGGAATCGTACCGGACGATGAATATGTTATAAAAGCGGCGAATATCGGAGAACCGACAGTCATGAATCCAAACTCGCGCGCAGCTATTGCATACCGGAATATAGCACGCCGTATGCTTGGTGATAATGTCCCTTTAATGCCATTGGAAGAGAAGCCGGGCATGCTGCGTAAATTGAAGAAGTTTATCGGGATAGGATGAGCGCGCGTTGCTGCATAAATTTAAAAATATTGATCTTTTAATTGTCGCGATTCTGATAGCCTTTTTGGTAATTAGCACCCTGCTTGTTTACAGTGCAACATTGGATGACCCAAACATTGATTTTGATCTGAAAAAAACAATTACTATCTATATCATCTCAATTCTCGCCTTTATAGGTGTAACCTTTGTTGATTTCAGGGTATTGGTCAAAGTATCTCCCTATTTTTATATAACGGGTTTAGCTTTGCTTGCCGCTGTTTACAAGTTTGGTTTGGAGAAGAATGGTGCAAAAAGCTGGTTCCCTCTCCCGGGAGGCTTGGATTTTCAGCCGGCTGAGCTTATGAAGCTGGTGCTGATCATTGCTCTTGCTGCCTTTTTGGCGAGAAAGCAGGGGGAATCGTTAACGTTTCTGACGGATGTCCTTCCGGTAGGCGTAATCGTGCTCATTCCATTTGTTCTAGTGCTGATACAGCCGGATTTAGGTAATGCTATTATTTTTATAGTGATTCTGATAGGTATGCTGTGGATTGGAAATGTGAAGTATTTGCATTTTTTAATCGGTCTATTGCTAGCTGTAGCGGCTCTTGCTTTATTTATGTATTTATTCACTCATTATCATGAACCCATCAAGACTTATTTTACTGAAAAAGGAAAATCACACTGGGTGGCTCGTATCGATACGTTTGTTAACCCGGAGAGTGCTACCAAGGATCAAAAGTTCCAAGTCGACAATTCAATTAAAGCTATCGGTTCCGGAGGGCTTACCGGGGAGAGTTATTTGAAGGGGACCTCGGTTCACCGTAACTTCATACCCTATGCTTATTCGGATTCCATATTTGTAGTGTTGGCGGAGGAGTTTGGTTTTGTCGGTTCCTCGATTTTGCTGCTGCTGTATTTTGTACTGATTTACCGGATGATTCTTATTTCCATTCAATGCAACGACAAGGCAGGCTCATATATCATTATTGGTGTTGTTTCGATGTTTGTATTTCAAATATTTGAAAACGTAGGTATGCTGATAGGAATTATGCCGCTGACAGGCATTACGTTACCCTATATTAGTTACGGCGGAACATCGCTGTTAATTAATATGATGAGTATTGGTCTGGTCATGAGCATTCGTGTGCATCAGGAAAAAAATCCGATATATTAAAAAGTTAAGGAAAGCACTCTTCGGGGTGCTTTTTTTGTATATAGAAATTATATGTTTCGGGGCTCCCCGCAAAGTATCTGAATCAACTTCGAAGCAAGACCCCACTTTGTGGGGATATTTTATGTATTCTTGCAGACGCATAAAGCTCTTTTGTTATATTCACCCATACGTAAACATAGGATGGAGTATACAAGCCCTACCTGTCCAAACCAATGAATTTAGGAGGAGCCTACATGGAAACAAGAGATAAGGTAAGACAGCGGCGTATGGAACGCATTCGGCAGCTTCAAGAAACGGAGCATAACATCTACTACAACCCTCCTGAATATCCTGACACCAATCGACCTATACCGCTTTCTAATGCAAATGCCCGAAGAGATAGTGGTGTTGAGGGCTTGAATAGTTCAGCTATGCAAGATTCAAGCCGCTGGAACGATCCAGAGTATGTGTGGAAGCATAAATTTAACCGGGATATGAATACTCGGAGACAAGATTATGATTACGAAGATGGCGGCAGCAGATTTATGCCCACGCGAGGGGGAATCCGCACTAAACTGCTGATCAGCTGCATTTTGTTTGGTGCGGTCTGGGGAATGTTTCAGTTCAATCATCCTTGGGCTAATAAAGGGAAAGCCTTCATAACGTCAGCTTTGAATGAACCGTTTGATTTTCAGCCTGTAGCTATGTGGTATGAACGTCAATTTGGAGGTGCGCCCTCTTTATTGCCGGCACTCAATCCGGTGAAGCAGGAAGAAGCGCAGAAGGTGACGGCAGATTCCAAGCATTATTTTGTGCCTGTGAAGGGAAAAGTAATAGCTCCATTCGAATCGAGCAGGCTGGGGGTCACGCTGGAAACCAAAGCAGAAGCTGCAGTTGCGGCTATAGATACCGGCTTAGTGGTATATGCGGGAAGTAAAGAAGACACAGGATTTACCGTCATTATTCGACATACGAATGGACTCCAATCCGTCTATGGTTGGGTGGATCAAGGCAGAGTTCAGCTCAATGATTGGATAAAAGGGGGGGAGACCATCGGAACGGTTTCGAAAAATAGCTCCAAACCATCAGGCTATTTTTATTTCGCTATCTCCAAAGATAATAAATTTATAAATCCTGCGGATGTGGTTAACTTTGACTAAATGGAACCTATGGTTTGGTACCTATTACAGGTTTCATCCTTTATTCTCTATTGTTATCCTGCTTTCAGTATTGGCGGGATATTTTATTGAAACGGCTACTTTATTTGCCATTGTATTTGTTCATGAAATAGGACATGTTATGGCGGCCAAAAGCTTTGGTTGGCGGGTCAAGGAGGTGCAGCTTCTCCCTTTTGGAGGAGTCGTGGTTGTAGAAGAGCAGGGGAGTGTTCCCGCTTGGCAGGAAATTATCGTTTCTTTGTGGGGCCCGCTGCAAAATGGCTGGATGATTATTGCTGCTCTCGTCTTGCAGTGGTGCGGTCTTATATCGGGGGAGTGGGCAGCATACTTCGTTCAAGCGAATCTAATTATTGCTGTATTTAATCTTATGCCTATTCTTCCGTTGGATGGTGGAAAAATTATGCAGTCCTGTTTAAGCATGTGGCTGCCTTATCATAGGGTAATCTTATTTAGCAGCATATTAAGCCTTATTCTCAGTGCGGTGCTGGTTTTTGCGTCCATACTGCAGCTGCTCCGCGGAAGCATTCAAATGAATTTGTTGATTATAGGCTTATTTCTACTCTATTCCAACTGGTATTCCTACAAAGGTTTGTCTTATCACTTTATGAGATTTCTCATCAACCGTGAATTTGTTTTGAGACGTTTGATTAATCAGGGAACGTTGGCGCAACCTATTGTTGTAAATGAACGTATAAAGGTTACGGATGTTGTCCGTTTGTTAATTCGGGAAAAGTATCATCTCGTTTACGTGATGGATGAGCGTGGAATTATACGTACTGTGCTACCAGAACAGCCTTTGCTGCATTCCTATTTTAATGAATCCAAGCGGGGATGTGCGATTTCCGAGCTTTTCATGTAAAATGGAGTCCGAGGTGGAAAATATGAAGCGAATCCTGGTTCAATGCGGACAAGAGCAAATAGAAGTGGCTGTGTTGGAAAACGGTAAGCTGGTTGAATATGACAGCGAATCACGCGGAATCGAGCAATTAGCAGGAAATATGTATTTAGGACGCGTAATGACGGTCTTGCAGGGGATGCAAGCGGCATTTTTAGATATTGGATTGGAAAAAAACGCATTTTTATATATTGACGATATTTTGCCTGCTCATTTAGATAAGCATCCTAAGCAAAAACCGGCCATAACGGATTTAGTGCAAGTAGGGCAAATCTTGCTGGTTCAAGTCGTAAAGGAGCCAGTTGGTACCAAAGGTGCAAGGGTGACAACCCATCACTCCATACCGGGAAGATGGGGAGTGTATATGCCGGAGGCCGATTATGTAGGGGTTTCCCGCAAAATTGAGAATGAAGCGGAACGGACGAGATTAAAGCAGGCAGCTGAAAGCAAGCTACTTCAGGGTGAAGGATTTATAGCGAGAACAGCAGCTGAAGGGGTTGCAGAACAGCTGCTCGAGGCGGATCTTGAAGAATTAAGACGACGTTGGACAGCGGTACAACAGCTTGTGAAGCAGTCTGGGAAGGCGCCTCGCAAGGTTTATACGGATTTTGGACTGCTGACACGATGGATTCGAGACGGTTTTCGCGAAGATGTGAACGAGCTCTGGGTGGATGATAAGGAAGCCTTCACCTCTATAGCCGCGATGGTGGGATGGTCAGCTCCGTTGCTTCGTGATAGAGTTCGTCAGTTTGACACCAGAGCAGGCTCTCTGTTTTCCGTGTATCAGGTTGATGAGCAGCTTCAGAGCGGCTTTAAACGAAAGGTTTGGTTGGATAACGGCGGTTACTTGATTGTCGATTACACCGAGGCGCTAACTGTCTTTGATGTGAACACAGGTAAATACACAGGCAGCGTGGATTTGGAGCAAACCGCTTATGATACGAATCTGATGGCGGCTAAGGACATTGCCCGATTGTTGCGACTTCGGGATATCGGCGGGTTGATCGTGATTGATTTTATCGATATGGAGTCGGAGTCTAATCGAAAGCATGTACTTGAAACGCTTTTGGAAGAAACCAAAAAAGACCGTACCAAAAATGCAATCGCGGGATGGACCAAGCTGGGACTGGTTGAATTAACACGCAAAAAGGTTAAGGACGGCAAGCAGAAGCTTCAAGTGACTCGCTGTAAAGCATGTGAAGGAACAGGTTGGGTTTGGTCCAAATAGGCATTGCAATGATTTATCAATTATGATAAAATATTCAGGTGTGTTGCTTTTGACATGCTGTAACCGCGCGAAGCGGGTTTAAGAACGCGTTCCTTGATGGGGCGGGTCACCTGGCTTTAGGCGAGTCTGAGACATGAGGAGGTGCTATGAATGTACGCTATTATTGAAACAGGTGGTAAACAATACAAAGTTCAGGAAGGCGATGTACTATACATCGAGAAACTGAATGCAGGTGAAGGCGATGCTGTCACTTTTGACAAAGTATTGGCTGTATCCAAAGAGTCCGGTTTAGTTTTGGGAGCTCCATTGGTATCCGGCGCTGCTGTTTCCGCGAAAGTGGAAAAGCATGGTAAAGGTGAGAAAATCATCGTTTACAAATACAAAGCCAAAAAGAACTACCGTCGTAAGCAAGGTCACCGTCAGCCTTACACTAAAGTTGTGATTGAAAAAATCCAGGCTTAAGGATATAAGGTATGATTCGGGTTACTGTAAAGCGCAAACCGGATGGCTGTATTGAGTCATTTCGGGTGAAAGGTCATGCATTGTATGACGAATCCGGCAAAGACATTGTTTGCGCCGGTGTTTCGGCAGTTACTGTAGGCACTGTTAACGCTGTTGAGGCTCTTCTCGGACTTGAATTACAAGTCGTCACCGAGCATGGTTTGCTCCATGTGAGGGTCGCAGATAACCTTGATGCAGAGTTGAAAGCAAAGGTGCAGTTGCTGTTGGAATCTATGGTCGTCATGCTGCAGTCGATTGAACAATCGTATGGTGCATATATAGCATTGCAAGACAAACACTAAGTGAAGGAGGTAGACATCCATGCTACAATTAAATCTTCAGTTGTTCGCATCCAAGAAGGGTGTAGGTTCCACTAGGAATGGTCGTGACAGCATTGGTAAACGTCTTGGCGCGAAGCGTGCAGACGGCCAACAAGTTACAGCAGGAAGCATTTTGGTTCGTCAACGCGGCACCAAAATTCATCCGGGCAATAACGTGGGCATCGGTTCCGATGATACGTTGTTTGCAAAGATTGAAGGCGTTGTGAAGTTTGAGCGTTTGGGTCGCGATCGCAAAAAGGTTAGCGTCTACCCAGTTGTTGTGGCTCCTGTAGCTGCAGCTGTAGAAGTGTAATACCATCATCGACGATAACCCCGGCGATCCAGTATCGCTGGGGTTTTTTCATGTATTCGTGGGTTGTGGGGAAAAGAAAAATAGCATATTTACATTCAATTGATTGTATGGTTAGAATCAGGTTATACGAATCGGAGAGGTGCTCATGAAGTCAGATCGGACAAAGAGTGAAGAAACTGCCGGGAAACAAAGCAACTTAGAACATGCATTGGATAGCGAAGATGCAGGAGTTGATCCCAATCTCCGATTAATCCGCCTATTTAACCATTATCGTCACGATTGGATGAATGAAATTCAATTGTTATTTGGTTATGTGAAATTAAAAAAGTATGATAAATTAGAAGACCTTATGGAGAAAATAAAAAATAAGGTCCAGCAGGAAAGTTTTATTTCAAAATTAGGAAATACTGAGCTGATTGTCTACCTGCTATCCTTTCAGGCAGAGGTAAAGGATTTATTGTTAGAGATTGAAATGGAGCGGGAAGTTCATTTGAATGAACTGCCATTGGACTCACAAGGTTTGTGCAGGCTGCTAATGGGCTTGATTCAGGTATTTAAAAGCAGTTCCGTCTTTAAGGACGACGGGCTTCATAGCCTCGTGGTTAAATTAATAGAGAAGTCAGATTTATTACTAATCGAGATGCGGTACCAAGGCTTGATAGGAGCTGGCATTCTCGCTGCTGAGCTGGAGAAAGTAATGTTTGAATCCATTCAAACGGTAAAATGGGACATACAGCTGCTGGATGAACGGCATGCGGCTATGTATATAGAAGTACCATTCTGTACATAAGTGACAACCAATCTGGCTGAAGCATAGCCTGTTGGCTGCACTATCAAGCGGCAACCGACTTGGCTGGAATTAGAGTGATGGTTGCGCTATAAGAGGTGAATTTATGTTTCTGGATAAAGCGAAGATATATGTTAAGGGCGGCGATGGAGGCGATGGTCTTGTTGCCTTCCGCAGAGAAAAGTATGTCCCTGAAGGTGGACCTGGTGGTGGCGACGGGGGCAATGGTGGCGACGTAATATTTAGGGTAGAAGAAGGATTGCGGACATTGATTGATTTCCGTTATCAGAAGCATTTCAAAGCTGATCGCGGAGTCAAAGGGCGCAATAAGAGCCAGCATGGCGCTAATGCCGAAGATATGATTGTTAAAGTGCCGCCGGGAACGGTTGTTATCGATGATGACACTCAGGAAATTTTGGCTGATTTGACACGTCATGGGCAAGAGGTGATTGTGGCCAAAGGAGGGCGAGGAGGGCGCGGTAATACCCGATTCGCAACGGCGAACAATCCGGCTCCGGAAATTGCTGAGAATGGTGAAGAAGGCGTGGAGCGCTGGCTTGTGCTGGAGCTTAAAGTGATGGCGGATGTAGGATTGGTTGGATTCCCAAGTGTTGGTAAGTCAACCTTGCTTTCAGTCGTATCTGCGGCTCAGCCAAAGATTGGCGCGTATCATTTTACAACACTGACTCCTAATTTAGGTGTGGTGGATGTCGGGGATGGCCGAAGCTTCGTTATGGCTGATTTGCCAGGGTTGATCGAAGGAGCCCATCAAGGAGTCGGGCTTGGTCATGAGTTTCTGAGGCATGTCGAGCGTACACGAGTTATTGTGCATGTTATTGATATGGCGGGAACAGAGGGGCGAGATCCTTTTGATGACTGGATAAAGATCAATGATGAGCTCAAGTTGTATAACGCCAAGCTGGAAGGTCGTCCGCAAATTGTAGCTGCTAATAAAATGGATATGCCTGAAGCGGAGGAGAACCTGGCTGCATTTACAAGCCGATTGGCGGAAATTAATCCGGATGTTCTCGTTAAACCTGTTTCTGCGGTGACGAAGGATGGGGTTCAGGAGCTGCTGTACAAAGTTGCAGATCTGCTGGAGACGATTCCGGAGATGCCATTGGTAGAAGACTTGGTAGATTTGTCCGAGCGTAAAGTATATAAACTAGAGGCCAAAGATGATGAAGATTACATCATACGTCGGGATAATGAAGCTTTCGTGGTGGAAAGCCCTAGCATTGAGAAGCTTATCAAGCGAACTAATTTCAGCACTCAAGAGTCAATAACTCGCTTTGCTCGCATATTGCGTAAAAAAGGAATCGATCAAGCTTTACGTGAACGTGGTGCAAAGGATGGACAAACGGTTCGAATTGGCGATTTTGAATTTGAATTTGTTGAGAGAGAATGAATATATGGCTGAATAAGAAATTCAGGAGCGCTTGCCACACGTCATAATGATGTGAGGTTAGTGCTCTTGTTTTATGTAAAATTGACAAAAAAACGAATGGAAATTACGATTTATTATTACAATGTTCGTGAATGAATGACCATTAGTTAATAAATAAGAATGTTACTGCGAAATAATAAAGAAAACGTGAACTTTTCATAAAAAGACCATTGAACTTTTCTCATTTCGAATGTATATTATAAATATGTCATGAAACCTAACTTAAATCGAACATTAAAATCAAATATAACTAAAGAATTTTGGAGGCTATAGGTTATGGATGTGAAAAGCTTTAAAAAATCGGGTCATTTCCCGAGTTTAATGTCAGCATTTCTCTATTTTGATGTGAGTTTTATGATTTGGGTTTTATGTGGAGCCTTATCGCTGTACATTACCAAAGACTTTGGACTAACAGACGTTCAGAAAGCGACGATGGTTGCCATTCCTACACTAGGCGGATCGATTTTCCGTATTCCTATGGGGGTGTTAGCGGATCGTATCGGATCTAGAAAAGCAGGGATTATTGGAATGATATTAACCATAATTCCCTTAGCTTGGGGCTGGCTTGGAGGAACGAGCTTAAATCAAGTTCAAGCTCTTGGCTTCTTGCTAGGTATCGCAGGCGCAAGCTTCGCAGTATCACTTTCACTCGCTAGCCGCTGGTACCCGCCCCAATATCAAGGGTTGGCAATGGGTATAGCTGGCGCGGGAAACAGCGGCACTGCCTTGGCGACTTTCTTTGGACCTCAATTGGCAGCTACTATGGGGTGGCACAATGTTTTCGGTCTATGTATCATTCCGTTGGTGCTGGTTTTAATCGTATATACGTTTATGGCTAAAGATAGTCCTAATCAACCGGCGCCCAAGAGTCTTAAGGATTACATGTCGGCTTTTAAAAATATAGATACCTGGTGGTTTAGCGCTTTTTATGCAATAACGTTCGGCGGGTTTGTTGGTTTCTCCAATTATTTCAGTATTTTCTTTTATGATGTGTATGGTGATAAAACGGTTGCCGATGGCTTAAGTAGAGTTCAAATTGGTTATCTGGTTACAATCACGGTCATCGCAGGCAGCTTGTTTAGACCCATCGGAGGATATATTGCAGATAAAATTGGTGGTATGCGGTTTATGCTGATCTTGTATTCGGTTGTTACCATCTGTGCGTTCCTGGTGTCAACGATGCCTAGCTCCTTCATGGTTATGCTTTTAATTACTAGTGTAATGATGGCTTGCTTGGGGATGGGGAATGGTTCGATATTTCAGCTCGTACCTCAGCGTTTTCCAAAAGAAATTGGGCTTGTAACAGGGATTGTAGGTGCGGTTGGCGGTTTTGGCGGATTTTTTCTCCCGAATAATATACTGGGCCCTTTAAAGCAAGCAACAGGATCTCATGTAACAGGTTTTATTGTTATCGCATCGATTGTTTTGGTCATGACCCTTGTGTTCTATGCGGTAACCCGGAGCTGGAGAAAAGCTTGGGCAGCATCTGGCTCTGGCGTAAAGTACTAATGAAGCTCCAACAATTTCAACGAGGCAGAAGAAATAAGGTGAGTGAGTAGATGAACGAATTTCTTAAGCATTTTCAGAAGCAGCAGGCTGCTATGGCTCGGCGAGAGATAACGACTAAAACAGAATGTCCTTATTGTAGTGTGCAGTGCACAATGAATTTGCATGAAGAAAAGTCTATCATGGTAAGCCGGTACTCTGTTTCCCCGAACAAAGAGGATCCGGTGACAGACGGGAGGCTTTGCGTTAAAGGTTTAAACGCCCATGTGCATGCAGTTGACGAAGGTCGATTGAAATATCCTATGATTCGTGAGAAAGGCAAGCTTATAAAGGTTTCATGGGATGCGGCATTGGAAAAAATTCGAGAACAATTGCAGACTCTTCAGAGGAAGTATGGAAATGATTCCATAGGAGTATATGGTGGTGGATCCTTAACGAACGAGGAATGTTATGTACTTGGGAAATTTGCGAGAATTGCTCTGCAAACCAAGTACATCGATTACAATGGACGATTCTGTATGTCGGCAGCGGCAGGAGCTTCGAATCTTACTTTTGGAATTGACCGTGGGCTGTCGAACCCATTGACTGAAGTGCCTCTAGCGAAATGCATTATTTTAGCGGGGACCAACATAGCCGAATGCCAACCTACGATTATGCAGTATTTCCGGAAAGCGAGACAGGAAGGCTGCAAAATCATTGTTATAGATCCAAGAGAAACAGCGACCTGCTCGATAGCGGATCTGCATCTCAAGGTGAAACCGGGGTATGATGCGGCTCTAGTCAATGGAATGCTTAAGGTCATTTTGGATGAAGGTTACACGGACCCTGGTTTTCTTGAAAGCAGGACTAACGGATACGCTGAGCTTGTGGAGCATGTTAATAAAATATCATTATCCGAGGTGGCTGCGTTAACGGGAGTTTCCCCTCAATTAATTGCAGAGGCAGCGCGAATGTATGGTCAAGCGGAGACCGGAATGATATTTACAGCAAGAGGCGTGGAGCAGCATGCAAGCGGAGTAGCTAATGTACGCAACTTTCTTAATCTTGTATTGGTTACCGGCAAGATCGGTAAGCCAGGCTGTGGTTATGGTGCTATTACCGGCCAAGCTAATGGTCAAGGAGGGCGGGAGCACGGCCAGAAGGCAGATCAGCTTCCAGGCTACCGTCTGATTGAGAATCCCGAGCATCGGGCTTATATAGCGAAGGTGTGGGGAGTTCCCGAAGAAGAGCTGCCCCGCAAGGGGGTATCGGCTTACGAAATGATGGAGGCCATAGACCGTGGTGAGATCAAAGGGCTTATCATTCTTGGCTCAAACCCAATAGTATCGAATCCGAACAGCCACTTGGTTGAGAGGGCCTTAAAGAAATTAAAATTTCTGTTGGTTATAGACCTGTTTGAATCCGAGACAGCGCGCCTAGCGAATATCTTGCTCCCGGGCTCCGCTTATTTGGAGGATGAAGGGACTATGACGCAGCTTGAAGGTCGTGTCCTGGTTCGTAGAGCCTTGAAGCCTTTGCCAGGAAAAGCCCGTTTGGATTGGAAAATTGTTTGCGATATAGCTTCTGTATTGGGTAAGGGCAAATATTTCCCTTACCAATCGGCAGAAGAAATATTTAATGAGCTTAGAGTGGCGTCCAAAGGCGGCAAGGCGGATTATTACGGCATGACTTATTCGTTGCTGGAGCAGCAGCACGGCATGTTCTGGCCCTGCCCTGAGGAAGGGCATCCCGGGACACCGAGAATGTTTGAACACCGATTCGAACATGACGACGGCCGAGCGCAATTGACTCCGATCGAGCACCAAAATCCGAAGGAAGTGGCTACACGTAAGTATCCTTATTTGTTAACTACCGGTCGTGTTCTGCAGCATTACTTATCTGGAGTGCAAACACGAAATACATCCGAGTTGAACTCCAAATATCCTGAGCCGCTGCTGGAAATTCATCCGGATTCGGCAGATGAAATCGGACTCGTGAATGGAGGGCACGCGAAGGTTACTTCCAAGCGGGGAACGATTCGGCTCAAGGTCAAATTTTCGCATAAAATTAGGCCGGATACCGTTTTTGTCGCCTTTCACTGGGGAGATGATCAGTGCATCAACCGTTTGACCAACCCAGCGTTGGATCCGACCTGCAAAATGCCCGAATTCAAAGTATGTGCGGTGCAAATCAATCCATCCTAAGGTGCTTGGACGGTTTGGCTCGATTCGTAAGCAGATATTTCTGCTTGCGAATTTGACGTTTATGTTGGTTTATGGCAGCTAGTATTTCCAAAAGACTTGAAATGAGGTGCACATCATGAAGCAATGGATCAAGGCGATAGGTACAGGTAAGCTAGGATCGAGAAATCTTACCTATGATGAAGCGGTTGCCGCAGCTCACACTATCGCCCGAGGAGAATCGACAGATGCTCAAACGGCTGCATTTTTAATGGCCATGCGGATGAAGGGTGAAGCAGATGAAGAAATGATGGGATTTATTGATGTTTTTCGTAAATATTCATTACCTTACCGTTCTTTCTCAAATTCACTTAATTGTGCTGGACCGTACGATGGAAGGCACTATTTTCCTATAACCATTCCTGTCAGTCTGCTCATTGCTTCTGTAGGCTTTCCGCAGGTGCTGCATGGCAGCGAATCTCTGCCTCCCAAGCAGGGCTTATCTTTAAAGGAGCTTTTGGAGGGACTCGGTATTCAAGTGGAGCTGGAGGCCAGAGAATGGGAGAAAATCTTTATAAATCTCCATATCGGTTTTATTTGGACTGATCTGATTTGTCCGCCATTTGGACGTGTTCGCGCAGTTCGTGAGCAGATGGGACTAAGAACCTTTTTTAATACAGTTGAAAAAGTTATTAATCCGATCCACTCACAGAATATAATTATTGGTGTAAATCATAAAACGGCAATGAATCATTTGATCCACCTCCTGCCGCAATCGGGCTTTGAGACAGCGTACATTGTACAGGGGATTGAAGGATCCGAGGATTTGCCGCTTTATAAATTAAGCTCGATCCGTAAGGTCACGGCATGGGGAGATGAATCCAACAGCATCGATCCGGCAACCTTTGGCTTTCGAGGGGATCCTTTGGAAAAATGCACGAAGGAGCAGCAGTTAAGGCTGCTGACTCGAATAATAGGAGGGGACGACTCCGAAGAGGTGCGGAACGAACGGGAGCATGTCGTTTTTAATGCGGGACTGAGACTGTATTGGTTTGATAAAGTAGGCTCCTATGAAGAAGGCTTTCAGTTGGCGCGTTCGCTGCTGCAGCGCGGAGAGGCTCAAAAGATGCTGGATAAATGGCGGGAGTTGAGCAACAAAAGTGAATTTCGTCCTCGACAGGCAAATTAATTTCTTTTATAAACTTGTTACTATCAATTCGCTTGTAAGGTTTCATATGATATAATAAATTATCGATCTGCTTGTTAAGGAGTTGTAGAATGCAGGAAAATACTCCATTTTCTATTCATCAACCACATGACAAAGGGTATAAGTATCTATTATCAAGTAAGCAAATTTTTGTCCAATTACTTCGATCCTTTGTCGATCAAGGCTGGGTAAGCAAGGTGGATGAATCGAAGCTTGTTGCCATTGATAAATCTTATGTTCTTCCTGATTTTAGTGAGAAGGAAGCGGATCTGGTTTATCGATTGGAGTTGCAGGAGCAAGATATTATTTTATATATATTGATGGAATTACAATCGACAGTTGACTTTCAAATGCCATATCGATTGCTATTATATCAGACTGAGATCTGGCGTGATGTATTAAAAAATACATCCAAAGAAATAGCCAGTAGGAAGGGATTTTATCTTCCGGCAATTATTCCGATTGTAATTTATAATGGTGAGGCAGCTTGGACGGCCAATCAAAGTTTTCGAAAAACGGTTCATGGAGATGAACTGTTTGGGAAAAGTATAGTAGATTTTGAGTATATACTTCTGGATGTTCAGCGGTATAGGGAAAGTGATTTGTTGAAATTGTCCAATGTAATCGGAGCTGCTTTTTTGTTGGAACAAAAAGCGGACATGGACTTACTAAACCAGCGATTAAGATCATTGGTTGGTGCAATGGAACAAATGACCGAACCTCAACTGCAGACCTTTTTAACTTGGCTTATGCATAAGTTAGCCCGTAAGCTTCCGCTTCAAGTAGAGGACGAAGTTGCCTTTATCCTTTCGGAAATTAAACAAAAGGGTGTGGAAAAAGTGATTTCAAATCTGGATAAAACTCTCGATGAGATTGAAAGCAATGCGTTACGTCAAGGGATAGAGCAAGGTATGACGCAAGGAAAAGCTGATGTGGTAAAAGCGATGCTCGAGAAAGGATTTGACATCGCGCTTATTTGTGAGTTATCCGGGTGGCAGCCTGAAGCTGTAGCTAAAATAAAAGGAAAGCTGAACTAAAGTATAGGGAAGTGTGAAATCAGAATGAATTTCAATCCAAAAAACCGTAGGGATTCGTTCCTACGGTTTTTGATGTTTAGCCAGTCATACGGTGTTTGGATCGCTCAAGGCAGTCCAATGAACGGTTGGTTTAGCTGTATCGGTAAATCCGGCTGTTCCTACCCAAATATGGGGAGCGGGCCCGATCTGTAAATAATGTTCCAGCAGGCAGTGAAATATAAAAGGGATCTCGCGGTTCAATACTTCCTCCCGGGGGATCCAATGGAGCACGCCTTCATCGGTTTGCAAAACATCTCTTCTTGCTGCATGACCGGAGTAGATAAACTGCTGACGTACTTCCTGCTGATTGATGCGAATTAGAATGTACCTCAATCGTAAATCCGAAATTTCAGATTCACACAAGCCAGTTTCCTCATAAATTTCTCTCAGACAAGTGGCGCGAGGATCATTTATCTCTTCCGGCTCCATATGGCCGCCTACAGAAGCCCACATGCCGGGATTTAAGGTGCGGCTAAGCGATCTTTTCATCATCAATAAGTCATTGCCGTTAAACAGCATTGCGGTAGCGATCATGCGTGTTCGGAACAAGCGCATTCTCTCCTTTTCTGCATAGAGCGGGTTTACGGTTTCTACCCGAGCTTGGGGTTCTTTTCCCACTTTATCACGGATAAGTTCAGCTTGGATAGCGTACAGTTGTGGAAATTTGATGACACCTGTACTGACTTGTAAAAAGCCTATTGCCGTATTGCATTCTTTTCGATATAATGTCCACTATGTAGAAACATTCGTCTTTCTAGAGAGGACTGTTACAGTGCTGGATAAAAAAGCAGCAGAAATCAAGCCTGACGGTCATGAACGTTACTATTTGGTTCGGGAGGATATTTTGCCTGAAGCACTAGTAAAAACCGTCCATGCAAAGGAACTGCTAGCCCGCGGAGAAGTGAAGACCATTCATGAAGCGGTAGAGCAGGTTGAATTGAGTCGAAGTGCCTTTTACAAATATAAAGATGGCATTTTTCCACTGAGTAAGCTGGATCGGGAGCGGATTGTAACTATCTCCATGGATCTGGAGCATCGTTCAGGCATTTTATCCAGAGTTTTGGCTATGATTGCCGGACTCGAGGGGAATGTGCTGACGATTCATCAAACGATTCCGCTTCAAGGTGTGGCGAATGTGGTTATTTCGGTGGAAACTTCACAAATGGGCGAGAATGTAGCTTTCTTACTGGAGCGGTTGCGTGATCAGGACGGTGTCAGCAGAGCTACATTGGTCGGCCAAGGATAGTAAAAAATGGAGGAGGAACTCAATATGAAGCCAATTAAAGTGGGATTACTGGGACTTGGTACTGTTGGAACCGGTGTGGTACGTATAGTGGAGGGTCATCAGCAGGATTTGCTTAGCCAGACTGGTGCGGCAATTGAAATTGAGAAAATTTTGGTTCAGGATAAAAGCAAGGCGAGAAACATTGCTGTTTCTGCTGACAAGCTGACTGAGAATCCGTGGGATGTTATTGAAAACCCTGAAATAGATATAGTTGTGGAAGTGATGGGCGGAATTGATCTGGCCAAAAAGTATATGCTGGAAGCTCTGGACAGAGGCAAGCATATTGTAACGGCTAATAAAGATTTAATGGCGCTGCATGGGCAGGAAATTTTGGCTAAAGCTGCCGAAAAGGGCTGCGATGTTTTCTATGAAGCTAGTGTGGCTGGAGGAATTCCTATTATCCGCACATTGGTTGAAGGATTCTCTTCAGACCGTATCACTAAAATTATGGGAATTGTAAATGGGACAACCAACTATATTTTATCAAAAATGAGTCAAGAGGGTGCAGCCTATAATGATGTGTTGAAGGAAGCCCAGCAGCTTGGCTATGCAGAGTCTGATCCGACCTCAGATGTAGAAGGTTTTGATGCTGCACGTAAAATGACGATTCTTGGCACATTAGGTTTTCATGCTAACGTTTCTTTGAGTGATGTGACAGTTAAAGGTATCAGCCAAGTGACCAAAGAGGACATCACATATGGCAAACGATTGGGATACGAAGTTAAGCTGCTAGGCATCGCAGAGCGTAATGATGACCACATTAGTATCAGCGTGCAGCCTACGATGGTGAAGACGTCGCATCCATTGGCATCTGTGAATGGAGTTTACAATGCCGTATATGTGTATGGTGAAGCTGTGGGTGAAACTATGTTCTACGGTCCGGGTGCAGGTGAAATGCCAACCGCAACTTCGATCGTAGCTGACTTGGTTGCAGTAGTTCGCAATCTGAAGCTGGGGATTAACGGTCAGCGCGGTTTTGCTCCATACAAGGAAAAGAAAATGAAAACGGATGAGCAAATCGCTTCGAAAAACTTTATCTTGCTTCATGTGGCAGATAAAGCAGGTGTGCTTGCGCAAATCACGCAGGTTTTTGCCCAGCATGAGGTGAGCTTGGAATCTGTGCTGCAGCATCCGAATTCATTGAATCCTAATGCGGAAATTATCATTATTACCCATGATGCCAATCAAGCAGCTATGAAAAAAGTGTTGAATCAATTCGAAGCGATGGACGTAGTCCACGCTATCAAGAGTGTTTACCGGGTTGAGGGCTAAGACTGGCTAATAAGGTTTCAGATGAGGCTGTTTGCTGTTTATGGTAGTTATTCAAAAGCTGCAGGGCTAAAGGAGTCGTAAGATGGAAATAGGCAGTAGAAAAGTACGAGTCAAAGTGCCGGGAAGTACTGCGAACTTAGGCCCGGGATTTGATACTCTGGGGATGGCGCTGGATTTATATGCATGGATAGAAATGAGCGAAGCTGCGGAAACGAAGATTCATCTGATCGGCGATCAGATGAAAGGGATACCGACGGATAAATCGAATTTGATCTACGAAGTGGCTCAAATGGTGTTTGAAAAGGCCGGAGTTCAGATTCCGGAGCTGGAAATTTCGATGTACAGCGATATTCCGCTGACAAGGGGGCTTGGCAGCAGCGCGGCGGCCATCGTTGGCGGTTTAGCCGCGGCTAATGCACTCATCGGCAGTCCCTTGTCCGATGACACCCTGTTTCAAATGGCGACGGAGCTGGAGCAGCATCCCGATAATGTCGGGGCATCGCTCTTTGGCGGCTTGGTCGTCGCCTTCTGGGATGGCGAACGCGCGGAGCATATCCGCGTCGAGCCCGATGACAGGCTGGAAGTGTTGGTGGCCATACCACACTTCCAGCTGTCGACAGAGAAGGCGCGGCATGTGCTGCCGCGCGAGCAGAGCCTGGCGAATGCCGTTTACAACGTCGGGCATTCATCCGTGCTGGTTGCCGCCCTCTGCACAGGGCGGCTCGATATGATCCCGCGCGCGATGAAAGACGCGCTGCATCAGCCTTACCGAGCCCCGCTTGTTCCGGGGCTTGGGCAAATTCTCGCCGAGGCGACGGATCACGGCGCGCTCGGGGTTGCCTTGAGCGGAGCGGGGCCGACGATGCTCGCGCTCGTAGAGCGTGACAGCTCCCGCAAGGAGGAGCTGGAGCAGTTCCTGCAGGGCACGCTGCGCGGCGAGCAGATCGAAGCAACACTGCTGTGGCTGAAGCCAGCGAGCAGTGGCGTGCAAGTGTTGACACACTTTGATGAAAGGTGTACATTATTCGAAAACATCAAAGGAGAGGTCCGAGCATGAAGCGAATCGCGCTTTTGGGACCAGGTACGTTCACTGAAGAATCAGCGCATCATTTTCTGGGGACAGATGCTTTCGAATACGTAAACTGCAGCCTGATTGACGATGTATTTATGTCGACGGTGGACGGTGAGAGCGACTACAGTGTCATTCCTATTGAGAATACGTTTGACGGCTCTGTGAGATTGCATCTGGATTGGCTTGCCAATGAAATTGATCTACCCATGCAGGCGGAATGGGTGTATCCCATTTCGATTAGCCTGCATGGAGTTAAACCTGCGGGAGAATCGCTTGAGATGGACTGTGAGGGTTTGACAAAGATCGTCTCGCATAGCGTCACATTGACGCAATGCCGGCAGTTTTTGCAGCGTTATTTGCCGCATGTTGAGCTGGAGCAGGTTGGCAGCAACGGAGAAGCGGCAAGGCTTGTGAAAGAATTAGGCCGCTCGGATGTGGCAGCACTTGCTCCTTTGTCCGCAGGCGCCTTGTATGGTCTTGAGACTTGGGCGCAAGGCGTGCAGGATCACCAAAATAACTTTACACGATTTGTTCTCATTGGCCAGGAACCGCTTCAGCTGAAGGGACAGCCTCTTGCAATCAAGACAACGATTCTTGTGACTTTGCCGGATGATTATCCGGGGGCGCTGCATCAGATGCTGTCAGCCTTTGCGTGGCGTCGTATCAATCTATCCAAAATCGAGTCGAGGCCTACGAAAAAGAAATTGGGCACTTATTACTTTTTTATTGACATTGAGGCTTCAATGGATTCTGTTCTACTCCCTGCAGCTCTTCAAGAAATTGAAGCGATTGGCTGTCAGGTTCGTATATTAGGCTGCTATCCCACTTATTCTTTTGAACCTACTCATTCGGAGGTGTAAAGAAGTTATATGGCACAAGTCATTTACTTAAACGGCAAGTACGTGAGCAAGGAAGATGCACAAATTTCTGTCTATGATCACGGATTTTTGTACGGTGATGGGATTTTTGAAGGAATTCGGATTTATAACGGCAACATTTTTAAATCCAAGGAGCATTTAGACCGACTATACGATTCGGCCAAATCAATTATGCTTGATATTCCATTAAAGCAAAGCGAAATGCAGGAAGTTCTTAACGAAACCATTCGCCGCAATGAGCTGCGTGATGGCTACATACGTCTTGTAGTTTCTCGTGGACCTGGAGATCTGGGGCTGGACCCGCGCCGCTCCCCCAAAGCCAATGTCATTATTATCGTGGAGCAGCTGTCAATTTATCCGGAGGAAGCCTATATCAACGGGCTAAAAACCGTTTCGGTGTCGACACGCCGTAATGTTCCGGATGCGCTGAATCCAAAGATCAAATCGTTAAACTATCTGAACAATATATTGGTGAAAATTCAAGCGAATTTAGCCGGGGTAGGAGAAGCGATTATGTTGAACTCACAAGGTTATGTGGCTGAGGGTTCATCGGATAACATCTTTATAATAAAAAGGGGCGTTATTTTCACGCCACCATGCTATTGTGGCGCATTGGAAGGAATCACACGTGCTGCTATCATTGAAATCAGCGATAAGCTTGGGTACAAAGTAAAGGAAGAGCCGTTTACTCTGCATGATGTTTATGTGGCTGATGAGGTATTTTTTACAGGAACGGCTGCTGAGGTTATTGCGGTTCGTGAGGTTGATGCAAGAACAATCGGCGAAGGTAAAGCAGGTCCGATCACAACGAATCTGCTCAAAGAGTTCCGCAAGCTTGTTGAGATTGACGGTGTTAAGGTTTACGAATAATTAAGCTTCAATTGGAAAGAACCTGTGTGCGAAGTATGGCGCGCAGGTTCTTTTTTTGCATTTTTTTCTCAATCCATGGTCAAATGCCCACCTTCCTGCATAAACTGTAATGTCATTTTGTTTTGGTGCATGTGTGCTGGGAAACAATGCGGATTACTTGGGCTAAACCGGCATTGCGACTCCAAAATCCATGCAAACGAAGCGTATGTTTGTCGAGAGACCTCTCTGGAAAACCTTGGAATCAAGTGGACAGGTGGACGGAAGGCATCTTACGAAAAACTGAAGGAGGTTATGCAGTGAAGATTCATATGGTAAAGAAAGGCGATACTCTATACGATATAGCTAACAAGTATAACGTAGAACTGGATAAGTTAATCGAAAATAATCCACAAATCGCCGATCCAAATGTCATTGAAGTGGGCATGAAGGTGAAAATCCCTAATGCGCCAAAGCCGGTAGTCCCACCGACTGATTATCTTTATAAGCATGTTGTAGTACAAGGGGATACTCTGTGGAAGCTGGGAAAAGCGTGGAATATTCCTTTACACGAAATGATTGAAGCTAATCCACAGCTGAAAAATCCTAATGTACTGATGACCGGAGAGGTCGTCTACATTCCAAAGTTGAAGTCTCCGACTAAACCCCATCAGCACCAGCATGAGCACCATGGACATTCTTACAATCCTAAGGCACAGCCTGCGATACCGGCACCTGCTGTTCCATCGCCTGTGATTGAAACACCTGAACCGAATGCAAATAATGAAAACGTTCAGCCGATAGCCCAACTTCCAACGATTCCGGAAAAAACGCAAATGCCAGAAGTAGCAGCTAACACGCAAATGCCGGAAGTAGCAAATAAGGCGCAAATGCCGGAAGTGGCAAACATGATGCAAATGCCGGAAGTAGCAAATAAGGCGCAAATGCCAGAAGTGGCACACATGATGCAAATGCCGGAAGTAGTAAATAAGGCGCAAATGCCAGAGGTAGCAAACATGATGCAAATGCCAGAAGTAAATACAAAAATGCAAATGCAAGAAGCGCCCCATATGGATTTGTTCCAGCAGTTTCAAGTGCCTGCGACAGAAGTCTTTTCATTCGATTATGAATCGTGGACAATGCCGTCGCAGCCTTCCTATCAAGAAATGCCTGCGGCAGACAATATGCCTTTTCATGCATATCCGGAAACATCAACTATGCCCGCCTATTTCATGCCCCCACAACAGCCCAGCTTCAACGATTGCGGTTGCGGAGGACCGGCTTTCCCGTCTTATCCACAGGCAATGCCATATTCTTTTAGTCCTTTTTCCGAGTTTCCGATGGCTGAGCATCCTTCATTAGTTAATGCGAGCCAGCATTATCCGCAAGCTCCTTTTCCGAACATGATGATGCCAGGAATGGAAGCTCCCTATCCGAACATGATGATGCCGGGAATGGAAGCTCCCTATCCGAACATGATGATGCCGGGAATGGAAGCTCCCTATCCGAATATGATGATGCCAGGAATGGAAGCTCCCTATCCGAATACGATGATGCCAGGAATGGAAGCTCCTTGCTTCCATTCACCTTATGATGCATTTGCTATGACTAACGCTTTTCCGGGTCCAGGTTTTCCTTCGCAGGGTTTTCCTGCTTATCCAACCTACGAGTCTCCCTTCGGAACTGCGGGAACTCCATTTGGAACTGCCAATGTCAAAACGCACTGCAATTGCGGCTGCCATGACCGAGCCAATATAAGCGTTGAGCCTGCTCAGCGGATAGAGACCCCAACAATAGTTTCCAGCAATGAGGAAAAAGCTAAGGTAAAGAGTGCAAAAGCTTCCAAAAGAGCCGGTACTTCAACAGAAGCTTCTATAAGAAAATTAGCTCAAAAAAAGCGTCGCAGCAGCTCTAATAAAGTTAGATCCCAACAATCTCCTTGGATTAATGTATAAGAAACCAGAGTATGGAAGGATACCGGGAGCAAATGCTCCCGGTTTTTTGTGAGAGGCTTATCTTTTCCAACGCGTGCGAATCCTGGGCGTGTGTTGCGGCATTGCATGGCGGTCAGTCGATACCCACGAGCAGAGCGAATGCATGGCTTGAATATGGGTTAGTCAGGAAAGAAGCAATGCAAAGAACTGCGGCGGGAAACCCGCATTCATCCCTTCCCAGCACACACGTAATGGGTACACCAAGGACACCGCGAAATTCTCAACATATTAGAAAATTTAAGTTTTTAACCCCAATAAAGTATGAAATCAGGGGTACCCTTTTCGAAGTTCTGAGCATTAATCAATGCTTGAGATTGCTACGTATTCTATGATCAGGTGAGTTCCGTTTTATAATCGGATAGCGGGGAGGCAGCTATCTGCTCTAAGGTTCTGAACGGAACTGAAAATTCCGTTATTTAATCTGAAGCCTCCAATTAAAGATGATAGCGGAAGTCGGATTTCCGCGAGCGACCGGGCAAGGTCGTGTAATTTAGCAGGTGGAACCCCTGCTTGGTAGAACGTGCAGCCGCGTTGCCAATAGCGAGTCTTGGGCTATCAGCAGTAATGTTGAGTGCTAAGCGTAGACAGTCAGGCAGTAGGCCTGAAAAGTGACGGAGCCCCGAAATTGACTAACATTGAGATAGGCCGACGGTATGCGGAATCTGGAAGGCAACATCTACACAGACGC